>NZ_JABUXU010000004.1 GCF_014897675.1 Advenella sp. FME57 | reverse complement strand
CCCAGGCCTGCTACGCTGGCGGGCCCGACAAGTTCCGCTACCTGCTGTACAAGGACGTCAATCGGCACATGAACCTGACACTGGGCGCGCCGCGGTAAGCGCCGACGCGCTACTGGGCCGTGCCCTGGGCAACGTGCCTGTCGGGTTCGGGTATGAAGCGACCTGGGGGCGCAATGTCTGCGGGTGTACACATTCAGAATGACTATCCGCGATCACGATTGTCATTGCCGCATGCCCTGCGACGCCCTGCCTTCATACCGGCGCATTTGTCTGAACAGCCGCATTCGCGGCAGAAGATGCGTTAATCGATTAAGGCTCGATCTCGGGCAGGTCTGCAGCCAGAATGCTCAACCCGGTGCGCAGGGCCTTATCGTAGCGGGCCCGCTCCACGGCAATCTGCTCTGGTGTCCAGTCGTAAAACCCCTGACCCGACTTCATGCCCAACTGGCCCTGGCCGGGCTTGTCGGCCAGCACCGGGGGCGGTTCGCTTACATTGGAGAGTGTCGGATAGATCGTAGCGGCCGCAGCAGCGTGCACATCCAGGCCTGCATGCTCTTTTTGCATGATCGGGCCAGCCGCGATGTAGCGAAAGCCAAAACCGAACCGCACCGCATTGTCGATGTCCTGCGGCGTGACGATGCCTTCCTGTATCATCGAAAACGCTTCGCGACCCAACGCATGTTGAAGACGATTGGCGACAAAGCCAGGCACGTCCTTGCGAACCATGATCGGCACCGACCCGCAACGACGCATCAGCGTGGCAAGGCCGTCGGCAACCTGCTGATCCGTATCGGGACCCAGTACGACCTCCACCAGCGGCACGATGTGCGCCGGCATGAAAAAATGCAACCCGATCATCCTCTCCCGTTGCGGCAGGCCTTCAGCGATCTGGCTGATGGGAAAGCTTGAGCTATTGCTGGCCAGCACCGTATCCGGCCGCGCAAGGGCCGACAAAGACTTGAAAAGTTCACGTTTGTAATCGAGTTTTTCCGGGATGCATTCGATGACCAGTTGAACATTCTGCCAATCCACTGCCTCCAGCGTCGCCACCATGGTCAGCAGTTCCAGATTGCCGGCGCAGTTGATTTGCTCCAGATTGGCGGCAATGCGTTTCCTGATCTGCTGATGAGCCTGGGTACGGGTCTCGATAAGATGCACCGGGCAGCGTGCGCGCAGCAGCACGACAGCGACATCTGCCCCCATGGTGCCGCCTCCTACCACTACCGCTGGTGTTGACGATGGAGCGCCGAGCATAATGCCGTTTGTCATGAAATCTTCCTGTTAACGTTAACTCAAAACAAGCATCATAATCGGTAGCTCGCGTCGTATCAAGATAGGCTGGATTTGCCATTGCATCGTGTCATGTAATGTTGGCGATTTATAAACCTGCAGTAGTGCGCGGCAACATATGACGATAGCGATACAAAGGAAAGGAAAGCGAGTATCAGGCACCTGGCGATGTGATTACCTGTCAGCGGTTCAATAATCTGTTCAGAAATTTGTACATGCCTGTCCTGGGTCGCGAACCCAATAAACCGCTGAAAACACTCCTCAGATCTCGTTTGCACTTTGCCGGCCTGTTGCAAATTTCCTTCCCGCAGTAAGGATCGGGTAATAGAAATAGCCAGACAATCTGCATTCCAAGTTGATCAGGGGAAATATATGCAACCGCGAAACGCTCGCACAACACGAATTCTGACAGCCGCTTTGCTGGCCTGCGTCGGCCCGGCAGCGGTTCAGGCCCAAGGCCTGCGAACCCCTGACTATACGCAGGAAAACGAATCGCAATGGAGCCTGGGCGCCGGCGTTGGCATAGAGCGTAGTCCGTATCGCGGCGTGGGAAATGATACCAGCGCAATCCCCCTGCTGGGATTTCAGAATCGATACGTACGGCTTTTTGGCACGACCTTCGACGCCAAACTACCCTCTGCCGGCCCCGTCGATTTTTCGATCCGGGCCAGATACGCGTTGGGCGATGGTTATAAATCATCTGACTCTTCCTTCCTTTCAGGTATGGACAAGCGCGAAGGGGGGTTATGGCTGGGACTGGGCACCACATGGCATAGCGGCGTTGCCGATGTTTCACTCGAATGGATGCGCGCCCTGGGCAAGAGCAAGGGGAATCGTATTAAACTGGCGGTGGAACGTTCGTTCGAAGCGACCAATCAAATTCATATCACGCCTTACGCCGGTGTTCAATGGTCCGATAGCAAGGATGTGGATTATTACTTCGGTGTCAAAGACAGTGAAGTCAATGCAGAGCGCGCTCGTTACGAAGGAAAATCCAGCACCAATGTCAACGCGGGTATCAGAATAGATTACGCCCTCACCAGACATCAGAATCTATTCCTGGACGTTGGGGTAAAGCGTTGGGGTTCCGGTGTAACCGATAGTCCGCTGGTGCGGCGCAGTACCTCTCCATCTCTACGAATGGGCTACCTGTATAGATTCTGAAAAAGACATGTCATCGAACCGTATTGCAATCCTGGAAGACAATCCGCGCATGGCCGTGCTCATGTGCAAAGCCCTGGCGGCTGCCGGCATTGAGGCAGACGTTTTCGAACGCCTGGACTCCGTCTGGCCAGCCATGGCACCTGGCTTATACGGCGTATTCGTGGTTGATCGCAGTGTGCCGGATGGCGATGGCCTTAACCTGGTCAGGCGCCTGCGTGCCGATGGCAATGCAACGCCCTGCCTGATGGTCACGGCAAGGGATGCCATTCATGATCGCATTGAAGGACTGGAGTCGGGTGCAGACGACTATCTTCCCAAACCCTTTTCGTTAGAGGAACTGGTCGCCCGGGTGCGCGCACTGATGCGTCGTCCACTTATATTGGCAAGCCTCGAGCCGGCATTTGCCGGTATTTCCGTACACACGGCGCGCGGCTGCATGAACTACGGGAACGTGTCTACGCCTCTGGCCCCGGCAGAACTGCAGATCCTGCTGGCATTAGTTCAGGCTGCGGGCCAGGTGGTCCAGCGAAGCCGTCTCGAAGCGGCCGGCTGGGGCCTCGGAGAAGGCGTCACACCCAACGCACTGGATGTCGCGGTACATCGTCTACGCCGCAAAATTCTGGCGGCGGGGTCCTTCACGCAAATTGTAAATCTGCGCGGCAAAGGCTTTGCCCTTCAAAAGACTGACGATGAAACTCGATAGCCTGACCGGAAAGCTGCTTTTTACCACCACCATTGCACTGATTATCACAACAGCATTTGTCGCAATTCTTTCTCACGTAGTCATTACCTATTTCCCGCGAGTGATGCTGGAAGCTGATTTTGCCGGAAACGAACGGCAACTGACTGATAGCCTGGTCTTTGACTCTGCAGACAAACCGATTGCAGTCAACGTAAATCCAGGCTTATCCAGCGTTTTCGAGGTTCTGAAAGATGATGCCGTCTATCGCGTGGTTGATGCGCAAGGTAAAGTGCTGCTTGCATCGGACGACGGCGCCCATGCGTTTGCGCCCACTGGACAGCCTTTTAACCCGCAGTTAAAAAGATTTGACCTGGCGCCGGACAGCAATTTACTCCATGTAGCCACATTCGCGCTCACCAGGCCTGGTCCCCAATATTATGTGCAGGTTGCCCGCAGCGAGCGCTTTCAGCAGGCACTGACTCAAAATGACGGCGGTACCGTGCGCCTAACAACGCTGATCATGACCCTCGTTGCCTTGTTAATTTTCAGTGCCATCGTACTATGCACCATCTGTCGCCTGATGAAACCGGTACAAAAGGTATCGCTGGCCGCATCGCGTATCAATCCCGGAAATTTGCAAGCCAGACTGGCGACCGAGAGTCTGCCCTGTGAGCTGGTGCCGCTGATCACTGCGTTTAATGGCGCCCTTGATAGACTTGCCAACGGCTATCGCGTCCAGCAGGAATTTCTGGCCACCACTGCCCACGAACTCAAAACGCCGCTGGCACTGATGCGTGGCACGGTCGAACTGGGCGACTCAAGCGACCGTGCACAGCTACTTTCCGACATCGACGCCATGTCACGCCAGATTCAGCAGTTGTTGCAACTGGCCGAATGCAGCGAACCCCATAATTACATCATGGCCGAAACAGACCCGGCCATGGTGGCAGCAGACGCCATCGCCAAGCTTGACCGGCTGGCCGACAGTCGTGATGTGGCGATCAATACCAATGCGCTGGCAAAACCGATGCTGATCAAAGCCGACAGTGCAGCACTGACCATTCTCATCCGCAATCTGCTGGAGAACGCCATTCAGCAAGCACCACCCGGAACCAACGTACAGGTTCTGCATGATGAAAACGGGGTTACTGTGCGTGATTACGGGCCTGGCATTGATCAAAATGACTTACCCATGGTATTCCGTCGGTTTTGGCGAGGTGCAGACAGCGATGGTCGATCAGGGCTGGGACTGGCCATTTGCCAGCAGATTGCCCAGGCGCATGGCTGGACCATATCGGTCGATGCAGCCAATCCTGGTGCGGTTTTCCGGGTTATTTTTGATGGTTCCGGACGGCCGTCGCCCGACCAATATCACTTGACACCCTCATCTGATCTGAGCGGTATTGGCGAACACGCAACCTCATATAGGTAGCAGGCTGCCATTGCCGCATTTTTTTAACGCAATCGTTGCAGAAATAGCACCGTTTCAGTATGTACAACACGATGAAAACTTATCTTGATCTGATTCCCCTCATGGATACACCTTCTGTCGCCAGACATCCGGGGAGTACGAAGGCGCCGGACTTGCCTGGTTGCACGCATTCTCCGATGTCCTTGCCAAAGAACGCACAAAGCGCCACCGAGTCCCATGTACCCCAGGTAGAAGGCCTGTGCGAACGCACTGTGTAAAACCATAGCGCAACGCACCGTATCATTGCACTTTGGGCACCAGTCGCATGATCAGCACGTACGCAACAATCGCCCCCGCCCCCAAAGCCATGGTGATTGCCAGCGCCCACTGAATGCCAATATTGATCATCCCGAATGCCAGGGCGAAAGGCGCGACGGCGGAAACGGTCAAGCGTGCGGACGTGATTTTCCCCTGCAATCTGCCGTAGCCCTGGCTGCCAAAAAGCACCAGTGGCAAGGTACCTGCAACGATACTGAACAAGCCGTTGCCCAGGCCGAATAAAATTGCAAAAGTGATCGCGCCGGCGACACTGGGCGCACTGCTGTTAAGCACGGCGATGGCAGTACACATGAGCGCAGAGGCAACGGTGGCAAGCGTCACTGGCGACAGATTGCCGCCAAAGACCATATTGGTGAGCCGGCTGAGCACTTGAGCGGGACCAAAGAGCGTGCCCACCAGGGCAGCCGTTGCGCCCAGTCCCAGGCCTGACAGCAGCGGCACCATGTGCACCAATATGGCCGATGCAACCAGCGATTGCAGCGCGAACGCGATCACCATCAGCACAAAGCCGGTGTGCCGGGCCGGGCCCACCAGCCGGCCTGACAACACTTTTACTTCGGATTCTATTCTGGCCTTGCCTTGCCGGGCGCCACGCGCCAGCCAGGCATGGATGGGCAGGCAGACAAGCAGATTGATGGCCGCAAAAATATAATAAACATTCTGCCACGATAGCTGCGCATGCAACGCCGTTGTGATGGGCCAGAAAATAGTGGAGGCAAAACCGCCGATCAACGTCAGGTAAGTTATGCTGCGCTGAGCCGTCAGCGGATACTTCTGCACCAGTAGTGCGAATGCTGCCGCGTACTGCACCAAATTTGCGGTTATTTCAATTGCGATCAGAGCAATCACAAATACAATATGATTCGTGGCCGTTGCACACGCAATGAGCGCCACGGCGGCCAATCCCGAGCCCAGCGTCATGACGCGTCCTGCTCCGAACCGGTCTATCCATATGCCTATCCAGGGCGCCATCAAGCCGCCAGCGAGCAGCGCCGCAGACAGGACGCCAAAAACCCACTCAACCGACCAGCCCAGGTCTGCAGCCATATCCGATGCGAGAATACTGAAGGCATAGTACAGGGTGCCATAGCCGATGATTTGTGTCAGGCCAAGCGAAGCAATAACCGCCATCAGATGACGATCCCATTCCCTTGTTTGTCCAGGGAGGGCCAGTTTTATTGCCATGGGAATGAATCCTTGCTGCCGTTCGCGTCGGTATCGGCTGGGCTATCTGATTCAGCCCGGTCAGCGCGCCCCCCGACGTGGGCAACGCGATGATTGGCAATTTAACACTATTTTTGCTCGTACCAGTGCTTTGTCCGATTCATGATGCGCGCAACCAACAACATGCTGGCTTGACGCTTTGCAGAAGGATCCAGGGCTTATGACATCTTGCGCTGCGCGACGGGCGCATGTGCCGCCATGAGCTGTGCAACCCAGTCAATAAACACGCGCAGCTTCGCACTGACATGCCGATTGGGTGGATAAGCGACATACATGGGCATCGGATCCAGCTCCCATTCCTGCAACAAGGGGATCAACTGGCCCGTTGCCACATGCTCGCGGGACATGTAATCTGGCAGCCAAAGTGCTCCCAGGCCGGCCAGGCCGGCTGCCAGGTAGGCATTGCCATCATCAACGGAAAGGATGTACCGACCCTGTATGGTGACGCGTTCATCGCGATAGCGCAGGGTGGGCGACAGCGCCTTGCCAATGCGAGCCCACAGGAACGCCACGACGTGATGGTCCGGGGTATTCAGTTCCTGCGGATGCTGCGGTACGCCGACCCGCGCCAGATACTCCGGCGCGGCATAAATACCAAGTTGCAAGTCGCCTATATGCCGGGCCATCAGGGACAGATCGGTGAGTTCGCCTCCACGGACAACACAATCGACATTGTCATCAATCAGATCCACCACACGGTCGCTCACGCCCATATCGAGCTGTATATCAGGGTACCGGGCATGAAATGCCGGCAGCGCCGGCACCAGCACCATGCGTGCAAACGGACTGGGGACATCGACTCGCAGCCGCCCCCGGGGCAATGCCGCAGCACTGGACAGGCTGGTTTCAGCATCGTCCATATCGGCCAGCAACCTGATCACGCGCTCGTAGTAGGCAGCGCCATCGGCGGTCACGTTGACCTTGCGTGTGGTCCGGTTAAGCAGACGGACACGCAGCCGCGCCTCCAGCTGCTGCACCAATTGCGTGACGCTGGTTCGGCTCATGTGCAGCGTCTCTGCCGCCTTGGTAAAACTGCCGGTTTCCACCACTCGGGCAAATGCCCACATCGCATCGAATCGGTCCATGTATGTTCCCAGGTAATAGGATTGTTTGTATTTTACAAACAGTGATGGACAGATTTGCCTGTTTATCCGTCAAACCGGAAAACATAGAATCACTTTATTGTTGTTGTCGAGTCTGCCGGACTCATTAATGGAGAGAAGCTATGACAAAACGCGATGTCGTTTTTCCGCCTGGGCGTCAGGCACTGTATGACAGAAATCACTATTCACCAGCGATTCGGGCCAATGGTTTTTTATTCGTTTCGGGTCAGGTCGGCAGTCGGGAAGATGGTTCACCTGAACCGGATCTGGAGGCGCAGGTGCGCCGCGCATTTGATAACCTGAACGGTATCCTGAAGGCAGCGGGCAGCAGTTTCGAAGACGTGATTGACGTGACGGTTTTCATGGTCGATCCGCAATCGAAATTCGAAACCATCTGGAAAGTCGTACCGGAGTATTGGGGCCAGGCCCCTTATCCGACACTGACTGCCGTTGGCGTCACCTGGCTCTACGGCTTTGACTTCGAGATCAAGGTCATTGCAAAGCCGGCGCAACCGGCCGATCAATAACCCGATAGACGGCGAACCGTTTGGCCAGCGGCTATATCCCTGGGTCGAAAGCAGAGGCTGGTGGCCCCGGAAAGCCACCGATCGCGCCGGGATATCCCGCCAAAAGCAATCAGCGAGGAGTGCCGGAGACTGCAGAACCCGCTTTAGCGGCCAGTTCCTGCAGGCTCATTTTCTCGGCATTCAGCGTGATTTGTTCTTCTGGTTTCATGGCCGAATCGTAAGCGATATCGCTGCTGATCACATCGTTCTCGAGTTTTCCAAGGCCCGACATCTGTGCCATGAGCCCAGCCATGCTGGCAAGATCATCCCCTTTCTTGTCGGCCGCTTCCTTGTCTTTTACTCCGCTGACCTGTGCACTGCCCGAGACCACATCACGGATCAGATGGGTGTCGGCTTTCAGAGCAAATTGCACTTTTTTCAGCGATTCGGCCAGAAACTGGCTGTCTTCCATGGTCTGTCCCTCAGGCTGGCCAGCTCCATCAAAATTGGCGGAAGCCTCCAGTGAACCTTCCCCGTTTACTGTCTTCCATGAGAAAGGAGAAACACGTACTTGCAGCTTCTGGCGTATCAGGGTGGTGAACAGTTCTGCATAATACTGTTCAATTTGCTCGCCCTGCTGCTCAATGTTCTCTGGCGTAAGATTGAGCGAGCCAGCCTGTTGCCTGAATTTTTCCACGGCCTGGCGGTCAAGATGATCGAAGGCTACGTTTAACTTGATGGCACCAAAATCGACATCGTTTACCAGTATGTTGCCAAGATCGTAGCCGACGTTCAGGTTCAGGAAATCATCCACTTCTTCCGTTTTCACATCGACCTTGAAATCGGCTATTGACAGCGTTTTATCGTTCTTTCGCTTGATTTCAAGCCTGCCAATATTCAACACTGCCGGTCCAACGAACAGTCCTGAAGCAGTTTTGCTGGAACTGCCCTGGCCCGTCACGTTTTCCAGAGAAAAATCGACGTCGGCGTAGTTAAGCTGGGTTGCCCCTGGCATATCGAACGTCATGTCAACCTTGGTAAAGTCCTTGTTTACGAACGTTGTTGCCGTAACCGGCTGGGATTTCACAACAGTCTTTCCAAATGTCGCATCCAGTGCCTCTAACTTGGCGATGGAATGCACATTTCCGGAAAAATCAATGCGATCGCTTTGCGCGTAGGGCTCTTTGCCGCCTGCTGCGTCATACAGTGGCTTGGTCTTTTCGTCGTTGACCAGCGTTGTGGAGGCGGTTGCGTATCCGGTGACAAATTCGCCCCGCAACAAGGCACTGAGCGATATCGGCCCATGTTCAATGTGGCTGTTGAGCAGAACTTCCTGTGGCAGGGCTGACATTTCCGGAAAGGTCATATTGACTGTATATACCGCGTCAGACGAGAAAACGCCCTTGTCATAACTGACCGCTTCTACACTGATTCGTCCTTCGCCTTCTTTTTTCAGATAGTCGTTGGTTTTAACCAGATAGTCGTCAAGCCGCTCCTGGATCTGCGTACCCAGATACCAGCTTGATCCAGTCCAGACTGCGCCGGCAGCAATGACAACACCGGCTACGATTGCGGCTTTACTCATCGAATTAATCCCTATAGATCGTGAACTGCGAATGGTTGGAAATGTCGGCACAATTATAGCTGCCAAATCCGTCCCAGTCGCTTGCCCGATGGTTACCTTGACGTTATTTTACTCAACAGAAAACTGCGACCAGTTTATGGTTGTAACTCCCGTGATCACCACCGATTTATTCAGTAAGACATTAACAAAATTGGACACGGCCTCATGACAGGCCGTGATCTGACTATAATTGACTGGCACCGCAGGCCTGCGGCGTGCAGCACGCGAGCTTGATCAAAACAACAGGAGACACTAATGCGGCTATTCAGATCATGGATCAACAACAATGACAACGCCACCGATAACGAGGTTGCGTCATCTGGCAGACGGTACTTTCTGGCAGCCGGCTGCGCCTGCTGCGCAACCTACGCGTTAAACATTTCACCTGCTGCAGCCCAGTCGCCTGATGTGCAGCGCCATCTGGCTGCAGCGCGCACCGCCGCCGGCAGCGATCTCAAACAGTTACTGAAGCTGGGTGACGTAGCCTTGCCAGCCAGCGCCAAAAAACGTCCGTCGATCGAAGAGCTCATGGCGCAACCTGCGCCGCCGCCAGGCCAGGCTTTCGATAATCTGTATTTCGTCGGCGGCAAATGGGTCAGCGCCTGGGCCATTACCACATCCGACGGCATCATCCTGATCGATGCAATGAACAACGCTGATGATGCCGAACACGTGATCGTCGCCGGCATGCGCAAGCTGGGCCTGGATCCGACGCAGATCAAGATGGTCGTCATCACGCACGGCCATGGTGATCACTACGGCGGCGCCAATTATCTGGTGGAGCATTTTCATCCGAAAATCATTGCCAGCGAGGCCGACTGGACCATGATGGAAACCAAACTGGAGTTCGAAGTGCCCAGTTGGGGACGCCCGCCCAAACGTGATATGGTTGTTGAAGACGGCGCCAAGCTGACACTGGGCGACACCACGGTCGACATCGTGATGACACCGGGCCATACCATGGGCACCATCTCGGTGGCGTTTGACGTCAAAAGCGGCAGCAAAAGCCACCGTGCCTTCCTATGGGGCGGCACATCGTTCAATTTCGGCAAGCAGCCTAACCGCATGGAACGGCTACAGGCTTATATTGACGCGACAGCCCGGGTGCGTGATATGGCAGGCAAGCAGAACATTGACGTATTCCTGTCCAATCACAGCGGCATGGATCTGGCCGACATCAAACTGGCACAGATGAAAAAGGGCGAGCCCAATCCGTTCGTGATGGGCGTTGATACGACACAACGTGCGTTAACGGTGATGCATGAGTGCGCGCTGGCGACCAAGGCAGCGTGGAGCGTGTAAGAGGCTCGAGCACGCGATGACGGCATTCTTACCTCATCGTGTGCCCAGGCAGGGTCGATACTTTCGGTTGCTCCGGGCCCTGTGCTACCGATGCTGATCCGTTAAATCACAAAAAACGTTTCACGCGTTGTTCTTTGCCCGCATTTCAGTCGTTACCCCATCCCGCTCAAGCAGGATTTACCGTTAGAAATTCACAGCTGTGTTATTTCCACTCCAGGTGAGCCCCGGTTACCATTCACAACAACGTCACCAGAAGGCAACGGCTGCCCCGCCGCGAAACGCTTCATATTATTGAAACAATGCAGCGCCATATTTTGTACGTTATCGAAAACGGCTCCACCAATATGAGGGGTCAACATGACGTTATCAAATCCGAACAAGGCATGGTCTTTGGAAAGCGGTTCATTCTGGAACACATCTAACCCGACCCCCAGCAAATGGCCACGTTTTAGTGCTTGAACCAAATCGCTCTCTACGACAAGGCCGCCACGAGCCGTATTAATAAGTATCACACTTGGTTTCATTCTTGATAATTGAACGGTATCAATGATCCCACTTGTGTCAGGCGTTAATGGCAAATGCAACGATAGAATATCCGCTGTTGCAATCAATTCATCAAAGGTGCAGTATCGCACATTCAATTTCGCTTCCTCTTCGACACCAAGGGGAGTCGGGTTATGATAAATGACCTTGGCGCCAAACGCCTGTACGCGTTTGGACACTGCCTTGCCAATCGCACCTAACCCAAGAATGCCAAACTTTTTATCTCGCAACGAATGCGCTTTGGCTCGCATTTCGGACTTCACCCACAGACCTGCCCGAATGGTCTCATCCAGGTACCTGATTTTCCTATACAGACCCAGGACCAACAAAACTACCAACTCAGACACGGGATCGGCATTCATTCCATTTGCAATAGCCACGCTAATGCCTTTGGCCCGAGCCGCATTAAGATCTATTTTGTCGTAGCCTGCACCGAATTTCTGTACGAATTGCAAATTTGGCCCATCAAACATCCATGCAGGCACCGAAGCCCATCCGGTCAATATCATCTGGGCATTCGCAATCAGGCTCTTCTGATGCGTCTCTTCGTAAGAGTCCGCCAGCTTGATATTCCAGCCTTCCGGCGCGCAACGAAGTATCACTTCCCTGACTGCACCATCATACACATCCAGACACGCAACGGTGTGGCTCGTAGTTCGCGATTTCATCGTCATTTTAATTCAAGTATCCCGTTTCACTGGCCCCTGAGGTCTCGAAGAAATGCCCGTCGTACGGAAACCTCATCCCGTACATGCTTCTGCATCTGTTCAACTGTCATGTTCTGTGCAGTCTGTACGTTTTCGGTCATGAATCTTTTCCATTGCGGGTTGGCTTCCACCCGGTCCATGCCTTCCGACAATACTTTGATTACCTCGGGCGGCGTCCCTTTTTTTACCATGACGCCTCTCCATAACGTTTCGACCACATCGTAACCCTGCTCCTTGAATGTTGCCACGTCAGGGAAGTATGCGTCCCGCGTCGGTGTACTGATCGCAAGCAAACGAAGCTCTCCGCTCTTTAGCTGCGGTAACGCGGAACTCGGCGTGATTGCCGCCGCCTGGATGTGGTCGCCAATCAAGGCAAGAACCGCCTGGTTTCCTCCCTGGAATGGGACCCAGACGCCCTTGAATCCTGCGGCCTGTTGTAAACGGTAATAAGAAAACTGATGAAAACCCGCAGTTGCATAACCTCCGACACTCACCTGGTTGGGCTTTGTCTTCAGCGCATCCACCAGTTGGGGCAGTGATTGGAAAGGGCTGTCTTTGCGTACTGCAATGGCCGACGGCTCGGCTTGCAAACCACGGATGAAAATGAAATCGTCCAATGTGTACGCCGACTTCCCATCTGCAATTAGAAACGAAGTGGATCCGGTTGCCGAGACAACGGTATAGCCATCAGCCGGAGAATTCATTGCATTTGCCATACCTACCGCTCCGGTCCCGCCAGGCCTATTCTCTACAACAATCGTCTGTTTTAGTTCCTCGCCCAGGTATTGGGCAAGCGTTCGCATCATCAAATCCAGCGGAGAGCCGGCTGCCGACGTGCAAATGAACCGTATTGGCTTATCTGGGTAAGCGGCCAGACTTAGTGGGCTCCATGCAAATAGGGCCGTAACACACAATATCATTCCAGCAATCATTTTTTTCATTTTTTTGTCTCCTTATCACCTGCTCTTGGTCTGCCTGGCAGAGTATCAAAGTGGTAGTGGTTGGTCATATTCGCTCATACGGAACGTACGAGCGGGATAGCTTTGGGCTGGGCGTGAACGCACTACTTCTTCGATCACGTCCAGCCCTAAGCCGGGTCCTTTGGGCAGGTCGATATAGCCATTAACTGGCACCAGCGGGTTCCTGGTCACCACCGACCCGAACTCTTCATAAGGCAAAAAGTACTCTGTTATAGTGAAATTCGGCATGCAGGCGGCTGCATGCACGGTGGCTGATAAAGACAATGTGGTCGAGTTGTAGTTATGCGGTGAAACTGCCACCATTTCCGATTCGGCGGCGGCTGCAATAAATAGCATTTCCAGGATGCCGCCACAATTTGAGATATCCGGGTTGATGATATCGACGGCACGCTCGCGAAACAGACGCCGAAAATCTGCTCTTCCATACATGGCCTCTCCGCTCACAACCGGTATCGGGCTGGCGGCCCGAACTTCGGCCAACGCTTCCAGATTCTCTACCTGACAGGGCTCTTCAAACCAGTAAGGTTCGAATTCAGCCAGGGCATTGGCCAGGGTAATCGCACGCGCTGGAGCCAGCCGCCGGTGGATATCAAGCAATAAATCGACATCGTCGCCCACTGCATTGCGTATCGCTCGCACGACTTCCACGGAATGGCGAATGTGCTCCTTCGGAATATAGGTTCGCCAGGGCCTTGGAAGCGGATCGAACTTGATCGCCGTAAACCCGCTACGCACCACCTGCTCGGCAGCTCGAGCAAAATCGGCGGGCTTTTGCATTTTGTAGCTCCAGCCATTGGCGTATACGCGAATTTTGTCGCGGCACGCGCCACCAAGCAAGTTGTAGACGGGCTGATCCACCGCTTTTCCAGCAATATCCCATAACGCCTGTTCAATGCCAGACAGGGCACACCAGTACTCTAATGAAGATCTGCGCTGCGCATAATCATCAAAAGCAATTTGCATAAAGTGACGTATATTTCGCGCCTCACGGCCCACAAGATATTGACCCAGGGCCTCGATCTGGGCCGCGATCGCGCGGTCGCGATCATACTGACTATATGCTTCGCCCCAGCCGACAACACCATCATCCGTTTCGATGCGGACAAAAATCAAGTTCTTTCGCCAACCGGGGTGCACCGCCAGACATTCAACTTTTTTAATCTTCACAAAAGATTCCCTTATAAATTGACGTTCGCACTGCCGCGAGCGATTGGTCCCAATTTATCGGAAATCAATTATGCTGTAAATGATATAAATATTTGATAATGTGATGCTAATAATCACATCACTCACTTGATTGGAATTTCGATGACTTTCTCCCGGCGCAAACAATTACAACGACGGCATATTGAGGCCATTACATCGATTGCTGATCATGGGTCTGTCCATCGAGCTGCTTCGCGCCTGGGAACATCGCAACCCGCTTTATCCCGACTGTTGACCGAAGCCGAGTCTATGCTTGGCACGCGTATCTTTGAGCGATCTGTCCGGGGCAGCATCCCTACGGTGCGAGGCAAAGCTATTATCAATCAAGCCCGATTCCTGCTAAGCAGCTTGGGCCGATTGGACAATATCGTGGATACCCTTGGCTCTACCATCAGACTTGGCTGCATTCCACGCGCAATGCATTCGGTCATGCCACATTTACTGAACCGGGTGTATGCCGATCAGTCTGCATCCGATTCACCGATTGCATGGAAACTCATGGTCGTCGAAGACAGTTCTACTCAATTGCTGGCAGCGCTGGAAAGCGAGAAGCTGGATTTTGCCATCATGCGCCACGTCGCTGGCGCAGCCGGCATAGGAACCGATTATGTCACCGAACGCCTTTACGAAGAGCGCCCATTGATCATCTGCAGCGCAACAAACTCCACTTTCACAGACAATACTTATACGCTGGAACAGTTAACGAAAAGAGAATGGGTTTTGCCTTCGCCCGGAACCACTTCACGCGCGGTCCTAGACCGTTTCTGGCACGAAAACGCATTACCCCCAATCAAATCTGTCATTGAAACGAGGACTTTTGAATCCAACCTTGCCTTGGTCGCCAAAACATCCTTTATTTCAATTGTCCCAGAGTCAATTGCGCGGCATTATGAAAGCCTGAATTTGGTAAAAATCATTGACGTCTACCCAACATTGCCTGCTAGCACTGTCATGCTGGTTTTTAACCAGGCAATTATGGACGATGCAGTGTGTGAGCCATTTCGCACGCTCGTCCATGCCGCCGCGCAAGACGCGCTGACGCAGATGGAGTGAGCTGTCATTCGACATGCATCAAAATAACGAAGAAAATACAACGCTAATCGATATCCCATAAAAGAATTTATTGTCTTGCATAGCCAGCCAATAAGCTTTTGGGCATTTTGAATAGAAGCGCCATTTGGCCGTAACTTCTTGCCAGCGAAAACGGGGACATTCGGTCATGACACAGCCGTCCCAGCCACAATACAGAATTATTCTTCAAGGATATGGAAATGGTACCTAATGTGGACTTGCGAAAAATGCAGCAGTTTCTCACGATTGTCGAGCAAAATAGCTTTACCAAAGCAGCAGAAAAACTCCATATTGCGCAACCGGCGTTGTCGATTGCTATCAAAAAGCTGGAAGATGCGGTGGGTGTCCCGCTTATTGACCGAAAAGCCAATTCATTTGAAATCACGGCAGCCGGTAAGGATTTCGTCAAACACTGCAAGATCTGCCTTAACCATGTTGAAAGAGCGGTATGGAGCGCCCGATCTATAAGCAATGGCAATATAGGAACGCTGGATATCGGGTTCGTGTCATCGACTGCTCACACCGTCCTCCCTCAGAAGCTCCCTATCCTGCTGAAGAAGTATCCTAACATCAAGCTCAATCTGATGGAGAGTACGTCCAATGACATCATCAGGATGCTTCTTGATGCCCAGATTGATGTAGGGCTGTTGCGCGGTCCGTTGGATTTGCCGGCCGAGATAGAAATAATCAAACTGGCTCGCGACGAGTTCGTGTTAATGGTGGCGAATAATCACCGCCTTCTCGATTGCCTGCAAGTTACACCAACGGTGCTAAGCACCGAAAATTTCATCATGTACTCCACCAATAGTCCTTTACGAAACTCCGCATTAATGTTTTGCAAGGACAACCAGTTTGAGCCAGCTGTCGCGCAGGAAGCGATCCAGATACAAACTGTGGCGGTCATGGTCGGCTGCGGACTAGGGGTCGCGCTGGTGCCCAAGACCACCGTTCCCGGCATAAAAGGCGCTGTTGAGTTTATCAATCTTGATTACTTCTCACACCAGTTCAATACGGAAATCTATATGGCAAAGAAAAAGGACCATAATTCGACTCTGTTGGATGAGTTGTTCTCGTTCAGGTAGCCGGTAAAACCTGCACCATATATTTAATATATGGGTGCAGAAAAATTTAATATTATGCAGCAATCTTAGTCTGCCCTATCATCGTTTTACATTCCGGGTTTCTCCGGCAAACAAGCGATAGGGTTAGTACATGACTCAGTATAGAAATTTGATCGGCGGCAGGCTTGAAACCGCTGACGCAACCATACAGGTTATCAATCCGGCAAACAGGAACACCATTGCCCATGTTCCTGATCTGTCTCAGACTCAGCTTGAACAAGCTGTGGTCGCTGCGACAACCGCCTTTGCGACGTGGAGCGAAACAGCCCTGAAACACCGACAGACTTTGCTAAGCCGACTGTCCAAAGCTATTTTGGACAATAAAACAGAACTGTCGACCTTGCTCACCACCGAACAGGGAAAGCCCCTGGCCAATGCACAGGGAGAGATTCAGCGTTGTGCAGACTGGCTCTCCTACTTCTCCAAAATACCGGAGCTGGTCGGGCTGATGGAACGCCGAATCGATGACCATGCGTTCGCCAGTAAAGTGCCGCTTGGCGTAGTGGCTGCCATCGTGCCCTGGAATTTTCCCATGTCCCTTGCAATCTGGAAGGTCGCCCCGGCCATTCTCATGGGCAACACCGTCATTTGGAAACCTTCGCCCTTCACGCCATTGACTTCGCTGCGCCTGGGAGAAATCATAAAAGATCTCGTACCCGCAGGCGTAATTAACATTATTACGGGCGGTGACAAGCTTGCCCGGGCGCTGACGGCGCACCCTCTCATTAACAAAATTGCGTTTACCGGCTCAACACAAACCGGTAAAGCGATCATGGCCACAGCAGCCCAGTCGATCAAGCGTATCACACTTGAGCTGGGTGGCAATGACCCGGCCATCGTCATGGATGACGCTGATCTGGAAAAACATATACCCGGCATATTCTGGGGTGCTTTTGCCAACAACGCGCAATTTTGCGTGGCCATAAAGCGCCTGTATGTGCACGAAAAAATCAAGGACCAGTTTCTGAAACGTTTTATCGAATACGGCCGCAATGTCATTGTCGGCGACGGGCTGGATCCCGCTGTCGGCATCGGGCCTATCCAGAATGAATCTCAATTTTTCAAGGTGAGCGCCATGATCAACGCCGCAAAGGAGCGGGGATTGGAAATGATAACGCTGACCGAGACCGTCCCGAGTGCCGGCTACTTTGTGCCCGTCACGCTGGTGATCAACCCAGCAGACGAGGACGAGACCGTGGTCACTGAGGCATTCGGGCCTGTACTTCCCATCCTGTTCTTCAACGATGTCGAAGAGGTAATCAGGCGGGCCAATGATTCGGCATATGGCCTGGCCTCCTCTGTCTGGGCTCAGGACACCACCCTGGCTCAAGGCATTGCGAAGCGATTGCAGAGCGGTACGACCTGGATAAACACCATCCACGTGATCAAGCCGCAGATCCCCTTTTCCGGTCACAAACAGTCCGGACTCGGACTAGAAAATGGAATTGAAGTGCTGTCTGAGTACGCCAACACTAAGTCCATTGTCGTCGGCCAGTGAGGTAATGGATGCAAGCAGAATATGATTACATTGTCGCTGGTGGCGGCGCCGCCGGCACGGTGGTGGCAGTCCGGCTCGCGCAGCAGGCGCAATGCCGCGTGCTGTTGCTTGAGGCGGGCAAAAACGACAACTGGTTATGCTTCAGAATTCCCATTCTAGTCTCCAAGACGATGTTGGGTAGCAGAGGAAACTGGCGCTTTTACACAAACCCGGAAGCGGGCCTGAACCAGCGGCCGGTTTATTTTCCTCGCGGAAAAGTCATCGGCGGCTCGTCTCGAATTAACGGAATGTTGTGGGTCTGGGGCAACCCCCAGGAGTATGATTCATGGAGCAACCTCGGCATATCCGGGTGGCGCTTTTCAGAGATAAGCAAACACTACAAATACGCTGAAAACTACCAACACGGAACGCATCAGATCAGAGGCAGGCAGGGCAACGTGAACATCGTACGCCATGTGGCCTGCGATGCGCTGACCCGTGGATTCATAGACTCCTGCGTGGATTCCGATATCCCGTACAACCCTGACTACAACGCCGGCCAGTTCGAGGGAGTGAGCCCCTTGCAGTTCAACATCCTTAACGGATATCGACACAGCGTCAAGGAAGCGTATCTGGATGCGCAAAAAAACCGGAATCTGGACGTTATTTACGAAGCGCACGTCAGCCGGATTCTGTTCGAAGGCAGTCGCGCCGTCGGCGTTGAATACCTGCAAGGCGACCAGCGCAAGACAGTCAGGACAGCCAGGGAAGTGGTTGTTTCGGCCGGAGCCATTCAATCTCCACAGATTCTCGAGTTATCCGGCATTGGTAATAGCGCTCGTCTCGGTTCGCTTGGTATCAAGCCAATAGCCAATGTGCCGGGCGTCGGAGAAAATCTGATTGATCATCTTAACTCCCGCATGGCCTTTCGCACGTCGACCCGGGAAAGCTATAACCTGATTCAGCATAGCCTGGTGCAGAAGGTAAACGCAGCATTGCGATGGCTGGCATACAAAGACGGGCCGTTGACCAATATTGGCGCCATGGCGCACGCCCTGGTACGACTGGACGACACGCGTGCCTCTCTTACCAAGATCCAGATGCTCAAACTGAGCTCGGCCAACAATGCCCGGGAGAAGAAGTATTCACTGGATCGCTTTGCCGGTTTCACCATATCGAGTTTTCTGGTCCATCCGCAATCGCGCGGCAGCGTCCATATCAAAAGCGCCGACTGTTTTGAAAAACCGCTGATTAACGCCAATTACCTGTCCAGCGAATCAGATCAGCGCTATGCCGTGCAATCCATCCATAAGATCCGACAAATCGCCGGATCCGCCTATATGCAGGCGCTTGTCGACGACGAGATCAGGCCAGGCGTCCAATGCGTTACCGATGATGAGATTCTCAGCTGGATAAAGGAGAACTCATTAACGTCTTTTCATCCGGTAGGCACCTGCAAAATGGGTAGAGAAGAAGACGGCGCTGTTGTCGACAGTCGATTGCGTGTGCATGGCGTGCATGGCCTGCGCGTCGTTGATGCTTCAGTCATGCCCACCATGCCTTCCTCAAATACTCATGCCCCCGCGATCCTCGTCGCAGAAAAAGGGGCAGAAATGATTCTTAACGATACCTTCAAACAGGAGAAATTATGATAGATATGCGCTTGAGACCCCCTTTGCCCAGCTGGAAAAACTCCCGCATTTTCTCGCCAGCCACCTTTGCCGCATTTGATCACCCGGACTACCCGAAACCCCGCTCGTGCGAAACACTGGCGCTGGCCGATCTGATTACGGAAATGGATGAAACCGGAATTGAAACCGGCGTCGCCATGGGTCGGCAGACACCAACGGCGTTCGGAATTATGCCCAACGAAGAACTTGCCGATTTTGCCAAAGCAAACAGCGATAGATTTGTCGCCTGGGCCGCGCTGGACCTGACGCAGGACATGGACAAGATTCTTGCGGATTTCAATCATGCTGTGGCGCTTTACGATTTCAAGGGCATTTCCATTGAACCCACGCTGCTGGACAAGTATTCGCATGCCGGCGACAAGCGCCTGTACCCACTCTATGAGGTGGTACAGAAATCGAGGCTGCCCATCAACATTTCCTTGAGCTGTGCATTGCAAGCAGCTTGCATGCAGGAAATCGATAAGGCACGACCGGGCCATATGCTATTGGCGACCAAGGACTTTCCCGAGCTCAATTTCCATATCGCCCATGCCGCCTGGCCTTACACACGCGAAGCCGTGGCATTGGCAATCTCCCGCAAGAACGTGTGGTTATCGCCTGACATGTATTTTGTCCCCCAGTTCCCTGGCGCAGAAGACTATTTCACAGCAGCAAAAAACTATTTGGGCGACCGTATTCTGTTTGGCAGCTCATACCCCTTCAAGCCATTGAAAGCGTCTGTGGACAACTTCAGGTCATGGGGATTTTCCAAGACACAGTTTGACGCTATAACTTCCGAAAATGCAAAACGACTGATGAGGCTCTAAAAAATGAAAGTGATTGATTTCCGGGTTAGACCGCCCTTGAAAGGTTTCCTGTCCCATTTCATCTATAAATCGCATACACAGGACAGACTGGATGCGGATCAGCAGTCGCTTCCGGTTCTGCACCGAAACCGGCATGAGTCCAAGTCTGCCCTTGAACGCTCTCTGGACCTGTTTATTGAAGAACTCGACCGGGCAAAGATTGATCACGCGGTTGTGCTGGGCCGCGACAGCAGTGAGAACTATGGCGCATCGGATAACGGCGAAATTGCGGACTTTTGTGCATCAAGCCAGGGACGTTTTTCCGGCTTTGCGGGCATTTCGTCTACCGATACGAAGAAAGGCTACCAGGAAATCCGCAAGATCAGGCAAAGGGGTTTGCTGGGCGCCTGCTTTGATAGCGGATTCTCCAATATTCATCAGGACGATCCTTCACTGTGGCCGTTATATGACGCCGTTGCCCAAGAGGGCCTGCCTTTGGTGCTTACCGCCAGCATGCTGCTGGGCGAGGACATGACCTACGCACATCCTGATCGTGTTCGGACAGTTGCAAAACGCTATCCCCAGACCAAAATTATCGTGGCCCATGCCTGCTGGCCCTGGACAACGCTGGCCTGCGCAATTGCCTACGAGAATCCGAATATCTATTTGCTACCCGACTGCTACATGAATACCAACGCGCCAGGAACAAGCGATTATGTCCACGCAGCAAACACCTTTATGGAGGACCGCATGCTGTATGGCAGCGCGTATCCGGTGCGGCCTCTGGCAGATAGCCTGCAGGTATTCAACTCGCTACCATTAACGGAAACCGCCCGGCGGCGCTCGCTTTGGGACAACGCTGCCGGAATACTGAACATTTCATAAATTATAACTACAGGGTGGAGAACATGAATCGCAGAAATTCGATAAAGCTGATGGCAGCGCTCCTTGGCGCCAGTGTATTTCCAATGCGTTCGGCCTCGTCGGCAGCACTGGACGACGGCGTCATCAAACTGGTGGTGGGCGTTCCGCCCGGCGGGCCGACAGACATGCTCGCCCGGTTGATCGCCCCAAGACTGGCAGACAAATTGGGTGCCAATGTCATAGTAGAAAACAAGCCCGGAGGCGGTCAGACCATTGCTGCCAATATGGTCGCCAATGCCCCTGCTGACGGACGCACCCTGTTCTTCTGCACCCAGACATTGGCGGCCAACCCATTTGTCTATGAAAAGCTGGCTTATGATGCCAAGCGTGCATTTCGCGGTGTATCGCTTGTCGCCACTTTGCCCTATGGTCTTTTTGCGTCACGCGATACACCCGCCGATGATCTTCAGACCCTGATTGAATTCTTCAAAAAAAATCCAGGCAAATACAATTTTGCCTCTTCCGGAGCCAGTTCAATGCCAAGATTTTCTGGCGAACTTTTCACACGAAAGCTGAACCTGGACATCGTCCATGTTCCTTACGCGGGATCCGGTCCGGCACTGGTCAGTCTGGCATCAAATGAAACGCAAATTTTTTTCAGCGATTTCCTGATGCTCGAGCCGTTGATGAAATCAGGGCGGGTCAAACCCATCGCGGTTGCCTACAAGCACCGGTTAGAAATGGCCAAGCACGTACCTACTTTTGAGGAAGAGGGCGTGAAGGATTTCTCTTTGGCCGCGTGGTTTGGAATCGTAGCCCCGCAGAAAACCTCCGATGCCATTGTGAAGCAGGTAAGCAGCGCCATCAACGAAATCGTCAATGCAAAGGACATTAACGCCCAGATTGTCCACAAAGGCGGAATTCCGCGCGGAGACCTCACGGCAGCTCAGTTTCATGATTTTGTGGAGGAAGAAACCGTGCGTTACGGGGAGCTTATCAGCGATATTGATTTGTGAAAACGATCAGCCCGGTCCGCAGCATCCGTTTTTTGCACCAATGGTTTGTCCTGCCGGGCTTCCTTCCTGATTTGAATCATATGCGCAGCATCAACATCTCAGACAATGATCCGCGCTTGTTTGCACTCTACCCTGGACAAACTTCTAGCCATAGAACAGCGGCGAATATCCGGCCAATCGTTCAGCCGTTCAGTCTATACAGCACCTTTAGCCAGGCACTGTATTGGATAGCGTCACCGAAGCAATTTATCAAAAAATACACAACTGAAGCCGCTCTCTTCACGCCGTGCCACTTCTGCGTAGCCCAGTCGGACATACATTTTGATATTTTCGACCATCATCGCCTTACAAAGCGCGAACCCGTACTGCAGAGCTGCGAATATGTTCCCCAGCTCTGCAGTGCATCCCACAATGAAAATAGCCAGCCACGCCGCCAATGAGCCTTGCACCACGGGAGATTGAGGGCCTCGGCCAAGGGATGCGCAACTGGCAGGCGCGTGAGCGTTTCATTAATTCCAGGCACCATCAGCAGAAAGAAACTGAACATGAATCCGAACTGGGATAGATAGGGTGTACGCGCGTTAATCGGGACAGCCTTGGCGCGTATAGGGCGCCTCACACCGCCAGTAACGCCAGGATGCCCAGCGCGTGGCCGACGTTGAACCCGCCAGAGCTCGACAAACCAAAAGCAGTGACCACGGACAGCACTAGACCAATTAGATAAACCTTGCCGGAACGCACTGTGCTGTCGATCCGACGGTAACGGGCACCAGGCTGATCAGGGTATGGGCTGCGCCCAGGAGTGAAATGGGATGAGGCATGAAATGGCAACTCCTTGATAACATTGGCAGCATCGGGTCGGTTTGATGTCTGCGAGGCTGTAGTGGGACTCAAAGGCTTTAAAAATCTGTGCTGCCCTGAGCAAAATATCTATCAACTAGTTGATAGATTACGATGGCAAAAAAAGTTGCGTTACTCTGCACGCAACGACATTGAATCAGGTTGAAGCAGTTAGCCGACTGAGCGCTGCATGCGATATCGCCTCGAATGCCTGCGAATTATTCATCACCCGCGCAGTTAGCATGGCGCCATGCACCATGGACAAAAAGGTTTGGGCTTCGACAAAAGCGCTTTCTTGCAAGTGAAATTGCCCCAGCTTCGCGCCTTTGTCCAGCACGGCCTCCAGCCAGTTGGTCAATTCCTCGAAATATCCGCGAACCTCATCGGCAATCTCCTGCGGGATCATGGGCAATTCAGCAGCCAGCATGGCGCAAACGCAAATGGGCGTGGTACCGTCGCCGATGCACTTGGCCCAATAATCGGTATAGGCCTTCAGTTCGGCCAATGGGTTATTGATGTGCCGATCAAGCGCGGCAAGCCCCTCCCGCGCCTGTTCCCGGTGGCGCACCACCACGGTATGGACCAGATCTGCCTTGCTGGGGAAATGGTGATGGATGCTGGCCTTGCCGATATGCACCCGGTCGGATATATCGGCATAGCTAAAGCCGTTGTAGCCGCCTGCGGCGGGCAACTGTTTCGTATGTTCGGCAATTTCGGTTGCCCGGAGAGAGAGTTCCACGTTCATGTAAATTTTCTTAACCTGGTGAAGACGCGTACTCAATCCCATTGAAAACAATAGATCGAGCGTGCGCCAGTCTTTAATCCAAAACCACTCTACTAGTTGGTTTGTTTTTATGTCAAGCATTTTCATGAATCCATGGTGAGGGATATTCTCTTGCACAAAGCCCGTATGAGTCACAGCCAGCCTGGCGGTTATTGGCTCACATCAGTTGAACGAGTCAGTTGTTCCCAAGCATCGATTTGCGCTGCATAAGCCTTCAGCTTGCTGCGTACCAATTCAAGTGCGTCGCTTCCCAGTAACAAATGCGCCGGTGGTGTTTCAGTGTTCATGATCGCCAGTATGGCGCGCGCCGCCTTGATGGGGTCTCCCAGTTGCTGGCCGCTTTTGTCCTGACGCGCCTTGCGTATTGGATCAAACACTGCGTCATAGTCCGGAATGCTGCGAGGCGCTCTGACCATCGATCTTCCAGCCCAGTCAGTACGAAAAGAGCCTGGCGCCACGGCAGTAACAGCAATACCAAAATGGCTTACTTCTTTACTCAACACTTCAGAAATTCCTTCCAGTGCAAACTTGCTGCCACAGTAGTACGCGATACCGGGCATGGTAATGAATCCGCCCATGGACGTAATGTTGATAATATGTCCGCAACGACGTTTGCGCATACAGGGAAGTACCGCCTTTATCATTGCCACCGCACCATAGACGTTGACGTCAAACTGACGCTTCATTTGGTCCAGCGCGGATTCTTCCAATACACCTTCATGCCCATAACCTGCATTGTTGACAAGTACGTCAATCGGGCCAATATTGGCTTGAACCTCATCGATTACCTCGTCTATCGCTGCAAAGTCTGTCACGTCGAGCAATCGTGCGAAAGCGCCAGGGCCGTGTGCTTCAAACGACGCCTTTGCTTCTACATTGCGCACCGTTCCCACCACGCGATGGCCGCTGTTGAGTGCTTCCCGAGCTAATGCACGGCCAAAGCCGCTACTGACACCGGTGATGAAAACAATTTTTGATGTGGACATGGAAATACTCCCTTTTGTTAATACATGCATGCATACTATTCTCAAATGGCATTGAGTTTTAGTCCAAATCTTCTCTTTTTATTGCCTATTACTATGATTTCGTTGTTCCATGCACCATCAAAAAAACACTTCTCTCTCCCCGCCTTGCACTCGAGAGCGCTTGACCAGCCTGCTTTTGACGTTGGCGCCAAAGGAAGGCTATAACCTGAGCAGCCTTCCCGACGTACGCTTTCTGCGCTCGAATCGCCCACTTGCACGCACACCGGTTCTTTACGACCCGGGCATCGTTATTGTCTGCCAGGGTACCAAAAAAGGCTATTTCGGCAATCAGACCTATCTGTATGACGAACAGCATTATCTTGCCGTCTCGGTACCGGTTCCCTTTGTGATGGAAACGGATGCGTCGCCAGAGCACCCACTTCTGGCCATCTATATACACTTGGATTTTCAGCTTGCCGCCGATCTGTCGATAGAGATCGACAATCATGGGGCACCATTGTCAATAGTCGCCCCCGAGAGCATGATGTCCAGTCCCATGGATCCGGCAATGCGCGCTTCACTACTGCGTTTCCTTGAAGCAATGAGCACACCTGTGGAGGCCGCAGTACTTGGACCCACTCTGATGCGTGAGCTCTACTACCGAATACTTACGGGCGCTCAGGGCAATGTCCTGCGTTCGGCGCTGGCAATGCGCGGGCAATTCGGGAAAATTGGCAAAATCCTAAGCCGTATTCATACCACCTATGCGCAACCGCTGAATCTTTCACAACTGGCAAATGAAGCCGGCATGAGCGTCCCAACCTTTCATAGCCATTTCAAGGCCATTACTCACACTTCCCCCATGCAATACGTTAAATCGATAAGATTGCACCAGGCCCGATTGCTCATGGTTCGACAAGGCGTTACCGCGTCTGCGGCGAGCCATTCAGTGGGATACGAAAGCTCGTCGCAGTTCAATCGCGAATTCAAACGTCTGTTCGGGTTACCGCCATCCGAAGAGGCAAAGCGCATGCGGGAAAGCTTTGCCGTACCGCCCTCGCATCCGGCGTCGGAATTTGTGTCGTCGCACTAGACAACGAATTGACACTGGCATTTCTTGCATGAACGAGCCTTTGCCTTTTGTATGCCCTGGCCGCCATGCACACTGCACATAACACCTGTTAATTACGTCGTTGTTCTTCGCTGACAAATCCGGGGCTGTCGGCCACATCGGTGTTCTGTGCCCACCATTGAATCTGCCTGGAACGGTGAGCCGGCGCAGCGCTGCCTATGCAGCCGACTCAAATACCTTATCTCGCCCTCACACGACCTACAGTTCCAGCGCCGCTTTGAGCAAATCCACCCGGGGATTGACCGCGCCTGCACGACAGATCAGGGCCACGGCACTCGAATGGGGCTCGGGCACCACGCGCAACTGCCTGACCGGCCCTGTCTGCAGTGTGCTGTGATGAAGCAGCGCAACATCGGGCACGATACCGATGCCCAAGCCTGCCGAGACAAACTGCAGACTGGTAGTCGGGCTGGTCGATTCGATCACCGGCAAAGGGGCAGGCACGCCGGCATGGGTAAAGCAATCTTCGATCAGCTTGCGTCCCATCGATCCTTCGGCAGGCATCACCCAGCGCTCCTTTGCCAAACGGGCCCAGTCCACGCGTCGCGAACGGACCAGTGGATGTCCCACGGATGCCACCACGGCAAACTGCACCTCGAACAACTTGATGTATTCAAATGCGTCAGCGTCGCTGGCCAGCATTTGCTGGGGGAAGGTGGTGATGAGCGCATCCAGTTCTCCTCGCTGGAGCGCGCCGATCAGGGCTGGCACTCGTTCTTCAAGCAATTGCACCCGCACGGGCGCTTCACCTTGCACCAGCTTGGCAATCACGCCCGGCAGATAGGTTTGCGCCACGAATGGCGGTGCACCGATACGGATTTTGGTTGCAAAGCGATCGGCCGAGATGGCCTCTGCACGAAGATGAGACAGCTCGTGCAAAAGCATCGTGGCGCCGCGCAGCACCACTTCACCCTGCGCTGTTGGCGTTAGACCACGCGCAGTGCGTGAGAACAGGGCAAAACCAAAGGCACTCTCGATTTCCGTCAACGCCTTGCTCAATGCCGGTTGCGTCAGGCTCAGCGCCTGCGCTGCGGCCCGCAAACTGCCTCGGTTATGTACTTCCGTAAGCAGACGCAGGTGCCGAAAGCGCAGCTTGGCGACCAGATAGTCAGGTTCAATCAATATTATTGTCCAAAGCTATCAAACATAAAGTTATCGGTATATGAAAATATATCACTTTTTCTATTCACTGCGATCGTCTACTCTTGATGCATTATAAGGAGACAACCATGCATCGCCGGAAATTTTGCCTTGGCGCCCTGGGCGCAGGCCTGTTGGTCGGAACTGCAGCACCGCAGGCTGCGCAAACCTATCCTTCAAGAGCAGTACGTGTCGTTGTTCCCTACCCGGCCGGAGGCGGGCCGGACATCATGATGCGACAGTTTGGCCCTGCGCTGGGCGCTGCTCTGGGACAACCCATCGTAGTGGAAAACAAGGTGGGTGCGGGCGGTGTACTGGCTGCCCAGCATGTTGCCCATGCGCCCGCCGATGGCTACACAGTGCTCATGGGATCCAATTCTCACTTAATTCAGAAGATACTGCAGCCCAAACTGAACTTTGATCCTGTCAACGATTTCATTCCGGTCACCATTATGGGCACATCCCCCAGCGTGCTGGTCGTGGCAGCCAGCTCACCGTACCGTACCGTGCAGGACCTGATAGCCGCATTGACGGCCAATCCCGGTAAAATGAATTACGGTTCCGGCGGCGTTGGTTCGGCAGCCCATCTTGGCGGCGCGACCTTCGTGTCTTTGCTCAAGGCAAAAGCCACGCATGTGCCATTTAAAGGATCAGTGGAAATTCCGCTTTCGCTGCTGCGTGGTGATACGGAATTTGCGTTCACCATCGCGGGGACGGCCATTCCGCAGACCAAGGGCGGCAAGCTGCGCGCGCTGGCTGTGACCAGTAGGGAGCCATTGTCCGAGCTGCCTGGTGTTCCCACGCTGCACGAGGTCTTGAACAGCGATTTGGCGGTGCAGGAATTCTGGTTTGATTTCTGGCTGCCCAAAAACGCCCCAAGACAAGCGGTCGATACGCTTTACAGCGCGACCACGAAGGCGCTGGCCGATGAGGCCGTCAGACGCCAGTTTGCAGCAGGTGGGATTAACGTGGCCCATAGCGCCAGCCCGCAAGCCGATGCCGCGTTTGTGCGCAGCGAATATCAGAAATGGGTCAATATCATCAAACTTGCCGGCGTGACCGTCGGCTGACCGGAGTCATACATGTCCAAACCGCTAGAAGGCGTCCGTGTACTGGATCTGTCGCATGTCATCGCCGGGCCCCTTGCTTCATTCTATCTAGCGCAACTGGGCGCAGAGGTCATCAAGGTGGAACCACCGCTGGCCGGTGAAGTGCTGCGCTCGATGAAGGACGCAACGGACACAGACACACCTACCGGGTTTGCCGCCATCAACGCCGGCAAGCAGTCCCTGGCGCTGGACATCCGGACACAACAGGGCGCCGAACTGCTGCGTACACTGGCCGCATCGGCCGACGTTTTCATAGAAAACTTCCGTCCCGGCGTTGTCGCCCGGTATGGTCTGGACTATGCCAGCATCAGGCAAGTCAGGCCAGACATCGTGTACTGCTCCATCTCGGGCTTCGGACAACACGGTGCCTGGGCGCAACGTGGCGCTTATGATCACGTCGTTCAGGCCCTGACCGGTATGATGATGATGTCCGGAGAAGGAGAAGACGCGCCACCCATCAAGGTGGGTTTCCCCGTTATTGACGTGGCCGTGGGCGTACTGGCCGCGCTGTCAATTGTCTCGTCGCTGCACCGCAGGGCGCGCGAGGGCGTTGGCCAGTACATCGATGCATCCATGGTCCAGGCCTCGCTGATGCTCATGTACCCCAACACCTGCGCCTATCTGAGCGACGGCACGCCTACTCAACGTGTGGGCAATCGCGGGTATACCGGCAGCCCGGCAGCCGATACGTATCGCTGCTCGGACGGCTGGCTGGCCGTTGCCGCCAATACCCCCGCGCAGTTTCGCAAACTCACCGCTGTGATTGGCGTTGAGGATTTGTGTGAGGATGCACGCGCGCTTGACCTTGTTGCCTTCAACGCCCCCAGCGGATTTGTCGTGCCCAATGACACTCATTATGTGACGACGCGTCTGCAAGCGGCTTTCGCCACCCGCAGCGCAATACAACTGGAAGTGCTGCTAAGCGACGCCGGGGTCCCCGCAGCCAAAGTCAGAAAGCTCGAAGAGTTTCTTCACGAGGTCGATACCACCGACTGCGTCGATCTTCCAGACCATCGGTTCCATCAGGGCAACACCCACGTGCGCACCCGAGGCATCGGCTTTGTTTTCGACCAGGACGGACAGCCCACGGTTGACGGTGCCCCTGGCCTGGGCCAGAATACCCATTCGATATTGGCGCGAGCGGGCCTGAGCGAGGACACCATCGCACAGCTTGAGCGCGCCGGGGTCATCCGAACCGATGCCGAAATGGCTGCATCCCTGACCCCCTGAACATTTGTATAACACGGAGACCCCATGACACCTCTTCTACACAACCGCATTGCCATCGTGACCGGCGCAGGCCGCGGTCTTGGCCGTTCCCACGCGCTCGAACTTGCCCGTCACGGCGCCAGGGTCTTGGTCAACGATATGGGCGCAGATCGGCCAGATTCGGATGCGCAGGCCGTTGTCCAGGCCATCGCAGCGGCCGGCGGAGAGGCCATCGCCCATGCTGCGGACGTGACTGATCCCGACCAGGTTGGCGCGATGGTCGAACAGGCGGTTGCGCAGTGGGGTCGTGTCGATATTCTGGTGAACAATGCCGGCATCCTGCGTGACAAAAGCTTTGCCAAGATGACCCTGGAGGATTTCCGGCTGGTGCTGGACGTGCATCTGATGGGGTCGGTACACTGCACCCATGCCGTGTGGAACAGGATGCGCGATCAGAACTATGGCCGTATCGTGATGACGACCTCTTCTTCGGGACTTTACGGTAATTTCGGGCAGGCCAACTACGGTGCCGCCAAAATGGCGCTGGTCGGCCTGATGCAGACACTGGCGCAGGAAGGCGAACGCAATGGCGTGCATGTGAACTGCCTTGCCCCCACGGCAGCCACAGCCATGACAGCGGGGCTGCTGGAGCAGCAAACCCTGGACATGCTGTCGCCGGCATCGGTCAGCCCGGCCCTGGTTGCGCTTGTCGCAGAGAACGCCCCCAACCGCACCATCCTGATGGCAGGAGCTGGCAGCGTTGAACAGGCGAACATCACCATGACACATGGCATATATCTGAACGAGAGCGAACGCTCGGCCGACGTGTTGCTGGATCGGCTTGAAGACATTGCCGATCGCCAGAACGAAACGGTCCCAGCCACCGGATTCGACCAGTTACGCCACGAAATTGCCAAGGCGCAGGCATACAGCCGGACACGCGGGCCAACGACGCGCACTGCGTCGTCAGACTCTGTCAGTTAAAAGTAAAGACAAGCCATTCGTCCAGCCCGCAGAGAGCCTGACTGCCGCCTGCGCCAAAATCTGCGCAGCGCCCACTGCGCTCTGCTTACTGATATTCTTGCCATGACAACTGCCCCCTCCAGCGCTTGCGCCATACAGAAATTCGATTGCGTTGCCGCACTTGACCGATTTGTCGGGCAGCCGGCGATCGCATCGGCACCGCTGCTCATTGAGCAGGAGATGATTAATCGATTTGCGCACGTGACGCACGATCACCAGTGGATTCATGTAGACCCGGAGCGGGCCAAGACGCAGTCACCGTCCCAGCACACCATTGCACACGGTTTTCTCGTACTGTCGCTGCTGACCTACTGGCAGACAAGTTGCATGGCCTTTCCCGGCGCTGTCATGGCATTGAATTATGGTTTCGACAAGATCCGCTTCACCGCCCCGGTTGTGGCAGGATCGCGGGTATCGGCCAGTTTTGCATTGACACAGGTGACCGAAACAAAACCCGCGCATGCCCGCTGTACCTGGGAGGTCACGGTAAACGCCGAGAATGCGCCGCGACCATCGGTCTACGCCGAATGGCATATCCTGGTTCAATATGAAGGCGGGGAAGCGACGTGATCGGACTTGCTACTGGCCATGTCCAAGAACACAGAAAGAACCTCATCGGAGATCTCTTACTGGATTACGAACAACTCAGCGGCCAACATGGTGCAGATGCACAATGGGCAATGTACGGTCGCAGCTACACTTAGCCATTACTCGATATAGGGCTTCAGTTCTGCCACATGGTGGCACTCTTAAAAAGAACGGATTTCATGCTGCAACATTGCTACGCGGTGCCGCAATCTAATGAAGACACTCCGGATCTTATGGCGATCATGAGCCTGCCACTTAGTTCAAAAGACAATAGCCCCGACCCCACTCTCGGTAGTTCACGCTGAGAGCAAGGCCGGGGGTCGGGTAAGTCTACTCAACCAAGGCTGCGGCCCGGGATGACCCAAACGCGTTTGGGTTTGTTTGCGCTTGTGCGCGAGCGATGAATCGTTCCTCCAGATTGCTCACGGCCCGAAGCACTCGCGCCATATCTATGACTTCATCATAGACCGCAATGCCGGCTTGTCGTGCGATCTCGATATACTCGCGGCGCATGGCGTCCAGAGCTTCAGACCGGTCGCTTCTGAGCGCAAGCAGAAAATGAGTATTGTCGCCCCGTTCCGACCGTACCTCGGTGATCACGGAAATCAGGTTGGCTAGCGGATTACTGGTCCCGCGGCCGACAAAAGCAGCCAGGTTCAGATGCATTGCGATGGCGTGAGGCTTTGCCTTCTCATAAACAATATCCAGAATTTCTTTTGCGATGAATCCATCCTTCTCCTGCAGGCTTCTCACAGGGGTATCAATCGGATTCAGGACACTCGTGCCAGGCGGGAAACCCAGCGCCTCCAGGTCCTGCACTACTTGTGACGCAAAGGGCGCGACATTGAGTCCGGAACGGGCAAAAGCGTCTGCGCCAAGGACGCTGGATCCTCCTCCATTACCAAACAGCACCACATCTGTCGTGGGGGTCATTTTTCGCAATGCAAGGAACTGCAACGCTAATAGCAAGTTAATGAACTCGTCTACGGTGTCCACGAGTTCGACTATCGTTTGTTTCGCAAGCGCTTCCCATGCTTCCTGTCCCGAAGCCAAAGCACCCGTATGGGACTGGGCAGCAAGCTGACCCTGCTGCGTGGCACCTCCGCGAAGAATCACTACCGGTTTCGGGTTCGGTGCTGCGTGAAGCACTTCGAAGAGTTCGCGCCCGTTTTTGACGTCTTCAATATACATTCCTATCGCCTTGGTCGCAGGATCGGCAAGGTAGTAGCGAAGAAGCTCAACAGGTTTGACGTCGACACTATTTCCAATTGTTGCCAGCCCGCTAAAGCGCAGGCCGCGCCACTGACCACGCTTGATAATATCGGTAGAAAGCCCACCCGACTGCGAGACGACGCCAATGACTCCTGCTTCAGTTGGCGCATCCTTTGGAAAGGTGAGTCGGCCTGCCGGCGAATAAGTCCCCAGGCAGTTCGGACCCAGCAGGCGAATCCCTCCCTTGCTGGCCGTTTCAAGCAATCGGGCTTGCCCCCGTTTCCCCTCCTCGGTGTCTTCGAAACCTGAACTGATGATCTGGACGAAGCGGCATTTTCCCGGAGCAACGTCAATCGATGAACAAATGCGCTCGGCGCCAATGGCGACGTAGGTATAGTCGACACATGCCGGCGCATCTGCGAGGCTGGGATACGCCTTGACCCCCTCAATCTCTTGCGCTTTGGGATGTATCGGGTAAATGTCCCCGTCAAACCCGAACTCGCGCAGACGGCGGATAAAGGTGTTGGCGATCGTCACGTCCTTCGTTGACGCGCCCAGAACCGCCACTGTCTTCGGGAAAAATAGCGGCCTGAAATGTTCCAGTACTTCCTGATCGCTGCGCGCTCCACCGTGTGGGAGCATCACGCGGTCGGCTTTCCGGGAAATGAATCTGGCGTCTACCGCCACCAGCCTGTCGCCTGTGTGAATCAGAGGATTAATATCAATTTCCTCGATCTCTTCCTGGTGCGTCATGAACAACCCGGACTCGCCGCCGATTTTCATCAGAGCCTGTACCACCATCTCCCTATCGTAGGTGTCTCCCCCACGGAAACCATCAAAGAGCCTGGCACTTTGTAACCCGTCTACCATATTGCGGGCGTCATCCTCCGAGACAGGGCACAGACGAAACGTGACATCCTTCAATAGCTCAATGTATATCCCGCCTGCACCGAGCATGATGAGCGGGCCAAATTGAGGATCATAGAATCCGCCAATTGCAATTTCCAAACCAGGCGGAACCATCTCCTCGACCAGCCAGCCCTCGATCCGGGCGTCAACGATGGCGGGCAAGCAGCTCATGCGATCAATCGCTTCTGCAACCTGCTCCGCGGTCTGGAGGCCCAGCGTAACGCCCCCCGCATCGGATTTATGCAGGATGTCTCCCGACACAACCTTGACTACATAGGGCGCCCGAAGGGTACCGACGCGCTTGCGCGCATCCTGAGCGTTGTCTGCAACGAACGATTGTGGCGTATCAATGCCGAACTGCGCGAGAAGCTCCTTGCCGGCCTTCTCATTCAAACTTACTGGATTCACTAGCGCGCTCCTTGTTCTGTTAATAGCAGTGGACAATCAAAAGCTGGTCGGCCAGCTGCGCATTATTCTTTCGCCGACGCCGCCAGACAGCCGGCGCTCCTGCACCTGAAGCATCTTGATCATGAATGATCGTGTTTCCTGCGGTTTTATGACATCGTGGGCCGAGAAAATCCTGGCCATGTCCCAAATCTCAAGATCTTTTTGGATATGCGCCAGCGCCTCTTCAAAGCCATCGTCTTTAGCGGTTCGATTGTGAACAATGTTGGTGGCAAAAACAGGATCCATGAAGCTGACTTCAGCCATAGGCCAGGCGACCATCGTATCGTTATGCGCACCCCCACCCATGGCCACGTAGGCTCGTCCATACGCTTTGCGGCATAAAACCGTAATTTGCGGAACCGTTGTCAGGCAGGTGGCATTCATGAAATTCATAATCTGGCCTGGTGCGCCTTTGCGTTCCGCTTCAGTACCCACCACGAACCCAGGCGTGTCTACAAACCTGATCAGAGGTATGTTAAAACTGTCGCACAAGACCGTAAAATCGATCGCCTTGCGGCACGCCTCTGCGGAAAGCGCGCCTCCGCCCGTAAGCGGGTTGTTGGCGATGACCCCGACCACGCGACCGTCCAACCTTGCCAGGCAAGTGACCAGCGACTTGCCAAAACGGGCCTTCAACTCCATGATGCTGCCTTTATCGAAAACAATCTCCAGGATTTTTTTCATGTTGTACACCTGAGTCCGACTCTCCGGAATAACGTCCAGAATGGCTTCCTGATCAGAGACAGCGTCTTCGGCCACCACTGTCCTTGGTGATAGCTCTTTCGCGTTGGCGGGCATATAGGACAGGAATGTTCGAATTGCCGTCATTGCTTCTTCATCGCTATCGACAAAGTAATCAATGAGGCCCGTCTGTTCTGCATGCAGGCGCCATCCACCCAACTCTTCCAGATCGACTTTTTCGCCGATCGCCATTGATACCAGACGCGGGCTGGAGACCGACATAATGGAGCCTTTCTTCATCACCGCGAAATCGGAGCAGCAACATAGCCACGCAGACGAACCAAAAGACGTATTGAGTGCCGCAGACGCCCACGGCACGTCGCGAACGCGTCGAAATTGAGTCGTGTCATTGCCCAGCATCTGCCCCATGCCTTTTGACCCCATCGCGTCGGGTAGCCGCGCTCCAGTGGACTCTCCGATATGAACAAACGGGATACCTCGCTCATTGCAGGTTTTGCGGATATACCCCATTTTTTTTGAGTTTGTCGTACTGGTCGATGCTCCCTTGGTGGTGAAATCATTGACCACGACGCCCGCATGCCGTCCGTCTATCTTTCCGAAGCCGACAATCTTGCCATCGCGGGGAGTTACATCCTTATCCTGCTCAAATGCCGAGGCGCCCAGCAGGCCAACCTCAAAAAAGCTTCCCGGATCGACCAGCTGATCCAAACGTTCCTGTGCGTTAAGATCTCCCGATTCTCGACGTTTTTCAAGCTTTCGCTCTCCCCCCATCCCAGCGGCGGCATTGCGTCTTTTGTCCAATTCATTCATCAACTCACTATGCTTCATTTGCTTTAGTCCTCAATATTCGACAATGTGTTTTTCGACCGTGAGACGTTCTATCGCCTCGTCATCAAGTCTTGGCGTATAGCCGGCCTGCAACTGGATTTTTCCCTGGCTAAATGGCATAGGGTTTCGAAACAGCTTGTCCTTATGCTTCAGAAACCCATTGAACTCTCCCTTGGTCTTGATAAGGCGCGCAGCGATTGTGGCTTCCATCCAGTTATTGATTTCGCTGCCTAAACCATCGCCCAGGACGGCTAGCATGTCATGGTCATGGATACGCTGGATACCATCGGCCAGGGCCTGCAAGCTACCAAAGCGTTTTAGTTTGACTTTGCAAAAGCGCACGTTCTCAATAGCCGCGGCCCGCTCGATGTCAGCGATGCTGCATATGGGTTCATCAAGCATCAAGGGAACCGGGCTTTCGCGTGCTACAGCCGCATTGTCGTCCCAGCTATCTGCACCGCAGGGTTGTTCAAAGAGCTCCACACCGGCATACCTGAGGCCCTGGGTGAATCGAATGGCTTCTTGTCTGGAATACGCCCTGTTCGCGTCCAGACGAATGGTCGCCCGACCGTCAAGCAGACGAAGCGTCGTATTGGCGCGCACGATGTCCGCCTCCACATCCTTGCCCACTTTCACCTTGAAAGTGGTGAATCCTTCGTAAAGCAATTGGTCCACCTCGCGCTCTATCCCGGCCTCGTCCGTCGCATTGATCGGAACGATGAGCTCAAGGTCCCTATCGCGCTCAATACTTAACCATTCACTTCTTTCCAGGCACTCAATGGCTGTCATAAGCAGTGTGGTAGCGACCTTGCTTTGATCCAGATGCGCCACGACATCGCTTCTGAATTGATCGATGCTCTTGTCTCGCAATTGGGCGAGGCGTTGCTGGCAATATGCCCATGCACCTTCCCGGGTTTCGGCACTCGAGCCCGGCGAGACGTGAGCGTCGGAAAATGACCGCCTGCCGTCCGCATGCTCCAGCTCCAGAACAAACGGCTCAAACTCGGTAAAGGTGCGATATGAAAGCCTGTAAGGCTGATATAGCGGCAGCCGAAGCCATCGCAGTGTTGCTTTCGTTATGTCTCCCAATGCAATTCCTTTAGTGGTTGTCATTATTACCACTAAAGTTTAAACTAACATATAGTTAAATACAAGAGCGTGAAAAAGAGAGGAAAGTCATGAAACGAAAATTGCGTAGTGTGCTGTATGTCCCCGGAATCAATGAAAAAGCCATGCATAAAGCCGCGACGTTACCGGTCGATGCAGTGATTTTTGATCTTGAAGACAGCGTTCTGCATGAACGCAAGGCGCAGGCCACGGAAACCCTGTCACGGTTCTTGCAAGATAATCGCGATGAACTTCATGGCAAATATGTCGTGGTCCGGATCAATGGCCGCGATACAGAATTCTGGGACCTGGATTTGGATATGGTCACGACAGCGCAGCCTGACGCCGTACTGCTACCCAAAGTCGTTCACCCGAATATTCCCAGGCTAGCCCGCGAAAAGCTTGGCAATGGTGGATCCGAATCAACCAGAATTTGGTGTATGGTCGAAAACCCGATCGGCATTCTGAAGCTGGAGCACATTGTCGAAAATGGGTTGACCGATGGTGTTGAATGTCTGGTACTCGGTACCAATGACCTGATCAAGGACAGCGATATTGACCCAGGCCCTGCGCGTAGCAATCTTATACCGTGGCTGGCACATGTTACACTCGTCGCTAAGTCATTCAATATCCCGGTTATCGACGGTGTGTTGAATAACATTCATGACCTTGACGCCCTGAAGGCGGAATCTGAAATCGCCAAAGCGATGGGCATGAGCGGCAAGACAATTATCCATCCGCTCCAGGTGGAAACCGTTAATCTATGCTTCAGCCCCACTGCCGAGGAACTAGAAAACTGGAGGCGTATTGTGCAGGCTTATGCACAACCTGAGAATGCCGGCAAAGGCGTTATCAATCTGGATGGCGTTATGGTCGAGCGACTTCACCTCGAAATTGCCGAGAGACGGCTGCGGGATTACAGTCCTGAGGTATAGGTGAATTGCGAAGCAGTGGACGGGGCCGTAAGCCGGACCAGTCCTCCGCTGTTTTATCTGAACAAAAGATAAATTCCCTGTGCCAGATAGACCCCCCCGATCACGATAAGAATGAACTTGGTCCATCGTCGGAACTGGGCATCCGATAGCTTTTCCAGAATACTGCGGCTTAGCGTTGTACCCGCTACAGCCATAAGAATGCAAAGTCCAAAGACCCACGCATGGATGCCCTCGCCGCCCAGCGTATTGCCGGCATGGAGAAAATAGATCAACTTCGCGAAGTGCGCCCCCGTCTGGCAGACCGCTTTAGTGGCGACAACAGTACGCCGGTCAAATTCGGAACGAATGAAAAAGGCGTCCAGCACCGGACCGGACACGCCCGCCACAAATTGAAGTAAGGCGTTAAGAAAACCGCAAATCTCAGCCCCAAATGGGCGATCTGCCTGAGGAATCCACCGGGGTGGCACCAGCATGACCAGAAAGGGCACGCAACCCAGGCAAATCAGGACAGTGGCGCGATCAGGCACGTAACTTACGAAAAAAAACAGGGCACAGGCCGCCAGCAAACCGCCGGTAAAGCGCAGGAACACCTGGAAATCCGCATAGCGCCGCCAAACAACGGCACGCCACCCGTTGGAGGTCATCTGCGTCACACCGTGCAGCACCATTGCCGTTGGCACGGGCAGAACAAGCAGAAGCGCACCCATCAATATCATTCCGCCTGCCATGCCGAAGGCCCCTGAAATAAAACCAGTGGCAAGAACGGATACGCCAATGAAAGCGGCGATCAGTAAATCCATGTCAAGGCAGCGCATAGAGCGACGTTGGGGAAACGCAGCCCGGGTTTTACCAGAGCCTGGGAAACGGACGAAACGCGCCATAGCAAGCATGCCGGGCATCGGACTAATAGGGATCTTTTCATCATACGCGCCTCTTCCTGAGCTCTAGGCCGCTTTCGCGCGTGCCGGCAACAAGGAATCCTTGTGCTCTTCGATAAACCCTGTACTGACCCGTCCCTCGCGGAAAGATGCATTCTTCATGCAGGCAACAAGAAAATCAAGGTTGGTTTTTATACCTTCTATCCTTACACCTGCCAATGCACGAAGCATTATCTCGATAGCCTGCGACCGATCCGCGCCATAGGCGACGATTTTGGCAACCATGGGATCATAGAAAGGCGTAATTTCGCCGCCCTGCTCATAGCCAGTTTCGATTCGGATCTGCGCTGAGTCGACCGCCGACAGGTCAAACACGCTCAATTGGCCCGGGGAAGGCATGAAATTCTTCTCGGGATTTTCAGCGTACAGGCGGCATTCGATCGCGTGGCCACTTGACCGTATCTCATCCTGCCCCATGGCCTTTAACACGCCACCTGCGTATTGAAGCTGCATGGCGACCAGATCCAGACCGGTAATCATTTCCGTCACAGGATGCTCAACCTGGATCCGGGTATTCATTTCCAGGAAAAAGAACTCCTTCGTATTGACATCAAAAATGAACTCGACCGTTCCTGCACCTTGATATCCTACGGACACAGCCAGGTCAATCGCTGCTTTCTGCATTTTTTTCCGGACGGCCAGTGGAATGTCCGGCGCCGGTGCCTCTTCGATGACTTTCTGAAAGCGACGCTGCAAGGAGCAATCACGCTCATACATATGCACTGCAGTGGAGTCAAAGCCAAAAATCTGCACTTCCACATGACGCGCGCATGGAATGAATCTCTCCAGAAAAATTTCGTCGCTCCCAAAGGCCGATTTGGCCTGCGATTGCGTCGCCGCTGCCGCTGCAATGAGTTTTGAAGGCTCGAAAACCTGACGCATACCAATGCCGCCGCCTCCGGCAGCCGCTTTCACCAGCAAAGGAAATCCGACGGATTCTGCTTGCGCTTGCAGCGCCTCAGGGTTGGCAGCATCCAGCCGGCCTGTACCAGGCACAACGGGCACGCCGGCCTTAATCGCGAGTTCACGCGCATTTTGCTTGTTGCCCATCTCTCTGATGGACTCAGGACGAGGACCGATCCACGTCAAGCCTTGTGCAATAACCGCCGTGGCAAATTCGCAATTTTCGGCAAGAAAACCGTAACCTGGATGCACCGCGTCTGCTCCTGTGAGTCGGGCTGCGTCCAGAATTTTGGCGCTATCCAGATAGCTCAACGCACTTCTTGCTGGGCCGATATGTACACTCTCGTCAGCCAGACGAACATGCGGCGAGTCGGCATCGACATCCGAATATACGGCCACAGAGGCGACCCCCAACGTTTGGCATGCGCGTATGACACGGCAGGCGATTTCTCCCCTATTGGCAATCAGGACCTTTTTAAGCATTTCGCACTCCTTATGCCTCGATGCGGGCCACGACCGTTCCTTCGGTAACCGTTTCCCCTTCTTGAATGAGAATCTCTTTTACGATGCCGCTTTCTACCGCTATGACAGGAATCTCCATTTTCATGGACTCCAGGATCATGATCGGCTCATCTTCCTCAACGTGCGATCCGACTTGTTGAACAATCTTCCACACGTTGCCCGTTATCTCGGTCTTGATATCTACTATTGCCATGGTCTCCATCCAGTTTGTCGTTTATGTTTGCACGTCTCTGGCAGGATCACCAAGAGTGCTTTTGCCAGCGTGCTTGACAACATCATATCGAAAATTTATAGTAGTTGCAATCACAACAACCAAATTAGGAGATTACCCATGACCCGAACACATGAGCCTGACAGCCACGCCATGCAAGGCAATATTGAAGACTGGAAGGGTCGGCAACACATCGCGAAGGAAATAATAGAGCAGTGGCCGCTTAATGGCCTTGCCAGCCTTATCGGCGGCCGTTCGAACGTACCGACCGTTGACTTGCTGGGCGGAATACACCCCTGCGGTCACTGGCTTTACTTCGTCCCAGCCGTTCCGCAGCCAGAGGTAGACTTAGACGGTCACCCCAAGCGCGGCAAATTCATTCCACCGTTACCGCAAGCGAGACGGATGTGGGCAAAAAGCGTCATTACTTATCACCATGACCTGCAGGTCGGCAAACAAGTCGATAGAACTGCAACTATTTCCAGCATTGACACCAAAACGGGCAAATCGGGTGAGATGATATTTCTTGGGATTAATAATAGATACACGCAGGAAGGTCGCCTGCTTCGTGAGGAAGAACAAACCGTTGTTTACAGAGACCATCAGGACTATGATGACGATATTTTCACGCTAAGAGCCAAGTCTGGTTCCGATTGGTCGGTTCCAGAAAAACTCAATGCCACGGAATTGTTCCGCTACTCTGCTGTCACGTTCAACAGCCATCGTATTCATTACGATGCAGACTATACGCGGAATGTGGAGAAGTATCCGGCTATCATCGTACAGGGTCAGCTCATTGCGACGCTGGTGTTAAACCATGCTTTAGTGGCGGCTGGTGTTACCCGATGCAAGCAGTTCACCTTCAAGGCAGTCAAGCCACTTTTCGTAGACCGTCCATTTTTTATCGAAGGCCTGCGGCTTGGCGATGGCAAAATAGAGGCTTGGGCGCGGGAAGAGGATGGACGGGTCAATATGCTGGCTGAAATTATCTTGTAGATAACGCATGCAGCCGCCCTAATATGCTGAATATAGCCACACCGTTGCGTACAGCCAAGGCGTCCGGACGATGCAATCGACCACAACGGTGCTTCACTACCAGGCATATCAGTTGTCTTTGGTCGTGCGCTCCATGCCGGTATTCTCGTAAAATGAGGCGGCCTGTTCGGGCGTGTAAGCATCCAGCCGCAACTTGGCGAGATAGCGGCCGAATTCTTCAGTTATCTGGTCACCGAATTTGAGGAAAATCTCGGCCATATAGTAATCGTGCCGAATCAGAGACGACGCCATGGTGACAATAGCAGGACTTCGGGTACGGGCCCCAACATACTGGTCGGACGCGTTCACCGTAATCATCTCGTTAAAGTCAATGACAATCGTGAAAAGGTTATCTGCTTTCCCCATTCTGGTTCCGTCGTTTTCGTGAATGTACACACGACAGTTTGGGCTATATTCGAATTCAGATTTATCTTTACCGAACAGTACGATCATCACACGCATACCCTTCTTGCGCGCAGCTTTTTTTAGCGCGGCCGCATGGTTCCGCAATACACTGTCAGAAGCCTTAATCCAAATCGACGTAGTCGCCGAGGCGAGAAGCTTGTCTATTTCAGCCGAAGTACTCTCTTCTCCCCGCAGAATCCAGACATATTGGTTCTCTACCTTTGGTGCAAGTCGCTCAAGATTCGCCGCCGCACGATTACAGGTCGTCGCCGTCTGGGTAGCAAGCGATTCGAGCATGCTTCTGGGATTTGCAGCCACATAGCATGTCGGATTCTCCGTAACTGGCAATACAGCGCCCTTGCGTGCAAGCGCCTCCAAGGCGCTATAGGTGTTAGAGCGAGGAACCCCCGACGCCTTTGATATTTCATAGGCTGTTTTGGGCACCCCCACAGCCATCAACGTCTCAAGATAGATCTTTGCTTCATACTCTGTGAAGCCTAGAGACTTGAGATCAGCAATCATATTGTTATCACTAGCCAGTAACGGACTACTGGAGTCTTGCGATCGGTGCAAATTATACCCCTTTGAGCGATACCTTAATGTCTCGTGGACACGTACATGTAAAGGCTGTTTAATTAATTAAATAATTGTACATTGCCAGAAACGATTTTTCCTGCTGTCGGTGAAAACCCGCTCTGCAGCGGGCTACTTGCCGACCACGCAGATTACCCTGCAAAGCTGACGCCAGCATCTGGTATAGATAACGGCGCAAAGCAGCAGCGGACCGATACTGGCTACGTGGGTCTGCTTCGCAGGGAATGTTTCCACAGCCAACGTCAACTGTCAATTCTTTCTTGATTGCCGGTATCTCTTGATCAATGGCACCAGAAACGAAGAGGCAGCAGCAAGCAGAAGGACAAGACTGATCGGACTTAGAAAGAAAATGGTGTGACTGCCGTCGGCTACGACAAGCGCCCTGCGGTAATTGGCCTCCGCCATGGGAACGAGCACAAGCGCGAGAACAATCGGAGCGGTCGGGATATCCACCTTGCGAAGAACATAACCGATGATGCCGAAAACCAGCGTGACATACACCGGAAACATCGAGTTAGTAGAAGCAAAGGCGCCAACGATCGATATACCAATGACAAGTGCTGCCAGAAGTGATTGCGGGACTGCCGTTACCTTCACCCAAAGCCTGGCACCCAGCAAGCCCACAATAACCATAAGTGGAGTGCCGATAAGAATAGAGGCAAAGACTGAATAAGGAATCTCAGGGTTGTTCACAAACAGCATAGGGCCAGGCTGGATACCCTGAATCATTAATGCACCGATTAAGACCGCCGCAGTAGCAGAGCCCGGAACACCCAGGGCAAGCAAGGGCGCCAGTGCGCCCGAAACTGCGGCGTTGTTGGCCGCCTCCGACGCGGCAACACCCGCCGGATTACCCTCTCCGAAAGCCGGCTCATTGTTTCCATTGCGTCGTTTGGCATGGCTATAAGCAATCAAGGAAGCGATCGAAGCACCGGCGCCAGGTATAACACCAATAAAGTATCCGATGCCCGAGCTTCGCAAAATTGTCCCCATCAAGGGACGGTAGCGAGACAAGTGCAGGGACAACACGTTCCCTATGGTCACCTTCAGCGTTTTGGCAGTAGATCCCTCCAGCATGTACAATGCTTCGGACACGGCATATAAGCCCAGCAGCATTGGCACCAAGGGGATTCCTTCAAAGAACTCTGAGGTAATAGCAAATCGCGGGATCCCGGTGACAGGATCCATACCGATGACTGCTATTGCGACTCCGAGGAATAAAGAGAGCAGCCCGCGAAGAACCGAGCTGCCGCCGAGACTTGTAACCAAGCTGAGGCCAAAGAGCGCAAGCGCAAAATATTCCGGCGGACCGAATCTCAAGGCAAACTCGGAAAGCGGTATGGCTGTACCAATCAAAAGAATCGCACTGAGCAGGGCACCAATACCTGAACTGATGATTGACACGTGCAAAGCCCACCCTGCCTCGCCCTTTTTTGCCATCGGGTACCCGTCCCAGGCTGTTGCTACTGCTGCTGCCGTACCCGGGGTATTCAATATGACTGCGGTTACTGCCCCTGCGTATTCAGCAGCCATATAGAGGCCTACCAAACCCACCATCGCTACCACCGGATCAACACCATAGGTGAACGGAACCAAAAGCGCAACTCCCAGGCTTGGCCCCAGGCCTGGCATTGCTCCGATAATGTATCCGACTATCGTTCCGCCGAACAGCGCAAGTAGGACATAAGGGTGGAGCACCAGCCCGAACCCTGTAACAAGACTCTCTATCAAAGCAAACTCCTAAGGAAACTCGATGTCCAGCAGAAAAGAGAAGCACACATGCACGAATACAACGAAACCAATTGTTGATAGCACCAGCATCATCGGACGTCGTTCTCCCCCGGCCAGCATGATGAGCGGCACGACGACGACCGAAGCAAGATAAAACCCTATATGAGGCATCCCCCAAACCCATAGAATTGTCAGCGCTAACGCGACCAAAACGCCTAACGGCTTTCGTATGGCAATAGTTGCCATGCTGTCGAACTTTCGACGGATCGCGTGTACGATCAATCCGATGCTGGTCAGAATTCCACCGGTGCAAGCAATAAGTGGCACCCGAGCTGCGCCCACTTCCGCGCTATTAAACGCCGCAGGAAAAGCCGTACTCTGCCAGGCCATCCAGGTAAAGCAGCACAAACTAAGCAGTGCCACAACAACCAGCGCAACCCTCCCGTTTAACATCAGCACAGCGGGCGCTTTATCCGATGAATTGGTCAGCTCCGGACTCATTGGGTAATTCCCAGTTTGGTTAACCATTGTTGTGTTTTTTTCGTGGCATCGTCAATGAAGCTTCGGTACTCGCCGGGGCCCAGATCACCGGCTTCCAGGGCAGAACGCTTCATATACTCTTTAAAACGCGGCGTCTCCATGGCTTTACGGAAGCCATCAGCCAATTTTTTCTGAATATCTTCAGGCATGTCTTTCGGGCCGTACAGGCCTCGTATCTGTTTCCAGGAGGTATCGACGTCATAACCCGCCTCTGCGTAAGTCGGGACATCAGGAAGACTGCTGACCCGACTGTCACTCATCACCCCTAGAATCTTTATGCGTCCTGCGGCCACGAAGGCGAGCGTACCGCCCGGGTTGATACTGACAGCATCGATATGTTTGCCTAATACAGCAGTCGCGGCATCTCCCGAACCGGGGTAACTGACCCAGGTAACAGGCATATCAGCCTTGTCGGCGAATATTTGTACTGCGATATTGTGGGAGGCACCCACTGCACCATATCCTCCTATCTTCACTCGTTGCCCTCCTTTTGCCGCCTCAACCAAGTCTTTAAGTGATTTATATGGACTATCAGCATGGACGGCGAGAATATAGGGATCGATCTGATTGAGTACAATCCACGAAAAATCCGCCGGAGTGTAAGTCCCCTTCAGGTTCGTCAGCATCGCCGTGACGTGAGAACTGGTGTTCACCCCTACGGTATACCCATCCGGTGCCGCTGAGCTAATGAGCGCCATTTGAGTTGCACCACTTCCGCCCGGTCTGTTAACGACAACCACGGGTTTGCCAAAAATTGGGGTCGCTGCCTGGGCGAGCTCTCGTGCAAACAGGTCCGTCGACGAACCCGCAGCGGTATGAGCCACAATGGTAATAGGCTTGGTCGGAAAATCATCGGCGCGCGCCACAAACGGCAATAGCAATATGCTGGTTGCAAATAAAGCGAATGCGCACGCTCGCTGCAACTTGTTTTTTAAGCTTTTCATATGGATGGTGTCTCCTTTTTATACGACCTCCTCGCAGTTGCGATGTGCTTGTCCCGTCCCTGGTAGCAGAGAACGACCGAATGGAGTGAAGCCGCTAGAATATTAATTGGGGCTCCTGTCGCTTTAAATAGCACCATTAGAGCCAGCTACTGCGCCTGACCGGCGTCGAGCAAAGCTCAGAATACACAAGAGTTGCTGCATTTACAACCACTATAAAATAGGTAAAAACCCGCAATGCAGGTTTTTCTTCAGCGATAAGCCGATAAGTTCGGGAGGTCGGAAATGTCTTCTGGCAGTGTTTGAACGTGGACGCACGGGTCAGCGCTTGGGTTGACGCATGCCAGCGATTGCGGGCTTCGAGCGTATTACTTGTTCTAAGCAAGATGAATAAAGTGCAGCCTCACGACAGAGATCTGGCCACCATAAGGGGTGGCTGCCCGGGCATGTTGAAATTACCCGGCCAGGCATCGTGCCATTTCATTCCGGCGCGCAACGTGAGGCGCCAAAAGAAGCGTGCAGCAGCGGTCGGCTTTTTCAGTGGCAACGGCCCATTGTTCATAAACGAGGCTAATACACTGTACTTCGAACACATGGCACCATCATTGTCAGTATTGGAACCTTGCTTGTCGGAGAAATGCTCCGCGATTTGTAAATTGGTGTCACCCCATAGGTGTGCCGCCATGTCGATATCGCATTGCTTGTTCAGGAGATCTGAAGTTGTCAGTGTGTTTGCTGTAGCCCATATGTACTGCGACAGGGACAGCGCAAGCGCCGAGACAATCGAGCTTTATGCAAAAGCTCAATCATTCTGACCCATATACTGTTGTGTCAGTGCCAGAAACGCCGGCAGTCCCACTTCATCCTGCTGCAGCGCTTGCTGCAGGATGGCAGCGACCTGCGGGGCGACAGCCGCGGCCTGCCTGGCGTCAAGGAACAACAAGCGCGAGCGTCGCGCCAGGACATCCTCCACGGTGCAGGCATACTCGTGGCTAACGGCAAAACGCACCATGGCCTCGCTCAGGCCGTCGGTCAGCCAGCGGTCGGCACCGGGCAGCGCGTTTACGACAGCGGCCTCGCTGCCGTAGGAATGCAGGCCCTGCGGCATATGCATATTGTGCTGCGTGGTCCCGTCGGGTGGCGCGCCAACCAGTGGCAAATTTACAGTGACCCCGCCCGCACGGGTGGGCAACGCTCCCGCGGTAAAGCATGCTTGCAGGACATCCTCGGCCATGGCACGGTAAGTTGTCCATTTGCCACCCGTGACTGTCACCATGCCAGAGGCGCTGGTGAGTACAGTATGTTCTCGGCTGATACCCTTGGTATTTTCGCCATCGTCGCCCTGGGGCCGGGCCAGCGGGCGCAGACCCACCCACATACTACGCACGTCGGCCATAGTGGGACGACGGTTCAGGTAATGCCCCGCCTCGCTCAGGATAAAGTCCAGTTCGGCCTGGAAGGGCGCCGGCTCGCGGGCCAGGTCGTGACGTGGCGTGTCCGTGGTGCCAAGAATGACCTTGCCCAGCCATGGCACGGCAAATAGCACCCGGCCGTCTGCCGTCTTGGGCACCAGCAGCGCATGGTCGCCAGGCATAAAGTCCCGGTCCACCACCACATGCACGCCCTGGCTGGGGGCAACAATGGGTCGGGTGGCGCGACCCGATTCGGCGCCGTCCATCTCACGTAAGGCATCCACCCACGGACCGGTAGCGTTGACCACACATCTTGCGCGTACCTGGTAGCTGCAGCCCGAGTCACCATCTTCGCACACCAGCCCTGCCACGCGCCCGTTGTCGTGAATCAGTTTCGTAACCGGGCAGTAGTTCAATAGCAGTGCGCCATGGCGTGCTGCCGTTCGAGCCAGCGCCAGCGCCAGCCGGGCATCGTCGAACTGCCCGTCCCAGTATTTGACGCCACCCTTGAGCCCTTGCGGCTGTACAGTAGGCAACAGCGCTCGTGTCTGGCGAGTGCTCAGAAACTGGGTGTTCCCCAGGCCGGCCTTGCCCGCCAGCGCGTCGTATGCCTTGAGGCCAATGCCGTAGAACGGCGTGTCCAGCAGCTTATACGAGGGCATGACGAAAGCCAGAGGCTGCGCAATATGCGGTGCATTGTGCAGCAGCGTGGCACGCTCGTGCAGCGCCTCACGTACCAGCGCGATATTGCCCTGTGCCAGATAGCGCACACCGCCGTGCACGAGTTTGGTCGCCCGTGACGAGGTGCCTTTGGCAAAGTCATGCGACTCCAGCAACACCACCGAAAAGCCGCGGGCAGCTGCATCCAGCGCCACACCCAGGCCAGTCGCACCGCCACCGATGACCGCCAGGTCATAGGTTTTGGGTTCAGCCAGGCGGGCCAGCAATTGGGCACGCCCGGTTTTCAACGGCAAAGTATTTAATTCAACAGTCATACGACATCAATGGCCAGGTTATTAGGTAACTATGTCTTGTGCGTGGCAAGCCGCGCACATCATTGCAAACAGTCTGAAGTTAATGCATCGGCGTGTAAAAAACCCATCCGATTTTTCCAGCCTTCGTCACCTCGCCCACTCTCTTGTTTTGCGTTTCGCGCGCAGCATATGGTTCGCAGCACCGATACTTCGCATCGGTGCTGCGGCGTGCGAACAGACTTTTTGTATATGAACACGCGCAGACGGTCAGATACCCATATAGGCTTGCCGCAGGCGCTCGTTATTGAGTAGCTCCTGCCCCGTACCGGCCAGGACAATTTCGCCATGTTCCATGACATACCCGCGGCCCGATATGCTGAGCGAGCGGTGCACATCCTGTTCGACCAGCAAAATCGTGACGCCGCGACCCTGGATCAGGGGCAGTTTTTCAAAAATATCCTTGACCATAATGGGTGCCAGGCCGATGGAAGGCTCGTCCAGCAACAACAACCTGGGCGAGGTCATCAACGCCCGGCCGATGGCCAGCATCTGCTGCTCCCCGCCACTGAACGAGCGCGCCAGTTGGCGGCGACGCTCCTTCAGACGCGGGAACATGCTGTAGATCCATTCCAGGTTTTGGCGCTGCTGCGCCTTATCGTTCAGAATATCTCCACCAACCAGCAGATTGTCTTCCACTTCCATATGGCCAAACAGGCGACGCCCTTCCATCACCTGGGCAATGCCGGCCCGCGCAATCAGGTGCGATTCCTGGCCGTCAATGCGCTTGCCGCCAAAATGAATCTGCCCCTTGGTGACCGGCAAGGTGCCCATGATGGCGCGAATCAGCGTCGTCTTGCCTGCGCCATTGGCGCCAACAATACTGACAATCTCGCCCTCTTTCACATTGATATTGATGCCATTGAGAACCTGCACATCGCCATAGCCCGAACTTACGTCGTTCACATCAAGCAGCATGCTCGCCTCCCAGGTATGCAGAGATCACTTGCGGATCGTTGGCAACCTCTACCGGTGTCCCTTCCGCAATCTTTTTACCGTACTGAATAACCACGATCTTGTTCGACAGGCTCATCACTGCCTTCATATTGTGTTCAATGACCAGAATGCTCACGCCCGATGCGCGCAGGCTTTGAATCAACTCCAGCATTTCGGCAGTCTCGACACTGGTCAGGCCAGCCATCACTTCGTCGAGCAACAGCAGTTTCGGATGTGTAGCCAGCGCCTTGGCCACTTCAAGCCGCTTGCGGCCCGATAGCGTCAGCGTTTTGGCAACCTGCTCCTGACGGGCGCCCAGCCCGACCTGCTGCAACACCCTGGCAGCCACCTCGCGTGCGTCTTGTGGCCTGGCATGGTGCAAAAATGCACCAACCATGGCGTTTTCTATCACAGTCATCTCGCCAAACGGCTTGACGATCTGGAATGTGCGCACAAGGCCGGCACGGCAGATATGCGGAGGATCAAACCCGTCCACGCGTTTGCCTTGGAAACGGATTTGTCCGTCGGTTGGCTTCAGAAATCCGGAGGCCATGGAAAATAGTGTGGTCTTGCCGGCGCCATTGGGGCCGATCAATCCGACAATCTCGCCATCATTGACCTTGAAACTTACATTATCGATTGCGCGCAGGCCACCAAAGCTTTTGCCCACGCCGTCAAATTCCAGCAGTGTCGTGCTTGTCATTTCGTTACTCCCTGCTTGACCGGCCGCTTGAACCAGCGCTGAAAGATCGCGACCAGGCCGCGTGGCTCATACCAGATCACCAGCATCAGCAGCAAGCCGTAGAGCATCATATCCGCCCCCAGAAGGCCCCCGGAGAATGAGCGGGCCAGCTCTTCGCTTGGCAACAGCAACAATGCGCCCAATACCGGACCCCACAGCGTACCCCGGCCGCCGATGATGCAAACCACCGCAATCACCACGCCCAGGTTCGCGCCGAACACCTTGTCCGGGCTGACGAACAGCACGAATTGGGCGTAGAATGTGCCGCCGATAGCGGTCATGGCTGCGCTGATCATCGCGGCATAAAGCTTATAGCGTGTGGTGGGCACGCCTAGCGCCAATGCCGCGTCCTGGTCGTTGCGCACGGCAGCCAGGTAGTAACCATAACGACTGCGCAGGATGCGCCAGTTGATAACTAAGGCCAGCACCACAAATACCAGCGCGATCACATAGTAGAACTCTTTGCTGGTCGATTGGAATTGCCACGGCGCATCGCGCAACAGTGTTACTTCCATTCCGCGTGGGCCGCCGAGCAGGTCATCGGCATTTTCCACCAGCGTTTTGATCACCATGGCCGAGGCAATGGTGGCAAGCGCAAAGTATGCGCCACGCAAATGCAAGCTCGACATTCCCACGATCACCGCCGCAACAATGGCCAATGCCGCACCAATCCACATGCCGATCCAGGGACTGATGCCCATATTGACGAAGAACCAGGTCGAGGCATACGCGCCAATGCCAAAGTACGCTGAATGTCCCAGTGAGAGCTGTCCGGCGATACCGCCCAGCACATTCCAGGACAACGCCAGATAGGCATACAGCAGTGTCATGACCGCGATCGACAGCACGTACTGGCTGCCGGTAAACAACGGCGCAATCGCCAGCACGGCAATGAGCGCGCCCCATAGCGATGAATGTTTTGAACCTTGCACTGTCATCATTCTTTCTCCACGCCAAACAATCCGCTCGGACGGAAATACATCACGCCCAGGAACAGCAGGAAAATCAGCGCTTCAGCATAGGTAACCGGAATTACCTGGCTGCCCACGGATTCAAGAATGCCCACGATAATCCCGCCCCAGAAAGCACCAGCGATCGAGCCGATCCCGCCCAGCACCACGATCACGAAGGCACGCATGCCAAAGATGTCGCCAACGAAGGGGTTGACCGGATACATGGGCAAAAGCAGCGCGCCTGCAATACCCAGTACGCCAAGGCCGATAGCAAAGGACAGCTGGTAGACACGCTTGCTGTCGATACCCAGCACGCTGGCTGCCTCGCGGTCCTGGCCCGTTGCTCGAATGGCGCGGCCCAGCGCCGTATAGCGCATAAAGGCAACCAGCCCGATGGTGACAAGCGCAGCAATCACAAAGCCGGCAATCTGCGGATACGTGAATATGAGGTCACCCATGATCACCACCTCGTTGGACCAGGGACTGTCAATCATCCGGCTGTCGGGTCCCAGCAGCGCGAGCGCGAAATAATCCAGAAAGATCCACAGACCGGTCGTGAAGATCAGCACGCCGATAGGCTCACGCGAAGATTCCTTGCGATAGATGCCATCGATGAAAAAGCGCTGACACGCCCATCCCACAAAAAACAGGACAACGGCCGCGATGGGCGCCGCCGCCAGCGGGTGCAGGCCGAAATTGGTACAGGTGTAGTAGGTCACGTACATCGCGACCATCAGGAACGAGCCGTGCGCGAAATTGATGATCTTCATCACGCCAAACTGCAGGCTCAGCCCAAGCGCGATCAGACCATATACTGCTCCGGTGGCAATGCCACCGAGCAATGCTTGAAGATAAATGCTCAAAGCGAATCCTCACGTATTTGAAAAAAGCGGACTGCCGGTGATGTCAAATCAGGCGGCAGCCGACAAAGCGATGACCAGAGTCCTGATCAGTAAGTGGCGGCAGGCCAGACCATTTTGTAGGTCTTGGACGCCAGATCTTCCGGCCAGATGGTGCGGTATTCTCCCTCGGGCGTGATCTGCTGCACCACGAATTTTTTGAGCGGGTTCTGACCCTTCTCATCAATCACAATGTCGTAGCCAAGCAGCTTGTTCAGATCGGTCCCCTTGATGCTGGTTGTGGCAAGCGCATCACGGATGGCTTGCGGCTCGGCCTTGCCGGCGCGCTCCAGCGCATCTTTGATCACCCACACCGCACCATAGGCGCTCACAGACAATTCATTGGGTTCGGCTTTGTACGTCCCGGTAAATTCATCCCAGAACTTCTTGGCAAAAGGCGTGGTAACGGCAGACTCGTATCCTGCCCAGCCGTTGGTCGTGAACACGCCCTTGGCAGGACCCTTGCCCACTTGCGGTAGAAAGCCGCTGTCGATCTGGCCGCCTGCGCTGCCGATGTATCCCATGGCCGACACGCGCATTTGCGCCAGCAGCTTGTGCAGTTGCACGGCGTCGGCAGCGTATGAAGTGACCGTGACAACGTCAGGCTTGCGACCCTTGATTTTCAGGACCAGCGGACGCAGGTCGGGGCTGTTGGGCGGATAGCCTTCGTCCAGTACGATTTCCACGCCTTGTTCCTTGAACTTCTTGCGCAGTGTATTGGCCATGTCCTGGCCCCAATCGGTGTTTTCATAGACCATGGCCACAGTTTTTGCCGGCTTGCCGGTCGCCTTGCTGGCGTAGGCAACAAAATCAGCCATACCTTCTGCATTGGCAGCGGCCGGCACCTGAGTGGCACGGAAAACGTATTTGAAGCCGCGTTCGGTAATTTCGCCCTTGCCTGCCAGGTCTACCACCCAAGGCACACTATACTTTTCAGCCACGGCTGTGGCCGGAAAGGTGGTACCGCTCTGGAACGCACCAAGCAAAACAGGCACTTTTTCACGCGTGATCAGTCTTTCGGTTTCAGTCAGCGCCACTTTCGGATCGCCCCTGGTGTCGGACTCCAGCAGCTTTAACTGGGCGCCGCCCAGCGATTTGATGCCGCCACTTTCATTGATATGCTTTACTGCCAGATGCGTCGCACGCGACATATCACGGCCGATCGACGCAGCAGCGCTGCCCGACAGCGGAATCAGATAGCCGATTTTGACCGGATCTGCCGCATGTGCAGCACTTACGCCAAGCATTGCAAGCGCGCCGGTAAGGCAGGCGCGAACGATAAAATTTTTACGAGTGGTCATGAACCATGTCTCCTGCTGATTTTTAAAAAAGAATGTCTACAAATTTATGACCGGGCCAATACGCCATACAAGGCTTGCGTCAGCCGATCGGCGCGCGCGTTAAGCAGCACGCCCGCTCCCATGTGATTCATTGTGTAGCCAAAGCCGATGCGATGTTGCTCACTGGCAAAACCCAGTGACCCACCCGCCCCGACGTGGCCAAAAGCATCACGTCCGAAACTGGCGCTGTCCAGCCCGCGTGCACGGTTATCCATACTGCGCATAAAGCCGGCTGCAAAGCGTGTCGGCACCAGCAGACACAAGTCTTCGTTGGTTGCCGATGAAACCTCGGCAGCACGTTCAAGCGTTGCATGCCCGATCACGCGCACGCCGTTGCGCTCGCCGCCCAGTGACAGCGCACTGTACATGCGGGCCAAAGAACGTGCGTTGGTGATGCCGCCGGCCGCACCAATTTCGGCGGCATGGCCCTGGCGCGAATTGAAACCGCTGGGCCGCCAGCCACCCGTATTGCGAAAATACAGATTGCTGATGCTCTCGGGCGCGGTCGCAATGGCCTGCTCAAACGCATTGCGCGGCTGCTCCGCTGGCCTGGCCGGCATAATTTTGGCCACTCTTGGCTCTTCGCTTTCGGGCAGGCCTATCCAGAAATCCAAGCCCAATGGCCTCGCAACACGCTCCTGGAAGAAGTGCCCTAGCGACTGTCCGGCAACGCGTCGCACCACTTCACCCACCAGCCAGCCAAACGTCAGGCCATGGTAGCCCACGCTGGTTCCCGGCTTCCAGTACGGCGCCTCGTTGGCAAGGCGCGTGCTCATCTCGGTCCAGTCAAATACCGCGCCGTCAGGCAGCATCTGCCGAAGCGCAGGCACGCCTGCCGAATGGTCCAACAACATGCGCACGGTAACGTCACCCTTGCCTTGTGCGGCAAATTCGGGCCAGTAGTGTGCAACGCGCTGGTCAATATCCAGTGCACCACCATCGGCCAGGATGTGCGCACACAAGGCCGTTGCCGCCTTCGTATTGGAGAACACCACGCCAACCGTATCCTGCTGCCACGGGCGTTGTGTCGGCAAGTCCGCAAAACCGCCCCAGACATCGATCACGGTCTGTCCGCCCTGTTCGACGGCCAGAGATGCGCCATGCTCGATGTCACCGTCAAAATTTTCGACGAATGCGTCCAGCACAGGCAAAAATTGCGGCGCGCAATAGCCATGGACTTGCCCGCCCGCGAGGTCGGGGCGTTTCAGATCAATACTGACGTTGTATTTCTGCATGAGTAGGCAATCAACGAATTTTCGGAGCACAAGCACCAAAACCCAGCAGGTACTTGGCACGCTCTGACAGCGTAGGAATCACTTCTGGCGGCAGCGTGGACGTAAAGTCCGCGAAAAAGCGCAACCAGGACACGTTGTAGTTGCACAGGATGGCGCGACGCTTGGCATCGGTATGATTCGAGCCTGAACGGTGCCAGGTGTTCGATAGCCATATTGCGACGGAACCGGCTGGCGCGGTCAGCGTGACTTCGCCTTCCAGCGGATCGCTGCCCCACGGCGGCGACTTGCGCAACTTGTGACTGCCTGGCATCACGCGTGTCGCGCCATTATCGGCAGTAAAGTCATCCAGCATCCAGACGTTTTGCAGCGTCAGCGGAAACTCTGGCAGCGGCTCGGCAATCTGGCCCAGCGGCGCATCCACGTGCCATGCACCACCACCGGTTTGCGGGCCGATGCTGGTGGACTGGAAATCGTGCAGGTTACAGTCTTCACCCATCATATGCTGCACCATCGGCAACACAACCGGGTGCTCGATCAGGGGAATGAGTTCCGGCTCTTTAGTAAGCAGGTTCCAGACGCGCTGCGAATTGTCGTTATCGAACAACGTAGGCAGGTGCAGGAAATTTTTAGAAACCTTGCTGATCGGCATGGGCCAGCGCGCGCCGGCGTTGTCGCGACGGTACTGGTGAATACGCGCCACCATGCGCTCGGCTTCGGCGTCACTGACGGTATAGTGTTTTTTATAGTAAGCGCGAATTTCTTCGTCGTCTTCATGCTTCTCATCATCGAGTGGCAGCGGATTGGCCAGCTCATGCGCCATGCGCTTGGCGACAACTTCGCGAATGCGCTCCAACTGGTCCTGGTCAAGCACGTTTTCAACCACCGCATAGCCGTCTTCGGCGAGCTGGTGCTTGAGCTTGTCCATATCGATATTCTTCAGCATCTGTCTTCCTTTGTTATGTTGCAAAACGCGGCGCGATCATGGCGCGCCAACGGGTTTAAGTTCCTTGCGCGCAAGCTTGCCCACAGCCGTACGCGGAAGCGCGTCGGTAATGGCAATGCGTCTGGGTGTTTTGTAATGCGCAAGTTGCGACGCGCAATATGCGCGCAGCGCCTGTTCATTGGGCGCGCAACCTGGGGCAGGCGTAACCCAGGCGTGAACTACCTGACCAAGGCGCTCATCAGGTACGCCGAACGCTGCGCAGTCGCCCACGCTCGCGCACGCGCGCAGCGTCTGCTCAACTTCCAGCGGATACACCTTGAATCCGCCAACATTGATCGTTTCCTGGCAACGGCCTTGGATGAACACATAGCCGTCCTCATCCTGGCTTGCCAGATCACCGGTATAGAGCCACCCATCCCGCAATACCTGCTGTGTCAGATCGGGTCGATTGCGATAGCCGGCCATCACCTGTGGCCCTCGTACGCAAATTTCGCCCACCGCACCTATGGGTACATTATTGCCCTGTTCATCAACAATGCGCAGCTCGCAGCCAGGCACAGGCAGGCCGACGGAACCAGGCTTGCGCACACCTTGCACCGGATTGTAGGTAAGACAGGGGCCAGCTTCGCTTTGTCCATAGCCCTCATAAATCGGGCAACCGGTCAGCCGTTCAAATTCCCTCAGCGTGCGTTCAGGCAATGCCGCCGCACCGCTAAAGCAGGCGCGCAGCGTGCCTGCTTTAACCTGCTCGATATCAGGCTGGCGCAGAAGATCATGAAAAATGGCGGGCGCCCCCGACATCAAGGTCACCCCCTCATGCACCAGTGCATGTACGGCGGCCCTGGCGTCAAAGCGCCGCTGGATAAGCAGTTCGGACGCGGCAAAGGCACTTAAATGCAGACACATCGCCACGGCCGATACATGAAACAGCGGCATGGGGCATAGCACCACCTCCTGGCCCGGCCGCGTCGACAGACGGGCCTCGCGCTGCAGCAAATTAGCTGCAAGATGACCATGCGAAATATCTACGCCCTTGGGCTGGCCGGTGGTGCCACCGGTGTATTGCAACGTTGCCAGATCGGCGTGGCCAGGCAAATCCTGCGGCAACGGTCTTTGTGAATCGAGCAAGCGCAAAAAACTGTAACCGCTGCTGCCCGTCTGCAGGATGCGTTCAACAGGCAAGCTGCAAACCGTTGGCAGATCCACACGCACGCTGTCATCGACGATGAGCAGACACACATCGGCATCGGCCAGCATCGCCTGCAATTCACGTTCACCGTAGCCCGGATTGAGCGCAACAACCTGCGCCCTCAGGGCATGGACAGCAAAGGTGACGATCGCCAGATCAAGCGAGTTTTGCAGCAACAGTCCTACCCGCTCGCCGGGCGCCACCGTGGAACGCAGCTCCTGCGCCAGTGCGCCAACGATACCTGCATAGTCAGCGTAGCAAAGGCGTTGCCCCTCGAAGCGCAAGGCCCAATGCCGGGGATAATCTTGCGCGGCATCGCGCAGCAGATGTACGACCGACGCAGGAATCCCCTGCAGTGCGTTTGGAGCCGTCATGATCAGCTTTGTGCTTGGCGTCGTTGCAACTTGCGATCCGTCGCTTCCCACACCGTGGGGCGGCCTTCCTGGCCCAGCAGTTCGATCGGATCATTGTTTTCGATATGACCGTATTGGCCCTTGTATATCCCGTAGCCACATAACTCCTGCAGGCGGCGCGGAAATTTTGCGGCCGTTTCGCGGGGAATACCCAATAGCAGGTTCTCCTGCTGACGCATCCAGCCCGCACAGTAATAGCACGAGAGCGCATAGCGACGCTCATCGGTCGTATTGGCGCCGCCTTTATGCCACAAGGCGCTGTCAAACAGCATCACGCTGCCGGCAGGCATGGTCGCTGCAACGGTTTGCACTTCAATCCCGTACGCGGGCGCATGATCCAGCTTATGGCTGCCTGGCACGATACGGGTCGCACCATTGGCTTCGGTAAAATCACTCAACGCCCACATTGCATTGACTGCAAGCGGCGGGCGCGGACGCGGCAGCGCCAGTTGCTGTGTATCCTCGTGCAGCGGTTGTGCGGTCTGACCCGGCCCCATAGTCAGCGAGCACAGGGAAGAGAGCAGCAGCTCGCGATCAAGCAGCGACTCGGCAAGCGCCAGTACCGATGGCTGCAGGGGAACGTCCCAGAAAGCCTCGTCATAAGCCAGCAAATTATTAATGCGAACAGTCTTGAGCCCTTCAAACGAAGTTTTTGCGTATCCAAAACCGTGGTGCGCTTCAACGGACAGCAAGGCCTCTTTCAGCCGCTCGACATGGGCCGGTGCGATCAGGCTTTCAAGCACCACATAGCCATCGCGGTCAAAGCGTTGCTTGCATTCAATCAGTTGTTCAGGGGTTGGGGTCATCTGTGACGGTACAAATAGTTAAAACGAACACAAGTGTTTTCTATATTGATTTCTTATTTTCTATTATGTTCGTTTTTGTCCTTGATGTATATCAATTTTCATAATGGTTATCCCTATGGTTTATTCTTTTTTTTTCCTTTAGGCTATACATATTTTCCTTTAGGCATTATTCATGAGTGCAAATCCTCGCCAGGATCAGTTGATCGATGAAGTCCGACGACAAGGGTCTATGTCTGTCGAAGCGCTGGCTGATCGATTCGGAGTCACACTGCAAACTGTTCGCCGGGACGTCAAACAGCTGGCCGAAACAGGCGTGCTGACCCGCTATCACGGCGGAGTACGCATACCGGAATCGACCACTGAGAATATTGCCTATCTGCAACGCCGGCTGTTCAATGAAGAGCCAAAGCGAGCCATTGCACGTGAAGTGGCAAAGGCCATTCCCGAAGGGTGTTCGCTTATTCTGAACATCGGCACAACCACCGAGGCCATCGCACGGGAACTGTTGCGTCATCGCGCCTTGAGGGTCATCACCAACAACCTGAACGTAGCGGCCATTCTGGCCGATAATCCCGATTGCGAAGTCATTGTCTCCGGCGGCGTGGTTCGTTCCCTGGACCACGGTATCGTCGGTGAAACCGCCGTAGACTTCATGCGGCAGTTCCGGGTAGACATCGGCGTCATTGGCATCTCGGGAATCGAGCAGGATGGCACCTTGCGTGACTTCGATTTGCGCGAAGTTAAGGTGGCCCAGGCCATTATTGCCCAATCGCGCGAAGTCTGGCTTGCTGCCGACCACAGCAAGTTCCATCGCCAGGCCATGGTGGAGCTGGCGCGCATGGATCAGGTACACCGGCTATTTACCAATATGCCGCCGCCCGAGCCATTTCCTGCACTACTGCAAGAGGCCGGCGTGCAATGCATCGTAGCCCAATAAGTAGCCACTCGCCCTGATCAGTCCACGCCTTGTTGGTGTAGCCCAAATTCATACTTCATACCCAAAAAAACCAGAACCAATGTCGGAAGCTGCTCGCGCTCTATTTCAACGATTCGTATCGCTTAGATATCGGAGTCGGACACTGACGAGCGCAGCTGCTTCTTTTTCGTAGAGATCACCCATGACCTATTTACTTGCCCTGGACCAGGGCACCTCCAGCTCGCGCAGCATTCTCTTTGACGCCAAAGGCCATTGTGTCGCCCAGGCGCAAATGGAACTGTCGCAGATTTACCCGCGCCCCGGCTGGGTCGAACACGACCCGCGGGAGATCTGGCGCACCCAACTGGCCACCGCACGCGAGACACTGGCCAAGGCCGGCGTCGCCGCAGCCGATGTGCGTGCTGTAGGCATAACCAACCAGCGCGAAACCACGGTGCTATGGAATCGCGCTACCGGCGAACCCGTGCACCATGCGATTGTCTGGCAGGATCGTCGTGCCGAGCCGGCTTGCGCGCAACTGCGCGAACAGGGTTATGCAGCAACAATTCAGGCCAAGACCGGCCTGCTGGTGGATGCTTATTTTTCCGGCACCAAGCTGCAGTGGCTGCTTGACAATGTGCCCGGCGCGCGCGCTGCGGCCGAGCGGGGTGAATTGGCCTTTGGCACCGTAGACAGCTGGCTTATTTGGCAACTGACCGCAGGCCGCCGACATGTAACCGATGTGAGCAATGCGAGCCGCACCATGCTGTTTAACGTGCACACCAACCAGTGGGACGAGCAATTGTTGGCGCTATTGAATATCCCCCGCTCGCTGCTGCCCGAAGTGCAAGCGTCCAGTAGCGACTTTGGTCGTACCGATGCCCAGGTGCTCGGCAGCGCCATCGCCATCGGCGGCGTGGCCGGCGACCAGCAAAGCGCACTGTTCGGCCAGGCCTGCTTTTCAGCGGGCATGGCCAAGAACACCTATGGCACCGGTTGCTTCATGCTGATGCATACGGGAGACGTGTTCCAGGCCTCGCACAACGGCCTGCTGACCACCAGTGCGGCCCAACCCCATACAACACCCGAATATGCGCTCGAAGGCAGCGTCTTTGTCGGCGGTGCTGTAGTGCAGTGGTTGCGCGACGGCCTGCGCGCCATTGAACACAGCGGCCAAGTGCAGCAACTTGCCGAAAGCGTACCCGACTCGGGCGGCGTGATGATGGTGCCTGCCTTTACCGGCCTGGGCGCCCCCTACTGGCAGCCGGATGCGCGCGGCACCATCACCGGCATCACCCGCGGCACGACGCTGGCCCATATCGCCCGCGCAGCGCTGGAATCTATCGCCTATCAGAGCGCTGCGCTGCTTACGGCGATGAGCCGCGACGCGACCGATGCCGGTGGCCAGCCCGTAAGCGAGTTACGGGTTGATGGTGGCGCTTGCGTCAACGATCTGCTCATGCAGTTCCAGGCAGACCTGCTGGGCATTCCCGTGGTGCGCCCCGCCTGCGTCGAAACCACCGCGCTGGGCGCGGCCTATCTAGCCGGGCTTTCCAGCGGCGTCTATGCCGACACCGAGGAGATCTCCCATCTGTGGCGCGCCGAGAGGCGCTTTCATCCCACCCAGGGCCGTGAGCGGGCCCAGGCGCTGATGCAGCAGTGGGAGCATGCGGTGCAGCAAGCTACGATGCTTGAAACACAGTCGTGATGGCGCCGCTGCCGGTTCTCAAGAACGTAATTGGCTTCTGCCGTTGCTAAAGTGACGTGCCCAGCCGAATCGGGCTCCCATCGGTAAAACGGGAAAACCGAAAGCGATGCAGGTTATGCCCGACGTCGTTGCCCTGGATCATATCTGAAATAATGCGGCCCATGCCAGGCCCGATGCCAAATCCATGACCACTCATCCCTGTCGCAACAACAAGACCAGGATGAGTAGGCACCCAGTCAACAATGGGAACGGTATCGGGCATGAGATCAATCATCCCGGCCCAGCTCTTTTGGAAACGAACATGCTCCATCTGAGGGAAAAGCCGCTTGAATCCTCGCTCGATTGAACGAAGGTCAGAGGCATCGGGAGCTGGATTGAGCACGCGCATGCTCTCAAAAGGGCTGGGCATGTCGGGCGCCCAGTCACGAGGGGTCGTCCAGCCGTCGGGATATCCGACCGGCGCCCAGAGCGCATAACGGGTTCCCAGCGGGTCGGCTTTCAAGGCCGGAAAATATTTCGCGGCATGCCGCAAACTATCCGGTCCAAGATAAAGCCGGTGGCTGCCTGCGGGCGCCAGCGTATAGCCACCATCCATCCTGCATCGAAAAGCGATGTGTTTTTCTACTGCCGCGCCGGCATGGAACTCGGGCATCGGTAGCGTTGCCGCGACAGTTGCCTTGACCGAAAGCTGGGGAATAGAAATGCCATGTTTTTTCAAAAAGAGCGACGACCACGCGCCCCCCGCCAGCAGGACGGATGACGTAGCGATATACCCCTGCTCGCTCCATACCCCGGCGATGCTGCCAGCCGCTGTCTCAAGCGTCCTGGCCGCGCAGTTCTCGACAATCGTTACTCCCTTGCTACGTGCAAGTCTGGCCAGGGCCGGAACAGCCAGCGAGGGTTCGGCCCGCATATCCGAAGGCGTGATCATCGCGCCCTTGAATGCACCGGACATGCCTTTGATCAGCTCTGAGACATCGTCTGCGCCGAGCATCCGGGTATCCATGTCGTGTGCAGCAGCGATCTTGATGAACGCGTCGAACTCGGCCATTTCCTTGTCAGAGCTGGCCAGATAGGTCACGCCGGTTTGCCGAAGTCCGATATCTTCTCCACACTCCTGCACCAGTTGCGGCCATAGCCGTGCCGCCTCGATCATGATGGGCAGTTCGTCCTCATCCCTGCCCTGCTTTCGAATCCAGCCCCAGTTTCGCGACGACTGCTCGGCCGCGATGCGGCCCTTTTCCAGCACGGTTACCGCCACATTATGCTGGGCAAGGAAAATGGCAGTTGTAATGCCAATAATGCCGCCGCCGATGATCACGACATCCGACGCTTTCGGCGGCGGGCCTGCGTAGACAATGGGATCTGTTTCTGAGAAAGGGAAGGCGTTCATGTGTCGAGTTTCATATTAATGGAAAATGGCTGGCTAGATGCTGGCGGATTGCCGATCAATCGGCAAGTCCGGAGCAGTAGCAGTTACCCTGATTTTAGTCAGTCGCTGTTAACCAGACAAAACCATTGTACCTATCCTCCAGACACTTATCGTGCGAAGGCAGCGATCTCCCGTTTCGAGAGCATGGCTCAATAAATGGTTCCTGAGAAACCATCAGAAAACATCTGGGTCAACACTATACGTAAGGCGGCAGCGTGATGGGCACCTCGCGCTATAGATCAGTTTATATCGGGGCTCTCCCGCTAGGAATGCCGTCTCAAAATGAACTCAACGGCCAATCGCTCTTCTTTTTTTACTGATTTTTAAGTACTAGCCATTTCCAATTTACATGCGCACTGACTCATGGCCGAACTGCCGAGACGGTGCTTTCAACAGTACGTTATCATGATTTGCAATTTGAATGATGAAACAGGAAATGTCACAGATGCAGTGATATCCCCTGCCTTCATTGGCTATCTGGTAAATTCAGCACCACCCTTGGGCCGGATATATTTAGGAATAGGAATCCCCTGTTTTCGTGCAGTTTCGAGAATAGATTCCTCTATTGCCCCGGCGTCGCGAATGCCAATAAACTCGCCATCTATAAAATTGATGTTAGCCCCGTAAACGACCATGAAACCTTCGGCGGCTTCCTTCGCGTCCTTGGGCACACAGAAAGTATGGACCGAACCGCCCGGTTCATAAAGATAGCTTCCTGCCTTTTGAGGATCATCGGGATACTCCAGATAATGCCATTCACCCTTGGTTGTGTAAAAGTGAACCACGCCGGTATGAAAATGGGTAGGTAGTTGGGTGCCTGGGTTGAATTTTCCATACAATACCCACACTCCATTTTCACGATCAAGGAACAACGGAATAATGGTCGATCCCGGAGCAGACCCAGGCAGCTCCACGCCCTCATTGATGTTGAGCGTAAGTAAACGCTCCTGCTTTGTGACAACTTCTGGTAAAGACATGTGTATCTCCTCGTGTGTGGATATTTTCCAAGGGCTTGCAGTAGCACTCTCATACCCGAATTGGAACTTCATACAGAACTCGCGGCGTGTTGCACACCTATCGGCAAGTTCACTGCATTTAAATATTCAGTCAAATCAAGCCAAGCGAGCGCAGTTTTGCATCCTGTGATGTATAAGGTCGCTCGCAAACAATCTTGTCTGAGCCAGTTGCAAATTCAAATGTCGCGGCCATGCGAACATGCATTTTTCTACCTGTGGGTTCGTAGTTGCGACCATCGATTGTCAATACACCCAGATGGGTGCCCTTGAGGTAAAACTCCACAAGGACAGTATCGTCAGCTGCGGCTATCGTAATGATTTCATTGGTCAGATCCGGGAACGGAATCCGGGAAGATTCAAAATAGCCGCGTACGTCCTTCTCGCCGTCGTAGACCATGCCACTGCCATGCATTTCATAGCGTGGATGTTCAAAAGTAGCGATCACCGCATCCCAGTCATGTACACACTCCATCGCCATGTGATCTATTACGGTCTTGATACGGGTTTGCTGCAAGGCGTCTGATACTGAAGCGTCCAAAACTGATGCGTCCGACATGATGTACTTCTCCATTTTCTAAAAAGGGTGTTCAGCGGCCAGTGGATTGAAGCCGAACCGGTAGTTGTCACATTAAAAGTTGCGACATAAATTGCGATAGAGTAATAACGTTTCCACAAAATTATAAGATCGATATTTCGGGAATTTATATAAAGGTAATTACTATATTGAAATATATAATCAAACTTGTTATATTGAAATAAAAGAAACGTTTCTATTTTATTTGAAAACAATCAGGAGTGCAAGGAATGGCCAAGGTAATGGGTGATGTAAGGCAAATCGGTCTGGTAGTACGGGATATTGAGACAGCAATGGCGCATTGGAGCAAGATACTCGGTGTAGGTCCCTGGTTCTACAAAAAAAAGGTAAACACAACTGAATTTTCTTATTACGGTAAGCCATCTGCCCTTCCAGAATTGTCTATCGCCCTGGCAAATTCGGGCGGCATTCAATTGGAGTTGATCCAGCAACGCAACAATGCTCCTTCGTTGTATTTGGATTTCCTTGGCACCGGAGCCGAGGGTATCCAGCACGTGGCGTACTGGACCTTTGATCACTTTGATCAACACAGAAATAAATTACTTGCCCAGGGATACGAAGAAGGGCACGCCGGAAGGATGGGGGAAGGACGGGGAAGATTTGCGTATCTACTGCATCCGGACATGCCGGGTAACATTATTGAGTTGTCCGAAATGACCGGCGGCAAGGGTGAATACTTTGCGAAGATCGCCGAAGCGCATACAAATTGGGATGGCGAAGAATCCGTTATCCGAATCGACTAACCCTTCAGACTATATAAGTAAGATAATTGTGAAAACGACGAAAGATAAGGTGGTATTAATTACCGGGGGCAGCAACGGCATTGGCGCCGCGGCGTGCAAAAAATTTGTATCTGAAGGAGCAACAGTTATTATCGCGGACATGCAAGAACCAGCGAGCTATACGCCGTCAGATCAGGTACATTTCCATTGTCTGGACGTAACATCGGAATCACAATGGATTTCTCTGTTTCAGAAAATAGAGTCATCTTTTACATCTCTGGATGTGCTGGTCAACGCCGCCGGAATTGTGGGCGATGTGTTAAACGGTTCGCTCGAGAGCACTACGCTTGACGAGTGGCATCGTGTGCTTGCAGTCAATCTGGACGGGACTTTCCTCGGTTGCCGCGAAGCCGTTAAGCTGATGCGAAAACAAGGCAGTGGAGCAATTGTAAACTTGTCCTCAGTGGGCGCGTACTATCCAACAACGCAAAGCGTCGCCTATGGCGCCAGTAAAGGAGCCGTCACGCAACTGACCAAGTCTGTAGCGTTGTTTGCCAGCATGGGCAACAATACCGTTAGATGCAATTCGGTACACCCGGGACGCATCGAAACGAAAATGCTGGACGATATCCTGACGCAAAAATCAGCGCGAGCCAGGCAAAACAATACACAGAACATACCCACCACAGCCGACCGTACGCCCATGGGAGCAAAAGGCACCCCCGAAGATGTGGCCAATCTTATTTACTATCTGGCCTCGGACGAGGCCCGGTATATAACAGGCGCCGAGTTTGTCGTTGACGGCGGCTGGAAGCTGCTGCGCTAGAGCGATAGAGCAAAGGTGGCATTGACATAGAAAACCGTTACGCCATTATTCAGAATATATTGTCCGGTCTCATCATCACATTGACGAGACCGGATTAATTTTTCTATTGCGCTTCAATACCGGCTTGCTTGGCGATATCTTCCCACACCTTCGCATCTGCAACCATAGCCTTGGTGTGATTTTCACCCGAGACATATTTGGCGGTGATGCCCAGGCCCAGCAATTTCTTCTGGATAGCTGGCTGTGCAAGTGTTTGTTCGAGTGTTTTAGACAATTTGTCCACAATTGGCGCAGGTGTACCGGCTGGCACATACATTGCCCAGTTCAATTCCCGGTCAAAGTCCACTCCCTGTTCCTTGTAACTGGCAACATCCGGCAGGCTGGGAGAGCGTTGAGTACAGACCGCGAGGGCTTTGACTTTGCCGCCTTGTACATAGGGCGTCGCTGTAACCATATCGACAAATCCAACGGAGATATGGCCGCCCAGGATATCGTTCGCCAGTTGCGCCGTGCCCTTATATGGCACATGCGCCAACTTGATTCCCATTTTTTGAGCCAGCACTTCACCGCAAAAATGGCCGGTGGAACCTCGCCCCCAACTAGCATACTGTAAGGGTTCCTTGCTGGAATCGTTAAGTGATTTCACACCCGCAAGATTGCTTGCCGGAAAATCACTATTCGCAATCATCACAATCGAAGACGAGCCGATCACACCCAGGGAGGTGAAATCTTTGACAGGATCATAGGCAATCTTGGTGTAAACATGCGGAGACAGCACATGCGTAGTCATTCCGCCAATCGTAATGGTATAGCCATCTGGCTTTGCTCTGGCAACATCCGCGATACCAATCGTCCCCCCAGCGCCGGGCTTGTTTTCCACCACCACCGGCTTTCCAAGTTGTGCTGCAAATTGCTCGGCAATAATACGGCCGAGTATGTCGCCGCCGCCTCCTGCCGAGAATGGCAAAAGCATGCGTATGGGGCGGTCCGGGTACGTGTCAGCCTGAGCCGATGAAGTAACCATTAAGGCCGCTAAGCAGAATGCATATGGAAAAAGTCTCACTTGTCTCTCCTGTTATCTCAACACTTAAAAATTATTGTGCAGCCGGTGTGGTCGTTCATATTATTGCTCCGCTTGATGGAATGCATTCCAGAAATGACAGGCTGAATAATTGGTGCTGGCTGTTTTGTGATTTCACTACGCCCCCACAAAATGGAAACGTTTACATTTTATATTCTTTTTCCATTAGACGCAATTGTGTTACGCGGATATACCTCTAGGACACCGATTATTATCAAATTTTCGAATAGGGTAACAGATGATGATCTATGATTTGAGCCGGGATTACCACTAGATAACTGGCAATTTTATAATATAATGGAATCGTTTCCTTTTTTTATAATCAAAAAAACCAGACTGCATGGCAATGGCATTATCCATAGCGTATTGTGTTTAAGATACTCATCTGTTCAATAATCATGTGAATCCGCAAGGCCCATTGGCGCAAACATCACCGTTGTGCACGAGTCAGAAATCCTGAAGCCTACACTCGGGCAATGCAGACACCACTCATCATCCCCGAATTGGCATCTGAACAGGACCGCAGGATTCTCGTGGCATAAGGCGTGTAGTGATAACGATCCGTTCAGGCTCGCTTTTGGTTTCCCGGTCAAGTTGCTTGAGCAATAACTGCGCTGCAACAGTACCGACAATATTCAGATCCCAGTTCAGTGCCGTAATGGATGGAGTAAACAATTGTGATAAATCGGTATCACCAATGCTGATCACACTTGTCTCATGAGGGACCTGGTGTCCGCAATGACGCAATGCCTGAAGTACTCCGGCGAGAATGCGCGTCCCTAAACAAAGAAATGCGGTCGGCCGGTCTTTACCCGAGAGTAGTGATAGCGCGTCACTGAATGCGAACTCCATGGATGATTTTGCTGACCGGATCAGTTGTGATGCCGGCTCAAGCCCTCGTTCTTTAAAAGCGTCAGAGAAACCGGCAATACGTTCCCGACCTGGCCTCAGATCGCTGCCCGGCGTCATCAAGGCAATATTTCTATGTCCCAAATCCAACAGGTAACGAGTCGCCTCGAGTGCGCCGTTATAGTGATCGACATGGACACCCGTGGCCGAGTCGCCAAAATCCCGGTCAAGCGCCACTACGGGCATGTCGGACATGAGCCTGTTAATGACATCCATGGATTCGGTCTGGCACGGTCCCAGTATCAGGCCGTCTACGCGACGCGCCCGAAACAAATCAATGAGCGCTTTTTCCCTTTTTGTTTCGTTATGCGTGCTTGCCACCAAAAGAGAATAGCCCGCTGCCTGAAAGGCTGTCTCGGCCGCAGTAATCATGGCTGCATATAGCGGATTGGCCAAGTCAGAAACCAAAATACCTACTACACGGGTAGAACGAGTACGCATGCTGCGAGCAACAGCATCGGGCTCATAGCCAAGTTTGCGTGCCGCTTTCTCTACCGCAATAATTGCCTTTTCGCTGACCCGCCCGCTTCGATTTATAGCTCTGGAGGCGGTACCCAGCGAAACGTCGGCTTCCTTGGCAACTTCGCGAATAGTGACGCGGGCTTTCATCAAAACAACCTTTATTGAAGTAAACGTGTAGTGGCAGGGATCTGAAACAGGACATCAATAATGACGCATTATCATTATTGCCAGATACGCAACTGATCGCTTATGTTGTGAAAGCCAACACTTACCGAGACGTTTCACATTAAGCGAAGATGGCAAGCATGATTTTAATGGCTTTTTACATCAATTGTGAAATTGCAGGATTCGAAGTTTAAAGTAGACGTTTATCTGGCCGCGATTTTCGATTTTGACGCGTTCAATCTCGTTTACGATAAGTGGATAGATCCTGCCTATCCGCCAGCCCGGGTTTGCTCGGAAGCACGACTGGCAGACTCACGAATAAAGGTGGAAATCGCAGCGATTGCATCGGCATAAACTGCGTGGCTGACGTCCCCAGAAAAAAAGCGAACGCATTGTGCTCAGGGCTCAGGACCCAGGCCAATGTCCGCCCAGCAACTGCGTAGCTTCCGAGGCAGCAATAAGAGCCTGTTTGGTCATTTTGCTAATTGCCTTGTTCGTGAAACGCTCTTTCGGGCCCGACAGCGATATGGCGCCGACAATCTGATTGCCCGGGCCAAACACAGCGACAGCGACTGCAGCACAATTTGAATCGCGTTCGCCCAAAGATACTGCAGTGACATTGGACAGCTTTGGTGCCAGGCCGGTACTGCGAAACCGCGTAATCAGCTTGCCGGCCGCGCCACGATCCAGCGGGAGCAAGTCGCCCGCATCAATACGATCCAGCGTCGAATGATGAGAGTCGATTCGCAAAAGACAAAGCCGGGCATTGCTGCTGTCATACACATGGAAAGACGCACTCTCTGTGTCTTGCGCGACCAGCTCGGCCAAAATAGGCCGGAGAACTTCGACCAAATGATGGGTAGCCTCGTATGCCCGGCCCAATTGATAAGCATAAGGGCCAAGCACATAACTGCCATCGGCACGCCTGGCAATAAGCGAGGCTTTTTCAAGTGATGCGATCAGGCGCAATAACGTGCTTTTGTATAAACCGGTACTGCGCGCAAGGTCTGCCAGAGCCATAGGCGTTGCTTGAGTAGTCATCGCCTGCAAGATAGCGATTGCGCGATCGACGGCAGCAACTCCGTTTTCTGATGATTGATTGGCATCCATAATCTGTCTAACCGTATACCCCAATGATGAGTACAGTATTATGCCATAACAGAACGACCCGACGCCATGCCGCGATCGGCGATGCTATCTGTCTCATTTCATTGGAAATAATCAGTTCTTTTCCAGCACAAGGCTGATGGCTGGCGCATATTTGTCGCCATGGCCCTGCGCGATCGCAGCATCGAAACTGGCAATCACATTCCTGGCGCCACTTGCGTCGACGTTCACTGAGTCTGCCAGGGCAACCGCATATTGCAGATCCTTGCGCGCGTATGTCACCGGGAAGGCGCGTTCAGGGAATACTTGTGGCACGATGGACTTCATGCCGTGATTGCGTAAAGCGAAGCTATCGGCAGAGCCTGTAGACATGGCCTTAAATAGCGTCTCGGGATCTACACCGGCGCGAGCACCGATAGCCCGGGCTTCGGCAAGTGCCTGCACCGTTTCATACAGCACCATGTTGTTCAGGATCTTGATGACCTGTCCCGCCCCAACGTCACCACCATAGGTAATATCGGTTGCAAACATGTCGAGTAACGGCCGGATACGCTCAAACAGTGCACTGTCGGCGCCGACGGGCACTGCCAGCGATCCTGCCTCGGCGGCAGCTCGTGTGCGCATCACAGGCGCATCGGCAAAGTGGATTTTTCGTTTTGCAAACTTGTCTGCCAACTCACGTGTCAGCGGTACTGGCGAAGTGCTCAGATCAACCACCACTTGGTCAGGGCGGCACAAACTGAGCAATCCGCTACCGGCCTGGCCTTCGACCACGTCGCGAACGATCTCACCTGACGGCAATGACATGAAAATAATATCCGCAGAAGCAGCAATATCTGCTACCGATGCTTTGCGCACGCCAAATTGGGCAAGCCGTTCCAATGGTGCTTCATCACGGTCGTTCGCCAGCACGGGACGGCCCGACTTTTGCGCCAGATGGCGGCAAATCGGCTCTCCCATCACGCCGACTCCAATGAAGCCAATAGTTTTGAATGTAGACATGGTGTTCCTTCTTTATTGCAATTGTCAATGTTTTTGGATGGCGTTCAGGGCAAATTGCGCGGATCCATGCTCCAATAGATTCCCTTGCTTTGCTGATAGATACGTACGCCGTTTATACCTTTTTCGCGGCCGATACCGCTATTTTTGAATCCGCCGAAAGGCGTTGAAATCGAGAGCTGCTTGTAAGTATTGATCCACACCAGCCCGGTTTCCAATGCACGAGCCACCTGCCAGGCACGTTGGTAGTTGGACGTCCATATACCGGATGCCAGGCCATACATGCTGTCATTCGCTTGCCTGATCAAGTCCTTTTCATCTTCAAACGGCAGAACACACAGCACAGGCCCGAAGATTTCTTCACGCACACATGTGTTCTGATTGTTCAGTCCGGTAATGATCGTAGGCAGATAGAAAGCCCCTTGCGTTAGCTCAGGCTGCTCGGGGCGCTTGCCACCCAGAACTATATGACCTCCTTCTTGTCGCGCACTATCTACCATTTGTTCGATGCGCTCCCGGTGAGCAAAGGTGGCCAACGGACCCATTTCAACGCTTTCGTCTTCTGGAAAACCAACCTTGATGCGTTTAGTCCGTTCAATGAGTATTTCCAGCAGCTTGTCATATACCCCACGCTGAACGAACAGGCGCGAGCCTGCTACGCAGGATTGCCCGCTCCCTTCAAAAATACCGCCGACAACACCCTCGACCGCAGCCTCCAGATTCGCGTCATCAAATACGATATGCGGCGACTTACCGCCTAATTCCAGGGCAACAGGGATAATCCGATCAGCAGCGACCATGCCGATGGCACGCCCGCTGGCGGTACCCCCGGTAAACGACACCATACGTACACCGGGATGTTCGACCAGCGCCTTGCCCGTGATTGCCCCATGCCCGGTCAGTACGTTCAGAATGCCAGGCGGCAGGCCGGCAGCCAGACCCAGCTCACCCAACAGTAAAGCGGCAGAAGGCGTCACTTCGGATGGTTTCAGAATAACTGCGTTACCTGCTGCCAGAGCAGGCGCCACTTTTTGCGCCTCCATCGTCAGCGGCGAATTCCAGGGCGTAATTGCAGCCACGACACCATAAGGTTCGTAAGTGACCATGGAGAGATAGTTGCCACGCGAGGGCGTCACTTCGGCGCCGAGCGTTTCGCATACCCCGGCATAATAACGAAACGTGGCCGCTGCACTTGTGGCCTGGTTCTTGCATTCGGTCCAGACTTTGCCGTTCTCCAGCATCTGCAAGCGCGCAAAATCCTCAGCACGTTCAGTAATCAGAGCGGCCAGTCGATTAAGAATTTGCGCTCTTACGTGCGGCAGCATATCGCACCAGGAAGGCTGCTGGACGGCAACTTTGGCAGTATGCACAGCCAGGTCAACGTCCGCTTTATTTGCCGTTGACAGCCGGTAGTTCACCTGGCCTGTAGCAGGATTGATAGATTCAAAAGAATCCTGTTCATGGGAAACCCATTGACCATTTATCAGAAAGGCTTTGAGGATTAAATCCGTCTGCTGTGCCATCAACTCACTCCATTGTTTTAAAAACGTTCCGTTTAACAGAACGATCATTCTATTTTATTATCTTATCAGAGATACGTGCTTGTCAAGGATCAGCGATCAACTTCATCCTTTATTCATTACTTGCAAATAGTTTATCTACTCATCATAATGATAAAACAGAACACTAGTTCTATTTTATCATTATGATGTTTGCACATTTAAAACGCAACCGTAATTAACCAGGTTCGTGTTGACATAAACATAGGAGAGACAGGATGAACTTTAATACCTTACTAATTGCCACCAGCCTATCGATTTTGGCCATATCCCCTGCTTCATATGCGAGCGACTATCCCAATAAACCAATTGAAATGGTTATTCCCTATGCCGCAGGTGGAGCGACAGATGTTATTGCTCGCATGGTCATAAGTAAATTGCCCGAAGATCTTGGACAACCGGTGGTTGCGGTGAACCGACCTGGCGCAGGAACAACCCTGGCGGCCAGCAGTGTTGCCCGCGCTCCTGCGGATGGCTACACCCTTTATACAACTACTGCAGCTCACACCATTAGCGCAAGCTTATATAGCAAGCTGAGCTATGATCCTATAAAGGATTTCGCGCCTATCCATTTGATTGCCAGGATTCCTATCGTGCTTGTAACGAGCCCCAATTACAAAGTACAGTCTCTGGACGAGTACATCAGTAACGCAAAAAATAGCAAGAACGGGATTACGGTAGGTTCGCCTGGCAATGGTTCGCCGCAGCATCTGGCGCAAGCGATGTTTCAGAACAAGACCGGGGCCAACTTCGTACACGTGCCTTATCGCGGCGATGCTCCCCTTATTACCGATATGCTCGCAGGGCAAGTACAATCGGCTTTCATCACCTTATCTGCCGCACTGCCGCAAATTCAGTCCGGTAAACTACATGCAATCGCCATTGCCAACCCGACACGGATTGACGCCATCAAGGATGTGCCCACGATGGCTGAAGCCGGGTTAAAGGATTTCAATGCTGCAACCTGGTTCGGTATATTCGGTCCAGCCGGCATGGATGCCGATATCCAGAAGAAACTGCATGCCGCATCTGCCAAGGTTGCCTCCGATGCCACCTTCGCGAAGCGCATAGAAGACATGGGAGGCCAGATGATGGACTTAAGCGCCGAGCAATTCGGAGACTATGTAGTGTCGGAAGCCGACCAATGGGCCCAGGCCGTGAAGATCTCTGGCGCCCGCGTCGATTGAAGCCTGCTTGTTTTATTGACCAGCAAACAATGCGCCATGCCAGTTGAAATAGTGACAATAGCAAATGAAATTTTTGTGACTTTGGCTACTGGCTGGCTGCTTCATTTGACGTATGTCGATATATAGCCCGAACCGGGACCATGAGGACAATTCCTGACGTTTATGTCAGCGAAATTGTGCCATGCAAGGATGACACAAATCGACGTCTGGCTCTATACCGATCGTTTCTCTACGAATTGTCTTCTAAATCTTGAATAACGGCCAGCGTGCGGGGCATGATAGTGTCCCCGTGCGCTTTGATTCAACAGTTCGCAATGCGATCCATAGCGCTTACAGCGTAACAACATCTTTGGCCAATTGCAGCGGCGCCGCTGTTAAAGACTGCAAGTTCTCAAAAGTTAACCCTTGAACCATTGCAGACACCAGCAATCCATCGTTGGTGATATCTATAATGGCCAAATCTGTATATATCCTGTCTACAACCGACTTACCTGTTAACGGGTAATTGCAGTCGTGCACTATCTTCGGTTCGCCTTCTCGCGTTACATGCTCCATGGTTACATACACTTTCTTTGCACCCACTACTAAATCCATGGCTCCGCCAACTGCAGGAATAGCATCGGCGCGTCCTGTGTCCCAGTTGGCAAGGTCTCCAAGGGCAGAAACCTGAAAGGCGCCTAATACCGTCAAGTCGATATGGCCTCCACGCATCATCGCGAAGGAGGTTGCGTGGTCTGTGATCGACGAGCCCGGAATAATCGTAACGGGCTCCTTGCTGGCGTTGATCAAATCCAAATCCAGCGGCGCATCACTATCTCCCGGCCCCATCCCTACGATGCCGTTTTCCGTGTGCAGAATGACCTCTCTGTCATCTGGCAGATATTGGGCTATCAGGGTAGGAATACCGATGCCCAGGTTAACGTAACAGCCGTCGGGTATATCAGCGGCAACCAATCTGGCGATGTCAGCGCGCGATAATTTCTTATACATGATGATCTCTCTTGACTTCGATAATCCGCTTAACGAATATTCCCGGCGTTACTATTTGTTCTGGCGGAAGTTCTCCCAAGGGAAGAATACTGTCTACCTGTGCAATAGTAGTTGTTGCCGCCATGGCCATGATGGGGCCGAAATTGCGACCGGCATAGCGATAGGTCAAGTTCCCCCAACGATCGCCATATTGGGCCTTAATGAACGCAAAATCGCCTTTCAGCGGGTGTTCCAGCACATAACCTACACCATCTTCCACCCGGACTTCCTTGCCCTCTGCCAGGGCGGTGCCATACGACGTCGGTGTATAAAAAGGCCCCAATCCGGATCCTGCTGCGCGCATTCGCTCGGCCATCGTGCCTTGAGGGACACATTCAAGCGCGATACGCTTTGCACGATAGGCATCCGCGAATGCGCTGGCATTAGGCTGCAGTTTGTTGGACGAGCGTGCGAATGAACATATCATTTTACTCACTCGTCCAGCCTCGATTAACTGACTTAGACCTATTGGACCATTGCCCGCATTATTGTTCACGATAGTCAGGTCCCGTGCACCTTGATCCAGGAGAGCGCAAATAAGCTCCGTCGGAACACCCGAAGCGCCAAACCCGCCAATAAGTATGGTCGCGCCATCATGCACATCTGCCACTGCTGTTTCCAGGTCGGCGAAGGTTTTGTTAAGCATTTTTGTCCCTGATTGATGGGGTGTCGTATCGACCTGTATGGTGGTCAAGGCCGCACGCTCCCCAGGATAGCCGTCGATTGACTTGACAATGTTCCTCCATTGCCGTGAACAAGTGCAATGCTGGCCGATGGAATCTGACGCTCCCCGCCTTCGCCGCGAAGCTGACGCACCGCTTCGATAAGCGTAAAGATGCCATACATACCGGGATGAACACAAGAAAGCCCACCGCCATTGGTATTAACCGGAGTATGACCGCCCGGCGCTATGCCGCCATTCTCAACAAAATTGCCCCCTTCTCCTTTGGCACAAAAGCCCAGGTCTTCCAGAAACAGAAGCACATTGATCGTAAAGGCGTCATAAAGCTGGATCAAATCTATGTCTTTGTGATCAACACCCGCCATTTGCATTGCGCGAGGCCCTGATTCCGAAGCAGCCGTTACCGCAAGATCATGCATGGAAGAAACCTGTCGATTCCATACCGCGGTAGCGCTACCGAGCACATACACTGGTTTAACAGGAAGATCGCGAGCCCGGTCTGCCGCCATTAGCACGTAGGCCCCGGCGCCATCAGTGACCAGACAACAATCCCTGACGGACAATGGGTCAGAGATCATGCGTGCCGCCAGGACCTCGTCAATGCCCATTGGGTCGCGCATAAACGCTTCTGGATTGAGCTGAGCCCATTTTCTGGCGGCAACAGCCACTTCCGCCAACTGACGCCTGGTTGTTCCGTATTGGTACATATGTCGCTGAGCAGCAAGCGCGTATGAGGTAATGGGAGACAGTGGTTTGTACGGCTGCTCGTAAGGCTGAGGATCCAGCAGTGCCCGTGCTTTTACCCCTTCTTTGCGACCGAAGGTTGCTGTGCGCTGTGTGCTTCCATAACATACCAGTACTACGTTACATTGTCCGGAGGCAATGGCCTGCATCGCAGGCAGAAGATGTGCCAGGAAGCTGGATCCGCCTAACATGGTGCTTTCGATGAACTTCGGACGCAGCCCCAGATATTCAATAGTAGGCATTACCCACATGGTTGCAGAGGAACTGCAAGTTGCAATTCCATCTATGTCGGACATAGTGAGGCCGGCATTGGCGACCGCTTTGGTTGCTGCCTGAGCCAACAACTCCATTTCGGTGTAACCATGTGCCTCGCCCAGACCGGCTACGCCTACCCCTGCAATAGCTACCTTGCCACGTATCGAATCAAGCATGGGTGGCCTCCACAGCATCAAACACAACGACACCGGCACCATCGCGATGCACTATCCGGGCCTGCACTTTCTGTCCTATATGAATATCTGTTGCAACACGGTTGTCAATCGAACTCATAAGCCTTACCCCCTCTTCCAGATCAATCAGGACAACGTTGTAATCGCCGCCTGCTTCAGGCTTACGCCGCACGATGCTGTATGAATATACGGTCCCTGTACCTGAGGGCTTGTTCCAGATTAATTCGCTTCCACCACAATGGACACACAGGATTCTCGGATAGAATTGGTGTTTGCCGCAGCCGGCGCATTGCTGTATTTCAAATATTCCCTGTTCAAGCCGTTCGAAGTAGTAGGCTTCAGGGCCTTTGTTCTCAAACGCCATAGTTGCTCCTTATTGAATCTGCTCGTTATCTGCCATACTTCCGGTATGTGACTTACAGATCTGAAAATTTTCCACCGTTTTGTGCCAGCTGCGTCAGCAATGGCGCGGGCGACCAGTAATCGCCGAATCGTTCGTGAAACTCTTTAATGGTCTCAAGCACTGTCGGCAAGCCGATAGTATCCGCATAGAACATGGGCCCACCGCGAAAAATCGGGAAGCCATATCCAGCGACATAGACCACATCGATGTCAGAAGGCCGCTGCGCTATCTGGTCCTGCACAATTTTCGCGCCTTCATTGACCAGGGCGTAGATGGTGCGTGCGATAATCTCCTGATCTGAAATATCGCGCCGAATAATACCCGCTTCCTGTGCGCAGAGTGCAATCAACAAATCAATTTCGGGATCAGGCAAGGGCTTGCGACTACCCGGTTCGTAACGATAGAATCCTGAACCTGTTTTCTGGCCAAATCGTCCCATCTCGCAGATCCGGTCCGCAACGCAGGAGTAACGAAGATCAGGGGAACGGGTTCCAGCCTGACGTTTCCTTGCCGCCCAGCTGATGTCCAGCCCCGCCATGTCCTGCATCTGCAGAGGTCCCATCGCCATACCGAAACTGCGTAATGCACCGTCAATTTGAGCAGGGCTGGCTCCTTCCTCCAAAAGAAAATAGGCTTCACGCGTGTAATGGCTGATCATGCGATTGCCGACGAAGCCGTCGCAAACCCCCACAAGCACGGGCGTTTTGTCTATCTTTCCCGCCAATTCGAATACGGCATCGATGACCTGGTTGGAAGTATGAGCACCTTTGACAACCTCCAGCAATCTCATGACATTTGCAGGACTGAAAAAGTGCATGCCCAGGATTTTGTCTCTACGAGAAGTCACCGCGGCAATTTCGTCAATATCCAGTCTGGAGGTATTCGATGCCAGAATCGCGTCCGACTGGCATACCGAATCCAAACGAGTGAAAATTTCCTTTTTCACCGCCATATCCTCGAACGCCGCTTCGATAATCAGGTCTGAGTCTGACAGATCTTCATACCTTGTTGTCCGCCCAATCAACTGTAGCCGTTGCTGCACCTGACTCTCGGTGAAACGACCTCGTTTGACATTGCCTGCAAAATTGTGCTGGATCGTCTCCCAACCTTTCTTGATGGCAGCATCAGACTGCTCGAGCAACATAACCGGAATGCCGGCATTGGCCAGACTCATTGCGATGCCGCCACCCATGGTGCCAGCACCCACAACACCGACCTTGCGAATGGTAAGGGAAGGCCCGCCCATGGCAACTCGCTTGACCGCTTTCCTTTCAGCAAAAAAGATATGCCGCAACGCTTTGGATTGCTCACCATTGACGAGCCGGGCGAACTGCTCTGCCTCATAGGCCAGCCCCGATGAAAGATCCGCGGAAAGGCACTTTGCGACGCATTCTATACATGCCAAGGGCGCCGTGCACCCGCGATACTTTCGCTGTGCCTTTTGCCTGGCGTTATCAAAGATCGCTTCATCCACAGGCTCGTCAAGCGGCGCTGGGTCAATACGCGATCGAGCGCGCGTTCCCTGTACAATCGAGACAGCATAGGCGCACGCATCATCCTGTAGATTGCCCGTCGCTACCTGGTCGACCAGGCCACAGGCCTGCGCCTGATCGGCTGTCAATGGCTCCCCGCCCACAATGATATCCAAAGCCGCGGACACACCGACCAGCCGCGGCAGTCTCTGTGTCCCGCCCGCGCCGGGCAGCACCCCCAGTTTGACCTCCGGTAGGCCCAATTTCGCCTCTTTCGAAACAACGCGTCCATGACACCCCAGGGTCAGCTCCAAGCCGCCGCCCAAAGCGATGCCATTGATGGCTGCTACAACAGGCTTGGCTGCATTTTCGATGATTGAAATAATCTCTCTGAGTACAGGCCGCACTCCCGTCTTTGGCGTATTGAATTCGCGGATATCAGCACCACCAGAAAAAAATCGTCCTGTGCCGGTTAATACAATTGCCTGGACCAATGGATCAGCTATCGTTGACGTCAGTGCTTCACCTAGTTGCACTCTTAACTGACTGCCCAGGCTATTGACCGGCGGATTGTCAATGCTTATGACGGCAACAGCGGTGTCCTCGAAATGTCGTATTTCAGTTGTAATCATAGTCATTCTTCGATTTCTGCCAAAGCCTGTGCTTCGTCAACCTCGTCTCCCGTAGCTGCCAACACTCTGATCACCGTGCCGGAATGCTCCGCTTCGACAGGAAGTTCCATCTTCATCGATTCAATGATTGCTATTTCGTCTCCCTCCGTTACGCTTTGTCCGACTTGCAGTTGAATGCTGATTATTCGACCTGCTACTGACGATTCCAGATATTTCATATTAGTTTCCTCGACATTAGTGATTGCTGATAGGCCTTGCCAACTGCCCTATCTAGCTTGTAATTGTGGTTTGTTGAATTTGCCTCAGCATATCCGTAGATACCTGACCTCGCCTGAAGCCGTGATGTGAGAGGACATTTTGTATAAATGGGATATTATGTTTTACGCCTTCTATTCTGAAGTCTTCCAGCGCGGCAATTAAGTTGTCTATTGCAGCATCTCGATCATTGCCCCATGCAATGACCTTGGCCAACATGGGATCGTAGTGACTGGATACCCGAGTTCCGCTGCGGTATCCAGTTTCGACCCGTACCTGCGTATGCACGGGCGGCTCAAAGACTGTCAGAAGACCAGGCGACGGAAAAAATCGTATCGGATCCTCGGCATACACGCGAGCTTCAATGGCGTGCCCTTTCAGAACAGCTTGTTCAGGCAGTACATCTTTTAGCCTGGCCCCCGCTGCGAGCCGTATTTGTGCATGGACCAAATCGATCCCTGTAACCGCCTCAGTTACCGCATGTTCGACCTGTAGACGCGTATTTACCTCCAGGAATACAAAGCCCGACTGCGGTGTGTACAGCATTTCAACCGTACCGATCACATCATATTGGAGCGTGGAAAGTATCGTCTCCAGTCTGCTCGCCATCGCGTCGATGGTGCTTCGCGCCAGTGCTGGCGCCGGTGCTTCCTCTATTACTTTCTGATGGCGTCTTTGCGTTGAGCAGTCTCTTTCAAATATGCAACGGGCATTTCCGTAGCGATCGGCCAGGAATTGGAACTCGATGTGCCGCGGCGTTTCAATGAGCTGCTCCACAAACAGATCAGCCTGAGAAAAGAATCGCTGTGCCAGGGTGCTCGCTTGCTGCCACGATTTTTCAACGTCTTGCTCACGACGGATTGGGATCATACCGATTCCGCCACCCCCGCCCGCTGGCTTGAGCAATACGGGATAGCCAATATCCTTAATGGCAACAAGAGCCGCCTCCAGTGACGGCAAGACGCCGGAACTGCGAGCCATGGGCATGCCATGCCGGCTCATCAGCGCTCTGGCCTGAGACTTGTGGCCAAGCTCTCGAATAAATTTCGGACTTGGCCCGATGAATATCATGCCTTCTGCTTGTACTTGCTCCGCAAAATCGGCGTTTTCTGACAAGAAGCCGTAACCAGGGTGAATAGCATCCGCACCACTGCGTTTGGCGACATCCAAAATTGCCTTTGTATTCAGGTAACTTTCCTGTGCAGCAGCCGGTCCGATCAAGTGTGCCTCGTCTGCGTCTTTCCAGTAAGGCAGGTCGCGGTCTGCCTCTGAATAGACCGCCACCGATTTTATGCCCAGTTCACGCAGGGCACGTATGACTCGTTGCGCCACGGCTGCTCTGTTGGCCACTAGTACCTTGCGCAAATGCTGTTCGCTCATCTGTGCTTACCTCAAGGACGATAGCCAAACGATCTGGGACCGGGCTTCAATATTGGTGCCACGACATCCACAAACTCTTCCAGCAATGCGCGGGTGTTAATCGGATCGACCACGTTTTCAATAACAAATGCCTCTGCACTTCGGAATGGCGAAGTCAGTGCTCGTACACGCTCTTCTATTTCAATCAATTTCTCTTCGGGCTTATCGGCGGCTTCCAGTTCGCTTTTGTAAGCGACCTCTAATCCGCCCTCGACAGGCAGCGAACCCCATTGCGCTGATGGCCAGGCATACCTGAAATTGAAACGTCCGTCGCTCTGATGGCCGCCGGCTGCAACGCCAAACGCTTTGCGCACGATAAAGGTACACCAAGGTACGGTCGATTGTGCAACCGCCGTTAAAGCGCGTACTCCGTAGCGCATGGCGCCTTCTTTCTCGGCAGCCAACCCAATCTGAAAACCGGGCACATCAACAAAGTTAACGACGGGCAAATGAAATAATTCAGCCAAGTCAAGCATGCGCACGAATTTCTCGGAAGCTTGTTTGTCCCAGGCGCCGCCATAGTAATATGGGTCGCTGGCGATTATCACAATAGGCAACCCTTTAATCCGCGCTAGACCGGTAATTAATGGGCGTCCCCAGCGTGCTCCGATTTCCATGAACGACGCTTCGTCTACCAAAGCATTTACAATGGGCCGCATTTTGTACACGGAACGATTATCTTGAGGAACAACCGAACGGAGCCACTCGAAGTCCTCTGAGGCGGGAGGTATTTCTTCGGTGCGTGGTGGCAGTTCAAATACGGAACGCGGCATATAGGAAAGAAAACGGCGTGTTTTTTCAAACGCCTCTTCTTCGCTGTTCACTTCATCATCACAGACGCCATTACGGGTGTGAATGGCACTGCCGCCCAGTTCGTTTTTTTCCAGTTTCTGGCCGATTCTGGCGACCACGGGCGGCCCGGCAATGAACATTTGTGAGGTATTTTTCACCATAATCGAATAATGGCTTGTTGTTACCCTTGCGGCGCCTAAGCCGGCTACCGAACCCAGAGCCATTGAAACGACAGGAACTGTTGCCAGGTTCTGCGCCATCGCGGGCCACATACGTAGCTTTGGCAGTAATGCATGACCCTTATCTTCAATATTCTTTACCGAACCGCCGCCTCCAGTGCCGTCTACCAGGCGAATCAGAGGCAGTTGAAGATCTCGCGCCATAGTCTCTGACGCCATAAGCTTGTCACCTACAGATCCATCGTTTGCACCACCGCGCACGGTGAAATCATCTGCGGCCAACACCACGGGTCGGGAATCTATACGCGCTCTACCCGTTAAAAAATTTGACGGTACAAACCCAATGAGACGGCCATGTGAGTCGTATCGTCCTGTACCGGCCAAGTGCCCTACCTCCTGGAACGAGCCAGCATCAACCAGTTTTTTAATCCGCTCTCTGACAGGCAATCTACCGTTGGCTCTATGCCTGGCGACTTTATCTTCGCCCCCCATTTGCTCTGACAGCCTTGTTCTGAGCGCCAGTTCATCCAGCTCTTTATCCCAAACCATATACAACTCCACTCGCCCGTATGGGGCTATTATTTTTCAACTTTAATATTTGCTCGTTTAATCAAGTCGCTGTTTGTTCCGAGCTCCGCCTTGATTTTGCTGATGAACGCCTCAGAAGACTGGGTCAGGATATTCCCTTGAGGCATAAGGCGCTTTTTGATTTCAGGGTCCTGAACAACAGCGGCAATCTCGCGATTTAAGCGTTCGATGATTTCCGGCGGCGTTCCTGCCGGCGCAAATGTGCCAACCCAGAAGGAAATATCAAAGTCGGGAAAGCCTGCTTCGGCCACCGCCGGGACATCCGGCAAATCGCGCCAACGCTCCTTGGTGGATACGGCAAGAGGCTTGAGTTTTCCCGATTTCATAAGATGAACACCGCTTAATGTATCGAACCCAAAATCAATCTCCTGGCTAAGCAGCGCGGTTTCCATAGGCGCAGCACCGCGATAGGGAATATGCACCATTTGCGTGGAAGACATGGTTGCCAGCTGGGCCCCTGCCAGATGCATCAGGTTTCCGTTTCCAGCAGAACCATAGGTAACCTGGTCCGGCTCGGCCTTGGCCTTGCTCACGAGATCTTTCACACTATTGATATCCTTGGTGCGAGGATTCTCAGGATTGATTGCAAGCACAAATGGCACGGACAGAACCGTACTGATAGGCGCTAAATCTTCTAATGGCTGATAGCCAAGATTTTTGTACAGTAATGGATTGACAGTGATGGAACTGGAGTTGCTCACGAGCAAAGTGTATCCATCCGGCTTCGCCTGGGCCACTGCCGTCGCTGCAAGTATGCCATTTGCACCGGTCTTGTTTTCTACGACGAAGTTTGTCTTTAGCTTACGGGACAAACCTTCGGCAATGATTCTCGAAACGGTATCTATGGTACTACCGGGACTAAATCCTACGACCAAGCGTACTGGCTGGCTCGGATAATCTGCGGCGCGAGCCAAGGGTACTGCTGTCAAAGTAGAAATTGCAGTTATAGCTGCAATAACAAGCTTGCAATGCATACGTGTCTCCTTTTTTATTTATCAGTCGGGCTGAAAATTCCCGCTGTCATGCAGTTTCATACTGTTATGCCTGACGAAACATGCGTTCTATTCTATAGCCGAGCAAAATGAATTGTCAAGCTCGAACGATGAATAGAAGACCCGGCATGAAGCCGCACTTGCAAATTTATTAAAGGTTGGTCGTCAGGCTATGCGGTCGAAGACATTGAGACTGATTGAAAAATGGGAAGGCAATAGTTACGCTGATTCTGGCATCCGTCGATGCATATGGCGTACTAATAAATGACACGGATGCCTGCAGGACTTATTGGCGTTATTCTGTTCTGCAAGACAAGTAGCGAGCGCGTTCGATACGACCCGAGACGGCGATGCCGAGTCTTGAACATTGAATATCCAGTGACAGGTGTCTGCGTTCAGGTCCGGGATTTCATGGATTGATCCTAAATTGCCACTGAGCTGGCAATCACATTTGCCACTATTGCGATTGTTATTTCGCCCCGTGAGGAACGGGTGCGAAATTTGCCGCCGGAGCACAGTTACCGGGAAATCGTGCTCATCTGTCTACGGGTGTGGGTCCGCTCTCTATACCGCTGCGAACGGCCCACTTTGACGAGCTATCAGCCCGCATTGCGCGAGCTTGCTGCTTCCCGCTGACGCTTGGCCTCTTCCAATAGATAAACCTGGTAATCATCCAAGTCACCATCAAAGTCTGTCATGCCGCCGCGCGACACCAGCCAGAACTCGTCGCAGACCGAACGCAGCAGCGCGCGGTCGTGGCTGACCAGCATCGCCGAACCTTCGAACTCGTTCAGCGCAACGCTCAGGGCCTCACGTGTCGCCAGATCCAGGTGGTTGGTCGGTTCATCGAGCAGCAGAAAATTGGGGCGCTGCCAGACAATCATGCACAACACCAGGCGCGCTTTTTCACCGCCGCTCATGCTGCCGACAGACTGCTTGACCATATCACCACTGAAATTAAAGGTGCCCAGGAAATTGCGCAGCCCCTGTTCACGACAATCCATGGCGCTGGGGCGCATGCTGGCCGGCGTGTCGCGCACCAGGCGGATCATGTGTTCCAGCGGGGTGTCGGCAGGCCGTAAGACATCCAGTTCCTGCTGCGAAAAGTAGCCGATATTCAGGCCTTTTCCAGGGATAATCTCGCCCGCGATCGCCTCCAAAGCGCCGGCAATGGTTTTTACGAATGTAGACTTGCCTTGTCCGTTGGCGCCAAGAATGCCGATGCGCTGCCCCGCCAGGACAGAGCGGTTGATGTTCTGCACGATGACGGTCGGCTTGGCATCGTTCGGTGCATCTTCGGGCGGCGGATAGCCAAAGCTGGCATCGGTCATGGACAGCATGGGGTTGGGCATGCTGAGCGGCTCCTTGAATTCGAACTGAAACTCGGCATCGGCCAGCATGGGCGCGATCTTTTCCATGCGCTCGAGTGCCTTGACGCGGCTTTGCGCCTGCTTGGCCTTGCTGGCTTTCGCCTTGAAACGGTCAATGAATTTTTGCAGATGCGCAACCTTTTCCTGTTGCTTGGCGTGCGCCGCCTGTTGCAGCAACATTTGTTCGGCACGCATGTCTTCAAACTTGCTGTAATTGCCGCCGTAGCGCACCAGCGTGCCATTGTCGATATGCAGCGTCACGTTGGTGATCGCATCCAGGAACTCACGGTCATGGCTGATCACAACCATCGTGCCGGCATAGTTTTTGAGCCAGGCCTCCAGCCACACCAGGGCGTCCAGATCCAGGTGATTGGTAGGTTCATCAAGCAACAGCAGGTCCGATGGACACATGAGCGCCCGCGCCAATTGCAGGCGCATGCGCCAGCCGCCCGAAAAACTGTTTACCGGCCGGTCAAGTTCGGCCACGCTAAAGCCCAAACCCAGAATAAGCGCCTGCGCACGGGCAGCAGCATCGTGGGCGCCGGCGTCGTGCAAGGCCATATAGGCGTGCGCCATACGCATACCATCATCACTAGCCTCGGATGCAGCAACTTCGTTTTGCGCGGCCAGCAGGATGGTGTCACCCTCCACCACAAAGTCTGTTGCGCTCTGCTCGGTTTCCGGCATGTCCTGCGCCACTTGCGACATACGCCACTGCGATGGAATGGAAAACTCGCCGCCATCCTCATGTAGCGTGCCATTGAGCACCGCGAATAATGAAGACTTGCCCGCGCCATTGCGGCCGACCAGCCCCACCTTTTCACCAGGATTGAGCGTGACGGAAGTTTTGTCGAGCAATACTTTGCTGCCGCGACGCAAGGTCACGTTTTTGAGAATAATCATTGAGGGTAGATCTTCATTTTCGGAAACAAAAAACCCAGCCGAGACTGACCGGGAGTTGATCAAGGATGACGGGTCGAGGAGCCGGACGGGCAGCTCGCCTGATGGCAAGATGGCGGAAACGGCGGAAAGGAAGGGACAATTGTAGCAGCAGAGGCCCGCCATCAACGGGGTGAACGCGCTCCGGCATATGATTTCGGTCAAAATAGAAGGGATGCGGACCATATCGGAGTTAGCAAGATATCGAGCCTATACCGACTGGACAGCAGTTTTGGAAATCGTTAACACTCGCAAGAATGCCCCTGAGCCTCAAAAGCAAGCGTGCCTGATTGCCTGTATACCTCAGTTAAATGCAACTTCCTGTACGTTCACTCGTTACGGCTTCCCAGTTGCCTTCCAGGACCGGTCGTGTAAGTGTCAGTTTTTACCCTGTACTGATGTGATTTTCACCTGGTCTATCATGGGTATCGGTCTCGGATGTGCGTAAGAACAGGTCAACCCTGTTATCTTGACGGGTACTGGACTATATGCAAGACTACGACGCATACCAAAGCAGGCCAATCAAAGTAATTTGGTGAACGGGATACTATAAACAAAACCTGGCATCGCGGTTCATGAGCAATGCGTTTTGGCATCCAGGTTCCGCGAGCATTTGCGCGGCAGGCCGGCAAGATCATATGCCGCTCAGGCAGTGGAATGCTAAAACGAAAAATCATTTGATTTAAGGTTACAGATGAAATCAACCGAAGGCAGAAAAATGACACCCAATCATCCCATTTTCACGCGCTGGCCCGCGCAGCACCCCGATCGACTGCAGCTTTTTTCCGCCCCAACGCCCAATGGCGTGAAGGCCGGCATCATGCTTGAAGAAACAGGCCTTGCCTACGAGCCGCACCGGATCGATATTACGGCGAACGAAAGCCACGATCCTGCCTTTCTCGCACTAAACCCCAATGGCAAGATTCCCGCCATCTACGATCCCGACGGACCTGGCGGCAAACCGCTGGCGCTTTTCGAGTCGGGTGCAATCTTGCTCTATCTTGCCGACAAGACAGGACAGTTTATTTCCGCTGATCCGAGCGCCCGTTACGAAACCATCCAGTGGTTGATGTGGCAAATGGGCGGCGTGGGACCGATGTTCGGCCAACTCGGCTTTTTCCACAAATTTGCCGGCAAGGCCTATGAGGACAAACGCCCGCTTGAACGCTATGCCACCGAATCGGCGCGACTGCTGGGTGTTCTTGACAAGCAACTCTCGGGACGAGACTGGGTGATGGGTGCAGAGTACAGCATCGCCGACATATCTCTGCTCGGATGGGTGCGCAATCTTATCGGCTTTTACGAGGCGCGCGAGATTGTTGGCTTCGACCGTTTTACTCATGTCCAGGCCTGGCTTGACCGTGGCCTTGCTCGTCCGGCGGTGCAACGGGGTCTGGAAGTGACGGCAGCCTGAACGGTTTCTCTGAGGTGACATTGTGGTGACAAGCGATGATCCGCAGCACGCTGCGGATTATGCCAGCACTGCCGTGGTGTGCAATGCGTCTGCCGTCACTCGTAATCACTTTACATTTTTGTCCAGGAATGCGCGGACGACCGGAATAATTTCTTTGCCGTGGGTTTCCAGTGCGAAGTGACCGGTATCGTAAAAGCGAACGTCTGCTTCAGGGATGTCACGCTTCCATGCCTGGGCGCCCGCCGGCAGGAAAAACGGGTCGTTTTTGCCCCAGACTGCGAGCAACGGCGGCTGATATTGGCGAAAGTAGGCCTGGAACTCGGGATATTTCTCGACGTTGGATGCATAGTTCAACAGCAAGTCCAGCTGTATGTCTGCCATGCCTGGCCGACTGATGAACGCGCCTTCGAGCGTATAGCTGTCCGGCGCCACGACACTCACATCACTCACCCCTTCAACATATTGCCACTTGATTGACTCCGGGGTCGGAAAGTCGGCCAGGGCCTTCCGGTTTTCCTGGGTAGGCGCTTGCCAATACTTCCGGATCGGTTCCCAGCCCTTGGCAAGACCCTCTTCATAGGCATTTCCATTTTGCGAGATGATCGCCGTAATACGGGCAGGATGAGCCAGAGCCAGACGCCAGCCCACGGGTGCGCCATAGTCGTGCACCGCGAGGGCGTAGCGGTCAAGCTTTAGCTGCGTGGTGAACTGCTCAATCGTTTTCGTGATATTGGCAAACGAATACTCATACTTGCCACGTTCAGGAGATTCTGTGAATCCAAAGGCGGGCAAATCAGGCGCGATGACGTGATACCTGTCTGCGAGGGCCGCAATTAGGTCGCGCCACATATACGAAGACGCTGCGAAACCATGCAGCAGCAAGATGGCCGGCGCACCGGGATCGCCCGCTTCACGATAGAAAACCTTCACGTCGCCAACCTGCTCGTAACGGTAATGGACCTGTTGGTTTGCAGAAAGGGGGGCGTCTGCGGCCTGCGCTTGTCCTGTGAGCAAAGCCGCAGCGACACTGGCTGAGGCTGCAATCGATTTGGTGGATTTCATGACTGGCTCCTTAGTAACCTGTAAAAGTATAGATTGAAGGTTATCAGCGATTATAGTATCCTGTCAACATATAAATTACCGGTTACTCGAATCATGCCCTCTGTCATCAGCGGAACACCATTATTTATTGCAAACAATCCTGCGCTCGACTTCATTAACACCGAGTATGGTGTGGGACCACGGCATTGCGACTGCTTTGATAGCGACCACAGTGTGATCGAATGGCTCAGACTCGCCCAGTTGCTGCCGGATGACTGCAGCAGCGCGCCAACCGGCCTGCTTGAGCTCGCACGTGCGCTCAGGGACAATGCCAAAGCGGTGGTCCTGGCCGCCAGAACAGGCAGCTCGGCCGATGCCGCCGTCATTAATCAGGTATTGGAAGCGGGCCGCCCCAGGAAGGAACTTGCGTGGGACGCCGCCAGCAGAACATTCAAGATCGTCAGACACCGGCACAACATGAACGCAGCCAGTCTGCTTGAACCTGTTGCACAAGCGCTCGTACACTTGCTTTCGAATGAAGATCTGCAACTTGTACGAGAATGTGAGGCGCACGACTGCACATTATTCTTTCACGATTTGACCAAGTCGCATCGGCGACGCTGGTGCAGTATGGCCTCTTGCGGCAACAGAATGAAAGCGGCCGCCCACCGTGCCCGCAAGAACGGCCAATAGGCCAATGACAATTTTCCAGTAAATACCGGCCATCATTGGCAGAACCTGCCGGCTTGACACTGCCAGCCCGGCCGACATCCATTGTTTACAGCGCATCGGTCATGGTACGCGCCGCCCCTGCAACTCAGCCTTTAGTCTTGGGCACCGGCGTGTTGAGCAATTGCTGCTCCCACAACAACGCAATACCGCTACCACCCACATGCTGAATCAGCACCTCGCTCAGCTCGGCGGCGTGCTCGGTGCGGGCCCAATCGCGCTGCCATTCGGAGGCCACTGCCAGCCAGGTCATCATGTTCACGCCGCCGGCGATCATGCGCTGGATCGCGACCTCATGCGCTTCAACTGAAGTGCCGCCAGAAGCGTCAGTCACGGCCGTGACATCCCAGCCTTCGCCTGCGGCCTGGATCGCCGGCATCGCCACGCAGATTTCGGTCCACAGACCCGCGATAATCAGTTGCTTGCGGCCCGTATCCTTGACGGCGTCGACTACCTTTTTATCTTCCCAGGTGTTGATGAACGTGCGGTCAATCACCTCCTGACCGGGGAATACATTTGTGATTTGTGGGAAGATGAGGCCGCCACGATCAGCGATCACGCTGGTCAGGATGGTGGGAACGCCAAATGCTTTGGCGGTCTTTGCCAGCGCTGTCGCATTGTTGACCACCATCTGTGGTTCGTGGCTGTTCAGGTTCGCAAGCTGGTAAGGCTGATGGTCGATCAGAACGAGTACCGAGTCTTCGGGACGAAGCAAAGAGGCAAGGCCATTACGAAATGTCATGAATATATCCTTGTGTATGAGGGCAGTTTCAGGAGAAGGCTTGCGCCGATTGCGACGCTACCAGGATGGATTCTTGCATTCGCGATGCGGATTCGGTAGTCATCCCTTGTGCTACACTGTGTCGCGAGAAGAGGAACGCCAAATTGGACATCGAAGACCTGCGCACATTCATCGAAGTTGCTGATGCCGGGGGCGTTTCGCCCGCTGCGCGCCGGCTCGGTGTGTCCAAGTCAATCGTCAGCCGGCGGCTCTTGCGGCTTGAGGCAGACCTGAGCGTGCAGCTTCTTGCACGAACCACCCGCGGCGCGGCGCTTACGGAAGCCGGCGCCACCTTCCGAGACTATGCCGCCAGAGCGTGTGCCGAGATCGACGTAGCCAGGGAAACGATCCTGCCCACCGGTGAGCTTTGCGGCCGCTTGCGAGTTGCCGTGCCGGTTTCTTTCGGCCCGAATCACCTGGCCCCCGTTCTTGCGCGCATGGCGCAACTGCATCCGCAGCTTCACATCCATGCCTCCTACAGTGATCGCTTCGTTGATATGGTGGCTGAAGGCTTTGATTGTGCAATCCGGATTGGCTACCTTAAGGACTCTGACCTGATCGCAAGACGCATCGGTCCGATCTATGGAAAGATGGTTGCGAGTCCGGACTATATCAAAGCGCACGGTTCCCCCGAAACGCCGGATGAACTCATCGGCCACCAGGCCCTTATGCAGGGCACCGAAGCCTGGCAACTTATGGACGGCGACAAGATCATCACAGTTCGCCCGCAAGGGCGCTTCAAGGCCGACAACGCCACGGCGTTAGCCGCCGCCGCATTGGCAGGGCTGGGCATCGCCTGGATCCCCGATGCCGTCACCCAAGAACATGTGGCCAGCGGCGCGCTTGTGCCGGTGATGACAGGCTATCCACCCCCACCGGCGGCGGCATATGTCATCCGCCCGCCAGGCAGACATCCTGCAAGAAAGGTACGGGTGCTGACCGAGTTGCTGATTGAGTGCTTCGAACAGGCACCTGAGCCTGTGGGCGTCGGCTAGCAAAGCCGAATGGCATGAGGCATGCCAGCCATATGCGTTTGCACAATTTGGTAGGGCCGCGAATATTCCTGAAAATATGTCACTTGAATTAATTTAAGTGGGCCGGCCGATGAACGGATGACTGCCGTTCATAAGTATAGACTTGCTTATCAGCAAGCACATCATCGGATGATGGATCGCGCGCTGTGCGTGTAGCACGAGTATGAAAGTGCGTGGTTATTGAGGCAGCAGACAGTTTTTCATTAACTTTGCACCGATAGACAACAGCGCGCCCCGTCGATAGGCCAGTTCATAAGGCTCACTGCGTAACGTGAATTCAAACGGCAGTACCCTGACCAGATTATTGCGCACAAAAAACGAGGCAACGTCCGTCGAAGCCAGGGCGACAAAAGATGGATTTCTGTTCAATAACGCCAGGGTTGCAAATGGAGAGGTTGTTTCAAGCAAATTGGCAGGGAAACGAATCCCGGCATTATAAAATTCGCGCTCGAGCAACAGCCGCATGGGCATATTGGCACGGTACACGATCCATTTACATTGAGCCAGATCTTCAAGCGTCAGGCGATCACTACGCGCAAACGGATTATCACAGTTGGCAATGACGCTCAGTTCTTCCGGTTGCAGATGCTCGCTCTCATAAATTTCCGGTGTTTTACTGACCGATGTGCGGCATATCGCCATATCAAGCCGACCAGAATCTATCAGGCTCAGAAGTTCCGCGCTGGTGTCTTCAACGATTTCCACCGACATGCCAGGATGGGTCTGCATGAGATCGGCAACGGCATCGGTCAGCAACGGTATTGCACCCATGATGCATCCGACAGCAACCCTGCCACCATCTCCTTTCTGGATCGCATCCAGTTCGTTTCGCAAATGACCAAGATCGGTATAGATCATTCTTGCGTACTTCAACACGCATAAGCCTAAATCGTTGGCCTCCAGGCCACGGTTGGTTCTATTGAAAAGCGCAGCCCCAAATGTGATTTCAATTTCCTGAAGCGCCTTGCTTGCGCCTGGTTGGCTGATAGCCACCTCATTTGCCGCCCCCAACAGGGAGCCATGCTCTGAAATGGCGATCAACAAACGAAGGTGCCTGACATGCAGCCTGGACGCAATAGAGGTTAAATTGGGTGTCATGGATTAACTACAGGTTATACCTGTATGAACAGTTTTCAGTACATCGCATATCAACATCACACATACAATGACTGGAAAATATACATAAAACAATGAACAAACGGGGACATGATCAGGCAGATACCCATGCCCATGTTGATTTCAATTATAACTTTTTATTAATTCAGATGGCACTCATCCAATATCTCACTCATATTCAGTTCGACTTCGGCGCTGTGCGTTTATTACAAGCGGAATGCGATCGCATCGGGATCAAACGCCCCATGGTCGTCACAGATCAGGGCATCCGGGCTGCAGGCCTGCTAGAAGCCGCTATAGTTCATCTGAATGATCCGGACAACGTACCCGTCTTCGATGAAACCCCGCCCAATCCAAATGAAAAAGCCGTGCGCAAGGCTGTTGCGACTTTTATCGAGAATGAATGCGACGGAATCATAGCGATAGGAGGCGGATCCTCAATCGACCTGGCCAAGGGTGTTGCAGTATGCGCAACGCATGAAGGGCCGCTCAAGACCTTTGCCATTATTGAAGGCGGACTCAGTAAAATCACCTCGGCCGCAGCCCCTGTGATCGCGATCCCAACCACGGCGGGCACAGGTAGCGAAGTGGGCAGAGGCGCGATCCTGATTCTGGACGATGGCAGAAAAGTGGGCATCATTTCCCCTTTCATTGTTCCGAAAACGGCAATCTGCGACCCGGAGCTGACAATGAAACTGCCTGCACAATTGACAGCAGCCACTGGCATGGACGCCATCGCGCATTGCCTTGAAACGTTTATGTCTCCGCTATTTAATCCTCCTGCTGACGGTATTGCATTGGACGGATTAAACAGAGCGTGGCGCCACATTGAACAGGCAACCAGCAACCCTGCAGATCGGGACGCGCGACTGAACATGATGAGCGCAAGCATGCAAGGTGCGCTGGCGTTTCAAAAGGGCCTGGGCTGTGTACACAGCCTTAGTCACTCTCTTGGCGGTATCAACCCGCGGCTTCACCACGGGACACTGAACGCTATTTTCCTGCCCTCGGTCATTGAGTTCAATGCGCCCGCGACCACAATGGTGCAGGAAAGAAAACTGGATCGCATCGCCGCCGCAATAGGGCTTGCAAACGCAAGCTCGCTGGCCAATGAAGTTTTGAATCTGACCAAGCGACTTGGCTTGCCCACGACTTTAGCCCAACTTGGCGTGACGCGAGAGCTCTTTCCCAAGATCATTGACGGCGCACTTGCAGACCACAGCCATAAAACCAATCCGCGGGAAGCGACCGTGGAAGATTACATGGCGATGCTGAATGAGTCAATGTAGAAGGACGCAGACATATGCATCGACGCAATGCGCGGCAGCGCCATAAATAATAAATAAGGAGTTGGAAACATGAGGGACAAACCGGACTCAAGTGACGTTCCCCATAATCGGGTCGCCATTGTCACCGGAGCAGGAAGCGGCATAGGCAGGGCCACAGCATGCGCATTATTGGCGGATGGATGGCGCGTAGCCCTCGCCGGGCGTCATCTGGAGACTCTCGAAGCGACAATCCGCGACTGCGATACGTTTTTCTCGGCTCACGACATCCGGACTATTGCCATACCGACGGACGTCACTCAGCCGTCTTCCGTCGACCAGCTATTCGCTTCTGCGCAGCGTACCTTTGGTCGGCTCGACATGCTATTTAACAATGCCGGGCTCGGCGTTGCGGGAAAGTCTGTCGAAGAACTGGCATACGAACACTGGAAACAGATGCTTGACGTGAATGTCACCGGCACGTTTCTTTGCACGCAGGCAGCATTTCGGCAAATGAGTACGCAAACGCCGCGAGGCGGCCGCATTATCAATAACGGCTCGTTGTCGGCGCATGTGCCTAGATTGCAGTCAGCCGACTATACCGCCAGCAAGCACGCAGTTAGCGGCTTAACGAAAGCCTGCGCGCTCGATGGCCGGAAATACGATATCGCGGTATGCCAAGTGGATTTCGGCAACGCAGCGACCGAAATGGTGTCTCGCATGGAGACGGGCGCGCTGCAGGCAAGCCGCGAGCCCATTCCGGAGCCGACCATGGATGTTGTTCACGCGGCCAATGCCATTGTCCATATGGCCAGTCTCCCGCTTGAGGCCAATGTTCAGTTTATGACAGTCATGGCCACCAAAATGCCATTTGTGGGACGGGGGTAATACAAAAAAGCAAACCCATTTCATGCAGGTCGCCACGCGTTACTGGCGACACAAATTATTAAAATCAGGAGACAAAGATGGCGAATACGAGGGTAGATGCACCGCTTGAGCCGCAGGAGCAAGAAAAGGCAGATCTGCTGCGCAAAGTTGCGTGGCGAATCATACCGCTGATCATTGCCTGTTTTATCATGGCATATCTGGATCGCGTCAATATCAGCTTTGCAAAATTGCAAATGCAATCGCAGTTGGGCCTGAGCGAAGCTGCTTACGGGCTTGGCGCCAGTATATTTTTCATCGGTTACCTCCTTTTCGAAATCCCAAGCAATATTATTCTGGCACGAGTAGGCGCGCGCCGATGGATCGCGCGGATCATGATTACCTGGGGCCTCGCCTCGGCTGCCATGATGTTCGTTCAGAGCGAGACCTCGTTCTATGCGCTGCGCTTTCTGCTTGGAGTGCTTGAGGCAGGCTTCGTTCCAGGCGTACTCTACTTCTTTACACAATGGTTTCCCGCCAGTTACCGCGGACGCATGAACAATATGTTTTTCGGCTCCATTGCGTTGTGCGGCATCATCGGTGGCCCGATTTCCGGTGCCATTCTAAAGCTGCTCGATGGCGTCAACGGCATGCCTGGCTGGCAATGGCTGTTCCTGATCGAAGGAATCCCTTCGTGTATTCTGGGCTTCGTAGTGTTGTTCGCCTTCAATGATCGCATCGAAGATGCCAAATGGCTGTCCCCCAAGGAAAAAGCCCTGCTGGCACGCGAGATTGGCAAGGATCCCAAAGTCGACAACACACATTCTTTCCGCGAGGCGTTGAAACGACCAGTCATTTATCTATTTTCGCTGATTTATCTCGGCCTTTGCATGGGAATCTACGGCATACTTTTCTGGATGCCGCAGCTTATCAAGACGGCAGGTACGGCGGACCCGCTGATTATCGGCCTGATTACGACGCTGCCCTACATCGCCGCGATTATCGGAACGGTCCTGATCGGTAAAAGTTCCGACCATACCGGCGACCGCCGCTGGCACCTGGCGGGCTGTGCGCTGGCCGGTGCCGTCGGCTATGTGTTGTGTGCGATCTATTGGGACAATACCGTGGTGTTGGTGCTGGGCCTTAGTATTGCCGCGACGGGCATCATTGCCTCTTTCGGCATATTCTGGGTATTTCCGGTCCGCATAATGAGCGGTGTCGCTGCAGCCGGTAGCCTGGCCCTGATCAATTCCATCGGCCAAATCGGCGGCATTATCGCGCCCTACATGGTCGGCAAGGTCAAGGATGTGACGGGTAGCGCGTCGATGGGCTTATATGTGATTGCGCTGGCTTGCGTCGTCACTGCAATATTGATTATTTGCGCCATACCGCACAATATCCGTTTCCGAGATACGGTGGTGCGCCGCATTGCCGAGGAACGCGCCTAGCGGCACTGGACCATACGCCAGATCGGGTGAATGTCGGCGGCGATACCCTAGGGCCGAGACCGCCCAAACCAAGGCCATCGCATCTGGCCGCACGTTTGCCATGCTGCACGAAAACGATATAAAAACCATGATAATGGCAGACCTTCGGCGCCAACGCTCTGAACGACTGTGCCAGGCGGTGCAGTTGGCCGCCAATGGCCAGACCAATCAACGCAACGCAATGTCCACCTTGGAAGCATTCAGTGCCGCCTCAAAAAGTGCTTTTCCCGGGCCTGACAGCCATTGCTCCAGCGTGAGCATTGGACCGAATTCGCGCTCTAGCGCGGGGATGTCTGCAACCCCCGAAACCACACCATTATCGACGAGCACTGTAAGCTCTCTCAGGAAGGCATTGGTTGCCAGCAATTCCTCCGGGAACCGCTGATAGCGGATTGGACGGCCCGCTGCATGGGAGAAGGCGCTCTCCAAATCGTCGCCGACAATGGCCTGTCCAGATAGCTCCAAGGACTGCCCTGCATAGCGATCGGGCTGACAGAGAATCTGAGCATTGATACGTCCAAGATCATCCAGCGCAATCATTTGCATCGCCTGACGTGGATACATGAAGAACGTGAAGCGCCCTTCATTCAACCCCATGCCGGGCAGCATCATCATTTCCATGAAGCTGGCCGGACGCGTGATCGTAGCCGCCAGGGGCACGCTGCGGATGTGATCCTCGATTTGGGATTTACTGTCGAAATGCCCCATCCCGGTATGGCCTTTGCCGGCCGCCCCGCCTGAGGAATAGACAAAGTGCTCTACACCAGCCGCGACAGCGCTGTCGGCAACTGCCACACCCTGAAGAACTTCCTGTTCATCCGATACCAATCCTGACGGCGAACTGGTTTGCACACTGAACACACCTTTTACACCAACCATTGCCCGGTCAATAGAGGCACGGTCGAACAGATCGCCAACGGCCAGCGTAATGCCTTCCTGGGCAAGCGCCTTTGCCTTGTTGCTTTGCGGATCACGGACAAAGCCGCGAACTGTGCAACCTTTGGCCCGAAGCGCCCGCGCAACGGCCCCGCCTTGCTGCCCTGTAACCCCAAAAACAAGAAATTCTGCAGAGCTTTTCATATTAGTTATCCATAGTAACTGTTGTTAGTTCCTATTCTAAACTATAATCAATTTGCCACAAGACGGCACATTTTTGATCCTGAGTTACATAGAGGTAACGAATGCAAAACAGTCCCAAAAAGGAAGTCATGCCACGTGAGGTCAATGGCCGGCCCGTCATTGAGACCCCAAACGGGCCGGTGCTAACACCCTGTGCACCTGGAAGCGTACTCGCCCGGCTTGGCGACAAATGGACGATTCTTGTGATCTCGCTGCTATCGCTTTCGCCCGACACGCCAATGCGATTCGGCGCCCTCAGACGCGGTATTCCTGATATCTCTCAACGGATGCTGACACTCACTTTGCGTAATCTGGAGCGAGACGGCCTCGTAGCACGGCACTACTACACCGAGTTGCCACCCCGCGTGGAATACGAGCTCACCCAACGGGGGCACTCGATGCTGAAACCACTGGCCGGGTTCACGGACTGGATACGCGATACGTGGCAGGACATTGAAGCATCGCGGCGCGAATATGACGCAGCAGAGCAGGAGCGTAGCTAACCGGCAAAAGGCATTGAGCCCAGCTATGTGCAACGGATATGGGCGGAGTGTACTGCTTTGATCCAGGGAGCCTCGATAGGGGCCGGGTGCTCAATTTGAGCACCTATTCGGAAGCTGTCAGACAAGCTTTGATTTACTCTGATCTAGTTTTAAGAATTCGAAGGCATACCCATCAGCGGCCTGTTGCCATTCTCACGCCCAGACCAACCAAGACAGCGCCCATCAAGGCATCAACGGGACGGCGGATGCTGGCATAGATGGATCGAACGCGGCCGATTGAGAATACTGATGCCAACAGGCAAAGCCAAAGGCTGGTTATTACGCCCACCATGGCAACAACAGCAATATAGACCAGGGGCGGCGCACCGACCGGCAGCAAGGTTACGAACAAGGTAGCAAAAAAAGTAGCCGTTTTCGGGTTGGTAATGCCAACGACAAATCCTATGCGCCATGACTGTCCCACGCCCACCGTAGACACCCCCGCGAGGTTCTGTTGGTCGTACTTCCCTTTGAAAACGCCCATCAGCATACGGCTGCCGAGATAGACCAGATAGATGGCCCCTGCCAGGCGGATGGCTTCGTACAACCAGTACAACTCCTTGATGAGCAGGCCAAATCCGAGGATGGCCAACGTTGCCCAAACAACCACAGCACTGGCGATGCCCAAGCCAACGAAGACGCCGGAGCGCCGGTTATTCAAGGCATGCGAAGTTACCGCGACAAAGTCAGGCCCAGGACTGGCGCATCCCAGAAGAATGATTCCTGCGAGCGCGAGTAATTGCGAAAAATAGTCCATAAGTGTGTAATCCAGATAGCCGCAATGAAGAACAGATGATAGCTTCATTTAACCACCGTCTGCGTACTACAACGCGCATACAATGTATAAAAAATGACTGACGCATAGACACTGCTTTCGCAGTATACATAATGCCGAAGCCATTGGAAGCATGCCTTTTTCTGCTTATAGAGATTCTAAGACGGAATTGGCGCAATTTCTACAATTGAAGCCAAGATATATATGTACCTCATTGTCGTAGATATTTATTTAGTCTGTGTCAACGACGGTACCATACGCAAGCTATACGCAAACTCTGCCGTTGTTCGTACTACAACGGATATCCATTCTCTGCACGAATAATCTGGCCGGCCATTAATCTTCCGGCCAGCTAGTCAACGCAACGCGATGCCGGCCTTGGATGCATTCAGCGCCGCCTCAAAAAGTGCTTTTCCCGGGCCCGACAGCCATTGCTCCAGCGTGAGCATTGGACCGAATTCGCGCTCTAGCGCAACCACTGGCCGGGTTCACGGACTGGATACGCGATACGTGGTAGGACATAGAAGCATCGCGGCGCGAATATGACGCAGCAGAGCAGGAGCGTAGCTAACTGGCAAGAGGCAATGAGCCCAGCCATGTGCAACGGACATGGGCGGAGTGTACTGCTTTGATCCGTGGCGCTTCGATAAGGGCCGGGTGCTCAGCAGGCTGACTGTATAGTCCGAAAGTATAGACATCCCGACGAGCCAAAGCCCGCCGGACGGCAGACAGCGATCAGACTGTGTCTCCCTTGATCCATTGCGGCGTGATTGATCGAAGTTCCGAGGGGGCAGCCAGCAACGCGGCGGTCTCTCGCTGGTAATCCGCAAACCAGGGCTGTTTGACAAAATCCTCCGAAGTAGCCTCGCCGTCAGATAACTGATAGGCAATGATCACGTCGGGATCGGTATCGTCGAAGCCATAGACATAATAAATTTGCCCTTTCATGCCTTCCACATAGGCGCGGGCATATTTCTCCCAAATTAGCTTTACTTCTTCGCGCTTGCCGGGCTTTGCATGGTGTCGAACATAAAATGCTTTCTTGCTCATGATATTCTCCTGAAACGTTGCGGCAACTCGCCGCCGATATTGGGAACATTTCCCATACCCTTATGACGTTTGAACAGAGGAATTTGTGACGCCTCCTGGATTTTTTGCTTGCTTTCGAGCAAGATAGCACCACCTTCGTTCAAAACAAAAAATCCCGGTGCAAGACATGTCTTTACCGGGGTAAATTTTCACCAGAATAGTACCGCCAAGCGGACATCGTTACTGCGCGCCTTTGTCTTCAATGCAGCTTAACTGCATCAAAGCCTGCCAGCTTGTCTGGATTGCGTACAATGAAAATATCCGTGATGCGATCGGCATTATCGAAAGCAAAAGAGACAATGGCAATAATGCTGCCCTTCTCTCTCAGGATAAGCCCCTTCGATCCGTTCAGTTCGGCCACTTCCCACTGATAGTCAGACCACCACCCTACCAGATAGCTCGTGAGGAACCGCAGGACAGCGTCGCCCTCCAGAATCTCCATCACAGCAGCCACCTTCCCTCCGCCATCGGCAGTCAAGCGGACGTCGCTCGCAAGCGTGGCGGCCAGAGAGCCGAGATCTCCGGTCCGGATCGCATTCTCGAAAGCAGAAAGAAGCGCTTCCTGTCGTGCCGCCGCAGGCCGATATCGCACCTGATTTTCGCCAATTCGCGATTTGGCCCGCGAAACAAGCTTGCGGCACGCCGGCTCGTTCATCTCAAGTGACGCAGCTACGTCGACGTAGGACATCTCGAAGATCTCGTAGAGCAGGTATGCCGCCCGCTCCGTCGGGGTTAACCGTTCAAGCATCAGTAAAAAGGCAGTCGATAACGATGACGAGAGCTCCATTTGCGTCTCTACGCTATTGTCCGTGAGCGTATGAACCGGTTCGGGCAGCCAGTTGCCCACATAATCGACACGGCTGCGATATGAGGCGCGCAGAAGATCGATAGCGCGCCGCGTACAGGCGGTTGTCAACCAGGCGCCCGGAGACTCGATGCCATCGATGTCCAACGCCTGCCAGCGCAGAAAGGTGTCCTGCACCGCGTCTTCTGCTTCCGCGCGGGATCCTAGAATCCGGTATGCAATGCCAAGCAGCCGCGGGCGCTCCTGCTCAAAGTAGCGCACATACATCGCCTCAGTCCCCGATTCCGGGCCTAATCCGGAGTGCACTCGCTCTGACCGATACCAGGAAATCATGTTCCGCCCTCCCTTCACAATGGTAGCAATACCCCTATTGACGGTTCAGCACTTACTATTGTGACAACATCTCCCAAAGAAATGTCACCGGCCTGGCAGCCGCGGCTCACATCAGTTCATTGGCACCTGAAGATGAGCGGCCATATTGCGCTATCGATTCAGAGTTGCAAAACAATGCTTGTATCTCGTTTGATAGTAAACTTAGCTGGATGCGTGAATCGCATTTCGCTGATACGAAAGGTCCATATACTACGCACCATGCAGTCTAATTCGGCCAGGGTTTACCTACTTCATGCATTCCCAATGGCATAGCAATGTCGTAACTTAAAGCTATTTGCTGCGCTAGAGTGGTGATCGCCCGCTTCCGTCCATCAATGGTTTGCACGTCATGCAAGCTTAAACATACGATACCATTGCGATTTGCCGAGTTTACAGTCGCAGTGATCGCCCCAATGTGATCCAGCACGTTCAACAAGAATCGTGAAATTTCTTGATCCTGAAACTCATGATGAGCTTTGGACTTCTGCTTTCTGTTCACTGTACCCTTTCCGATGAGCTCCGAAATCTCTTTGAGGCCCTTTGTCATATCGTCGAAATTACCTTCGCACGACACGTAGTGTCGAACCGCATTCCGCCCTACATAGCCCAGTACGATTTTGAGGCACTCAATATCGCTATATGGGTGAAGGGAAGAATAATCAACATGACGACGGATTGAATCAACAATTGTCTGTATAGCTTCTTCATCATCAAGGTCGACAAGTTTGTTGACAAAAAAGCCTGGCCCCACCACTTTGCAATAGCTGGGAACTTCCACAGTGTCAGAAATTTTGCAGAATCCAAATATATATAGGGACGCATATTCATGCAATAAGGACTGCCCGGCCGAGTCCGTCTTCTCGAATGTAGTGATCGTTTTCTTAATCTTTCTCGCGTCGGCGACCGAGGTCACTTGCACAGCAATCCCACCATCTTTCTCGTCGTCTGCCGAATCGATTGCGGGAAAGTTTACTCGAATCTGATTCTTGCTCTCGAGATTCGCAATGCCTAAAGCTCTGAAAAACTGAATCGCCATCGTTTCCAGTAGTCGTGCCATGTCATTGAAGCCCGCGTCTTTGTCCCTCTGAATACGGAGCTGAAGAAGCGCGATGTCCTGATTCAGATTCTTGATAAGCGATTCAAGCAATATATTTTCCTTTCGTTATTTTCAATTTCTTGTTGAGGATCCACACTAATTAATCATCTTAGTTAGCGGATTTGGCATCACGGCTCAGCCATCTGATCGACGGCATAGCTTCGAATGCATCAACAAATCTGAACACCCATAGTTAGTCAACATCAGTACACATCTATATCGCGCGAGCGCGTATTCACATCAGGCTATGCAATTCTAGATATATCTACAGCTTGCAAACCTTTACCTGTCCGTTCGATACGGAATCTCACTTTGACACCCTCTAACGCCCATTCTTCACCTTGCACATCACGAAAATGGAAGAACAGATCTTTCCCGGCTTGTCTTGTGATAAAGCCAAAACCTTTTAACGGGAAATAACATTTAATAGTTCCAACTGTCTCCTCAGATAATGTCATGATAGAACAACCTCTCTTTGTCAGATGTAGGCTTACAGGTTTGTAATGTTGTAGCCAATTTTTTTGCTAATCCACCGTCTGTCCGTCCTAAGATGTTAAGGCGATAGCGGACTTGATGAAATTTCGCATAGTAGGCGTATTTTCCTCGATCTTTTATAGAAGACTTTTGTAAGGAAGTTACTAACTGTATAGTACGGTGAATTTCATTTTTTTCATAAATTGGCAAAATTTCTCGTAACCGAGATCGATAAGACAAAGCTTCTTTATGCTCGAGATAGGTGAGTTTCGCGACTCGTCCTGATAATCTATTATAGAAATCATGATATTCAGGTGAGGATTTACTTAACCGCGACATACTCTCGCATTTATGTAATTCAGCACGAATTATTCTTCGCTCATTCCGATGTACACGTGCCCGCCCCCTGTTTAGCCAAAGTCCAGTTACTTCCATCAAATTTTCCGGGTTTTTGCGAGAAGTTATCTTGGTTTTTTTATTCTGTAACTTTAGCCCCTGTTCATTCAGCATAGTACGAACTTTTCCAATAAGAGTTTGAACTTGCTTTTCCTCCAATTGCGTTTTTGACGAGATCGAGATATCGTCAAGAAGCCTCGTATACGTTAATCCTTTATTGTTTAGATGTTGTACTAAATGATATTCTGTGTCATGCAATACTAGGTTTGCTAAATGAGAGCTTGTACACGCGCCTTGAGGGACTTGTCCTCTCAAACATGTTAAATCCGCTAAAAGTGATGCTACATCATGTGAAAACTTAAAAAAGAACTTGAAAATATTCAATGTCTTATCACGTGTAATTGATGGATAGAAACCACGAACATCCAAGGCAATTAAAAGCTCGGCAGAGGCATGTGCGTTGGCATTCTTGACATAATCACGCTCTTTAATTCCCCCGAATAAATATCCTGGATAACTAATATTTTCGAAGATATTCCTATTGATTCGCTTTTGTATTTTTTTTAAATGAATACTAGGAATATAAATACTTCGCAGCGACCCATCCTTCTTTGGAACTGAATGTGGATGATAATGCCGTTCTATGTTTGATGCGGCATTTCTTAGAACGTCAATATCGACTCCCAGAGCCACAGATAGTACATTCAGCGATGCAATAGGTTTTGCTAGGTACTGAGGACGCATAGACAATAAAAAATATAAAGTTTAATACCTACTTCAGGTAAAAAAATGATCGTTAAAATCATTCCATAAAGATTTAGAAATCTGGGCAATCCTAATCAAGACGCTCCAGGTTTCGAGCCTGCGAAAAACGCTGTTATTCATGTTATTTGACTCACGTTCGATAACATTAGATTTTCTAGTAGCTTTTACACTACGTCGCTTTGATTTGCTTTTTGGCTTTTGGGCCATACGTCCTCCCGAGTTTCGTACTGGACAATTCCAGTACTTGCTCAACGTCAAGAGAACTAGTAGAAAACAAACAATCTTTCGCAGACTCAGGTATTAACTTTTAAGCTCAACAACCGACTCTTATATATCGCATAGCCCCGCCTTGCCCTCTGCCATGTTTTCAGCCAGGAGTTCAGCGCGGCATGCCGGTTAAGTCCTATTCAAAGGACGTTTTTCTTAATTTATAAGAAAAACCCTGAGTTTTCTACACATATCAAAGCATTCGAAAATCAACAGCTCAGACGAAACATCTGATTACATTATAGTAGCACAAATATACTATTTATTTTCATATTTTTTGATTTCGTATTGCTCGAAGTTCACTCTATTAACTGCCAACAAGTTCTTGATTAGGCCTCTAAGGAGGATTTTTCGGTATTCCCCGATTCGGGCTGTTTGAAAAAAGCAGGGATTTTATTTCTATTTAATTGTAACAAATCAATGTGTTATGATAATAAATGTGTATATCTAGTCCAATCCAATCTTCCTATGTTTATGTCATCCAATAACCGGATTTCCTGTGCTTACTAAATTTGAAGTGACTTTAGTACTCGGTGCTTATATCGTGGCCGGACAAATTTGGGGTGGGAGAACTGCCACTATCGTTTTTGTTTTGGCAGGTGTTTGCTATTTTGTAGCAAACGAATTAAGAACACGTAACGCTGTAAACAAAAAACTGCGAGAGCAGCAGACTCGTAATCTTCAAATTCGCGACAGTGTAGTGAGACACAAACGTGTCTTGCTTCGAAAACGTCGCCAAGGTTGCTTTACCGATGAGTATGGAATGCTTAACGATAAGAAGTGGCAAAATGACCTGCGCCACTTCATCGATAATGTGCTGCCGATGGAAGTTGATTACATGGATGATGAGGAAGATTTTGACTTGCAGGAATTCGTCCAAGAAATTTTGGAAGATCTGCAAGAACCGATGGACGAAGCAGATGTTGAGGATCTGCCTTTGCCTGCGATGCAATCCACACATTCGCTCGGTATGCAGTTTGAGCACAAATGCGCGCAAGTTTTACGTAGCGTTGGTTGGAATGCAAGAGTGACAGTCGCTTCCGGTGATCAGGGTGTAGACATTGAAGCAGAACGACAAGATGGTTATCGAATTGTTGTTCAGTGCAAATATTATTCTTCACCGGTTGGTAATTCTGCCGTGCAGGAGATTGCTGCAGGCGTACAGCATTATCAAGCGAACCGTGGCGTGGTCGTTAGTCAAGCTTCTTTCACGCCAGCAGCTCGCCGACTCGCTAAAACGACTAATGTATTATTGGTAGATCTCGACGATCTGGAATATATTGACAGCCTTCTTGATGGGATCGAGATTGAGGAAATGGCAGAAATCGAGCAAAGTGAATCTGTTGGGAAAAGTAAAAATGCGGGTTTAGAGATTAATCCGCAGTTAGCTCAATATTCCTTGAATCCGTCGCCTCCAGCGGATTCCGATGTATCGCGCATAGGCAGTCGGTTTAAGCGGACTCAACAGCAGCGAGTTAAATCAGGCCTATACGGTGATGAAAGTTAAATATGCGTTTCATCGATTTTGGTGAAAATACCATTACCAAAAACCCTAACAGACAAGAACTATTTTTTCACCAGCGATATTAACTCGATGTACATACATTTTCGTGGGGAACGAATGAATAATCCATTTGAGCTATCAAAAAAAAATTTCATGCTGCTGGTGGACGCTTCCAATAGCCCTCTTTGGGAGTTCATTGACTACAAAAAACTATTGCTTTCAGATTTATTTGACCAAGCACTTAAATATGCTTCAGATAAAGCAGAACAACATAATGATTACACACTTTTGGAGCGGATAATCAATAACCAACCAACGGTAGATATCAAATTGTTCGTAAGTGGCTATTCATGCGAGAGATTTGCCTTACATGCTCGTAGTGAAGATAAAAAAAACATTAGGCTCAGAAAAAACAAGCAATGCAAGCCAAACAGTGCTCTCCTATTTTCTCAATCTGTTTCTGAATTTTGCGCCAATCGCATGAACATTTTAAAGTATAAAAATGGCGCTCACGCTTCGCTAAAGGGGCTAAACGATGCGAGCACAGAGAAAAAAAATCACTCGCCAAAAAGTACAGATCTTTTAGACAGTTGGTTAGTTCTACCAGGAAGTTTTGAGAGCGGGAAACGTCGGTAACCAGTAATTACCGGTTCTCAGTAAAACAGCGGCGATATACGCCTTGCGCCTTGAAACCTTCAGAAACAGCGCTCCTCGTAAGCACCCGCCCAAGGCCGTCTTGAAAGGGTTGGCTGTAAGTGGAGAATAGATCCCCATCAAGTTGATAGATGGGGATCTATGAGCAGCACCACATTAATTGCCAGCCAGAGCTGTCGCTACCTGCCTCGGCTGCATTTCTCCAATCAAGAGAAGCATCAACTTGTGCGGGAACTCTTGCATTTGGGCATCCCGTTGGCACGGTTTGCCGGAGAGCGACCTGCATTACAACCAATTGAACCGCGGGCATAAAGATTACCTAGCGGGCAAATTTGGCCCGGTCAGCACGCTTCGATCAGGGTTTACTCTATCAGCTCGTTGTCTTCTTCACTAACCGACAGGTGGTGTTATCCATTCGATATTGAGTAATACTGCCGTCAATGATTTTTTTCACTACTTCTCTTGCTGTATCCAGAGGGACAGAAAACCATTCCCTGGGGTTATAGGCTTTGCCATCCTTTCCTGTCAGCGTCATTTTCAAGCGCTGTGCATGCAGGAACCCGTGGATTAGACTCTCGAATCTGTTGGGGTTTAGGTTGTAACACTCGATGGAGGCCAGGATCTTTACGGGGGACTCGAGAAACGCAATGTCACGCACAGCGTTTTTGGTCCGCTCTTCTACAGTTTGCTCAGTGTAGCCGATCTTGATCAGATTCGGGATAGCCTTCAGAGTGGGGTTTTCGCTAAGTGTCGTTACGAAATAGATCTGCCCAGCTCTTTTATCCTTGTGAGATATGTTGTTGAAGGTATCCACAATAGATTCTGCATCACGCACGATGCGACGCCCGGTTTCGTCCGCGAACAGCCGTTTTGCCAACGATTGCAGCAGGTGATTCGATTCCGTTCCATTTTCAAAAACAACCCTCAGCCTGGGATCATATCTGCCTGTGCTATCCAGGCGATGTTCGCCTATCTTATCGATCAGGCATAAAACACCCTCCATGATGAATGCATCACCTTCTTGCACTTGTGAAGACTGTTGAAAACGTATGGTTTTGACGTTTCCAGTCTTCAGCCCTTGATGCAGATCACGGAAAAGGTGCTCAAACTCGTAGAAATCTTGGCAGACTTTTCGCTGCGCAATTTCATCAGGTAACTCCCTATCGGCCACCGCAGGCACATGCTTTATGTCGAAAATACTCTGGTCACCCTGATTAATCTCGCTAAACTCCGCACTCGCAAAAATATCGTCGAGTGAAGTGGCATTTTCGGAATCGGTCACAGTGCCAACAGGACCAGCTGTGTTCTCGTAGGCGGATGGACTTGGCACTGCTAGGACAAAGGTCGAGTCACTGGCCTCCTCTGGCACGCTTTCCGCTACTCGAATTAAGCCATGCCGGTCGTAGGGCACCAGGGTTACATGAAGGTTACGGTTTCCCTGGTAGCTCGTCAGCCTTCTGGCCAGCAATTTTTCCGACAAATCGCCGTCATAACAAGGCAGTCGCCCGTGCTGATCCACGAAAGTGCTGATCTCCTCGAAGCTTGTGACTTCAAGCGGCGCATTTCTCCCGGCGCGCTTGGCCTGAACATCAAGCAAACCGAACTCGTCCAGGCCGTTGAAGATGTCATCCAGCGAAGGCCGATCTGCGGCCTTTCCCCTATCGTGACGAATGGGTGGCATACGTTCTCCTTATGATTCCTGCAACTGCGCTTTGCGTTCTTGCGCCTTGCGCTTGATGTATGCCAACGCATCGGCCAGTCGCCGCTCATAGGCGTCACCTGAAGTCACGGACGGTTCACGGCCTTTGTCCCTTCGAAACTCATTGATCCGAGGCCATAGAACAACGGCCTCTTCGTCGGACATTCGAGAACGCATGCCGACCACCACATCCTGAATGGATTTCAGGACAGCAGGGGTGACTGCCTTTGAAAGGATCTCATACGCTCCCTGGAAGGGGTTTATCTGGCGAATCAAGTCCACGTTCAAATGCTCGATGTTGACGAACTTGTTACCAATCAGGACAAACTTACGATTGGGTTTCGGGTTCCCGCCCTCTCCCTTTGATGCATGCTTGGGGTCAGAAGCGTCTGCCTTTTCAACGCCTGGAGGGATCATGATTTCAGCTCCATCCGGCAGTTCCGATTCGTCAAACAAACCGCCGGTAGACTGAATACCCATTGATGCATGGACCGCTTCAGAGACGGTTAGCACCTCGCTGGGCTCCAGATCTGGGTACATCTTCTCAATGATCTTCGGGATTTCCACCATTTCCAGCACCTGAGGGTCTGGATCACCGGTCACGGCAGGGGCGATAACCTCAGGCTTTTGGAGGATAGCCGCCTTAATATTATCCATGTTTTCCAACGCTTTAATCACTGTTTCGGAAACTGGCGCGGTCGTATCCTCAATGATCACCGTGCCAGGCGCTACCGTTTCACCGGGCAGCAAGCGAGAACGAGGCTTGAAACTTACAGCGGGGGCCAACACCTGCTCCATCAGTAGAGACACCGTGATGGCCTTGAGCATGTTATTAACCGACACCTTCACATCGTCATCTTCGGCATCTGGCTGCGCAATCAAGTTGGTGAACTGAGCGTGCGGTTTCCCCTCGCAATCGCGGGTTGCTCGTCCGATGATCTGAACAATTTCCGTCAACGAAGAGCGGTATCCAATAGTCAGAACGTGCTCGCACCACGGCCAGTCAAAGCCCTCCTTGGCCATGCCTAGGGCGATGATGATATCTATGTCCTCGGCTTTCGATACATTTCGCAGATAGTTCTGAACCTCAATCCGAAGTGGGTTGTCATCAACGAGGTCGGCCACCTTCAATAAGCGACCACTCTTGTCCTTAACTGTGATGATACCGGTCTTCATGTCTTTGGCGAGGACTTCACCAATGACATCGAGAATATGGTCAATCTCGGAATACTTGTCCTTGGTGGATTCAACCGAATTCACGTTTGGAATATGAACGATGGTCTTTTTCGAGGTGTCCAGCACTTCATGCAGAGCATCAAGATACCGCCCGGTGTAGAAATGGTAGCCAATGCCCAACGATTTCAGGTACTGGTAACCAGTCAACTGTTCGTAGTAGGAATATGTAACTTGGGTGAATTTTTCTTCATCTTCGGGAAGAAGAATCGGGACTGCATCGCCACGGAAGTAGGAGCCTGTCATCGCGATGATGTGCGCATTGGACCCGGCCATGACGCCATCAATCAAGCTGCCAAGTCGATTCTCACCATCTGCTGAAGTGTGGTGAAACTCGTCAATCGCCAGCAGCGTCCCGTTGAAGTCGGTTGGACTTATTTTCTCGTATGCGAAGCGCAACGTTGCATGGGTGCAGACTAACGTGTTGGCATCAGGATCTGATAGGAAGCGAATGAAGGTGTTGACCTTTCCGGCCTCGCCGCCCGGTATGCAAAGATTGTATCTTGGCTGTACCGCCCAATCCGCAAAAAAACCGCTATTGGTGAGCTTAACATCCTGGAAAGAACCACCGATCGTCATTTCTGGAACAGCGACAATCACTTTCTTCAGACCTTGGTTGTGGAGCTTGTCCAGGCCAAGAAACATCAGAGCTCGAGACTTGCCGGAGGCCGGCGGCGCTTTCAGCAGCAGGTATTGGGCATTTCGCGACTTATAGGCACGAGCCTGCATCTCACGCATGCCCATGTCATCCAGGTTCGCGCTTTTGCCGGTTTGCTTGTAGCTGACGGTCAACAGGTTGGCCATGGTCATTTTCTCCCTTTGGCTTTCTTGGCAGGTGCTTTCGCCTTCTCTTCGGCAATCAGCTTTTCATAGCGAGCGAACAAATGCTCTAGGCGCTCGGAGACGTCACGGAAGGGGCGGTCGCGATAAAGGGCCTCAACGGCACGGTCCAGCGCCTTGTGCGCCTCCAGAAGCGGTATAGGCATTTTGTTCGGGTCGTATAGATCGCCCAGTGACTGATCCGGGTAGTCCTCACGGATCAATAGCACTTCCTCAGCCAGGGATTCGATATGCTTGCGCTTTGTTTCGGAAGCATCCGGCCAGGGAAATGTGTTGTAGACAATTGTTGTCGAGTATCCATAGCGACTTTCCAGGCGGCCGCATACAGTTCTCATCCAGTCCATATGCATTTCAGAGGTAAGAATGCCGAACTCGTAGAGAGTGCCGTTAGGGACGATGTAGTTTTTGTTGTTAGTAATAACATCGACATCCATGAACCCAATAGGAACATAGGATCTACGTTCGGAGGTAAACGCTGGGACGAGGATGTAATGGCCCTCTTTGGGTTGTGCGACTTGGAGAAATGTATGGGGACTTTCAGCGCCTTTCAATGCCGCTGCATGTCCAGCCTTCACTCTAAGCGCTCTAACTTTTTCACACCGCTCTGCTACCTCTGGAACACGTATGGCTTCCGCCAATGGTATGTCAGCAAGCCACAGACACCAGCGCTCTCGACCATTGATATATTCGCTTGCCCCCACAACTCTACGAACCCAGTGTGAGTGCTGCGGATACTTTTCGATGAATAAATCCCGTTCATGATTTGTGAGATAAAGATTTCCACCATCTGTAGGCTGACTCCCTCTAATCATCCCGTTCACGGGGCAGATTGGCCTTGTACGAGGAGTAATCGTCAACCTAGAGCCTGGCACTAAGTAAGGACCAATCATTTCAACCTCTGATATGATGGCCTGGTCCTTAGCGACCTCAAATATCTGAGGCCTGGTTTCTGTGTCGCTCGCGTTCTTCAATCCAATGATGACAACATGAACTGCGGCTTTACCCTTTGCGTTATTACTCCAGGGGAAAGTTTTGTAGCAGAAACCAATCGAAATTCCAAGGTTAAATATGAACGGCCATAGCAATGAGGTTTGGTCACCTTGGCAGATTGAGCTAGTCGATACAAATGCACATCTTGCTCTTCGATCTTTTATGTAATTTGCACCTTTCCAGAACCACGCAGCCACAATGTCCAAATAGCCGATAGACTCGAAGCTGGAGAATACATGCTTCATATCAGCCGATTGCTCGGCGCTTCGCTCTGTCGTACCCAAAAATGGCGGATTCCCGCAGATATAGATTTCATAGAGATTGCCATGCTCATCGGTCGGTGGGCACACCTCTTCCCAATCCAGACGCAGGCTGTTGCCACACACCACGTTGCCGCCGTCCCGCAGCGGAAGAGCGGCTTCTGCATAGCCAAACTGAGCGTTGAAAGCCATATTCATCTGGTGCTCTGCAAGCCAGAGCGAAAGGCTGGCGACCTCGTGGGCAAAGTCATCAATTTCAATGCCGTAAAATTGCGTCAGCTTGATACCCGAGTAGTACATGACTGACTGTGCGCCCGTCGCGTTAAGGGCATTAATGACTTGCATTTCCAATTTGCGCAGCTCTTTGTAGGCAATGATCAGGAAGTTGCCAGATCCGCAGGCTGGGTCGAATATCCGCAGGCTCTGTAGGCGCAGAAGGAGTGCCTTCAGCTTTTTCTCGTTATTACGGGACTTCTCCAACTCGGTATGAAGCGGATCGAGGAACAGCGGCTGAATCACCTTCATGATGTTCGACACGGAGGTGTAATGCTGTCCCAGGTTGCCGCGCTGCCCTTCATCGATCACAGCCTGGAACATCGAACCAAAGATGTCGGGATTGATCTCTGACCAGTTGAGCAAGCCGCAATCCAGCAGAATGCGACGCGCTTTGCGGCCGAATTCAGGGATCGGCTCGTCATCACGGAACAGGCCACCGTTCACATACTTAAACGCCTGAAAGTGGCTGGGCATGCGTTTACGTTCGGGCGTGTCATCACTCAGATTCAGAACGGCGAACAGGTCGGTGAAAAACTGATCCACATCGGAGCCGTCCTCCTTGGTGCAGGCCTGAAGCGTTGATGTCATCTGTCGATCATCAAAAATCCCGGTGTCCTCGGCATAAAAGCAGAATAGTAGACGAGTCAGGAACACATTTAGCGCGTGAATGTCTTTCGGCTTCGTCAATTCGTTGCGCTCACGGATGAGATCGAACAACTGGCCCATCTTCTCAGAGGCTTTCAGGTCGGCGGGATGGTCCGAGTGCATCACAGCTTTTTCATAGCCTGCTAGGGGCAAGAAGAACGAATACTTCTTGTCTAGCTCATCCAGAGTGGTCTCAAGGCGCTCTTCGGCCTTCATATCGAAGGCCACGAGAGTCTCAAAGTCGGTGACGATTATAAACCGAATATCGTTGCGGGAGATCAGATCACTCTCTTTCAGTGAGTCTGCCTCGGCGCTAACGTCCTGACCAGCAGGAACCACGCGAAAATAGAGTTTCTTCTTCAACCCGATGTCATCGCCTTGCGCCACATTCCGGCTGTCGCCACCATTGCGCAGTCGGGTGATCGTGCTTTTAGGAAAACCGTAAGCATCGAGAAAGGAAAAGATAAACTCGTCAGGGTGGAGATTGGAGCAAGCACGCTCCAGCGATTCGATAATCCTTGCTTGGCTGATTGCCATTTTAAAATTGCTCCTTGTGCCGATCGTTCGCTGTTCTTAGTGAATTGAGCCGTATCCCCCAGATTCTACTTAACCTTACAATCAATTACGCTATTTATAATATGAAACTAAATTAATAGTGACATTTGAACAGCAGCCAAAACCGCTGTTACCGGCGGTTAATTTGCGCTACAGGGTATAAGCGTCGCGCATCTGGAATGATTGAATCTAGCAAACCCGCCGATTCAAGCTGAACTACTTAAGCTTTGGCGTCAGGCTGATGGAGCCTATCTCCTAAATAAAATAATCCCCAAAATGTGGCTAAGACCATTTGCCAAAACAACAGCATAAAAGCGAATAAAAATCCCATTGAGCTTGCAAAATGAACGTTATCAGGCAACAACCCCTTTATCGGACTATGTGCAATAAGTGCGAATATTGCCAACACGATCAAGATGAAGCTCTCTGCTGTCAAAAACGCAAACATGGAGCAGAGGAAACGCCGTCTGGTTAACTCAATGGGTACACTTGTCCCGTTAACTATAACGTCAATCTTCGGTGCAGGAGCGGGCATGGTTTTATCAATGTCCAGCTTATTGAACGTCGCAATTGCAGCAAGCGCTGCAATATAAAAACCAGGCAACACTTGAACAAATCCGAGAATCTTCTCAATTAGTCCACTGCTTTCATATATAGGCACTTGCCCCCAATGTTTTAGGATTACTATCGTTCCCGCAGACAAAATTGCGAGAACCATTGGGTACAGCCAATCTACCTTCCACTTAAGTCGATGTTCAATGAACAGGTATGAGAAAGGACGAAGGAGGTGCCTAAACATATTTGGTCAGTCCTCTACAAGAAGTGCTTTCATTTTTTCTAAAATTGCAACTTCAAACTTCTCGTACGAAGATGAAAGATCGGATTGAAAACCATCTAAACGTGCTCGTTTGACATACGCTTTTTCCAGCCCCTCGTCACTATTCATTTCTACAGTACGCTCAAGCCCCTCTGGCGACTTAAATTTAATCCGTGCCTTGTCATAAGTATCACGATTTTTCTTAACTACACCAACTATCCTGCTGTATTTGTCAAGAATTGGATGCTCTTCATCCTTGAGCGTGAGCACGAGCGTTTTGCATTTCTCCTTTATATAGCCGTCCTCATCAAAAGGGGTAAATTTTTGCCGCTCTGTGATAAGTTCAATCGACTGAACCTTTCCTTCATTGAGGTCTTTTTTCAGCTCATTAGACACATGTCCATCAAATCTGGTCTTAAATTTGACATTTATTTTTTTGGGCCTACCTTTACTATCGAGCGCTCCGTCAGGATGATTTTGCTCAAACTCCAGTGGCACAACCTTTGTCGCATCTTGAAGGATTTGATTCAACAGGCGTTGTATGTTGACGAAGCCAAGACCGTTACAATGCTCAATCAGCACCAACGCGGGCTCCAGCTCATCGTCAGCCAAACGTATTATTGCATGGACTGAAAAGTCCTGTCCCTCTTGCTCTACTTTTGCAACTACTCGTCGTTGTTTCGCATTGGGGATAGTGAATACAGGATCAGAGATCTCAGTATCTGATTTATTAATAAGAAAGCTGACCGTGTTCCCATCATGATGATAATCAGAAACATAGAGGCGTTCTCGTCCTTTTGCCTGCTCCTTAATCCACTGCTCCCTATCGACTCGCTCCATTAATTCAATAGCTTTTTTTACTGAAATAGTTTGTGGAGCATCGAACGTACGGCTATACGCCTCTATAACCAGGTCATAAAAGAATACCAATCGTTCCTGTTTCTTCATTCTTCTTGTCTCATCACTTATCTTGTCTCATTATGCCACATAAGTAACACAAACTTACACGAGCAACATATTTCGACATTTATCAATTAGTGCCCTGTATGCTCTGCAATTATTATATTCTAAAGGTAGTTTCTCAAAGCAATTGGAATTGATTGTGAAATGCGAGGTCAAACATGTCCGAATGTATAGATGACACAACTTTATCAAAAATGGTCGAGACTGGCGTTGTTCACGGTGTTCATGTCATTGGTCAGGCTGGCGGCTGGACAGTTATGGTCAACGATGGGGCGCACAAGTACCCGCTTGCCACACGAAACATTAGCGTAGTGCGGGTGTGGCGCCGATTTGAAACTCTGGTATCTTATTTTAAAGACATTGGACTGACTCAATTCGAGGTAGACGCAGCTAATTTTGAGCAGGACAGTACCAGCAGAGCAAAAAGAACAGACCAGATTGAAGCGTTGAAAATGGCACACGAAGCGACTGATCATGACACATGGTTCAGAGAACAAGTTCAGGCGTCAATAGATGACCCGCGCCGTAGCATTGCTCATGAGAAAGTGAAAGCCAAGTTTGCAGCAAAAGCCAAGGAGCTACGTCAGCGTATGAAAGGCTGAGCATGGGCATACAGCAGCTACCACATGGTGAGGAGGGCCAGCGGTGCTTTGATTACGTAGCTGAGGACAACCCTAGTACGGCCTTCAGCGTTTCAGCGGAATCGAAACGGACCGCTGACATACCTTATAGATTCAAGTCATCGTAATTCATTATCAAAATCGCTATGCTAAAACTCTATGTCATGCCCACAGAACGGTAAATCGGCAATCCGGTAAAAATATTGTCGCCCTCCATCCACCGAGGGCCCTGTTACAGGGGAGCACAACATCCTGGTTAACAACGCCTTCGGTGAAGTCTTGTTGTTTCGAGCCAATGCGGCCAGTGAGACGTATTCTTGCCGAAAAGTTTTCAAGTCCACATCGCGTACGCGTAGATCTGCATGGTCTGGCGCTCGATAGCTCCGTAGCAGACCGCTATGCACAAGTTGATACGCCACCTGCTGCTTAACTCCGAGAGCTTTCGCTGCCTCATCGACGGACACGGAGCTGCCCTTACGCGCCCGCAATGTCAGGAGCCAACGTCTTAGATCGATTCGCCTGACTTCCGCTAGCCCGAGGGGTATCGGGTCTTTTGACGCATTGACGACATCAAGGCCTTGTGAAATCAACACCCTTACAAGCTCGATGAATTCAGTCTCGCTTAGCCGCCCATACCTGCATAGCCGGTATAACGACACTCCGACTTCTTTAGGCTGCCCTGTTGGACGAAAAAATAATGCCTGCAACCGTTCTTCCGATATAAACCATGCCGCTGCCGAGAATATTAGCGGCGAGATTTCAGCTTGAAGTACTCCTGCAGTAAGCATCATTCGAACACGTCTTTCTGGAAGGTGCAATATTCGAGCAGCTTGCATTAATGTCGTTCCCTTCAATCGGCTTGACTGGGTTGTTCCAATCGTACGTAACCGACGCCCCGACCGGAACATAATCTCACTTCCCTGTAGTTCCGCGCTCTTGCGCCTCAGTAACGCCGGAGTGGTCTCCATCAGACGTGCCGCTTTTTTGATCGTCATGCGCGGATGACTGTGACGCGTATGTTCGGAAAAAAAACGATTCTTCTTCGTGAGGATGCCTGTCCAGTGGGAATTAACATAGCCTTCAAAGGAATCTCTAAGAAACTGGAACTCCTCCTCTTTCAGAGATCGGTACAAAACCGAATAAAGATTCCCAAAATCATTGCGCACACTATTGGTCGTTGGGTCAGCCTGCTTCAATGCCAATAAAGTAATGAAGCTGTCTGGCCAGTTCTTGACGATGGTAGACGCCGCCTCCATCAGCATGCAATCGTTTTGCACTCTGCGTGACGAAGCTCTCTCCTGTATGCCGCCTCGATGAGCACTGCACGCCAGGACGCCTAGATAGTGCACCAACTTTGCAGCCTGGTGATATCGCAGCTTGAATAAAAATGGATTAGGCTGGCCATTCCTTAGTGCATTGTCTAGCTGGATCTGTAGTTGAATGAGAGGCTTGGGAACCTTATCATTAACGGGCTTGGAAAGGCAAGTTCCGCACGTGTAGCATGTTCGGGTAAATCGCTGTATTTTCTGCAATGAGTGACAATGCGGACATTCATCTCGCATAAACGCCCTATGTTGCGTGCAGACAACCGTAGTGCGGTACAGCCACCGGCCAAGCAAAATCGGAGACTCCTCTACACATTGGGGACACCATCGGATATGAGGCGTCAGAAATAGCTTTCTATCCCCTTTTATTTGTGAAATAGCATAGCCAGGATCGATAAGCCGTTTCCACTCTTCGGTCGATAGACGTAGATGACGGATCAAAAATTCCCGCTTGACATCTATCGAGTCGGATCTCCCATCAACCATGCCGAGCAAGGATTCATGACCATTAGCACGTAACGTCCGGTAGAGATAGGCGACCAACAACTCTTCTTGCACGGGCCTTGGTCTGGATAGAAAGCACCCATCGGGCTGACGTAGCAGTACCGGGTTATGTGAGTTCATCACAAAACCCCTGATGAAGCTGCTGCAGATCCGCTTCGATCTGAGTGTTCCAGTTGCTCAGTTCGTCCAACGGGCGCGTCATGAGATAGGCCGCCAGTCGCTTATGGGCGGTTCTGCGAGACGAACCCGGTAACGAACGGGGCAAGATAAAGCAGGCCCAGAATCGCTTGAGATCATTGGCGGTGAACAGCATGCACGCGCAAAATAGCAAACGATCCAACAGGGTTGTCACGGTAATTTCAATCTGGACCTGCGTGTTTGAATCCTTAACATTACATAGAGTGTGCTTACACGAAACACCAGCATTACCTCGGCACATAAGTCCGAATTTTCGTGCTTCCAAGACGGTTTCTGGCCACCAGCGATTAAATTGGTGTAGCGCCGATAGCCCAATGGAACTCGGAACCTGATCATTCAAATATACGAGTATGCGCCGCAACTGCAATACCCGATGCTCGTATAAAAACTCAATAGTCCTGGATGAAGAGCGACGTTTTTCACGTTTTGACGACTTAGCCTTAGAAGGGGCATCAGCACTAGGCGGCCTTCGTCTGACCACATGATTTAGTAAGGATATAGGAATGGGTACATGCCTGCCCAAAGGGCTCATAATGATGCGCCACAAATAGGCCCAACGAACAAACGCATAGGAGAGCGTGGCAGGGCAGTCGAAGGCGCTCTTCAGACCAGAGAGTGTGGGTCCTTCGGCCTTGGGCTCACCTGGGGCCGATTTGAGCCCCCATTCATCATCGACTCGTCCAGGGCTTAAAACCCAGTAATAAGCGATATAAATCTCATGGATGGTTGCATCCCTGCGGTACTGGTCAAATGATGAAATTACTTTATTTTCAAGACCAAAATGGGTGTGCGTTGCAACAAGTTGATCGCGAGGAATGGAAGGTTTTGTCGCTGGTATTGATTGCGCGTCGTAGATCGTGTGGCCACGAGAACACTTCCAGTCATCTCTCAACGTACTCCATTGCAGCACAGCGTTGCACACACCACAACAAGCCGTCAAGAATAATCCGTGTACGGGACACGTCCTGGCCAGAGGCATGACCCAGTATTCCCGATGAAACGCATGTTCCCTCATACATGCTATACAAAACCATGGGCTATTCGCCCTCAGTTTCGGAAAACTAAGGCTCCGAGGTTTAAGATTCGACTGCAGCAAAAGCGAGCGTTCATCCCAAAACCGATCAGCTTGATATGACGGTTCGTCAATGAATAACGCTAATTCTCGCAAAATCTCTTTGGAATGCGCCAAATCCCATGCATATAAGAGACGGACCTCTCTGTAGTGACCTCCAGCCGAAATGTGATGACCATTTGCGGACATCAGACGGTAGAGGTAGCCCACGAGACTTTCACTTTCGAAACGTCGAGGACGGCACGGGAAATCATGAAGGTTGATCGCTCTTTTCATGCCTGTCTGTCCCCCGCAAAAGGCTCACCTGACCGGTCCAGCCTCCTGTAAACAAACTCTTGACTGAATGGGTTGAGCTTGCTTACGCCGCCCCGCCATATACGCGTAAACGCATCAGCCAACGCGCCTACACCTATCTCACTCTCGCCGTTCTCCCATGCAACCTCTAACGCAGCCGCCAAAAGTCGCTTGAGATATCCCACACGACCGTCAGTTGCGTAGTAGACGCGGCGCGTCAAATCCTCCGCACTCGTTGCTCTGAGCGACAGAGGTAGCGGTAATACCGGTATTAGCGCATTTATTACATCAAAATTGGCATCCAGGAATCCAAGGCTATCAGGACTACCTAGTGACAGCTCGATCGGTGCCGCAAAGCGCCTGCGAAGCTGGACGTTCACTTGCAGAAGGTTTTCGAGTCTTGGGATTCCTAGCAGAACAACGGGGATCTCTATCGCGTTTATAAGGGTTTTGAGCCAATCGGCCGTCGCATACTGAGTTTTACGCTGTCCACGATCATAAACGTGCTGTGCTTCATCGAGGATGATCATTTGGGTTTTGCAACTTCGCAGTAAAACTACAATACGAGCGGTTTGATCTACGACTCGCCCTTTCTCTGGGTAAGGGTCGCCCAGTGCAGACAGTATTGCTCGAGCCAAGGCACCGATTGTGCCAAGTGACGGAACCTCAACAAGAAGTACCGGCGTTATCGTTTGCTCCAAGAGATGCTCTCTGGGATAGCTCATTTGAAATGATCGAGCAAGGCTCGTTTTCCCACAACCACTTTCACCGGTTATTAGAAGATTTCTGACCAACCCGGTCTGTCGATAAAGATCCAGCGCCGTTTCCATTTCCTTGATGATATGGCCGAAAGCAGCAAAATTGACATACTCGGTATCAAAGGCCTGCAGAGCGTTAAAGAACTGTTTTCGATCCATCATACTATCCTCGGTTTGCGCATTTTGAAGGTGGGAAGTGGAGATCGCTCCTGCTGACCAGATAGAGGTTTACCCAGAAAGTGCGATATATTGACTGTTTGCCTGCTATTCTTGTGATGACGCGGCCTGGAGACCTTATTCGCTGTGGCTTCTTTTTGCGCCCCTCGAAGTCGCGCCGCGTAACGCCGCTTAGAATGTTTTTTACTGAGTGAAAGTTCCTGGACTTTGTCTCGAATCTCCTGCTTGATTAGCGACAACGCTATTGAGTCATTTACAGACAGCCCCTGGCGAATCAGCTCGCGTCTGATAAGCCGGTGCTGATCGAGTGTCAACCCGTTGGCGTATTCAAAGTTTTTTGCATACGCAAAATAAGATTTTTCATTTGAATCTGGATCAAAAACGCGAATTGTGCCCAGATCGTTCGGATCGTAAGTGACCGTTACCGGCACACCTGGTCCGAACCGGCGAAGAATGGGGGCCAAGTCGTCATGGCTGTAATGCAATCCTAGCAGCATGATCCCGTCATGTCGCAGTCTCCTTTTGCATGGCATAGCCATCTCAGCAGTGAGTTGACCGAGTGATCTTGGTAGCCTGGGCGTATAGGATTTAGCACTACTATTCCACTTTTCCAACGGTGTAGTATTGAGAGATCGATGAATTGTTTTCGCATACACATCGATAATCCATTTTTCGAAGAGCTCTCGAAACTCTCTGAGTGTCAATACCGCGTGCTCCTGTGGGTCATAGTCTCCACGCTGGTAATACTTAGCATACGATGTCCCTGGAAGCATGTGCACAAATGAATAGTTGATGGTTTTTAGATAGCGCTCAACGACACCTTTAAACTGCGGCTCTTTTTTCGGGCAAAATTGAATCTGAATTCCCAAATTAAATGCCACCTGCTCTAATGCTTTTCCATGAAATTCCAGTCCGTTATCAACCACTATGCTCTCTGGTATTCCGTAGCATGGCCAGTCTCCATGTATCTCTAGCCCAATGGTGGATTTATGCTTTTCCTTTGGAAGAATCGCGTGGCGAAGCGCGGCTAGAACAGCCGCTGTCGACGGAGCGTTAAACCCCAGGTGATAACCTAGGGGCATGCGGCTATTGTGATCTAGAACTATAGTCAGCGTCGGTCTACCAAGTGGTAACGAAGTCTCTTCATCGATGAGAAATAGATCAAGAGGTGTGTGATCAATTTCCACTCGCTCCAGTATGCGTGTCGATACAGCTCCTGCGCCAGCCAATTTGAATTTTCGCATCGCGATTCTTTTTCCTTCACGCAAAACCGTCTGTTCATACTGATCTAACAGCGCAAACATCCGATAACATGTTGCCTGGCTAGGAATCTTGTATCGGCAGGACTCAGGGCGCAATGCATTCTCTTGTGTTACAAGCGTTCTGACCTTGTCGATCACCTTTCCTATAGTTGCTTGCGGACTTTGGGAAAATGCGCTTTGCACTGATTCCTCGAATAACTCAATGATCCGTGGATCTTGACGAGAATGGCGTGGACCTCGACGATCATACCGAGGAATCAACGCCCTAAATTCGCCATATAGCGTGACTTTACTTACCCACTTGTAGAGTGTTGTGAATGACGGAGGCCGTGGATCTCCTATCCTTTGGGCCACAGCATTAACTATCGGTGTAAATGTACCTAGCGTATGTACACTAGGCGCCACTTCCCGTACCGCTGATACGTAAGCTATCCGTCGCTCTAGCTCACTCCGAATATCATCATTCAAATCAGTTATAGGACGTTGATAGTGCGACCCTGATTCACCATTTGAGACTGGATCTAAAAACGTCAAAGTGCCTTCAGTAAACGCTTTAAGTAACTCATCACTAGCCCAGCAGCTGACTTGTCCATCGCTGATGCGCTCTGCAACGATGCTCTTATCAGGATTTATTCTCATCACCAGATAAGCCATGCCATCCCGCTCAAATCGACAATTCTTCTGAAATCCGAAACCATTCATGGTGGTTCTCCTTGTTAATGAAAGTCTGAGTAGATTCCTGTACTGGTTGTGTTAAATCGCAAACAAGATGACCACTCGCAAGTAGGTCAAATACGGAAACACCGTACGGCTTCAACAGCGAGTTAACTTCCTGAATGCTAGCGTTCTTCAGAAACACGGGATGAGATGCAAGATCCGATGCGACGCTGTCCAATTGAACTTGGGTGGGTATTTGTCTTGTTAATTGTCCAAAGACATAGCGCAACGAGCTAAGTCGCGGTTCCTGTCGAATAGTAGTGTCCGTAACAATGCAATACGCCTGAGCTATGCGTTGCATGTGAGCTGAAATTTGACGATATTTGTGGCGTATCTCTGCACGAGCTAGAAACGCCGAATGCTTGATCTCTACAAGTACTATTTCACCAGTCTTGAGCGTCACTTTGAAATCAGGGGTATATCGGCGCAGCCGATCTCCGTCTGCGTACTGGATTTTCAGCGGTTGTTCACGATACACAATGATATTCGGTGACATTTCGAACATGTAGCAGGCCGCCAACTCCAAGAGGCCCTCGTAATGAATCATGCGCTGGTTTTTCCTGCTGGGAAATTTTCCACGCACAATGGCCCCTGATCGCGTGATAACCGTACGCGCACGGTCGACGTGTGGGGTGTTTGCAGATCGATTTGGGTTGTTTTGAACCACGTTAATACTCCTTTTTTAGGCAAAAGAATCCCCTGTACCTATCCCCAGCAAGATGGGTGGAGGCGCGAACGTGCCCACCCGGCTCTTGGGCGCAAGGTAAAAATTGTTACGTTTTAGGGGGAAACGGCTTGACTTAAGCCCTCAAAAGAAGGAATACTATGCTTGCGAAGACGTAATATTCATTCAGTTAAGACAAAAGCCGAGCAGCGTAAAAGTTGTTCGGTTTTTTTATTTCTGTCGCACATTCTCCTTTTATTGAGCTCGATTGTTAATTGGGTGGTGGCTTAACGATTCTTGCCGATAACGACCTGGCCAGAGTACGTCAACGTCAACTCCAACGGCGTCAGCGACACGGGTCGCTACCCGAAAAGCCGATTTGCGGCCATGAACGACATCATTGACGACTCCACGAGTCACACCCAATTCACGTGCCAAGCTCACCTGAGTGTGCCCCGCACGTTTCAATCGATAGTTCAGTTCGATCGCATCCATGTACCCGACCGCCCCATTGAATTTTGTATATTTTTAGTCTAATGAATATAGGCTAGGAGTACAAGTTAGAAACTATCGACAAAAATCAATCAATAGTTAATATGAATTAAATTAACTCATAGCATATATTGAATATTTTATAATTTCTTATTATTAATCATATAGTTAAAGTATAAAATCAACTCTTTTTAATTCGACTAAAATCAAGCTCCATAAGACAGAAAAACACGACGAAATATTTAATTTGATACTTATTATTTCTCGCCATCAAATGAGCCATCATTCATTCCAGTCTCGCAGCGGTCCCAATTAATCGTCTGTCGGTGATTAACCTCCCGAACCTCCGCACAATTAAAACAGGCTCCGATAAAACATCGGAGCCTGTTTGGCAATCTGTATAGCTACAAATTTTTTTCACTAATTATGAGAATGAGTTTTCATTAATTGTGAGAATTTTTCACTAATTATGAGAACCTACAACACCTACACATCCAGATTCCCCGCCATCAACGCATTGCGCTCAATAAACGCACGACGTGGTTCGACCTGATCGCCCATGAGTGTGGTGAACATTTCATCGGCGGCAATCGCGTCTTCAATCTGTACGCGCAGCAGGCGGCGCACATTTGGATCCATCGTCGTTTCCCACAGCTGACCGGGATTCATCTCACCCAGACCTTTATAGCGCTGCTTGCTGACCACGCGATCGGCTTCGGCACGCAGCCATTGGATGGCCTCGCGAAAGTCGCTGACATACTGCTCCTTGCGCTTGTCGCCTTCCCCGCGATAGACGCGCGCGCCTTTGTCGATAAGGCCGTTGAAGGTATGCGCTGCACGTGACATGACGCCGTAATCGGTGCCGTCGACAAAGCGGCTGTCAAATACAGTGACCTTGATATTGCCATGATGCATGCGACGCAGTACAAGGCGGTACTTCTCGGTTTCCTGATCAAACTCTGCAGTGACACTAACCACCTGCGGATGTATTGGATCGTGCAAGGCGGCCTGCATCTGTTCGGCAGACGCCTTGGCAGATGCATCGTCGTCCAGATTGATCACCACCCCTTCAGCAATGGCAGACAGGGCTTCGACATCCATGATTTTGGACAGACGATGAATCACGCTGTCGGAAATCACATACTGGCGAGCCAGTTCTGCCAGAGCGTCGCCCGTAATCACGTCGGCGCCATCCTGAGGCTCCAGCCCGGCGTCCTTGAGCGCCACCTGCATCATGAACTGGGCCTCTTCAGCCTGGTCCTTCAGATAGCGTTCGTCGCGACCCCATTTGACACGGTAAAGTGGTGGCTGCGCAATGTAAACATAGCCACGCTCGACCAGCTCAGGCATCTGACGATACAACAGGGTCAGCAACAGTGTACGAATGTGCGCGCCGTCAACGTCGGCATCGGTCATGATAATGATGCGGTGATAGCGCAGTTTTTCCACATTAAAGTCCGGCCCGATGCTGGTGCCCAATGCAGTAATCAGGGTTGTGATCTGTTCGCTGGCAATCAGTTTGTCAAAGCGCGCTTTTTCCACGTTCAGCACTTTACCGCGCAGTGGCAGAATGGCCTGGAACTTGCGATCGCGCCCCTGTTTGGCAGAACCGCCCGCAGAGTCGCCCTCCACAATATAGATTTCAGATTTGGCGGGGTCTTTTTCCTGGCAATCGGCCAGTTTACCGGGCAGGCCGGCACCCTCGAGTACGCTTTTACGACGCGTCATCTCGCGTGCGCGGCGAGCGGCTTCGCGGGCTCGTGCTGCATCCACGATTTTGGCGCAAATGGCTTTTGCATCGGTGGGGTTTTCTAGCAGAAAGGTTTCCAGCGTGCGGGCCACGGCCTCTTCCACTGCCGGGCGCACTTCACTGGAGACCAGCTTTTCCTTGGTCTGCGAGCTAAATTTTGGCTCGGGCACTTTGACCGAAAGCACGCAGCTTAAGCCTTCGCGCATATCGTCACCAGTGGTATCGACCTTGGCCTTTTTAGCCATTTCGTTATCGCCGATGTACTTGTTAATCACACGTGTCATCGCGGCGCGCAAGCCGGTCAGGTGAGTACCGCCATCGCGTTGTGGAATGTTGTTGGTAAAGCACAAGACACTTTCACCATAGCTGTCATTCCATTGCATGGCCACATCAACGGTAATGGCTGGCTCGTCACCCTGCGACTCTGTAGAGACGGCAAACACATTCGGATGCAGAACCGTTTTTGTGCGGTTGATGTATTCAACAAACCCTTTTACGCCACCAGAGAAAGCAAAATTCTCTTCCTTGCCCTGGCGTTCGTCCACCAGTCGCACTTTGACGCCATTGTTCAGGAAGGACAGTTCGCGCAGTCGCTTGGACAGGATCTCGTAATGGTACTCCATGTTCTCGAAGATCTGACCATCGGCCAGATAGCGCACTTCGGTACCGGTTTTATCGGTCGAGCCAACCACCTTCAGCGGTTCCACGCGCTCGCCACGGCGAAACTCCATGTTATGAACCTGGCCGTTGCGGCGAATGGTCAGGCGCAGCCATTCGGATAGCGCGTTCACGCACGATACACCCACGCCGTGCAGGCCGCCTGACACCTTGTAGGAGTTCTGGTCGAACTTACCGCCGGCATGAAGTTCGGTCATCACGATTTCAGCCGCACTGCGGTGAAATTCGTCGCCCTTGTGTATGTCAGTTGGAATACCACGACCGTTATCGGTGACGGAAATGGAGTTATCGGTGTGAATAGTCACCACGATATCATCGCAATATCCCGCCAGCGCTTCGTCGATCGCGTTGTCCACCACTTCGAAAATCATGTGGTGCAGACCGGTGCCGTCCGATGTATCGCCGATGTACATGCCGGGGCGCTTGCGCACGGCCTCCAGGCCCTTGAGCATTCTGATGGAATCGGCGCCGTATTCGTTTTCCTGAACTGGCTGGGTATTTTCTGACATAGTTTTGGTAACTCTTCGATTAATTAACTGCTTTGGCGGAAGCGACTGCCTGAACGCAGCGGCAATATTTCAATTGAAATTTAAAATCTTTTGCCGGCGCGTGTCGCGGTACGCACCCCGCTGTGAACAATAACCAGCCACCCCTTTGCAGGGCAAAGATATGGCCGGCTGTCACGATTTTTAGATACGCATTGGCATGACAACGTATTTGAAGTGCTTTTCATCTGGCAGTGTAATCAGCGCCGAGGCGTTGACATCGGGCTTGACCGACCAGATTACCTCGTCTGTTTTCGCCATGGAAAGCACATCCTGCAGATAGGTCACATTAAAGCCAACACTGAGGGGCTCAAAGCTGTAATCTATTTCAATTTCGTCCTGGGCATTTTCCTGGTCTGCATTGATATATTTCATTTGCAGCAGATTATTTTCCAGATTCAGCTTGATGCCTTTGAGCTTGTCAGTCATCAGAATGGATGCGATGTGCAAGCTGCTTTGCAGTGCCTCGCGATTCACGTTGAAATGACGGGTGTAATCACTGGGGATAACACGCTTGAAGTCGGGAAACTTGCCTTCGACAAGCTTGGAAATCAATTCGATGTCGCCAAAGGTGAAACGGATCTGGCTGGCCGACACATCAATATTGACAGACTCGTCGCTGTCGTCAAGCAGGCGCTGCACTTCAAGGACGGTTTTGCGTGGCAGGATGACTTCGCTGGAAGACTGAATGCCTTCGATATCTTCAGCGGCATGAGCCAGACGGTGACCGTCGGTAGCCACGGCGCGCACCATACCGGGTTCGAACACCATGAGCGTACCATTCAGGTAATAACGGATGTCCTGCTGCGCCATGGAAAAATGCACCATGCCAAACAGCTTGCGCAAGGCCTTTTGCGGCATCGTGAAAGACACGTTCCAGCTCTCGGGTACCGACACGGTCGGGTACTCGGACCCATTCAGGGTTTGCAGCTCCAGGCGGCTTCTGCCGGACTGAATGCCCAGTTTGCCGTCCTGCAGCTTGAGCTTGACTTCATTGGCCGCTGGCAGTGCGCGGACAAAGTCAAGCAGCTTGCGTGCGGCAACCGTTGTAGACTCCACATCGTCACCCACGCCGAAGTCGGCATGCGTGGTGATCTGGACCTCTAGGTCAGTTGCCACAAACGCAATTTTATTCCCCTCTTTACGCAACAGAATATTTGCCAGGATCGGCATCGTGTGCCGGCGCTCTACAATCCCGGCGACCGTTTGCAGCGGTTTGAGCAGCGCATCGCGATTCGCTTGTAACAGTTGCATGATTATCCTTTTAAGGTTTGTTCCAATACGTGTAACTGGTGATTCAACTCGGCGTTCTTGGCACGCTGTTCCGTAATCTTGCGAACTGCATGCAGCACCGTTGTGTGATCTCTGCCGCCGAACGAATCTCCAATTTCCGGCAGGCTTTTCTGCGTTAATTCCTTGGCCAGGTACATGGCGATCTGTCGGGCCATGGCAATATTAGCCGGCCGACGTTTCGAGTACATCTCCTGGACCTTCAGCTTGTAAAAATCGGCCACTGTCTTCTGGATGTTCTCGATGGTAATCTGGCCGATCGATACCGACAGCAAATCCTTGAGCGCTTCCTTGCAGAATTCGACCGTGATGATTTTCACGCCATGAAAGCCGGCGTAAGCAGACACCCGGGACAGCGCCCCTTCCAGTTCCCTGACATTACTGCGCAAATGCTTCGCTATGAAGAACGCCGCTTCTTCCTTCAGGACGATAGAGGTTTTCTCTTCGGCCTTGCGCAACAGGATGGCAACACGCATTTCCAGCTCGGGCGGCTCGATCTGTACCGTGAGGCCCGAATCGAAGCGCGACGTAAGCCGGCTGTTGATATCCTGCAATTCGCGCGGATAGGTATCGGAAGTAATCACGATTTGCCGGCCGCGCTGCACCATGGTTTCATAGAGCAGAAAGAACTCCTCCTGCGTGCGTTCTTTTTTGCGAAAAAACTGGATGTCATCGATCAGCAACAGATCCAGCGAATGATAATACCGTTTCAGATCGTCAAAAGTATTGGTCTGGAACGATTTGACCATGTCGGAATAATACTGGTCGGCATGAATATAACGAACCCGGCTGACCTTGCCTGCCTTAAATAGTGCGTTACCGATGGCGTGCATCAGGTGCGTCTTGCCCAGGCCCGTGCTGCCATACAGAAAGAACGGGTTATACGAAGAAACGCCGGGATTTTCAACGATTTGTGCAGATGCGGCGTTGGCCAGCTGGTTGGATTTACCAATGACCAGGCTTTCGAACGTCAGGTTCGCATTCATGTGCGAACGTTTGTACACGTGGTCTTCAGGCGCCTGTCCAACCGTCTCGATAATAACCACGGGTTCTTTGCCCGTTGCTGCCGGTTCCACAGCCGTTGTTGTCCGGGTTGCCGTATGCAGCGCTGCGCTGGCGCCATGGCCATTGAGCTGGGTGGCCGCGCCGTTAGTGTATTCACGGGGCGCCGGGGCGCCAGCCGTTGGGCCAGCAGGCATACCCGTCGGCGGCGACATGGCCGGGCCATGCACCTGGGACACATGATGGTCGCGTCGCGCTACCTGGAAGATGACCCGGATACCTGGTCGGTTAAACCAGTTGCTGGCCAGTTCCTGGATGCGCTGTGTATAGTTGGTGCGTGCCCAGTTCTGTTTGATGGCGTTTGGCGCGGACACGCGAACTTCGCCCAGTTCTTCATCAAAACTGAGAAAAGACAGGGGGTGCACCCATGCCTTCATCTGTTCGGGAGGGAGTTCCTGGGCCAGGGAATGCACGCAGGATTGCCAAAACTCTTGCATATCGACGTCAATCTGAAAACGTCCTATTTTACCCTGATTCGGACAAAGTTATCCACAGGCAGCCCGGCTGTTTCAAAGTTTCCACAGCAGTTGACGCTTTGTCGCAAAAAGGATAGAAACATCGGGCAATAAGGGGCTATCTGAGGCAATTTTGCATCATCTTGCCGCGATTGTTCGCAGATCGGGCATACCCATCAGCAGACACTTGACAACAGAAAGGCAAATATTATTGGAAAAGCCACCTAAACCATTGACTATTCACAAAAAATTTGATGAAATATAAGGCTTTACAAAATTGCGATACGTGCCTGATGTTTAGCGGACGGCATAGTTGATGCGTGATTAACGCATTTTTCAGCCGCTGCCTTTTAGTATCTTTTAAGATTTCAGGCACTGCGATACGTAAAAAACGCTGGAAAAGACTCTGGGGCCGGTTTCAAGCAGGTTCGACATTTCCCTTGTTATTCAATGGGTTGTGAGCCTGGGCTTTGCTGTTGTCGGTTCGTTTTTTGTCATGTTGCTCATCTTTGCGCATGCGGGCTGCAACCGGCACCGGGCACACGAAAAGCAGGTCGGTTGCCTGATGGGCGGCCAGAGTCGGGCAGCAAGCTAAGCCCGCTCACCCGGATTGCAAGTGGCAACACCTGGTCCTGGAGCGGCGCAGAACAATGTGATGGGTCGTCAGTGAAGCAGCCAATTAGGGCTGGCATTGCGACACAACACAACAGACAGCCTGCGGTCAGCCTTTGCTGTAACCCGTTATCAGCCCAAACGTCACCCCTGTGAGGTTTGGCTGCGGGCAGAGTCACCGTATCAATGCTTTTGTCTTGACACGCGGCGGCGAACAAACCGTCCGGCAGTAGCCGTATTTAACTTTAGCTCTTTATTTTTGGTGGAATTTCCATGAAACGTACTTACCAACCTTCCGTAACTCGTCGCAAACGCACACACGGCTTTCGTGTCCGCATGAAAACCCGTGGTGGCCGCGCCGTGATCAACGCTCGCCGCGCCAAAGGCCGTAAACGTCTGGCCGTCTGAGTGCGATCCGGACCCCGATCCGATCGCGCCTGACCAGGCAGAAGACGGTTCCTGTCCGTTTCATGCAAAGCGCCACCTATCCCAAAGCGGCGCGACTGCACCGCCCCTCTGAATTCACGAATCTTCTGAGAGGAAGACGTGTGTCCCGGGGGGCGTTGTTCACTCTGAACCACGCGCAGCCCTCGCCCCCTTTGCCCGAGCCCACTGCAAGACTGGGCATGATTATCGCCAAGCGCTTTGCTGTGCGGGCGACCACCCGCAACACCATCAAGCGAGTCATTCGCGAATCCTTTCGTCATCACCGTCTGAACCTGCCGGCCGCCGACTATCTGGTGCGCCTGCATTGCAAGATCGAACCGTGTTCGCTGACGGTACTGCGCCAACGGGTGCGCCAGGAAGTAGATAGCCACTTCGCACGCGCGCTTGCCAGTCGTCCCGACAACAAGGAGCAGCGATGATTCGCCAGATTCTGATTGCACCGATCCGTTTTTACCGGTACTTTATCAGTCCCTGGGTGGGTCAGTCCTGTCGGTTTACGCCCACCTGCTCGGCTTATATGGAACAGGCTATCCATACGCACGGCGCCGGCAAGGGCCTGTGGCTGGGAACCAAACGGCTTTGTCGCTGTCATCCCTTTAGCCCAGGCGGTCATGATCCGGTGCCGCCGGCCAAGGCATCCACAGGCGCCACGACCGCGGCAAATCATGAATAATTTCAGTAGACTGCCTGCAAAACCGCATTCCCGCAATATGCACTGGGTTACACTAGTGCGTTTTTCCAACCGCTCTTACTGTAATCAGGTTACATGGATATCCGACGCACCATACTCTGGATGATATTTGTTTTCTCGGCATTTATGCTGTGGAACAACTGGCAAACCTATACCGGTCATCCCTCTCTTCTTGGCGAACAGCCCACGGTCGCGCAGCAGGATAATACTGCACCGGCTTCGGCGACACCGCAAGCCGATACGCCGTCTGCACCAGCGGTGCCGGGTGCGTCAACCACGCCTGCCCAGGCACAGGCTGCGACAAGCGCGCCATCCGAGATTGTTGACGTCGAAACCGACGAGTTCCGTCTCCAGTTCGATACGATGGGCGCGCAACTGGTTCATGCCGAGTTGCGTAAGCACCGGGATACGGCCGACGAAACCAAGTCTGCCGTTCTGCTGGAAAACAACGAGATCTCGCGCTATACGGTACAAAGCGGTATTGTTGCCCCGGCCGGCCAGAAGAAAAACTATCCTGATCAGTACAAGCCTTTCAAACTGATATCGACCGAGACAACCATGACCGGCGACACACTGCCGGTTGTGTTCGAATCCGAATCGGGCGGCCTGAAAGTGACGCGTACGTACACCTTCAACAAGGGAACGTATCGGGTCGACGTTCAGGACGTTATTACCAATACCAGCCAGGAACCCCAACAGCCATCACAGTATTTGCAGATCACCCGTGACAGCAAGGATCCTCCGGGCGCTTCCAGCTTTTACCATACCTTTACCGGTCCGGCGATCTATACCGAGGAAGGACGCTTCCAGAAATTCTCTTTTTCAGACATAGATAAAAACAGCGCCGAGTACATCAAGCAGTCCAAAGACGGCTGGATCGCCATGATCGAGCATTATTTTGTCACGGCCTGGGTACCGCCAGAAGGCAAAGACCGCCTGTATAACCTGCGCAAGACCCCCGAAGGCCTTTACGCGGTAAGCACTGTCGAGCCGCTGGGCACACTGGCGCCCGGCGCCAGCATCACGACCGGTGCCGAACTGTGGGTCGGCCCGCAGGACCAGGATGCACTGGCATCAGTGGCGCCTGGCCTGGACGTCGTGGTCGATTACGGCTGGCTGACCATCATTGCCAAGCCCATGTTTGCGGTCATGCAATGGATCCACTCGATCGTGGGCAACTGGGGCTGGACCATCGTTCTGCTCACCTGCCTGATCAAACTGGTTTTCTTCCCTCTGTCGGCCGCCAGCTACAAATCCATGGCGAAGATGAAAAACGTCGCGCCACGCATGCAGGCCATGAAAGAGAAATTCGGGGATGACCGTCAGGCGCTCAATGCGGCCATGATGGAAATGTACCGCAATGAAAAAATCAATCCGTTGGGCGGGTGTCTACCCATCCTGGTGCAAATTCCGGTCTTCCTGACCCTGTATCGGGTCCTCTTGGCCAGCGTCGAAATGCGCGGTGCGCCATGGATCGGCTGGATTCACGATCTGTCGGTACACGACCCCTACTTTATCCTGCCGATCTTCATGATGGCCAGTATGTTCCTGCAGATGCGTCTGAATCCGAAACCACCGGATCCGATGCAGGCCAAGATCATGATGTTCATGCCGCTTATCTTCGGCGCCATGATGTTCATGTTCCCAGCCGGCCTGGTGCTGTACTGGTGCGTCAATAACGTGCTGTCCATTGCCCAGCAATGGTTCATCACGCACAATATGAATAAGGCTGCCAACGACGCCAAGATAGGCTAAGTAAGGGACAGACCCCCAGGTCTGTCGGCAGGCTGCCCGCCACGGGCCACGGGCCACGGACCGCTATTGCATACGCAATAGCGGTTTTTTTCTGCCCGACTGTTCATGTTATGATTTTGCAGCACGTCATGGGTCGGCTTGCGACCGCCAGAACACACATAAGAGAGACGCATGAAAAAGCTGGATATCCCTTCGCTGGAAGCCTTTGTCGCTGCCGTAGAGGAAAAAAGCCTGTCCCGGGCGGCGCAGCGCGAAAATCTGGTGACATCAGCGATAAGCAAGCGGATTACCGACCTGGAACAGCATCTGGACAAAACCCTGCTCTCGCGGCACGGTCGCGGCGTTGAACCCACGCCGGCGGGCATGTTGCTGTACCAGCACGCCAAATCCATCCTGCGCAATTTGCGACTGACCGAGAATCTGATTCACGAATTTGCCAATGACGGAAAAGCCCAATTACGACTGCTGGCCAACCCGTCAACCATATTGCAGTTCCTGCCGCAGCAGATGGCGTCCTACCTTAAAAGCCATAGCCGACTGCGGATCGATCTGGTCGAATGCCACAGCTACGACGTGCCACGGCTGATCGCAGAGGATTCGGGCGATATCGGGATTTATCATGCTGACCAGCCTGCCACGGGCGTGGTTTCCTATCCTTATAAACAGGACCGCGTGGGTCTGGTCGTTCCCAACGGGCATCCGCTGGCGCAACGGCAGTCGCTGTTTCTTGAAGAGGCGCTGGAGTACGATTTGCTTGGCTACTTCCCTCGCCATTCGCTGGACTCCTTTCTGGCCTATGTGGAGCCCTCGCTGTCACGCCCCCCCAATGTGAACCTGCAGGTCTCCAATTTCGAAGCGCGCTGCCGGATGATCATGGAAGGCCTGGGTATTGGCGTTGTGCCCGAAAAAATCGCAGCCAACTATTTGCAGCCCATGGGACTGCAGCTGTTGCATTTGGAAGATAGCTGGGCGCAGCGGCAGTTCTATGTCTGTGTCAAGGCCATTGACGCGCAGCAGCCGCTGATCCGTGAGCTGCTGGACGCGCTGATGCAATAATGCGCGGTCCTGGTCAATTGCATTAGTGACACGGCATTAAGAAGACCGCATGAATGGCCTGCATTCACGACACGCATTAACCGTACCCATTCATCGACTTACAGGGGCGTTAACGGCTCCGCCGCGTTCTGGCGCCCATCCGTTCGGGTGTTAACGCGACAGGTTGCGCAATGGCTGCCCTCGCACCCAGTTGTTCAGATTTTCCAGAAAAATATCGGCTACACGCGCCTCGTTACCGATGGAATGGCCGGCCGTGTGCGGCGATACAATAACGCTTGGCATATCCCACAGTGGCGAATCCGATTCAAGCGGCTCTTTTTCCACCACATCCAAGTAAGCGCCGGCGATATGGCCTTTGCGCAATGCGTCGATCAGCGCCGCCTCGTCAATGACCTCGCCGCGCGACACGTTAACAATACAGGCGCCAGGTTTCATCGCATCCAGCGCTTTGCGATCAATCAGTCGACGCGTCGTCTCGGTCAACGGACAGGCCAGGATCATCCAGTCGGTTTCCGGCAGTATCCGATGCATGGCGTCGTACGGGATCATGGGAATGTCTGTCGGAGTGGTAACGGCGCTGTTGCGCAATACGGTCACCCGCATGCCAAGCATGCCCAGATAGCGCTGTATGGTTTGCCCTATGGGCCCCCAGCCGGCCAGCACCACGTGCTGTCCCTGCAGATCTGCCGGCATCAAATCATCCAGCAGCGGCGCCCATATATGATCGCGCTGTGCCTGTTCCAGAAAACGAAAACGCCGGTTCAATGCCAGCACCGCAGCCAGCACGCTTTGGGCGACGATCCCCGACAGCGCACCAGTGGAACTGGTGACTTTGAGCCCCTTGTCACGCAGGCTCACATAGACCGGGCGATCCACACCCGCAGAATGAACATGCACCCACTGCAAATTGGGCGCTTGCTCCATCATCCGGTAAAAGGTGTCCGTTGCAGGATCCAGCACATACTTGGTTGAACGCCCCGTGATATCCCGGGACACAAATGCAATATCAACCTGTGCCAGGGTCTGATCGTCCAGTCGCTGACCGCTATAGGGTATAAAGTGAATCTGATCCAGGCCGTAGCGCGACCTTGCAACCTCGCGCACGTACGCCTGCACCTTTGCCGAAATCAGTACATTCAATGCCTGTGTTGCCATGGTTTTTCAAGTGCAATAGAGAAGAATGAAAGGGGGCAAGCAGGCGTGCCGCCCCCTATGGAAAGATAATGAACCAAGTCTGCCGCAATTGGGCTGGCAACGGCTTATTTTGCAGAAATATTCATTTCAGCGGTAAACGCTTTCCACTTCTCATTCTCAGCTTTCACAAATTGGGTGAAGGATTCGGCGGTGCCGCCCACTGGCTCGGCACCTTCGTTGGATAACTTGGTTTTGACCGTGGGATTCTGCAACACCGTGTTGATATCCTTGTTCAGTTTCTGAATGATATTATCCGGTGTTTTTGCCGGCGCGAAATAACCAAACCAGGATCCCATGGCAAAGTCCTTGTAACCGGCCTCCTGCATGGTTGGTACATCTTTGAGCGCAGGCGAACGTTTCGTGGTGGAAACAGCCAGCGGGATAAGCTTACCGCCCTTGATATTTCCCATGACCGAGGGCAGCGTCGCAAACATGAACTGCACGCGTCCCGACATGACATCATTCAAGGCATCCGCGCCTTTATAGGGGATATGCGTCACGGTCAAATTGCGGGTTTTGGCCATCATTGCGCATGATAAATGCGCGGCCGTCCCCACACCGGTAGACGCACAATTGAATGACCCTGGCTTGGCCTCGATCTGTCTGGTCAGTTCCTGCACCGATTTGACATTCAGCGAGGGTGCCACGACCAGCACGTTTGGCACATCAGCGACCAGTACCACTGCGCGCAGATCAGTCATCGTGTTAAAGGCCCTTTTGGAATAAATGTATGGATTGACAGCGATGGGGCCGATCGAATTCATCAGGATCGTGTAGCCATCGGGTTTGGCACTGACCACTGCGCCCGTACCAATGTTGCCGGCGGCACCTGGCTTGTTTTCTACGACAACGCTTTGGTCCCACATCTTGCCCAGCTCATTGCTTACTTCACGCGCAATAATATCGGTGGTGCCGCCAGCGGTAAAGGCAACCACCGTTTTGACCGGTTTGGTCGGCCATTCCTGTGCCAAGGCTGTCGATGCGGTCGCATGCATGGCCACAATAGTGGCCAAAACAGCGGCCTGCCCGATCTTTGAATTACACTTGTACATGGTCTGTCTCCTCGTATTTGTTAAAGTAATTACATCTGTGAATAGCTATTTTTCCGACACACGGTCGCAGATATACGCACACGGTCATGGCTCACCGCAATGGCGGCCAAGTTGCTTGCGTTGGTGATGCCACAACATGTCTTGCATACGGTCTGCCTGCCCGCCCCGAATGAGCCGCAAGCGCGTTCGCGGACTGATTGCAGTATCCAGACAGCAAGACGCAAAAGCGCCAGCTCAGTCCATAAAGCTGGCATCCAGCCTTTCCATTTTTCTCAACAATGCCGGCCACTCCATCAGCCCATAGGGACGACGCGTGCCAGGCTGGTAATTTTTGTAGGTTTCTTCCAGCACTGGCGCACTCACCTCATTCAGCGGTGTATTGCAGGACATGGCGGCAATCTGGGCACGGCAGGCCAGCTCCAGGCGATGCATCCAGTTGAACGCCTCGCCTATCGTATTGCCCGCTGTAAGCAAGCCGTGATTGCGCAAGATCATGGCTTCGGACGTACCCAGGTCCCTGACCAGAGATTCCTGTTCACTCAGATCCAGCACAACGCCCTGGTAGTCGTGATACGCAATGCGCAGAAAACGCATGGCTGTCTGATTCAGTGGCAGCAACCCGCATTTGAGCGAGGAGACCGCCATCCCGGCCCAGGTATGCGTGTGAATCACACAGGCAACTTCCCTGCGGGCTTCGTGGATCGCACTGTGAATCACAAAGCCTGCCTTATTTACGCCGTAATTGAGATCCCCAAAATCCGGCGAACTCAATAGATTGCCTTTGTGGTCAATTTTGAGCAGGCTCGAGGCCGTAATCTCTTCGTACAGCAGTCCATAGGCATTGATCAGGAAAGCATCTTCTTCATCGGGCACTCGCAGCGAAATGTGATTGGCGATCATATCGGACATGCCGTAGTGCGCCATCAGGCGGTAGCAGGCAGCCAGGTCTACGCGCGCCTGCCACTCCGTCTCGCTGCATGTCTGTTTTGCACTTGCTATGTGAATCTGGCTCATCATTTGGTCCTTTTTGAAATATGAATTCTTTTGCATTCATAATAAAAAACAGCAGCACCAACCGTTCACTGCTGCTAACCCTATATAGCAATTGAAATAAATATTCTTTGATTGCAATGGGCTGCTTACGATGCCCGCTGCGAGAAGGTGCGTTCGAAAACGCCTTCGGCAATGCGGTTTTTAAGAATCTCGATGGAGCCGCCCGCGATCATCCAGCCGCGACAACGACGCACACAATACTCCACCAGCGACTCACGGCTATAACCCATGCCGCCCATCACCTGCAATGCCTCGTTGGCCACATCAAAACCGATCTGGTTGCAGTACGCCTTGGCGATGGCCGTCTCGGTAGGTGAAGGAAAGCCGCTGTCTGCGCCAGAGGCGGCCTTGTACAACAGCAACTGCGCGGCATCAAGTTTGATACGCATATCGGCAAACTTCCATTGGATGCCCTGAAACTCGCACAGCAGCTTGCCGAACTGTCGTCGTTGCAGCGCCCACTGCCGGGCCTCTTCGTAGGCGTATCGCCCCAGCGCCAATGACCGCGAGGTATTGCCAAGTCGCTCCACATTAAAGCCAGCGATCTGCTTTTTGAAGCCGCCTTCGCCCAACACCACCTGCTCATCGGGTATATACACGTTGTCCATAAAAATCTCGACCCATTCCTCGTCGGACATAAAGGCGGAACGTTTACCCAGTCGCATGCCCTCTGCCTGGGTCTCGATCATGACCGAGCCAATACCCTTGGTACCCGGCCCGAAACGCACGTAGGCAAGAATGAAATCGGCATGCGGCCCGTGTGTCGTGAAAATTTTTGTTCCGTTGATACGCCATCCCTTGCCATCGCGGGTGGCCGTGGTCTTAAGTTCTGTCACGGCTGAGCCGGCATCCGGTTCGGTCATTCCCACTGCAATCAACGCTTTGCCTGCCAGCAGCGGCTTCAGATATTTCTCTTTCTGCAAGTCCGATCCATACTCGGCCAGCACACGGATCGCTCCGAAATTGCCGGCCTGAACCACATCGGCACTGCGCGGACAGACCGATGCCACAGTCTGTATGGCAATCACTGCGTCCATCAGCGTGCCACCCAGTCCACCGTCTGCTTCAGCAATAGTGATGCCAAGCAATCCCTGAGCTGCCATACGGCCGGATATATCCCATGGATAGTCCTGGCTATGTGCTCGCGCAACGGCGCCATCGCGCAGTTCGTTTTCGGCAAAGCGGCGCACCGCCGATTCAAAGCCCTTTTGTTCTGTATTCAGTTCGAAATTCATGCCTTTTATTCTCCTGCTTCAAATTTATTTGATAGTAATTACAACTGTGATATCTCGCGCAGACGGACAACTGCATCAACTGCGACAACGCCGTCTTTTCGAACAAACAGCGGATTGATCTCTGCTTCGGTCACCGGTTGAGCATCGATCAGCGCCAGCCTGGACAGCGCGACAATGGCGCGGGCCAGCGCGTTGCAATCGCCTTCGGGCAACTGCCGGTAACCACGAATCAATTGTGTGTGTTTCACTTCATGGATCATCTGCCAGGCCACTTGCTCGGACACCGGCGCCAGCCGCAGGGAAAAGTCCGGTTTGAGCTCTGCAGTGATGCCGCCTGCGCCAAGCATCACGGTCGGGCCAACCAGCGGGTCGTGCCGATAGCCCAGCATCAGTTCGATCAGGCGGCCTTCCATTTTCTGCACCATATAGCCGTCAATCACAGCTAGCGGGCAATGAGTCTTGACTTGATCGGCCATCGTGCTCAGCGCGGTAGCCAGAGCTTGCTCAGAGTCAATGCCAACCTTCACGCCACCGGCTTCTGTTTTATGAAGAATGTCCCGCGAGACAACCTTCAGGACCACCGGATAATCAATTGAATGGTCTGGCGCATGCGGTTGCACCATGGCGGACGAAACGACATCAATGCCCAGCGTGCCAAAGACCGACATGGCTTCAGGCTCGCTCAAATTGCCGCTAGCCGGGCAACCATCGGGCAACGTCACAGTCGGCAATTGCGCTGGCTGGCGCTGCCCTAGCGGCACGAAAAATGCGGCCAATGCATCTGCGCATGATTCGGGGGTACGAAAGGCTGCAATTGCATTTTTTTGCAGCAACTGCAATGATGCCTGCGCTTCGGGCGACAAAAATGCCACCAGTGGTTTGCTGCTGCCGTGCGCGGTTGCAACTGCATTCAGTATGGGCTGGACCACATATTGCGGATGAAATTGCGCCGAAGAGCCGGCGATGCATAGCACAGCGTCACACCAGTCGCTCTGCATGATCTCGGTCAGCAGGTCCTGATACTGTTCACTGCTGGCCGCCAGGGTCAGATCGATGACCGGCGTCTGGCGTATGTTCAGACCGCGCGAGGCCATATGCGAAATGAATTGTGCAGGCGGTGCAACCGCAACGAACCCGCGCAAGCCCAGGTTATCGACAACGGTTGCCGCACCCCCGCCGGTGGTCGTAATGACGGCCACGCGCGCCGGCGTATCTGTCCAGATCTGTGGCCGCATATGCGCATAGCGCGCAGCCAGCGGTGCGATCTCAAAAAGGGTCTCCAGCATGTTGACGCGTATGACGCTATGGGCGCGGAAATAGGCATCCATGGCGGCATCATTGCCGGCAATGGCGCCGGTGTGCGATTGCGACAGGGCGTCTCCCTGCTCCGAGCGCCCCAGCTTATATGCGATCACCGGCTTGCCGGCGCTGCGCGCCCGTTCCAGGGCGCCACTTAATGTATGCACATCCCGCAAGGTTTCCAGGAACAGCAGTATCACGCGGGTCGCGTCATCATCCACCATGGCGTCCAGTATTTCGCCAACTGAAATATCGCTTTCGTTGCCAACGGACACCAGATGGGAGAAACCAAAACCGCGCGCAGCCGCCCGAGACATGAGCGAGCCCATCATCGAGCCGCTTTGCGAAATAATACCGATATCGCCGGCAGTCAGATTGTCCATTTCAAATGCCGCATTGACGGAGATAACGCCACCGCTGTGAACATTGGCTAGACCAATACTATTGGGCCCCAGCACCCGTACGCCCAGGCGCCTTGCGGTCGCGCGCAGTTCCTGTTGCCTTTGCATGCCCTCTTCACCCGCTTCCGCAAAGCCGTCGGAGTAGATGGTGACCATGCCGATGCCCTTGCGTGCACATTGCTCGACCACGTCGGTGACACCGGCACTGTCGATCATCACGAACGCATGATCCACGTTATCGGGAAGCTGATCAATGCTGCCCCAGGCTTTGACACCATTGATCTGCGGGGCCGAAGGATTGACTGGATAAATATTGCCGGCAAAACCGTGTTTCTGCATGAATCGCAAGGGCCTGGCGGTATTTTTTTTCTGATTGCTCGAGGCGCCAATCAGTGCGACCGACCCGGGGTTGAGCAATGCCTTGTTAAAGGCCCGACGCTGCGAAGAGCATTCGCTGCGCTGGTTTGAATCGTCATGTGTCATTGTCATTACCACTACTTCAATATGAAATTTTTATTGTGTTCAGCGTCAGCTAAGCGACAGCTAAGCGACAGCTGCCGTACCTGCAAGGCTTCGAGCATCCAGACCTGTGATTTGAGTGCAGCTGCAGCCTGGGCGCCCAGCACAGGCGTGACCAGCTCATCATATTTGTCATTGAGTTCGTCATCATCTAGCGGACATTCCGGATCGCCTTTGCGATCCTGCGCGTAGTGCTCATGAGTCTGCCCACTGTTCATCACAATTGTCACGCGCGAAGAACGATGCCGCGGGAACGCGGCGGTCAACGCCTCATCTGCAGTCAAAGAGATTTTTTTCATCAAGGCACGTGTATCCGTATCCGTGAGTCGCTCCGTATCGAAGGCGTCCAGCCTGACCGACCCATGGCGCAGTGCATGGGCAACCACATAGGGCAAACTGAATTTGCCTTCAAATGCCGTCAGCGGATCGGCATTGCCGGTCACATTGATCGCAGTTTGATAGGTCGCAACGTGGATCGACGCGATATCATCCGGCCTGATGCCATGTTCCTGCTGCAGCGCAAGTACTGCATCGATGGAAGCAAAGGTATGGCCGCAACAGCCATGATTTTTCTGGGTAATACGGGTGATGTTGTAGTCCACGCCAAGACCGGCAGTGACTACGGGAAGATTCAGCGATCCGCCCAGTGCAGCAGCAAAACCGGCCTCGCCTTCCAGAATGTCGGCCACGCCGGTGACGCCGGCCGCGGCGGCAGTGCCCGCCCGTATGCCCACTGCGGCAGCGTGCCCGGCATGCAGCGCCTTGGTCATGGCGTCGGAACGGAACGCCTGTTGCAAGCCGGCAGCAAATGTCGCTGCGGTGGCAATGGCGTGCTGCATCACGGTCTGATCGCCAGGCGCATACAGCGCTGCCACGGCAGCGGCAGCGCCAATACTCCCAACCGTTCCCGTCGTATGAAAATAGCGGTAATGTGCTGGCTGAATGGCAGCAGCCAGTCGGGTGGAGATTTCATAGCCCACCACAATCGCCGTCATGAACGCCAGCCCGTCAGCGTCTCGCGTATCGGCGGCCGCCAGCGCTGCCGATACGACAGGACAGCCCGGATGATAGACACCATCACGGAAAATATCATCGAACTCCACCGTATGCGACACACTGCCGTTGATCCAGGCGGCGGTGGCCGGAAAGGTCGTGGTGCCAAATCCCGGCAGGCGGGCAAAGCCGACACCGGTTTCATCCGCATGGGCCCGAACCAGTTCTACACCCGGGGACATCCGTGTACCAGGATAGAGTGCGGCCAGCCAGTCAAGCACCGCGCGTTTCGTATGATGAAGTACCGGGTCGGTCAGTGTGCGTTCACCGCTTTCCCGGGCACCGTAATGAGCAAGTTCATGTATGAGCATAGATCGCTTTGTATGTGAAGGCCGCCTGCAGCAGCAGGCAAATGTAAGCATTTATTCTAGGCAACCGACGCCGCCGGGCTTTGAAAGTTTTAGAACGCTGCTATCTCGTACCGTGCAAGCAACCGCCCGGCTTCAAGCCAATAGGCAAAAATCCTGCGTTGTCGGCGGTCTGTAATCCTGCGTTTTCAGTTGTGATTCGAATCGGCTGGGGCCGCCGACGGCATCGCTGGCTATGAGTGTCTCATCTGCACGGGCCAGCCGTCGGGCGCGGCGCGACCGGCGGCAAGCGCCCTGCCATCACCAAAGGTGATGTTGTCCATGACTTTTGGTAGCTTACGCAGACGCAAAATCCGGCTTAGACTTCAACCGAAGCTGTTACGGGCTGCCATGGCGTTACAATCGGCGCCTTTCCTGTACGGCAACAGGACTCATTTACAAAATAAACACAATGGTGATTGCGCCTTGATCACCCACACGGAGACAAACTTTATGCGTCTGAGCCCCTTTTTTTTCCTGCTGACCTGTGCAGTAGCGCTCGGGCTTGCGCCTGCTGCCCATGCCGAAGTCAGTTTTTCTGAACGCCCCATTCGACTGATTGTGCCTAGCTCGCCCGGCTCGGGACTGGATAATCTGGCCCGCACCTTTGCGCCCCGTATGGGACAGACCCTAAAGCAATCTGTCGTGGTGGAAAATCTGGCCGGCGCATCCAACATTTCTGGTACTCGGGAACTGGTTCGCGCCAAGCCCGATGGCTACACCCTGGAGCTGATCTCCTCGAACCATGCAGTCAATCCAAGCCTGCACAAAAACCTGCCCTATGATTCGGTGACGGATATTACAACTGTATCCAATCTGGTGACCTCGCCGTTGGTGGTTGCTGTACCCAATAGCTCGCCCTACAAAACCCTGGGCGAGTTGATTGCCGCGGCCAAAAAAGAGCCCAAGCGGCTCAATTACGGGTCGGCCGGTGTCGGCACAGCCCTGCATCTGGCCGGCGTCCTCTTTGAAAAGCGCGCCGGTGTGCAAATGACCCATATTCCCTATAAGGGCGGCAACACCATTGTGAATGATCTGGTCTCGAACCAGATCCAGGTCGCCTTTCTGGCCGTTGCCAGCGTCTCGGAACAGATCAAGGGAGGCATGTTGCGCGGACTGGCGGTCACTTCTTCCAAACGCAGCCAGATCCTGCCCGATTTGCCGACATTAACCGAAGCCGGGGTTGCAGATTATGTTTACGAACCGTGGCTTGGCATGATCGCGCCTGCAAATCTGCCCGATGACATTCGCGATAAGCTGCAGGCCACAGTCAAGGATGTGTTTGCCACCTCAGAGGTGAAAGACAAACTCGAACGCCTTGGCTTCAATATCGTTGTATCCGATCCTCAGACCTTTGGCAAAACCATTCAGAATGATATCGACGAGAGCGCAGCGCTGCTCAAATAAGGATGTTGATACTGGGAGCAGGCCGGGTCAGCAGAATGGCACTGCTGCGCTCCTGATGGCTGTGCGAGGGTAGCCAGGCTGGTGGCTGGTGGTTCCTAAATGGTTTTTCACTATTTACTTACATGGCTACCGGTGCTCTAATCCCGATCAAACCTGATTTTCGCGAGTTTGATTTGTGGTCCATTGATCCTACTTCCCTGTATCTGTTCATCGCCGTGTGTGAAACCGGCAGCATTGCGCGTGCCGGCGAGCGCGAGCTGCTGTCTGCTGCTGCCGTGAGCAAGCGCATGGTTGAAATAGAAAGAAAAATTGGTGCGCCACTGTTGTTGCGCAGCCAGCGTGGCGTTACGCCCACGTCGGCCGGCCAGGTGCTGCTAAAGCACGCCCGCAGCATCATGGTGGATTACCGTAAGCTGCAAAGCGAGCTGAGTGAGCACGCCCAGGGCGTCAAGGGCCATGTGCGGCTGCTATCCAACGTCTCGGCCATCATGGAGTTTTTGCCGGCTGATCTGACCTCGTTCCTGGAAACTCACCCGAACATCCAGGTTGATCTCGAAGAGCATTTCAGTAGTGATATTCCCAGAAAAATTGAAGAAGGCAATGCTGATATCGGCATTTGTCGCGATTTCGTCCCCACCGGCAACACCTGCGTGACGCCCTACCGCTACGATCATTTCGCGATCGTGGTCAACAAGGCGCACCCGCTGGCCGGCAAAAAATCGCTTATGTTCGAGCAAACGCTGGACTATCCGCAAATCGGCTTTTCCATGCAAACCTCCATGAACACACTGATGTCGCATATAGCGGGTCGGCAGGGCAAGATCCTGACCTATCGCACGCATGTCAGCTCTTTTGATGCGGCCTATCGGCTGATTGAAGCCAATCTGGGCATTGCGGCACTACCGCGCGAAGCCGTCGAACGGTATGTCAGGCTTTATGATCTGGAACTGATTCCGCTAAACGATCCATGGGCGCGGCGCAACTTCGTACTGTGTACCCGCGCCAACGAAGCGCTGTCGGGGTCGGCCCAGAAACTCTTTGACCATCTGCAGGCCCAGGCCAGCCACGCCTTGCCCGCCCACAGCGCAAGCCAGCAACGCCCCCGACCATAACAAAACCTGATGGTTACCATGACCATCCGGGCATTACCGTAAACCGCAATTCATCGTAGACTGTTCTCATCAAGTAAAGGAACCGTCATGACAGATCATGTTCATATTCAGGAGGTCGGCTTGCGCGATGGCCTGCAAAGCATCGCTACCACCATGCCGACCGAAGCCAAGAAGCGCTGGATCAGCGCCGCATACGACGCCGGATTGCGCCATATAGAAGTGACCTCATTCGTCCCGCCAAAGCTACTGCCCCAGTTGGCCGACGCCGCGCAAATCGTGGACTATGCCCTGCAGTTTGATGGCCTGACCGTCACTGCGCTAGTACCCAACCTGAAGGGCGCCGAAAACGCCCTGAAGGCTGGTGTACATCGCATCATAGCCCCAATCTCTGTCAGCACGCAGCATAGCCTGGCCAATGTCCGCCGCAAACCCATGCAAATGGTGCAGGAGTTCGGACGTATCCGTGAACTGATCGATGCCCACGGTGGGCGCACGACGCTGATAGCGGGCCTGTCTACCGTGTTCGGTTGTACGCTGCAGGGTGAAGTGCCTGTCGATGACGTATGCGATGTCGTGCGCGGCAGTATCGCAGCCGGCGCCGATACCGTGGCGCTTGCCGATACGACGGGACACGCAACGCCTGCGCAGGTGCAGGATGTGATTACGGCGGTGCGCGCCGTGGCGGGCGAGCGTTTGCGTAGCATGCATTTTCATGACACCCGTGGTATGGGCCTGGCCAATACGGTTATCGCATTGCAGAACGGCATCAGAGAATTTGATGCCTCACTGGCCGGTATAGGCGGCTGTCCGCATGCGCCCGGCGCTACCGGCAACGTGGTCACCGAAGATCTGGTTTTCATGCTCGAATCCATGGGCTATCACACTGGTATTTCAGTTGAACGCCTGCTGGCCTGCCGGCAGATCCTGTCGCAGGCCCTGCCGCAGGAACCCCTGTACGGCTTTATCAATCTGGCAGGTCTGCCCAACACATTCACGCAGCAAAGAGCAACACAATGAATTCTGTCTCATCACAAGCATTGCCCCTGGCGGGTATCCGTGTCGTTGAAATGTCCCATATGGTTATGGGACCGACCTGCGGAATGATTCTGGCCGATCTGGGCGCTGAAGTCATCAAGGTCGAACCGCTTACCGGCGACAAGACCCGCGAACTGCTGGGTGCCGGCGCCGGTTTTTTCCGCACATTCAACCGCAACAAGAAAAGTATTTCGGTTGACATAAAAGACAAGCAGGCCATTGATGCCGTCCTCAAGCTGGTGGATTCGGCAGACGTTTTCGTCGAAAACTTCAAGCCCGGCCGCATGGCTTCACTGGGCCTTGATTATGACAGCCTGAAGGCGCGCAATCCGGGGCTTATTTATGTGTCGCACAAGGGATTTTTGCAAGGGCCCTACGAGAAACGCCTGGCCCTGGATGAAGTGGTGCAGATGATGGCCGGCCTGGCCTATATGACGGGTCCCGTTGGCCGGCCATTGCGTGCCGGCACCTCTGTCAACGACATCATGGGCGGCATGTTCGGTGCGCTGGGTGTCCTGGCTGCGCTATTTCAGCGCAACAGCACAGGCCAGGGCAAGGAAATCCAGAGCGCATTATTCGAAAACTGCGTGCTACTCTCAGCGCAACACATGCAGCAGTATGCGGTCACGGGCGTGGCCGCCAACCCCATGCCGGAACGCATTAGCGCCTGGGGTATTTATGATACTTTCGAATTGGCCGGTGGCCGCCTCATGTTCATCGCAGCAACGGGCGATGCGCCGTGGAAGGAACTGTGCGAGATTCTGCAACGCCCTGATCTGTATCTCGATCCGCGCCTGAAAACCAATAACGATCGTGTGCTCGCGCGCGACTGGCTGATTCCTGAACTGGGCGCAACGCTAAAAAGTATGGAAGCCGAATCGCTGGCGCCCATTTTTGAGGCACGGCAAATTCCGTTTGCCTATATCACCAAGCCAGAAGAGCTGTTCGATGACCCGCACCTGCAGCAAAGCGGCGGCCTGGGCCGTCAGGTACTGGAAGACGGCTCGGAAACGCCCATGCCCCTGTTGCCGATCAGCATGGACGGCCAGCGTCTGCAGCCGCGGCAACCCATTGCGCGTATTGGTGAACATACTGAGAGCGTATTGCGTGATCTGGGTTACGAGGCAGCCGAGATCGCCCGCCTGGCAGCAGCCGGCGTGCTGAAGGTAGTGTAATCGACGTTGTAACTGCTGAGATTGGGTGGTGCCTGATAGATTATCCTCATACATCAGGACGGGCGTTTTCCCAGCGTTTCTCCTTGGATTACGTATCATTTCCCCGCTGTCCCCGTTCTCTTGCCGCGTTGCCCGACGGGGCCTGGGTCGCAATGACTTAAACACCGTCATTTTCACCAACAGTGGGCCGTGCTGATTTCGCCGTAGACGGGACACCAGGGCGAGATCGGCCATAAAGCGCGGGCTTTCTGGCCGATGCGAAGAGGCATTGCGCCAACTTATCCCTTGCCTGCTTTGTCCTTCGTGTCTGCGGCATAGCCCCCCTGTTGCGCTATCGCCTGCAGTCCGGCAATCGTGAACGTGTGCATGTGACGAGCCATATCCTCTACGTTATGCGAATACAGCGGCTGTATCGGGGTCGCGATGCGCCGATCCAGAATCAGCAGCATGATGACCGGCCCGATGACACTCAACACGCAGCGCAGCAACTGCGGATCAGCCACCGGCATACCGGTCAGCTCCATGATGACGTCGCGCAATACCTCAAACTTGGGCAGCGTATCTTCTTCCATAATTTGCGACAACAGGGGCGATGGCGCCAGCAACTCTCGTGCCCACAAGCGGATATGCCAGCTTTTGGCATCATAGGTTGCGCGCAACAGCCCTTCTATCAGCAGGTAGAGTTTGTCCGAAGGCGGCGCCGCGCTATGGCCGATCTGCCGCACAAAATCCAGGCTCATGACTTCGCGATGCACTTCCTTGAGCAGGACCAGATACAGGCCATCACGACTGCCGAAATGATAGTTCACAGCTGCCATATTGACGCCAGCGGCCTCGCAGATCGCCTTGCTGGTCGTATCGGCATAGCCGCGCTCGGCAAACAGGGAGCCTGCCTGCGTAATAATATGCCGCACAGTCGCATCGCCGTCACTACGGCTGGCGCGACCACTGCGGACAACGGGGCTGACAGAGGCCGCCTGGGGGCTTTTGCTGCGGGAGCTGTTTTTAGCAATCATGATATCTGGAATCAATATAACAAATGGGTGCTTTACATATAATTCAAATTTGAATTAGAATTATAGCTCATTTGCTCATGCCCGACACACGAAGTGAACGGATTATTTCAATCATGAATAAGAAAATTGCAGTTGTAGTAGTTCTTGCCGTCATCGCCATCGCGGCCGGCACATGGTGGTTTTATGGACGGCCTGCCCCGACAGCCGATCATCTGACGCTATATGGCAATGTCGATATCCGGCAGATCTCACTGGCTTTTGAAAACAGCGACCGGGTACGTGAAATGCGGGTAGAAGAAGGCGACAGCGTGAAGGCTGGTCAGGTACTGGCCACGCTGGATACCCGCAGCCTGGCACTGCAAGCCGATCAGGCAAAGGCACAGGTAGGTGCACAGGAGCAGGCGTTATTGCGATTGAAAAACGGCACCCGCCCCGAAGAAGTGGAGCAGTTGCAGGCCCAGGTCAGGGCGGCGCAGGCCCAAGCCCGGCAGGCTCAGATCCGCCACAAAAGGCTAAAAGACATAGCGACACGCTCCGGCGGTCAGGCGATCAGCAAACAGGAAGTGGACGATACACTGGCCTCGGCTCAAGTGGCCGACGCCCAGCTTGAGAACCAGCGCAAAGCCCTCAAACTGGCTCAGATCGGACCGCGTGACGAGGATATTGCCCAGGCGCAGGCCGAGTTGGCCGCAGCAAAAGCGAATCTGGCGCTGCTGGAACATCAATTGACCCTGTCGGTTCTTAAATCACCCACCAATGCGGTTGTCCGCGCACGGCTGCTGGAACCCGGAGATATGGCTTCCCCTGTCAAACCTGCCTATACCCTGGCCCTGACCTCGCCCAAATGGGTCCGGGCCTATGTGAACGAAGTCCAGCTTGGCCACGTCAGGCCCGATATGCCTGCCGAAATAATTACCGACAGTCATCCTGACGAGAAAATCTCCGGGCGTGTCGGCTATATTTCACCCGTGGCAGAATTTACACCAAAAAATGTACAGACTGAAGAGCTGCGTACTAGCCTGGTCTATGAAGTGCGTATTCTGGTTGACGACCCGCAGAACCGGCTGCGCCTTGGCATGCCGGCTACCGTCAATATTGCACTTGACAAGGCAGTGCCTGATACCGATAGTCGGCTCTCTTCCGGAGCAAACAAATGACCAGCCGCAACCCTGCAGCTGACAGCAGCGCTGTCGCAGCAACGGGTCGTCGCTTTGCCGGGAACACAGAGAATCTGGCAGACAGCGGCAAGGTGGCCGTTGGCGCCAGCGGAGTCAGCAAGCGTTTCAAGGTAAAGGAAACAGGTTCAACGGTACTGGCTTTGGATAACGTGGACGTGCAGGTAGCCATGGGCCAGCTCACGGCAATTGTCGGTCCCGACGGCGCCGGCAAAACGACGTTTCTCAGGCTCGTATCCGGGCTGATGCGCCCTGACTCAGGCACATTGCATGTACTGGGTATTGACGTTATTCGCAATCCGCAGGCGGTGCAGGATCGTATCAGCTATATGCCGCAAAAATTCGGGTTGTATGAAGACCTGAGTGTGCAGGAAAACCTTGATCTGTATGCCGATTTGCATGGCGTTGCGCAGGACGTGCGCCGGGAGCGCTTTGCCAACCTGCTGGAAATGACGGATCTGAAGCGGTTTACCGCGCGCCTGGCCGGCAAACTGTCGGGCGGCATGAAACAAAAACTGGGCCTGGCCTGCACGCTGGTTCGCTCTCCCCAGTTGTTGCTATTGGACGAGCCAACCGTTGGCGTGGACCCTCTTTCACGAAGTGAATTATGGGAAATCGTGCAGCACTTGCGGGAACAGGAGCAGTTGTCGGTCCTTCTGACCACCGCGTATCTGGACGAAGCGGAACGCTGCGCCAGTGTATATGTGCTGCATGAAGGCAGACTGCTTTCCAGCGGTCCACCGGAGACAACCAGTGAACATGCTCGTGACCTGTGCTATCTGATAACGCCAACCAGCAATGAACACCCTCGCGATCTACAAGCGCAACTGCTGGATAACACCGCCGCGGTCATCGATGCAGTACCGGAAGCGGGAGATGTTCGCGTCATTCGGCGCCCCGAAACGGACCTATCACAATTGCAATTGAACGGGCGGCTTCTGGAGCCGGCACAGGCGCGCCTTGAGGATGGGTTCATGGTGTTGCTGCGCAGTGGAAGCGAGAACGATAGTGACATCAGTATCGGCGCTACCACCGACCAGGGTTCCCGGAACATAAATAAAGCGGCCTCGAGCCTTACAGGCACCGGGCGTGCGGCCCAGTTGCAGCAGTCAAGCCGGGAGAACGCCCCAAGTGACATAGACCAGCCACGCTTGCAGGATGCCCCGCACACAGCTTCCGGAAACGGCGATAACGGTAACGGTATCGTGATTGATGTCCGGGACCTGGTCAGAAGGTTCGGCGAATTTACAGCCGTGGACAGCACAACCTTCAATGTCAAGCGCGGTGAGATTTTTGGTTTGCTTGGCCCCAACGGTGCCGGCAAAACCACGACCTTTCGCATGCTTTGCGGGCTGCTGCCTGCCACGAGTGGTCACGCCGAAGTGGCCGGCATGGATATGCGCAAGGCCCGCGCCGAAGCCCGTCAGCGTATTGGCTACGTCTCGCAGAAGTTCGCCCTGTATGGCAACCTGTCAGTGATGGAGAATCTGCGCTTTTTTGGTCGCGCCTATGGGCTGATGAGCAAGCGGCTGGCCCAACGCATTACCGCAGTTACCACGCAGTTCGAGCTGCAACGCTATGAGAAGATGCCGGCCGGACAGTTACCGGGTGGTGTCAAACAACGCCTGGCCATGGCTGTCGGGCTGCTGCACGAGCCCGATGTGCTGTTTCTGGACGAACCCACCAGTGGTACTGATCCCCTGGCCCGGCGCGGCTTCTGGCAGCGCATTACCCGGCTTGCCGGTGGTGGCACCACGGTTGTGATTACAACGCATTTTATGGAAGAGGCCGAATATTGCGATCGTATTGTCATTCAGGATGCCGGCAAACTTGTGGCCTATGGCACACCGGATGAAGTACGTGCGCAGGCGGGCGGGACCGACAGGATGACCATGGAAACGGCCTTCATTCGTATTGTGGAGCAGGGACGCAGCGAACGCGGCAATAGCCAAAAGGTGGCGGCATGAGCACAGAGTCGCAATCTGCATCGACAGCGCGTCCAGATCGTAGCGGCGGCTTCTGGCTGCGATTGGTATCGTTAACGCGCAAGGAATTTCGCCAACTGTGGCGTGACGCCAGTAATCTGATGATTGGTATCGGCCTGCCAATAGCGCTGATTCTCATTTTCGGCTATGCGCTTACCTTTGACGTACGCGATGCGCGTGTTGCCGTCGTGCTGGAAGATTCCTCGCCCGTGGCGCAAAGCCTGGTTTCCAGCCTGGAGTTGTCCGACTATTTTGTACCGGTCAAGGTGACATCCATGCATGAAGCCACCGAGATGATGAAGGCGCATGAATCAGATGCCATTCTTAGAATTCCGTCTGATTTCGCAAGACGTCTGTCTGTAGGGGATGCCCAGGTACAAACGCTGCTGCTCGGGTCTGATCCAACGCGCGCCAGCGCTATCAGAAGCTATCTGGAGGGTGCGGTAGCCATATGGGGGCAAAAGCAGGCCTCGCGCAGCCACAGCCCTGCTGCGATGGGCTCTGTGGTCATCGTCGATCGCATGTGGTTTAACGCCGCCAATAACAGCACCTGGTATCTGGTGCCAGGGCTTATTGCACTTATCATGACGCTGGTAGGAACCTTTCTGACTGCGCTGGTCATGGCACGCGAGTGGGAGCGCGGCACGATCGAAGCCCTGTTTGTCACGCCGGTGCGTCCTGTCGAAATTCTGATTGCAAAAATCATCCCCTATTTCTTTATCGGGCTGCTGGGACTGGTCATGTGCGTGGTCACCGCGCGCGTGCTGTTCGATGTGCCCATTTACGGGTCGATGTGGGTTCTGGTGCTGGCATCCATGCTGTACATGTTTGTCTCGTTGGGCATCGGCCTGCTGATCTCTGCCATGACCAAAAACCAGTTTCTGGCCAGCCAGGTTGCACTGCTGGCAAGCTTTCTGCCGGCCATGATGCTGACCGGATTTATCTTCGATCTGCGCAATGTACCCACCGCTGTGTATGTCATTGGCCAACTGGTTCCGGCAACCTATTTTCTTGAACTGGTCAAATCGCTTTTCCTTGCCGGTAATTACTGGCCCCTGATCATCAAAAACTGCAGTGTACTGGCTGTCTATGCCGTCGTTCTGCTGGGGCTGGCGCGTTTTGTCACCCGCAAGAAACTGGATTAAACCCTATGCTGGCCTTTTTCAACTATCTGCTGCGCCTGGCCAATCTTTGCCAGAAGGAATTTATTGCAGTGCTCAAAGATCCGGCCAATCGGGTCATTCTGATCGTGCCGCCGATCCTGCAAAGCCTGCTGTTTGGCTACGCCGCCAATTTCGATCTGACCAACGTTCCCTACGCTGTACTGGATGAAAGTCGCGGCGGCGCATCCACCGAACTCATTGCGCGCTTTGACGGCACCGGGGTTTTTCATCGGGTCGCAACACTCGATTCAGCGAGTCAGATTTCAGAGGTGATCGATACCGGCTCGGCCCTGCTGGTGGTGCATTTCAGTCCCGATTTCGAACGCCTGCTGTCGGCAGGTCATACCACACCTTTGCAGGTCATTCTGGATGGCCGTAACTCAACGACGGCGGGGTCTGCTGTCGGGCAGCTGCAGGCCATCATATCGGCCTATAACCAGCGCGATGGCCACGAGGCTGCCAAGCCGGCCGTGACCGTCATGTCACGCGCCTGGTACAACCCTAATCTGGAGTCGCGCTGGAATATTGTGCCAGCACTGATCGCCTCGCTCAGTATGATACAAACCATCATGCTGGCGGCACTTTCAGTGGCACGCGAGCGCGAACAGGGCACCTTCGACCAATTGCTGGTAACACCGTATACACCGCTACAGATCATGATCGGCAAGGCCATTCCGTCTATTGCGATCGGGCTATCGCAAGCAATGCTTGTGCTGACGATATCACTTTACTGGTTTGATATTCCGATGACTGGCAGCTTTTGGGCGCTGTTGCTGGCCATGCTGATGTTCATGATCACCATTGTCGGGATCGGCCTGTCGATCTCCGCCCTGTCGGCAAATATGCAGCAGGCCATGCTCTACACGTTTGTGCTGATCATGCCGCTAACACTGCTCTCGGGCCTGGCGACACCGGTAAGCAACATGCCCCATTTCATGCAGATGGCCACTTACGCCAACCCCTTGCGCTTTGCGATTGACCTGGTGCGCAGAATTTATCTGGAAGGCGCGCCGCTGACACTGTTGTGGCATGACTTTATCCCGTTTGTGGGGATCACACTTGTGACCATGCCGCTTGCCGCCTGGCTATTTCGCAACAAGCTATAGCGATGACAAGCAATGCGAGACAGCGCAAGACAGCAGCCGGGCTATCCGGTAATAGCGCTTGCTCGCGCGCTGATCACCTGAAAAACTGTACTTTGAAGCGGGCATCCTGCACCTGGCCGGCACCACTTTCCACCCGAGCGCAGCATGCCAATCATTCCCCGGACGCCGATTGGAAAAAATAATGGCGTGGCCGGCAAACGCTGGTCGACGCCATTAACATCCTACTACCCCGTCCTGCTGTATCATCCTGCTACTCATTAATATCAATGTAGCTGGTTCGGAATCAGGCCACTGCTACAGCCGCAGGTACTGTTGCAGAAGCATCCACCGGATGTACGGTTCTGGCGGTCAGAACGAGGCGATTCCAGCCATTGATGGCGACGGCCGCGAGGGTATAGCCGGCAATCTGCGCCTCGCTAAAAAATTGCCGCATGGCGTTGTAATCCTCATCAGGGGCGCCGGTTTGCGAGACAAGCGTAATCGCTTCGGCCCAGCCAATCACCGCACGTTCCCTGGCGCTGAACACCTGCGCTTCACGCCAGACGCAAAGCAAGTCCAGTTGTTGTGCATTCAAACCATCGGCGCGAGCCTCCTGTAAATGCATATTCACGCAGAATGTACAGCCATTGATCTGGGAAGCACGAATCTTGATCAAATGAATAAGTGATTTTTCCAAATCAGGATTCTGCATGACGGCGCCTTCCAGCGCGCACATGGCTTTGTAGACGGCAGGAGCCGTTGTGGGAAAATCGTAGCGAGCTTGCATAATGAACTCCGAAATTATTTATGACAGTTGAAATATATCGGCTCGGCAAATAGGTACCACCCAGCCGTTTAATCTATACATGGCACATTCAGCGTGCACGGCTTGCTGCTCGTGCCGTTGTATGCTGCTCATGCCAGTTGAAATCTATGACTGCATAGTAAAGCAGCAAGCGGCCAGACGAAAGAGCCAAGAGTGATGATTAGCGATAGGCCATGATTGGGGCCAAGCCATGTCGCATGTGCATATGCCCTACCGGGCGCTTATATTTCATATTTTCCCGCACTGCCCCCTGATTTCTGCCAAGTGTTCTGCCAGGAAGTCAGCACGGCACGCATGTCCTTGCTTGCAGAAAAATGAAGATGCGCGCCAGGAGAGCTATTTCGGCCCGGCAAACCGGTTTGCCCTGAAACCATAGCAGGTAGCAATGTCAGTGGCCCCAAATTGTTTGGGCAGTAATGCTGTGGCTATCTGTATGGTTAGCGTCGATTCTCAATGGCTCGTATGCCCATCTACAACAACGGCAGGATGCGTTCACCCAACTGGCGCGCCGCGTCGCGCGAAGCGACATTAGTAAAGCTCATCAGCAGGCCATGCGTGACCGGCGGCTTCAGATACCATCCGGAAAGGCCATGTGCAAACATGCCTTGGGCGCACATTCTGTGCGCAATCGCCACATCATCCATGCCCACACCATTCCGGGGACGCAAGATCAGGTGCATGCCACCCGGCTGCAGCTCCACACGCAAGCGATCTCCCAGTACATCCATCAAACCAGCAGCAACCACTTCCCGTCGCTCTGCGTACAAGCGCCGCATCCGCTGGATATGGCGGCTGAAATGGCCTTCCTTCATGAAGGCAGTCACAATTGCCTGCACTAATGCCGGCGCGCCACTACCATGTACCTGAACCGCATCGTCGAACCGCGTCACCAGCCCTTGCGGAACAACACAGTAAGCCAGTCGAAGCCCTGGAAACATGACCTTGCTGAATGTGCCTGAATAAATTACCCTGCCCTCGCCGTCCAGGCTTTTGAGCGCGGGCAATGGGCGACCCAGATAACGGTATTCTCCGTCGTAATCATCTTCGATAATCCACGCATCACTTTGCGCAGCCCAGTCCAGCAACGCCAGGCGTCGCGCTAGCGATAAAGACACACTCAAGGGGCTCTGATGCGCAGGTGTGACGACCGCCAGACGGGCATCCCCTGCAAGCTGTTTACCCTGCTCAACGCAAATACCTTCGTTATCAACCGACACTGGGACCAGCGACATTCCCACGCTTCTGAGCACATCTTTGGTCGGTTCATAGCCAGGATCTTCCACCCACGCCTTGTCGTCCCCCATCAGCAATGTGCGTGCCACCAAATCAATGGTGCTCCGATAGCCCGATGTAATAAACACCTGTTGCGGTACACAATCGATGCCGCGCGACACCCGCAGATAACCGGCCACGGCCTCACGCAATATCGTTGCGCCGCCAAAGGGTGGATAAACCATATCCTGGACCTGAGTGCTGCGTGCACAGCGGGCGGCCAGACGAGCCCAGATTTTGCGTGGAAAGGCGTCTAATGCGGGCAATCCCATCTGGAACGGCGCAACTGGCGAATGCTGCGGCAGCGCAGTCAGGGGCGCAGAAACAGGTTCTGCTGGCAACGGCGTGCCGCCCAGATGTTCGAGCCCGGGCATGACCACCGTTCCTGCCTGCCCTCGCGCCTGCACATACCCTTCAGAGGCCAGCAAACTATAGGCAGACTCAATCGTGCCACGCGCCAGACCCAGCTCCTTAGCCAGCGCACGCGCTGCAGGAATTCGCTGGCCCGGCGATATCAAGCCGTCTGTGATGGCATTGCGCAGGCGCAGATAAATCTGTTGATACAAAGGCATGCTGGCCTGAGGATCCAGAGACGATAAACCATAGCGCTGTGTCTGATTCATGGACTAGTCCGTATCTTAGTTCTTGGCTCTTCAGATTATGGCATAACGGCTTTACATTGCTTCCTGTAGACCTATCACATTTGAAAAGGAAACCGTAAATGACACAAGTAGCTCAAGTCGCCGGGGCCACCGATGAATCAGATAGCAACGAGATACCGGAGAAAACAGATACCATCATATTGGCGCACCTGGACAATGAAACCCAGATCCGCGCCGCCTTTGCCGTCATGCAACAATTGCGTCCGCATCTGGCAAATGCGCACGATTTGCTTGAACGTGTGCAGCGCATGCAGCAGAATGACGGCTATCGCATGCTTGCCATCTGGAACAACACAGACGTGATTGCAGTCGCAGGTTATCGCCTCCAGGAAAATCTCATCTACGGACCGTTTCTGTATGTCGACGATCTGGTTACACTGGACACAGTCAGAGGCCAGCGCTGCGGCGCAAAGCTACTACAAGCGCTGCAAACCATAGGCATAGATGCCGGATGTGCACGCCTTGTTCTGGATACCGGCCTGGCCAATTCGCTTGCCCAGCGCTTTTATTTTCGCCAAGGCCTGCTAAGCACAGGGCTGCATTTTGGCATGACGTTACCGATTACTAACTAATGCACCCCGAGCAATATGATGTATGAAAGATCAGACTCATAATCAAATAATCACAATTGCAATACTGAATTTAGCACTACTAATTTTTCCATTCGGATAAGCAAGCATCGAACACGGAACACCAATGAAATTATTGCATTTAACATTCAGCCCACGGGGCGAAGAATCAGAAAGCACGCAGCTTTCCCAGGCCATTGTGGATCAGCTTTGTAGCCAGCACTCGGTTAGCCGCATCATCAGGCGCGACTGGCGTTTACATGCTACTTCTGCCATTGATGCCGACTATGCCAAAGCACTTGCCAATGCCGCCCGCAACGGCGTTGATAAACTGTCGTATGAGGGTTCGCTGCAAGAATCAGAAAGACTGATATGCGAACTTGAAGAAGCTGATGTGGTTGTCATTGGCACACCAATGCACAACTTCACCGTGCCCGCTTCGCTCAAGACCTGGATAGACCTTGTGGTACGCGTCAATCGCAGTTTCAATATCACGCCTGCAGGAAAAGTGGGTACGCTGAACAGCAAACCGGTTTATATCGCGATTGCTTCCGGAGGCTTCTTCGGCAGTGAACACAGCCGCCAGCCAGATTTTCTCACGCCCTATCTGAAAGCCATTCTGGCAACGATTGGATTGAATGATCTGCGATTTTTTTCGGCTCAGGGGATGGCGCTGGATATAAATAAAGTTAAAGTGCAGCGGCAGGATGCGCTCGATCAGGTAGCGAATATTGGCGCTGTCATAACGCAGGTTGGATAATATTGCAGCGATAGAGATCTGGTCCAGATTCGATAATAGGCGTGGCAATCTTCGTTATGATAAGGGGTGTATCAGGCTTTGTTGAAGTAAGGTCGGGTAAAGCGACTAGCGAAACGTAATACCATTTCGTTCATCTGTTGCTGCCAGTTGCCACCTCACTTCCCAAAGCTGATGCGATGCTTTCTCAGCATGAAATTGATTTATTGGAGTCCATCAATGTGCTAGACTTATTCTTGGCCCCAAAGTTCAAGTATATCTCTTAGCAGAATTGCATGGATCATCTTGAGCAATCATAGCTCTATTAGTTTCGGTGAGATACGCTGATTGATATTGCGCAGCTACCGCTAACTTACCGTCGCTGTTCGATTACCCCGTTACCTTTTGCTCCGTAACGCCTAGAAGGAACCTGATCTGCAACACCCAGACCAAATTGGCAGCGCGTAGTTCGGATTACTAACGCCGAGAAATATGATCCTAAAGTGACATGACGGCTCCTTTTGGCCATGTGGAGTCGTGCCATGTCACATCAACCTTCAGACATTATCACTTCGAAAACCCTATTGCTCAATGAGCGGTGGGAGCCATAAAAGTGCAACGCCTGACTGATCTTCCGTTCACCGTCCACCAGCGACGGCAATGTGGTTGTTAGCTACCACGAGCTGCGAGGGTCTTTGCCCAGCACACCGAGCAGCAAGCGTGCTTTCCTTTAAACTGTGCCTAGGGCCGTGTTGTATCTGCGGCTGTCCACATAGATAACCGCGGTCAAGTACCACCGTAATCCCGTGGCGGGACTCTCTGTGATCAGCTGGTATACCTTACGGAATCAACCCCCGGTAGTAGTCGAGGCCAGCTTGGAAGACGATGGCTACTTTCCATTGCTCAAACGCGCGCTTAGCCATACCAGCGCTGCGTATCTAAACCAGTGTTCACGATCACACGCCATCGCCGCCGGTCGGCAATAATTTGCGCTGGTGGTCCATCACGTCGTTAAATCCATCCGGCACGGGCTTGAAGATTTTCCCAGGTGAACGATGGCTACTTTGGAATTGACGCAAGGCTCGCACGTCAATATCACCAATCACACAGTAGTCAGTAACACCTCCTTTGACCCGTAGTACATCACGTTTCCAACTATCCTTGTAGGGTGCGCGAATGCGACTGTCTCCGTACTGTCTGTCATTGCATTGAATAATGTAAGCATGGATATCCAAAGCGGCGGACACAAGCAGTGCATTGAAGGTTTCAGTATCTGGGTTCCATTCCAGCACAAACAACGCATCCACCTTACCCCGCAGATCAGCGCGATAGCGGATGTTAGTCAATTCGCTGCAGATCAACATGGCAAACCGAAAGTCACCGTGCTGAATGATAGGCGGTGTTTTCCATACCTTGTCCGGCTTGACTTCCAACCGGGCCAAACGCTGCAATTCCTGCTCTTCATGCAGCGCGGGCCGCTGTTTGTCCTGACGATAGATCATTCGCGATGGAAAACCCAGACCATCGTGAGATAACGCCGCCCAGACCTGATTGCGGACCCTCGACTTGCTGGCGTGCAAATATTCAATGCCGGTAATCAGCGAAATGCCTCGACCTTGCAGCTTGCGAGCGATACGGATGAACCAGTGCGCGGGCAGAGCCAGCTCCGGCAAGATCAGGTAACGGCTATCCCTGGGCTGGGCGATTACGCCATCCAGTAAACGGCACAGGCGAACATAACGTTCGACATCGGGATCAGGCATGCGCATCACACTGGCCGTCCAGCTTTCCAGGTTTGTTTGCCAACTGGACACAGCAATGCCGTATTTGCGGGGACCGGCACCGTCTGGTATTTGCAATACGTTGTTTTTATCGAAGTGAGGTGCTTTCTCACCCAGTTCAAAGCCTCTCACAGACAAGACTACAGCCTGCATGCTGCCCTGTACCGCTTCTGAATATGCATGACGATTCAGGATGAACAGCTCGGGTAGGTTGAAAGGCCGAGTAGCGAACGGCAGTCCTTGCGGCAAATATTCAAAGCCAATCCATTGGGCGAGTGTCTGCGCGCCCACGAGTACGGAGTCCGGCAACAACTCTGCAGCATTGTCGAAACCTACAACGGTTTTTTTGGCTGAAATACCGCGCTGCGCCACCATTTCCTTTGGTAGGCCGATGAAGCGGAACGGCATATGGGCAAGGTCAAACGAGAATAGGCGGGCCTGCTGTTTTTGAAAGCTTTTGGCGTATAGCGGCCCAAACAAGAGGACATCAGAGTCGAAGTCCAGATGACAGTCAGCCATATAGGTTTGCCATGCTTGCTTGCCTGTTTTGGACAAGTTGGGAGGGAAAGCGGCGGTGATGCTTTCCCGGATGCTGGTAAAGAGCTGTGTTTTCCAGCGACCCAGCATCTCCGTGGCATTCGGCTTATCCTCCCTTTCTGGCCACGCTTTAATCTGGATATCACATTGCGCCTGCACCTGCTGGCAAAGTCTTTGCATCGCTTCGACGATCCGGCGCAGATCAGCAAAGTCTTCACAGGCCGTAGCCAAACGGATGACACGGGGCAAATAAACAGCCAGGTCGAAAAACTGCGGTAACACTAGTACATGTTGGATGAAGGCACGGAAGAAAGCACGACGATGCGCGGTCCAGGCTTCTGGCAACAGATCGCGTTCATAGGCTTCGAAGTCACGCAATTTGATCGCGAAACTAGCACGACGCATGGTCAGCGCATCGGCTTTGCGCAGGTTGTCGGCGGCTTCGCCGTCGCTTTGCGTTGCGGCCAACAGGTCGGTCCCAACATGTGAGGCTGACCGAGGCAGCCTTGGCATGGCACGCCATTCGCTGGCACGTTCGTGAATTTGGTGTGCAATTGCATCCACCAAGGTCTTGCCCGGTTCCCCCGCCAAAATGAACACCTTGTTTTTGCCATTGGCGAAATGCACCTGGCTTTTGCCCTCACCTTCGCTGAGGTAAGCCGGCTTGAAGCCAACTAGCTTCTGGCCTTGATCCACCCAGCCCAGCGTCCCATTCGACCGGTCAAACAGCCATTCCCACAGCACGACCGTCGACCTAAAATCTGCGCCGTTCTCCATGACCAGCAGAATGTCATCAACGTAGCGCCCGTAATAAATGGGTGCTACCTGTTGCTCGATACAACGATCCAGTTCGATCAGCGCTATGTTGGCCACAATGGCCGATGCTGGCAGCCCGACGGGTAAACCTTTCTTCAGCGGTGTTGCCGCTGCCCATGCCTGCAAGGCGCGAATGAACAAACGATGGAGTTTGGTCTGGAATGCCGTCAGCTCCAGTTTCAGCAGACCGTTAACAAAGGCCGGGTTCAGCATGAAACCCGGATTCAGTTCGTGATAGAACGAACTGACATCGGCAGTCAACGCGACAATCTTTTTTTCTGCATCGAGCGCGGTCTGCATGGCAGTAATGCCTTTGTCACGCCAGTCGCGAAATGGTTTCAGATAAGACTTGAATGATCCGAGCGATAGCTTGTTGATGCCTTTTCCATTTTGCGTGCGGCGCAAGCGATTGCCGTAGGCGCACTCACTTAACTTGTCATCGAACAACTGCCCAACTTCCAGCATCCACAAGGTGGACAGCACATGAAAGTCCAGACTGCATCGGGCCATGACCCGGAATTCGGCCTTTGGCTTTTCTGACAGCCCGTTGTCGCTCAAGGCTTTTAGTGTGTGGTCCCATGCGTCGATGGGTGATGAAAAAATAAGGCTACTGCCATTGTCTTTTTTGTGCTTCGCCCAGCAGCCCATCTCGACGGACTTTGTCACCAGCATCCAAGTGCCGATGAATTCAGGTGACGTCACCCAAACTTCATCCTCGCCATTGATTTTTTCCTGCAACAATGAAAGGTTGGAATACAAATTTTCTTCATAACTCGCAATTGCATCCAAAGAGGCATGGGACGAGTAGTAAAGATCAACTTTCGCTTTGCGATAGGCAAGGCCCAGATATTGTAGGTTGGTCATGTAGTCATCTCATTACTGGGTTGAATCTTCTGTGGGCACATCCCAATCCCTCAGACGTGCCTCACCCGTCTGGTAGAACTGTTTGACCAACTTGATGTACTCCAGGAAATCGCGATTTTCCGTGGCCAACCGGTTGGCCATGTCCCAATCGATTTCGTCGCGTTCACGCGCTGGAATCAGCACTTGGCTGTCAGCGGGATTATCTACATCCAGCTTGATGAAACCAATGCCATGGGCCGCGAATAGCATTCGCAATTCTTTCAGTGTCTCTTGCCCACTGATTTCCGCTGCGACCAAATAGCCAAAGTTACTCCACGACGAATTCGATACAGCCTGAAAGAAACACTCGCGGACGTTCGAGCGGTTGATCAACAGCTTGACCTCGAACGACCAGAGTTTGGTACGTTTATCGGAATACTGCTTGACGCAGTCTCGCACCTCGCGGTGCCAGTCCGCGCCCAGATCGTCCATGCCGACCATGTCGGGGTACAGCCATCGATTTCCATTCGGTCCGCGCTTGTTCGATGATCGCTTCTCGTCGATGCGTTTGGAAAAGACGTCGAACTCTTCCCATAGGTACTGTGAGAGTAACGGGTACAACCCATGTTCATTGAGCACTGAGGTGCTGACATCTGCTGCTGCCCCCTTGTGCTCTGCCGCGTCCACCTCGGCACTGTCTGATTTCTCCGAGTAGTAATACTTACGCGGCCGCCCTTCGGTGGTTTTCAACGCTGGATTCTTCGTTTGCATGCCGGGCCGGTGCGAACTGATTTCCGCAACAAGCTGCTGCACCAGATCCGCATCCGACTTGATGTAGTTGCCTCGGCTATTAGCGCGTTTTTCCTGACATTCCACGGGGAAGGTGGCGAACACCCACTCGGCGATCTGCCTCGCAGTAAATTTTTCCTCAGGCCGCGCCCGCAAATAGTCTAGTACCGCTTTTGAGAGATTGAGCGCCACGTTATTTCTCCAATTATTTCCTGTCATGATGTCATTTGTGAAGACTCAAATTGACATGCATGACATCGATTTTTACCCTACTCCCGATTCCATTCAAAACCATCGTTAATCGAAGCCTAATCTTGATTGCTGTACTGTTCTCGGCGGCAATCCTTGAGGAACGATGTTTTCTCTGCGTAACCAAGCCAGCCACTGGCTAAGCTCGGTTGGGGTGAAGCGTGCTTTCCGCTCATGCCAGTTTTCGCGAACATCGAAGATGATCTGCTCATCCGTCGGTTGAGCGCCATCAATCAGAAAATCGTTCCAGACTGCGAACAGCGTGGCAATGATCTCGACTTCCTCAGTCGTTTTGTCTGCCAGGGCATAGATCAAACGGTCAAATTCAGACTTCTGACTAGGCGACATCAGAGCTTCAGCTTGCGCCGCAGGCTCCGACAACGCTGACAAGCAACGATACTCTGTCTTTTTCTTGCCATTGGCCAAGGTCTTTTCATTGACCTCGAACCAGCGTTTGCCCCGACCGTACCTCTCGAAATCATAAATCCAGGTATCCAGTGGTCCGGCAGCTTCACGCTCAGGTTTCAGATCCAACTCCAACCCAATGTGCGCTTGCGCTAGGTACATCACCTTGGCGGCAGCAGTTCGACCGAAGTATCGAGCGTTAGCTAGTTTGGTTAACGCATAGCAGCCGATACTGGCACGGTAAGTAGCTAGATCAATGACTTGGGCAGGCGAAAGCGATTCTTGCCGGTGTTTTTCCTTTACGAGGCCTTTTGATTGTTCATGAATCAGAACATTCAATAATTCGGCCTGCTTGCTGGTTGCAGCATCGATCTGCTGATCCAGTGATTCGCATAAGACCATTAGTTCTTTAATTTTTGCAACGATTCGGCTTTGCTCAGAAACTGGCGGCAAAGGAACCGGGAGTTTTTGAAGTTGAGTCTTGTTAATGGATGCAAGATTTGTCGTCTGCTTCGATGCAGCGGCGAAATATGCACGAGCAGGCCCAGAGTTCAAATATTTCTCAAGCCAAACCTCAGATTGAGATGTGATATAACGCCTTGCTCGGAAAACATGGTTCTGATGCACACAAACAGAAATCTCGCCTCGCCAGATACAAGTACGTCCCACCTTGTCCCAATCACCACCCTCAGTAATCAGCAAATCATCCGTGACCAGAGAATACTTTTCCAATTCGCTCCTCGGAATGACTATGTCTTTGATGACAGACAAGTCGAGGTAGCTGCGTTGCACGTTAGCAACCCGCAGATAAGGAATGTTGACGATTTCTCGGCCAACCAAGTTTCTACCTTTTGTTACGCCGCTACCAATGTTCACAATTGCATCAAACCTTACCCATATCCAGCCCTTCGGCAAAGGATAAGGCTTTTCTTCTTCCGTTACCGGCGGCAATGGCTTAGGCGTCTTGATCTTGCCTTCCTTCACCAACCGCTGTTTCTCGGCCTCGATCTCCATGAGCAGTTCGCTGGCTGGCTGATCATCCGGGTTTTGTGAAACAAGCTTGCCCATGACGGCCAGTTGCAGGATAGCTTTGCGCAGTTCGGCGACGTTTTCCTTGACGGTGTAGAGCTCCCCGAAGTTTTCAGCGAGGAAGGCCTGGGCGCGCTGCTGCTGCTCAGGTTCGGCTATATTCAGCAATTGCTTGATCACGGTTCTATGGACAGTCAAGCGCGCGCGCTGATGGGTAGTTCGAAGTTCTTCCAGTGCATCACAACGCGCCATCAATTCGTCGATTTTGGCGACAATGCGTTGTTGCTCTGAAGAAGGAGGGAGGGGGATTAAAAGATCACCAATAGATTCTGAATTTAAAGTTTTCCCCTTAATTGCCTTTTTTGATTTTCCAGAATTCGACACTGGGTATAACACCCAAAAAAGCCATAATTTGAGCCTCTGCTCCAAGCCAACAAAAGAAATAATTGCTTCATTGTGATATGCATCAATCTCTGTAATCGCTGTCTTTCCGATAGAAAGTTTGAAGCTCATCAACAGTGAGCCCGCGGGTGTAGGCGTATGTTTAAAAACATTGGAAACAGCTTCAGGTGATACGGTTTTAGCTGTTTTGGTAAGATAACCACGAATAGGTAGGTCTGAAATCGAAATCCAAGGAAAACCACCGTTACTCATCCAATACATTGGATTCTTTGATGGAGGGGTTTTCCCATATTTATAGCTTGCCAGAGTACCTAGCCTTACCCATTCCCACCCCTGCGGCAATGCATAAAGCTTTTCCTCTTCCGTTACTGGCGGCAAGGAATTAAGCTTCCTGATCTTGCCTTCCTGCACCAGCCGCAGCTTCTCTACCGCGATTTCTTTCAGCAGTTCGCTCGCAGGCGTATCGTTCGGATCTTGCTGCACCAGCTTGCCCTGCATGGCCAGTGTCAGGATCAGTTCGCGAAGTTTCTTGATACCATCGGGCGCGGCGAAGGCGGTGTCGAAATGCTTTTCCAGCAGTTCGGCGGTGTGCTTATTCATGCTCGCCCCCCAGTTCGCGCTCGATCTGTTCGATGCTGGGCAGGCTGGTTTGCAGTTCTTCAGGCAGGGATTCGATCAATTGGTATTCCGCCACGCCGATGGGTTGAGTCTTGTCACGCAATGCGTATTCAGCCACCACAGTGTTTTTGCTCTTGCACAGCAACAGGCCGATGGTGGGGTTGTCCTGCTGTGCTTTGACCTGCATGTCCACAGCGGTGAGGTAGAAACTCAATTGGCCGAGATGCTCCGGTTTGAACTTCTCAGCTTTCAACTCGATCACTACGTAGCAACGCAGCTTCAGGTGGTAGAACAACAGATCGATAAAAAAATCTTCACCGCCAACCTCCAAATGAACTTGGCGACCAACGAAGGCAAAGCCCGCGCCCAATTCCAAGAGGAACTGGGTAATGTGTTTGACCAGCGCCGCTTCGATTTCCCGCTCGTTGGCTTCCTGCCCGACATCCAGGAAGTCGAACAAGTAGGGATCCTTGAGGGATTGCCGGGCCAGATCGGTCCCCGGCGCGGGGAGACGGTCGGCGAAGTTGGTGATCGCCTGGCCTTCTCGTTCCAGCAGGCGGGATTCGATATGGATTTCCAGCGTGGCGCGTGACCAGCCCTGTTCCACGGCGCGCTGGGCGTAAGCCAGGCGTTGTTCTGGCTGCTTCAGTCTGGCCAGCAACACCAAGTTGTGACCCCAGGGCAATTGTCCAACAACCTGTTGGACAATTGCCGCATCCGGCCAGGCGTCGGCGAACGCACGCATATACATCAGGTTCGCGCGGGAAAAACCCTTCATTTCGGGAAAGGCCGTTCTGAGGTCATGGGCCAACCGCTCAATGACCTTGGCCCCCCAGCCTTGTTCAGCCTGCCGTTGCAGGATGTCACGACCAATCTGCCAGTAGAGCAGTACCAGTTCTCGATTGACAGCCAATGCAGCCCGTTGTTGAGCACTATGAATGCGGTTCTTCAGCTCGCCCAGCCAGTTGGCATAGCCTTCCGGGGCAGGAACGAGGGATATGGGCTTGTCGGTCACACTGCCCTCCCACTGGTGGCCTTGAGCGCGGCCAGCAGTTCGGTTTTCAGCGCCTGCTGGGCAGCGTGCAACTGGCGGGTGATGTCCTGATATTCGGCCATCAGTTCGTCCGGATCACCCAGTTCGATAGTCACCTCGTGCGGGTTCTTGCTGTCCAGGTTGTAGTTACGAGCGGCAAGATCCTTGGCCGAAATTTTCCATGCATGCTCAGTAGTCTTGCGTCCCTTGCGTTGCGGACCGCCCCACCAGGCTTTCTCGCGGTCGAATTCCCCAACGGTCAATGGCTTGGAGCGGGAATAGCTCTTGTAGCCTTCCGGGTAGGGATGCTCGAAGAACCATACATCCTTTGTGGGACCACCCTTCTCAAAGAACAAAATATTAGTGGCGATGCTGGTGTAAGGAGCGAACACGCCTTTAGGCAGACGCAAGATGGTATGCAGGTTGAACTCTTCCAGCAGTTCGCGCTTGAGTGTGGTCTTCACACCCTCGCCAAACAGGAAGCCGTCTGGCAGCACAACAGCGGCACGGCCCGTGTCATGCTTGAGCAGGTGCATAATCAACGCCATGAACAGGTCGGCGGTTTCGCGGGTCTGGTGCCTGGCGAGAAAATTCTTCTCGATGCCATCCTCTTCCATTCCGCCAAACGGCGGGTTGGTGATGATGATATCCACCCTGTCGCGCGGGCCGTAGTCCTTGAAGGGGCGAGCCAGCGTGTTGTCGTGGCGGATACGGCTGGGCACGTCGATGCCATGCAGCATCATGTTGGTCAAGGCAAGCATGTGCGGCAGAGGTTTCTTTTCTACTCCATAGATATTCTCCTGCAGCAGCCGGTTGTCTTCCGGCGTCTTGACCTGCTTCTTAAGCTGCTCAATGGCGCAAGTCAGGAAGCCGCCCGTGCCGCAGGCTGGATCAAGGATGCTCTCACCGAGTTTTGGGTCGAGAATATCGACCATAAATTTCGTGACTGCGCGTGGAGTGTAGTACTCACCAGCGTTGCCCGCCGATTGCAGATCGGCAAGGATTTTTTCGTAGATATCATTGAACAGGTGACGATCACTGGACGAGTTGAAATCCACGTTCTCTTCAATAGTGTTGATCACCTGGCGCAGCAGCGTGCCGGACTTCATGTAGTTGTAGGCATCCTCGAACACCGAGCCGATCACTCGGGCTTGCTCAGATACGCCCGCCTTTGTGGCAAGTTGCTTCAAAGAAGGAAAGAGATCGTTGTTGACGAAGTCGATCAGCTCGTCGCCTGTCGTGCCTTCAGGATTTTTGGCCCAGTTGCTCCAGCGAAAGCGGCTTTGCAGCGGCGAGCGGTAGCTGGACTGGGTCAGTTCCCATTCCTGTTCCTTGTCGTCGAAGATTTTCAAGAACAGCAGCCAGCAAATCTGGCTGATACGCTGTGCATCGCCGTCGACGCCGACATCCTTGCGCATGATGTCCTGGATGGACTTGATAAGAGTTGTTAGTGACATGGATACTTCCTGGGTTTAATTTTTGTCAAGCGCGATAGAGCTCTTGTTCGAGCTCGCTGACGGCCTGTTGATATTGAGTCTTGCCACCAAAGGCACGGACCAGTTCGATCGGAGTGCCCAGGCGGCTGAAGGGAGCAATAGCGAGGATTTGCGTTTCCTCGATGGCGGCCACACCTTCGTCGGCATACTTGTCGAGCAGGGCTTCAAGCACCTTCTGCGCTTGCTCTCCGTACTTGGCAAAATAGTGCCGTTTCTTAACCTGTTCGGCCCGCTCCTTGCGCGTGAGCGGGGGTTGATCCCAGGCCACATGACATAGTAAATCGAAGGGATCGAAATCCTTGCCGGACTCCTTGTCCACCTCGTCAGCTAATGCCTCGAAAAAGATCCCTTGATGGGCTAGTTCGTCGATGATGGCCTGCTTCTTCTCGGCCTTGCTCCAATGGCGCAGGAAATCGTCGAGCGACGCGAACTCCTTGGCCACTGTGTTGCGGGTGTAGTCCTTCAGGGACTCGGTTATCAGCTTGCCATTGACATCGAAGTACTGCACCCGTTCGGCCACCACCTTGACCTCGACATTGGCGACAACGTAACGACGTACGCTACTGCCTTCCTCACCCGGCAACGGCTCGGCTACGCCTCCTGGAGGCCTGGAACCGTCATCCGGCGTTGAGTAGGTGCCGTCATCGTCAAGTGCCCCTTCCCCGCCCTCTTCTTCTGGTGGAAGCGGTGGCTCATCGGGACCAGGCTCATAAATCTGCACGGGATCCCCATCAAAAGCCGGGTCGGCAAACAGCTCGGTCGCTTTCTTGAAATCAAGGATAGTGAACCAATACTTGTTGAAATCCTCATTGATACGTGTCCCCCGTCCGATGATCTGCTTGAACTCAGTCATGGATTGAATACGCTGGTCCAACACGATGAGTTTGCAGGTCTGGGCATCGATGCCTGTAGTCATCAACTTGGAGGTAGTCGCGATGACAGGATACTTGCTTTCCGGGAAGATGAAGTTATCCAGCTCCATCTTGCCTTCTTCATTGTCTCCGGTAATACGTACGACATAGCGGTGGTTCTGCACCACCAGGTCAGCATTTTCATTGACCAAGGCCTGGCGCATGCGTTCGGCATGGTCAATGTTGTCGCAGAATACGATGGTCTTGTCGAAGCGGTTGCTGGCTTTCAAGTATTCGCTGATCTTGCGCGCGACTAGTTGCGTACGTTGTTCCAGCACCATGGTGCGGTCGAAATCACGTTGATTGTAGATTCGATCTTCGATCTCGCTGCCATTCTTGTCTAGCATGCCCTTGTCCGGACGCCAACCGGTCAGATCCTTGTCAAGATCAATGCGCACCACCTTGTAGGGCGCGAGAAAGCCATCATCGATGCCCTGGCGTAGCGAATATGTGTAAATGGGTTCGCCAAAATAGTCGATATTGGAAACCTCCTTCGTTTCCTTGGGTGTCGCGGTTAGGCCGATTTGCGTGGCGGAATGGAAATAATCCAAAATCTCGCGCCAGGCAGAGTCCGCTGCGGCGCTGCCGCGATGACATTCGTCAATAACGATCAGGTCGAAGAATTCAGGGCTGAACTGTTTGTATATGTTCCGTTCTTCTTCTGAACCGGTGACAGCTTGATAGAGCGACAAGTAAATCTCATACGACTTATTGGCCTGCCGCTTCTGGATCTTGGTCATCGCCGCGCCGAACGGCTTGAAGTCGTTGGTCATGGTTTGATCGACCAAGATGTTGCGGTCAGCCAGGAACAGAATGCGTTTCTTGGCACGCGACTTCCACAAACGCCAGATAATCTGGAAGGCGGTATAGGTTTTGCCCGTGCCTGTGGCCATTACCAGCAGGATTCGTTTCTGCTCCTTGGCAATCGCCTCGATGGTGTTGTTGATGGCGAGCAACTGGTAATAGCGAGGCGTCTTATTGCTGCCGTCGCTATAGTAGTCCTGCGCAACCAAGGCCTGTTGCTGCGTACTCAGCCCCTGATGCTCTGCCCACCATTGCCATAGCGTATCAACGCAAGGGAACTCATCCAGGCTCAATTCGCGCTCGATGACACCGTCCTTGGCGATCTTGTTGTGGAACAGGAAGCCATCGCCATTACTGCTGAACACGAAAGGCACCTGCAGCATTTCGGCATAACCCAGGGCCTGTTGCATGCCCGAGCCGATAGTATGCTTGTTGTCTTTGGCCTCGATGACGGCGATGGGCAGATTGGGTTTGTAAAATAGCACATAGTCGGCGCGCTTGTGCTGGCCACGCGTATGCAGTTTGCCGCGCACGATGATACGCCCCTTGGTCAGCAGAAACTCTTCGCGTACTTGAGTCAAAACGTCCCATCCGGCCTTTTCCAGAGCGGGCGTGATGAACTTGGTGCAAATATCACGTTCGCTGAATGTCAGCTTATCCATAGGATCTAATTCCTTCCATGCTAGCCTGCTGTCGTTCAACGCTTGACCGTGTTGCCCTCGCAGCGATGTTATTCTCTGCATCCATGACACTCAATCCAGCACGACCAGAAATTCGGTCGCCAGCGCGGTCGGCTGAACATCCCGGACATTGCGATGTAGTGAAACCAATCCGTAATCCGCCATCATCCGTAGGGGGCGCGATAAGTTCGGCACCTTGCGCCCGCTGAGTTCAGCCAGCTCTGTCAGAGATTTGGGTTGCTTGTCATGAATTAGGCGCAGCAGGCGGCGATTATCATCCGACAACACCGCTGCCAGTGATGCCAATGAAGGAAACCAAATACTGGGGGTTTCGCTTGCCTGCCCCGGCGAGCCCTCTGGCTGTCGGATACCAACAATGCAGCGCTTCATAATCGGGAAATCCAATGATACGTTAACTTACAATTATATCAGTGTCTGATAATCATCGACGATCACAATTGCCTGCCGCCAAGGAAAAAAACAAGAGGATGGTACTCAAGGAACAACGGCCCTCTCCCAAAAAGAGAAGAGCATCCTACGCTAGGACGGGCTCATACCACTCAATGGTTTTTCTCATAAGTGTCGCCTCACTTCCCAATACAAAAATTCGAAAATATCTCGCCCAGCAAATCATCGCTGGAAAACTGGCCGGTAATACTCCACAGCGACTCGTGTGCAAGCCGCAATTCTTCGGCAAAAAGGTCCAGCACGCGATCATTTTGCGCAGCGTGTTCCTTGGCATTAAGCAAATGTTGCGCTGCTTTTTGCAATGCTTCCAGATGCCGTTCGCGCGCCAGCCAGGGTGATTCGGCGCCGGGGTTCCAGCCCGCAATCTGCAGCAGTTTGCTGCGCAGCACATCCAGGCCGGTTTCATGAACCGCAGAGATCAGAATGCGCGAGACCTCGTGTGTACTGGCTGTATTGCCATTTGCCGGGGGTCTCGCAATTAGTGCCTTCAGGGCTGCCTCATCGAGCAGATCGATTTTATTGAATACTTCCAGTACCGGCGTGCGTTGCGGCAGCCGACGTGTAATACCGACATCCAGCTCGTCGTTTGGCGTACGCGCGTCCTGCAAGTGAATAATCACATTTGCCTTGGCAATTTCCGCCCAGCTGCGCGCGATGCCAATACTTTCCACGGTATCGTCAGTGTCGCGCAGGCCTGCTGTATCCACGATATGAATGGGCACGCCTTCAATGTGGATCTGCTGCGTGACCTTATCGCGCGTGGTGCCGGCAATCGGAGTGACAATTGCAATATCGTCACCTGCCAGGGCATTAAGCAGACTGGATTTACCGACATTGGGCTGGCCCGCCAGCACAACGTGCAAGCCTTCGCGCAGAATCAAGCCCTGACGCGCCTGACGCACCAGTTCTGCCATGTCGCCGAGAATCCCGCCCAGCGTTTCGCGCGCCTGGTATTTTTCCAGAAATTCGATTTCTTCTTCGGGAAAGTCCAGCGTGGCCTCTACCAACATGCGCAGATGAATAATTTGATCTGCCAGATTGTTCACTTGTGCAGAAAAAGAACCGCTTAAAGAGGCCATGGCGCTGCGCGCGGCTGCTTCTGAGGAAGCGTCGATCAGATCGGCCACGGCTTCGGCCTGTGCCAGATCCAGCCGGTTGTTCAGAAAAGCGCGCTGAGTAAATTCACCGGGCTCGGCGTGCCGCATGCGTAATGGTACGCCTACCTGCAGACAACGATCGAGTATTCTTTTCAATACCGCCGGACCGCCGTGCCCCTGCAATTCCAGCACATCTTCGCCGGTGTACGAATGCGGCGCGCGAAAGTAGATGGCGATGCCTTCGTCAATGGACTCGCCCTTGCTGTCGCAAAATGGCAGAAAATAGGCATGGCGCGCCGCCAGTTCCCGCCCAAACAGCTGTGAGATCAGACCGGTTAGATCGGGTCCCGAAATACGGATGACGCCTATACCGCCGCGCCCCGGCGCGGTTGCGATAGCTGCAATAGGATCGTTGGCAGGTGCGGACATAGGCGAAACATCAGTGAAGTTAGCCTATTATATCGGTTATTTCAGGACTGATCCGCAAACTTGAAGGCCGTAGCGGCTCTCGTGCAGCGCCGCAAGCTGCGCAAATCAAGCCACTTGTGCCCAGGAGGTCCAGCCCCGGTTCCCATTTGAGTTATATCCAAACGCAGTGAACTACGCAATCGCTACAGGACAGGCACTGCGAGGCAAGCACACTGGACGACACGGCGCCTCGCCCGATGCGCGGCCATGCTCAGAAATATATTTAAAACATGAAACCATGGACTTTTTTGCAAATGGTGATAGAATTAAATTTCAGCCACTTGCCCGCACATTGTGCGGGCATTTTTTTCGCCTGTATTCGGTTCAGAAACGTGTCGCAGGCTGCAGCGCCTCTCGTGCGCTGTTTAAACCTGTTGTTTACAACATAACTGCAGCATGGATTTTCTGCGGTACCAGAGGGTCGGCACAGCAGGATTTACAACGGCTCATTTGTCATTGCTGCGAATGCTGCAGCGGCGACGCCGCCCATAAGACGCCTTCCCGTAATGCCTCTGTCCCCTTCCTTCCCTTCAAGCGCTTTGATACTACAGGCCAAGCCTACACGCCGACATGTCCCGGCCCGTCGCCGGGATTCAATTTTTTACTTGGCAAACAACTGGCTCATATCCCTGAAGGCCTTGAATTCCAGTGCGTTACCACAGGGGTCAAACAGAAACATGGTGGCCTGTTCACCAACCTGACCTTTGAAGCGAATACCCGGTTCTATCACAAACTTGGTATTGCGCGCTCTCAGGCGCTCCGATAGCGCTTCCCACTGGTTCCACTCAAGCACGACGCCAAAGTGCGGCACAGGCACGTTATGGCCGTCTACGGCGTTGGTATGCGCCTGCTGCTGGCTCGCCGTTTGCGGATGTTCGTGAATCACCAGTTGGTGTCCGTAAAAATCAAAGTCCACCCATTGCTCGCTGGAACGTCCTTCGGCCAGGCCGAACACTTCGCCATAAAAATTGCGGGCAGCCGCCAGATCGTAGACGGGAATGGCTAGATGAAAAGGTGACAGACTCATTGGTTTTCCTGGTTGGTATAAGTGGTATGGGTTTAGCAAAATCCCTACTGACAACGCTTATTGCAAATGCCATTGCCTTGGGGAAGTGCCAGCGTGTCCGGCACGGTAATGATATTTTTTATTGTAGGCCCGACGTTAAAAAAATAAAATCAATATATATTTGTAATATACACAAATATTATTTATACATTGAGAATGCAATGATCCGGGAACTCAAAACATTTATTGCGGTGTCCCGCGAGGGCACGTTTGCCAGCGCCGCGCAAAAAATAGGCCTTACTCAGGCAGCCGTCAGCGCCCAGATGCAGCGCCTGGAGGCTGAGTTGGGATTTGCGCTGTTTGACCGGCAGGGGCGATCGGCAAGGATCAATGCAAAGGGGCAACAGTTGCTTTTGCAGGCGCAGGAATTGATCCAGCTATACAGCAATCTGGGTGCCACGCCTGTCGCTGACGCCAAAGCCATGCATATCAACGTGGGTGCCATCGCAACGCTGCAACGAACTGTCTTGCCCGATGCGCTGGCGAACTTTCACAGCACCCGTCCAGGTTGCCATACCCGCATCATTCCCGGCGTATCCATGGACATGGTGAACCTGGTCGATGCTGGTGACGTAGACATGGCGGCTATTATTCGTCCGCCATTTCATCTGCAAAGCGAATTGCAGTGGCAAACACTGGCACGCGAACCCTTCAGGCTTATTGTTCCTTCTTATGCTGCCGGTAGCGATTGGGCTCAATTGCTGTCTGAGCAGCCATTTATCCGCTACGATCGTACTTCCTTCGGTGGACGGCTGGTTGATCGTTTCCTGCGGCAAATGCATATTGGCCTGCACGAAATCTGCGAATGTGATGAACTTGAAACGATCGTCAAGCTCGTGGCAAACGGTGCAGGCGTCGCCCTGTTTCCGCAAACCGCCGCTTTCACGCGCTGGCCTGCCAAAGTTCGTGCCATTGATTTGGGCGTCCATACCTTCTATCGCGAGACAGGATTGCTTCATCGACAGGAACAAAGCCTGGCCGAACCGGTTCGCCAGCTTATCCAGTTCATCATGAAGTGTGCACCCGGCCAGCAAGTCATGAGCGCGTCCCCGCCCACACCCAAATGATCAATTTGATTGGCCACTAAACCGCCGCAAGCCAATGCCATAGACTCAACACGAACAGCATCAGCACAAGGCAATGTCACGACACTATCCATAAAAGACTATGAATGCCATCGCAGAAATCGTTAACGCTACCGGAATTGACGTTGCCCGGACATTGATAGATGTCGCAGCGCATGCCACTTTGTTGCCCTAAGACCACCTGATGGTCCTGGGCGCGCAAATATTGGCATCGAGCATGAAGCGGATCCAGGCTCGCCCTGGCGCAGCGGACCAAACCTGCGTGGTGGTGTATTCGTTGAACGCATTCATCGGGCATATTCATTTTGCGCACTCGTTGGGCGTAATTACTGGACATATTTACTGAACCAGGCGGATCCGGTTACAGACAGCCGCGTTCATGGCGTGTAAACGACATTATGGATCAGGTCTTATATAAGACTTTTAAATATAAACAGTTTTCCTTCGCATTTTTTCTTTTGAAAACGTACAATGAATGCCTAAAGTATGTCAATTGTCTTCGGAATATGATGCAGCGCTATTTAGCCGGATTTCTGTTCGCACTTGCTGGCGCTTTGCTGGCGAACTGGCTGCATCTGCCCTTGCCGTGGATGATCGGGCCACTGCTTATCACCGCGATAAGCAAGTTGCGCGGCGCACGCACACAATCGCATGTGGCCTTCCGCAGTATGGGCCAGTGGGTGATCGGCACCTCCCTGGGTCTGTATTTCACCGAAGAAGTCCTGCACATTGTTCTGGATAACACAGTTGCTATTGTGCTGGGCATGCTGTTCGCCCTGTTTCTGGGCAGCGCAGGCGCGTTTGTCCTGCGCCGCTGGGCCGATGTGGATTTCAAAACGGCCTGGTTTGCCTCGGCTATCGGTGGCGCCAGCGAAATGGCCAATCTTGCCGAACGCAATAATGCGCGTATAGACAGAGTGGCTTCCGCCCATAGTCTGCGTGTATTGCTCGTCGTGATAACCATTCCATTTGTGTATAAGTTTCTTGGGCTACACGGCCTGACTGTGAACACAACGGCTGCGATCGCGTTTTCCTACAGCGGCTTTTTTCAAATGATCGCCATTACCTGCGCGTTTGGTTTTGCGTTCGGCAAACTGCGTATTCCCAATCCCTGGGTGCTTGGTCCACTGTTTATCATGACTGTGCTGACAAGCAATCATATTGAGCTGTCTGTCATTCCCCCGGAAGTTCAACATGCCGGGCAGATGTTCATCGGCTGGTCGTTGGGTGACAAATTCGGGCCGGATTTTTTCAGGCGCGCACCAAAATACCTGGGCGTGGTGGCGCTGGTCTGCATCGGATCGCTCTGTCTGGCACTGGTTTTTTGCGCCCTGCTGACACTGATTTCCGATATTCCGCTGGCAACGCTGTATCTGGCAAATAGTCCGGGGGGCATCGCAGAAATGACCATTACGGCAAAAGTGCTACAACTGGGTCCACCGGTTGTCACGGCCTTCCATGTATCACGAATGGTATTTGTGCTACTCGTTACCGGGCCGCTATATCGGTTACTTTCGAAAAAATATCAACTCACATGAAAAGCCACGCTCCCGTCCAGCAAGATATCGCCGTCAAATTAATACCATTTATCGTCGGCTGCGCGTTGTTCATGCAAATGCTCGACGCAACTGTGGTGGCTACCGCCCTTCCCATGATGGCCGTGTCGCTGCAGTCCACACCGGTTCGCATGAACGTGGCCATTACCTCCTATTTGCTGGCGGTAGCGGTATTTGTTCCGATCTGCGGCTGGGCTGCCGACCGGTTCGGGGCAAAGCGCCTGTTTCTCTTCGCCATTACCCTATTTGCGCTAACTTCACTGACCTGCGCATTGTCATGGGATCTGACTTCCCTGACGGTGTCCCGGTTTATTCAGGGTATTGCAGGTGCAATGATGGTACCGGTAGGCCGTATTATCATGCTGCGTACGATTCCACGTAACCAGATCCTGAAAGCGACATCATTTCTCTCCATTCCCGCTCTGCTCGGCCCGATTCTTGGCCCGCCTCTGGGCGGCTTTCTGGTGACCTATGCCTCCTGGCACTGGATATTTCTCATCAATATTCCAATCGCCATTATCGGTATTACACTTGTGCTCAGGTATGTGCTTGAGTATCGCAGCGAAAAAAAGCCCCGGCTGGACTGGCTCGGTTTTCTGCTCAGCGGCGTAGGTATGGCGACGTTTGTTATTGGCATCGAAGCCATCGGCAACCACACCCATGGGTATCTGTATCCGCTGTTGCTGCTGACCACCGGGCTAATATGCACACTGCTGTACATACGCCACGCCCGGCGCCACCCAGAACCCATCATAGATCTGTCGCTTCTAAAAATTCCCACTTTTTCGGCTGCGGTGATTGGCGGCAATATGACGCGCCTGTCGGTTGGCGCAATGCCCTTTCTGCTCACCCTTCTGTTCCAGGTCGGTTTTGGCTACTCGGCGCTGGCCAGCGGCATGATCACCTTTTCCATGGCCATAGGATCGCTGATGATGAAATTTATCGCGACAGCGGTATTTGGACGGTGGGGCTTTCGCAAGGTGCTTTTGATAAACGGCACACTTACCGGGTTAATGACAATCACAAATGCATTTTTCATTGAGAGTACGCCGGTGCTGCTTATGGGCACCGTGCTTTTGGTGGGTGGTTTTTTCCGCTCATTGCAATTCACCGGTGTAAATAGCCTTGCCTTCGCAGACATTGAGCCGGAACAGATGAGCCAGGCAAGCTCATTTTCTGCCACCGCGCAGCAGATCGGCATCAGCCTGGGCATGGGTATTGCCACCGTTACGCTGGACCTGAGCATGCAATTTAGAGGCGCCAGCCACGTTTCAATTGACGATATCCATACCGGGTTCTGGGTAATCGGACTGCTGTCCATTGTCGCCGCCTACTGGTTTTATAAACTGGACCCCAAGGCTGGCGAAGGGATTACCGTTCACAAGGAAAGGAAAAACCGGGTCAGGTTCAAACGCCGGCGTAAATCGGTCACGATATCGGATCGCCAATCACAAGCGAAACCAGCACGGACCGGTAACATAAAGCTGTAGACGCAATAGACAAGCGCGTGGGAACAGGTGCCAGGCGTTCAATCAACTAGAACTTCGCTCAGCCCGCCAGTTGGTTTCCTCACTCATCATTGCAGCCCGTTGTTCATTCGTTCGTTCAGGGAACAGGACTGGCAAGCCGTGCGACCATTTCCAGAATATTTCAATTGAAATATTTTAGTAAAATCCAAAGCAACCTTCCTGCAGCCCTGAGGGTCTTTACTACATATCCAACATTGTCAGGAACAAATGCGTCAAAGCGCAGCAGGACCAGGCTCAAGGCGGATACACTGATGACAAACCTCCTGATTCTGGATCAGTGAGCCGAACATATCCTGCCCAAGTATACAGACCAATTTAAAGTACGCTATCAACTGCCCGGTGTCGTCTCTTATGAACAGCATTCTTTCGTTGCCCAGACCTTTCCTTCTTTGCGTGCTCGCCTGCCTGCTGGCAGGCTGCTCTTTGCCGTCCCTGGACAGTAGAACAGGCAGCAAGGCATTGAACGAAGCGCAGGTCAGCAATACGGCCTTAGGGCGAGCCCTATTGCCCCTGGTCCAGGCACATCCAGGCAAAAGCGGTATATATGCACTAGCCGACGCCCATGAGGCTTTCGCCGCACGCACGCTGCTGGCACGTGCCGCACAAAAATCGCTGGATGTGCAGTATTACATTTGGCATGACGACATCACAGGAACTCTGCTTCTTGAAGAACTGCGCACAGCAGCCGACAGAGGCGTCCGTGTCCGCCTGCTGCTTGACGACAACGGCACGGCAGGTCTGGATGAAGCGCTTGCTGCCCTGAATAATCATCCGAATATCGAAATTCGGCTGTTCAATCCGTTTATCGTACGCTGGCCAAAATCCACAGGCTTTGTTACCGACTTTATGCGTGCAAATCGCCGCATGCACAACAAATCGTTTACCGCAGACAACCAGGCAACAATTATTGGCGGGCGCAATGTGGGTGATGAATATTTCGGGGCGGGTGAATCCGTTTTGTTTGCCGATCTGGATGTTCTGGCTATCGGCAAAGCTACAGGCGACGTTTCCACCGATTTCGATCGTTACTGGGCAAGCAAGTCATCTTATCCTGTCGACTTGATCTTGCCGCAGGTCGACGCAACAATCCTGCCACAGCTCAAAGCCAGGGCCGAAAGCCTGCTAAAGTCCCAGGCGGCCGCCCAATATACGCAAGCGATCAGAACCTCGCCGTTTATCTCGAAGATGCTAACGGGCAATCTAAGTTTCGAGTGGGCCGATGTTCGGATGGTCAGCGATGATCCAGCCAAAGGCCTTGGCAAGGCAACATCAGACGGCTTGCTGATCTATCAACTGGCTGACGTGCTTGGGCGCCCAACCCGTACCATTGATCTGATATCGCCGTACTTTGTACCCACTGCCGCCGGCGTCGAGGTATTTACAAAAATGGCCCAGGGCGGTGTAAAACTACGAGTTTTGACCAATTCACTGGATGCCACGGACGTTTCTGCCGTCCACGCTGGCTACGCCAAACGGCGTAAAGATCTCCTGGCTGCCGGTATCAAACTCTATGAGTTGCAACGCGTATCCACCACCGACAAGCGCAATGATAGCGCCGGGCCTTTAGGCAGTTCCGGATCCAGTCTTCACGCAAAAACATTTGCCGTTGACCATAAGCGCGTATTTGTCGGATCGTTCAACTTCGACCCCCGATCAACTCATCTTAATACCGAAATGGGTTTTGTCATTGAGAGCCCCAACCTGGCATTGCAGATGGAAAGCTACTTTGATAAAGAGATCGCCAAAACATCGTACGAAGTTCGCCTATCTGAAGCGGGTGACGTGTATTGGATAGAGCACCGGGACGGCAAACTGATCCGCTACAACTCGGAACCCGAGACCAGCCTGCTCAAACGCGGCATTGTCTGGTTTCTGTCGATACTGCCCATTGAGTGGCTATTGTAATAGCGAGAGATTATGAAATTTTAAGATCTATAGCTCTGACCAGAATGATCTTGTCGGGTCAGATGATGGATTTAATGAAGGGTTCTACCCGATCTACAGTATTGTCGTGCAAGCATTGCCCCGACCGTACAATTGAATGCCGGGGCCGGACAAATTACTTAATGGCTGCAGCAATTTGCCGGGCAAGTGCTGCTATCTCGTCCATATCCCCTTTTACACGACCATGACGTTCCACTGTTTGCCCAATATACCGGGGGACCAGGTGAAAATGCACGTGGTCAACGGTTTGTCCGGCGATCTCCTTATTGAACTGTGACAGGATAAAGCCGTCAGCTTTGGTCACTTCCAGCAGCGCTGGCGCGATTTTTTTTGCAGTGGCCACACATGCCTGAGCACCTTCCAACGACAAATCGAGTAGCGTTTCTGCCTCTTCCTTGGTCAGAATAAGCAAGTGTCCTCGCGTTTGCGGCATGATGTCCATCATGGCGTATGTCTTGTCGTCTTCATAGATTTTGAAGGACGGCGCCTCCTCCCGAAGAATTTTCGCGAAAATATTCTGACTATCGTAGGCCATGTTTGCTCCTCTATCGCCTGGTTGAAAACGGATATGGTCCCGTCAATGGGGTCCTGGGCATTGCTGCAACGCGGCACAATATGCACTCACGCTGGATTATCTCGAATTATAAGCAGGAATTGTGAACAACGTGATTGAAGCTATTGGGAAACCGTAATTTTCCGCCAAAGAGAGATAGACCTCTGATGTACAAGGTCCTGGTGAATCGACGTGCTGAGTGAAGATACGCTGGAGTCGGCTTCATTGGCCGCGAGAATAAAGATAAAACGTGATTTTCTCCAACGCTGCCACGGCGTCAGATTGTTTGTTTTCAAGCGGTTGGTTAAACGTCTCCCTGTTTTTCTGGCAGCACCCCTCCGCTCGTTACGCCAGCACGCTCTATTTCGCGCGATCAGATCTGTTTCTTCCGTAAATGGCGTACCGTCTGCGCTCATCTTGCCTGCTTTGCCCCTTCTTTGGGATATTGCCAGTGTACGCCAGCTGGCGTGGACCACCGCCTGCCCTCCCCCGTTTGGGACATAGAGAACTTAATTAGTTCCCCGCTGACGCCAGTCAGACTTCCCTACCCGACCATCCTTCAGTGAGGCTTTCTCCTATACACCGCTCGAACGACGCAAATTTTATTCAGAAGGCCTTTATACCCGCTAACGATTTTTCCGTGCGGCACAACCCGGAGGGGTCCCTATCCCGTCTATATTCCCAGGGGAAATTTCGCTATTTGTACCGATCAGGCGAGCAAAACCGCGGGCAAAAGACCGGTTAAAAATTATCCAAAACCGTGTTTTTTTCAGATATTTGCCTGTGGATAAGCTCTGGGCGAGTCATTGTGAATAACTTATGTATCAAAACTTGATAAATAGCGGGAAACTGCAAGGTGCCCAAGTTGTTCATTTTTATACACCGGACAAAAGCCAGGTATTCACCAGCCAAATTTCCCGCTAAGTTCATGAATAAACGCGTAAATTCATCCGTTTCAACATATCCACAGAGTATCTATCTCTTAATCTTTTATATATTCAAACAGTTTAATAACTAGAGGTGCTTAAGCACCGAAAGTGCCTGTTGCAGGGTTTCCTGTTTTTTTGCAAAACAGAAACGAACCAGGTTATGGTTTGATCCAACATCATCGGGATTTCGGTAAAAAGCAGACACTGGAATCAAAGTCACTTTCTTTTCCTGAGTCAACCATTTTGCGAAAGCAAGTTCATTGTCCTGAGAGATTGCCGAATAATCGGCCAGAAGAAAAAAGGTTCCCTGGCTACGTATCGGTTTAAACCGGGTATTTTTCAGACCTTCATAGAGAAAATCGTGTTTTTCCTGGTAAAAAGCAGGCAATGTCAGATAGGTTGACGGATCAGCTGTATAAACACCCAGCGCAACTTGCATGGGAGAGCTCACTGTAAACACCATGAACTGATGCACTTTTCGTAATTCAGCAGTCATAACTGCAGGCGCACAGCAATACCCTATTTTCCAGCCAGTCGTATGATAGGTTTTGCCAAATGAAGATATGTGAAAGGTTCGTGCTGCCAAAGCGGGACGGCAACTCAGGCTCAGAAATGGTTTTTCGTCAAAAACAATATGCTCATAGACTTCGTCGGCCAACAAAAGCACGTTAGTGTCAGCAATAATGGTTTCCAGCGCATCCAGGTCGCTAGTAGCCAGTGTAATACCGGTAGGATTGTGAGGGAAATTCAGTATCATCAATCTTGTTTTGGGGGTAATGGCCTCCCCTACCCTGTCCCAATCCACTGAATAACTGCTGTGTTCATCCCCAGGCGCCACAAGTGGTACAAAAACCGGGACTCCACCGGCAAGACGGATTGCTGGTACATAGGAGTCGTAACTTGGCTCCAGCACAATTACTTCGTCTCCAGAATTGACCACGGCAAGAATTGCTGCCATGAGCGCTTCGGTTGCACCACTGGTAACGGTAACTTCGGTATTCTCGTCATATTGGTGGCCATATAGTGTCGCGACTTTTTTTGCGATATTGCTGCGCAACAACTGGTCACCAGGCATATACGGATACTGATTGTGGCCAGTTTTCATTGCCTGGGTCACCAGATCAGTGAGTTTTGGGTCAGGATCGAAGTCCGGGAAGCCTTGACCAAGGTTTGTTGCCTTGAAATCGGCAGCCATTTTGGTCATAACGGTAAAAATTGTGGTTCCAACTGCGGGAAGTTTTGAGGAAATGCTTGTAATCACTTTTTGCGTCTCTTACTGTATTAATTTTATTAACAGGGCTATAATTCTTATTATGCCTGAATGTCGATGATCTTATACACAAACTATACCTATATATTCACAGCATATTCACCGCGTTATCAACATACTTATCCACAATTGTTCCACGTGGAACAATTTAGATAATGTCTTTTATGTGCTATTGCGTTTAAAATAGCATTCCATAGAATTCCTTTTAATGTTCCACGTGGAACATTTCGCTATTCCTACGATTGAAAGAACAAAATGAACTACCCAGACGAATTTGACGTCATTGTTGTTGGTGGAGGCCACGCCGGTACTGAAGCGGCGCTCGCTGCTGCGCGTTCCGGATCCAAAACTCTCTTATTGACCCATAATATTGAAACTTTGGGGCAAATGTCCTGCAATCCTTCAATTGGCGGAATAGGGAAGGGGCATTTGGTTAAAGAAATTGATGCCTTGGGCGGTGTCATGGCCATTGCTGCGGACGAGGCAGGGATTCAATTCAGAATCCTGAATAGTTCAAAAGGCCCGGCAGTACGGGCGACGCGTGTGCAGGCTGATAGGGTGCTCTATAAACAGGCGATTCGTTCTCGATTGGAAAATCAGCAGAATTTGTGGCTTTTTCAACAAGCGGTAGATGATCTTGTTCTTGAAGGGGATAGGGTGATTGGCGCCAAAACTCAGATTGGGGTGGTGTTTCATTCAAAAACCGTTGTCTTGACCGCCGGAACCTTTCTGAATGGCTTAATCCACGTGGGATTGAATAATTATTCAGCGGGCAGGGCGGGAGATCCCCCTGCGATTAGTCTTGGGCAACGTCTTAAAGAAATGAATCTGCCGCAGGGTCGGCTTAAGACCGGCACGCCACCACGTATCGATGCTCGCAGTATTGATTTCAGTAAATTGGAAGAGCAGCCTGGCGATATAGACCCTGTTCCGGTATTTTCTTATATGGGGTCGGTGCAGATGCATCCGCGCCAGGTGTCGTGCTGGATTACGCACACCAATAGCCGAACGCACGATATTATCCGCAATGGGTTGGATCGTTCCCCCATGTATACGGGCGTGATCGACGGGATAGGGCCAAGGTATTGCCCGTCTATTGAAGATAAAATAAACCGTTTTGCCGACAAAGACTCTCATCAGATATTTCTGGAGCCAGAGGGTCTGCTTACCAATGAAATTTATCCCAACGGGATTTCGACCAGTTTGCCCTTTGATGTGCAGCTGGAATTGATTCACACCCTGCCAGGCCTGGAGCACGCGCACGTGCTGCGCCCTGGCTATGCCATCGAGTATGACTACTTTGATCCACGTGGACTCAAACGCAGTCTTGAAACGAAAGTGATTTCTGGTCTGTTCTTCGCAGGGCAGATAAATGGCACTACCGGCTATGAAGAGGCTGCCGCGCAAGGCTTGCTTGCCGGGCTTAATGCGTCCAGGCAGGCAAAAGGGCTTGAATCGTGGACACCGAAACGCGATGAGGCTTATTTGGGGGTGTTGGTAGACGATTTGGTGACGCGAGGCGTGACCGAGCCGTACCGGATGTTTACCTCACGGGCAGAATATAGACTAAGCCTGCGCGAAGATAATGCGGATTTTCGTTTAACGGAAATAGGGCGGCAGTTAGGGCTGGTCGATGATGCCCGTTGGGACTTCTTCAGTAATAAGCGTGATGCCGTTCAACGGGAGGTCTCCAGGCTGGCTGGCACTCGCGTATCTCCCAGGACATTCAACGCTGATCTATCCGAAAAGCTGCTTGGTACGCGCCTGGAACGGGATTATTCGCTTGCGGATTTGTTGAAACGTCCATCGGTGACCTATGACACTCTGACGAATGCAGCTACCGAAGATGGTTCGGTGCTGGCGCCTGCAGATAACTTGTCTGACGCGGTTAAAGAGCAGGTCGAGATACAGGTGAAGTATGCCGGTTATATTGCCCGTCAGCAGGAAGAAGTAAAGCGTCAGAGTCATCTTGAAGAACAGAAAATCCCCGCTGACCTGGACTACGATGCAGTGGCCAGCCTGTCATTTGAAGTGCGGCAGAAACTGAAAGACACACGCCCCGAGACCGTAGGTCAGGCGCGCAGGATTTCAGGGGTAACCCCGGCCGCTATTTCCATTCTGCTGATCAATCTGAAACGTTTGCAGCTGTCGACAAAAACGCTGCGCAAAACAGCACCCGTGGCAGTTGAAGAATGAGCAGGTGGGCATGAGCGAGCATGACAGAGCAGGGCGGCAAGACCGCATTGCAGATGCAGCCACCAGCCTGGGGCTGTTCATTACCGATACGCAGATCCAGCAGTTGATTGGCTATCAGGATCAGTTATTGCGCTGGAATAAAGTGTATAACCTGACTGCCCTGAGGGACCCGGATAAAGTGCTGATTCAGCATGTTTTTGACAGTTTGTCAGTGATCGGTCCCCTGAGTGACAAGTTTGCCCCAAAGCGGACAATTTCTGTACTGGATGTGGGTTCCGGTGGTGGTCTGCCGGGGGCTGTCATGGCTATAATGAGACCTGACTGGCAGGTATGCTGCGTAGATGCCGTTGAAAAGAAAACGGCCTTTATCCGGCAGGCTGCCGGCGTACTCAAATTGCCCAATCTGGTATCTGAACATGTCCGTATTGAACGAAAGCCATCGGCCCAGGTCGACTTGGTTATTTCGCGGGCGTTTGCCTCACTGGTCGATTTCAGTGAGTGGTCAGGCATGCATGTGGGTAGCGGCGGGCACCTGGTAGCAATGAAAGGGCGGCTGGCATCTGAAGAAGTGTCACAGCTGGAAGAAAAGGGCGCGTGGTCGGTTGCGCAGGTTCAGAAACTGAATGTGCCGGAACTGGATGCTGAGCGTTGTCTTGTATGGTTGCAGCAAGTAGGAAAATATGACAAATGAAATAAAATCACCTCGCGTATTCTGTATTGCAAACCAGAAAGGAGGGGTAGGTAAAACGACGACGGCCATTAATCTGGCTGCCAGTCTGGCATTACACAAAAAGCGGGTGTTGCTGGTGGATCTGGATCCGCAGGGCAATGCAACCATGGGCAGCGGCATTGATAAAAATAGTTTAAGCTTAAACATTTATCAAGTGCTGATCGGCGAGGCCAGCATCGCTGATGTACGTGTACGCTCGGAAACCGGCGGCTACGATGTGTTGCCAGGCAACCGCGAACTGTCGGGCGCAGACTTCGATCTGTTTGAACTGGACAATCGCGAGCATCAGCTGAAAAATGCGATTGTCCAGGTCGCTCAAGATTATGATTACGTTCTGATCGATTGTCCGCCCACGCTGTCGTTGCTGACCCTGAACGGGCTGGCATGCTCAAATGGCGTCATCATTCCGATGCAGTGCGAATACTTTGCGCTGGAAGGGCTTTCGGACCTGGTCAACACCATCAAGCGGGTGCACAAGAACATTAACCCGGATCTGAAAATGATCTGGTTATTGCGCGTGATGTATGATTCCCGCGTGACATTGCAGCAGCAGGTATCGGAACAGCTGATGGAGCACTTTGGCGACAATGTGTTCAAAGCTGTCATCCCGCGCAATGTACGGCTGGCCGAAGCGCCCAGTCATGGCGTACCCGGCGTCCTGTACGATAAGTCGTCACGCGGCGCCAAGGCCTATCGGGAATTCGGGCTCGAAGTCATCAAGCGCGTCAAAGCAATGGATAAGGAATAACAGAGGAAATCATGGCAACAGCGTCATCGAAAACGGCCAGCAAAACAGCAGCCAAAAGCACCACCAAAACGCCCGCAAAATCAGCTGCAAAAACGGTATCCCGGGCAGCGCCTGCAGCGGCAAAGAAGGCCAAGGGCCTGGGCCGCGGATTGTCTGCGTTATTGGGCAATGATATCAATGTCATCGAGGACCTGTCCCGTGACGAGGACAAGGGGCCGGAGTTGCCCTCTAGCGTGCCGTTGAATCAGATTCGTGCCGGTAAATACCAGCCCAGAACGCAAATGGACGAGACGGCGCTGAACGAACTGGCCGAATCAGTGCGCAGTCAGGGCATCATGCAGCCGATCCTGATTCGTCCTATTGCCGGCGACCAGCCGGAGAAATACGAAATCATCGCCGGCGAGCGGCGCTTCCGGGCAGCCAAACTGGCCGGCCTTGCCGAAGTGCCGGTGCTGGTGCGCGAGGTAGCCGACGAAAATGCGGCTGTCATGGCGCTGATTGAGAATATTCAGCGCGAAGACCTGAACCCGCTTGAAGAAGCCCAGGGGGTAAAACGGCTGATCGACGACTTTCAGTTCACCCATGAGCAGGCGGCTCAGGCAATTGGACGTTCTCGCTCGCTGACCAGCAACCTGCTGCGTCTGTTGAATCTGGCTCAGCCGGTCCAGAACTTCCTGTTGCAGGGCCAGCTTGACATGGGCCACGCACGGGCGCTGCTGGCCGTGGATTCGGCCACCCAGATCATTCTGGCCAATCAGGTCGTGGCGCGCAAGCTTTCCGTGCGAGAAACCGAGAGGTTGGTCAACAGCGCAGGGCAGAGTAAGGCGCAGCCCAAGCCCAAAGCGGCGAACCGGGATGTGGAACGCCTTGAAGAGGCCCTGTCGGACCACCTGGGTACTCGTGTCAGCCTGAAAATGGGCAGCAAGGACAAGGGCCAGTTGCTGATCGACTTTCATGGCTGGGAGCATCTGAACTCGTTGCTGGAAAAGCAGGGATTGAGCAATATTCTGGAAAGTTGAGGGCGCTGATTTTGCGGACCGATTGCGGCAATTTTCCGACAGTTTGGAAAAAAATTGCGGTAAATCGGGTTAATCATCGCTTTGGTCATAATTAGTACTTGACAGCAAATCGCAAGTACTACATAATCCGTAGTTCTCTTGGTGGAGTGCCCGAGTGGCTAAAGGGGGCAGACTGTAAATCTGTTGGCTTACGCCTACGTTGGTTCGAATCCAACCTCCACCACCAGCCGAATTTGTTCTTTGTGAAGGCTTTTGTTAGTCATTGGCTGCCGGAGTGAGTGATTTGCCCAGATTTGCTGTTTTGCATCTGTGGCAACGGGTCACCCTCCTGCTGTAACAGTGGTGATACTGGTATACGAATATTACCGCCTCAACAATAACAAATTGCGAATGCAGGGAACGTTCCAGGATCCTGCGGGTGTAGCACAATGGTAGTGCAACAGCCTTCCAAGCTGATGATGAGGGTTCGATTCCCTTCACCCGCTCCATCCCGCACCGGTTTCCTAATGTTCAGGCCATATGTACGTTAATTTTTATATGGCCGGGACAAGTTGTTAGAAAGAATTTGCCCATGTGGCTCAGTGGTAGAGCACTCCCTTGGTAAGGGAGAGGTCGCGGGTCCGATTCCCGCCATGGGCACCACAAGCGTTTTAATTATTTATCCAGCCCCAATCTTCAGGAGTCGGTAATGGCAAAAGGTAAGTTTGAACGTACCAAACCACACGTAAACGTAGGTACGATTGGTCACGTTGACCATGGCAAAACAACGCTGACAGCGGCGATTACAACGGTATTGTCTCTGCACTTTGGCGGCGAAGCCAAAGGTTACGACCAGATTGACGCGGCGCCTGAAGAAAAAGCGCGTGGTATCACGATCAACACGTCTCACGTTGAGTACGAAACCGAAGCCCGTCACTACGCACACGTAGACTGCCCAGGCCACGCCGACTATGTTAAAAACATGATCACTGGTGCCGCGCAGATGGACGGCGCGATCCTGGTGTGTTCGGCCGCTGACGGCCCGATGCCTCAGACACGTGAGCACATTCTGCTGTCACGTCAGGTTGGCGTGCCTTACATCGTTGTGTTCCTGAACAAAGCGGACATGGTTGACGATGAAGAGTTGCTGGAATTGGTCGAAATGGAAGTGCGCGAGCTGCTGTCCAAATACGACTTCCCAGGCGACGACACACCGGTCATCAAGGGTTCAGCCAAACTGGCGCTGGAAGGCGACGAAGGTCCGCTGGGCAAGCAAGCTATTATGGCGCTGGCCAATGCACTGGATACGTATATTCCTACACCAGAGCGTGCGATTGACGGCACATTCCTGATGCCAGTAGAAGACGTATTCTCAATCTCCGGTCGTGGTACTGTGGTTACAGGCCGTATCGAGCGCGGTATCGTCAAAGTAGGCGAAGAGATTGAAATCGTGGGTATCAAAGACACGGTCAAAACTACTTGCACGGGCGTGGAAATGTTCCGCAAGCTGCTGGACGAAGGTCGTGCGGGCGATAACGTAGGTATTTTGCTGCGTGGCACCAAGCGTGAAGACGTCGAGCGCGGTCAGGTTCTGGCCAAGCCCGGTTCAATCAAACCGCACACCGGCTTTGCAGCCGAGGTGTATATTCTGTCTAAAGACGAAGGTGGTCGTCACACACCATTCTTCCAGGGCTATCGTCCTCAGTTTTACTTCCGTACAACGGACGTAACCGGTACGATCAAGCTGCCAGAAGACAAAGAAATGGTTCTGCCTGGCGATAACGTCTCAATGGACGTAGAGCTGATTGCACCGATCGCCATGGAAGAAGGTCTGCGCTTCGCGATTCGCGAAGGTGGCCGTACCGTCGGCGCCGGCGTGGTTGCCAAAATTACGAAGTAATTGCAGTAATCGCCATTGCAGTACAACGCGGTGCCTGGGTAGTGTATAGTAGTACATGCATTACCCTCCGCTTCTGAACCGCGCAGAAGACAGGTTTACAGGGGTATAGCTCAATTGGCAGAGCGTCGGTCTCCAAAACCGAAGGTTGTAGGTTCGATTCCTACTGCCCCTGCCACCCATTTGTGGGGCTGTAAACAGCTCAATTTAACATGTCAAATAGCAGTGTAGAAACCGTAACAACACCGTCAGACAAGTATAAGATCGTACTGGCGGTGGTAATTATTGCCGCCGGCATTTTTGCGTATTCATATTTTTCCGATATGAATATCTATGCGCGTGTCGGCATGTTTGTCGGTAGTCTGGTTGTTGCTGCTTTGATTTTCTGGTTCAGCGAGTCAGGCCGTCGCTCAGTCGATTTTGCGACCGGGGCCTATTCGGAGCTCAAGCGGGTGGTTTGGCCAACACGTGCCGAAACCATCCAAATGACCGGAATCGTATTTGCCTTTGTCATTGTCATGGCCATTTTCCTCTGGCTTGTTGACAAACTGATTGAATGGATCATCTACGGCGTGTTTTTAGGCTGGAATTAAAGGACAGGCGATGAGTAAACGTTGGTACGTTGTGCATGTCTTTTCTGGCATGGAAAAAAGTGTTCATAAGGCCCTGCTTGAGCGTATCGAGCGGGCTGGCCTGCAGACCTCATTTGGGCGCATTCTGGTTCCTTCCGAGGAAGTGATCGAAATGCGTGGCGGGCAAAAAGCCATTACTGAACGTCGGATCTTTCCTGGCTATGTGCTGGTTGAAATGGATCTGACAGACGAAACCTGGCATCTGGTCAAAAACACCAATCGTGTGACCGGTTTCCTGGGTGGATCGGGCAATCGTCCGGCGCCTATCTCTGAAAAAGAAGTGGAAAAAATTCTTTCTCAGATCGAAGAAGGCGTTGAGAAGCCCCGTCCGAAAATCCTCTTTGAAGTGGGCGAAATGCTGCGCGTCAAGGAAGGTCCGTTTGCCGATTTCAATGGCAACGTGGAAGAAGTCAATTACGAGAAAAGCAAGGTGCGTGTCAATGTGACCATTTTTGGTCGTGCCACCCCTGTTGAGCTGGATTTCAGCCAGGTCGAAAAAACCTGAGCGGTTCTTTTTCATTAACCCCGGGGAGCAGCACAAGCTGCGATTGAACCCGTAAGGAGCATAGCATGGCGAAGAAAATCGTCGGCTTTATTAAACTGCAGGTACCTGCAGGGAAAGCCAACCCATCACCCCCAATCGGTCCTGCGCTGGGTCAGCGCGGCCTGAATATCATGGAATTTTGCAAGGCCTTCAATGCCAAAACCCAAGGCATGGAACCCGGTCTGCCAATTCCTGTTGTAATTACTGCGTTTGCTGATAAATCTTTCACATTTATCATGAAAACGCCGCCGGCTACGATTCTGATCAAGAAAGCCACCGGTGTCCAGAAAGGTTCAGCACGTCCGCACGCGGACAAAGTTGGCACGCTGACACGTGCTCAGGCTGAAGAGATCGCAAAAACAAAAGAACCTGACCTGACCGCTGCCGATCTTGACGCAGCAGTACGTACGATTGCCGGCAGTGCCCGCAGCATGGGTATTACGGTTGAAGGAGTGAACTAATGGCTAAAGTATCCAAACGCGCGGCGGCTATTGCTTCCAAAATCGATCGTAACAAGCTGTACCCTGTTGCACAAGCCCTGACACTGGTCAAGGAAACAGCAACTGCCAAGTTCGATGAGTCTATCGACGTGGCCGTTCAGCTGGGTATTGATCCCAAGAAATCCGACCAACTGGTTCGCGGCTCTGTTGTGCTGCCTGCTGGCACCGGTAAATCCGTTCGTGTGGCTGTATTTGCCCAGGGCGAGAAAGCCGAAGCCGCCAAGGCTGCCGGCGCCGATATCGTTGGCATGGAAGACCTGGCAGACCAGATCAAGGCTGGCCAGTTCAACTTTGATATCGTGATTGCGTCTCCTGACACAATGCGTATTGTCGGTACCCTGGGTCAGATCCTGGGCCCACGTGGCCTGATGCCTAACCCTAAAGTAGGCACCGTGACGCCAGACGTCGTAACGGCAGTGAAAAACGCCAAGGCCGGTCAGGTTCAGTACCGTACCGACAAGGCAGGTATCATTCACGCCACGATCGGTCGCGCATCTTTCGACATCGACAAGCTTCAGTCAAACCTGGCTGCACTGGTTGACGCCCTGAACAAAGCCCGTCCGGCTACGTCAAAAGGCGTTTACCTGCGTAAGCTGGCCGTTTCATCCACAATGGGTGGCGGAGCGAAAATCGAGGTTGCCTCTCTGGCAGCCTGATAACAGAACTTTGGGCTGTGCCTGATCGCGCATCAGGCATTGCTGTCAAAGACCGCTGGAGCGGCCTGCTCGTCACTCTGTGATGTCCCAGGCTGCTTAAAACCGGAGTAATTTATCCGGATCCTGCGTAGACGGCGTCCCATGGAAGAATTCTTAGCAGAGCTCGACCAGAGGTACGCCGCATATGGTTGACGCAATTGGGAACTGTTCCCAGCCGCGTCTTTAGATGGAGTGTTCAAACCGTGAGTCTCAATCGTAATGAGAAAGCGGCAGTAATCGAGGAAGTATCCGCTCAGGTAGCGAATGCACAATCCATTATTGTTGCTGAGTACCGTGGTATTGACGTTGCTTCTGTCACCGTATTGCGCAAATCTGCACGTGAATCAGGTGTTTATCTGCGTGTTCTGAAGAACACGCTGGCCCGTCGCGCGATCAATGGCACGCCTTTCGAAGGCTTGTCCGATCAACTGACTGGTCCATTGATCTATGCAATCAGTGAAGATCCTGTTTCTGCATCAAAGGTACTTTCTACATTCGCTAAAACGAATGACAAGATCGTACTCAAAGGTGGTGCCCTTCCAGGCAGCATCCTTGATACCAACGGCGTCAAAGCCCTGGCCACCATGCCTTCTCGAGAAGAGCTGTTGTCCAAACTGTTGGGTACCATGCAGGCACCTGTTACACAATTTGTGCGTACGCTTAATGAAGTTCCAACCAAATTCGTTCGTGGCCTTGCTGCCGTGCGCGATCAGAAGGAAGCCGCTTAAGGCGCCCGTTGGTTCTTTCTTAAAGACTAAGCGATACAAAACCCTGGCAATTATTTAAATTTATTCGGAGTTCTAAAATGGCTTTAAACAAAGCAGAAATCCTCGACGCTATCGCCGGCATGACTGTGCTGGAACTGTCTGAGCTGATCAAAGAAATGGAAGAAAAATTCGGCGTGTCAGCTGCTGCTGCCGCTGTTGCTGTTGCTGCTCCTGCAGCCGGTGGCGAAGCTGCTGCTGCCGCTGAACAAACTGAGTTCACAGTCGTTCTGACTGAAACCGGTGCTCAGAAAGTGAACGTCATTAAAGCCGTTCGCGAACTGACAGGTCTTGGCCTGAAAGAAGCGAAAGATCTGGTTGACGGTGCACCAAAACCAGTTAAAGAAGGCGTTTCCAAAGCTGAAGCTGAAGAAGCGAAGAAAAAACTTGAAGACGCTGGCGCTAAAGCTGAACTCAAGTAATCATCTAACGATGATACCCGGAGTGGCTTTAGCCACCTCCGGGTTTTTGCGTTTCTAGGAAAGACGACCTTTTCACTGTCTTGTTGGCAGAATAAATTGAAAGAAGGCGTTTTTCGTGGAGTCGTAAAACCCCATGGATTATGGACAACCCCATAATTCTTACAACCCTCTCGAGTCGGAGTGCTCATGCCTTACTCGTACACAGAACGAAAGCGTATCCGTAAAAGCTTCGCAAAACGCGAAGATGTCCAGGACGTACCTTATCTGTTAGCTACACAATTACATTCCTACCGTACTTTTCTGCAACAGTCGGTTTTTTCAAGCCAGCGCAAGGACGAAGGTCTGCAGGCGGCGTTTAAATCCATTTTCCCTATCGTCAGCCACAATGGCATGGCGAGGCTGGAGTTCGACAGCTATATGCTGGGCGAGCCGGTGTTTGATGTCAAAGAGTGTCAGTTGCGTGGACTGACCTTTGCCTCACCACTGCGTGCCAAAGTCAAATTGGTTCTGATGGACCGTGAAGTCAGCAAACCTACCGTCAAAGAGATCAAGGAACAGGAAGTCTACATGGGTGAAATTCCCCTGATGACTGACACCGGTTCTTTCGTGATCAACGGTACTGAGCGTGTAATCGTATCACAACTGCATCGTTCTCCCGGCGTGTTCTTTGAACACGATCGCGGTAAAACGCACAGCTCGGGCAAATTGTTGTTTTCTGCCCGCGTTATCCCTTACCGTGGCTCATGGCTTGACTTTGAGTTCGATCCGAAGGACGTGCTGTTCTTCCGTATCGACCGTCGCCGCAAGATGCCCGTGACCATCCTGCTCAAGGCCATTGGCCTGACACCGGAAACCATTCTGGCGCATTTCTACGAATTTGATAATTTTGATATCAAATCCGAAGGCGCGCTGATGCAGATGGTGCCTGAGCGGTGGAAGGGCGAGGTAGCCCGTTTCGATATTACCGACAAGAACGGCACTGTGCTGGTCGAAAAAGACAAGCGTATCAACAGCAAGCACCTGCGCGAACTGGCAAACGCCAAGATCGAACGCATTTCTGTGCCTGAAGACTATCTGGTTGGTCGTGTGCTGGCCAAGAATGTGATCAGTGCGGACACCGGCGAAGTGATTGCCAATGCCAATGATGAGATCACCGAGTCCCTGCTGGCCAAGATCCGTGATGCGAATGTGCATGAAATCCAGACCCTTTTCACCAATGAACTGGATCGTGGCGCGTTTATTTCACTGACCCTGCGCACCGATGAAACGGCAGACCAGATGGCTGCCCGCGTAGCGATCTATCGCATGATGCGTCCTGGTGAGCCGCCGACCGAAGAAGCGGTCGAGGCACTGTTCCAGCGTCTGTTCTATAGCGAAGAGTCTTACGATCTGTCCCGCGTGGGCCGGATGAAAGTTAACAGCCGTCTGGGCCGTGGTGACGATATCACCGGTCCGATGACACTGACCGACGAAGACATTCTGGAAACCATCAAGGTGCTGGTTGCGCTGCGTAACGGCCAGGGCGTAATCGACGACATCGATCACCTGGGTAACCGTCGCGTGCGTTGTGTGGGCGAACTGGCAGAGAACCAGTTCCGTGCCGGTCTGGTGCGCGTCGAGCGTGCAGTCAAAGAACGCCTGGGTCAGGCCGAGGCCGATAACCTGATGCCGCACGATCTGATCAACTCCAAGCCTATTTCGGCAGCGATCAAGGAGTTCTTCGGTTCAAGCCAGCTGTCGCAGTTCATGGACCAGACCAATCCGCTGTCCGAAATTACCCACAAGCGTCGTGTTTCTGCATTGGGCCCTGGTGGTCTGACGCGTGAACGTGCCGGTTTCGAGGTGCGGGACGTGCATCCGACGCACTATGGTCGTGTATGCCCGATCGAAACGCCCGAGGGTCCGAACATCGGTCTGATTAACTCCATGGCGCTGTATGCCCGTCTGAATGACTATGGCTTCCTGGAAACACCTTACCGCAAGATTATCGATGGCAAGGTCAGTGACCAGATCGAGTATCTGTCGGCCATTGAGGAAAGCAACTATGTGATCGCCCAGGCCAATGCGGTGCTGGATGCAGAAGGTCGCTTCCAGGATGACCTGATCGCCTGCCGTGAAGCCGGTGAAACCATGCTGACTGCACCTGAAAATGTGCACTACATGGACGTGGCGCCATCGCAGATCGTTTCCGTGGCGGCCTCGCTGATTCCGTTCCTTGAACACGATGATGCGAACCGGGCGCTGATGGGCGCCAACATGCAACGTCAGGCTGTCCCTTGCCTGCGTCCTGAAAAACCACTGGTTGGTACTGGTATTGAACGTACCGTGGCGGTTGACTCGGGCACGACAGTGCAGGCAACACGGGGTGGTATCGTCGATCATGTTGATGCCGATCGCGTCGTGATCCGGGTCAATGACGACGAGAACCAGGCGGGTGAAGTCGGTGTGGATATCTACAACCTGATCAAGTACACGCGTTCCAACCAGAACACCAACATCAACCAGCGTCCTATCGTCAGACGTGGTGATCACGTTGCCCGTGGCGATGTGCTGGCCGATGGTGCGTCGACCGATCTGGGCGAACTGGCCCTGGGTCAGAACATGCTGATCGCGTTCATGCCATGGAACGGCTATAACTTCGAGGATTCGATCCTGATCTCCGAAAAAGTTGTGGCCGACGACCGTTATACGTCTATCCATATCGAAGAGCTGACCGTCGTTGCCCGTGATACCAAACTCGGTAACGAGGAAATCACACGCGACATCAGCAACCTGGCAGAAACCCAGCTGAACCGTCTTGACGAGTCTGGTATTGTGCATATTGGTGCAGAAGTGCGCGCCGATGACGTACTGGTCGGTAAAGTCACGCCAAAAGGCGAGACCCAGCTGACACCGGAAGAAAAACTGCTGCGTGCGATTTTCGGTGAAAAAGCCTCTGACGTAAAAGACACCTCGCTGCGCGTGCCTTCAGGCATGGTCGGCACCGTGATCGACGTTCAGGTCTTTACGCGTGAAGGCGTTCCCCGCGACAAGCGTGCCGAGGCCATCATCAATGATGAGCTGAGCCGCTACCGTCAGGATCTGAATGACCAGTTGCGTATTGTTGAGAACGACACCTTCGATCGTATCCGCAAGCTGCTGATCGGCAAGACTGTCAACGGCGGCCCGAACCGTCTGCCAAAAGGCTCGGTCATTACCGAAGAATATCTGGACGGCGTAGAGCGCTGGCATTGGTTCGATATCCGTCTGTCTGACGAAGGCGCCGCAGTGGCCCTGGAACAGACCAAGGAATCGGTCGAGCAGAAACGCCATGAGTTTGATCTGGCCTTCGAAGAGAAGCGCAAGAAACTGACGCAGGGCGATGAACTGCCACCGGGCGTGCTCAAGATGATCAAGGTCTATCTGGCCGTGAAACGTCGTCTGCAGCCAGGTGACAAAATGGCCGGCCGTCACGGTAACAAAGGTGTGGTATCGCGTATTACACCTGTGGAAGATATGCCTCACATGGCTGATGGTACTCCTGCCGACATCGTGTTGAACCCGCTGGGTGTGCCATCACGGATGAACGTGGGTCAGGTGCTTGAAGTGCATCTGGGCTGGGCTGCCAAGGGTGTGGGCCACCGGATTGCCGACCTCATGAAAGATGAGCGTACGGTCCAGGTTGGACAGATCCGCGAATACCTGAACAAGGTGTACAACACCACCGGCGCCAAGGCGCAGATTGATACCCTGACCGATGACCAGATCATCGAAATGGCACGCAATCTGCAAAACGGCGTGCCGCTGGCAACGCCGGTATTTGACGGCGCCACCGAGGAAGAAATTACCAGTATGCTGGAACTGGCCTATCCTGACGATGTGAAAGCGCATCTGCAACTGACAGACTCTCGCACCCAGGCTTACCTGTTCGACGGTCGTACGGGCGAGCGCTTTGAGCGTCCCGTTACTATCGGCTACATGCATTACCTGAAACTGCATCACCTGGTCGACGACAAGATGCATGCACGTTCTACTGGTCCGTACTCTCTCGTTACGCAGCAGCCATTGGGCGGTAAAGCCCAGTTTGGTGGCCAGCGCTTCGGTGAGATGGAGGTGTGGGCACTTGAGGCCTATGGTGCTTCGTATACGCTGCAGGAAATGCTGACCGTTAAATCGGATGACATTGCTGGCCGTACCAAAGTGTATGAGAACATTGTTAAGGGCGATCACGTCATCGACGCAGGTATGCCTGAGTCGTTCAACGTGCTGGTGAAAGAGATTCGTTCTCTGTCACTGGACATGGATTTGGAGCGTAAAGAATGAAGGGATTACTAGGTTTATTCAAACAGATTTCCCCGGATGAGCAGTTCGATGCCATCAAGATTGGGATTGCCTCTCCTGAAAAAATCCGTTCATGGTCCTATGGCGAAGTCAAAAAGCCAGAAACCATCAACTATCGGACATTCAAGCCGGAACGTGATGGTTTGTTCTGCGCCAAAATCTTTGGCCCGATCAAGGATTACGAATGTCTTTGCGGTAAATACAAGCGCCTGAAACATCGTGGCGTGATCTGCGAAAAATGCGGCGTTGAAGTAACTGTGACCAAAGTGCGTCGTGAACGCATGGGTCACATTGAACTGGCCAGCCCGGTTGCGCACATCTGGTTCTTGAAAAGCCTGCCATCCCGTCTGGGTATGGTGCTGGACATGACCCTGCGTGATATCGAACGCGTACTGTACTTTGAAGCATGGTGCGTGATCGAGCCAGGCATGACGCCGCTCAAGCGCGGTCAGATCATGTCCGACGACGATTTCCTGGCCAAGACCGAAGAGTACGGCGACGACTTCACGGCCCTGATGGGTGCGGAAGCCGTGCGGGAACTGCTGCGCACGATCGATATCGATCGCGAGGCGGAGTCTTTGCGCGCCGAACTGAAGGCAACCAGCTCCGATGCCAAGATTAAAAAGATCTCCAAGCGTCTGAAAGTGATTGAAGGCTTCCAGAAATCCGGTATCAAACCGGACTGGATGGTCATGGAAGTGCTGCCCGTGCTGCCGCCGGACTTGCGTCCGTTGGTGCCATTGGATGGCGGCCGCTTTGCGACCTCTGACCTGAATGACCTGTACCGTCGCGTGATCAACCGTAATAACCGGCTCAAGCGTCTGATCGAACTGAAGGCACCAGACATCATTCTGCGTAATGAAAAACGGATGCTGCAGGAATCGGTTGACTCGCTGCTGGATAACGGTCGTCGCGGCAAGGCAATGACCGGCGCCAACAAGCGTCAGCTCAAGTCCCTGGCCGATATGATCAAGGGTAAAAGCGGTCGGTTCCGTCAGAATCTGCTGGGTAAGCGCGTGGACTACTCTGGTCGTTCCGTGATCGTGGTGGGCCCGCAGCTCAAACTGCACCAATGCGGTCTGCCCAAGCTGATGGCGCTGGAACTGTTCAAGCCGTTTATTTTCAACCGTCTTGAGATTATGGGTCTGGCGACCACGATCAAGGCCGCGAAAAAACTGGTTGAAGCTCATGAGCCTGTGGTCTGGGATATCCTGGAAGAAGTGATTCGCGAACACCCTGTCATGCTCAACCGTGCGCCTACGCTGCACCGTCTGGGTATTCAGGCATTCGAACCGGTCCTCATCGAAGGTAAGGCGATTCAGCTGCACCCGCTGGTGTGTGCTGCCTTTAACGCCGACTTTGACGGTGACCAGATGGCTGTTCACGTGCCCCTGTCGCTCGAAGCACAGCTGGAAGCCCGCACTCTGATGCTGGCCTCCAACAACATCCTGTTTCCTGCCAGCGGCGAGCCTTCCATCGTACCTTCCCAGGATATCGTGCTGGGTCTGTACTACGCGACCCGTGAACGTATCAATGGCAAGGGCGAAGGTCTGTTCTTTGCCGATCTGGCAGAGCTGATTCGTGCCTATGACAACAGTGAAGTCGAGCTGCAGTCACGCGTGACTGTGCGTCTGAACGAATATGAAAAAGACGACCAGGGCGAATGGCAGCCTGTACTGCGCCGCTTTGAGACGACCGTTGGCCGTGCGATCCTGTCGGAAATTCTGCCTAACGGGCTGCCATTCAGCGTGCTGAACCGTGCCCTGAAGAAGAAAGAAATTTCGCGCCTGATCAACCAGTCGTTCCGTCGCTGTGGTCTGCGCGATACCGTGATTTTTGCCGATAAGCTGATGCAGTCCGGTTTCCGTCTGGCCACCCGTGGTGGTATTTCAATTGCCATGGGCGATATGGTTATCCCGACTGTGAAGGAAGAAATTCTGACGCAGGCCAGCAATGAAGTCAAAGAGATCGACAAGCAATATTCGTCAGGTCTGGTGACTTCGCAGGAACGGTATAACAACGTGGTCGACATCTGGGGCAAGGCCGGTGATAAAGTGGGCAAGGCCATGATGGAACAACTGGCGACAGAGCCGGTTGTAACCCGTCTGGGCGAAAATGCCCGCCAGGAATCGTTCAACTCCATTTACATGATGGCCGACTCCGGCGCCCGTGGTTCAGCAGCGCAGATTCGTCAGCTGGCCGGTATGCGTGGCCTGATGGCCAAGCCTGATGGCTCGATCATTGAAACGCCCATTACCGCGAACTTCCGTGAAGGTCTGAACGTACTGCAGTACTTCATCTCCACCCACGGTGCACGTAAAGGTCTGGCCGATACCGCGCTGAAAACGGCGAACTCCGGTTACCTGACTCGTCGTCTGGTTGATGTGACCCAGGATCTGGTCATCACTGAAACCGATTGCGGCACAAGCAACGGCTATCTGATGAAAGCCCTGGTTGAAGGCGGTGAGGTTATCGAACCGTTGCATGACCGTATTCTGGGTCGTGTAGCGGCTGCCGATATCGTTAATCCTGATACACAGGAAACGGCGATTGCTGCCGGCACCCTGCTGGATGAAGATGCGGTAGAGCTGATCGATCGCATTGGCGTGGACGAAGTCAAGATCCGCACACCGCTGACCTGCGAAACCCGTCATGGGCTTTGCGCACACTGCTATGGCCGTGACCTGGGTCGCGGCAATATGGTCAACACCGGTGAAGCCGTGGGTGTTATTGCTGCCCAGTCTATTGGTGAACCGGGTACCCAGCTGACCATGCGTACGTTCCACATTGGTGGTGCGGCCTCACGTGCAGCCATGGCCTCTTCGGTTGAGACCAAGTCTGCCGGTACGGTTGGCTTTGCCGGTTCCATGCGGTATGTGACCAATGCGAAGGGCGAGCGTGTGGCCATTTCCCGTTCCGGTGAAATCGTGATTTTCGACGATAGCAACCGTGAACGTGAACGTCACAAGATTCCTTATGGCGCAACCGTGCTGGTGGGCGATAACGATACCGTGAAAGCCGGTACACGCCTGGCTTCATGGGATCCGCTGACCCGTCCGATCGTGTCCGAATACTCGGGTGAGGTCCGCTTCGAGAATATCGAAGAGGGTCAGACCGTTGCCAGACAGGTTGATGATGTAACCGGTCTGTCCACGCTGGTGGTCATTACACCGAAATCACGCGGCGGTAAAACGCTGATGCGTCCTCAGATCAAGCTGATCAACGAGGCCGGTGAAGAGGTGAAAATTGCTGGTACCGACCACTCCGTGAATATTTCATTCCCGGTTGGCGCACTGATTACCGTGCGTGACGGACAGCAGGTCAATATTGGTGAGATTCTGGCTCGTATTCCACAAGAATCACAGAAAACCCGCGATATTACCGGCGGTCTGCCTCGTGTGGCCGAGCTGTTCGAAGCCCGTTCGCCGAAAGACGCCGGTATGCTGGCAGATGTCACAGGTACTGTGTCGTTTGGTAAGGATACCAAGGGTAAACAGCGTCTGGTCATTACCGAGACCGATGGTACGGTGCATGAGTTCCTGATTCCGAAAGAGAAACAGGTGCTGGTACACGACGGCCAGGTGGTCAACCAGGGTGAGATGATTGTGGACGGTCCGGCTGATCCTCACGATATTCTGCGTCTGCAGGGCATTGAGAAGCTGGCGATCTACATCGTCAACGAAGTTCAGGACGTGTACCGTCTGCAGGGCGTGAAGATCAATGACAAGCACATTGAAGTGATCGTGCGTCAGATGCTGCGTCGTGTGAACATCGTGGATGCGGGCGATACCTCGTTCATCACAGGTGAACAGGTTGAACGTGCCGAATTGCTCAACGAGAATGATCGTGTGGTTGCCGACAACAAGATTCCGGCGACCTACGATAATATCCTGCTGGGTATCACCAAGGCATCACTGTCTACCGACTCGTTCATCTCTGCGGCTTCCTTCCAGGAAACCACAAGGGTGCTGACTGAAGCGGCCATCATGGGTAAACGTGATGATCTGCGCGGTCTGAAAGAAAACGTGATCGTGGGACGTCTGATTCCTGCCGGTACCGGTATGTCTTTCCACCTGGCCCGCAAGGCCAAAGAGGAAAGCGAACGTGCCGAACGCGCTGCCGTGCGTGCCCAGGAGAATCCTTTCGAGGAGTCTGCTCCGGTTACGCTGGACAATGTGTTTGCACCTTTGGGTACCAACACCGACGAAGAGCCGCCTGCTGCCGAATAAGCGGATAGGTCATCTGTTGTCATCCCGGCTTCGGCCGGGATACCGAAGCGCCTTGCAGCTGTCACGCAAGGCGCTTTTTTTTCATGCAGGCAATTCATGTCCACATGAAAAAATTAACCTCTGTTTAAGTAAGCAAGCAGTACATTTGAACTGTTCGGTGGCTTTGCAAGACGCCACCAGCACATTTCGATACAATAAATCTCCCCCACATCCTACTGTCTAAGCGAAGAAACCCATGGAAAAAGTGTCCCTTGATAAGAACAAGATCAAAATTGTATTGCTCGAAGGTGTTCATCAGAATGCGCTGGATGTGCTGCATGCATCGGGCTACAGCAATATTGATTACCACAAGAAAGCATTGGAAGGCGATCAGCTCAAGCAAGCCGTTGCCGATGCACATTTCGTAGGGATCCGCTCGCGCACCCAACTGAGTGCAGACGTGTTGCAGTCGGCCAGGAAACTGGTCGGTGTTGGCTGTTTCTGTATCGGCACCAACCAGGTGGACCTGCAGGCGGCCAAAAAGCTGGGTATTCCGGTCTTTAACGCACCCTTTTCCAATACCCGGTCTGTCGCCGAACTGGTCCTGGCCGAACTTATTTTGCTGATGCGCCGCGTGCCTGCCGCCAATGCCGAAGTACACCGCGGTGAATGGGTCAAATCGGCAGCGGGCAGCCATGAAGTGCGGGGCAAGAAGCTGGGGATCATCGGTTATGGCCACATTGGCACACAGTTGTCGGTCCTGGCCGAGGCGCTGGGCATGGAAATCTATTTCTATGATGTCGAAAGCAAGCTGCCGCTGGGCAATGCCCGCGCCGTCAGTTCGCTTACAGATCTGCTGAATATTGCAGATGTGGTTTCGTTGCACGTTCCGGAAAATGCCAGCACCAAGAACCTGATGAGCGCAGAACGCATTGCGCAAATGAAGGTGGGCGCGCATCTTATCAATGCGTCGCGCGGTACGGTAGTCGATATCGAGGCACTGGCCCTGGCGCTTGAAGAAAAACGCCTGGCCGGCGCGGCCATTGACGTCTTCCCGTCAGAGCCCAAGTCGAACAATGAAGAGTTCGTTTCACCGTTGCGCAAGTTCGATAACGTGATCCTGACGCCGCATATCGGTGGTTCCACTTCCGAAGCCCAGGAGAATATTGGCATCGAAGTGGCCAGCAAGCTGGTCAAATACTCCGACAATGGGTCTACGCTGTCTGCCGTGAACTTCCCAGAGGTATCGCTGCCAGAGAACAAGAGCGCCCGTCGCTTTCTGCATATTCACGAGAACCGTCCTGGCGTGCTCACGGCAATCAACCAGGTGTTTCAGCAGGATGGGGTCAATATTGTTGGTCAGTACCTGCAGACTGATCCGCAAAATGGCTATGTGGTCATCGATGTGGAAACGCCTGAGGTGGACAAGGCGCTGGAGCAGCTCAAGGCGATCGCCGGTACCATCAAGGCGCGCGTTCTGTATTGATCCTGCAGTAGCAGACAATTGAAGGCAATGAGTCAGGCCCGCCGCAGCGCAATGTTGTGGCGGGCCTGGTTTTTTTCAGACAAGGGCAGACGGACTCTATGTGGGGCAACGGCCCGATTGCGCTCCACTAGCGTTATTGCGCTCTGAGCTGGCGCGGCGCGGCAGTCATGCCAGCGTGATCAATGTGCCGGCCGCTGCTGCCTGGCCCGCAGACGGCAGCCCGGTTTAGTTTTGCAAGCCGAGGCGAATCAGCTTGCCATCCCCGGTATCGGTCAGGACATAGACGTAGCCATCGGGACCCACTTTCACATCGCGAATGCGTTCGCCTTCGAAGATCACCTGCTCATCCTTGAGGGTGGCGCCATCCACTTTCAGGTTTAGCAGGCGTTGCTGCGCCAGCGCGCCAATAAACACAGACTGCTTCCATGGCGCAAAACGGTCGTGGTCGTAAAAGGCCATGCCGCTGATTGCCGGTGAGACTTTCCAGGCGTAAATGGGTTGGGTTAGCCCGGCGCCATCGGTGCCTTTGGCTTCGGGAATCGGCAAGCCGGAGTAATTGATGCCATAGGTGGCCAGCGGCCAGCCATAGTTCTTGGCGGGTTCGGGAATATTGACTTCATCTCCGCCGCGCGGGCCATGCTCATTGGTCCACAATGCGCCAGTCCATGGATTGAGGGCAGCGCCCTGCTGATTGCGATGTCCGTAAGACCAGATCTCGGGGCGCACGCCCTGTTTGCCCACGAATGGATTGTCTTGGGGAATGCGTCCGTCAGGGAACAGCCGCACAATCTTGCCTTGCAACTTATCCAGGTCCTGGGAAGTAGGGCGTTGGTCGTTCTCGCCCAGCGCAATGAACATGTAGCCCTTGCGATCGAAAATGATGCGTGAGCCGAAATGGTTACCCACAGACAGCTTGGGCTCCTGGCGGAAAACGACTTTGAAATTTTCCAGCCTGGTGTTGTCCTCGGACAGACGGCCGAAGCCGACGGCCGTGCCCGCTTTACCGTCTTTGCCTTCTTCGGCATAGCTCAGATAAATATGACGGGTTTTGGCAAAATCCGGAGCCAGGACGACATCGAGCAAACCGCCCTGACCGTTGGCCCAGACCTTGGGACTGCCGCTGATCACAACCGGTTTGTCACTGCCCTGTTTCCAGTAATTGAGATGGCCGCTGCGCTCGGTAATGAGCATGCCGGCATCGTTCGGCAAAAAGGCCATCGACCAGGGATGCTCCAGCCCCTTAAGAAGCGTTTCGGTAGTGACGTTCTGGGCAACGGGTGCTTTGTCCCCCGGCGACATGATGGTCGTCTGTGCCTGTGCCGTGGCCACATGCACACCGCTGACGGCTACGGCGGTCATCAATAGACTGGCGAGCATGCTGCGCGACAGCAGGCGGCTGGCGGGCTGGGGCGCGAACGACAAGGGGAGGGACGGTAAGCGCGACGTAGCGGGAACGGCTGGATTCATGCTGAGCTCCTTGGCAGGGTGAAAATGGGTGCCCCGGCTGGCGACTGCGATGCAGCGGCGCAATGCCAGGGACATGCATGAGACAGATACAGTTTGAAGATGACAATTGGCTGAATGACAAAGATGATTAGAATATAAACGAATATGCGTGCAACTGGCAGAAGATGGTTATGAGGATTGAAAATCGATGTGGTGTATGAGCAGGCTGGCATACACTGAAGCGGTCAGACGGCGTCGGGAAAAAGGGACGATGTCAGGGTTTGGGCACTACCAGGAAAGCGAACCTGGGCGTGTTGGAAGCTGCGGCAGAATTACGCTTGGAGCGTGCGCGCAAAGCGTAGCGTCAAGCCAGATTCAACAAAAGCGCACACGCGATGGCATGGTTATTGCTTTGGCTATAGTGACTCTATTGATTATTACGATTCTACGCAGGCGAACAAACCCCATGGAACATTACGCTTTTTCCACCGTCGCCAGACTGGCCAGCCAACTGAGCCGGCAAGGTGTGACTTCGGAGTTGCTGACGACGTTTTTTCTCAGGCGTATTGAAAAATACAATCCAATGCTCAATGCCTTTGTGGCCGTATTTGGCGAGCAGGCGATCCGGGATGCGAAGGCCTCCGATGCCAGGCGAGCGGCCGGGCAGTCCTTGGGGCTGCTTGACGGCATTCCCGTGGCGGTCAAGGATCTGATTGATGTTGCCGGTACGGTGACCACCGGGGGATCTGCCGTACACGACGGCCAGGCCAGTAGCCAGACGGCGGCGCTGGCGCAACGATTGAAGGCGCAGGGCGCGATTGTGATCGGCAAGACCCAAACGGTTGAATTTGCCTTTGGCGGCTGGGGCACCAATGCGCATCTGGGAACGCCACTTAACCCCTGGGACGCCAATCGCGCCCGTGCGCCGGGCGGCTCTTCCAGCGGTTCGGCGGTCGCTGTGGCTGCCGGTTTGGTGCCCTGCGCCATTGGCACGGATACAGGCGGCTCGGTGCGGATCCCCGCGGCTTTCTGCAGTCTGACGGGTTTGAAAATGACCGCCGGACAGACGGATATGAGCGGCATTCTGCCCCTGGCGCCCATGCTCGATAGCGTTGGGCCGATTACGCATACCGCCGATGACGCCGCCATTGTGTACCGGGCGCTCACCTGTGCACCGGGCGAGGTGCTGGATGAGTCGTGCCATCGGCTGCTGGATGACGGCAGTGGGCTGGATGGCATGACACTGGGCGTCATGCCGGACGAGCAATACGATACGGATGTGCAGCGTTCTGTGCGGCTGGGCGTGCGCGACATGGTGCGCATGGCCGAAATGGCCGGGGCCAATATTGTGCGGGAGCGGCCGCCGCTATCGTTTAACACGGTTTTTGAGCAAAGCGGGCTGCTGATGGCGGCGTGCGCCTGGCGTTTACATGGCGCCCTGGTGCAGGACCACGATGCGCATATGGACCCGTTTGTACGCAGGCGAATGCTTGCCGGCCAGGCGGTTTCACAAACGCAATATCAAGACCTGCTGGCGCAGCACCAGGCTGCCATTGGTATATGGCAGGCCTGGATGACGGACAAGGATGCATTCATGATTCCCACGGTGCCCGCGATTGCGCCGTTACTGGCGCACTTGGATGAAGCCGCGAGCCCGGCCTTCTTTACGCGTCTTGCCAATTGGACCGGCGGCTGTGCACTGGCGTTGCCGGCCGGTTTTGACCCGGGCAACATGCCGGTGAGTGCGCAACTTGTGGGCAAGCGGCAAGACGAGCGCCGGCTGTTGCAGATCGGCAGCGTGATTCAGTCACTGACCGCCTGGCATTCCTATTCGCCAACCCTCCCTGGGTAGGCGCAGCTGCAATGTGCAGGCGTCACCACCGTGCAATGGCAACGGCGTTGGCAACAGCAATGTGCCTTTGCAATGGCCAGGGCTACCGATAGCTCTTCAGATGTATGCTGGTTTCTGAGTTGCTGATATTGCGGATCAGCCGGATCCGCTCCAGTGCCTGACCCAGCTCGGCCAGTGAGCCGGCTTCCAGTTCTGCCAGCAGGTCCCAGCGACCATTGGTGTCATGCAAGGCCACGATGCAGGGTTCGCCCAGCAGGCTGGCGATCACCTGGCGGCTCATGTTCCCTTCAATGGCAATGCTCATCCATGCGCGGATGGTTTGTGTCTGCGTGTCCGGACGCAATTGCACCGTGTAGCCGACGATCACGCCGGCGTCTTCCAGCCGTAGCATCCGGTTGCGTATCGTGCCGCGCGAGAGGCCGAGTTTTTTGGCCAAATCGGCGACCGTATACCGCGCATTCTGGCGTAACAACGAGATAAGTGCTTGGTCAGTCGAGTCCATATTTGCTCATTCAGGCAGTTTATATTGTCATTATGGCAAAATAATGGACAAAAGTGTGCAAAATTGCCGATATGCGTTGCCGCGAGAATGCGGCACACTTAAGAAACAAAGACACACATTAAATATAGTGTCGGCACAGGACACCACCCGGTTCAGCACGGCGCATTTTGAACATGGCTTGCAGAACACATCATCTGCCGACAGCCTTGGTTGTCGGTGATGGGATGAAAAGGGTGGGACGGGCTGGATCAAGGGTGCGCGAGCGTACCCGGCATTGCTCCCCCTGTTATTGGCGCCGGCAACGCATAAAACGGAGATAACCATGAGTCATTTGACACAAACGAATCTGAATACCGGGCTGATCCGTCCGCAGGACGTGGCCCGCATCGTGCAGCGGCAGGGTATGAAGCAGACGCTTGAGGGCGTGATGAACTATATCCTGTCAGACTATTTGCGCTGGGATGAATTTGACAAGTCATCCCGAGTTGCCAAATATGTGCAGGATGGGGTGATGGAATTGATGCCCATTGCGGACAAACAGAATTATTCGTTCAAGTATGTCAATTGTCATCCCCATAATCCTCAGGAAGGCTTGTCCACGGTGCTGGCATTTGGCGCGCTGGTTGACAATAGCACCGGCAAGCCCGAGGTCATCTGTGAATTGACGTTGACCACAGCGCTTCGAACGGCAGCCATGTCGGCATTGGCGGCAAAGCACCTGGCGCGCAGCAACAGCCGCCGGATGGCTCTGATCGGCAATGGCTGTCAAAGCGAGTTTCAGGCGCTGGCCTTTCATTATCTGCTGGGAATCGAGCATTTGAGCGTATATGATCTTGATCGTGCCGCGTCACAAAAGCTGGCCGATAATCTATGCCACACCGGCATGACGGTTGACATTGCAGACAGTGTGGCCGATGCCGTCCGGGACGCCGACATTGTGACAACGGTGACCGCCGAATATTCGCGGGCACATATCCTGACCCCCGAGATGATCAAGCCAGGCATGCATATCAATGCTGTCGGCGGCGATTGCCCGGGTAAAACTGAGCTGCATCCCGACATCCTGCCATTGGCCACCGTGTTTGTCGAGTTCGAGCCGCAAACTCGCGTCGAAGGCGAATTGCAGAATGTGGGCGCAGATTTTCCTGTCCGGCATTTGTGGCAGGTCTTTCAGGGCCAGGCCAAAGGCCGTGAAACCGATACACAGATTACCCTGTTCGATTCCGTCGGTTTTGCCCTGGAAGACTTCTCGGCGCTGGTCTATATGCGGGATACGGCGCACAAGCTGGGTCTGATGCAGCCCATTTCGCTGGTGCCCGAACTGGCCGATCCGAAGGATCTGTTTTCCTATCTTGGTGTGGGTCAGGTCCAACGGGAAGCCGAACCGATTGCCGCATTACCCTGAGTGGAAAGGGGGCCGGCCAAAGCGCCGGCCGCAACACCATCGAGCCAAGCTATTTGGCAAAGCAACGATGCTCAAGCAGAATGAGCGTTGGTGAAAATTACCTAAACCGCGGAATTAGTCATTGGCCAAGGACGGGAAGCGCGAACATGTTAGGTTTTATGCCATTAGTGGCTCTACTTATATCCTGAGTTGTTTGTGGCGTGATGGCGGATGCTTTTTTATCGACTAATTTTCATTGTTAAGCCGATCTGCCAGTCGTGTCACGAGATCCATGCGCTCATGGAAAATAGCTACGACCAAAGCGGGGCGTGTTCACGCGGCAGGCAAAAGAGGTAATGATGCTCGAAATGGGCCATTCGTAACGCAGGATAAAGTTCGTCCACGACTGTGAATGGGCCTTTACCTGCAGCGAGACTGGCAATGCCCTGTTCCAGTTTGCCGATATAGCGCCGTACTTGCGCGGCGCCCCATTGCTTACGAGTGTATCGGATGATGTCGCGCAAATCAGCTTCAGCATCTTCAGTAAGAATGTAGGCCCTCAACTGCGGTCCTTGCCTAGTTCTTCATCAAGGATTTCGCTGATGTTCTTTGTCGATACCTTCCCGGCAAGCCCATCGTTGATGCGAGATCCCAGCACGGTCTTTAGTTCCTGCCATGCCTGTTCGGCATCAGCATCGCCGGGGAACAAGCGTTCGAGGGCGTATTGTTTAATGGTTTTGCCTTGTAAGGCGGCCAGCGCCTTCAGGCTTTGGTGTTGCCGGTCAGATAGGTCGATTGTGAGACGGCTCATAGGGTAATTCCTATAGATTTACACAAACCCACATTAGCACATATGTGGGAAAAAGACGATGGAATGGGCCAGTGATAGGTAAAAGTCATACTTCTATTACAGGTATAACATTGCTTCACTGCTACAAAATAATATTGCTCGCAATCAAAATTATGAAACAGTCTCCCGGATGCCTGTCCTGCATTGGGAGACAAGCTACGGCGCGCCAACTCCATGTCGAGTCCGCCTCGACTGTTGACCAAGCGTGCACCATGCAGCCGGCAAGCCGGGGGTCAGCTTGGAATCCATCAAAATCATTCATCAAAGATGCGCCCGCCCATGGCATGAATACGTACAATGGCAACATTGCCATTTCGGTTGCGTGATTCATGCCATTTTCCGTTTCAGATCGGCCGGCGTTGCTGCAACTGTGGTTTGCCGGCCCCGCCTTGCAGGTAGAGTACGACTCGTTGGCGCTGAATCCAGAGGATCGCGCCCGCGAGGCGGCTCGCCTGAGCGCGCGTAAAGCCTACGAGTGGCGTGTCAGTCGCGCCCTGCAGCGCCGTCTGCTGGATCCCTATCGATCATCGAGCCTGTCGCACAGTGCCGGCCACGCCCTGTGGGCGGCATCATCGCTGCATGAGCACCTAGGCGTTGATCTGGAGCGGATACGCGCCATTGATGAGCTGGCCCTGGCCGAGCTGATCGCCCATGATGATGAAAAGCGGCTATTGCGCACGCTGCAGGGGCAGGACAGAACCCGCTTTTTTTTCCGACTGTGGACGCTCAAGGAAGCGCTGGTCAAAGCGGTGGGCGGCGACTTTCCGGCAGACATGCTGCGGGTAGGGATCAGGCCTGGCGCATGCATCACACCGGCAGCGGGGGGTGTTGCTGCTGTCGCAGCCGGGACATGGCCCGATGACGTTGCCCGTGCGCTGCAGATGCCATTGCCCAAGGCATCCGAGGCCGCTGGAATGGGCGGGCAACAGGTCGCGCAACAGTCTAATCTGGCGCACCAGCATTCGTGGCGCCTGATCGGCCTGGGAGACTGGCACTGGCACGGCCTATCGGCCATGATCGGTGATAACTGGATGACGGCGGTCGTGTGGCCTGGTCAGGATGTTCCGACGCCGGTCAGGATGTTCGCCAGGCAGGCAACGCCGGGCCAAGCGCGTAGCCTGCCGCTTGAGCAGTCTGTGGTTTTTGGTGTCGGGCTGCAGCCCGAGGTTTGATGGTAGCGCCCTGTTGGCGCATCTGTTGCGATGGACCAGCGCAGCGGTTGCAATCTCCAGTCTTCAGTCTGGCCGGCGGAATATCAGCGAAGTATTGATGCCGCCGAAAGCAAAGTTGTTATTCATCACATATTCGGTGTCAATGTCGCGCCAGTCATGCTGCAGATAGTCCAGCTGCGCGCAGCGTGGGTCCACATTGTCCAGGTTCAGGGTGGGCACAAACGCGCGGTCGTGCATCATGGCAATGGAGAACCAGGATTCCAGTGCGCCGCAGGCGCCAAGGGTATGGCCCAGGAAACTTTTTTGCGAACTGATGGCTGCGCGCTCGCCAAACAAGGTTGCCGTGGCATGTGATTCAGCAATATCGCCCTGTTCGGTTGCCGTGCCGTGTCCGTTGACATAGCCGATCTGTTCGGCGTGAATACCTGCGTCTTCAATGGCAAGCGTCATGGCCCGGTGCATGGTGTCGGCCTGGGGGCGGGTGATATGGGCGCCATCTGAATTGCTGCCGAAGCCGACGATTTCTGCGTATATGCGGGCGCCTCGTGCCAGGGCATGATCACGCTCTTCCAGGACGAACATGCAGGCGCCTTCGCCGATAACCAGCCCGTCGCGATCCCGGTCATAGGGGCGCGGCGAGGTGTGCGGCGCGCTGTTGCGCTGACTGGTGGCGTACAGGGAATCGAACACATAGGCTTCGCTGGGGCACAGTTCTTCACCGCCGCCGCCGAGCATCAACGGGATCAGCCCGTATTTGATGGCTTCATAGGCATAGCCGATGCCCTGGCTGCCTGAGGTGCACGCACTGGAGGTGGGGATGACTCGTCCTTTGAGGCCGAAGAAAATACCAATGTTGGCAGCCGTCGTGTGCGGCATCATGCGAACATAGGTGTTGGCATTGACCCCATGCGATTCGCCATGCATGAGCAGGGCCGCCAGGGCTCTGACGTCTTCGGTACTGCCCGTGGACGACCCGCAGGCCACCCCCATGGCGCCGGACTGGATGAGCGGATCGCCCAGCAGGCCGGCATCGGCCAGGGCGCGCTCGGCAGCGTCGACACACAGCTGCGATACCCTGCCCAGGCTACGCAACTGCTTGCGCTGCCAGTGCGATGGACAGCGATAGTGGGCAATGGGGGCGGCCAGGCGGGTATTCAGTTCAGTATAACGATCCCATTCGGGCATGACGCATACGGCGCTGCGGCCCTCGGTAAAGGCTTGCCGGATCTGTGGCCAGCTGTTGCCCAGGGCAGTAATGCCGCCCATGCCCGTTACAACCACACGCTTCATCAGCACAACCCTCCATTGACCGAAAGCACCTGGCGGGTAATGTAGCCGGCTTTTTCGGACATCAGGAAGGTCACAGCAGCAGCCACTTCCTCGGGATTGCCGGCACGCTGGGCCGGAATCATTTTCAGTATTTCCTCGACGGGCACCTGCTGGTCAAGCATATCTGTATCAATCAGCCCGGGCGCCACGCAATTGACGGTAATGCGACGTTTAGCCAGTTCCACGGCCAGCGCCTTGGCTGCCCCGATCAGGCCGGCTTTAGAGGCGCTGTAGTTGACCTGTCCGCGGTTGCCGATAATCCCGGATACCGAAGCCATGCAGACGATGCGACCAGGCTGGCGCCGACGAATCATGGGCATGATCAGGGGATGCAGGACGTTATAAAACCCACCCAGGTTGGTGTCCAGCACCTGGTCCCAGTCTTCATCGGTAAAGGCAGGGAAGGCGTTATCGCGGGTCAGCCCGGCGTTCAGGACAACCCCATAGAAGGCGTCGTGGCTTTCCAGATACGTTTCCAGTGCCTGCCTGCAAGCAGGGCGATCGGACACGTCGAACTGCAAGATGTCGGCGTTGCGACCCAGGGCCTGGATTTGTTTGGCGACCTGTTGCGCCTCTTGCCGCCGCTGGCGGCAGTGCAAGGTGATATCGAAGCCTGCCTGCGCCAGATCAAGGGCGATGGCTTTGCCGATACCCCGGCTGGAACCGGTGACAAAAATACGGGAAGCGGTCACGCTGTTTGCTCCTGTAAGTAGTGTTCAATATCCGGCGGACTGAATACGCTCAGTCTTGCGGTGGCCACCGTTTGTGCACGGTCGGTGTTGGCATCGTCTGGTTCATCCAGCAGGGACAGGCTACAGTCGAAGACACCGAAGCCGCTGGCCTCGTCACGGGTCGAGGCCTCGACCCGTACGCATAGCAGGCTGCCTCGCGCCACATTGGGACGCAGGATGTCAATCTGGCGGCTGCCGAGCAGAAAGCCCAGTTTTGGTGGCTGGCCGGCATCGTGGGCATGACAGCCGGCCAGCGCAGCCACGCCCTGCGCCATGATCTCTATAGCGCACCACATAGGTAACTGCCCGTTCTCATCCTGGAAGAGGTGATCGGGTCCAATGCGGGCCAGGGCCTGCAACTGCGAGTCAGAGTAGGCGATGATTTCGTCAAGCAGGATCATGCTGCCGGCATGCGGCAGTAAAGGCGCAAGATGGCGTATGGGGGTCTGCATCGTCAGGCCTCTCCCAGTATCAGAACGGCGTTGTTGCCGCCAAAAGCAAAGGACAGGCTCATGCCGATGCGCGGCTGCTTTTGCCATCTGGATTGGCTGTTCGTAAGGGCAATCGCAGGCAGCGCCGGATCTGCTTGTTCGTCCCAGAGCTGTGCGGGTAGCCGTCCGGCCTGATTGTACTGGTGATGGATGACACCCCACAGCAGCGCCGCTTCCAGCGCGCCGGCCGCGCCCAGGGTATGGCCGGTGAGCGGTTTGGTGCTGGTGCAGGGAACGCCCTGCGCAAAGCAGGTTGCCATGGCCAGGCTTTCCATGCTGTCGTTCAGCTCGGTGGCCGTACCATGCAGATTGACCCAGCCGATATCTTCCGCTTCGCACCCGGCGTGTGTCAGCGCCTGGCCGATGGCAAGAATGGCGCCTGTGGCCTTGGGGTCGGGCGAAGACATATGCCAGGCGTCGGCGCTGTTACCATAGCCCAGCAGGGGCAGGCCATCGCTGGCTTGCCGGGTCATCACAAAAAGGGCGGCCGCCTCGCCAATATTGATGCCCTCGCGGTTGATCGAAAACGGATTGGCAATGCCCGCGGACAGCGCCTGCAGGGAGTCAAAGCCGTTGATCGTGAGGTGGGCCAGAGAATCCACGCCGCCGCAGATCACGGCATCGCACAGCCCACTGGCCAGCAGGCGATGCGCCGTGATAATGGCGCGGGCGCCGGAGGTGCAGGCGGTGGAAATGCTGTAGACCGGGCCGCTCAGGCCGAAATGATGGGCCAGGAAGTCGGCCGGCGCCGACAGCAGCTGGCGTTCGTGCCGGTATAGATCCTTGTCCCAGTGCCCGTCGCGGGCAAAGGCGTGGAACGCCGGGTAGTTATCGTCGACGCCCGTGGTGGTGGTGCCGATAATGACGCCGACCCGTGGCCCGCCGTACTGTGCGCGGGCGCGTTCGATGGGCTCCTGCAATTGGCTGGCTGCCTGCCACAGCAGGCGGTTGTTATGTGTATTGAAGTGCGCCGGTGTGCCCGCCGGCAGCGGCGGGGGCGCGACAGCCGGGCGACCGGTATAAATCGTCTTGCCGGGCACCCATTGGGTTTCCGGCGCCAGTGGCGATATGGTCGTGTCAAACAATGCCTGCATGGTGTCTGCAAAGGTCAGCCCCAATGCGCTGACCGTGGCGGGCGGGCTCAGGTAACTTCTCATGGTCTTGCGGGCAGAGGGGTCAGATTCCATTGGCTACGGTCAGGCAGGGTAATCCCGATGGCCGCTGCTGCAGAGGTTGTTCCGGAGGCCCCGTGCGCTGGCGGCGGTTGCAGCGACCAGAGCGTTTGCCCCTGACGACTGAATGTGTAGATTGCGCCGGCGCTGTCGGCTGTCTCGCGGATGTCAACACCCGGATAGGCGGCAGGCCATTGCGCCTGGGGAATCTGCGCGGCGATAATGGCTTCGAACAGCTGGCGAGCACGAGGGTTGGGCGGGGCAAAGCCGTCGGTCGTCCATTGCCCATCGCGCAGCGACAGGCGGGCCAGCGGCGCGCCCAGGGCATTGGTCTGGATCCAGCGGCTGGCGCCCCCGGCTTCGGGCTGCACGATCAGCAGGCTGTCCTCGGTCTGTCCGGGCGTCGTGACCAGGCTCAGCTTGTAGGATCGGACCTGTGCGGGTTCGTTGTATTGGCGCGGCAGTATCGACGTGGCGGCGCAACCGGCCAATAGCAGCACCAGCAGCAGCATGCTCAGCCAGGCGCCGGCATGGCTGCGATCAGGTATCCAGTTGTGCTTCACCACATATCTCCGCCAGCGCCTTTAAGCGCCGTTCTGATTTTTCAACATAGGGGTTGCGCGTATCCCACGCATACCCGGCCAGGATGGCAGCAATCATGCGCCGGATATCCTGGTTGATTTGTCTGGAGTATATAACATCCTGAAAGCTGCAGTCGTACCAGCCGGCAACATAGGTTCTGAAGGTGTCGATGCCCACGCGCAGGGCGTCGGCAAAGTCTGCTTGCCAGTCTGCTGCCTGGCCGCGCAGGGTTTTGTCTACGAGCGCAGTAGCCAGTTTGGCCGAGTGCATGGCAATGGTGACACCCGAGGAGAAGACCGGGTCGAGAAATTCGGCGGCGTTGCCCAGTAGTGCAAAGCGCTGACCATACAGGCTTGTCACATTGGCCGAATAGCCGCGCAGCGGATTGACCGGTGTATCCCATCGGGCATGGGCCAGCAGGTGGCGCAGACGTGGTATTTCATTCGTCATGGCCTGCAGGAACGGCAGCGGCTCCCGTCCATTCATTCCCAGGTGGCTGGGTTCGCCTACAACGCCGATGGAGCAGCGGCCATGGCTGAACGGAATCAGCCACATCCAGATGGCACGGTCTTGCGGGTGGGTGGCAATGACAATTTTCTCGCGGTCGAACCCGGGATCGCTGATATTGTCCTGGATATGGGTGAACCAGGCTTCACGCACGGGAAATGTCGACGGTTGTTCCAGATCCAGCAGGCGTGGCAGCACGCGCCCATAGCCACTGGCGTCAAGCACGAAGCGGGCCTGCAGCGTATAAGATTCGTCCTGATCGGTGCTGACCGAGAGCGTGGCGTGCTCTTGCCTGCTTGTCATATGGGTGACCGTATGGCCGAACCAGACCTGTGCGCCCTTTCTTTGCGCTTCCTGGATAAGAATCTGGTCAAATTTCGCGCGCTCGACCTGAAAGGTGGTGCCCGGTCCTGCGGTGAATTTGTCACGAAAGTCAATGGCGCTTTCCCGATCACCCCAGGTAAAGACCGCACCGTTTTTGACCTGGAAGCCGGCATCATTGACGACCTGCAACAAATCGGCTTCCTTCAGGATGTCCATGCAATAGGGCAGCAGGCTTTCGCCTATGGAAAAACGCGGGAAATGCTGGCGTTCGAGCACGCACACCTGCCAGCCGCGCTGGCGTAACAGGGCGGCGGCAACCGATCCGGATGGTCCTGCGCCGATAATGGCTACGTCGGTACTGGCGGGTAAGCTGGATGTTTTCATAAATAATGACTCATTCAGGATTCTGGTTCGGGTGTGAGAAAGGCGCGCATATACCAGAAAGTATATATGACGTTGCATAGCACCCCCAGCACCACACTCAGACCGAACGTGGCCACCGCCGGGGTGGAACTGAAGTAGAGCAGGCCGAAAGTAATCATGGTGGTGACCGAGGTCATGAAGATTCCGGCGGTTTTTTCTTCAGCCGGCAGCGTGGGCGTATAGGCGTAGACGGCGTAATCTATGCCGATGGCGGTCACCAGCAGCAGGCCGAAAATGCAAAACAGATTCAGGGGCATGCCGATCAGTCCCGACAGGCTCATGACTGTTAGCGAGGCCGATAGGGGCACCAGTAAAATGCGCAGCGCAGGTCGGGTGCCAAAGACGCGATACAGGATGAGAAACCCCACGGTATAGGAAAGCAGTTTCAGCACGATCGCTTCCAGGCGGGTCTGGGCAAAGAGGGTGTTGATGTGACTGCGCTGGTCCACAAGTGTCACATCCGGGATGTTTTGCATGAGCGCCGGCAACACAGAAGGATCCTGCAGGCCGTTCATGGTGATCATGCTGCTGGGCCGGCCTTGTTCGTCGGGTCCCAGCCATAGGGCGCGCCAGGGTTCGGCCAGGGTGCCGCGCAGCGACTGTTCGATGGTCAGCACCGGCTGGTCCTGGCGGCGCTTGAGTTCGGCTTGCAAGGCCCTGTCTGGCACACCCAGCGCGTGCAGCGGCGCCCATGCCTGGGGCTGCTGCGACAGTGTTGCCAAGGTGGCTTTGAGCGCTTGCTGCTCGCTCGCCGGATTGACCCACTGGCTCAGGGCGCGGTAGTTGCGCAGCTGCCCCTGGGCGACCAGCGTGTCCAGCCTGGTGGCCAGGCGCTGTTCGGTGCGTAGCAGGCTTTCCTGGTCTGCGGCCTGCACAATGAAGTACTGGCTGGTGGGTTCGATGCCGGTCAGGCGGCCCACTTGTATCGCCTGGTTCAGTAGCGATTGCGGTGTGTTTACCCAGTTGCGGATGTCGTCCTGCCAGTTGCTCAGATACAGCCCGCTTGCTGCAACGGCCAGCAGCAGTAGCGCCAGCAGGGGTGTGCGGCCGATGCGCTCGCCGGCGCTGCGGATAAAGCGGCGCAGGCCGTCCAGAAGCGGCATCAGCCCCGGGATCGGGCGCGGCTTCCAGTGGTCGAACAGGGCGGGAAGCAGCAGGCGCGTAAACAGAAAAGTACTGATGACGGCTGCCGACGAGAAGATTGCTGTCTGTTGCAAGATAGGCAGCGGGGTCAGCAGCAGAAACAGGTAACCGGTAACGGTGACTGCCAGGCTGATAATAAAGGGACGGGATACGCGCCTGACGGCTGACCAGGGCTGCCACCGGGTATCAAGCGTGGCGTGGCTGAGCCAGTGCAGTGGAAAATCGACCACTAGCCCGACCAGGCTGGTGCCGATAATGAGCGTGAGAATGTGAATGGAGCCCAACAGGGCAATGCAGGCGGCAAAACCGGCCAGCAGACCGGCGGCCACCGGCAGCGCCAGCAGGAGAATGCGCGTTGAGCGGAACATCAGCAGCAGAAACAGGATGGTCAGAGTACTGCCGGTGATACTCATCCAGGTGCTTTCCTGACCGCCTTCGGCTTTACCCTGTGCGCTGTAGATCGCGCCGCCAGCCATCAGTACGCGGACATCCTGCTGTGCGGCCTGCTGTTGGGTCTGATCGATCAGCGCCAGCAGCTGTTCATCCCGACCACTCTGGTCTGTGGCGTCCAACTGCGCGCGCATCACATACCAGATGCGATTGTCGGCCTCCAGTTGCATGGTATTGCTTGCCATATCGTAGTGAACGGCAGAGCTTGCCTGCAGTTTGCCTGACAGCTGGGAAGCAAACCCCAGCCAGTCCTGATCGGCGGCAATAAGCGTCTGCTCACCCAGTGGTGACATGATGCGCTGAGCGCGCTGGCCAAACCATGCCTGCGGGTCGCGCGCCAGGGCTTCCCGCGCCTGCGGTGGCAGGCCCGCCTGATCCATGCGACGCAACTCCTGGCGTAACTGGTCCAGATCGGCAGCCACGTGCAGGTCCACGCGCTCGAACAAGGCGCTGGTGGACCATTGCTGTGCCTGTCTTTGCGCGGCAGCCAGGGCCCTGGCCGGGTCGGTGGCGCCGGTCAGCACAATAATCTGCCGGTTCAGTGTCTGCCGGATGGTGTCTTGCGCCCTGGCCTGTACTTCGCTTTGTGCGCCATCGGGCGGCAGCAGCGTCAGCAGGTCGGTGTGCACCGGCTGGCGAAATGCGAGCTGCCAGGCCGCATACAGCAGCAGCCCGAGCAGCCCCAGGATATATAGCGCTGCCCAGCCTCGTTCAGCGTTCAAGCGCATCTTGAGCGGCGGCCGGCAGGGGTTGGTTGATGCGCAGATTAGAAAACAGGATCTCGGTCCTGTCGCCCTGTGTCTCGGCCAAGGTGACCTGATCGACCGAGCGTCCTCCTCTGATCGTAATGCGCTGGAAAATCTGTTTCAATACGGCCGATGCCGGGTCCAGCGTCAGTGTCCAGCGCTCGGCGTCGCCTTGCAGGCTTTGCGTAAATTGTCCCGACAGGCTGCGGGTGTTGCCCGAGAGCAGATCCATGAACAGCCGGATCTGGGTCTGGTTGCCCGCCCCCTGTTGTTGCAGCGGCTGCCAGCGTCCCGCACTATCCTGGTGCATCATGCCCTGCGGTGTAATGCGAATCAGGCTGGCTATCGGACTGCGTGTCTCCCAAAGCAGCCCCTTGTCCGCAACCATCACGAACCGGCCCTGGCTCAGCAGCGGCTGTTCAAGCGAGCGCAGGAAACGTTTTTGCTGCACGTCGCCCTGCACCGTCTGGTGGGCCGACAGCTGTTTTTGCAGATCTTCCAGCGAGAAGGCCTGTGCGACGTGGCACAACAGGGTCAGGGCCAGCACGACAGTCATGCGCGATAGGGACAACAGGGACTTGATGGTAGACATAAAAGCAATACTCTCTACAAAAATTCAGGCTTCGGACTGCATCGCCCGGCGGATGATGTCCTGCCAGTCTTGCGGGGTGTCAAATTGCATTTCGCGGTTCTCCAGCAATACGGCCACCTGCGTGGTTTCGGCCTGGGTCAGGCGCTCGCCCGAGACCGCGTCGGTAATGACATACACAATGCGCAAGCGTGACTCCCACTCGCGAATGTGGGCGTCAACCAGCACCTGCTGGCCAAAGACGGCGGGGCGTACATACTTCAGTTGCATGGTCACGATCGGCCAGACATAGCCGGCGGCACGCATGGCGTCGTAGTTGTAGCCCAGTTTGTCGAGCAGGGCGCAGCGGGCAATTTCCAGGTATTTCACATAATGCCCATGCCAGACGATATGCATCGCATCAACGTCGAAAAACGGAATGGTCATTGGCACGCAAATGCTCAGGCCCGGATGCTTAGTCATTGTGCTTCCAGAAATCGTAGAAATTGAACCACTGCAGCGGTGCCTTCACGCAGACCTGTTCCAGACGCTGCGCGTAACGCTGCACCCATGATCGAATCACTTTATCGCGATCCTGGCGCGTCCATTGAATGCGATCGCTCATGCGTTCAATATGCAATGCGTAGCGGCCCTGCTGGCGCGTGCAGAACAGCGTATTGACGCTGGCCTTGAGCAGGCCGGCCATCAGCCAGGGACCCTGCGGAAATGCAACGGTATCGCCCAGGAATGAAACCGAGACCACCTTTTCGCCACGCACAGGCTCGCGGTCTGCCGCAATGGCGATCCATTCCCCGTTGTCAATCCGCTGTTGCAGCATCATCATGGTATCGATGTCCAGCTCGGTCACCTGCAGCAGGCGGATGTCGTTGTCGGCCCCCAGATCGGCCATGACCTCGTTGTACCTCTGGGCATGCTTGCTGTGAATCAGGATATTGAGCACCAGGCCCTTGTGATGGGACACCAGTGCGCGGCTGATTTCGGTGTTGCCCAGGTGCGAACAGATAAGTATCTGGCCCCGCCCTTGTGCATAGAGCATTTCCCTATGGATGCCTTCGGGGTCTTCAATGACGATATGTTCGTAGCGCAGGCGCCCCTGCCAGACGGCAAAGCGATCGACCAGCGCCTGGCCGAAAGCGACAAATTGCCGGTAAACCGGCGCAAAGGCGGGCAGCAGATCAGGTCTGCCGGACCATGATCGCAAATGGTGCTGATAGTCACGGATATTGCGGCGTTCTGCGGGAGAAGTAACGAAGAAGTAAAGCACAACGATATGCGACAGAATACCCAGCAGCCACATGGGGCAGTACCGGATCAGCCGGACAACCAGCCTGAGCGCAAAAAGATTGCCCCGTTCCTGTTTGGTGGCCCAGTGTTCGCTCATGATGCACCTTTGGTGAAGGCGCGTCGCAATAGCGAGGGCAGAAACGGCAGCATATGCAGGCAACTGCGCGTATGCATGCGCGTAATGAGCAGATTGTCGCGCACCATGCGGTAGTGCGAGATGCCATCGGCCGCATAGGAGACCGAGGTTGGGATCCAGCGCAACGGTGTTTGGCGCCAGTACAGGTGCATCAGAATTTCTGGGTCAAAATCCATCCAGTTGCCCAGATAAGGGGTGTCGCTGACGAACCGGACCGCGGCCAGCGGATACAGCCGGAAGCCGCAAAGCGCGTCGGGAATGGAACGCGACAGCGTCTGCAGGTGCACCCAGAACAGGGTCACCTTGCGGCCGTGCAGGCGCGCTGGGGGGATGTCATCGCCATACACAGGCTGCCCGCATATGGCGGCATCGTGATGCTGCTCGGATAGTGCCAGAAAGGCGGGGACGTCGTCCAGATGATGCTGTCCATCGGCGTCCACCTGCAGCGCATGGGTATAGCCCATTGCGTCGGCCAGCTTAAAGCCGGTCTTCACGGCGCTGCCCTTGCCGCCGTTGGCGGGCTGGCGATGGACATGCACGTGCGGCAAGGTTTTGAGCGTGTCCAGCACTTGTTGCGAGGGCGCATCGGAGCCGTCATCGACAATGAGCACGGGCAATCCGTGGCGACGCAACTGCCCGACCACCGATTCGATGGTGTTTGGGTGGTTGTAGAAAGGAATCAGGGCAATCGTGCGATTCATAAGTATTTACCGTAGCACGTCTGTACTGGCTGTTTTGGTGTTGTCATGGCAGCGGTTCCAAAGATAGGCACGGGATCAGGCTGAATCGGCAAATGCAATGCGTCCCGACGCAGTCATGGTCGCGCCGGTGCGCACGGTGAAATAAAGTTTACGCTTGTCATTGTCCCATTTTAACGTCATTGTGCAGGGATCGGCCGGGCGTAAAAAATGCTGAAACTTCAGGTTTTCAATTCGGTGCGTCTGGCCACTGCACAGATTGTGCGCGCGGGCCTGCGCCAGTGCCCAGCCCAGCTGCACGACGCCGGGAACCAGCGGAAACGAGGGGAAATGCCCCTGGAAATAGACCAAGTCCATGGGAATGCGGGCGCTCAGGCACCGTTCCGTGTCCGGCGCCGTCGGTAATGGGTTTTCCGATGGGTCGGCTGCGCAGCGCTCCCACAGGGGGCTGCGCACCTGCTGTGTGAAGCAGTCGTGGACCTGTTGCCGGGTGATTTTCGATTGCGCATTGCGCGGCAATGCCAACGGAAACCGCCAGTGGCGCGGCACGGCCAAGGGGTCTACCGCCTCACGCGCCAGGGTAGAAACAGCCTGGATCACTTGACGACGCCCATGCTGCCGAAACGCCGCGATACCTTCGGCCGAGAGTTCGACCATCGCACACAACCGGCCTGCCAGCGGACTGGGCGCACAATGGATGTCGCTGACATAGGGGTGGGACAGGGCGGCCTGCTCCACACGGTTCAGGGAGATCCGCTTGTCTTCCAGCTTCAGAATACGGTCGGTGCGGCCCAGCAGTGTGAAGCTGTTTTCGTCGCTGCGACTGATGACATCGGCCGTCTGTTCGGTACCCTCCGTCCATGGCGAGCAAACCGCAAGCCGGTTTTCGCTGTCGGTTTCCAGTCTGACACCGGGCAATGGCGTCCAGCACGATTGCCTGTGTCGCGTGGCGATGACGCCGGTTTCAGTACTGCCGTAAATTTCGTGCAGGGGCCATTGGCGTTGCAGCAAACCCTTGCGGGTTTCCTCTGCCAGCACGCCTCCGGCAGATACCACGCGGGACAGGCGTGGCCGCAGTGCGGACCATGGCAGGCTGTCGGGTAGTCGCTGCAGTAGGGCCGGACTGGTGATCCAGATGCATTGCTCGTACATCTGCGTCTGCTCGGCCAGGGTTTCGGGGTAGCGCGATGGCATCCGGTCCAATACCAGGCCGGCATGCAATGGCACCATGACACGGAACGTCAGGCCGTACATATGCTGGTGGCTGACGCTGGCGATCAGCGTGGCCGGCAGCGCGTGCAGCGACCAGGCGCGAATCAGAGTGAGTGCTTCGGCGTGCAACTGACCAAAGCGCTTGCGGATCACTCGGGGCGCGCCGCTGGAGCCCGAGGTGCGCAAAAAGGCGCAGGCATCGGCTGGCAGGGGTAAAAACAGTCCCTCTGCGCGCTCCTGGAACACGCTTGGCACCGCATCGGCGGCGGCTGGTACGGCGCGGTCTGCCCGCTTGATGGCCTGGGTATCCGCTTGAGTATTGGCCTGAGTTTCGCTCAGCGGGGCGGCCGGCGTGTGAGTTAAGGCGTCAAGCCGCAAGACCGGCATGGCCGGGTCGGACAGCGCCTGGTCGCTGATCCACAAGGCCGCATCAGCCTGTGCCCAGGCGCGGGTATCGCCCAGCAGATCCGGCGCCAGCAGCACCCGAACGCCCGCGGCCCAGCAGCCGAGCAGGGCACAACTGAACAGGGCGGTATCTTCGAACCACAGGGCGGCATGCGTGCAGCCGCGGGCCTGCAATTGCCGCTGCAGTTGATTGACAATGGCCTCGAACTGGGCTCGGCTCATGGCCGGGCGCGTTGCGACCAGCGAGTCGGCATGGGGAAAAGGCAAAAGGATGCCGCCGGTAGCTTCGCTCATGCTGCATGCTTCCGTTTGTAATGCTGTCGATAAATCCATTCACCGGCAAACAGCAGCCCCATCAATACATAGGAAATAAAGCCGGTATACAGTGACCAGGCGTGAAAATAACCTGCTTGCCACAGCAGGTAAATGGTGCTGCCATTCAAGATGAAAAACACGATCCAAATCTTCGTTACCGCTCGGGTGTATTGAATGGCCGATTGTGGCAGATCAGGTTCCTGGCTGCGTGCGATGCGTTCGACGACACTCATGGAGGTAAACAGGCTGCCGGCAAATACCGCCAGCAGCACCAGATTGATGACAACCGGATAAAAATAAAGGAAACCCGACTTGTCGGCCAACTGGAACAACATGACGCAGACCAGCAGCGCCAGGACAACGATCTGCTGCCAGCGCTGGCGGCTTAGCAGGCTTTTCACGCCCCAGAGCAGCAATAGACCGGCAGTAATCCACAGGGCCCCGATCCGTTCCTTGCCGTAATAGACCAGAAACGGATAGGCGGCCAGGGCCATCACCACCAGCAGATTGAACAGGCGCAGTGCACTGCGCGGCAATCGAAACGACACCGGCCCGCTTCCTTTATGCAGGGGTAAGTTTGCGGTTTACGGCATCGACGACATCCTGCACCGTGCGGACACTGCGGAAGTCTTCAGCCAGCAGCTTGTGGCCGGTGACGCGTTTGATATGGTCTATCAGATCGATGGCGTCGATGCTGTCGATGTTCAGATCAGTGTACAGATCGGCATCAGGCCGGATACGCTCGGGTTCAATTTCAAACAACTCAACCAGTGCAGTCTTTAGCGTCTGATAAATGTGGTCTGATGGATTCATGGTCGCCCCTCAGGTACGTGGATTGTTTTTCAGTTCATTGACAAACGCAGCAAGTGTATTGATATCTTTGAAATGTTCCCGCAAATTCTGTGTCTTGGTGTTGAACTGGATGCCAAAGTGCTTTTGCAGCGCCAGGCCCAGTTCCAGGGCATCGACCGAATCAAGGCCGAGACCTTCGCCGAACAAGGGGGCGGCGTCTTCGATATCTTCCGGCGCAATATCTTCGAGTCCAAGGCTGGAGATAATTAATTCTTTGATTTCCAGATTGAGCGCTGTGGTCATTTCTGTAGTTCTCGTTCAAAATAAGTCTGTAGATAGGCATTCAGTTGCCGGGTTGCCGCAGGCATATGTTTTCCCGCCTTCCAGTGGGCCGGATCAATGTCATCGCCGATGATGAATTCATAATTAACTTTTTCATGCGGGATGTGATACCACGGCTGATTCCGTTTAAAGCAACGGGGATGCATCCGGATTATAACAGGGGTGATCACCGTCGCGCCGCGCAGGGCGATGGCACAGGCGCCACGGTGAAAGCGGATGGCATTGTCGTCGCCGGTACGCGTACCCTCGGGAAAAATAAGAACGGACTGCCCGCCCTGCAAGGCAGCAACGGCATGGTCAATGACCTGGGCAGAACCATCGTTGGAGATGAAGCCGCAAGCGCGGATGGCGCTGTTCAGGAAGGGATTGTCCAGCAGGCCCTGCTTGACGATACAGTTGGACTGCCGGGCATGGGCAAGCATGAAGACCACGTCGAGCAGCGAGGGATGGTTGGCGATAATGACCTGTCCAGGGCGGCCCAGCCGATCCTGATCGGGGAAGTGGTAATTGAGCCCGCCGATGAGCCGGACGTATCGCAGGAACTGGTACCACAAAAATTGAAGGATGCTGCGGGCCCGCTTCTGGTTCGCCGGCCGGGATTGATCCAGCAGCCCGCTGGAGAACGGCAGCAGGACAATCTTGAGGACAATGCCAAACAGACCAAAGACGACATAGCCGCTGGCAATGGCCAGCCAGCGCCATTTGTGCCAAAGGTATGCGCTGATCCGGCTCATGCCTGTCGGGTCCATGTCCAGCGGGCAGGCGGCTGGGAAGTGAGCGTTGCCCACTGCGTCTGGCCGCTTAGCAGACGTGCACACACCCCCGCGCTGCCGTCTTCGTTCAGCGGGGCGCCGGTGTTGGTGTCGCAGCATAGACGCCAGTCTGACCCCTTTTGTACGAGCAGGGCACAGGCCAGTGCAAAAGGCCCCCGTTCAATGTCGATGTCGTATTGGGCGTCCAGCGGATCGTTGGCGTAGAGTACCAGCGCCTGGTCGGCACCATCCTGCAGCATAAGCCAGGCGTCGAGGATGGCGTTTTCCAGGCCGTTGCTGTTGGCCGAAATGGCCGACTGTTCGGCGTAATTGCCGTGATGAATGGCCAACTGGCCGGCAATGGCATTATGTACCGACAGGCCAAACGAGGTGGGGGAAACGCCGTTGCCTTTGGCCAGTTCAATCAGAAGCTGAAAACTGCGGTTGATTTCGCCATTGCGCGACGAAAACACCACAGGGCATTGCGGATGTTTTTCCAGAATGGGCCAGGCTGCCGCAAAGACCAGTCGGGATAGCGCGCTTAAGCGGCGTCGCTGCATGGCCGGCAGAAAGCTGAGCGCCGGCGGCTCTTGCGGGTTCTGTGCCCGGCTATGCTCTTTTTCCTGCGGGCCGTCTGCCTGCAGCCACCGTGTCCACTGCGATGCAGTGGACAACCCCGGGGCAAGCGCGTTCTGTTCGGAAATGGTCAATTCAAAGGCGAGCATGTGAAGTTATTGATTCTCAGAGTGTCGGCTGAAAGAAAAACTATTATAATATGTTTCCTATTGTGACAATGGTTAACATATCCTGGCTTGAAAACGAAAACCTGCAGTATGGCTCCTGCCGGACAACGACGGGGTGATGCTCCGACCTCACGGTCAATATGCAGCAGCCCCGGTTCGCCGGGGGATTCAGAAATATAGTACACATTCGGGTGCTTGCGGCGCTGTACTGCCTGTATATGTCGCAGTTGAATTCAGATCGTTTCAGGTCGGTGCACGGTTGTTACATTCTGCCTGAGGGCAGTGTAGTGGTTTCTAGTATTTTGCTTTAGGAGAATTGCGATGCCAGGTAAAATTTCAATTGCATGTCTGACCGCTCTGCTGGCAGTAGCAAGTATGCAGGCGCATGCCCGCGATACGCGCTATGATCTGCCGATCGCACAGGCGTTGGCCGTCCCGGAAGCGGCGGACATCATAGACCCGTCCATCAAAATGACATTCGGACGCAGCGGGCCAGGGCAGGTGATTCAGGCCAATGCCGTTACTAACAAGAAAACCAGCCGGGTCGGCAAGGGGAGCGATGAAAAAGCCTGCGCCTGGGCATTTCTGTCTGCCTACAAACAGTTGCAGCAGCGGGCCAGGGAGCTTGGTGGTACGGGGGTGAGCAATATCGTCAGCTATTACAAAAAGAACGTGAATTCGAGCACGGTTAATTATGAGTGCCATGCCGGTGCATTCGTGACGGGCGTGGCGCTCAGGGGTGATATCGTCCGCTGACTGGCTGATCGTTCGGGCCGTCGTCCGTGGGCGTGTTTGTCTTCTTTGGATAAGACAAACACGCCTGCATCACTCGATCATCGCCGCCGCGCCTACAACGCGATGGTAAAGCCACCATCCACGGCCAGCGTTTGGCCGGTGACAAACGATGCTTCCCGTGAAGCCAGGTAGCACACGGCGTTGGCAATATCGTCCGGGCTGCCCCACTTTTGCTGGGGCACGCGATCAAACAACCACTGGTTAAAGTGCTCATCGTTTTGCAGCGCCTCATTGAACTCCGTGGCAATGTAACCGGGCGCCACCGCATTCACGGTGATGTGATGCGGGCTCAGTTCCACGGCCCATTGCCGAGCCAGTGCATGCAGGCCGGCCTTGGCGACGGTGTAGGCCGAAATGTCCTTGCGTCCCTGCAGGCCGGTGACCGAGCCGGTCACAATCACGCGCCCGTATTTTTGCTGCACCATATGGGTGGCCAGGTGGCGACCCAGCGCCCATTGCGCGGTGAGATTGAGCCAGAGCACTTCTTCGAACTTTTCCTGAGGGAAAGTCAGCAGGCTTTCACGATGCTGCATGGCAGCGTTGGCCATGAAAATCTGGATGGGCCCATGTTCCTGGATCAGGCGGTCAACGGTGGCAATCGACTGATGGATATCTGCCGCATCGAAAGGCGCTTCAATAATCTGCAGTCCTGCCTGGCGCAGGGTGTTCGCGGCCTGCGACACTGTCTGCGCTGATCGACCATTGATGATGACCCTGGCCCCCTGCTCGGCCAGCGCGCGTGCACTGGCCAGCCCGATGCCCCGGCTGGAGCCGGTTACCAATGCAAGCTGTCCGTCCAGAGAGAACCGCACAGGGCCCTTAGAAATTGACATTAGCCGCACCTTTCAATTGCAGGATCTCTCGAGCTTCATCAGGGCTGGCAATTTGCAGATTCAGGCCTTCGAGCACCTGGCGTATTTGTGAGACCTGATCGGCATTGGACTCGGCCAGCCGTTTCGGTGCAATCCATAGCGAGTCTTCCAGACCAACCCGTACATTGGAACCCATGCTCGCCCCCATGGACGCCAGCGGGATTTGATTACGCCCTGCACCCAGGATAGACCACTGGTAATCCTGCCCGAACAGTCGGTCTGCCGTGCGCCGCATATGCATCAGATCTTCCGGATGCGGGCCAATGCCGCCCAGCAGCCCGAATACGGACTGAATGAACGGGGGAGACTTGACCAGGCCGCGATCCATGAAGTGGGCCAGGTTATACAAATGGCTGATGTCATAGCATTCAAATTCAAAGCGCGTACCGTTATCGTTGCCCAGGCGCAGGATGGTTTCAATATCCTTGAAGGTGTTTTTGAACACCAGGTCGCGGCTTTTTTCAAGATGTTCGCGCTCCCATTCGTGCTCGAACTGTTTGAAGCGATCCAGCATCGTGTACAGGCCGAAGTTCATGGAGCCCATATTCAGGGAGGCCAGCTCGGGCTTGAAGGTGGTGGCCGGGCGCATGCGCTCCTCCACCGTCATGTGGGGGCTGCCGCCGGTGGTGATATTGATGACTGCGTCGGTTTCTGCCTTGATGCGAGCCAGAAACGGCTTGAAAAATTCCGGATCCTGGGTGGGGCGCCCGTCTTTCGGGTCGCGTGCGTGCAAGTGCAGGATGGCGGCGCCGGCCCTGGCCGCGGCAATGGCGTCATCGGCAATCTGGTCGGCAGTGACCGGCAGATGCGCAGACATGCTGGGCGTATGGATTGCGCCGGTAACAGCGCAGGTAATAATGACTTTGTGTGGTTTTTTGCTTGTGCTCATAACGTGTTATCCAGGTTCAGAAAATGGTTGCGGTACTGGCGATGCACTGCCGGGTCGGCTGGACAGGGCCGTTCATGATCGGTACCGGATCAGTGGGTGTCCTGCGTATCGGTGTCGTTGGCATGTTGCCGCTTGTGGGCGGCCAGCGCCATCAGACGCTGATCGCGCCAGGCTCGGCGTGCAGCCAATTCGGTTTCCGGCAGATTGGCCCGGCGCGCCGTTGTGACACTGTCTATCAGCGCGCCCGACCAGGGCCGGGTATCCACCTGTGTTTTGGCCAGCTCCTGATACAGCGGCCCATAGCGCTCGGCATAGTCACGGATGCCCTGGGGGGCGTTCAGATCGATGGTCTCGAACGGCCCCATAAATGACCAGCGTAGCCCCAGGCCATTACTGACCGTAGTGTCCAGATCCTCCACCGAGACATAACCCTGTTCGACCAGCCGGAAGGCTTCGCGCAGCAGCGCGCCCTGCAACCGGTTCAGGATGAAACCGTCGATTTCCTGTAACACCGTGACCGGCTTTTGTTTCACGGCATCCATGATGGCGCGGGCGCGCACGAGCGTTTGCTCGCTGGTCCACGGCGCGCCGCACAGTTCCACCACGGGAATCAGGGAGGGCGGATTGACCGGGTGGGCAACCAGGCAGCGGGCGCGACCGGCCAGCCCCTCGGTAAACGCCGATGCTGGAATACCTGAAGTGGAACTGGCCAGGATGGCCTCTGGCGGGGCGGCGACATCCAGCCGGGCAAAAATATCCAGTTTGATGTCCAGCACTTCGGGCAGGTTCTCCTGCACATAGCTGGTATTGGCAACAGCCGCTTCCAGGCTGTCTGCGATGCGGATGCGCGCCATGGCGCCGGGCACATCGTCGACCAGGCCGTACTGCGCCAGCGTCTGCATTTGCTGCTCGATCAGCGTCACTGCCTGCCGGGCAGCCTGGGCATCGCCATCCCATAGCGTTGTTACGCAACCGGCGCGGGCAAAGACAACGGCCCAGGCCTGGCCGATCAGGCCGGTGCCGATAATACTGACTGAAGCAAGGGTAGGGGCGTTCACAATGAAAAGGTTTCCGCAAGAAGTGGGGGCGAGGTATGGGTCATGTCGGTGACGGACCATGGCAATACCGGGTTGCCCCCGTGATGGTATGAAAGGCAGCGTTTATAACTTGCACGAGGATGATTCGGATTCGGGGCCATAGGCCTCTTCACCCGGGATGGTGGCGGACACTTTGAAGTAATCCCACTCGCCTTTGGATTCCGATGGTTTCTTTACCTCGTACAGGAACATGTCGTGCACCAGCAGGCCGTTAGGCCGCACTTTGCCGTTCTTGATATAAAAATCGGCGATCGGGTTCGATTTGAACCAGTCCATGATGGTCTTGCCATCGTCGGTGCTGCTGGCAGCGACCGCTTTCAGATAGGTTTTGACTGCCGAGTAGTCGCCGCCCTGGTTAAAGGTAGGCATGGCCCCGTGTTTTTTCATGAAGGCCTGCGACCAGGTGCGGGAGGCTTCGTCCTGATCCCAGTACCAGGGGGCCGTGCGGTACATGCCCTGTGTTGGCTCCAGCCCCAGTGCATGAATGTCGCTGATGTATACCTGCAGGCCGGCCAGCCGCATGCTGGAGGTCACGCCAAAGTCGTTGGCTGCCTTGACCGCCGCGATGAAGTCATTTCCCGAATTGGCCAGGCCCAGGATTTTGGCGCCCGACGATTGGGCCTGCAGCATGTAGGATGAGAAGTCGGCCGTGCTCAGTGGCACTTTGACGCTGCCCATGACTTTGCCGCCCGACTGGCTGACGACTTCCGATGCCGTTTTCTGCAGTGCGTGGCCGAACGCATAATCTGCGGTAATGAAGAACCAGTCTTTGCCGCCCTGCTTAAGGACGGCGGATGCCACGCCATAGGCCGTCGCCCGGGTATTGTAGGCATAGTGCACGGTATAAGGGGTGCAGTATTCGTTGGTGATGGCGGTGGCGCCGGCGCCCACGGAAATCAGCGGGATATGCTTTTCGGCAGCCACGGTGGCGATGGCCAGTGTGGTGGCTGAATTGGTGCCGCCAATGATGACGTCGATTTTATTCTGGTCGATCCATGCGCGCGCCTTGGAGGCCGCCAGATCGGCGCGGTTCTGGTGATCGGCCGTCACAAGCGTGATTTTGTTGCCATCAATGGCGCCGCCGGCCTCGTCAATCGCCATCTGGATGGCCACGGTACCACCCGGCCCGTCGGTATCGGCGTACACGCCGGACATATCGGTAATAAAACCGATCCGGATTTCCTTGTCTGATATTGCGGCGGCGGCATGCGCCAGCGGGGCAGCAGCCAGCGTGCAGCATCCGGCAAGCACTAATGTTGTTGATTTCATCCTGTCTCCTATACACTGCGGTTGCAGAAGGTCGTTGTTGTTGATATAAGTAAACTATAACAACTGTGATCACAGAATAAACCTTGGTAATTACCCTTATATGAAAAACGAAAGAGAAGGCACTGCCAGTCGGCAAACCCTGAGTGCATCCGTTTTGGAACAGATCAAACAGATGCTGTGGAGCGGCAGGGTCATGCCCGGGGAGCAACTGTCGATCCGTAAAACTGCCGAGGCGCTGGGTGTGAGCATGATGCCGGTGCGCGATGCCTTTTCCCGGTTGGTGGCCGATCATGCACTGGAAGTGACGCCGAACCGCTCGGTGCGGGTCCCTGTCCTGAGCGTGGGAACCTTTACCGAGATTACCCGTATCCGTTTTGAAATCGAGGGGATGGCTGTTGCCGAAGCAGCGGGCAAGGCCAGTGCATCGCTGCTATCGGACATTGCCCTGATCAATGACACGCTGTCCCGGGAAATGGCCAAGCCGCAGGCTGATACGCAGGAACTGGTCAGCCTGAATCAGCAGTTTCACTTTGCCATTTACGAGGCGGCCGCCATGCCGGTGCTGTTTCATATGATAGAGAGCATGTGGCTGCGCATCGGCCCCATTCTGAACTTCGACCTGCGCCAGGGCTCGCCGCGTACCCGGGAGCAGGTGGCCGTGGCGCATCATCGGGCCATGATCGGTGCGTTGCAGCGTGGCGATGCCCAGGCTGCCCGCAGGGCGGTGGTTGCCGACATCCGCGAAGCATTTGAATATATGACAACGCGCACGCCCAGCCTGTTCCTGCCGCCGGATGGCAGCGGCCCCGGCCGCTGAGGAGTGATCCGGGGGCTAACAGGGACGTCGGGGGCTCGCAGTGGCAATGATGCCCTGCGAGTCCCTTATGGTTCTTATCGTCCAATGGCGCTAGGGTCCTTACAGGCTTTTTTGTCACCCACTTGTTGCAGCTTCTTCAATAGCCCTTATGTTCGCGCCATGACTTGCTTAAGGCACCCTTATGCAAGGTATCGTTAAGCAAGCCCCCTGCTGGGGATCAAAACAGTTTTTCGGTATGGCCATCCACAGCCAGCGCCTGTCCTGATATATTCAGCGCCAGATCGCTGCATACGAAGAGCGCCTGATTGGCAATATCGTCTGCAGTGACCATGGTATGCATGGCCGACTGGGCTTTGTACGTATCTTCCACCTCGGCGTGGGGCTTGCCCAGCATTTTGGCTTTGGCGCTGATGACCTGCTGAATGCGCGGGCCATCTACTGCACCAGGGCAAATCGCATTGACGCGGATGCCGTCGGGACCCAGTTCATTGGCTAACGAGCGAGTAAAACCGATGACTGCCCATTTGGAAGCCGAATAGGGCGTGCGGCCGGCAAAGCCCAGGCGGCCCGCTGCCGATGACAGATTGACAATCGCCGGATGGGTTCCCTTGCGCAAATGCGGCAGCGCATTCTGCACATAAAGAAACTGACCCGTGATGTTGATGCGCAGGGTATTCTCCCATTCTGCCAGCGTGATATCCTCTACCGGCCCGGTCGGACCGGCAATGCCGGCGTTGTTGATCAGAATATCCAGTCCGCCCAGCGCCTGGACAGCCTGCTCCACGCTGCGCACGACATCGCGCTCGTTGCCTGCGTCCGCCGTGACGGCATGAACTTGCGGCAACTGCGACTTCAATGTCCTGAGCGCAGATTCATTGATATCGGTGACAAACACCGACGCGCCTGCCTTGGTGAAAACATGCGCCATGGCCAGCCCGATGCCGCCGCCGCCGGCTGTGATCAATACCCGTCGTCCCTGCAAATCCATATCTGTCTCCTGGTTATGGTGATAATTGTCACTTTATGCCGAGTATCATAACTGGCGCGGCGAAAATATTAAAGTGTGATCACAGTAACCGCTGGTAAAAAGTCAGGGCTGTTGTGCAGATCAGTCGGCTCCGACATGCGGCGGCAGGGCTGCAGCAAGCCTACTTTGCGGTATTGCCAGTCGCGGATCTGGCGGTTTTTGCGGTTACAATGGACTGTCGTCAAAAACGCCCAATCAGAGATTGCAGCAGCCGGTCATATCTGGCGCGGCGCCAGTTGCAATCGTCAGGAGAAACAGTCAAGTGCAGGACATACGCAAGCAAGTGAGTCTGGTCGGCGTGCCGACCGATGTCGGCGCGGGCCATCGTGGCGCCAGCATGGGCCCGGAAGCCATTCGGGTTGCGGGTATCACGCAAACGCTGGAGCACCTGGGTATCGCAGTGCGCGATTGCGGTAATCTGAATGGTCCACCCAATCCCTGGTTGCCACCGCAGGCAGGCTATCGGCATCTGGAACAGGTCATCGCCTGGAACCAGCTGGCTCATGATGCGCTTTATGCAGAGCTTTGCCAGGGGCGGTTCCCCATCATGCTGGGCGGCGACCACTGCCTTGGGGTGGGGTCGATCGCTGCCGTATCGCGCTATTGTCGGGAACAGGGCCGCAAACTACGGGTGCTGTGGCTGGACGCGCACACAGACTTCAACACTGCCGATCTGACACCCAGCGGCAATATCCATGGCATGCCGGTAGCGTGCCTGTTTGGCCACGGGCCGCGCGAACTGGTGCAAATGGCTGGCCAGGTGCCGGCATTGCAGGCCGATATGCTGCGCCAAATCGGGATTCGCAGTGTGGACGAGGGTGAGAAAACATTCATTCATCAGCAGGGCATAGAAGTATTCGACATGCGTTTCATTGACGAGCATGGTATGCGTCATACCATGGAACAGGCTTTGCATGGCCTGGATGAAAACACTCATTTGCATGTGAGCTTCGATGTGGATTTCCTGGATCCGGATATTGCTCCCGGCGTAGGCACCACCGTGCGCGGTGGACCCAATTATCGGGAAGCCCAGCTGTGCATGGAGATGATTGCCGATACCGAATGCATGGCTTCGCTTGATATAGTTGAACTCAATCCGGCGCTGGATGTACGCAACCAGACCGCCGAAGTGGCGCTGGATCTGGTGCGCAGCCTGTTCGGACAAAGCACGCTGGTGCGCCCCAAATATAAAAACGGTTCTGGCAGGAAATAATGCAACAAACGACAACGAGTCAGGAAAAGAACAAGACGGTTCTTGAGCGGTTTCTGCACGCCCTTATTTTTGAAGTGCTGGCCATTGGGCTATCGGCCCCGCTGGCCGCCGTGCTGTCGGGCCATTCCATGACCGACATGGGCGTGGTGACAGTTGTGATCGCCATTATGGCGCTGATCTGGAATATGGTTTACAACGCCATGTTCGATCGCTTTCTGGCGTCAAGCGGAAAAAGCAAGACGCTGGTCATGCGCATCTGGCACAGCATCGGCTTTGAGCTTGGCTTGTTGGTCATGGCTATTCCATTTGTGATGTGGTGGCTGAACATCGGCTTGTGGGAAGCGCTGGTGCTGGATATCGGGCTGATTCTGTTCTATCTGCCCTATGCGTATATCTACAATCTGGTTTACGACACGCTGCGCAGCCGCTACTGGGGGCGTCGCGTGCAGCAATGCTGAACTGATATTTGATTGCTGGTATTGCGGCCCGTTCGTGCCAGCAGCGCCTGGCGACGTACACGACCGATACGATCAGTACACGCTGTGCGACTTCTGTGGCCCTTACAGCCCATCCAGCTCATCCAGCCTATGTAGCCCGATGGCCCGCCGCTGCGCCGGCGGTACAGCGAGGCGTTGTTACTTGTCGTCTCCCGCTGCGCCACCATGCGTTGTCATTTTTTTACCGGTTGTTGCTGCCAGACGGCGCCCGCTTTCAGGGCGCGCTGGTATGCTGGACAGTCTTCATCGTGCGCGCCTGGCAGATAGCCAATACTCATCAGAAAAGAGCCCACGATTTCCCCGCCCGTAAACTTGAATGTCTTGCGAAACAATCGCACCCATTGTTCCTTGCTCATGGGGTGATGCAGGTGCAGCCAGGCCTTGAATGAGCCATGCTCCTGCTGCAGCGATTGCACAACCTGGGCGTTGTGGATGGCCGCGTTTACTTTCAGGCGGTTGCGAATGATGCCCGCATCGGCCAGCAGCCGCTGGCGATCGGCATCATTGTAGGCGGCAACGGTATCAATATCAAAGTTGTCATAGGCCTGCAAAAAGCCGGCTTCTTTGTTCAAAATGGTTGACCATGACAGGCCCGCCTGATTGATTTCCAGAACCAGCCGGCCAAACAGCTCGTTGTCATCTTCCACCGGAAAGCCATAGCGCTCGTCGTGATACTGTTTATGGGTAGAAGCCGTTTCTGGCGGCAATTGGGCAACGAATACGCAGTAGCTCATGATGTTTCCTGATCAGGCAAAAAAGGGCAGTGGCAAACCACAAGGGTCTGCTACCATTCTGCATTATTCTACCTCCTGGACTGACCCGCAGTAACCGGCCATGTTGTCCGGCTTGCGACCCACCGCCATCATGAGCCAATCTGCATCCACTTCGTCCCTTGCGCTTAATCGCTACGAAATTGCCCTCGTGATAATTACGGTCTTCTGGGGTGCTACCTTTCTGATCGTACAGAAAGCGCTGGTGCACAGTGACCCATTTGTGTTTGTGGGCATGCGCTTTGGCTGTGCCGCGCTGGCCATGATGTTGTGTTCCATGCGCATCCTGCGGGGATTAACGAGCCTGGAAGTGCGTGCGGGCATGCTGATCGGCCTGTGTATTTTCCTGGGTTATAGCCTGCAGACCGTAGGCTTGCAGACCATCGCCAGCAGCAAGTCGGCGTTTATCACGGCCTTGTATGTACCGCTGGTCCCGCTGATGCAATGGCTGTTCCTGAAACGACCGCCAACCCTGATGAACTGGATCGGGGCGGCCCTGGCCTTCATCGGGCTGGTGTTGCTGGCTGATCCGCAAAGCATGGAAGGCGGGGCCGGTACGGGTGAGTGGCTGACGGTTTTGAGCGCCATTGCAATCGCGGTAGAAGTGATTTTGATCAGCCGTTTTGCCGGCCAGGTGGATCTGCGACGGGTAACCATCGTGCAACTGGCGACCGCGTCCATATTGGCAGGCCTGACGGGCGTTGCCCGAGGCGAGGGCATGCCCGATCTGGCCTCGCCCGTGCTGGTGATCAGTATTCTGGTGCTGGGCCTGGCCAGCGCGGTGATCCAGATTACGATGAACTGGGCCCAGAACCATATTTCCGCCACGCGCGCAACGGTCATTTATGCGGGCGAACCGGTATGGGCGGGCATCATCGGACGGGTATTTGCCGATGAACGACATTCGGCGCTGGCGCTGTTCGGCGCCGTGTTGATTATCGTCAGTGTGGTGGTGAGCGAGTTGAAGCTGCGGGTGCGGCGCCGGCCGCCGGCAGCGCTGCCCTGATCCTGTCTGGCCGATCCCGCCTGCCGCAACCCCAGGGTCGCTACCTGGGCGAACGGCCCTGGGGTTGCGGCTAATGTTTAAGGACCCTGTTTTTTGAGTCCGTATTTTTTGTTCATGGCCCGTATTTTTTATACGATCCCTGTTTAGTGTTGATTTACTTCTGCGATTCGGCCATGGCCTGTTCCATGATTTTGATGCTGCGCTGATAGGCGGGCCGTTGCGTGATGCGGTCCACGTAGGCCTTGAAGGCAGGGCGCGGTTCAAGTGCACCGAATTGCATATAAAACCGGATGGCCGAACCCACGTACACATCGGCCGCCGTGAACTGTTCGCCGCAGATCCAGGTCGTACTGGACACAGCCTGCTCCAATACGTCGACCGCGCGCTCCAGCGTCCCAAAGCCCAGCATCGCGCTTTTGTCCACCGGAATTGGCATACCCAGGGATTTCATGGTGATCGCTTCCTCCAGCGGTCCGGCCACAAAGAACAGCCAGCGGTAATAGGTGCCACGCAAGGGACTGTCGATCGCGGGGGCCAGGTTTTTCTGCGGGTACTGATCAGCCAGGAATGCGCAGATGGCGGCGCCTTCGGTAACCACATGACCATCATGCACAATGGCGGGCACCTTGCCCATCGGGTTGATGGCCAGGTACTCGGGCGTTTTCATGGCCCCCTGATAGTTCAGATAGACGGTCTCATAGGGTTCGTCCAGCTCTTCAAGCATCCAGTGGATAACGGCGGCGCGGGACTGTGGGTTGGAGTAAAAGGTAATACGGCTGGCTGACATGATCGAATCCTTACAGGAAAAAGGGGTGATAGGGAAAAAGGTTGCGCTTCGCACTTATCATAGTGCGCAGGCGCTTGGCTGTGCAAATCGAATCACTAGCCGGCACTTTGCCGTCCGGTGCGGCCAGGTGGTGCTTATAATGGTATGACAGGGTATGGCAGTCGCCAGTGCGCAGCACAGGTTTTTCATATTTTGAACTGATGAGGTTAAGCAATGAAAACACGGATCGAGAAAGACAGTATGGGGCAGTTGGAGGTTCCGGCCCAGGCGCTTTATGGTGCACAGACTCAGCGCGCCATCAATAACTTCCCGATCAGCGGGCAGCGCCTGCCTGCCACCTTTATCCGTTCCCTGTTGCTGGCCAAGGCGGCTGCGGCCAAAGCCAATGTCAGGCTGAAACAGATTCCACCTGACATGGGGCAGGCAATCGTGACCTCCGTGGATACGCTGCTCGAAGGCGATTTCATGGTGCATTTTCCCATTGATATCTACCAGACCGGATCGGGCACCAGCACCAACATGAATGCCAACGAGGTGCTGGCCACGCTGGCGACCAAACTGTATGGCGAGCCGGTCAGCCCCAATGATCATGTCAACTACGGGCAAAGCAGCAACGATATGATTCCTGGCACCATTCATATCAGCGCAGCAGTGCAACTGCACAAAGAACTGCTGCCGGCGCTGACGCATCTGGCCAAAGTGATTCGCAAGAAAGCGCGCGCGGTCGATCGCTATGTGAAGACAGGCAGGACCCATTTGATGGACGCCATGCCCGTACGGATGAGCCAATCGCTCGAAGGCTGGGCAGTGCAGGTCGAACAGAACATCCAGATGCTCAAGGCGCAGCAGCCGCTGCTGCAAACCCTGGCGCAGGGCGGCACCGCAGTGGGCACGGGGATCAACGCTCATCCAAAATTTGCCGCTGAATTTGCCCGCCAGATCAGTACGCTGACAGGGGTGCGCTTTACCCCTGCCGAAAACTTTTTTGCCCACATCAGCTCCCAGGATATTGCCGTGGCGCTGTCAGGACAGCTCAAGACCACGGCGGTGACGTTCATGAAAATTGCCAATGATCTGCGCTGGATGAATTCCGGCCCGTTGGCCGGTCTGGGTGAAATCGAATTGGAAGCGCTGCAGCCGGGCTCGTCGATCATGCCGGGCAAGGTCAACCCGGTTATCCCCGAGGCCACTGCCATGGTCGCGGCACAGGTTATCGGCAACGATGCGGCCATTACGGTGGGCGGGCAGGCAGGCAATTTTGAATTGAACGTTATGCTGCCCATGATTGCCCACAACCTGCTGGGCAGCATTCAATTGCTGGCCAATGTGTCCCGCCTGCTGGCGGACAAATCCATTGCCACCTTCAAGGTCAATGAAGCCAGGCTGCAGGAGGCACTGGACAAGAATCCGATTCTGGTCACTGCGCTCAATCCGGTAGTCGGGTACCTGAAGGCGGCAGACATTGCCAAACAGGCATACAAGGAAAAGCGGCCGGTGATCGACGTGGCTGACGAAAACACCGATCTGGGCCAGGCGCAATTGCGCAAGCTGCTGGACCCGAAAAAACTGACCGAGGGCGGACTGTAACCACCGTGATGAACATGCCAGGTGAATATGCAGTCTGAAATATCAATGGAACAGCTCGAATTTTTCGACATTCCCAGCCCCTGCCGGGGGATATGCGAAGTCAACAGCCGCGGCCTGTGCCGTGGCTGTCTGCGCAACCGGGAAGAGCGGTTTCAATGGCAGACCTTTTCCGATACCCGCAAGCGTGAAGTATTGCGCCTGTGTACCCAGCGCAGGCACAAGCTGATCCTGGAAACACTGACTGCACGAGCGCAAGCGGCCGCCGGTCATGCTGCAGACAGCCAGACCGATATTGAAGAGGATGAACCGCGCCTGCCAGGCACCTGAGGCACGTCCCAAGCCAGCCTTGCTACAGGTAGGGGGCTGCGACGAGGCTACAAGGGTGTGGCGCAACGCCTTTATTTTTCCTGCCAGCCCCGTTGCGCCACACCCTTGCTGTCGTTATGCGGTCGTATTGTCGGTCTTTGCTGCGGCATCATTGCCCGGGAACTGCGCCATATCCATCCACATGATTTCCCAGATGTGCCCATCCAGGTCGTTGACGCTGCGGCCGTACATGAAGCCGTAATCCTGGGGCTCGCGCACTTCGGTCGCGCCCAGCGCCAGGGCACGGTTGGTCAGTTCGTCCACCTGCTCTCTGGAATCGCGACTGATGCATAGCAGCACTTCGCTGCTTTTGTGGGCGTCGGCAATCGGTTTGGGGGTGAAGTCGGAAAATCGCTTCTGTTGAAGAAACATCACACTTGCCATTGGACTGATTGGCATGCACACCGCATTTTCATCGCTGAACATGGGGTTGAACGTAAAGCCCAGGCCCGAGAAAAATGTTTTGGTCGCTTCAATCGAGGTGACCGGCAAATTGACGAAAAGCAGGGTTGGGTTGTCGGTATTCATTATGAACTCCAGTAGGATTATTGGGGTGATTTGCTGCCAAAGTAATTCAGATACCAGATCTTGCCGAACCTGTCGGTGAGCGCCGCGAACAAGTCTGCCCATGGCGTCGGCCCGGGCGCCACGGCAATGGTGCCGCCGCCGGCGAGAATCTCTACGCAACGGCGCAGGCTGTCTTCACTGTCAAGGCTGACGCCAAAGCCGTAATCGTTACCCGGACGATAGCCTTCGGGACCGCTCATGTCGGTCCCCTGAATCATAAAGTCCTGGTTGACCAGATGTCCATGCATGATTGCCTGGGGGTGAGGCAACGCGGCCGCGCAATCGGACCCGGAAGGCATGGGCGGGCTGTCGGCCACGGTCTGGAACTTGAGTTCACCACCGAAGCAGGCGTGGTACAGCGTCAGCGCCTGACGACATTGACCATCGAAATTCAGATACGGTGATAGCGTGACGCGCATGGGTGCCTCCGGTAGGCTGTCATTGACATAGTTGACACTATAGTGGCGCGGCATGCATGCTGAAAAGTGCAGATAACGGCAATTGCACGGGTTGATTGCGACATCATTCTGCCGTATAGTGAGCGCGTATCCGGTCGTGTTCGCTACCGGAAATCCGCAAGCGGAGTGTGCCATGAAGCAGATTGTTTTTCTTGTCCCCCAAGGCGTCAATCTTGCCGGTCTGGAACAGGCCCGGCTGGGGCTTGCCGAAGCCTGCAGCTATCGTAAGCAGCAAAACCTGCCCATGCCCTTCGAGGTATCGCTCGCAGGCGCGCAAAGCGATATACGGGCCGGTAACGGGCATTACACGATCCATCCGGACCATTTGTTGCCGGATATCCCGCAAGCGGATCTGTACATTGTGCCGCCAACTACACCATCTCCAGCAGCGCTAAGCGAAAACGCCGCCCTGATCGGCTGGATCGCCGCCAAATTTGCGCAAGGTGCGCCGGTGGCCAGCCTGTGTATGGGCAGCTCCCTGTTGGCGGCGGCTGGTATTCTGGATGGGCTGCGGGCGGTTACGCACTGGCAGGCGCTGGAAGCCATGCAACAAGTATTTCCCAGGGTGCGCTGGAATGCCGAGAAAACCATGGATTTTGATGGGGGCATCTTTACCAGCGGCGGCGCCATTTCGGCCAGCCGCCTGATCCTGCACCTGATCGAAATGCATTCGGATCGGGCCACCGCCATCTATTGCGCCAAGGTGTTCCAGCTCGATTATGAACGCCATTCGCAGTTGCCCTTTTCCATTTTCAATGGCTGGAAAGCGCATGGCGACTCAAGCATCACCCCGGTGCAGTCCTTTCTGGAACGGCATTATTCCGAAAAAATTACAGTCGAACAGTTGTGCGATTCTTTCGCCATGGGGCGACGCACCCTGGAGCGGCGTTTTCGCAAGGCCACCGGGCAATCGGTATTGGAATATCAGCAGCGCATTCGGGTGGAAGCGGCCAAGCGGCAGCTTGAAATGACCAGCAGTACGATTTCAGATGTGATGTACGGGGTGGGCTACAACGACGCCAAGGCCTTTCGCGATACCTTTCGCAAATATAGCGGCTTATCGCCGCTGGCCTACCGCGAACGGTATCAGTAGCACGCGGGCCAGACCTGATAGCTGCCACTCGGACAGCCTGCAGCGCAGTCCCCGCGCCGCTAGCGTCCATCCAGATCGCCTTCTTTGGTATTGACTTGGTATCGCCAGCTTTGACGTCGCCCGCTCCGACGGTCTCATGCCCAACCTGGCGACCGTTACCTGTCGCCCCCGACAGCGCGGGGCAAATGCCCTGACAAGCTTAATAAATGGCGCCAACGCGTGGCAGCTTGCCGATTGCTTCGATGGCATGCATGCCCGATTGCACCTGGTTCTCCGATAGTGACTTGCCGTATTGAGCCAGCCCACGAACCTTTTCGCGAATTTCCTCGCGTGACAGGGTATTGCCCGGATCGCCCTTGGGCTCATCGACCCGGCCCTGCAGCGTACGACCGTCCTGGGTCACGACCGACACCTTGCCAATCCAGCGCTGCGGATAGGCCGTATCGACTTCTTCGTCCAGCTCCATGGTGACCCGGTCACGGAAATCCGCGACGGCCTGGTCATTGAGTGCAGCGTCAAACTCGGGCATGCCGGCACGCTGACGCAGGGCGATCAGCGCCAGCACCGTGCCCATGGAAAACTTGGACTGGTGCACGGTTTCGGGACGGGTTACCGCACCCAGGACGTCGATGGCGCCCTGATGCACATGCGTAATCACACGGCTGATATCGGCGGCGGCCAGTCCATGGTCCTGCATGACCCGCGCCAGGGCATCGGCGGCAGGATGCGTATGACGGCATGATGCGTGGTACTTGAACGAGGTTTCGGTCAGGGCCCAGCGCGAGCCCAGTCGGTCGGTCAGGCGGGCCGGATCAGCGTCGCTGGACATGCCTGCGCCCATGCCCTGAGCGCCTTCGAGAATCTGTTTGGCGCCGGTAAATCCATCGCGTGCCAGCCAGGCTGCCGTCAGGCCGTTGGCTGCCGCTTTGGCCGTATGCAACTGCTTGGAATCGGCCGCGGTACGCAAAAACTCCCACAAGCCGGCGGCCTGGGTTCCGGCCGAGCCGATGGCATCGAGCATTTGCGCAGGCGACAATCCCATCAATCGGCCGGCGGCCACGGCGGCCGCAATGGTGCCTGCCGTGCCCGTAGTATGAAAGATGCGGTAGTGCGAGCGGCCCAGAAACTCGCCCACACGGATACCGACCTCGTAGCCGGCCACGCAGGCGGTCAGCAGATCCCGGCCGGAAGCGCCCGTTTCCTGGGCCACGGCCAGCGCCGCAGGAAACACCACGGCGGCCGGATGAAATACCGAGCCGTTATGCACATCATCCTGTTCCACCATATGCGCCGCTGCGCCGTTGATCAGCGCTGCAAACAGCGGCGAGGTAGTCTGCGTGGAGCCGATGATTTGCGCACTGCCCTGGGCCGGGCCCATGGCCCGCGCAAAATCGCGGATCGACTTGACCGGTCGAGCCGGATAGCCTGCAAGCATGGAACCAAAGGTATCGAGTAGAAAATCTTCACAGCGGGCAATGACCGCTGCAGGGATCATCTCAAAGTTGAGCGTGGCGGAAAATTCGGCGAGGGTGGCGCTGGGCGTTTGCGTCATAACAGGCTTCCTGGACAAAAAAACGGGTAATAATGGGCCGGATCAGAACGAACGGGGCAGGCCCAGAACGTGCTCGGCAACGTAGGAATAAATCAGATTGGTTGAAATAGGCGCAACCTGGTACAGCCGGGTTTCACGGAATTTGCGCTCTACATCGTATTCATTGGCAAAGCCGAAGCCGCCATGGAACTGTAAACATGCATTGGCCGCTTCCCACGAGGCTTCCGAAGCCAGCAGCTTGGCCATGTTGGCCTGTGTGCCGCAAGCCTGCTTGGCATCAAAACGGCGCGCCGCTTCATAGCGCATCAGGCTGGCGGCCTCGATATTGATGAAGGCCTTGGCGATAGGAAACTGTACACCCTGGTTCTGCCCGATCGGGCGGCCAAACACCTTGCGTTCCTTGACGTAGGCACTCACCTTGTCGATGAACCAGTAACCGTCGCCGATACATTCGGCCGCAATCAGCGTACGCTCGGCGTTCAGGCCGTCCAATATATATTTGAACCCCTTGCCTTCTTCGCCGATCAGGTTTTCTTCGGGCAACTCGAGATTGTCGAAAAACAGCTCGTTGGTTTCATGGTTCACCATATTGGGAATGGGCTGCAGGGTCATGCCGCCCTTGAGCGCGGCATGGATGTCGACCAGGAAAATGGACATGCCCTCGGACTTGCGGGTGACCTGGTCCAGCGGGGTGGTGCGCGCCAGCAGAATCATGAGATCGGAATGCTGGACACGGGAAATCCATACTTTCTGGCCATTGATCACGTAACGACCGTCTTTTTTGACGGCAGTGGTTTTGATTTTGGTGGTGTCGGTGCCGGTCGTCGGTTCGGTCACGGCCATGGACTGTAAACGCAGCTGGCCGGTGGCGATCTTGGGCAGGTAACGTGTTTTCTGCTCGTCCGACCCATGGCGCAATAGCGTGCCCATGTTATACATCTGGCCATGGCAGGCTCCGGAATTACCCCCACAGCGGTTGATCTCCTCCATGATAACGCTCGCTTCAGTTAGACTGAGGCCCGAACCACCATATTCCTGGGGAATCAGGGCGGCCAGCCAGCCCGCCTCGGTCAGGGCATTGACAAAGGTCTCGGGGTAGGCGCGTTTCTCGTCAATATCACGAAAATACTCAGCAGGAAATTGGGAGCACAAATCACGAATGGCATCGCGAATGTCCTGGTAGGCGTCAGCTTGATGTTGCATGATGGAAGTCTCGGAAATATTAACAGGAACAGCCTGTACTTTGCCAGATTGCACCGGTTCTGAATATTGATGTTTGCTTAACAAAGACTTTAGCGTTTATTAAGGAGCACCGCAGATGGCGATGCATTTTGACCTCACGGACATGCAACTGATGGTGCATATTAGCGAAGTGAACAGCCTGACCAAGGGCGCCGAGCGCTCGCACCTGTCGCTGCCGGCGGCCAGCAACCGGGTGAAAAACCTGGAAAACAACCTGGGCACGGCGTTGCTGTACCGTAACAGCCAGGGCGTCACGCTCACCCCATCGGGAGAGGCCTTTGTGCGCCATGCCCATATTGTGCTGCGCCAGCTGGAGCATTTGCGCGGTGATATTCGCGAATTTGCCGAAGGGATCAAGGGCAAGGTGCGGGTGTATGCCAATACCACCGCCATGAATGAATTTATGCCCGACATCCTGAGCCGCTATCTTGCCCTGCACCCGGATGTCAGCGTCGAACTGCGCGAACGTTTGAGTTATCGCATCGTCAAGCTGGTCAGCGAAGGATTGGCCGATATCGGTGTGGTGGCCGGCATTGACGAAGACCAGGTCGCCTCTGACGATGGCGTGCGTTTCATTCCCTACCGTTCCGACAACCTGGTGCTGGTCACCTCGCAGAACCATCGGCTGGCGGCATATGATGAACTGGCATTTGCAGAAACGCTGTCCTACGAATTTGTCGGCCTGTCCGAGTGGAGCGCGATTCATGCGTTTCTGAAGCAGGCCGCCGAGACGTTGGGCAGCCCCTTGCGCTTTCGCGTCGAAGTGGGCGGCTTCGAAGCGGCCTGCCGGATGATCGCGGCCAACGCCGGCATTGGCGTGATCCCCGAAACAGCGGCTTTGCGCTACGTGGCCAACATGCCGCTGAAGATTATCCATTTGAGCGACAGCTGGGCATTGCGCCGTCTCTATGTTTGCGTGCGCCGACTGGAAGATTTGCCGTCTTTTGCGCAGGAGCTGGTCGCGCTGATGCAGGCCGATGCGGGCATGTCGGGCGAGGGCGGTTGCGCCGAAGACGAACGGCGTTTGCGCAATCTCAAGCGCGGCAAGCGCTGACTCGGGTCCCAAGCGGCCACGGATGGGTACGAGCGGTCATGACGGGCGGCGCGCCTCTCTCTTGTCCGACCTGCCCGGGCACATCCCGTCAAACGCCCGGGGAATGCCCAAGCACTGCCGGATATCGGCCGCCATAGGATCAGGTAAAGTCCCCCTTTCAGGATTAATAATTCCCTGCTGTGGTCCTAGGGGTTATGCTCATGGCTGTCAGGTTTTGGCAGGCAGCGCGTTTCAGCGCCGACAGGCACGCCGGTTTTTCATGAACGACCAGCTCAGGTGCAGGTCAGACTCCGCAGCCAGTTCATTGGCGGGGCGCACAGGTGATATTGCAATTATGTTTGCATGAGGGGTGTTTGCGCGAGCGTGTTTGCATGAAGGGTACAGCAGGCTCACCCGATCCGCGGCAACCGCCGCGTTACCAGGGTGCTGGCCAAGCTGCGCCGCTTTCAGGTGCGCCCACGACACGCCCGGCCCGTTGCCGAAGCGTTTATTATTTTATTATTGTCAGGAAACAGTGGAATGACTCAGGATGCTCAGCAGTCCAACCTCTCCGACTGGATTGGTCGCCAGGAAGTGGCGCAGGATTTTATCAATCCTTCTCATGTAAGAAAAATAGCGGCCTCGCTGGAGACGAGCGCACCGGCTGCCGGGCAAGCGCTGCCACCCTTGTGGCAATGGGCGCTGTTCATTGAGCCGGCGCCGCAGGACCAGCTTGGCCAGGATGGTCACCCCAGGCGCGGGGGCTTTCTGCCGCCTGCCGATGATCGCAACCGCATGTGGGCCGGCGGTCGCCTGCAGTTTCACCAGCCTTTGCTGGTCGGGCGCGACGGCGAACGCATCTCGACCATCTCTGCCATCCGCGAAAAGCAGGGCAGTACCGGCAAACTGCTTTTTGTGACCGTGACGCATGAATATAAACAGGATGGGCAACTGTGCATCCACGAGGAACAGGACATCGTTTATCGCGAACCTGCTGCGCCCAAACTGGGTGGCACCGAAGCGGCCCAGGCCGGCGCGTGGTCCGAGCCCATCACGCCGACCAGCACGCTGCTGTTTCGTTATTCTGCGGTGACCTTCAATGGCCATCGCATTCATTATGATCATCCCTATGTAACGCAGACCGAAGGCTATCCTGGCCTGGTGGTGCATGGCCCGATGATTGCAACCCGTCTGTTGCAGGCGTTTTGTCAGGCCAATCCCGATAAAACCGTGACCGGCTTTTCCTTTCGTGGTCATCGTCCACTGATCGCCCCGGCTGAATTTCGTGCACAGGGCGTGATCACCGAAGCAGGCCGCGCACGCGTATGGGCCGAGCAGGAGGGCACCGTGGCCCAGACAGCAGAGGTAACTTTCAAATGAAAACAGAACAATCAACCGGCATTCGCCCGCTTGACGGCATCACTGTCCTGAGCCTGGAACATGCCATTGCCGCGCCCTTTTGCACCCGGCAACTGGCCGATCTGGGGGCCCGCGTCATCAAGGTGGAGCGACCCGGCGTGGGCGATTTTGCCCGCAATTATGATGAACGCGTCAACGGCATGGCATCTCATTTCGTATGGACCAATCGCTCCAAGCAAAGCCTTACCCTGGATCTGAAAAGCCAGCAGGCCAAAGAAGTGCTGGCCCGCCTGCTGCCCCAGGTGGATGTGCTGGTGCAGAATCTGGCACCCGGCGCGGCGGCGCGTCTTGGGCTCTCGTTCGATGCCCTGCACGAACAGTATCCGGGCCTGGTGGTGTGTGACATTTCGGGCTATGGCGCCGGCGGCCCTTATGAGCATAAAAAAGCCTATGACTTGTTGATCCAGAGCGAGAGTGGCTTTGTGTCCGTAACCGGCAGCGCCAATGAACCGGCCAAGGCCGGCTGCTCCATTGCCGATATTGCAGCCGGCATGTATGCGTATACCCATATTCTGTCGGCGCTGCTGCAGCGCGGCAAGACCGGCAAAGGCAGCCATATTGACCTGACCATGCTCGAAAGTATGGTCGAGTGGATGGGTTTTCCGCTGTATTACACCTATGACGGCGCCCCGCCACCGGTCCGGGCAGGCGCTGCCCACGCCGCCATTTATCCCTACGGGCCGTTTCTGGCCGGCAACGGCAAAACCATCATGCTGGGATTGCAGAATGAGCGCGAATGGAAAATGTTCTGTGAACAGGTGCTGGAAAAACCCGAGCTGGCCACAGACTCTCGTTTCGCATCCAACACGATGCGCACGACCAATCGCGATGCCTTGCGTGATCTGATTATCCAGTCCTTTGCTGCCTATGACGACGAGCAAATTATCGAGCGTCTGGAAAAAGCAGGCATCGCCAACGCCCGTGTCAACGACATGAAGGCGGTATGGGAACATCCGCAACTGAAGGCGCGCAATCGCTGGACGCAAATGGACAGCCCGGTGGGAACACTGCCTACCTTTTTGCCGCCGGGCGTGAACAACAGCTATGACTTTCGCATTGATGCGGTCCCCGCGCTTGGCGAGCATTCGGCCGCGATCCTGGATGAACTGGGCTATGATGAGGACACGGTCGGTCAGTGGCAATCTGCCGGTATTATCTGACGGCCAGTAAATATACACAGGCGGGGCCAGACGAGCGCTGCCACCCGTAATAAACAAGGAGTTTGCCAGTCATGAAAATGCGATCCGCGCTGTTTGTCCCTGCCACCCGGGTTGACAGAATTCCCAAGGCGCTGGCCAGCGGCGCCGATATTGTCATCGTCGATCTGGAAGATGCGGTGGAACAGGATGCCAAGCAAAGCGCACGCGATGCGCTGCGCGAATTTGCCACCGCCAATCCCGAACAGCAGTTTCTGTTACGTGTCAATGATGCGCGCAGCCGCTGGTTCAACGATGATATTGCCCTTTGCGCGAAGCTGGCGAATATCACAGGCGTGATGCTGCCGAAGGCTGAAAGCGAGTCACAGATCAAGGCCGCAGGGATGGCCAAAAAGCCGGTCTACCCGATCATTGAAAGCGCTATGGGCATCATGCGGATGCCCGAACTGTGCCAGGCGCCGGGTGTGGCGCGACTGTCTTTTGGCGCACTGGATCTGGCGCTGGACCTGAACATGGATCGCGACTCGCAAGGGGCGCAGCAACTGCTGGCGGCGGTGCGTCCACAACTGGTGATCCAAAGCCGGGCAGCGGGCATTGATGCGCCACTGGATGGCGTTTTTCCGGATATTTCAGATACCGACGGGCTCAGGCAATCGGTTGCGCTGGCCAAAGGCATGGGGTTTGCGGGGGCGCTCTGCATTCATCCTGCCCAGTTGGCGGTGATCCATGACGTCTTTGAACCCACGGCGCAGGAAAAGGACTGGGCCCAGCGCGTGCTGGATGAGCATCAGCAAAGCGGGCGGGCTGCCTTTAAGCTGGATGGCCAGATGGTGGATATGCCGGTTATAGAGAAGGCCCGGCGGATTCTTCAACCTCATCTTTAGGCAGGCGGATAATAAAAGTAGACCCATGGCCTGGTGCCGACTGTACGCGAATATCCCCATGATGGCGCGTGACTACGGTTTTGACAAAAACCAGGCCAAGGCCCAGGCCCCCGGGGTCTTGTTCACGGGCCGCGCCTACACGGGTAAATAGCGTGAACAGGTGTTGCTGATCCTGCTCACTGATGCCGCAGCCCTCATCGCGGATGCTGACTTCCCAGAAGTCGCCTGCCGAGGTCAGGCTGCATGTGACCGTTGTGTTGTCCGCACTGTATTTGAAGGCGTTGTCCAGCAAATTGCCCAGGCAGCGCATCAGCAATGACTGGTCCCCCTTGATAAAGGCGCACAGCGGCGTGATGTTGCTCACAATGGGAATATTTCGGGTCCGGCTATCGACCCAGAGTTCATTGATTGCGTCCTGCAGCAGATCACTCAGATTAAGCGGTACAAATTCGATGTCGGCTTTTTCAGCCCGCGTAAATTGTACAAAGTCTTCCACCAGGCCGATGGTTCTTTCCGAAAGATGACTGACGCGTTGCAATAGCTCGTTGGTGGGCAGGGCGCGCGCCGCATCTGCCTGCAAGTCGATCAGTGCAAGAATGGAGTTCTGTGGCGCCCGCATATCATGGGAGATGAATCGCAAGGTGTCATCACGCTTGCGTTCGGCCTGACGCAGCGCACTGATATCAATCAGGTTCAGGATGTATCCCGAGCGGCGACGGCCGGCGGTATAGGTGGGCATGGATTTGAGCAGCAGGTCATTGCCGGCGCGATCACGCACTTCGAATCCTTCCTCGGCATGGATCCATGCTGCAGCACTATTGCCTGTTTCCGGTGTCTGTCCCGACAGGGTGCGCTCAGGGTGCTCGATCGCTGCCGCCAGTTCACGGCATGTCGGTGCATCGGGAATAATGGCATTGAGCAAAGTCTGCACCGGCAGCCCTTCGGTCAGCGCCAGATCGCCCAGGCTGGCCATGTACCGTTTGGCACTGCTGGTCCACAGGGTAAGCTGATGGTTGGCGTCAAAGACAAGGGCCGGGTCCGGAATGGCATTGAAGCTGTCACTGATGAACTGGCGTAGCGAACGCACCCGGTTCAGCGCAAAGCGCAACTCCATGATCCGTTCATTTAACGACAAGTGAAATTTCTGAGGCGTATCGGCCAGTGCCATCTCTGCCCGCAGCAAGGGGTACTCGCGATTGAGTTCGCTCATTTCCCAACTCATCTGGTTCAGGGCCATTTCCTGCGTGCGCCAGCTCCATACGGGGTAGGTCAGCGCAATCCCGCTCATGGCCGCGACAGGAGTTATCCAGTAGTTGCCCAGCGCCAGCATCAGCAGGGAACCGGCCAGCACCAGCAACAGCGCCACCAGCGTGGCAAGCAGGACACGACGCGGCGACAGTTGCCTGATCGCAATCAGCAGCAATAGCACCGGCACCAGGGAAATCAGGGTGTGCGCCATTTTCCCGGGCTCGGTAATCCAGTTACCTTCACGCGTCGATTGCAACACGTTGGCCAGGATCTCGACCCCCGACATATTGTCTATGGCACCTGTGGAGTCCGGCGTCGGAAAACGGTCGCCCATCCCCGTTCCCCATGCGCCGATCAAAACATATTTGTTGTCGAAATAGCTGGCCGGAATTCGACCAAACAGCACGTCGCTGTACGACATCATGGGGAAGGTGAGCGGCGCGCCTACATAGGGGATCAGATAGGGTTGCTCCTTGCTGCGCGCGGTGAGCGAGGCGGAGGTTGCTGTATCGCCCCCAACGGCCAGCATCGATAGGGCAAAGTGCTGTTGCGTGCTGTCCTGGGGCGCGGTCAGACGGATACGGCGCACCATGCCATCGGAATCAGGCACAATATTGATAAAGCCCAGCGCGCGGGCTGCCTGAGCAAGTTTGGCAATGGGGTTGACCGGCAACTGCTGTCCGGGACCGGTCAGAAAATTGGCCAGCACCACCTTGCCGTTGCGTTCGATGGCCTGCGCCAGCTTTTGATCGACCAGAGGGTCATGCGGATCGGCGTCGGTAAAAAGAATATCGAATCCGACGGCGCGCGCATTGCGCAGCGATGTCAGCAGGTTGGCGTGAACACTCCGCTCCCACGGCCAGAAACCGATTTGCGCCAGGCTCTTGTCGTCGATCACGACAATGGCAATATCCGGGTCCGGCTGCCGCTCTTGCGTGTAGCTAACGGCCACATCGTACAGGGCAAAACTGAAACGCGACAGCATCGAAAACTGGCTGCATAGCGCGGTCACGGTCAGGATCAGCGCCGTAACCAGAATCCATTCACGATGAAAGCGTCGGCCAAGCGAACCCCGCATTGCGCCTGCTGCCGGTTAAAACGTGGAATGCAGCAGGTAGCTGCCGTTGCCGATGCCGACGGGCGATCCTTGTCCGTCATTGATCGTATTCATGGTTTGCTCGATTTGCAGTACTGCGTGGCCGCCGGCTAGCATCTGCTGGTCAATGGAGCGCACCAGCACGTAAACAGTACCGTTGCGTACCGCCGGCAGTGTGGCCGTGGTCCCGGTAATGCGCTGGCTCCAGAGCACGTCATAGCCCTCGCTGTCTTCGGCCAGGACGAGCTCATAGGCAACGGCGCCCGGAACCGGATCGAAACGAAGCTGACGGTTGTGTGATTGCGCGTCCATCGGATGCAACACCGGGGGCGCCAGCAATGCGTGCGTTCCCGACGGCTTTCCGGCACCATCCGTTACCGCGCCCTGGTTGCTGCCAAGCCTGGTGAGCGAGACCCCATCGGCCGGCGAGAAATCTGCCTGTCCCTTGATGATGGCGCTGTAAGCGCCCTGGCCCTGGCGGGTTCCTGCACGCAGGATGGTGCCGCGAACTCCGGTAACACTCACTGGGGTGCGGATTTCAAAGCGCCCCACGCCTTCGCCGCCGGGGTTGACATGACTCTGGACTTCCCCGCGGTCGATGGTGAAGATGGCGTCGATATACCCGGTGCCCGAAAAGCGCTGCAGCCGTTTGGCGGTGACTGTGCTGTTGACGGGAACCAGTACCTTGCTGTTATCCGGCAGGGTCAGGGTAACGTTGCTGTTAGGGCCCGTGGTAACGACCGCGCCCTCGCTGATCTGACCGCCGGTTTGCGCAATCGGCGAGCCGTTAAGAAACGCCTGTCCGCGCAAGTGCGAAATGGTCGCGCTGGCAGGGACTTCGTCAATCAGGGAAAATGGAATTTTCAGTTCGAAGCCGACAGGAATCTTGTATTGATCAGCTATGCCGTTGATTTCGCGGATGGTTTTCCAGTTTTCCCGATTCTGGGTAAAACGCTGCGACAGCGTCAGCAAAATATCGCCGGGAACAAACCGGTAGGTGAAAAAGTCGCCGCGCGCACCGGCCGCCTGACCGAAAGCGGCGCCGCTGACCAGCGACCCGCCAACAAGGAAGGCCAGCAGGTAGATCAGGATTGCTCTGGATACTCTCATGTCAGGTCGGAGATGCGGGTCTGTTTGGGCTGGGCCGGGGTGTCCGAGGCTGCGGGTTCAGTTACCGCTTCCAGGCGGTAGCCCAGTGCGTACGATGAGACGATGCGCAGGCCGTTCTCCGGGCGAATCTGCAGCTTTTGCCTGACGTTGGACAAATGGGTGTCCAGGGTGCGGGAGGTTGCCGGAATTTCGCGATTCCAGATGGATGCGCTGAGCGCATCACGGGAGAACAGCCGCCCCATATTGCGGAAAAACAGAACCGCCAGGTCAAATTCCTTGGGCGCCAGTGCAATTGCTTCGTTGTGCAGGCGCACCGAGCGCATTTGCGTGTCGATGTGGTAGGGGCCCACTTCGATCACCGTATTGTCGACATCGGCCGGATTGGCGCGCCGCAGCAGCGACAGTATGCGCACGCGCAAGGCCTGGGTTGTATAGGGTTTGGCGATGTAATCGTCGGCGCCGGCCTCGATGGCTTCGACCAGGTCTTCTTCACTGGTCCGGCTGGTCAGGAACAGCACCGGCAGGGAATAGCCGATGTTGCTGCGCACCCAGGCCAGCACATCCTTACCGGTAATTTCGGGCAATTCCCAATCGAGAATGAGCAGATTGAACATTTCGGGATCCCGCAGGGCAGACATGAGTTCCTTGCCTGAGCTGTAATGCGTGCAGCCATACCCCATTTTTTCTACTGCCTGCACCATTTGCGCCGCCTGGGCGAGATCATCTTCTAGTATGGCAATCTTCATGTGATTTTTTTTCCTAGTATGGCGAGGCGCAGGATCGCTGACCCCCAGCACATGGCCCCGCACAGCGGGAATTTAGTGGGCAATTATAGCAAAACCGTTGTTTTTTATGGACTATTTCGCCAAAGAGCGTAAATGCCGAACCATTTTTCGACCTTTTGCCTGTTGCTAGCTGCGCAATTCTCCTGGGTTGCAACGTACTGTTTTCTTGACGTTTTATGGGGATTGTGTTAATGTGACGGGCTACCTAGTGGTAATAGCGCTGGGTAATAGCAGTAAGACTTGTTGCTCTTTGGTTGTTTTAAGGTCTCTGTTATATGGTCGTTTCGCCGACAGGCGCTTTGTGAAAGGCGCCTTTTGACGCTTTCAGTTGCATGTCCGTCAGTTGCAATATTCGTGTGCACGCGGCTTGTGAACTTATAGCTTTGCAGGCGAAATGATGCTGGTTCCAAGTTGGTGTAGCAGCCTGGCGCAAACATGCGCTGAGCGCAAGGCGCATCAATCAGGAAGCGGAACATGTAACGTGACTGGCCCCGGTAGTTTGTGGCAAAGCAATATTCTATTGAACGTTTCACGCAAACTTCTCTGGAGCTTTCCCTTCACAATCGGGCGCGAAGACATCTTCGGGAGCACAATTTTAAGAGCAGTATCCTGGTTAGAATGTCGTGCCAAAGCAACATGCAGGCGGGCAACACAGCAACGTGCATAAAAGCAACAGTCGTGTTGGTCATCTGCAATGCACAAAGCCTGTACAGGTTTTTTCAGCAAGAGAGAAACCTGGCCGAACAGTCCCGACACGCTCCGGTCATATGCCGGCGCTACCATCGCGACTTTGCTGTCCATTCTTTCCCGGGCGTACATTAACGTCAGTACGTAAAACAGACGCAAATATAAATCGGTACAGGTTTCCTGTACATGAAATAGGATAGAAGGTCATGCCAACCATTAGCCAGCTCGTGCGTAAACCGCGCGTAAGCAGCCATGAGAGCAGCAAAAGTCCTGCACTTGAAAACTGCCCTCAGCGTCGTGGCGTATGCACTCGCGTGTATACCACCACACCTAAAAAACCTAACTCTGCGATGCGTAAAGTTGCCAAAGTGCGCTTGACCAACGGTTTCGAAGTTATTTCGTATATCGGTGGTGAAGGTCACAACCTGCAGGAACACTCCGTGGTTCTTGTTCGTGGCGGTCGTGTAAAAGATCTCCCAGGTGTGCGCTATCACATCGTGCGCGGTTCACTTGACCTGCAAGGCGTCAAGGACCGTAAACAGTCGCGTTCCAAATACGGTGCGAAACGTCCGAAGAAAGCGTAATTCGCTTTTCAACGGTTTCACCCGGTTTGGTGCTCACGCACAAAAAATGCTTCCTTCCCACCGGTTGGTAAGCGTGCAGCCGCAGCTGCGAGAAAAAATATCTGCGGTACGTAAGGGGCTGACCTCTCATATAGGCAGCCACGGCCACGCAAGTGGTTCAACTGAAACAGACACTCTAAGGAAGTACAATGCCACGTCGTCGCGAAGTCCCAAAACGCGAGATCCTGCCTGATCCAAAATTCGGCAGTGTTGATCTTGCAAAATTCATGAACGTTGTCATGCTGGCAGGCAAAAAAGCCGTCGCAGAACGTATCATCTATGGCGCGCTTGATCATGTTCAGGCCAAAACAGGTAAAGAACCTATTGAAGTGTTCAACCTGGCAATCAACAACATCAAACCCATCGTCGAGGTTAAAAGCCGTCGCGTGGGTGGTGCCAACTATCAGGTACCCGTCGAAGTCCGTCCCGTTCGTCGCCTCGCACTGGCAATGCGCTGGTTGCGTGAAGCCGCGAAAAAACGCGGTGAAAAATCAATGGACCTTCGTCTTGCCGGGGAGCTGATGGATGCGGCCGAAGGCCGCGGCTCTGCAATGAAAAAGCGTGAAGACACACACAAAATGGCAGAGGCCAACAAAGCCTTCTCCCATTTCCGCTGGTAATTTAAGGACACAACCATGGCCCGCAAAACCCCGCTCGAACGATACCGCAACATCGGTATTTCTGCCCACATTGACGCTGGTAAAACGACAACTACAGAGCGTATTCTGTTTTATACCGGTGTGAGCCATAAAATCGGTGAAGTGCACGATGGTGCAGCAACGATGGACTGGATGGAGCAGGAACAGGAACGCGGTATTACCATTACTTCAGCCGCGACCACCGCTTTCTGGCGGGGCATGGCGGGTAACTATCCGGAACACCGCATCAATATTATCGATACACCGGGACACGTTGACTTCACGATTGAAGTTGAACGTTCCATGCGTGTGCTCGATGGCGCCTGCATGGTCTACTGTGCAGTAGGCGGCGTTCAGCCCCAATCCGAAACAGTATGGCGTCAGGCCAACAAGTACAAAGTGCCGCGTCTGGCCTTCGTGAACAAAATGGACCGCACCGGTGCAAATTTCTTCAAGGTTTTTGACCAGTTGAAAACGCGCCTGCGCGCCCATCCTGTACCTATCGTCATTCCTATCGGTGCTGAAGACAGCTTCAAAGGCGTGGTCGATCTGATCAAGATGAAAGCCATCATCTGGGACGAGGCCAGCCAGGGTACCAAGTTTGAATACCTGGATATTCCTGCCGAACTGGTGGACTCTGCCAATGAATGGCGTGAAAAACTGGTTGAAACTGCTGCCGAAGCTTCCGAAGAACTCATGGAAAAATACCTTGAGAGCGGCGAGCTGAGCGAAGAGGAAATCACCCAGGCGATTCGTATCCGCACCATTGCATGTGAAATTCAACCCATGCTTTGCGGCACCGCGTTCAAAAACAAGGGCGTGCAGCGCATGCTGGATGCAGTGATCGACTTTCTGCCGTCACCGGCCGATATTCCTCCTGTTACCGGCGAAGACGATGAGGGTAACCCCATTAGCCGCAAGGCCGATGACAAGGAAAAATTCTCTGCGCTGGCATTCAAGCTGATGACCGATCCTTTCGTTGGTCAGCTGACTTTCGTGCGTGTTTATTCGGGCGTTCTGGCCTCTGGCGATACAGTCTACAACCCGATCAAGGGTAAAAAAGAGCGTATCGGCCGGATTCTGCAGATGCATGCAAACAACCGCGCAGAAATCAAGGAAGTGCTGGCAGGCGACATCGCCGCTGTGGTCGGCCTCAAAGACGTGACAACAGGTGAAACCCTGTGTGACGTGGATTCGCATATCATGCTCGAGCGCATGGTATTTCCTGAGCCGGTGATTTCACAGGCAGTCGAGCCAAAAACCAAGGCTGACCAGGAAAGAATGGGTATGGCCCTGTCTCGTCTGGCCGCAGAGGATCCGTCCTTCCGCGTGCGCAGTGACGAAGAATCAGGCCAGACCATCATTTCCGGTATGGGCGAGCTGCACCTGGAAATTCTGGTAGACCGCATGAAGCGCGAGTTCAACGTGGAAGCCAACGTGGGTAAACCACAAGTGGCCTACCGTGAAACCATCCGCAAGGTATGTGAAGAAGTTGAAGGCAAATTCGTTAAACAGTCCGGTGGTCGTGGTCAGTATGGTCACGTTGTACTGAAACTGGAACCGCTGCCTCCTGGTGGCGCCGGATACGAATTCGTCGACGCGATCAAGGGCGGTGTGGTTCCTCGTGAATACATTCCTGCTGTTGACAAAGGTATTCAGGAAACTCTGTCTGCCGGTGTCGTTGCCGGATATCCGGTTGTTGATGTCAAGGTAACCCTGTTCTTCGGTTCTTACCATGACGTTGACTCGAACGAAAATGCCTTCCGCATGGCCGCATCCATGGCCTTCAAGGAAGGGATGCGCAAGGCCCAGGCGATTCTGCTGGAGCCGATGATGGCTGTAGAAGTGGAAACACCTGAAGATTACGCCGGTACAGTGATGGGCGACCTGTCCTCACGCCGTGGTATGGTTCAGGGTATGGACGATATGGTTGGTGGCGGTAAAGTGATTAAAGCCGAAGTGCCACTGGCGGAAATGTTTGGTTATGCAACCAATCTGCGTTCTCTGACACAGGGTCGTGCAACGTACACGATGGAATTCAAGCAATACGCTGAAGCTCCGAAGAACGTTGCCGAAGAAGTCATCAGCGCCCGCAGCAAATAAACACAACAGGTGTTGCGCCTGCTCTCTCCCAAAATTCAGACAGGCGCAACGTTTTCATATTCAGATAGATTAAGTATTGGATAGATATTATGGCAAAAGGTAAGTTTGAACGTACCAAACCACACGTAAACGTAGGTACGATTGGTCACGTTGACCATGGCAAAACAACGCTGACAGCGGCGATTACAACGGTATTGTCTCTGCACTTTGGCGGCGAAGCCAAAGGTTACGACCAGATTGACGCGGCGCCTGAAGAAAAAGCGCGTGGTATCACGATCAACACGTCTCACGTTGAGTACGAAACCGAAGCCCGTCACTACGCACACGTAGACTGCCCAGGCCACGCCGACTATGTTAAAAACATGATTACGGGTGCAGCGCAGATGGACGGCGCGATCCTGGTGTGTTCGGCCGCTGACGGCCCGATGCCTCAGACGCGTGAGCACATTCTGCTGTCACGTCAGGTTGGCGTGCCTTACATCGTTGTGTTCCTGAACAAAGCGGACATGGTTGACGATGAAGAGTTGCTGGAACTGGTCGAAATGGAAGTGCGCGAGCTGCTGTCCAAATACGACTTCCCAGGCGACGACACACCGGTCATCAAGGGTTCAGCCAAACTGGCGCTGGAAGGCGACGAAGGTCCGCTGGGCAAGCAAGCTATTATGGCGCTGGCCAATGCACTGGATACGTATATTCCTACACCAGAGCGTGCGATTGACGGCACATTCCTGATGCCAGTAGAAGACGTATTCTCAATCTCCGGTCGTGGTACTGTGGTTACAGGCCGTATCGAGCGCGGTATCGTCAAAGTAGGCGAAGAGATTGAAATCGTGGGTATCAAAGACACGGTCAAAACTACTTGCACGGGCGTGGAAATGTTCCGCAAGCTGCTGGACGAAGGTCGTGCGGGCGATAACGTAGGTATTTTGCTGCGTGGCACCAAGCGTGAAGACGTCGAGCGCGGTCAGGTTCTGGCCAAGCCCGGTTCAATCAAACCGCACACCGGCTTTGCAGCCGAGGTGTATATTCTGTCTAAAGACGAAGGTGGTCGTCACACACCATTCTTCCAGGGCTATCGTCCTCAGTTTTACTTCCGTACAACGGACGTAACCGGTACGATCAAGCTGCCAGAAGACAAAGAAATGGTTCTGCCTGGCGATAACGTCTCAATGGACGTAGAGCTGATTGCACCGATCGCCATGGAAGAAGGTCTGCGCTTCGCGATTCGCGAAGGTGGCCGTACCGTCGGCGCCGGCGTGGTTGCCAAAATTACGAAGTAATATTTACAGATGCATCCGGCAGTCTTCGGGCTGTCGGGCGTCTTTGTCGCTACCCTGATCAGGTAGTTCGTTCTTTATAATTGTTCTTTAGGAATTCCCATGAAAAACCAGAAAATCCGTATTCGCCTTAAAGCATTTGACTACAAGCTTATCGACCAGTCAGCTGCTGAAATCGTGGATACAGCAAAGCGCACCGGTGCTGTTGTCCGTGGCCCAGTTCCACTGCCAACGCGCATCAAACGCTACGACGTACTGCGTTCACCTCACGTGAATAAAACATCACGTGACCAGTTCGAAATCCGTACGCACCAACGTCTGATGGACATTGTTGATCCAACAGATAAAACCGTTGACGCGCTGATGCGCCTGGATTTGCCTGCTGGTGTTGATGTAGAAATCGCACTGCAATAAGACATATGGTTGTTCATTGGCCGGTCTGATCTGCCGCTCTGGCGATGGCTCGCTGGCCATAAAAAATACCGTGCCCAGGCACGGTATTTTCTTTTCAGGGCAACGATGAACGGCTCACAAACCGTGCAGCACGGCCAGCAAAGGGCACAAAGGTGTACCGGGTTCCGTTGCGCGCAACTGGCGGCTCGCCGCAGATGGGCGACAACGAACGACCCTGAGACAATCCTGCGGCCAGCGCGATTGTGGCAGAATAGCGCAATAGGCAATCTGTCTCTGCAAACGGCACTTTGCAATAAGCAGTCCACGAGAGGTAAACCGCAATCGGCATTACACAAGCCGTATTAAGCAAGCCGCATGATGAACTCGGCATTACGCTTACGCGGCCAGAGTCGGGCAGTTCCGGCGCAGCAGTGTCGGTGTGGCTTCAGGCAAACCGCCTGGCGACAGGCCGAGCGTACCGATGAGCCACCTGCGTGAAGGATCCGGATGTCGTGCCTTACTGCCTTGTTGATGCCCTGCTTTTTCATCAATTCTATATTTCCAAAAGCAATATTTAAATAAAAACAAATTTATCCAGGTAATATAAAATTCGTTTAAACCACACCGCTTTTCAGAGTATGTACGTTGATTGAGCTCAAGAATATTCATAAATCCTACGCTTCCCGCGACAAAGTGGTCGAGGCGCTGGCTGGCGTCAGTCTGGACATCGCCCAAGGCGAGATTTTCGGTATTATTGGTCGTTCCGGTGCGGGCAAAAGCACCCTCATACGCATGCTCAATCTGTTGGAACGTCCCACTAGCGGCGGTGTTCTGCTGCATGGGCAGGACATCACCAAAATCAGTGAAGCGTCGCTGCGGACCTTGCGCCACAAGATCGGCATGGTGTTCCAGCACTTCAATTTGCTTACCAGCCGCACCGTACTGCAAAATGTGGCGTTTCCCCTGCGCCTGGCAGGGATGGACAGAAAGGCGAGGACCGAGCGGGCGCTGGCTTTGCTGGAGCTAGTCGGACTGCAAGACCATGCCTACAAGTATCCCAGACAGCTGTCGGGCGGGCAGCAACAGCGGGTCGGCATTGCGCGCGCGCTAGCCAATGAGCCGGAACTGCTGCTGTGTGACGAAGCCACCAGTGCGCTGGATCCGGAAACGACACAGTCGATCCTGAACCTGGTGCTCGATATCAACCGGCGCTTTGGCATTACCGTGGTGCTGATCACCCACAGCATGGATGTGATCCGCAGTGTCTGTGATCGCGTGGCGATTATCGACAATGGCCGTATTGCCGAATCGGGCGAGGTGGTCGAGGTCTTTTTGCATCCACAACACGCAACAACGCTGTCGCTGCTCTCGGAGAGCGGGGTGGATGCCGAGGGCTGGAAAGAGTTGATCGAAGGCGTGCCGGGCCGCATTGTGCGCCTGACATACCGCGGGCACAGTACGGCGCGTCCGCTGCTGAGCCAGGCCAGCCGCGATCTGGACGTGAATCTGAGCATTCTGCAGGGGGCCGTCGGAAAAATCAAGGATACGCCCTATGGGCAACTGGTGCTTGCCGTTGATGCCGATCCTTCGCGCTATGAGCCGCTGGAGGCTTTTTTTCGGCATAATCAGGTCAATTACGAGGTATTGAGAGCATGAATTGGAGTACGCTGGACTGGCCCCTGATTGGAGAGGCCACGATCGATACCCTGCTGATGACCGGCTGGTCGTTGTTGTGGACCATGGTGATCGGCCTGCCGCTAGGCGTTTATCTGTTTCTCACCAGTGACCGCCAGTTACTGGCCAACAAGCCTGTTTACCAGTCGGTGTCGCTGGTGGTCAATATTTTGCGTTCGGTACCGTTTCTGATTCTGTTGATTGTGCTGATTCCGTTTACCCGCCTGATCATGGGCAGTGCGCTTGGCGTAGGCGGGGCGATACCGCCACTGGTTGTTGGCGCCGCGCCGTTCTTTGCGCGCCTGGTCGAGAACGTTCTGCGTGAACTGGACCCGGGAATATCCGAAGCGTGCCGGGCCATGGGCGCCAATTCGCGCCAGACCGTGCTGTGGGCGCTGCTGCCCGAAGCCACAACCGGCATCATCAGTGCCGTGGTAGTTACCACGATCATGCTGATCAGCTATTCGGCCATGTCCGGGGTGATCGGCGGTGGCGGCCTGGGCGATCTGGCTATCCGCTTCGGGTATCAGCGCTATCAGACCGAAGTCATGATCATTACTGTGGTTATTCTGATCCTCATGGTGCAGCTGGTGCAGACCCTGGGAGATTATCTGGTTCAACATTTCAACCGAAAATAGCAATAAGGAGTATTGCAAATGAACTTAAAACACATTCTGGGTGGCCTGCTTGTGGCCGGTTCCCTGATCAGCCTGTCAGCCGCTGCCAATGAGACACTGAGTGTGGCCGCCACGCCGGTGCCGCACGCCGAGCTGCTTGAGCACATCAAGCCTGCGCTGGCCAAGCAAGGGGTTGACCTGACCGTCAAGGTCTTTACCGACTACGTGCAGCCCAACCAGCAAGTGGCCGACAAGCAGCTGGATGCCAATTTTTTCCAGCACAAGCCTTATCTGGACACCTTCAACAAGGAAAAGGGCACCAAACTGGTTTCAGTTGGCCTGGTCCATGTTGAACCGTTCGGCGCTTACTCCAAGAAAATCAAAAATGTTTCCGAGATCAAGGACGGCGCCATCGTCGCTATTCCTAACGATCCATCCAATGGCGCGCGCTCTTTGCTGCTGCTGCAAAAACAGGGCTTGATCAAACTGAAAGACCCCGCCAATCTGCTGGCTACCGCAAGGGATGTGACAGAAAACCCCAAGAACCTGGAGTTCAAGGAACTGGAAGCCGCCACATTGCCGCGCGTGCTCGATGACGTGGATCTGGCGCTGATCAACACCAACTATGCGCTGGAAGCGGGCCTGAATCCGACCAAAGACGCCCTGTTCATTGAAGGGGCCGACTCGCCTTACGCCAATCTGGTGGCCACTACGGAAGACAAAGCCAAGTCTCCTGCTATCGAAAAGCTGATCAAGGCGCTGCAGACGGATGACGTGAAAAAATTCATCGAAGACAAATACAAGGGCGCGATCGTACCTGCGTTCTGATAACGGCGCTTTGCGCGCCTGAGGACCACGGCTGCAGCGGCGGCAGGTCCGGCGCTTGTGGCCTCAATGCCTGCTGCCGGTGTTTGCCTCGGATGTCTGCAGCTTCGGGTCTCTTTAGCTTCGGTCTCCTTAGCCTCGACGGATACCCGCCTCGCCGGGTATCCGTCTATAGGCGGCTCTGGCGCGTCTGTCAATGTATGCAAGTTTACGCGCCGTCAGAGCGCTGTAGTAATCCGCTATTACCCCCGCCTGGTTACTCTCCTGCATAATCAAAGGACTGCGACAATTGCGGCATCAACGCCGGGCTTGCGCATCCGTATAAGGTTACAGGGGGACCACGATTTGGCAAAAATCATACACGTCATGTTGCGCTGTCTTGATCTGACAGCATCCAAGGCATTCTACAAAACCGCTTTCGGCCTGGAGCCGGCGCATGAGCTGGATTTCCCGGACTTTACCCTGTCGTACCTGCGAAACGCAGAAAACGATATGGAGATCGAACTGACCTGGAACAAAGGTCGCCAGCAGCCGTACTCGCATGGCGATGGGTATGGCCATGTGGCCGTCTGTGTAGACGACCTGGAGGCCGAGCATGCACGTCTTGTGCAGGCAGGCCTGTCGCCCCTGGAGATCAAGCGTTTCCATGATGGCGACACCTTGCTGGCCCGGTTCTTTTTTATATTGGACCCGGACGGCTATAAAATTGAAGTCCTGCAAAGGCACGGGCACTATCAGTAGCGCATTGGCTGGGGCAGTGTCGATGCTCGGGCAGGTAGTCGCGTTTTGCCCTGCTCACGATTCTACTAAAGTGGTAATATCCAATTGCACGGGTGACCGTGGTCAGGTCCATAACAATTGCAGCGCCGATGCGCTCCGCGCGGATGTCATTTTCTGCCCGGTAACGCAGACGAGACCGGGTTCTGTACTGGTCTTGCCTATCGGCAGTCTGCAGCAGGAGACAATATGTGCAGCATTTATTCTCACACTGATCCCATCATGTACGAGTGCCGCAGTCGCTCGGTACGTATCGCCAAAGTGGTAACCAGCATCAAGCTGGAAAATATGTTCTGGGAAGTGCTGGCAGAACTGGCGCGCCGCGATGGCACGACCACCAATCAACTCATTGCCACGCTTTACGACGAAGTCTATGCCTATCGCGGCGAAGCCACGAACTTTACCTCTTTTCTGCGCGTTACCTGTATGCGCTACCAGGCTGTGCGCTACGCTACGACAGGCTCAGAGCAGGCAGCAGTACAGACCTGTACTCCGCTGAAGATGGCCCACGCCGAGAAAATTGCTCTGGTTAGTTGATCGCTTTTTCCAAACTGCGACGCTGATCGCGCCCGTGGGCCACTGCCGCTAAACAATCTAGCCCGGCACCAGTATCGCTTTGCAACCCGTTATGCTCCGATTAGGTCCTTCTGGTATCTACCCGCGTCCTGTGGGCTTGCCATGGCCTTGTCCTGGCCTGACAGAGGCGCTGGGCTGCCTGATTGCCCATCTGTATTCTGAAAATTATAAGGGGCATTGGGGTTTTCCTCTAGCCATGTAGTAAATGGGTATTACCCGGGCCTATCGGTAAAGCACATAATGTTTGCATAACTAAACGAAGCAGGCCCTGGCATCAGCCTTCGGTTGTGCTTCGGATCAATGCGAATGCTACCCGGAGGAATAATGGATACACCGATCCTGTTAAGAAAAACAAGTCCCAATGGCGCCCTGACCCGGCGCGAATTTCTGCGCGGCGCTGCGGTGCTAACGGGGGTGCTGGCCGCCGGCTCCACGCTGGCCGTCTTTGCACCGTCGCGCGCCTGGGCGCTGGAAACCAAGCACCTGGACCAGGTACAGGCCGAGACGCTGCTGGCAATGGGCAAGGCGCTGTATCCGCACAAGGATCTGCCCGATGCGGTTTACGCCTTGCTGGTCAAGGACATGGACGCACAAATGGGCGATGGCGCGCAGGCCACACTGGTGGCCGAGGGCGTGGCAAAACTCAACAAGCAGGCGGCAGGCGCCTTCTCAAGTCTAGCGCTGGATAAACAAACGGCGCTGCTGCAGCATATGGAAGCCGATCCGTTCTTTCAAACCGTACGTGGCCAATGCATCACATCCATTTACGACAATGATATGGCTTACCGCCACTTTGGCTACGAGGGCGAAGTCTGGAGCAAAGGCGGCTATCTTGCGCGTGGCTTTGACGATCTGAAGTGGTTGCCCGACCCGCCCCCGAGCGCCAGTCCTTCCATGAAATCATAAATCGCACCGGCGCGTACAAACAGAGACAGGCAGGATTAAGGAGATAAGCATTATGGCAAGTTTTGATCACAAGGACGACAGCGTTGTTGTCATTATCGGCTCGGGCGCAGGCGGCGGCACGCTGGCCAACGAATTATGTCAAAAGGGAATCAGCGTCGTGTTGCTGGAAGCCGGCGCTCGGCAAAGCACCGCATCGTTTGTTCAGGATGAATGGAAGTCATTCAGCCAGCTGGCCTGGCTGGACAAGCGGACCACATCCGGCAGCTGGCGCATTGCCAAGGATTTTCCCAATCTGCCGGCCTGGATCTGCAAGACGGTGGGCGGCACCACCACGCACTGGGCGGGCGCCTCCCTGCGGTTCCAGGAGCATGAGTTCAAGGCGCGGACCCATTATGGGCAACTCAAGGATGCCAACTTGCTCGATTGGCCCATCACGCTCAAGGATATGGAGCCCTATTATGCGCGTGCCGAAGACAAGATGGGCGTCACGCGCACTAACGGCATTCCCGGCCTGCCCGGCAACAATAACTTCAAGATCATGTACAACGGCGCGACGCGTCTTGGCTATAAAAAGATCAGTACCGGGCACATGGCCATCAACAGCCGGGCCCGTGACGGTCGCGGCGCCTGTGTCCAGCAGGGGTTCTGTTTCCAGGGCTGCAAGATGGGCGCCAAGTGGTCAACGTTGTATACCGAAATCCCCAAGGCAGAAAAAACCGGCAAACTGGAACTGCGCAGCCAGTGTCATGTGGCGCGCATTGAGCACGATGCACAAGGCAAGGTCACTGGCGTGGTGTATTTTGACAAGGACGGCAACGAGCAACGGCAGTCTGCCCGCATCGTCTGTGTAGCCGGCAATTCCATTGAAACGCCACGCCTGTTGCTGCTGTCGGCATCGTCAAAATTTCCGGACGGGCTGGCCAACAGTTCCGGCCAGGTCGGGCGCAATTACCTGCGCCACACGACCGGGTCGGTCTATGCGGTATTTGACGAGCCGGTTCACTTTTACCGCGGTACCACCATGGCCGGCATCGTACAGGATGAGGCCGGCCATAATGACAAGCGTGGTTTTGTCGGCGGGTATGAACTGGAAACCATCGCGCTTGGCCTGCCGTTTTATGCCGCGTTTCTTAACCCCGGCGGCTGGGGCAGCGACTTTGCGTCGTACATGGATGCCTATACGCGAACGGCGGGGTTGTGGATCGTGGGCGAAGACATGCCGCGTGAAACCAATCGCATTACCCTGAATCATGACCAGAAAGACCAGCACGGTCTACCGGTGCCGAATGTGCATTTTGATGATCACCCCAACGATCACGCGATGCGCGAGCATGCGTTCGGCCAGGCGATTGCCATGTATGAAGCGGCAGGCGCGCGCAAGGCGTTTCGCACGCCGCCATACCCCTCGACGCACAACCTGGGCACCTGTCGGATGAGTGCCCGGCCAGAAGATGGCGTTTGCAATAAACACGGACAAACGCACGACATTGCCAATCTGTTTATTTCCGACGGCAGCCAGTTTACCTCCGGCGCAACAGAGAACCCTACATTGACGATTGTCTCGCTGGCCATTCGCCAGGCTGAATACATCGCCGATCAGATGCAGCGCCGGCAACTGTAGCAAGGGAAGCAGAAGCAAGGACCAACAGTAGTAGGGGCAGCACGGGCAGGGGGGCGTGCAGACCCCGGGTCAGGCGTTGCGACAGGGCAGAGGGAGGGTCTGCGTATGTCAGCAAGCGCGTCAGCCCCGTTGGCGGACAGAAATTGCAGCCGGTCCTGTCTGGTCTTGCAAGGGAACGCGCCAGCAGATTCAACGGGCGCCCGGCGAGCCCGGCGTTGCACCTGCGTTGCGGGCATCCGGGCTTATAGCATAGGCCTTCGGCCGAGTGCGACTGTTGTGCGTTTGCGCTAGAATGCATGACATGCCCTGATTGCCGGGCAGCTTTTCGGGGTTCTGTCGTTATGTGTTTGTCCGTTCTGTCTGTGGTTCATGATTCACACGTGAACAGGCGCCGAGCGCCTGCTGTCGCCGCCAGGCGTTATTGCCCGTGGTCGCAGCCGGAGTGCGCGCATGAATGAAGTGGTCGCCGCCCTGCAGGCCTTGCCCCTGCTGTGGATGCTGGTGGCAGCTGGCGCCGTGGCGGGCGTGCTCTTGTGCGCTCTGTTCATGAACTATCGGCTTGCCACTGCCCGGGCGCGGGCCGCGGGCCTGGAGGATTTGCTGGCCGAGCGGGACAGGCTGCACGGGCAGGAGCAGCAGCGCTATGAACAATTGCAGATGCAATATCGAGAGCTGGATACGCAAAAGGATGAGCTCGCCGCCCAACTGGCGGCCGCGCACAGCGACGTGACCCATGCCCGCCAGCAGAACGAGCGGTACAGCGAGCGGTTGGCGCAGTTCGAAGCGCAAATGCGTGAGCTGGAGATGGCGCGCAATACCCTTGAAAAGCAGCATATTTCCCTGCAGGCCGACCATGCCTACAAGGCGCAGAGTCTGCAGGCCATGCGGGAACAGTTTGACGCATCCCGCGAGCAATTGGGCACCGAGTTCCGCAATCTGGCGAGCCGCATCTTCGAGGAAAAGGAACAAACCTTCTCGCGCAACAGCCGCCAGTCTATTGAAGGGCTGCTACAGCCTCTGCGCGAACAGATCGACCGTTTTCAGACGCGGGTCAACGAGGTGCATGATCAATCGCTGCAGGGGCACAGCATGCTGCGCTCGCAGATTGGCCAGCTGATGGACATGGGCATGAAAATGACCCATGACGCGCAGGCGCTGGCGCGTGCGCTCAAGGGCGATAAAAAGGCCCTGGGTAACTGGGGAGAAATGCAGCTGGAAAGTGCGCTGGAAGCGGCCGGGCTGCACAAGGGCGCCCATTTTGATACGCAGGTGCTGTTTCGCAGCGAGGACGGCCGCGCCAATTACCCGGATTTCATCGTCTTTTTGCCTGATGGCAAGAAAATCGTGCTCGATAGCAAGGTGTCTCTGGTGTCCTACGAACAGGCCGTGAATGCCACCGAAGAAGCGGCGCGACAGGCGTTCCTGGACGCGCATCTGCGGGCGGTGCGCGCGCACATTGACCAGCTTGCGGCCAAGGACTATACCGCGCTGGCCGGCATGAAAAGCCCGGGCTTTGTCCTGATGTTCATGCCGATAGAAAGCGCCTATATCGAGGCCCTGCGGCATGCCCAGAATATTTTTCAGTATGGATATGAGCGCGGCGTCATTCTGGTATCGCATACGACGTTGATGCCGATTTTGCGCACCGTGTCGTATTTGTGGATGATGGCCGACAGCAATGAGCAGGCGCTGGCTATCGGCGAGCGGGCCAGCGATGTGTACAATCAGGTGGCGCGGGTCGCCGAGCACCTGGGCAAACTGGGCGGCACCATCGGCACGCTGAGCACGCATTACAATGCCGTCGTGCGCAGTTTCGCCGGCAATCAAGGGCTGACCGGCAAGGTAGATCGTTTCCAGAGCCTGTCTGCCAAGGCAAGCAAAAGCATCCCGGCATTGCAGCCGATCACCACCGAGGTCGATGTACATCGACTGTCCGGGATGCCGCCGGCAACGCCGGCAGGCGATCACGACGCTAACCTGGATCGGCATCCGGCACCGTTGCAGGACGCCCTCGCTGCAGGTAGCGATGCCGGGCCGAGCCCGGACGGTAATGACAGCAAAGACAAGATTGCGACACCGGCGCGCTCAGACCTGGCCGATCCGGCTACGGGCGATCAGGCTGATCAGGCAGCCTCAAGGTCTTGAATGCGGGCCTGCAAAGCCACGGCCAGACCCAGCCGCCGCCTCCCCTGCTAACCAGCTGTTTCGCCCTGCGCAAGTCGCTGCGCGGCGCGAAACAGGCGTTCGCACCCCTGAACAATTTGCTCCGGCGTACTCATGGTAAAACTAAGCCTGAAGGCCTGTGGATCGGGCTGTGCTGCATAAAAAGCGCTGCCGGGAACAAACATCACGTTCTCCTGTATGGCCAGCGGCAGCAGCGAGGCGGCATCCAGGCCGTCTTGCAGGCGCGCCCAAAGGAACATGCCGCCTTCGGGCTCAAGCAGGGTCAGACTTTCGCCAAAGTGCTGCCGCAGCGACGCAATCATGAGGCGGGCGCGTTCGCCGTAGGAGGCGGCAATTTTCGGCAGATGAGTCTCATAACAGCCCGAATCCAGATAATGGGCCGCCACTGCCTGTAAATAGGGCGCCGAGCACAAGTCATCAACTTGCTTGGCCAGGACACACCTGCGCAGAATATCAGCATGTGCCCGCATCCAGCCCAGACGCAGGCCCGGGGCGATGGTTTTTGACAGGCTGGACAAATAGACGACCTGGTCGGCCACGGCCGTATCGTGAGCTAGCTGGGCAAGCGTTGGTACCGGTGTTCCTCCAAAACGCAACTGGCCATAGGGATCGTCTTCAATCAAGACACAGGACGTGCCGGCAAGCAGACCCAGCAAGCGGCGCCTGCTCTGCAGGTCAATAGTGGCGCCTGTCGGATTCGCAAAGGTGGGCACCAGGTAAAGCAGTTTGGGCTGGTGCTGCTTCAAAACGGCGGCCAGCTCCTGCAGATTGGGCCCCTGGGTGCCGCTGCCAACCGTGACTATGTGCGCGCCGGCCAGCCGCAATCCCTGCAGGGCCGCAGGATAAGTAGGGCGTTCCACGAGCACCGTATCGCCGGGCTGGATGAAGGCGCGCAACAGCAGATCGAAACCTTGTTGGGAGCCGCTGGTGACAATCAGTTGCTCGGCCTCGGTAGGTATTGCGCGTGAAGTAGTCAGGCGTGCAAAGGATTCGCGCAGTGCGGGCCAGCCTTCGGTGGCGCCATAGGACAGCGTTGTACCCGGATTGTGGGCCAGCGCAAGCAGCGAGGTCTGCAGACCCGCCACGTCGAACAGCTCGGGTGCCGGGTAGCCGCCCGCAAAGGAAATCATGCCCGGCTGCGACAGGTAGCGGAATAGTTCACGAATGGGCGAGCCCTTGACCTGTGCAAAGGGTTCGGCAAAGCGAAAGGTAAATGCCATAAAATTGCTCGCGGAAAACGTAACGGTCAGACAGGTTCAGCAGCCAGTTGCAACGACAACAGCAAAAAGAGCGCTAGCAAGACAACAACACAACAGCGGCAAGGCCGTCCAGGAAGGATATCCATTGCATATGTCATAAAAAAACTGCACCGCCGGACATTGGATTTCAAGCCCGAATTCCAGAGGTGCAGTTCACATTTGCAATATTATGCGCTGGGGCTCAGTCTTCGCCGAAGCGGATACCCTGCGCCAGCGGCAGTTCGCGTGAATAGTTCACGGTATTGGTAGCGCGACGCATATAGGCTTTCCAGGCGTCAGAGCCCGATTCGCGGCCGCCGCCGGTTTCTTTTTCACCGCCGAAGGCGCCGCCGATTTCTGCACCCGAGGTTCCGATATTCACGTTTGCAATACCGCAATCGGAACCCGAGGCAGACATGAACTGCTCTGCCTCGCGCAGGTCTGTGGTGAAGACGGCAGAAGACAGGCCCTGTGGCACGTCATTCTGCATCTCGATGGCCTCTTCGAACGTGTCATAGCTCATGATGTACAGAATCGGCGCGAACGTTTCGTGACGCACTACGTCTGTCTGACCGGACATTTCCACAAGCGCCGGCCGGACATAGAATGCATTGGGGAAGCGCTCTTGCAGTGCGCGTTCGCCTCCTGTCACGGTGCCGCCCTGTTCGGCGGCCTGGCCCAGCGCGTTTTGCATGGCCTCGAAGGCGGCTTTATCAATCAGCGGTCCGACCAGCGTGCCGGCTTCCAGCGGGCTGCCGATCGTGGCCGATGCATAGGCTTTTTTCAGGCGGGTGGTCAGCTCCTGCACCACATCGCGATGCGCAATGATGCGGCGGGTGGACGTGCAACGCTGGCCGCAGGTGCCGATAGCCCCAAAAAGAATGCCGCGCACCGCCAGATCCAGGTCGGCCGACTGGCTGACAATAATGGCATTGTTGCCGCCCAGCTCCAGCAGGCTGCGGCCGAAACGGGCTGCCACACGCGGCCCGACTTCGCGACCCATGCGGGTCGAGCCGGTGGCCGATACCAGGGCAACCTTGGGACTGTCTACCAGCACCTGGCCCACATCGCGCTGACCTATGACCACCTGGGCCAGATGAGCCGGCGCATCGCCAAAGCGCTTGAGGGCGCGCTCAAACAGCGCCTGGGTTGCCAGTGCCGTGAGGGGGGTTTTCTCCGAGGGCTTCCAGATGACCGCGTTGCCGCATACAAGCGCCAGAGCGGTATTCCATGACCACACGGCCACCGGGAAATTGAAGGCGGTGATCACGCCGACCACGCCCACCGGGTGCCAGGTTTCCATCATGCGGTGACCGGGGCGCTCCGAGGCGATGGTCAAGCCATACAACTGGCGCGAGAGCCCGACCGCGAAATCGCAAATGTCGATCATTTCCTGCACTTCGCCTTCGCCTTCGGCGGTGATCTTGCCGGCTTCGACGGACACCAGGCGCCCCAGGGCTGCCTTATGTTCACGTAGCTCTTCACCCAGCAGCCGGATCAGCTCTCCACGGTGCGGCGCGGGAACATTGCGCCATGCCTTCTGGGCGGCGGCGGCCTGGTCAATCGCCTGGTTCGTTTGCTGTGCTGTGTGTTCCCTGACATCGGCGATGCGCGCGCCATCAACCGGTGAGTGGACCGGCAGCGAACCGCCGGTGACCGATTCCTGGGCGATGCCCAGCACGCTGAATAATTCCTTGACTGAATCCATTTTCGGTTTCCTTGTTTACCGGCAGAACCGGAATATATGACGGTAACAACAGGCACACAGGCGACATAACCTGAATTGTCAATAATTGCCAACCAACCCTAAGCAGTGCAGCTTGACGATGATTCTGTCTTATATGCTATTGTTAACACAAAAAATAACTGCGAATGAAATTTGCAACCAATACTGTTTAACCAAACGTTGGCCAGAGCTTCAAAAATGCTTCAATCCGAGCTTTAATCAGCGCTTTAACCAGTGCTTTAACTCATGCATTGACCACAGCTTTGAACGGGAGGAGCTATCACACTTCAATTGCTGGCAGTGGTGCTGGCGTGATGCTGGCCTAACCGGGTGCATGCAGCACAGGCAATGCTCATTCAATTGTGTAGCGTACTTCCATCCTTTCTTAAAGTCAAAAAATTTCTTAAAGGAAATTTACCACTAACGGAGGTGTCGTCCCATTCGTACTTTCCCTGTTCGTCGTGACCGAATACTGCCCTGGCGCAGCCGCTTGCTGCAGCCCGAAAGTGGCATCAGTCTTGCTTGGCAACCCTGCGCAATCAGTTAACAAAGGAAACGGTTTATGGCTCCCAAGTTTTATAATGAGATATGGCTGGAAGAGGCGAAAAAGAAGCCGGTTCCCCGAAAGCACTACGAAGAATACCTCAAGTGGCTGGACCGACAGGAAACGGATTTGTTGCTGAACAAGCGAGAAGAAGCTGAGGCGCTGTTTCAGCAGGTGGGAATCACCTTCTCCGTATCGGGCGATGGTGATGGCACGGAGCGGACCATTCCGTTTGACATCATTCCCCGCGTCTTCCCGCTAAGGGAGTGGAATGCCCTGCAGCGCGGCGTCGAGCAGCGCACCAGGGCCTTGAATATGTTCCTGCATGATGTCTATCACGACAAGGACATGATTCGCGCCGGGCTCATCCCTGCCGACCTGATCATCAATAACACACAATACCGGCCGGAAATGGTCGGACTGGACGTGCCGCATCGCACGTATGCGCATATTGCGGGTATTGATATCGTACGCGCAGGCAAGGGGGAGCTGTATGTGCTCGAGGACAATCTGCGGGTGCCGTCCGGCGTGAGCTACATGCTGGAGAATCGCAAGATGATGATGCGGCTGTTTCCTGATCTTTTCAGCAAAATCAAGGTCACACCGATAGCGCATTACCCTGATCTGTTGCTTGAAACCCTGATCGAGTCGGCGCCCGAGCGCATCGACAAGCCCACCATTGCGGTGCTCACGCCCGGTATGTATAACTCGGCGTACTTCGAACATACGTTTCTGGCGCAGCAAATGGGCGTGGAGTTGGTCGAGGGCAAGGACCTGTTTGTCAAGGACGATTATGTTTACATGAGAACCACGCAGGGGCCGCAGCGTGTCGATGTGATGTATCGCCGCCTGGACGATGATTTTCTTGATCCCGAGGTGTTTCGCAAGGATTCGGCACTGGGCGTGCCAGGGCTCATGCGGGCCTACAAAGCGGGCAACCTGACGCTGTGCAATGCCATCGGCACCGGCATCGCCGATGACAAATCGGTCTACCCGTATGTCACGGAAATGATCCGCTTCTATCTGGGTGAAAAACCGCTGCTGAACAACGTGCCCACCTATGCGTGCCGTAATGAAGAGGACAAGGCCTATGTACTTGCCCATCTGAAGGAACTGGTGGTTAAGGAGACGCATGGCGCCGGCGGTTACGGCATGATGGTTGGGCCGGCAGCCACGCGAGATGAGCTGGCCATGTTCGAGCAACTGATCAAAAAGGATCCGGCCAAGTATATTGCCCAGCCCACGCTGGCGTTGTCCACCTGCCAGACGTTCGTAGAGGCCGGTATTGCCCCGCGTCACGTGGATCTGCGGCCGTTCGTGCTGTCTGGAAAGACGATCCGCATGGCCGCAGGCGGATTGACCCGCGTGGCACTGAAGGAAGGGTCGCTGGTGGTCAATTCGTCGCAGGGGGGCGGCACAAAAGATACCTGGGTCATCAACCGGCGCGGCTAGGGTCGCCAGCCGGACGCGCGTAGCGGGGCAATGTCGTCTGTATGAGTGCGCTATTGCACCGGCAGCAGACCGCAGTATCGTCGTATGAAAATAAGGAAGTATCATGTTAAGTCGTACCGCCGATCATATTTACTGGATGTCCCGTTACCTGGAGCGGGCAGAAAATACCGTGCGTCTGCTGGAGGTCTGTTACCAGACGACCCTCATGACCAATGACGAGGATCATTCGGACTATAGCTGGCGCAGTGTGCTGGCGACGCTGGAAACGCTGGAGCAGTATGAGGCCGAATGCGGCGCCATCAGTGCTGATCGGGTGATTGAATTTGTGGTCAACAGCAAGAATTACACCTCGTCCATCGCCTCATGCATCCGGCTGGCGCGAGAAAATGTGCGCGCGATACGCGGCACCGTGACGTCCGAAGTATGGGAAACCATCAACTTTACCTGGCTGGAAATGAACCGCCTGCTCAAGACGCCGATGCTGGCCAGCAACCCGACGCGGTTCTTCGAATGGATCAAGACCCGTTCCCTGCAGACGTTGGGCGCGCAGGAAGGCACCATGCTGCGCAACGAAACGTACAATTTCATGCGCCTGGGCACCTATCTGGAGCGCGCCGACAACACCGCACGCATGCTGGAAATCCGCTACTATCTGGAAAATGCGGCCGACGACAAGCGCAAGTTGGTCACCCAGCTGTATCACTGGACCGCTGTGCTGCGCTCGCTCTCTGGCCTGGAAATCTATCGCCATGTGTTTCGCGAAACCGTAGACTCCAAACGGGTGATCGAACTGATTGTTTTGCACCCGGATATGCCGCATTCACTGGCTCATTCCTCGTGCGAGCTGCTGGCCCATTTGCAAAAAGTGCGCAATGCCAAATCCGATGAAACGCTGCGCCTGGCAGGGCGGCTGGATGCGGACCTGCGTTATACCACGATCGATGAAATTTTCAAGGAAGGCCTGCATGACTGGCTGACCCGGTACCTGGAGAAGATGGATGCGATCGGCCAGGGCATCAACGATGATTTTCTGTGGCAGCCGGTTCAATAGCATTATCGACCAACAGCAGCCTGACGCGAACCAGCAGGTGCAGCAGCGCATCAAGGCGTAACTGGTTGTAGCTGTGTCCGCCTGCGCTGCAGCCGCTAAGGGGTGTGGCGCATGTGCATCGTTGTCGCCGATTAGTCGAAACAATGGGTAGGCGTCTGGTCGAAATTGCGTACAATGACTCATTGTAAAGTCATCATCAATGGTTGCATGGACTTTTCCCTTGATCAATTACTGAGTCCTTCCCCGGATGGAGCGTTTTCCGAGCTGCGTGACCAGGCCGGAGGCCTGGCGCCGGAGTGGGATTATGTGCTGTCGGCGCTCAGAAACCTTGCTCCCGATGATCTCAAGGGCTTTCTGGCGTATATCTCCGAAAATATCCAGAACCGCGGCAGCATCTACAATGCCTACAGCGAAGACGGCAGCATTGAACCCTGGGAATCGCTCAGCGTTATTCCATATGTGATTTCTGCCCAGGAATGGGACTTCATTGAGCTTGCGGTGGCCCAGCGCGCAGCGGTGATCAACGACACGCTGCGCGATATTTATGGCCCGCAACATCTGATTCGGCGGGGCCTGGTTCCGCCCTCGCTCATCTTCGGCCAGCGGGGTTTTCTATGGCCTTGCATCAATACCCTGGATACGCACGAAAATCACCTTCATATGTACGCAGTCGATATTGCCCGCGACGAGAAAGGGCAGTGGCGGGTGTTAAAGGATCGGACCCAGGGGCCGCTGGGCGCGGGCTATGCCCTGCAGAACCGCCAGATCATGAGTACGGCACTGCCGGCGCTGTTCAACCAGTTGCGGGTTCATCCGCAAATCGATTATTTCCGCGCTTTGCGCCAGACCCTGCTGTCGAGCATGTCGGTCGAAGACGGCAACGTGGTCACGGTGCTGCTCTCGCCCGGTCCCAAACATCCCGCGTATTTCGAGCATGTTTTCCTGGCCCGGCAAATGGGCGTGCCGATTACCGAAAGCCTGGACCTGACCGTACGCAATGATCTGCTATACCTCAAGACGCTGCGAGGCCTGCAGCGGGTACACGTGGTGTTGCGTCGCCTGGAAGACAACGAATGCGATCCGATGGAGCTGTATGGCAGCGACTATCCGGGTATTCCGGGTTTGTTGCAGGCCATCCGCAAAGGCAATGTGACGGTGTGCAACGCATTGGGGTCGGGCGTGCTCGAATCTGCGGGCATGCTGGAATTTTTGCCCGGCATTTGCCAGCATCTGCGCGGCGAACCCTTGCTGATGGATTCGATCCGCAGCTGGTGGTGCGGTAACGAGGCCAATCTGGATTATGCCCGTACACGATTTGATTCGCTGATGTTCAAATCCAGTTTTTCATCGATGCGCGCCAGTCCGCAATACGTGCCTGATTTGAATCAGGCGCAGCGCGAAGCGCTGTTGCAGCGGCTGGAAACGAGCCCGCGTTCGCTGGTGGCGCACGAGGTGATGCCGCTGGCCCGCATTCCGGAAATTGATTTTGAATCGCGGCAGTTGCAGATGCGCCGCTTTACCATGCGGGTTTTTGCTACCCTGGCTCATGATGGTTCCTATCAGGTCATGCCTGGCGGTGTGGTACGAGTCGAAGACAAAAGCAATACGCCGGTACTGTCCTCGCGCAATCGGCAGATCAACAAGGATCTATGGGTCTGTCGAATGGCCCGCCCTGCTGTGCCGACAGTGGTTACCATACCGCCGGCCCGCGCCCGGGTGCGCAGTGTGTCGGACGCCTTTGAAGCAAAGCCGCTGACGCTCGAACAATTGCTGGCGGCACATACGACCACGCCGGCGCGCATCGGCGAGAACCTGTTCTGGATGGGGCGCTATGGCATCCGCGCCGAGCTTTCGGTACTGCTGCTGCGCACCATTACCCGCAACCTGACCGAACGCGTGACCGAGAAGGAAACGCTCATCACGCTGCTGTATAAACTGGGCACGCATCTGCATGTGTTGCCTGTGCCGTCGGCAGAAGCCATCGGTGCCGATGACACCTATGATATTAATTTTATTCGTCATCAGCTGGGCGCGTCTCTGGCGCCTTCATCGCTAAGCGGTGCGCTGACCAACAATGTGAACTATCTGCATCAGTGTGCGTTCAACATACGGGAAAGGCTGTCGCTGGATGTATGGTGGGTGGTCAACTACATGCCCACCTATCTGGGCACCGCCAAGCTGGACCTGACCGTGGTGCAGCAGCGCATGCAGGAACTGTTCGCCAGTTGCTCAATCCTCTCGGGTTTTACGCATGAACAGATGACGCGTGACGAGGGCTGGAGTTTTCTGCTGCTTGGCCGCCTGATCGAAAAGCTTGGCCGCATGAGCGACACGCTGGGATTTTTTCTCAAGCAGAGCGAGCATGACAAAACCATTATGCTCGAGTCGCTGCTGGAAATTGCCTACAGTATCGTGACCTATCGCGCCCGCTACCATCGCGAAGAAGAGATGCTGGCAGTGTTGTATCTGCTGGTGTTCGACCGCAGCAACCCTTATTCACTGCGCTATCTGTGCCAGAGCCTGCTGGATAACAGCGCCGCATTCAATGTTCAGGAAGCGCAAAGCAGGCAAATCCTGCAAAAGGCGTTGGGCTATCTGGACGCGGTTGATCTGGCGCGGTTTGCCGTAGGAACACCCGCAGCCGGGCAGATTTACGAGCAACTTGCCAGAGTGTGCGCTGATATTTCTTACGGGCTGTCCATTTACGCCAACAGCATTAACCATCAGTATTTTCTTGTGACCGAAACCATCTCGAGCGATATCGGCCTTGAGACGGTCAACAAGGAGTTCCTGTAATGGTGACGTATCACATTCAACATGACACGGAATATAATTACCACTCGCCAGTGACCCAGTCACGGCAGATACTGCGTCTTTCTCCGCGCATTTTGTCCTGGCAGGGACCCGAGTCCCACACCATCCATATCGATCCGTGTCCGGACAAGATCGATTTTCTGCTGGACTGCTTTGGCAATCCGCTGCAGTATTTCACCCTGATGGGCGATCACAACAGGCTGGCGGTGCGCGCGCATTCCGTGGTCAGCCTGACCCACCGCCGGCTGCCAGACAGCGAGACCACGCCGCCCTGGGAAGAGGTCGTCAATCATTTGCGCTATATGTCGGGCAAGACGTATCTGCCCTATGATTTTGAAGCCACCCAGTTTCGCTTTGAATCGAATCACATTCGGCTGCTGCCCACCATTGCCCAGTGGGCGCGACAGGCCATCCGTCCCGGCATGCCGGTGCTGGCCGCGGTGGAGGCGCTGCAAGCGCGTATCTTCAACGAATTTGTCTTTGACCCGCAGGCCACCACCATCTCCACCCCCGTGCTCGAGGTATTCCAGAAGCGCCGTGGCGTATGCCAGGACTTTGCGCACTTCATGATTTCCTGCCTGCGCGCCATCGGTCTGGCGGCGCGCTATGTCAGCGGCTATCTGCTGACCCATCCGCCGGCAGGCCAGCCCAGGTTAGTCGGCGCCGATGCTTCGCATGCCTGGGTGTCCGTTTATATTCCTGGCCATGGCTGGGTCGATTCGGATCCGACCAATAATGTGTTTCCTGACCAGGAGCATATCACCCTGTGTTGGGGCCGCGATTTTTCCGATGTCTCACCAATTCGGGGCATGATGTACGGAAGCAGTGCGCATAGTCTGAAAACTTCTGTCACGGTCATGCCGGAAAGCGAATTGCCGCGTTAAATTGCTTCTATTTCAGTTGTGATAATGCCAAATTTCCTGTTGGAATTATTTTTTAGTAAGGGTTTTCCATAGGAGCGAGTCGATTTTTAAACTGCGTAAGTGATTGATTTATAACAGTAAAAAATGCATGTTAAAAATTTACGTTTAAACTTTAAAAAAATTATTGACGAATTTTTTTTCTTATGAGAATTTAGATATATGTCTTAACTCCTTCTCGGAAAATTCGGTGTGAATAGTCAATATGATGTCGTGATCGTTGGTGGTGCAGCCACGGGCAGTTCGCTGGCCTATTTCCTGAGCGCATCGGCCTCCTTCGACGGTTCAATCCTGGTGATCGAAAAAGATGCCAGTTATCAAAAATGCGCAACAGCCTTGTCTGCCGCTTCGATCCGGCACCAGTTTTCAACGCCGGAAAATATTCAGCTCTCACAATTTGGTACCGAGTTCCTGCGTCATTTTGGCGACATACTTGCCGTCGATGGCGAGCGTCCGGACGTGGGCTTCCAGGAAAAAGGCTACCTGTTTCTCTCAACCCCGGGGGGCGAGACGGTCATGCGTGAAAACAATGCGCTGCAGCGCAGCCTGGGGGCCGATATCGTTTTGAAAACGCCTGCGGAACTGCAGGCGACGTGGCCGTGGCTGAACGTGGACGACCTGGCGCTTGGCTCCTATGGCGTGACGGGCGAAGGCTGGCTGGACGCCTATGGCATGATGCGCGCCTTCCGTCGCAAGGCGATCGCCCAGGGTGTAACCTACCTTGAAGATGAGGTTGTTGCGATCAATAAAACCGGCAGGACCGTGACGGGCGTGACCCTCAAAAGTGGCAGGCATATTGCCTGCAACACGCTGGTCAATGCGGCAGGGACAGGGGCGGCGGCACTGTCGGCACAGGTCGGCGTGGTGCTACCACAAGAGTCGCGCAAGCGCAGCGTTTTCTATTTTACCTGCCCTGAAAAAATTGCTGACTGCCCCATGGTGATTGATCCCAGCGGCGCCTATTTTCATCCCGAGGGCCAAGGCTTTATTGGGGGCATACAACCACCCCAGGAGCAGGATCCCGAGTGCTTTGACTATGACGTTCAGCATGAACTGTTCGACGAGCTGCTGTGGCCAATTCTGGCCGCGCGTGTTCCGGCCTTCGAGGCCCTGCGCTGCGAACATGCATGGGCGGGCCATTACGACTACAACACGTTCGACCAGAATGTGATTCTGGGGTACCACCCCGCTGTAGAAAATATGGTTTACGCTAATGGTTTCAGCGGACATGGTATGCAACAATCACCCGCTGTTGGTCGCGGGTTGGCCGAACTTATCGAATTTGGAAAGTATCGCAGTCTTGACCTCTCACGCATGAGCTGGGAACGTGTTTTGAACAATCAGCCCATCGTGGAGCAGAATGTGTGGTAGTGGTGGTAAGTCGTGTGGCCGGCGCGTGCCTGTCGCATATCCATAATTGGTTTTGCCTTGTGCAGGACCCATGCTCGTCGATCAGGAGAAAAGCATGAATAAAATGTTGAAGAGAGTTTTTCTGGCATCAGCGCTTACCGCTGCCTTCGGGACGCCGGCGCTGGCCGCAGATGAAATCAAAATCGGCCTGGGCGCGCCCATGACAGGGGGCAGTGCGGCTTTTGGCAAGCAGTTGCAGACAGGTGCACAGGCAGCCATTGAGGCCATTAACGCCAATGGCGGGGTTAACGGCAAGCAGCTCAAGCTGGTTACTGTTGATGATGCATGTGATCCCAAGCAGGCGGTAGCCGCCGCCAACCGCCTGGTCGATCAGGAAAAAGTCACGGCCGTGATCGGACATTTCTGCTCTTCCAGCACCATCCCCGCATCCGAAATTTATGACGAAGCCAATATTCTGAACATTACCCCGGCCTCCACCAATCCCAAGGTGACAGAGCGTGACCTGTCAACGATTCTGCGCACTTGCGGACGCGACGATCAGCAGGGTGAAGTTGATGCGCAATTCATGAAGAATGTGCTCAAGGTCGAGCGCGTTGCGATCATCAATGACAAAGACACCTACGGTGTCGGTCTGGCCAATGCTACGCGCGATGCTGCCAAGAAGCTGGGTATCGAAGTGGTGCTTGAAGACGGCGTGACTCGCGGTGAGCGTGACTACAATGCGCTGGTCACCAAAATCAAGGGCGCAAACGTGGATGCCGTGTTCTTCGGCGGTCTGTATGCCGAGGCTGGTGTGCTGGTCAAGCAGATGCGTCAACAGGGTCTGAAAATACCATTCATTTCCGATGATGGCATTGCCGATCCCGCCTTCGTGACCGCTGCAGGCGGTATACAGAATGCAGAAGGCGTGTATATGAGCTTTCTGAAAGACCCACGTAATGACCCGGCTTCCAAAGGCGTCGTTGACGCACTGAAAAAATCGGGCAGCGATGCCGAGGGCTTTACGCTGTATTCCTATGCTGCAGTACAGGCTGTCGCAGCGGCGCTGACAGCCAACAAGGACGAGACGGACGGCACCAAACTGGCCGACTGGCTCAAGGCCAACCCGGTTCCTACGGTAACAGGGAACAAGGGCTGGGATGACAAGGGTGACCTCAAATCCAATGACTTCGTTCTGTACGTCTGGAACAAAGACGGCAAGTACGTAGAGTACAAACAGTAAGGTCTGAACGGGACGGCGCATGACATCACCATGCGCCGTCTGCATTTGCACCATCAATACTTCCAAGAAGCGACGGCTGTTTTTTTCGCAAAACACCAGACCTTTGTCTTCACCCTGAAAAGGTACAATCATGGATTGGTATATTCTGGGCCAGCAATTGGTAAATGGCGTCACGCTGGGCGCTATTTACGGCTTGATTGCAATTGGCTACACCATGGTTTATGGCATTATCGGCATGATCAACTTCGCCCACGGCGAAATCTACATGATCAGCGCCTATATCACTGCAATTGCATTTGCCGTATTCACATTTCTTGGCATAGATTCGCTGGCGCTTTCCTTGCTGCTTACCCTGATGGTCACCATGTTTATTACCGGGCTGTATGGCTGGTATATTGAACGCACCGTGTACCGACCGCTACGCACCACCAACCGCCTGGCGCCGCTGATTACGGCGATTGGTGTTTCCCTGTTGTTGCAAAACTATGTGCAGGTCAGCCAGGGGCCCTACGTACAGGGCGTGCCCTCGGTTATTCAGGGCGGCTTTACCATCGGATCTGATGACGGCTTCTTCCAGATTCGCTATATTGATCTGTTGATTGTGGTTGTCAGCTTCATTGCCATGATGGTCCTTACCTGGGTGATCCAGAAAACCAGCTTGGGCAGGCAATGCCGGGCAGTTGAGCAGGATCGCAAGATGGCGACCATCCTGGGCATCAACACTACCAGGATTATTTCAACTGTATTTGTAATTGGTTCCGTGATGGCGGCGGTGGCCGGCGAACTGGTCACGTTCAACTATGGCTCCTTCGATTTTCATATCGGCTTTATTCTGGGCATCAAGGCGTTCAGCGCGGCCGTGCTGGGCGGGATTGGCTCGTTGCCCGGCGCCATGCTGGGCGGCCTGATCCTGGGTGTGCTCGAATCGCTGTTCGCCGGCTTTGTGAGTAGCGACTACAAGGATGTGTTTTCCTTCAGTGTGCTGGTGCTGGTGCTGATCTTCAAACCGAGTGGCCTGCTGGGCCGGCCTGCCGTGGAGAAAGTGTAATGAGTACCACGCAAACCTCAACCATCGATTTTGGCCATTCATTGCGCGACGCTGTGGTTGCCGGCATCTTGACCATGCTGGTATTCAGTCCGATTACCAATTTCGTTCTCAAGCAGTACTCATTCACGCTGGACTGGTTCCGCAGCCCGTTCTTTCTGAATGGATTGGCTATCGGCCTGATTGTTGCGTTCGTGCGCTTTTTCGTATCGGTGGGCGCGCAGACGCAGACCGGGCAGAATTTCATCCAGAACTTCATCAGGACCGAACACGGCGTCGAGGTGGAAGACGAATATGCCGACGGCGGCAAGCGCTTAAGACGCGTACTGCTCTGGGGGGGCAGCCTGATGGCGGTGTTTCTGGCGCTGGGCCTGTCTGGCGTCATCTACCGGGGGGCCGGGATTGCCCTGGTGCTGGTCGTGCTGTTTGTCATGATTGCCATGGGTGTGCGTATCCCCAAGCGTCGCGGCAAGACGCATCCCTGGAAGGGCGCGTTGCCGGTGTTGTTCCTGGTGGGATTGCTGCTGCCGTTGTTGTTCTTCTACTTCGGTTGGTTCGGCAAAAGCTGGATCAACAACCTGACCCTGGCCATGGTGTACGTATTGCTGGGGCTGGGTTTGAATATCGTGGTGGGGCTGGCCGGCCTGCTTGACCTGGGCTTTGTGGCGTTCTATGCGGTCGGAGCCTATTTTCTGGCGTTGGGCGCCGAGTATCTGGGTATCGGTTTCTGGTCTGCACTGTTTCTCGCGCCATTGCTGGCGGCGCTATGCGGTGGGTTGCTGGGGTTCCCGGTGCTCAAGATGCATGGGGATTATCTGGCCATTGTGACGCTGGGCTTTGGCGAAATTATCCGCCTGGTCCTGGTCAACTGGATCAGTTTTACCGGCGGCCCCAATGGCGCATCGGTTCCAGATCCGACCATTTTCAATCTGGAATTCGTGCGTCGGGCTCGCGGTGACGCGGTGTCGTTTCACGACTTTTTCGGCTTGCCATACAGCAGTGATTACCGTTATCTCTTTGTCTATCTGCTGTTGTTTGTGATCAGCATGATTGCGCTACGCTTTTTTACCCAGTTGCGCGTGATGCCCATCGGGCGATCCTGGGAAGCCTTGCGGGAAGACGAAATTGCCTGCCGTTCGCTGGGCATCAACCACGTGACGGTCAAGCTATCTGCTTTCATGCTGGGTGCAATGATCGGCGGCCTGGCCGGCGTATTTTTTGCCACTGCGCAGGGTTTTATCAGCCCGCAATCGTTCAACTTTTTCGAATCGGTGCTGATTCTGTCCATCGTGGTCCTGGGCGGCATGGGGTCGTCCATCGGTGTGATCATTGCCGCCTTTACGCTCACGCTGTTGCCTGAGTTCCTGCGCGAATTTGCCGGTTATCGCGTGCTGCTTTTCGGTCTGCTCATGATTCTGATGATGATCTGGCGGCCTAACGGCTTGCTGCGACCGAAACGTTCCGTATTCAGAAAAAGCGAGGTGGCATAATGGCTCAGGACGTCAAAGAGGACGCCATACTGTCGGTTCAGCACCTGACGCGTCGATTCGGCGGCATCATTGCCAACAATGATGTTAGTTTCGACGTGCTCAGGGGGTCGATTACGGCGCTGATCGGTCCCAACGGCGCGGGCAAAACCACGGTCTTTAACTGCATTACCGGCTTTTATACTGTCTCGGCTGGACATGTCTACCTGACCCAGCCCGAGGGGCAAGTGGAAATCGGCGAACTGCTGCGCCGCAAAATCACCGGTGGTTCATATCTGGTTGCCCGGGCCGGTATCGCCCGCACGTTCCAGAATATCCGTCTATTCAAGGATATGACGGTGCTGGAAAACCTGTTGGTGGCGCAGCATCGCAAGCAGAACCGGAATCTGTTTTCCGGGCTGCTGGTCACCTCCGATTTTTCCGACAGGGAAGAAGCCACGCTGGCCCGCGCCTTTGAATGGCTCGAGATCGTCAATCTGTCCGAAGACGCCAACCGGCTGGCCGGCGAACTGTCCTATGGCCGGCAGCGCCGCCTGGAAATCGCGCGCGCCATGTGTACCGATCCCGCAATCATCTGTCTGGATGAACCGGCCGCCGGCCTGAATCCGCGTGAAACCCGGGAGCTGTCGGCGCTCATTCGCAAACTGCGCAACGAGCATGGCGTGACCGTTCTGCTGATCGAGCACGACATGGGCCTGGTCATGGAGATTTCCGAGCACATCATTGTGATGGATCAGGGCAAGGTGATCGACGCCGGCACCCCGGAACACATTCGCAATTCCGACGTGGTGATCGCTGCCTATCTGGGCACCGAAGTGGAGGACTAAGCATGGCAGACACCCCAATTCTTGAGATCAAGGATGTGAGCTCCTACTACGGGCAGATTCAGGCACTCAAAAACGTGTCCCTGCATATCAATCCGGGTGAAATCGTAACGCTGATCGGCGCCAATGGCGCCGGAAAAAGCACCCTGCTCATGACCATTTTCGGCACGCCCCGGGCGCGCACCGGCCAAATCCTGTACAAAGGCAATAACCTGTTGCGCCTGCCGCCGCATAAGATTGCCACCCAGGGCATTGCCCAGGTGCCCGAAGGCCGGCGCATCTTCCCGAAAATGACCGTGGAAGAGAACATCATGATCGGGACCCTGCCTATTGGCGACGCGCATCTGGACGAAGACCGGCAGCATATGTTTGATTTGTTTCCGCGCCTGAAAGAGCGGCGCAATCAGCGTGCCGGGACCTTGTCGGGCGGCGAGCAGCAGATGCTGGCCATCGCCCGTGCGCTCATGAGCCGGCCTGACATGATTTTGCTGGACGAGCCCAGCCTGGGGCTGGCGCCGCTGATCGTGCGCCAGATTTTTTCGGTGCTCCGGGAACTGGGCAAAAGCGGGAAAACCATTTTCCTGGTTGAGCAAAATGCCAATCACGCGCTCAAGCTGGCCGATCGCGCTTATGTTATGGTGACCGGCGAGATCAGGATGACGGGTACCGGCGCAGAACTGCTGGCCAATCCGGAAGTGCGCGACGCTTATCTGGGAAGCCATTAGGATGGCTGCCCGCGAGGAAACCCCGCTGATGCAGCGCCTGCGTGCCGTACGCCAGGCCAATGATCTGACCCTGGAGCAGGCGGGCCGGGCCTGTGGCATTGCGGCCTCGACGCTCTCGAAAATAGAGAACGGGCTGATGTCACCGACTTACGATGTATTGCAGAAGCTGGCCATCGGTCTGTCGCTGGATGTCTCCGAGCTGTTTACGCCAGCACGCGAGCCGATGGGGGCGGGTCGTTGCGTGGTAGACCGCTGTGGACAGGGCAAGGTGCACAAGACGCGGTATTATGAACACTTACTGCTGTGCTCGCAGCTCTCGCACAAGCGGATGATGCCATTTCTGACACGTATTACGGCCAGGGACCTGAGCGCATTCAGTGACTGGAATCGCCATGAAGGCGAAGAATTCGTTTATGTGATCAGTGGACAGATCCAATTGCATACGGAATTTTATTCCGAGGCAACGCTGGGGCCGGGCGACAGTTTTTATATTGACAGCCGCATGGGGCACCGCTGCATCAGCGTCAGCCAGGAAGATGCACAAGTGCTCTGGATGGCAACCCAGCGCCCCGAGGCAGAATCAGGAGAAGCAAATGAGTAGTCCGGCGCCACGCGTGTTCAGTGCCGAAGAAACGCGCCAGTTGATCGCTTTCGGGCCATTGCGCCAGCATATTCTGGATGCGGCCTTGCAATATGCCGCGGGCCAGATCCACAGTCCCGACCGCCAGGTGCTGACGGTGCCAGGCAGCAAAGAGGGCGTGCTGTTGTCCATGCCTTGCACCGCCCAGGACATTTGTGCGCATAAACTGATTTCCCTGCTGCCCGACAATCCCTCGCAAAATCGTCCGACCATACAGGGCATGGTATCGGTGCTCGATAGCGCGACCGGCGTCCCGCTGTTCGTTCTGGACGGTCCCACCGTAACAGCAAGGCGTACTGCTGCACTCTCCATGGCCGGCCTGCAGCTTTTTCTGGAACACGAACCGCGCACCATTGTGATCATTGGTGCAGGCAGCCAGGCCGATGGGCACGTGCAGGCCATTGCCGAGCTGTATCCTGAAGCCGCGGTGCATATTGCCGCACGCGCGCAATCCTGGGCCAAAGCGCAGGCCTTTTGCGAACGCCACGCCGGTCTGGGCATCCGGCTGCAAGTGACGGATCTGAACCAGTTGCCGGAACAGTTTGACGCGGTCATTACGCTGACCACCGCCGTTGAGCCGGTTTATCATGCGCCACCGCTGGCCGGGCGCCTGATTATCGGTGTGGGCGCCTTTCGCTCGCACATGGTAGAAGTGGCGTCGGAAACGGTGATGAACAGCGTGTGCTATGTCGACGACCTGGTCGGGGCCCAGCATGAGGCCGGCGACTACATTCAGGCGAAAAAGGACTGGAACGAGGTGTCCACCCTGGCGCAAGCCATTGAAAGCGGGGTCGACTATTCCCACCCCATCATGTTCAAGACCGTAGGCTGCGCCGCCTGGGATCTGGCGGCAGCGCGTTGCGCAAGGGCCGCAGCAGGGCTTTAGGCGTATTCCCTGGCTGGGCGATCGGCCGAACTTGGCAGCGTTGGCCACAGCAATATCAGTCGCCTTTTAGCTTATACATCAAGCGGTATCCGACGATGAAATCGGCCATGCACGGTCTGGCCCGATTGCCGGACCATGCCCCGCCCCGCCAGCTAGGATGACTACCTCCTTGAAACAGACGGGGCCGTCGCTTACCGCGGCGCGCCCAGTGTCAGGTTCATATGCCGATTCACATCCTTGTACAGCAGGTAGCGGAACTTGTCGGGCCCGCCAGCGTAGCAGGCCTGGG
>NZ_JABUXU010000046.1 GCF_014897675.1 Advenella sp. FME57 | reverse complement strand
TGAGTATTTGAAGCTTTGGGGACCACCCGATCGTGCGGTTGGGGACCACCGATATTGCCTGTGGGGGCCAGCAGCCGTGGACCTCGGGGCCACTGGCCGCCCATCAGCTCATCGTCACGGGTTCAAAGCAGCATGTTCTCTCATGTTGTGACTGCCGGTCTCGACCCAGACCGTGTTGTGCACGATCCGGTCCATGATCGCATCCGCGTGGACTCCGGATCCGAGTCGTTGATGCCAGTCCTTCTTCGCATACTGGGTGCAGAACACCGTCGACGCACAGTCGTAGCGGCGTTCGAGCAGTTCCAACAGCATGCTGCGCATCGACTCATCCGGATGATCGAGCAACCATTCGTCTATCACGAGAACGCTGAACGCGGCGTACTTCTTCAAGAACTTCGTCGTGCCCATCGGTTTGTCCAACGCCTGCGCCCAAGCTTCTTCAAGATCAGGCATGCGAATATAGTGCGCACGGATCCGGTGCTGGCAGGCCCGTTTGGCCAAGGCGCACCCCAGGTACGATTTCCCGGAACCGGTGAACCCTTGGAACACGACGTTCTGGCCCCGCTCGATGAAACTGCAGGTCCCCAGCTGGGCGATCACGTTCCGATCCAGGCCGCGTTCATCGACCCTATCGAGTTGACGCAGGTCGGCTGCCGGGTAGCGCAACCCGGCCCTGCGGATGAGTCCCTCGATTTTGGCGTGATTGAATACCGAATGGGCTTCATCGACGACCAGTCGCAACCGTTCGTCGAAGCTCATTCCCATGGTCAGATCCTCGTCTTGGGCCTCGAGTGCCTCCAGCAGGGCCATCGCGCCCATTTCGCGCAGTTTGCGCTTGGTCTCTGTATCGATCGAAGTCACCGAGTCCCTCCTGCATAGTAGGAGGCACCGCGGACGTAGCCGCCGTGCTCGACAGGTTCGGTCCGGGCGGGTCTGGTCTGGTCCTGACCGGTGGCAAGGAGCGGTTGCACATGCGCATACCGTGGCGACCGCACCGGCCCCGCCAGCGTAATCCGGCAAGCGGCTTCGACCCGGTCGGCAGAGTAGCGGCGAGAGAGTCTCAACACCGCCAACGCCGGGTTGACCCCTTGCTCGTCGATGGCTACGGACTCGAAGATGCGATTGATGACGACCAGCGTCGACGCCCCGATCCTCTCGGCCCATTGGCGTATCCGGGCCGCGTCCCACTGCTGGTATCTGTCCCCAGCAGGAAGGTCAGCATCATTCGTGCGATACTCATTGACCGCAGTCTCTGGCAGCAGCAGGTGAGTCGTGACTCGCTGGTCCCCGCGGTAGACTTCGAGGCTGCGGTCGGTGATGCGCAGATCGACTTTGGATCCGATGTGCTCAAACGGCACCGAGTAATAGTTGCGCGCCCAGCTCACATGCCCGTTCCTGGCCACACGCCGCCCATAGATCCACTGACTGATCTCGTAGGCCACCTGCGGCAGCGGTGTCAACAGCGGTTCCTCCTCCGTGGTGAAGACACTGAGCCTGGATCCGGGCCGCTTCTGGAAAGGTTCAGCATTATAAGCGCAGACTCTCTCCTCGATCGCGGCCGTCAACGTCGGCAGCGATGTGAACCGCCGGTCACGTAGCCCTGCGATCACCCATGTGGCGACATGTCCAACAGTATTCTCAACACTCGCCTTGTCTTTTGGTGCCCTGATTCTGCCCGGTAGAACAGCAGCCGAATAGTGGGCAGCCATTTCCCGATAGGCGTCGTTGAGCACGATTTCACCGTCGCGAGGATGAGTGATGACTCCGGTCTTGAGATTGTCGGGCACGATCCGCGGTGTTGAACCGCCGAAAGCGGTGAACATCGCCACATGCGCCCGGAGCCACGAGTCCTGACTCATGTCCAGGCTCGGGTGCACGAATGCGTACCTGCTGAAGGGCAGACACGCGACGAACAGATAGACCGTCTTCGGCTTGTCTGCCCCCGTGTGCAGTTGCATTGTCGGACCGGACCAGTCGACCTCGATGGTCTGGGCGGCTTTGTGTCCCACACGAGAAGCTGCACCGGTGACGAGGACGTGGCGCTGATAGGTGCGGCAGAACCGGTCATAACTCATCGCCGGATCACCAGCCGCAGCGCACTCATCGGCGTACTCGCCATGGAGGAGCTTCAGCGTCACCCCGACCCGGGCCATTTCCTTATGGATTGCCTTCCAGTCAGGTTGGGCGAACACGCTGTGATGGTCCCCGCGGCCCGGAAACAGGAGGCCATACACTTCACTGTCAGCACGGTCCTTGACATCATCCCACCCGAGTCCCGCAGCGTCGGCGGCCTCGAGGACCTGCGTGACCGATTTGCGTGACATTGCCTGGGAGCCAGCGATCGCTCTGCCCGAGAGCCCCTCGGCTCGAAGCTGTAACACCAGCTTGGCCCTGATCTTGCGTACCATTGATAATCTCCTTTCGCCGCGTGCCCAATACACGCGGTGAAAGGAGCTTATAGTTCGTGGCCCCCGCACACGCCATAGATGGTCCCGACGCCCACGATCACGCGACCAAGCAACTGGCCCCCGAGCTCACGATTGACGGCCCCCAACAAGACGGATATTCA
>NZ_JABUXU010000045.1 GCF_014897675.1 Advenella sp. FME57 | reverse complement strand
TATTTACCTATTGAATGAATATTCAAACGAGGTGAAACCGTGATTGTTGCTATAGCAAATACAAAGGGTGGGGTTGGCAAAACGACTCTAGCAGTTCAGATTGCAATCGCTCGTGCGCGAGCTGGGCGAGACGTGTGGTTGATTGATGGCGATCGGCAAGGGACCGCAGCTGCGGCCATAGCCATAAGGTCCGAAGGGGAAACCCTACCTGGAATCGCCTGCGCACAATATCCAGATGGTCCGCAGCTGAGGGCGCAAGTGCAGCAGCAGCGCAATAAATGGGACGACATTATTATCGATGTAGGGGGTAGGGATTCAACAGCGCTCCGTGCTGCACTTACCCTGGCCGATACCCTTCTTGTCCCATTTGCGCCGCGATCATATGACGTTTGGGCGTTGGATGATATGGCCGCCCTGGTTGATGAGGCTAATAGTGTTAGGGACGGTCTTAGGGCTTTTGCTGTTCTGAACCTAGCTGATCCAGGTGAGCAATCGACCGATAATGCCGAGGCTGCCGCAGCAGTCGCGGAAGTCCCTCAATTTCAGTATTTATCAACTCCAATTCGTCGACGTAAGGCTTTTAGCAATGCATCCGGCGCAGGCTTGTCAGTGTCCGAATTGAAACCCAAGGATGCAAAAGCAATTGCTGAAATTGATAGATTAATTGAATCTATTTTGAATGTATAAAGAATATTCAAAGAAATACAGGAGAATATAGTATGGCAATACATGCAAAACCTAAAAAACCACTTAGTAAAGAAGCGGCTGCCGAAGCGTTTGTAACAGGTGCGCCTGATGCGACTGCAAAAACGGAAACATCTGTGGGCTATGATAAAGGAATCGTGAAGGGCCACAAGCGCCAAGTCAGTATTACTATTTCACCCGATTTGCTCCGTAAGATTGATGCAAAAGCTGAGGCGATGGGAACAGGGCGGTCGGCATTTATCTCAATGGCCGTGTTCAAAGCATTGCAGGAATAGTATTTATAATATATTTTGAATATTCATAGTATATTAATTAAAGGTGAATTATATGAGTAAAACTGATTCGCAGGACGACCAGATAAGCCTATATCCTGAGGCAGTTAATTCCTATGATGCCACCGGAAAATCTGAGGAAATTCTAGACCATTTGCGTTCCTGGCATCGCACATTGTCGGATCAAATTGTGGACGCCAACCGTGAGTTGGCCGGGCTGATCGCAAAGGGAAAAGGTAATACTGAAGAAGCAGAGATTATTAAGAAGCTATTGGTTAAGGTCCAGGCTCGGCGCTCCGAGGTCGAAAAGAATATTGAAGAAGAAAAAAAAGAACTTGAATATTTTCGGTCTCTGCATAAGCAGAGTAGGGTAGAGGTCGAAACGATTGATGAACCTACTGAGCAAGGGTTGATTCGGGTAAGGCATCCTAATCGAGATTTTTTCCTGGCGGACATGTTTGATTATGCATTGAAAGATGATGGTGCAAGCATGGAAGCCCCGATTTTTACTTTATCCACGAAACCTGATCTAAGCATATGGGAATGGCGAAGCAAAGACGGAAATAAATATGTCAAAGTCACTCCCTCCGTACTTGGCCGGGCTACCCAGCACGATAAAGATGTTCTGATATATGTCGTATCGCAAATGACTGAGGCTCTGAATAGGGGCCGTGAAGATGCTAAGAACCGAACAATACGGTTCACAGTACATGATTTCTTAGTTACAACTAATCGGCAAACCAGTGGCGAAGGGTACAAGCTCTTGCATCAAGCATTTGAACGCTTACGCGGTACTTCTGTTTCCACTGATATACGAACAGGCGGGACCCGAGTACGAGAAGGGTTTGGCATTATTGATCGCTGGAAAATCATCGAGAAATCACGCACTGATGAGCGAATGATAGCTGTGGAAGTGACGCTATCTGACTGGCTTTTCAATGCCGTTCAGGCATATGAAGTATTAACGATTCACCCGGATTATTTTCGCCTACGCAAGCCAATGGCTCGGCGGTTATACGAGATTGCAAGGAAGCACTGTGGACGCCAATCTCAGTGGGTAATAAGTCTACGTCTATTGCAGGAAAAAACAGGTAGCAAATCTACATTGAAAGAGTTCAGAAGTGCCATTCGCGCAATTCAGGCGGATAACAGTTTGCCCGAATATAGTTTGTTTTTGGACGAAACGAATGACCAGGTTATTTTCACTGCGCGAAATGCTGGCCAACTCTCGCAGAATTTCATCAAAGTTATGGCAAACGTGCCCGCTTGATACGTCATTTCACCCACCGCTACTTTTGCCTTGTGGATAAGTTCTAAAAACTCATGTTTTTCTGTGGATTGGTTCGTCATTTCACCCACCATTTCTGTGAATTCATTCGTCATTTCACCCACCGCCCATTCGTCATTTCACCCACCGGGGCTTTTACTAGATCACTGTTTTATAAACGAAAAAAGTCATTATTTTTGACCGTAACGCGCGCGCGCGGTTTTTAACTCTTTTTCTTTAACGCAAAAACGCGCCTAACCCTCCGGTCGCTATGCTCCCTTCGCCCTTTGCTACGCAAAGCCTTTAAATTCATGTCCCGCTAAAGCGGGAAATATGAACCCTCACCCCAACACTGAGCTAATCGCTAGATTATTCCAGGAAAACCGTAAGGCCCTGGCCGCGGGAACCGTGCCGGTTCCCC
>NZ_JABUXU010000044.1 GCF_014897675.1 Advenella sp. FME57 | reverse complement strand
GATTATGCCGAGGTTTTCGTTAACCCGAGGAATCCGTGTTTATCCTGATCAGACTGGTCAGATTCCCTCATTCCTCGGGTTAACGGTTGCAAAGTTACTTGAGACTGTACAAGGCTTCCAGTTGTGAGTCGGTCAGTTGCGGGGCAGTCGGTGTCGGGGTAGCGACGGTGATGGCCTGGCGCATCATGTCGATCGTTGCGAACGCGTAGAAGGCTTGAGTCGTCGAGGCGTTGGTATGTCCGAGAAGTCTCATGATGATTGGCAGTGGGATTCCTTCCTGATAGAGATCCATTGCTTTCGTCTTCCTCAGCATGTGCGGGTGGATCCTGCCTGGAAATGTCGGACACTCCTGCTGAGCGATCGTCACGGCCTGGTTGAGAATCAGCGATACGGAATCCGTTGATAATTTCGAAATCTTCCCGTGGTGGTGGGTATAGAACAGTGGACGATCTGAATCTTCTTCGTCGGGGTGGAACTCTGCCAGATAGGGCCCCAGGTGGTCGGTGGTGGCAGTGTTGATCGGTACAACTCGAGTCTTATTTCCTTTGCCTTTCAGGCGCACCTGGGCAGGCTGACGAAGGTGGACGTCGCTGCAGGTCAGTGTTGTGAGTTCGCTGACTCGTGCTGCTGTGTCGTAGAGGATGATCAGCATCATTTGGTTCCGCCATGACTTCACCGTCGTGGTGTCGAATGCCGACAGCAGGGCACTGGTGTGGTCGGTCGTGAGGTAGTCGACGGGGTTGACTGTGATGCGGGGTGGTTTCACATCGGCAATCGCTTTCGACGCCGCGACGAGGGTGAGATCTTCGGCCGCGCTGAAGGCGAGGAAGGCACGTAGCGCGGTCAATCGCAGCGTGACCGTGCGTGGAGCATATTTTTTCGTGGTGTTCATCCATTCGATCCAGGCTTTGACTCTTTCCCGTGTGCAGTCATCGAAGGTGATCGTTGTCCGTGGCCTGCCACCAACGGTGGTGAGGAAGATCAGGAAACATTCGAGACTGAGCCTGTAGGCGGTGATCGTCGCGGGCGAGCATTTACGAACGTTGGCCAGGTAGGAGTGGAGGAAGTTACGGGCGAAGACGAAGAAGTCAGGGGCACCAGTGATGGGGTTGTGTTTCATCGCGCGTCGGGTTCCGGGATGACCGTGTTCGCTGTTTTTCCTGCCAGCTCAGCATACGAGTCCATGAAGTCCGGGGAGGTGTGCACGTAATACAGAGTCGAATCGATTCCTGCATGCCCCATGTAGGCGCTGAGGTACGGCAACATGGTGTTGACGTCGGTGCCTTCGCGCATCCAGCGTTCAATATTGGCGTAGGCGAAATGGTGCCGGAAGTCGTAGGACCGTGGTCGGGGTCCTCCTGCTGGCCGGGCCAGGCCGGCGTGATCCCAGATACGGTTGAACATTACTCCGATCGATGAGGGGCTGAGACCGGCACCTGTGGACGAGACGAAGAACCGTTGGCGGTTGGGGAACTGAGAACGAGAGCGGCGGTGGCAAGAATCGAGAATGCCCATGACTGCGTCGGTGAGGGGGAGTTTGCGTTCCCGACCTGATTTCGATGTGGCGATCATGATGTGGCGATCGTTGAAGTCGACGTTTGCCGGGGTCAGCGCCCGGACTTCGCGGGTGCGTAGGCCGGCCGAGTGCATGAGGAGGAAGAATGCTGTGGCCTGCCATGCCCAGGGTGAGTGGGCTGGGACCGTTCGAGTCGCTGTGAAGAAGGCCTCGATGTCGGTACTGCTCATCAGGTACGGGGTGGAATGGACGATTCCGGCTTTCCACTCATCCCCGAGGACGTGGGCGCTTGGGTCACGGTGGATGCGCATCCATCGGCCGAAGTCACGGATGTAGGACATCCATGAGCGGTGAGTTGAGCAGTGAGTCAGTTCGTCGGCTACCCATCCTTCGACGGCGCCGCGGTCGAGTTTCGTGATCGAATGGCGTGTTGCCCATGTGTCGAAGTGACGTAGGTAGTAGATGCGCGAGTGTCCGGTCTTTCCGGTTCGTGCTTTGAAGTCGATGTAGGCGATCAGGTCGTCGGCGAATGAGCTGATGAAAATCGGGGGCTTCATGACTGTGCTCCTTTCGGGACGGGCAGGACGCAGTCGCGTAGACGATCGGCGTCGACGGTGTAGTACACGGTTGTTGAGGTCGGATCTGCGTGTCCGAGGACAGCAGAGATCGTGGGCAGTGGGGTGTTGGCCTTCAACAGCCTGGTCGCGGCGGTGTGGCGGAGGAACTGGGCACCGGCCGGATGGTCAATTCCTGCAGTGTTCAAGGTCTTCGTGATGATCACGTGGATGGCTGAGTGGTCGGTCAGTCGGGTGTGTGGAGCTTTCGTCCGCAGGAACACTTCGGGACTGGTGCTGGTTGGCCGTCCGCCCAGGACGTAGTCGGCTACACGTTGGCAGAGCAGGCTGGGCAGCGGCACGGTCAGTGGGTTGCCGGTTTTGTGTTGAATGATCCGCAGAGTGCGGTGGTGCCAGTCGAGATCGGTTAGTTTCATTCTGGTGATATCGATCGCGCGCAGCCCTGTGGTCAGCGCGAGCAGAGTGATCGCGGCGTTCCTGGCCGGGGTTGAGGGTTTCTGGCATTCGGCGATGACCTGCTGGCATTGCTGATCGGTCAATGCAGGAATCACGGCATGATTCCGAGTGGCGTTGATCAGGCAGAGGGCGTCGATGAGGTCGGGGCGGTGGCTGTACTTGAAGAAGGGACGCAGATTCGACACTACCCAGGGAAACGAGGTGGATTTCCACCTGGCCAGGAGTGAGTCGAAGTGCGCGGTGACCGTGTCCGCGGTCGCGGCGTCGAGGGTAGTGATTGACTGGCCTTCGAGAAAGACGAGATAACTGCGGGTCGTGCGTGCGTAGTCATCGATCGTGGCGTCGGCGAGCCCACGTTGACGTATATGAGTCTCATACTCGGTGTAGCGATCCGCGAGATCGTGGCTGGTTGGCCAGCGGCCGCCGCCACCTCTTGTTCGGTGGGAGAGCACGATGGTGCTGGTTTCGAGGTAGGTGTTGACGAGGTGGATGAGTCGGGAGAAGTCGAAGTGGCGTTGAGCACTGAATTTCCCTGTTTGGGGACTGGTCGTCAGTCCGGCGAATCTGTTCCCGAGTTCGGGAGTGTAGACACCACCGTGCGTGTCGATGTAAGTGGTGAGCTTGGTGATCGTTTTCTGGTAGTTGGTGATGGTGGATTCTTGGTAGTTGGCATCGCGGAGCGCTGCAATCACGATGTCGCCGAGTTCGGGGACCGAGTGTTCCATGACCGTGTCCTTCCTCGTCGTTGAGGCCGATGGATA
>NZ_JABUXU010000043.1 GCF_014897675.1 Advenella sp. FME57 | reverse complement strand
TGCTCATAATAATCTCCATCTGTGAGTATTATGAGGCTTAAAAGTGTCTAGTAAACCCTGGCCGATTCATACAGAACTAAAATAATTCGTGTCGATTCCATTGAAAATAGTCGTTACTCCAACATCAGCATAAGGACTCTGCGCCAGAATGGTCCCAACAAAATCGCACACTGCAATAGTATGATCAGTGCCAAATTTTGCTCTTAATTTGGAGCCAAAAGAGTGGACAGGATGGTCATTGTGTTTTGTAAACACTATAGAAGGTCTTTTTTTCTGTCCCAGTAGGGCGAGCATTACAAGCCGATGGTCAGCAGATCCGTTCACATGAATAATATCGAAATTTTGCTCAGAAATTACTCTTTTGAGCATTTTCAATGCTGCGGGCATTTGCGCTAACTTGTTGGGGAACGATTGATCAAACACTTGGACATCGCTCGAATTTTGAAAAGTTCGAAATAAAGCGCTTGAACCAGGTACAGCCAAAAAAACTTTATGTTTAGCTTTCAGACCGCACACAAGACGAGAAATATACGCTGTGTGCCCGCCTATATTGGGGCTGACATGAAAATTTGTGTATAGAATATTCATTTTTATTTAAGACGATAAAGCATGAACGGATTGGCCCGTAAGTTTCCAGCCGTAGATGTTAGTAATGGCCCATGCGGATGTTTGATAAATTACAAGGAGCTTTCAATCGCTCCCTGTAATCTATACAGCGATAGGCCATCATTCTTCCACTATTAGGATCCCCAATAGAGCCGTTCAAAATAGGCCTTCTCTTCGGGTGACTGCGCCCTCATTTCTTGTGTAACCTGAGCTCGTGTTTTGCTTGTCTCATTGCTTTCTTTATGCCACACCCCACTTTCTTGAATACCTCTTTTGGCGCGTGGCTTCCAGGAAGGGTCCAATTTAGCTTGCCTGAGTTCTTCTGCAACTTCTGCACGACTTTTCATAGAAAGCTCAGGCTCAGAGCCTGCCATATAGGACTCATGCTCTCCCCAACTTGCAAAACTCGTTAAAGGAGCGGCAAGTCCCGCAGCTAGAACAAACGGAAGGATTTTGGCTTTAATAAACATAGTGGATTCCTTTATTAATCGCTTTTGAATTACAAAGCTCCTTAGAGCCTTACCATGTCAGCTTTTCTGACAACGATTCCACTATAGTTTTTGGCAGCCAACAGTTCCATGACGCCAGTATGACAAATCAGTCAACTTGTAGACATCATCTGTAATCTATTCCCATTTATGCCGTTTTTTTATTGTTTTTTTGAAAATGTTACGTCAAATCCGCCTGATCGCAATATGAGACGAAAAACATAACTGATTATGCGCTTACATTACACAAATGTAATGTCCGCGTCATCGACCCGACAGCGACACCTAGCTAAAGTGTATTCATAGAATAAACGCCGCTTAGATCTGATCTATAAGCGATATTTTGAATAACCTCTGTCCTAGGATTCCGTCCAGTGAAACGCCCAATTACACCTTCTCTAATACTACCTCGTCGACGATTTGTTCAAGGTTTAGCTGCTGGTGGTGTTTTGTTTGGATTAACTCCATTCGCCACTCCCAGCTGGGGCCAAGCAGCCGATGTAAACAAAAGTATGCCTGAGGTTCAAAGTGGTACAGAGTTCAACCTTGAAATCAGTGAAACTCCCGTGAATTTTACGGGGAGTCCACAAATGGCAACAACAATCAATGGGTCTCTCCCAGGACCAACATTGCGATGGCGAGAAGGAGACACGGTTACTATTCGTGTAACAAATAAGTTAAGAGAATCCACTTCCATCCACTGGCACGGCATTATCCTGCCCTTTCAAATGGATGGCGTGCCGGGGATTAGTTTCCCAGGTATAGCTCCTGGCGAAACCTTTGTGTATCGATTCAAAGTGGAACAAAATGGTACGTACTGGTACCACTCACATTCTGGTATGCAAGAAGCGACCGGGATGATTGGGGCAATCGTAATCGAACCGCGCTCAAGTGATCCAGTTCGAGCTGACAGAGAATTTGTAATTCAACTCTCTGATTGGACAGCTGAAGATCCAATGCGTGTACTAGCAAAATTGAAAATGCAGGGCGATTATTACAATTATAACCAGCCAACAGTTGTAGATTTTTTTAATGATGCATCCAAAGACGGCGTTAAATCAGCAATTGATAAACGCAAAATGTGGAATCAAATGCGAATGAGTCCAACGGATTTGAACGACTTATCGGCAGATGTTCTCACGTATTTAATGAACGGCAAAACCCCCGCAGGGAATTGGACCGGTGTATTTCGACCAGGCGAGCGTATTAGGTTGAGGTTCATTAATGGCTCCGGTCATAGTTTCTATGATGTCCGTATCCCAGGACTGAAGATGACCGTGGTACAAGCCGATGGCCAAAACATTGAGCCAGTCACAGTAGATGAATTCCGCTTCGGGTCAGGCGAAACTTATGATGTCATCATCGAACCGAAAGATGATGCTTATACCATATTTGCACAGTCAATGGATCGTACTGGATATGCGAGAGGGACGCTTGCCGTGCGCGCAGATCTGAAAGCGCCTGTTCCCGAACTTGATCAGCCAGAATGGCTTTCAATGATGGACATGATGGGTAGCATGGGTGCGGGTGGAATGGCCGGAATGGATCACAGCGCGATGGCTGGATCAAATCACGCAAATATGAACGGCATGGATCATAGTTCATCAGATTTATCAAGACCAAATGCGCGTGTTCGTCACGCAAAGACCGAGTACGGCCCAAGTACAGACATGCGTGTTGATACGCCACGAACGAATCTCGATGACCCTGGAATCGGGCTGCGCAACAATAATCGGCGTGTTCTAACGCTCGCAGATCTTCATACCTTAGGCGGCCCAATGGATCCAAGAGGTGCCGAGCGCGAAATTGAACTGCATTTGACGGGAAATATGGAACGTTTTACTTGGTCATTCGATGGACTGGAGTTCGGAAAATCAACACCTATTCATTTTAGATATGGGGAAAGGGTGAGAGTTATTCTGCATAACGACACGATGATGACTCATCCAATGCACCTTCATGGGATGTGGAGTGAACTTGAAACTGCGGATGGATCTTTCCAAGCTAGGCGACACACAATTCCAGTACAACCCGCCCAGCGAATAAGCTTTCTGGTCACCGCAGACGCACTCGGAAGATGGGCATGGCATTGTCACCTGATGCTCCATATGGATATGGGAATGTTCCGAGAAGTAGTAGTCGCTTGATTGATAAATGGAATTCAGACAATGAATAAGCAAATTAAAAAGCAGGTTTTGTCATTAGCAATTACAGCCATCGGGCTCTCACCTGTTTTTACCTATGCGGCAAATCACGTTTCAATTAATAGTCAGCCTGGCACTTCTACCGTTACACCTGAGACCGGAAGTGCACCAGCAGAGAGTATGCAAGGCATGGACCATAGCAAAATGGATATGTCTGGCGCTGACGAAGGCAAGAAAGAGATGCCTGCGATGGATCATAGCAAGATGAACATGCAAGGCATGGATCACAGCAAAATGGACATGTCTGGCGCTGGTGAGGGCAAGAAAGAGATGCCTGCGATGGATCATAGCAAGATGAACATGCAAGGCA
>NZ_JABUXU010000042.1 GCF_014897675.1 Advenella sp. FME57 | reverse complement strand
TTGTGCTTTAACGCACGCGTTATAAATATCCATAATAAATATCCATAAGACGCTCGCATCATCAACACGCAGTCTATGCGCCAATCGTTTTATTTTAGGGGCTGCATCGCATTGCAGTTCCTCTCTCTAGGATGCTCATCTATTTCGCCACGCGCCGCTTTACTCCCAACCGATGCATCTTATCTTCAATACCGGCTGGCGTTCAACAGAGCGCTGCTCTGAGCCTTGAACTCGACGTATCTCATTTCTGGCTCACCGCCTTGTCTTAATCTTACACTTGCGATGGCGTTCATGATTGCGCGCTCTGCATGATACCTTTCTGGGTTCTGGTTGAACGGCGCACTTTACTCAATTTTCTGCTCTGCTTAACGATTCACTTTGCTTTATTTTGTGTGAAGAGGCCTGGCCAGAAAATGATAGTCCTTACCCCTGGCAGGCTTCACGGACCTGCATTCATTGGCCCGGGGCGCAGCAATTCTGCAGACTATTGCAGTTGCCATAGCATATGCTTGAACCCTGGCCTGCAGACATGCTTGGCAGGGCTCCAAATCAATGTGTCTTTGTATAGGCTCGGCAGGCCATGGGTTGCCAAGCCTGACATGCCTCCAGTCATTTGTCGCTTTTTATCCGGATTTTGATTTGTTTGCTGAAATGGCGCGAGGTACCTCTGGCGGTTGACTCGTAGTGCCGCGGACGATCAGTTCGATATCCAGGCACACAGAGACTGGCTGCGCATCTTTTTCTATCCATTCCAGTATCGAATGTGCACATTCGATCCCCAATTCATAGGTAGGCAACTGCACTGTGGTCAGTCCGGGCGGCAAGTGCGACACAATGGGCAGATTATCGCAGCCCACAATCGAAAGATCCCGGGGTAATTGGACTCCATGTTTCTGCGCTTCGAACATGCATCCCATTGCCAGTACATCATTGCCACAAAAAATGGCCGTGGGAGGAACAGGTAATTGCATCAGACGCGCCCAACCGGTGCGTCCGCCAGCAAAACCAAAGGGCTGTTCAATCAGATTACGTTTATCAAATGCAATGTCGTTGCAGCGCAAGGTCTCGATGAATCCGTCGGCACGTTGTCGCGCCCGGTCGTTGTGGCGGGTGTATCCCGAAATCATGCCAAATTGCCTGTGCCCCAGTGCAATAAGATGCTCGGCGGCCAATTGCCCAATAAGGCGATTATCGAAAGCCACCGAAGGATAGCTTTCGTGCGTGGCCCAGGCAACCAGCAATGGTGTCCGACTACGCCGGACCAGATCCCATGTTGTGTCGGCGTGATGTGTGCCAACCAGTACCAGCGCGTCTATTCGCGTTTCCAGCAAGGCACGGACCTGTTGTGCTTCAGTTTCAAGATTATATTCATGGGCAGCGATAAGCAACTGGTAACCGTGCGCTGCCAGTGTCGTTTGCAGGCCTTGGACCGCCAGCGCAAATATCGAATTATCCAAAGTGGGAACGACCATACCAACCGTGTGACCGTGGCCCGACGCCAGCGCGCGAGCCGACCCATCCATAAAGTAGTTCAATTCATCAATGGCGCGCTGGACCCGTTCGCGGGTAGCGGGCTTGACTGAGTTTGGATTCGATAGGGTGCGGGATACAGTGGCAACTGACACTTCCGCCAGGGATGCAACGTCAGCGATGCGCGCCCGGTGTTTCATGGCTGGCCTTTGTCTTTGTTCATAAACAGAATGTATTATAAGCCGCTGCCTGGTAAAAATTTACGGTTTATACATTGACGCGATTGCAATCCTTAATTACAATAAAATGTAAGCGCATACATTTATAGATCATTAGTGAATTATTTAATTTGAGTCGTCAAATAATATTCAATAAATACAATGAGTTATATTTATTAAGGTTTTCGTTCGTATGAAAGCGAATACATTTTAGGGTAAAAAAATGGCAATTGAATACTTAAAGAAAGCAGACAAGACACCAGAGACCGAAACAGGCGCCGCAAGGGCGGTGGTCGACCAAATGCTGGCCGATATAGGTGCCCGTGGTGAAGTGGCGGTGCGGGAGTATGCGAGTAAGCTGGATAAATGGACTGGAGAGATTGTGATGAGTGACGCACAAATCAACCAGGCCACTCGGGATATTCCCACAGCCATCAAAAACGATATTGAGTTTGCCGTACGTCAGGTTTATGACTTCGCGGTAAGACAACGCGAGTCTATTGAAGAGTTTTCCGTTCAACTCAAGGGCGGTGTTACTGCCGGTCAGCGCGTGTTGCCAGTGAACGTTGTGGGCTGTTACGCACCGGCCGGTCGCTATGCGCATATTGCATCTGCCTATATGGGTGTGGCTACCGCCAAAGCGGCGGGTGTGAAAAATATTATTGCCTGCTCCAGCCCGTTCCGTGGCGGCGCCATGCATCCTTACGTGCTGTATGCATTTCGCACCGCCGGAGCGGACACAATCATGACGCTCGGTGGCGTGCAGGCAATTGCCAGCATGGCTTTTGGCCTGTTCACAGGAACTCCGGCAGATGTGGTGGTGGGACCGGGCAATAAATTTGTTGCAGAGGCCAAGCGCAGCCTTTTTGGGCAGGTTGGAATCGATGTGTTCGCCGGTCCTTCAGAGGTCGCAGTGATTGCCGATGAAACGGCTGATCCGGACATTGTCGCCAGTGATCTGGTGGGCCAGGCAGAGCACGGTCATGAATCGCCGGCCTGGTTGTTTACAACCTCACGCTCGCTGGCGGAAAAAGTCGCGCAGCGTATACCGCAACTTATCGAGCAACTTCCCGGTCTTGCCCGGGACGCGGCTACCGCTGCGTGGCGTGATTATGGCGAAATTATCATCTGTGATACGCGTGAGGAAGTAGCAGAAGTTTCGGATCGATATGCATCGGAACATCTTGAAGTTCAGGCCGAGGATTTGGATTGGTGGCTTGAGCGCCTGACGTGCTACGGATCACTGTTCCTTGGCGAAGAGTCCACCGTGGCCTTTGGCGACAAGTGCAGCGGGCCTAATCATGTGTTGCCGACCAAGGGTGCGGCACGTTACTCGGGCGGGCTTTCCGTGCACAAATTCATGAAAACGCTCACCTGGCAGCGCATGTCCAAAGATGCCGTCAGGCAGATCGGTCAGGTGACCGCGCGGATATCCCGTCTGGAAGGGATGGAAGCCCATGCACGTACCGCTGATGACCGTCTGGCAAAATACTTCCCCGATGAAACCTTCGACTCCGGCCAAGCCGTGACTGTTTAAGACGACGGACAGGAGACAATGATGAAAAATCGAGCACTGTTCGATCTTTCTGGCAGGACAGCCCTGGTGACCGGAGGCAACTCTGGCATTGGCGCTGCCATTGCCAGAGGGCTGGGGCTGGCAGGCGCACAGCTAGTATTGGTGGCCCGTCGCGAGCAGCCGTTGCGCGAGCAGGTTGCGCTACTGGCTGAAGATGGCATAAAAGCACACTATTGCATATGTGATCTGGCTGATCATTCTGCGCTGCAGGCTTGCGCCAGCGAGGCAGTCGCCAGCGCCGGGAGGGTCGATATTCTGGTCAATGCAGCCGGGGTCAATCTGCGTCAGCCGTTTGAACACGTGGATTATGAATCCTGGCGCCTGCAGATGGAGCTTCATCTGGCGGCGCCATTTTTCTTTACCCAGGCGCTGGCACCGGCGATGAAGAAGAATGGATGGGGACGCATCATCAATATTGCGTCGTTGCAGTCCTATCGCGCGTTTGCCCATAGCACCCCATATGGTGCGGCAAAAGGCGGCGTGGTGCAACTGACGCGTGCCATCGCCCAGGAGTGGTCGCCGCATGGCATTACCTGCAATGCAATAGGGCCGGGCTTTTTTCCGACGCCGCTAACGGCGCCTGTATTTGGCGATACAAGCCTGAGCCAGCATCATGCCGCACAAACGTGCATTGGTCGCAATGGTCAGTTGGAGGATTTGCATGGTGTTGCCGTGTTTCTGGCCAGCCAGGCATCAAGCTATATCACCGGACAGGTGATCATGGTCGACGGGGGTTACACAGCGAAGTAGGCAGTATTTCTTGCGGCAGGATTTTGCCGTTCCTCAATATATAAAAACAGAATAAAAGCGCTATGGAGCAGAGACAGCATGAACAATTCAGAACATGGACAGGCCCGCAGTAATCTACATCGGGCGACGGTATCAAGCCTGTTTGGGTCGATTATCGAGTGGTACGATTTTTTCCTGTACGGCGTTGTCGCCGGACTGGTGTTTGACAAGCTTTATTTTCCTGGTGAAAACGAGTTCATATCCACCATGCTGGCGTACGGAACCTTTGCGCTTGGATTCGTTGCCAGGCCCCTGGGCGGCATCATATTCGGGCATTTCGGCGATACCGTTGGTCGCAAGAAAATGCTGATGCTCACGCTGCTATTGATGGGCGGGGCCACAGTCGCGATC
>NZ_JABUXU010000041.1 GCF_014897675.1 Advenella sp. FME57 | reverse complement strand
CTATAGCAACAATCACGGTTTCACCTCGTTTGAATATTCATTCAATAGGTAAATAATATCCAAAGTAATTTAAATGGTCAACATATTTTTATACCATTATGAATATGTTTTGAATATTCATTAAATGTGAATGATTAGTGTGGCTAAGTCATAGCAGGGGATTGCATTGTGGCTACAAATGAGCTACAATATCGTTTTACTGATCATTGGAGCAAAGCCATGAGAGCTGATGCCGTAGTCCGCGCACGTATACCCGCAGACATGAAAGACAAAGCAATAGCGACACTAGAACGCATGGGGTTAAGTGCGTCCGATTTAATCCGCCTGACTTTCCTGCGTGTGGCAGAAGAAGGGCGTTTGCCATTTGATGTGCAAGTACCAAATCGCACAACACGAAAAGCAATGAAGGAATTAGAAGCAGGGAAGGGTAAACGTTTCGATAAAGCCGAAGATCTTTTTAAAGACTTAGGAATCTAAAGTGCTGACACCAGTACGTTCCGGCCAATTTAAGCGAGACGTGAAGCGAGCAGAAAAACGCGGCAAGGACCTGGATAAACTGCGTACCTTGCTTCTAATGTTGATTGAAGAAAAACCGTTGCCTGAAAAATACCGTGACCATCCATTGAAAGGTCAATGGTCAGGATACCGCGATGCTCATATTGAGCCTGATTGGCTTTTGATCTATCGTGTAGTGGGTGAGGAGCTGCAATTAACCAGAACAGGTACGCATTCAGATTTATTTGAAGAATAGTAAATGTATATTATTTGAATATTCATTTCAGATTCAAATAATATTCTTATCAGTTATATAATTTTAAGTTAGGCTGCCCAAATTATTTATTCCCAGCGATTACATCACTTCGTATTTCGAAAAATAAACTTACTCATTCACTCTAGGTCAGGGACACTAACATGAATATTCGCGTCGGAATTGTTGGGATTAGCGGTTTTGGTGGCGGCGAGGCGATGCGCTTAATCGCAAGCCACCCGTCTTTCGAGCTAGTATACGCGGCTGGCGATGGCACCGCCGGCAGCCGGTTAGTAGACCTCTTTCCTGGCGTGCCAGTTAAGCTAGCTGAGCTTGTGATCCAAAAGTGGGACCCAATAACGATACCGAAACTAGACGTGCTGTTCGCATCGTTGCCCACGGGCACCTCGACCGAAGCCCTTGCGAGCGTTCCCAAGGGCGTAAGGATCGTCGATATCGGCGGCGACCACCGGTACGTCGAGGGGTGGGTGTACGGTCTAGCCGACGTATGGCCAACCCAGATCGAAGGACAGACCCGCGTTTCCAATCCAGGCTGCTTTCCTGCGGCCACGCTAAACGCACTGGCGCCTCTGCTGGTCAACAAACTGATCGATCCTATGAACATAGTGATTGACGCCAAGACTGGCATCTCTGGGGCTGGCCGAGGTAGTGCCAACAGCAAGTTCGGCTACGCCGAGAGCAACGAGAACTTGGTGCCCTACGGCCTGTTGGAGCACGTCCATATGCCCGAGATTGCAAAGACGATTGAAAGGCTGAGTGGTGGCAGCGCTGCCGGGCTGGTGTTCACACCACACTTGGTGCCGATGACTCGTGGCGTACTTGTCACGATTTACTGTCGTGGCAATGCTACTACAAGCCAGTGCCTGGACGCAGCCAGACGCTTTTATGCTGAGCGAGCGTTTGTCCGAGTAACCGACAAGCCGCCGCAGACCAAATGGGCTACCGGCTCGAACCTATCATTCGTCAGTTATGCTGCCGATCCTGAGCGCAACTTGGTGATCGCGATGGGTGTGGTCGACAATTTAGGTAAAGGTGCGGCTGGTCAAGCAATACAGAACGCAAATTTGATCTGCGGACTTTCAGAAACTGTTGGGCTTGACGGCGCACCTGTTTGGCCGTAATTCCTGAACATTTTTTATGTTCAATTAAATATTCTTTGAATATTCATTCAACGTTCAAACAATATTATTATCTGTTAAATATGTCCAAACTAGATTGTCCTGATTCTTTATTCCCTTTGATTTCACCACTTGGTATTTCAAAAGCAAAAGCGTCAGGGTCAGGGTAGGGATGCAAGAGACTTTCGGCTTGCTCTGGTGAACCTTGCAACCAGGTCTCATAATCTGATGCAGCTAAGACCATTGGCGAACGATCATGAATAAAATTTATTTTTGTATATTGTTCAGGATCTACCGTTACCATTGAAAAATACCGGGTAACTTCGCCAGTGTCTTGTTCTATTTTATCCTCGTAGATACCAGCAGCGCCGAAAGTAGGGCGGTCAGGCATATAGAGTCGAACCTTTGTTTTAACCCCTTCATTAATTTTTGGATCTTCCGGCCATTCAAACCAGGCATTCAAAGGAATCAAACAGCGCCGTTCTGCAAATGCCTTTTTAAAATTCTTTGTCATTGTTATGGTTTCTGATTTGGCATTAATAAGAAACTTTTTTGTTAGCTTACCTGTTTTACCAGGCCAAAATCGCACAAAACCCCAATGGCGAAACTGCACTTCATAGTTATCCTTTCCGGCCGATAGGATCACTGGCGCGGCATTACTAGGCTTGATTTCAAGTGAGGGCTGAATTTCCGGCCATTGAATAAAATCAAACTCTTTTCCGACGGGCTGAGTAAACTCATATCTTCCACACATCTCTGTACCTACTTTTAGAATGACTAATCGTGAACCTTCCGCGCAAGACATGCTTGAGTATGTCAATTCCAAGTATATCAATCACGAAGATATAGTGCTTCAATTCAATAAATCTCAACGATCAGTTGAGGAACGTTTTCACTTTACACTTTTCCATTTGGACGAAGCACAGAACTACTTTGAAAAACTAGGTTTGACTCAAAAAGAAGGCATATACCAGGTACAGGAGATGCTGAGACATAGAAAGGATCATAACTGGATCACACTTCTCTCGTACTATAAAGCGTGCGTGCTGGCGGCTTTACAGAATATTCATAGCATCGCAGATACACTTGGCACTATGGTTTACTTTGCGCGTGGCATGGATTTAAATATCACGACTAGAATAAATAAAGACAGAAGATATTTAAATTCAATAATAGAAAAGATTACTGATTATCAAGAGCTAAAAGATGAGCTATTAAAGATTAAAACCGGTGACTTCATGAAAATCAATGCATTGAATAATAATGCAAAACACGAATCAATATTTCTAATGCTATTAAGAAAGAGTTTTGAACCTAATGAGGACTTGGGTTATCGAGCAAAATATGAATTCAAAGATGATGATGGGAATATTAAAGTTGAAATGATTGATCTTCACCAACTAATTAGCAATGAGGTTAAAAGGTGTATAGCTATTCGGACAACGGTAAGAAAACTTATACTTTCTGAACCGGCCCATAAAACATAACAATCCCGGCGTCAATTAAGCGGGTTGGTGTAATTTTCGATCTGTTTAAAGCATTCAGTAAACGAGTTTCCTCAACGTCCAATAATACTAAGCGGTAGTGCTGTCGGATATAAGCGAGGACTTCTGTATCAGTGGCACCTAAGTTTACTAAATCAATAATTTGCTTGGCAAACGCTCGTTGCGGCATCACGTGCTCAATACGCAGTGAGTGATTGTCCCCATTCAGCAGGGCATGACGAGCACCAATACTGCATTCTGCATACAGCATCTTTTTTAGATTATTAACGTGTGTTAATCCGTATTTAACACGAATGCATAGCATGTCTAGGATTCTTTCAACGGAGTGGATAGCACCGCCGTTATCTGGAAAACCTGCTGCATTTGCATTGTTACGCGCATCAATGAATAGACGCAATGCGGGTAGTAATGATTCAGGAGTGTATTTGACGGCCATACTTAAATCTCTATGTCCAGTCCTAATTCTTGAAGCCGATCCCTGGCTTTCGTAAAGTTTGCAGTCTCGCCTCGGTCAAGCCCTTGCAATACATATTTTGTGACCACTTCCAAAACAGCTTTATGCACAGCAGGCTTATCCGGCACTGAACTAATTAATTTAATCTGCGCGGCCCGAAGCGTGTTATAGGCTTCGGCCAACTCGGGATAACTCGATAGAGCATCTTTAGCTTCCCATTGCTCAAATGCAATGGCGCGAGCAGGCCGTATCGCTTCTTTGAGCAAATCCGGTAACTCCTTATTGCCGTCCAAGCTAAACATAGCATGACTAAGCGCCCGCATCGTGGATTCATGATATGCCAGGGGCAGGGCGATTTTATTGACGGCCAAGTCCCGTGCAATATATAACCGGTCCCTGGCTTCATCTGAACGATTGAACCTTGGCCAGTCTATGTGATATCCGCTTTCATGGGCCAGCTGCGCAGTGAATGTGCGTAACGTGCGGCTATTGCCATCAGGAAAAGGGTGTATATAGTCTAGCTCGACATACAAATCGGCCATCTTCGTGGCAAAGTCCATCGGCTTCAGTTCCTGCAAACTCGCGGGATCCGCGCCAGCAAGAGCCTGATCAAGCCTGACTATTGCCTTTGCATCCATCGGAGAATAGGCAACACTGAAAACTTCTTTGAAGGTAGTGAAACCCCGGCGTTTTATCCAGTCCTTGCCCTCGGGAACTTCTGGCCGATAAACACCTGGTGTCACATCCTTAAAGCCTAGGCCGGGTAGATCCTGGAAAATCCGCCGGTTAATTTCGCGCAGGTGGGCCGCATCGAAATTGCCCTGGACAGGGGAGAGCGATAATTCTAAAACCCGACGATAGGTATATTTTGCTTCCAACTGCTGTTTTTGTTCGTCGGACAACTCGGACATGGATTAATTGCCCTTGATAAACTCATCCATGGTGATTTCACCACGGATATAGCGTTCCGTCCATTGCTCCTCATCGGCGCTAATCTTGAATCCCTCTAGCCCAACATTGGCCTGCGCAAACTTGGCAGCATCACGGCGGCGGCGTGTTTCTGCTTCGTTCAAAGCGGGTTTCTGTACATAAGTGACATACTTGCGCATGAAGTCCCGCAACAACTGAGCTGCCGGCAGGTGATTTTTATCAGCTGCATCCATGAACTGCTCCCGCAGCTGGGAGTCAACCCGAAATGTCATCAAAGCGTCTTTCATGAGATTCACCTAGTAGATTGAACACTTCTATTATAATGTATATACATTGTATGCACAATATTTTAAAAGGGAAATGCCATTGAATTTGACCTATGTAAAAGCATCAGAAGTAAAAGCCGAAGAATTGGCAAACATTCGAGTTGAAGCGATGCGTCCAAGCCTTTTAGCCGTGGGACGATTTGATCCTGACAGAGCAAAGCGACGGTTTCTGGATACATTCAATGCATCGGACACTACCATCATTCAGCAGGGAACGCTCACTATTGGTTTCTTTGTCTTAAGGCGCAGACCAAACGATTTGTATCTTGACCACCTTTATGTACTTCATGATTATCAGGGATTAGGAGTAGGTGGCAATGTCATTCGGTTAGTTAAAGATGAAGCGAGGTCCGCCAAAAAGCCGATTCGACTAATTGCTCTTAAAGGCAGTCCCGCTAACCAATTCTATCTTCGGCTAGGATTTTGCTTGATCCAAGAAGATGAATTTGACAACCACTATATATGGGATCCTTGTTGACATTACGGGGGAGTCGATTTTTT
>NZ_JABUXU010000040.1 GCF_014897675.1 Advenella sp. FME57 | reverse complement strand
TCAAATCATGCGCTTAGGGTAATTACGGATCTTAAAACGGCTGCGTGGGTAAAGTATTTTGTGAATTGGGCTTGCCAAGGGTCAAATGGCTTGCTATAGTTTCGATCTTTCCTGCTTAACAAACAACGCAGGGCACCACAAGAAGGGTACCGCATGAGCGGCAAATTCTTTAGGTAAATCAAAGCGTTGTGAATGTACTTCGGTATGTTTGGGTGGGGGAGTCGCAGAAGGTGTGGCGAGTGGTTATGAGTGGTTTTTTGTTTTTGGCGGTCGCTTTGGCGATGGTCGATAAGGAAACGAAAAGCTGATCATGAAGAAGTAGAAAGTGAAAATAGTTCTTGCTTTTTGTTTCTGAGTGGTTCATAATAGCGGGCTACACTACTGAGAAGTGAAGTGGTTTTGTAGTGAGTTTGAAGGGATTTTTTGAAGTTGGTGAGAAAAGAAATTTTCGAGCTGTTGCAAAAAAAGCCTTGACAACAAAAACCAGATGCTTCATAATCTCGTTTCTCTGCTGATGACACACAACGGTGTGACGGCAGCAAGAGAGAGGAAGCGGTAAGGCAGTACAGAATTTAGCAGTAAGTATTTGGCACTAAGTAATTAGTAATAAATATGAGCGAGTTGTACTTTAATTTAGTATGAACGCCGAATGTGACAGCGCAATGTCACCGCTTACTCCAGTGGGAGTGAGAAGAAAGATGCTCTTTAACAACTAACAGCCGATAAGTGTGGGCGCTTGGAATGAGTGCGCAACATGGTCTATCCGGGGGTACCTGGTTAGATTGTGATGCTAACAATATATATTTTAAGCGCTCACTTGAAATACAGAAGTAAGGTTTATATCACTATAAACGTTATTTCTTTTGAGTGAAGCAGCGACCATTTACCTATTTAAACAGTTAAATGGCAATTAAACAGAGATTAAACTGAAGAGTTTGATCCTGGCTCAGATTGAACGCTAGCGGGATGCCTTACACATGCAAGTCGAACGGCAGCGGGAAAGTAGCTTGCTACTTTTGCCGGCGAGTGGCGAACGGGTGAGTAATGTATCGGAACGTGCCCAGTAGCGGGGGATAACTACGCGAAAGCGTGGCTAATACCGCATACGCCCTACGGGGGAAAGGGGGGGATCTTAGGACCTCTCACTATTGGAGCGGCCGATATCGGATTAGCTAGTTGGTGGGGTAAAGGCCTACCAAGGCGACGATCCGTAGCTGGTTTGAGAGGACGACCAGCCACACTGGGACTGAGACACGGCCCAGACTCCTACGGGAGGCAGCAGTGGGGAATTTTGGACAATGGGGGAAACCCTGATCCAGCCATCCCGCGTGTGCGATGAAGGCCTTCGGGTTGTAAAGCACTTTTGTCAGGGAAGAAAAGGTTTCGGATAATACCCGGAACTGATGACGGTACCTGAAGAATAAGCACCGGCTAACTACGTGCCAGCAGCCGCGGTAATACGTAGGGTGCAAGCGTTAATCGGAATTACTGGGCGTAAAGCGTGCGCAGGCGGTTCGGAAAGAAAGATGTGAAATCCCAGGGCTCAACCTTGGAACTGCATTTTTAACTACCGGACTAGAGTATGTCAGAGGGGGGTGGAATTCCACGTGTAGCAGTGAAATGCGTAGATATGTGGAGGAACACCGATGGCGAAGGCAGCCCCCTGGGATAATACTGACGCTCATGCACGAAAGCGTGGGGAGCAAACAGGATTAGATACCCTGGTAGTCCACGCCCTAAACGATGTCAACTAGCTGTTGGGCCCTTCGGGGCTTAGTAGCGCAGCTAACGCGTGAAGTTGACCGCCTGGGGAGTACGGTCGCAAGATTAAAACTCAAAGGAATTGACGGGGACCCGCACAAGCGGTGGATGATGTGGATTAATTCGATGCAACGCGAAAAACCTTACCTACCCTTGACATGTCTGGAATCCTGAAGAGATTTAGGAGTGCTCGCAAGAGAACCGGAACACAGGTGCTGCATGGCTGTCGTCAGCTCGTGTCGTGAGATGTTGGGTTAAGTCCCGCAACGAGCGCAACCCTTGTCATTAGTTGCTACATTTAGTTGAGCACTCTAATGAGACTGCCGGTGACAAACCGGAGGAAGGTGGGGATGACGTCAAGTCCTCATGGCCCTTATGGGTAGGGCTTCACACGTCATACAATGGTCGGGACAGAGGGTTGCCAAGCCGCAAGGTGGAGCTAATCTCATAAACCCGATCGTAGTCCGGATTGCAGGCTGCAACTCGCCTGCATGAAGTCGGAATCGCTAGTAATCGCGGATCAGCATGTCGCGGTGAATACGTTCCCGGGTCTTGTACACACCGCCCGTCACACCATGGGAGTGGGTTTTACCAGAAGTAGTTAGCCTAACCGCAAGGGGGGCGATTACCACGGTAGGATTCATGACTGGGGTGAAGTCGTAACAAGGTAGCCGTATCGGAAGGTGCGGCTGGATCACCTCCTTTAAGAGCGAAGCGCACGAAGCGAAAGCGTCCACGCTTATCGGTTGTTAATAAGAACGAGTACAGCGGTCTGTGTACGAAGTTGTGTTTGTATGGGTCAAGCGTTGATTATCAATGGTTGATTGGTATGGATGGCTTTGTATATGGATGAACAATCAGGTTTCGCTGGGGTTGGCTTTGCGAGTGAAGCAAGTGGTGCGCAGATGCGTGCCTGTTGGGCCTCACGAGCGGTTGCTGACTGATGTGAAGTTGGGTCAGTAGCTCAGTCGGTTAGAGCACCGTCTTGATAAGGCGGGGGTCGTTGGTTCGATTCCAACTTGACCCACCAAACAGGTTTGTTGGGGGATTAGCTCAGCTGGGAGAGCACCTGCTTTGCAAGCAGGGGGTCGTCGGTTCGATCCCGTCATCCTCCACCAATAATGATTGTGAAAACATGATGATTATCCGGTGGCGCGCCACGTACATAAAACACGTTCTTATTGACGAAGACACAGAATTTAAGTGCTTTCTTTTTTAGAAAGAAGGTGCTAAAATACTGATCCTCTCGGATTTGGGTTTACCCGGATGAGGGGGGTGAAGTAAAGCATTATTGGCTGTATATGTTCTTTAACAATTTGGAAGAAGCACAACTAAAGTATTCAAAGGGTACTTATGCGATCCACCAGGGTCGGGTAAGTAAACGATGAAAAATTGGGTTGTGATTGCATTATTTTATGAAGTTCTATTAACTCAAGCTTCATGATCGAGTGCGCTTTTATCTTGTGGGTCAGGATTTATTCTGAGTCACGGGGTGTGAGTGGATTTGAGAGTGAGGAATGACATTGATGAACGGCACACAAACGCAAAAACTCAGCATGTTTATGCAGTGAATTCAAAAGGCACTGTATAGACGAAGCAGTAAAATCCTATAGCCTTTAGTGTTATAGGATCAAGTGACTAAGTGCACATGGTGGATGCCTTGGCGATCACAGGCGATGAAGGACGTTATAGCTTGCGAAAAGCTACGGGGAGCTAGCAAATAAGCATTGATCCGTAGATATCCGAATGGGGGAACCCACTGTCTTTGACAGTATCCTGTACTGAATACATAGGTACAGTGAAGCGAACCGAGTGAACTGAAACATCTAAGTAACTCGAGGAAAAGAAATCAACCGAGATTCCGAAAGTAGTGGCGAGCGAAATCGGAACAGCCTTGACGAGATAGCAGCATTGGTAGTTGAACGGGATGGAAAGCCCGGCCGTAGCAGGTGATAGCCCTGTAGACGAAATCTTTGCTGTGGTACTAAGCGTCGAATAAGTAGGGCGGGACACGTGAAATCCTGTCTGAATATGGGGGGACCATCCTCCAAGGCTAAATACTCGTGATCGACCGATAGTGAACCAGTACCGTGAGGGAAAGGCGAAAAGAACCCCGGAAGGGGAGTGAAATAGATCCTGAAACCGTGTGCATACAAACAGTAGGAGCCTCCTTGTGGGGTGACTGCGTACCTTTTGTATAATGGGTCAGCGACTTACATTCAGTGGCAAGCTTAACCGAATAGGGAAGGCGTAGCGAAAGCGAGTCCGAATAGGGCGATTTAGTCGCTGGGTGTAGACCCGAAACCAGATGATCTATCCATGGCCAGGTTGAAGGCACGGTAACACGTGCTGGAGGACCGAACCCACTAATGTTGAAAAATTAGGGGATGAGCTGTGGATAGGGGTGAAAGGCTAAACAAATCTGGAAATAGCTGGTTCTCTCCGAAAACTATTTAGGTAGTGCCTCGCGTATTACTGCCGGGGGTAGAGCACTGTTATAGCTAGGGGGTCATGGCGACTTACCAAACTATGGCAAACTCCGAATACCGGCAAGTACAGCGCGGGAGACAGAGCACTGGGTGCTAACGTCCAGACTCAAGAGGGAAACAACCCAGACCGCCAGCTAAGGTCCCTAAATATTGCTAAGTGGGAAACGAAGTGGGAAGGCATAGACAGTCAGGAGGTTGGCTTAGAAGCAGCCATCCTTTAAAGAAAGCGTAATAGCTCACTGATCGAGTCGTCCTGCGCGGAAGATGTAACGGGGCTAAGCAATATACCGAAGCTGCGGGTGTACGGATTTATCCGTACGCGGTAGGAGAGCGTTCTGTAAGCCTGTGAAGGCAGCTGGAGACGGTTGCTGGAGGTATCAGAAGTGCGAATGCTGACATGAGTAGCGATAAAGGGAGTGAAAAGCTCCCTCGCCGTAAGTCCAAGGTTTCCTGCGCAACGTTCATCGGCGCAGGGTGAGTCGGCCCCTAAGGCGAGGCAGAGATGCGTAGCTGATGGGAAGTTGGTTAATATTCCAACACCATTGTTAAATGCGATGGGGGGACGGATTGCGAAATGTGAGCGGGTGATTGGTTGTACCCGTGACTGGTACTGAGAAGGCGGTTAGGTAAATCCGGCCGCGTAATTCAAGGTATTGGTGCGAAGCGAATTTATTCGTGAAGTCATAGGAAGTGGTCCCAGGAAAAGCCTCTAAGCTTCAGTTTAACAATGACCGTACCGCAAACCGACACAGGTGGACGGGATGAATATTCCAAGGCGCTTGAGAGAACTCAGGAGAAGGAACTCGGCAAATTAATACCGTAACTTCGGGAGAAGGTATGCCCTAGTAGCGTGTTAAAGCGCGAATGGGCCGCAGAGAATCGGTGGCTGCGACTGTTTATTAAAAACACAGCACTCTGCTAACACGAAAGTGGACGTATAGGGTGTGACGCCTGCCCGGTGCTGGAAGGTTAAGTGATGGGGTGCAAGCTCTTGATCGAAGCCCCAGTAAACGGCGGCCGTAACTATAACGGTCCTAAGGTAGCGAAATTCCTTGTCGGGTAAGTTCCGACCTGCACGAATGGCGTAACGATGGCCACACTGTCTCCTCCTGAGACTCAGCGAAGTTGAAGTGTTTGTGATGATGCAATCTCCCCGCGGCTAGACGGAAAGACCCCATGAACCTTTACTGTAGCTTTACATTGAATTGTGAACCGGCCTGTGTAGGATAGGTGGGAGGCGTTGAATTACGGTCGCTAGATCGTAGGGAGCCAACCTTGAAATACCACCCTGGTTTGTTTGCGGTTCTAACCTAGGCCCGTTATCCGGGTTGGGGACAGTGTATGGTGGGCAGTTTGACTGGGGCGGTCTCCTCCCAAAGTGTAACGGAGGAGTTCGAAGGTACGCTAGGTACGGTCGGAAATCGTGCTGATAGTGCAATGGCATAAGCGTGCTTGACTGTGAGACTGACAAGTCGAACAGGTGCGAAAGCAGGACATAGTGATCCGGTGGTTCTGAATGGAAGGGCCATCGCTCAACGGATAAAAGGTACTCTGGGGATAACAGGCTGATACCGCCCAAGAGTTCATATCGACGGCGGTGTTTGGCACCTCGATGTCGGCTCATCTCATCCTGGGGCTGTAGCCGGTCCCAAGGGTATGGCTGTTCGCCATTTAAAGAGGTACGTGAGCTGGGTTTAAAACGTCGTGAGACAGTTTGGTCCCTATCTGCCGTGGGCGTTGGATACTTGACGGAGCCTGCTCCTAGTACGAGAGGACCGGAGTGGACATACCTCTGGTGTATCGGTTGTCATGCCAATGGCATTGCCGAGTAGCTATGTATGGAAGAGATAACCGCTGAAGGCATCTAAGCGGGAAACTCGTCTGAAGATAAGGTATCCCGGGGGCTAGACCCCCCTGAAGGGTCGTTCGAGACCAGGACGTTGATAGGTCAGGTGTGTAAGCGTAGTAATGCGTTTAGCTAACTGATACTAATTGCCCGTGCGGCTTGATCCTATAACTCTGCAGGTTATAAGTAGACATGTTAATCATGGTTCTACGACTGCGCTGAGCATAGCGGTTGAGTGTCGTTCAAAAAACTGAAGTAAATTGCAGCAAAATCAATCACCAACGCAAGATTGACTCATCTGCCCGATACGAATACATATAGCTTGTGCTTCTTCCAAATTGCTAACGCATAGCAACCAGCTAGCGCTAAGCCATACCAGCTTACGCTTGACGACCATAGCAAGGTGGACCCACTCCTTCCCTTCCCGAACAGGACAGTGAAACGCCTTTGCGCCGATGATAGTGGATGGACATCTGTGAAAGTAGGTCATCGTCAGGCTTTTTATTCCTTCAAACGCCCCGCAATTTAACCATTGCGGGGCG
>NZ_JABUXU010000003.1 GCF_014897675.1 Advenella sp. FME57 | reverse complement strand
AATCGGCGACGCCGCGGTGGCACACTCGACAATCCCATCGCACCACCCCCCCCCCTGTGCCAGAGGCCGCCCGTGAAGTGGAGCGCGCCCGTCGCCAGGCTGCCCAGAAGCCGACCCCAGGGCCATCGCGCCTTGCCCAGCAGCCCAGCAGCGACATCCTGAAAATCGTCAAACGGCTCAATATGGAGCTGGACGACGGCACACGTGTCGGCCTGACACGCGGTCCGACACCGCGCATGTTCATCTCGCTGCAATCGGACGATGACGGTACGCAATTCATCCGCGAATGGCTGGTTATTCCGCTGGACCGTATCCAGCCGCCAAACATGCATGCGATTACCATCGCCTGGCTGAGCCTGACCGGCCTGCTATTGATTCTGGCCGCCGGATTCGCCTGGCATATCACCCGGCCGCTGACCCGTCTCACCCTGGCCGCAGACAAACTGGCGCAAGGACGGCCGGAACGCGTCACCCCGGCCGGTCCGACCGAAACCCGTCAGCTCGGCGAACGCTTCAACGCCATGCTGGACGCGCTGGAAGAGTCCAAGGCCGTACAGCAAACCCTGCTGGCCGGGCTGCCCCATGATCTGAAAAGCCCGCTGGCGCGCATGCGACTGCGCGTAGAGCTGACTGATGACATGACGTTCAAGGACGGCATGCGCAACGACGTGCATGAAATGCAGGACATGATTGATCAGTTCATCAGCTATGTGCGGGGATCGGACCTGGCCACCTATAAGTTCCAGCCCGTCAATATCTGCGATTGGGTTGAGGAGCGCGTCGCTTCCTGGAACGATGCTGGCAGCCCCGTGCATCTGCGTCCACTGCCTGCCAAGACAGCCTATGTCAGTGCCGATACCTTATCTTTGGGCCGCGTTCTGGACAATCTGATCAGCAACGCGCTCAAGCATGGCCGTCCGCCGGTAGATGTCTATCTGACGCTGACCGACGAGCAGGCGATGCTTTCGGTCGCCGATCATGGCGACGGGATTCCGGCAGAACGCCGCTCGGAAGCGCTACGCGCGTTTTCGCGTCTGGATTCAGCCCGGACCATGACCGGAAGCGTCGGTCTGGGGCTATCCCTGGCAGAAACCATCGTCAGTGCGCATAACGGCAGGCTGACACTGGACAGCAGCGACAGCGGCGGCCTGCTGGTGACGGTGACCCTGCCCCGGGTTAATCCGCCCGCTTCATAAACGACACATCTTTGGCCTTGCGCTCCTTGCCCAGCATATCCCGGTAATACCACAGCGTGACCAGCGGCACCACCACCAGGAACAACGCAAAGGCTGCTACCAGCAAACGGGTGGTTCCCAGGCCGGTCACACTTTCCCAAATTGTCAGTTCATCCAATACAAAAAACGGGAAAATACTGAATACCAGTCCGACGATCACGCTCAGAACAATCAGAACCGTGAGAATGAATGGCAGCCAGATAAGGATTCGCACGCGCTGCACCTTGCGCACCACCAGTTCGATCAGCACGAACATGGCAAGCAAGGCAAACCAACCGATCAGCACCACCGGCAGCCGGGTTGTTTCGGTCCACTTGAAAAACATCCCGCCGTTGACCATGCCCAGCGCCACAGACACGGCCACCACGCCCGCAGCGGTCAGGCGGGAAGCCCGGCGCACCCATCCCCGGGCCTGCAATTGCAGATCATCTTCGACTCGCATAAGCAGCCAGGTGGCGCCCAGCAGCACGAATGTCGCCACGGTACACAGCGCAATGAATACAGCAAACAATTGACTGCCGGGCTCGGTGCCAAAATTGACGGCGATACGGCCAAGCACCAGTCCCTGTCCGAAAGCAGTCAGCAACGAGCCAATGGCAAAGGCGGCGGCAAACACGGAACGACCACCTGCCAGCGCACGCAGACGAAACTCATAGGCCACGCCACGCAGTAAGGCGCCAGCACCCAGCAACATCAACGGCAAATACAAGGCGCCACTCACATACGCCCATGCCTTGGGAAAGGCCGACAGCAGGATGGCACAACCGAAGAAAATCCAGAAGACGTTCATATCGCGCCATGGCCCGAGGAATGTGAACATCCTGGCCCGCTGCTCCGGCGTAGCAAACGGCATCAGCATCCCAACGCCCAAATCGAATCCGTCCAGGACGGCCGCGGCGATGGACACACCAAGAAATACAGTAAAACAAAGCAGCGGCATCCAGAAGCCCGGATCGTAGCTATTGAGTCCCAAAGAACCCGCCAGTGTATCGATCATGCCGTTCTCCGGATTTTACGCACGGGCACGACACCATAGCGAGCGGCGCGGCGCACCAGGAAAATGAAACCGGCCACAATCACGGCAAACAACAGCCACATGAACACGGTGACAGCGCTGATCAGCACTACGCCCTGCCCACGGCTGAACGCTTCGGCGTAGGTCACCAGTCCATGTACGAAATACTGGCCATCGCGCAGCGACAGCAGGATATGCGTCAGCCACAGTGCCAGCCAGCTCGCAGGACCGACCCATACCAGCACATGCTGCAGCCAGCGCGGCAGTTTGCCAAAATCGCTGCGCCGCTTCAGATACCAGCACCACTGGATCAAAGACACCAGGGCAAGCAGTAAGAGTACGCCGAGCACAAGTTTTTGCGCCCAAAGCCCGATTATCGGCAGCGGCGCTGCCTGCCGGAACAGTTCGGTTTGAAAAACAGCGCCGATGGCGGCCAGCATACCCAGCCCCAGGGTCGTCAACCCGGTGCCTATTCTGAATCCCAGCTGTTCGGCTGCATTCAAGGGTTTGGTCAGGGCCTCGCTGGCGCTGATCGATACCATCAGTCCACCGACGCCCAGGCAGCCCAGTGCGATCATGAATGCGACGCGATGCCAGGCCTGGGCCTGCACAATAAACACACGCCAGTCGATCAGGGTAAGCGGGATGGTGTCAGGCGCCAGTCCGGCCGGAAAATGCAGCCAGCTCTGAAAGCAGATCAACAACACGGCAATCACGGTCAGGCCAAGCGCGGCCAGCAATACAAAAATGCTATGTAGCCAGGATGAAAGTGTCCCCTGACGATACAGCATGACGTCCGTCACGAACAGTTTGATAACGAACGTAATTGCGGCGATCAGGACGATAAGTGGACCACTGACGGGCCCCAGCCGCACGAACAGATTGGGCCATAAGGCGCCGGACAGAATCAGGAGGAACATCATGCCAAGCAGCGATACGGTCATCGAAAGCGCGAAAATACGCACCCAGAATCGGTACATATCCATCCAGCGCCCGTCGGCAGACTTGCGATGCGTCATGCCTTTGCAGAACAGCAGCAACCAGCCTAAAACGACCGTGCTCAGACCGAAAACGGCAAAAAAGGACAGCGAACTGAAAAACTGCAGTTTTGCCAGCTGTAATGATGAAATATCCCACATTCTCGATAGCAGTTTAAATTTCGGGGCAGTTGAGCGATTCCCATGAGTCTAACCGCTGAACATGGCAAAATGGTCGATATTATCGATTTATTGAAATTTTAAAATATGTCCGCCTCAACGCCAGAGCTTCCTGCCGCCAATTTTTTGCGAACCATCATTGAAAACGATCTGAGCAACGACCGCTATCAATCAAAAAGATGGGCCGGCGAACCCGGCCCTGCCTCGGTTTTGCAGAATGCACCGAAAGATCCGGCCCGCATCCGCACCCGTTTTCCGCCCGAACCCAATGGCTACCTGCATATTGGACACGCCAAAAGCATCTGCCTGAATTTCGGGCTGGCGCGCGACTATGGCGGCATCTGCCATTTGCGCTTTGACGACACCAATCCTGAAAAAGAAGAGCAGGAATATGTGGATGCCATTGACGACACGCTCGAGTGGCTGGGTTTTACCACCAAAGGTCCCGATGGCGAGGAAAACCGCTATTTTGCCAGCGACTACTTTGGCTATATGTACGATTTCGCCGAAGCGCTGATCAAGGGCGGTTATGCCTATGTCGATGAACAGTCGCCTGAACAGATCCGGCTCAACCGCGGCACGCTTACCTCTGCAGGCGTCAATTCGCCCTGGCGTGATCGTTCGGCCGAGTCATCGCTGACCCTGCTGCGTGAAATGAAAGCGGGCAAGCACCCCGACGGCAGCCTGGCTCTGCGCGCCAAAGTGGACATGGCCTCGCCCAATATCAATATGCGGGACCCGGTGCTATATCGCATTCGCCATGCGGCGCATCACCGCACCAGTAACGATTGGTGCATCTACCCTATGTACACTTACGCCCATCCGATAGAGGATGCGCTCGAAGGCATCACCCACAGCATCTGTACCCTTGAGTTCGAAGACCAGCGGCCGTTCTACGACTGGGTGCTGGCCCGACTGATGGAACTGGGCCAATTGCGCGACCCGCTGCCCCGCCAATATGAATTTGCCCGTCTCAACCTCAAGCATGTCGTGACCAGCAAGCGCAAACTGCTGCAACTGGTGCGCGAGGGTCATGTCACCGGATGGGATGATCCGCGCATGCCCACCCTTACCGGACTGCGTCGCCGTGGCTATACGCCGTCTGCCCTCAAGCTTTTCTGCGATCGCCTGGGCGTATCCAAGTCCGACTCGCGGATTGACTATAGTCTGCTTGAACAGGCGCTGCGCGATGACCTGGATCCGATTGCCGATCGCAGTGTGGCCGTGCTCGATCCGATCAAGCTCATTATCACCAATTATCCCGAAGGGCAGACCGAGGCGTGCAGCGCCCCGCGCAACCCGCACGACGCGCAGGCCGGCCGGCGCCAGTTCCCCTTTTCGCGCGAATTGCTGATAGAACGCGACGATTTCCGCGAAGAACCACCCAAAAAATATTTCCGCCTGTTCCCCGGCAATACCGTCAGGCTCAAATATGCTTATGTGATCAAATGTACCGGCTTTGACAAGGACGAGGCCGGCACCATTACGCATGTTTATGCCGAATATCTTCCCGACACCAAGAGTGGTACGCCGGGTGCCGACAGCGTGAAGGTCAAAGGCAATATTACCTGGATCAGTGCGGCCCATGCCGTACCGGCCACGGTCATGCTCTACGACCGGCTCTTCACCGACCCGTCTCCCGACAGCGGAGAAAAGAATTTCCTTGATTTCCTGAATCCCGACTCGATGCAGCGGGTCAGCGCCTGGCTAGAACCGGGCTTTACCGCCACACCCGGCGCCCGCTGGCAATTTGAGCGGCTGGGTTATTTTGTAGCAGATTCCAAAGACTCCACGCCAGAAAACCCGGTATTGAACCGCTGTGTTACGCTGCGGGATTCATGGTCCTAATTTATTAAAGTGAATTGAAACGTGGCTTCCAAATCCTCTTTCTCTGCCCTCGAATTCAAAAGCGCTTCGCTTTTCGTTGTCCGGATCGAACTTAAAAGTACCGATACGGCAGCGCTGCAGCAGGCGCTGGAACAGAAAATGGCCGAAGCCGGCAGCCTGTTCGCACACGAACCGGTTGTCCTGGATATCAGCGGCCTGAGCGATGCGCCCGACTGGGCCGAACTGGTGGCGCTGCTTTCGCGGCACAAGCTTCCGGTTATCGGCGTCATGGGGCCCGATGGCGCCCTGATCGACAGTGCCCGTCAGGCAGGCCTATGCAAGGTCGACGTGTCCACCCTCAATAGTCGCCAGCCGCCAGAGCCGACCCTGCTTACCGAACCGGTAGCCGATGCGGTCAAAATGGCGCCGGCCGCCAATATCCAGACAGTGGCGACAGCCACGGAAAAAGACACGCCACCCGCGCCGAAAGCGCCGCCGGCCGAAACCCGGAAAGCGTCCCATTCCTCACGCACCCCATCCCAGCCGGCCGAACCGATCGTGCGCGAAACCATTCGCGAAGTGCCGGTACCGGTTCCCACCATGGTGCTGGCGCGCCAGTTGCGTTCCGGTCAGCGCGTCTATGCGCGCAACAGCGATCTGATTGTTATTGGCGTTGTCAGCCGTGGCGCCGAAGTGATCGCCGACGGCAACATTCACGTATACGGCCCGCTGCGCGGCAAGGCCATCGCCGGAGCACGCGGCAACGCGTCGGCGCGAATTTTCACTTCGCATCTGGACGCAGAGCTGCTGGCCATAGCCGGCATCTATCGCGTCATTGACGCCGATATCGAGCCACAACTCAATAAAAAGCCAGTCATTGTCGAACTGGACAACGATACACTCAAATTCATTCCGGGCGACAACAGCGGCCAGGGATAGCACTGGCTCCCGTAACGTTTTTTAAAAGAAATTCATACCGATATGCGTTAAGATATCGGCACTTACAGCCATACGGATATATAGGAATAACCTTACATGACTCGCATCATTGTGGTAACTTCAGGTAAAGGCGGCGTGGGCAAAACCACCACCAGCGCCAGTTTTTCATCCGGCCTAGCCATGCGTGGCCACAAGACAGCCGTCATCGATTTCGACGTGGGCCTGCGCAACCTTGACCTTATCATGGGATGCGAACGCCGCGTCGTGTACGATTTCGTCAACGTCATTCAGGGCGAAGCCTCGCTGAACCAGGCGCTGATCAAGGACAAACAGCTGGAAAACCTGTTCATCCTGCCTGCGTCACAGACCCGCGACAAGGACGCACTTACGCGCGAAGGCGTGGAAAAAGTGCTGAATGATCTCAAGGCGATGGATTTTGAATATATCGTATGTGATTCGCCCGCCGGCATTGAAACCGGTGCGCTCATGGCTGCCTATTTTGCTGACGATGCGTTGGTCGTGACCAATCCCGAAGTCTCCTCGGTACGCGACTCCGATCGCATTCTGGGTATCCTGTCCTCCAAGTCGCGTCGCTCTGAACTGGGTGAAGACGCCGTCAAGGAATACCTGGTGCTCACCCGCTACAGTCCAAAACGCGTTGAAGACGGTGAAATGCTGTCCCTGAAGGATATCGAAGATATCCTGCGCATCAAGCTGATCGGCGTCGTGCCAGAATCCGAATCAGTCCTGCAGGCATCCAACTCCGGTGTTCCTGCCATTCATCTGAAAGAATCTGATGTGTCCGAAGCGTATCAGGACATCGTTGCACGTTACCTGGGCGAAGAAAAACCGTTGCGCTTTACCGACTACAACAAACCGGGCTTCTTCAAACGACTTTTCGGAGGCAAGTAATATGTCCTTCCTGAAATTTCTTCTTGGTGAAAAAAAATCATCGGCCAGCGTTGCCAAAGAACGCCTTCAGCTCATCATTACGCATGAGCGCAAGGAAGGCGCGACCAGCGCACCAGATTTTCTTCCACAGCTGCAAAAAGATCTGATCGAAGTCATTTCCAAGTATATTAAAATCAATCCGGAAGACCTGAAAGTCAATGTAGACAAGCATGGCAATCTGGAAGTACTCGAAGTCAAAATCGAAATGCCTCAGGATCCCAAAGACGCGATCGCAAAGGTCGGCTGATACACGTCTACGTACTGCCATCACAGTTGTGTTGGCACCTACCCCATAGCTGCTGTCACCTGGTGCTGCGCGAGCAAAGCCCAGGCAGCAAGCCACATTGAACAGCACCACAAAACCCGCAGCAGTTGACGGTATTGCGGTGCTGTTTTATATCATGCCGGCAACGTACCCGATCGCTATCATAGCAAGTCGCACGCTTGGCAAAAACGTCGCCCAGTGCAACGACTCATGGAGTCATAGGCGCACAAAATCGTGAAGCCAGGGAGTCTTTTCAAAAAAATGAACCCGCACGCAAACCAATGCCTATTCCCAAAGCGATAACGCAAATCAAAATGAGAAGGACCGAGTGCTGCCTGATGCAGAACTCGGTCCTTTGATTTCATTTGAGCCGATCAGGCCTATCCTGACACATTCAAATCAATGACCCTTGCCAGTTGCCTGATCGGATCAGGCAACTTAGGTCCAGATGAAAACTGACGGCACGATCGCTAGCGATTAGCGGCGACCACCAACCTGATTGCCGATCACACCACCGACAGCGGCGCCACCGACCGTACCTAAGGTGCCCCCATTGGTCAGCAAAGAGCCGGCAATACCACCGATGGCTGCACCGCCGACAGTATTTCTGTCGCGCTGAGTCATACCGCCACATCCTGCCAGTGCAATGGCAAGGCTACCGGCTATGATGCTTTTGGCTACGATATTCGTTTTCATATTATGTACTCCTGAGTGGGAATGAAGATGTCTCGCGTATTGGCCAAGCGAGTGCTCGTCTCAAACGCCTTACTGACACTATACAATGGAAAACTTTAAGCAACCAACTGCGCGGTGGTGCTTTGTTACACAGATGTTTTATTTCAATCGAAATGATATCAACTGAAATAAACCCTCACGTTTGCGTTGATAAAATGCAACGCTGCAGTCGCGTTTGTTGCGCAACAATGTGCGACCGCAGCAAGGCGACTGTTTACTTCAGCGCCTTATAGCGAATACGGCGCGGTTTTGCGCCCTCTTCGCCCAGGCGTTTTTTCTTGTCGGCTTCATATTCCTGATAATTTCCGTCAAAAAACACGACATTGGAATCGCCCTCAAAAGCCAGAATATGCGTGGCAATACGATCCAGGAACCAACGATCGTGGCTGATGACCATAACGGCGCCTGCAAACTCCAGCAGGGCATCTTCCAGGGCACGCAAGGTTTCCACGTCCAGATCATTGGACGGCTCATCCAGCAGCAAAACGTTACCGCCCTTGATCAGCGTATTGGCCATGTGCAGCCTGCCGCGCTCACCACCGGACAGCTGTCCCACCAGCTTGGTCTGGTCAGATCCCTTGAAGTTGAACCGGCCCAGATAGGCGCGAGCGGGAATTTCAAACCGCCCTACATTGAGCACATCCGATCCCTGTGATACAAAATCGAACACACTCTGGTTATTGGCCAGTGTTTCGCGCGATTGATCCACAAATGAAACATTCACGGTCTGGCCGATTTTCACTTCACCGGAATCAGGTTGTTCCTGTCCGGCGATCATGCGAAACAGCGTGGATTTACCAGCGCCGTTGGGGCCGATAATACCGACAATTGCGCCAGGCGGAACCTTGAAACTCAAATCGTCTATCAGCAGGCGATCGCCAAAGGCCTTGCTGACATTGGCAAACTCAATCACTTCGTTGCCAAGACGCTCGGCTACGGGAATAAAGATTTCCTGGGTTTCATTGCGTTTTTGGTATTCGTGCGAAGACAGTTCTTCAAAACGGGCAAGACGCGCCTTGGATTTGGCCTGCCTTCCCTTCGGATTCTGGCGCACCCATTCCAGTTCCTTGCGAATTGTTTTCTGGCGCGCCGTTTCGCTGGCCTCTTCCTGTCCCAGTCGGGCTTCCTTCTGCTCGAGCCAGGAACTGTAATTTCCCTTCCAGGGAATACCGTATCCACGGTCCAGTTCAAGAATCCATTCGGCCGCATTATCCAGAAAATAGCGATCATGCGTCACACCCACCACGGTGCCTGGAAATTTCTGCAGGAACTGCTCCAGCCATTCAACACTTTCAGCATCCAGGTGATTGGTAGGCTCGTCCAGCAAAAGCATGTCCGGCTTGGAAAGCAGCAGGCGGCACAAGGCCACACGCCGCTTTTCACCACCCGAGAGTTTACCGACAACGGCATCCCATGGAGGCAGGCGCAGCGCGTCGGCAGCTATTTCCATCTGCGTGCCGATATCGTCGGCGCCACTGGATGCGGCGGCGGCAATCACCGCTTCGAGCTCAGCCTGTTCGGCTGCGAGCTTGTCAAAATCCGCATCGGGCTCAGCATACTCGGCATACACCTCTTCCAGCCGCTGGCGTGCCGCAAACACTTCACCCAGGCCGGCTTCCACCGATTGTCTCACGGTATGTTCCGGATCCAGCTGCGGCTCCTGCGGCAGATACCCTATTTTCAGACCGGGCATGGGCGTGGCTTCGCCTTCAATATCCTGGTCTATCCCAGCCATGATTTTCAACAGCGTGGATTTACCGGATCCATTCAGACCAAGAACGCCGATTTTGGCGCCCGGAAAAAAAGACAGCGAAATGTCGCGCAGAATCTGCCGCTTCGGGGGCACGATTTTGCCGACACGATTCATCGTATAAACGTACTGGGCCATAGTTAATTTTGCTTGCAAAAAATTCAAATAACCATTGTATGAAATAAACATGATGCGTGCCGCGCGAGGGCGGCTACAATAACAATAAGACCAGAAATCGGACCACTGCCATGAGTTTTGTACCTGAACCCACATTCACCGACCACGAGATCGCGCTACTGAAAAAAACTGCAGATGCGCTTACTGCCTATTTGGCCAAACCAGTTATCGCCGAAATCGATACCACCGAAGACGGGATGGAATGGGTCGCTTTCGGCGTCCCGCTGGATATTGCAGATGAAAACCCCGACGATATTGTCACGCTTGAAATGGGCGGCCCCGGCGCCAGACTAATCAGCGAATCCAGCGACCTGGAAAACCCCGAAGAAGAAGTCTATGCCTGCGAATTTCTATGGGGCATCCAGATTACCGATATCGAAAATGCACGCTTCGTGCGCATTGATTTTGAAGGCGAGGAAGTGGAATGGGGAGACGATATAGAAGAGCTGCTGCCGTTCGGCATGCGGGACCCGGAACCCGGCGAATTACTTGAAATCGAAGAAAACGACGACGATGAAGAGGAAGACCCGCCCGCTACACCCCAGGACACATCGTCGCCCACGCTGCATTAACGCTGCGGGTACACATTGTGAAGATATACGTTGAAGATAAATTGTCGGTAAGCGCTGATGATCGTCATGCGCCAGCATCACGATCAATTTGGCCAAACACAGGCGCCGGCCAATTACGCGTGCCGGCGGCGATCCCGCAGATATAGCGCCCATCCCACCGGATACATCAGCGAGACCAGCAATCTTGGCATATTCCCCTGCAATTCCACAGCAGGCGGCAGGGGCTTGCCGGCTCGCTGCAGATGCATGCGAAAGCGTGTATATCGCGCCGCCGCCAGCAAAAAAGACACGGGCTGGAAGCGGAACCACGGCAGGCAATTGACCACCGTATCGCGAGCCAGCAGCAGAATGCCCAGCGCATGCTTTTCACCCGACACAGCGCCTTCATTACTCAGCGAATCTGCACTCTCGTAATAGGTGCGAAACACCTTGTTGACGAAGCGCGTCAGATAGCCATCCCGCGCGATCGCCCGCCAGACCACGCTTTCTGGGACAAAACCGTCGATATCTTCGGGAAATGGAAAATGCTTGAGCACCTGTGTCTGCAGGCAGCCGAATTTCTCTCCCTTCACATGACATTTGAAATTCATATCAAGTGAAGTCATGTCCATGACGTCCTCCGGAAACCGGTCACCCACGATACTGCCGTCAGGACGCGCACATAGCCCGGTCACCGCGATATAGCCGCTTTTCAAATCATCGGGAATGCTACGCCATACATCCGCCATGGACTGCAGCGAATCGGGCAATAGCGTATCATCGCTATCGAGCGCAACAATCAGACGTCCCCAAGCTTCCTTGACGCCGGTATTGAATGCTGTTTTTTTATGCTGATTGGGTTGCCATACATACCGGATCGGAAATGGCGAATCGACTTGCCACGTTTCTATTCTATTGCGGGTATTGTCGGTCGAACCGTCGTCGATAACCAGCCACTCAAAATCCTTGAACTGCTGCTCGCACAACGACTGGTAGACGCGCTCAAGGGTATGAGCGCGGTTGTAGGTAGGCGTCAACACCGTAAAAAAATAAAGATTTTGCGTCATGGCTTTACGTATTCAATCCGATCATTATTTTATTTTTGTTGATTTACGATAGCAGAGAAAGTGATGAAAACGATGTGCAACTTGTAGCAAAAAGTAAGCTGTCTTGCGTAGTAACGGATCGTATCGGATCAGCGCAACATACCTGCAAAACTTGACCAGGCGCCGCCGCCCCCGACAAACAGGCGAGAAAAAAGCCACTTGCGCAAGTGGCTTTTTCAAACTCTGACGTTTAGCGAAAAGACGCCATCGGATACCATATAGCAATACGTCGCATTACCATTTCACACAATGAAAAAACGACGCAATACAATACTGCTATTGGCAGCCTCTTCCTGTCAATTAACGCCCATAGGGCATCTACGGAAGACACTTCATACACGGTCGCCGGCAATGAAGCCCTTGCCCGCTGCGCCGATTATGCGCGCTTTACTTTTTCCAGCATTTTGAACACGCCTTTGGGTGAGCGCACAAAAAGACGCTTGAATGCTTTACCCAGGCAACGACGCTCCAGCGTGTTGCGGCGAGTGCGTTTGACTTCTGCCATGAGATTCTCCGAGAATATTTTACGTAATCAGGCATTCTAGCATTAAATCAGGCATTTATCCACGAATCTTGCAGTAACACACGGTGCCGGAGCGAAAATCAGACACTCGGGTTGCGCATCTGCAAAGCAAGTTCGCACGCAACACGCAGCGATGACGGATCCGCCACCCCCTTGCCGGCAATATCGTAAGCCGTCCCATGGTCCACGCTGGTGCGGATAAACGGCAGGCCCACCGTCACGTTCACGCCATTGTCCACGCCCAGATACTTCACCGGGATCAGGCCCTGGTCATGATATTGCGCCACGACAATATCAAATTCACCGCGGCGTGCCCGCATGAAAATCGTATCGCCCGGATAGGGCCCGCTCACATCGAGGCCTTCGGCCCGAGCCACCGCTATCGCCGGCCGGATGACAGCTTCGTCTTCATGGCCAAATCGCCCGCCCTCGCCTGCATGCGGATTGAGTCCTGCCACAGCAATGCGGGGCGAGCCCAGGCCCACCATCCGGCAGGCGCGATCGGCCAGCCGGATGGTATCCAGCTCGCTTTCGAATGTAATAAGCGCAGGCACCTCGCTCAAGGCCACATGAATGGTCACCAGGATCACCCTTAGTTGCTCGTTGAGCAGCATCATCGCAACCCGCGGTACGCCCGCTGCATGCGCCAGGATTTCAGTATGCCCGGGAAAATCAACGCCGCCCGCTTTCAGCGACAGCTTGTTGATGGGCGCCGTGACAATTGCCGAAATCTCGCCGGCCATGGCACCTGTAATCGCGCTCATGAGAAATTGATAAGATGCCAGGCCGGCCTGCGGATTCACCTGCCCCAGCGGCAGGTCCTCCGGCAAAGGATCGGTACAGCTAATTACCGGTATTTCAGATGAAATTGCCCTGTTTTGGCATGTTGCCCGCCACTGCGCCACCGAGCCATGCGAGGTCACCGGCAGGGCCAGCCCCAATTGAGCGACCGCCCGCGATATGGCACCAGCATCTCCGTACACAACAGTGCTGGCAGGCAGTCCCTGGCTGAACAGCCTGGCCACCAGTTCGGGGCCAATACCCGCGGCATCGCCCATGGTCAGCCCCAGGGGCTCGGTTGAATGCAATAGCGGTTCAGTTTTCATATGGTAACGTTCATCCAGCAGTGGTCAATGGCCATGTGGGCCAGCGTGCGAAAGTGTAATCCCATTGCAGGGACAATACAAACCGGGCAGACAGGCCCTGTGACAGGATCTCAGCGATAGATTTTTCAACGACAGATTCTCAACGACAGATTCTTCAGCGCCAGAGGGCCAACGCCCGATGCTCTGCCTGCCTGCGGCGCCGCCGATCGCCCGGCATCATCGACGCTGGTTATTGTCTCTAGCGTTATACCCCTTTATACCGCCAACGCTTTATATTTGCCAAGCCGGCCTCATCTTCCAGCCTTGACCTGCTCACAGCACCGAACCTGCCTGCCGAATTTTGGTGCTGCGCCGTGTCAAAAATCAATTATTATGCGACAATATTATAACTGTTTATTTATACAGTAAGAATCACCTTCATCCTCATTGCACCCCACTCAGAAAAGGGGGTCTTTCGGAGCACTTCATGAGTTCGCAGATCCGGATATTCGGCGCCAGACAAAACAATCTCAAAAATCTCGATGTTGCTTTCAATACCGGCGAATTCGTGGTGATTACCGGGGTATCAGGCTCAGGCAAAAGCTCGCTCGCCTTTGATACGCTTTATGCAGAAGGTCAGCGCAAGTACGTAGAAACTTTTTCCCCCTATGCGCGACAATTTCTGGACCGCATGGACAAGCCCCAGGCCGACCGCATTGAAGGCATTCTGCCCGCCATTGCCATCGATCAGACCAATCCGGTGCGCAATTCGCGCAGCTCGGTCGGCACCATGACCGAACTGAACGACCACATCAAATTGCTGTTTGCCCGTGCAGCCAGGCTGTACTGCCGCCAATGTTCGACCGAAGTGCGCAAGGACAATCCGGACACTATTTATGAATTTCTCTCAACGACCACGCCAGCGTTGAGCGATCCGCGCCTGATCCTCACCTTTCCTGTGGTCGTTCCCGGCAACTACAGCGAGGAAGAAGTCCGCCAGTATCTTGAACAACAAGGCTATACCCGAGTTCATGCCGAAGAGGAACGCAGTGCAACTGTAACGCCCAAAGGACGCGGCAAGTCGCAAAAAGTGGAAATAAGCCGTGTCCTGCATGTGGTCCAGGACCGCTTCCGTTTTTCCACCACAGAAAAGTCGCGGGTCATCGAAGGGCTGGAAGCCTGCCTGCGCTACGGGACCGGTATGTGCACGGTGTACGCTGTCGACAATGACAGCAATCCGCTGCAATCATGGAAGTTCAGCGAACAGTTGCACTGCGCCAACTGCGATATTACCTATTCGTCGCCACTGCCCAGCACTTTTTCCTTCAACTCCCCCCTGGGCGCCTGCGAAACCTGCCGCGGCTTCGGCCGCGCCATGGGTATCGACTTCGGCCTGGTTATTCCTGACGAAACCAAAACACTGCAGGATGGCGCCATTAAACCCTGGCAGACGCCCAGCTACAATGAGTGTCAGACCGAAATGATGCAATACGCCAAAAAGGCAGGCATCCGCACCGACACGCCATGGAAACAGCTCAATGATGCAGAACAGCACTGGGTGCTGTATGGCGATCCCGAGTGGAAAGGCGGCCCATCGGCCTGGAAGCATCAGTGGTATGGCGTACAGCGCTTTTTTGACTGGCTCGAAACCAAGTCCTATAAGATGCATGTGCGCGTGCTGCTGTCCAAATACCGTAGCTACACCCCCTGCCCGGCCTGCCATGGCTCGCGTCTCAAACCCGACGCAACGCTGTGGCGACTGGGCGATGCGCCGGTCGGTAACGACATCATGGGAACCTACACCCGTTTCATGCCGGTGCATGCGAAGTGGTCCGTCCCTGCGCTTACCGCGCTGGATGGCCTTGGCATTCATGATCTGATGCGCCTGCCTATCACACAGGTGCGCGATTTTTTTGCCACGCTGGCGCTTTCCGTATTCATGGACAGCGCCATGGATCTGGTGCTCCAGGAAATCCGCAGCCGGCTGGACTTCCTGTGCAACGTGGGCCTGGGTTACCTCAGCCTGGACCGGCAAAGCCGCACCCTGTCTGGCGGCGAGGTCCAGCGCATCAACCTGACCACCGCACTGGGCACCTCCCTGGTCAACACGCTATTTGTCCTGGATGAACCATCCATTGGCCTGCATCCGCGCGACATGCACCGGATTGTCCAGGTGTTGCATCGTCTGCGCGATGCCGGCAATACGCTGGTGGTGGTCGAGCATGATCCGCAGGTCATGGTTGCGGCCGACCGTATTCTGGACATCGGCCCCGGGCCGGGCGAACGTGGAGGTCAGATTGTCTTTGACGGCACGCCGCAGCGCCTGCGCGAAGGCAGCTCGCTCACCGGCCGCTACTTAAGCGGCCAGTTGCGTGTCGAAGCGCCACGCCCGATGCCGGTGCAACCCAATACCCCCAAGCTGATCATCGAAGGCGTCAGCGCCAATAACCTGCAGGGCATCGACGCCGCCTTTCCGCTGGGTCGCCTGGTCTGCCTGACCGGCGTCTCGGGTTCAGGCAAATCCACCCTGGTTCAGGATGTGCTCTACCCTGCGCTGCTCAAACATTTCGGTCGCCCGACTGAAGCACCCGGCCCCTTCACCCGTCTGCTTGGCGCCGAACAAATCGCCGGCGTCGTCATGGTCGATCAAAGTCCGATCGGCAAAACCGCCAGATCGAATCCGGCCAGTTATGTCGGCGCCTTCGATGCGATCCGCAAGCTGTTCTCGCAAGCGCCGGCGGCCCGTGAGCGCGGCTATACGCCCGGCACCTTCAGCTTCAACAGCGGCGATGGGCGCTGCCCCACTTGCGGCGGCACCGGCTTCGAGCATGTGGAAATGCAATTCCTGTCCGACGTGTACATTCGCTGTCCCGATTGCGACGGAAAGCGTTTCCGCCCAGAGATTCTGGAAATCCGTGTCGAACATCTGGGCAACAGTGCCTCCATCGATGAAGTGCTGAACATGACCGTCAGCGAAGCGCTGACATTTTTCAAAGGCCTGCGCGACGTACAGACCAGCCTTTCACCGCTCATTGACGTGGGGCTGGAGTACCTCAAGCTCGGCCAGCCCGTGCCTACCCTGTCGGGCGGCGAAGCGCAGCGCCTGAAACTTGCCGGGCATCTGGCCGAAGCAGCGCGCAGCGGCATTTCCTCGGCAAAGGTCGCCAAAAAAGGCAGCCTGTTCCTGTTTGACGAACCCACCACCGGCCTGCATTTCGATGATGTCGCCAGGCTCATGGGCGCGTTTCGCAAGCTGCTGGGCGCCGGCCATTCCCTGCTGGTCATTGAACACAATCTGGACGTGATCCGTGCCGCCGACTGGTTGATCGATCTCGGCCCTGAAGGCGGCGTGGGCGGTGGCCGGATTATCGCCGAAGGCACGCCCGACACCGTCATGGACATTGCCCAGTCGCACACTGGTGTGGCTTTGCGCGAATACGAATCCAATATTATCGCCAGCGCGCCGCTTTCACTGCAGGAGCCGCAGGTGGCTTATGCAGGCAGTACGGGGCTGACTGTTGCACGGCGCGAAACGCCTTCGCAGATCGACATCCTGAACGCCAAGGAGCACAATCTAAAAGGCGTCAACGTTCATATTCCGCATAACACCTTTACGGTCATCACCGGCGTGTCGGGGTCAGGAAAATCAACGCTGGCCTTCGACATCCTCTTCAATGAAGGACAACGCCGCTATCTGGAATCACTCAACGCATATGCGCGCGCCGTGGTTCAACCGGCCGGCAAGCCGGATGTCGACGCCATTTACGGCATCCCGCCCACCGTGGCAATCGAACAGCGTACCAGTCGTGGTGGGCGAAAATCCACGGTCGGCACCATGACCGAAGCCCACCATTTTCTGCGGCTGCTTTACGTCAAACTGGGAACACAATATTGCCCTGACTGCCAGGTGCCAGTGGAACCGCAATCGCAGGAACAAATTTTTGCCCGCATCATGAGCTCGTGCAAGGGCCGGCACATCGGCATTCTGGCCCCGCTGGTTACGGCTCGCAAGGGTTACTACACCGATCTGGCCAAATGGGCAGAAGGCAAAGGCCATACCCATCTGCGTGTCGACGGCGACTTCATCCCGGTCAAGCCCTGGCCGCGACTGGACCGCTACAAGGAACACACGATCGAATTGCCGGTGGCCGATCTGGTCATTGCCCCGGCAGCAGAGTCCAGCCTGAAGCAGGCCCTGCACAGTGCACTGGAAACCGGCCACGGCACCATGAGCATCATTCTGGACCTGGATCCGACAAACCCGTTGCACGCCAGTGAACTGGAGCAGCAGCACTTTTCCACCAAACGCGCCTGCCCAAGCTGCGGAATAAGTTTCCCCGAACCCGATCCTCGTCTGTTTTCCTATAACTCCAAGCATGGCTGGTGCAACTCCTGCTTCGGGACTGGCGTCAAACTGAGCGGGTTCAATGAAGAACAAAGCGGTGAAGAAGATGCCTGGAAAAATCTGTCCGGCGACGAAGAACACGAACTTCAGGCCTGCCCGGCCTGCCACGGGCAGCGCCTGAATCGCAACGCCCTGGCCGTGCGCTGGAAAGACCGCAGTATTGCCGATCTGGCGGCGCTGCCAGTGAGCGAAGCGCATACCTTTTTTGCCGGCTTGATTCTGAAAGGTCGCGATGCCGAGATTGCCCGCGATATCCTGAATGAAATAAAAAGTCGTCTGTCCTTCATGGAGGAGGTCGGGCTGGGCTACCTGGGCCTGGATCGGTCGGCACCGACGCTGTCCGGCGGTGAAGCGCAGCGCATCCGCCTGGCCGCCCAGCTGGGCTCGAACCTTCAGGGCGTATGCTACATTCTGGACGAGCCGACAATCGGCCTGCATCCACGCGATAACCGAATTCTGCTCAATGCGCTGTCACGGCTGGAAGGCAATGGCAATACGCTGGTGGTGGTGGAGCACGACGATGACACCATTCGCCGCGCCGAACATATTATCGATATGGGACCCGGCGCCGGCGTGCGTGGCGGCACCGTGGTGGCCCAGGGTACCTACGAAGATATCATCAATAACCCGGACTCACTCACGGGCCGCTACCTGGCGCACCCCATGGTGCATCCATTAAGACCCGGCCAGCCCACCGATGCCAATACCGATTATATTGAGATCCATCGCGCCCATTTGCATAATCTGCAACACGTGAATGTCCGCATCCCCAAGGGCCACCTCAGTGTGATTACCGGTGTATCCGGCTCCGGTAAATCCTCGCTGGCGCGCGACGTTATGCTGGATAATCTCAAGGGCGTGATCGGTACCAAAACACCGACGCCATGGCGTGGCTGCGACGATATCACCGGCTGGGAAAGCCTGGACCGCGTACTTGAGGTGGACCAGACGCCTATCGGTAAAACGCCACGTTCGTGCCCGGCAACCTATATAGGCTTCTGGGACGATGTACGACGTCAGTTTGCGGAAACCCGCGATGCAAAGATTCGCGGCTGGAGCTCCTCCCGCTTCTCGTTCAATACTGGCGACGGGCGCTGCCCGATTTGCGAGGGCCAGGGTATGCGCACCATTGAAATGAGCTTTTTGCCCGACATCAAAGTCCCGTGCGAGGCGTGCAATGGCAACCGCTTCAGTCCGGATACGCTGGCCATCCGCTTGCGCGAAAAGAATGTGGGCCAAGTGCTGAAGATGGAAGTTGATGACGCCATCCCCTATTTCGCTGCTCATCCACGGGTCAAGCGCGCACTGCAACTGCTGCAAGATGTCGGTTTGGGCTACCTCACACTGGGTCAGCCTTCGCCCACCCTGTCCGGCGGCGAAGCCCAACGGATCAAACTGGTATCGGAACTGGTGAAGGCGCGGCTCGACGAAGGCGTCATCAAAACCGGCAGGGCCTCAAGCCGGCCACACACATTGTACGTGCTGGATGAGCCCACCGTCGGGCTATCCATGGCCGATGTCGAGAAGTTGATTGTTGTACTGCACCGGCTGGTTGAAGCAGGCAATACGGTCGTAGTCATTGAGCACAACCTGGACATCATGGCCGAGGCCGACTGGATTGTCGACATGGGACCCGAAGGCGGCAACGGCGGTGGACAGGTTGTCGCCGTCGGATCGGTGCAGGACATTATTGCGAAAAAATCCGTGTCCCATACAGGCCTCGTCCTTGACGAGTTTCTGACTCGCACGTCTGAAGTAACGCCGGCCCTGGCGTCGTGATTGTGGTGTAAATCGGGCATCCCACCTGCACCGCGGCCTGCCTCGCTCAGGAACTGCGGTGCCGCCGCGCCCGTCAATCGCAGCCGGCAGCAAAGCCGCTACGCTGCAATGAGTCGCGCACGGTACCGAAAGCCGGGCGGCGCAATCGGACATCATGGCCGCCCTCAGTCGCCAGTGGCCAGCATCAGCGCATGCGTGCGCACATCGTCTGGCCAACCGGCAACGTGCGTTTTCAGCGCAGCCATATCATCAGCAAACAGCGCCCGGGTAGCCTCTTCGTAGCCGGGCAGATCACCGCCCAGCGCCAGCATGAAATGATAGGCCCGTTCCTGGGCTGCGCGCCGGGCATCACGGTCCGTGTTGCGGAGCCGGGCCGCTTCAACCAACTTACGCAACGCGACCGATGCGCCCCCTGGCTGGGCGGCCAGCCATTCCCAATGTCTGGGCAGCAGCGTCACCTCCCGGGAAATCACCCCCAGCTTCGGTCGGCCGCGTCGCCGCACAGCCTGATGGCCGCTCTCCTGCGGTGCCTGCGTCAACGTTGCAAGAGGCGATGAAGAAGCGGTGGCGTCCGTCATATCGGGCTTAGGCGCCCCTGCTGCCCCGCTACCAGTGCGCAAAGTTGTGAGCTGTGGGTTAAGACCTTCCTGCTGATCGTTTGGCGCTGCGGCATCCAGCAGCCGCACATCAATATCGGTCGAACGACCGGAAGCATCGTCGAATATCAATACCGCACTGGTTGACGGTGTTTTCAGGGCGGTCCGATATGCCGTCGCCACCTGGGACAGCGTACCGGAGGCGAGCTTGCGGTATCCATAGAATACGGTATAGGTTTGTTCAGGGGTTGCAGCCATTGGTGGAACTCCTTGGTCGGCTTGATAAGTGCAACCCAAATATTACCCGGATATAAATAAAATTTAAATATTACCCGGGTAATTTATGGAAAAATGTCTTTTATGTGCCACTACCGAAGCCAAAATACAACTGGGCGCCTTCGTCGAACCAGGCAAACCGCGCGGCAAGTCGTGCATCAACGATCGCCCCTTCACCCTTGACTTCGCACCCTGCCATTCACTTTACACCTACCATTCACCTCTCGCCTCAGCCCATCGCCACCGTGCCAAAGCGCACGCGCAGCCGCGGCCATGCCAAAAACCATGACCATGGCCATGTTCTGCCGTTTTTTTGTTCAAGACATCGCTATATCGGCAACGCCGCAATGCGCTTGCGATCAGGCCAGGATCCTGCGAATCGCCTCGCCGGCCGCCGCCATACCCATTGCTGCTGTTACCGTTACCGCAGATCCATAGCCGGCGCAGGACAAGCCCTGAGGACCGCCGCTTTCTGCCGGCGCCCCCCATGCCTGGGGCAAAATGGCAGGCTGGTCGAACCAGAGCGCAAAAACGCGCATGGCAGGCGCCTTGCGCAGGGCCTTGCCGTGTCGATCCGAGCCTTTGGCAAACCCATGATGCTTACGCAACTGTTGCCGGATACGACCCAGCAACGCGTCGTTGCGCGCCGCGGACAAATCACCGGCGGTCAGCGTGAGCGCATCCAGCTTGCCGCCGGCGCCGCCACACATAATAAATGAAATTTGCTCACGTTGGCTGGCCAGCACCATGGCGATTTTGGCCGCGACCTGGTCGGTGGCGTCCACCAGAACGCTTACGGGTCGCGCCTGCAGCAGCGTATCGACATTATCGGGTCCCAGAAAATCGTCTACCAGGTTCACGCGGCAATCGGGGTTGATCCCGGCAATGCGATCAGCCATGGCCTGAATTTTAGCCTGACCAAATGTGGCCGACAGCGCATGAATCTGCCGGTTCACATTGGATTCGGCGATATGATCCAGGTCGATTAGCGTCAGTTCGCCCACGCCGGAACGGGCCAGGGCCTCTGCTGTCCACGAGCCCACGCCGCCGATTCCCGCCACCATGACATGGGCCTGCTCCAGGCGTGCTGTTGCTCCATCGCCATACAGGCGCTGTAAACCGCTGAAACGTCTTTGCTTATCGTTAATAGTTGTATCCATTCCAATCGAATCTGACCTATACTAAACTTGTTACAGAGATTTAACCGCCGGCGTCCGGCTGGTCTGGCTTCATCTGCGCTCCGGACTCCTGTAATATTTTAATGCACATTCAAAGAAGTTCATTTCCGTGGCTGAACTAATCAGGAATCCCTTACAAAAAGCACTCGACCATATCCGCCAGTTCCGTCTGTGGACCGACGAAGAAGTCGAACACTCCATGCAGCAGAACCTGGCCGGCACCGACCCGGGCAACGTATGGGTTTTTGGTTACGGATCCCTTATCTGGCGTCCTGAATTCGAATTCCAGGAATGCCGTCTTGCCACCCTCCATGGTTACCATCGTGCACTGTGCCTGTGGTCCAGCGTCAACCGCGGGACCCCGGAACGGCCTGGTCTGGTGTTTGGCCTGGACGAAGGAGGAAAATGCGAAGGCAAAGTCTTCAAACTGCGGCCCGATGCGCTGGAACAAGAATTTCGCGCCTTGTGGAAACGCGAAATGGTCTCGGGCGCCTATATCCCAACCTGGACCCACTGCGAAACAGAACACGGTACGGTACGCGCCCTGGCCTTTATCATGGACCGGGAAAATCACGCCTACGCCAAGGACCTGACCTTCGAGGAAACCCTGCAGATCATCCTGAACGCCACCGGTCAGAACGGCCCGTGCCCTGAATATGTGATCGAAACCGCGCATGCCCTGTCGGATGCCAACATCCAGGATCATGCCCTGTTCAAACTGGCAGATACGCTCAAAAAAACATACCCGGCAAAACCAGCTACCTGACCGGGAAATCTGCTGTCGGCGACCGGGAATTGCCGGGGAAATCCGCCCAAGTGCAGTACACTATTCCTTTAGGTATTTTCCCTGAAGAAGTAATTATGACGCTCGCAGATTTACGCCAGAACTACGAACAGAACGTGCTTCTGGAATCCCAGGCCGATCCCGACCCGATCAAACAATTCGAACGCTGGTTCAACGATGCCGTCGCCGGCGGCATCAAGGAACCCAACGCCATGGTGCTGTCCACCGTCGACGCGCGCCACAGACCTTCCTCCCGCACAGTCCTGCTCAAGGACCTGACGGCCGAAGGCTTCACCTTTTTCACCAACTACGAATCGGGCAAGGGCCACGATATTGCCGGCAATGCAGCGGTCAGCCTGCTATTCGTCTGGCTGGGACTGGAACGTCAGGTTCATATCAACGGCATCGCGCAGCGACTCCCCGAAGCGGAGTCGACCGACTACTTCGTCAGCCGTCCGCTGGGCTCCCGAATCGGCGCCTGGGCATCCAAGCAAAGCCAAGTGATTACCCGCGAAGAACTGGAAGAACGCGCAGAGGATTTCAGGGAAAAATTTGGCGACACAGTCCCAAAACCGCCCCACTGGGGAGGCTATGTCGTGATTCCGGAAATGATCGAGTTCTGGCAGGGCCGCCCGTCGCGGCTGCATGACCGGCTTCGTTATACGCGTGACCAGGACGCACGCTGGTCCATGGTTCGCCTGTCTCCCTGACATGATCATAAAGCTAAGAAATAAGGTATCAAGACAATGAGCGCACAGGCTCCGGATTTTGACTCTCGGGATTTCAAGTCTGCGCTGGGCCGCTTTGCGACCGGCGTCACCATCGTGACGGCCAATCATCCGCAAACCGGCCATCCCATCGGATTGACCGTCAGCTCCTTCAATTCTGTCTCGCTGAACCCCCCGCTGGTGCTCTGGAGCCTGATCAAATCCTCTTCCAACCGGGAAGCATTTGAACAGATCACGCGCTACAACATCCACATATTGAACGCCGAACAACTGACATTGGCCCGCCAGTTTTCCGCCGGCAGTCCGCAAGAACGTTTCCGCGACATAGTCTGGACGCCAGGCGCAACAGATGAACAGGTCCCAAAACTGGATGACCGCTATTGCTCGGCCTGGTTCGAATGCTACAACCGCAATCACTACCATGAAGGGGATCATATGATCCTGATCGGCGAGGTGGAGCGGTGTCACCATACCGACTCACTGCCCCTGGTCTATCATGCGGGCAGTTTTGACTTGACCCCTACCTTAACAGAAACATAATGAGTGTTGATATTGAATGCATCGTCATCGGCGCCGGTGTTGTCGGACTTGCCATAGCCCGCGAACTGGCCTGTTCGGGAACCGAAGTTTTGGTGCTGGAAGCCGAAGAAGCCATCGGCATGGGCACCAGCTCACGCAACTCCGAAGTGATTCATGCCGGTTTATATTATCCCGAAGGCAGCCTGAAGGCCCGCCTCTGTGTAGAAGGCAAAAAGCAGCTTTATGCCTATTGTGATTCACGCCATGTTCCGTACAAACGCATGGGCAAGCTGCTGGTCGCCACCGCCGACAGCCAGGTGCCGTATCTGGAAAAAATCGCCGCCCAGGGCAAGGCCAACGGCGTAGACGATCTGCAATGGCTTACTGCCGAGCAGACGCGCAAGTTGGAACCCGAACTTGACTGCGCCGCCGCTGTACTGTCTCCGTCAACCGGCATTATCGATAGCCACGCCTATATGCTGGCCCTGCAGGGCGATGCAGAAAACGCCGGCGCCCAGGTTATCCTGCGCACGCCCATGCTGCACGCGAATATCGACGCCGACGGCGCCTTCACCTGCCATTTCGGCGGGGACGAAGCCATGACTTTACGCTGTCGCACACTCATTAATGCGTCTGGCCTGCACGCCCCTACGCTGGCGCGCAACATCAGCGGGCTTGACCCGGCACATATTCCGGGCGAGTATTACTGCAAGGGCAGCTATTTCACGCTGAACCGCCGCGCACCGTTTTCTCACCTGATCTATCCGATGCCCAATAGCGCAGGCCTTGGCGTGCACCTGACCCTGGACATGGGTGGCCAGGCAAAATTCGGGCCCGATACCGAGTGGATCGAGAACGAAAACTATCTAGTCAACCCGGATCATGCCGCCGCTTTTGACCAGGCCATTCGCAGCTGGTGGCCGGGCCTGCCCGACAATGCCCTGGAACCGGGTTATGCCGGCATTCGCCCCAAAATTGTGCCGGCCTCATCAGCGGCGGGCGACTTTGTTATTTCCGGCCCTGGTGATCATGGCGTACCCGGCCTGGTCAATCTGTTCGGCATTGAATCTCCCGGCCTGACAGCGGCCCTGGCCGTTGCCACAACGACGGCCCAGGCCCTGTCCTCCCGCTGACCCCTAACCCGCTACCGACGCGCGAAAGAATATGCAAAACGATTACATCCTGACTGTTTCCTGCCCAGACCGCACCGGCATTGTGCATGCCATTTCCGGCCTGCTGCTTGAAATGGAAGGCAACATTATTGATTCACAACAGTATGGGGACGAAGAAACCCAGCGTTTTTTCCTGCGCGTACACTTCAGCGTGGACAGCGCGATCAACCATGACGACATCCGCCTCAGATTTATTCCCTTGGGCGAAAAATTCAATATGACCTGGAAGTTGCACGACGCCAGAAGAAAAGCACGCGTGCTGATCATGGTCAGCAAGCAGGGACATTGCTTGAATGACCTGCTGTTTCGCGCCAATAGCGGCTCTTTGCCGATTGAAATTGTTGCCGTCGTCTCGAATCATCGCGACTATGAACGACTGGCTACCGGCTACGGCATTCCCTTCCATTACCTGCCCGTGACGCCGGACACCAAAGCCGAACAGGAAAAACAGGTACTGGCGCTGGTAGAAAACCACAAGGCCGATCTTGTCGTACTGGCCCGTTATATGCAGATCCTGTCGGATCATTTCTGTCGCGCGCTGGAAGGCCGGGCAATCAATATCCACCACAGTTTTCTGCCCAGCTTCAAAGGCGCCCGCCCGTACCACCAGGCCCATACGCGCGGCGTAAAAATCATCGGCGCCACTGCACACTATGTAACCGCCGATCTGGACGAAGGCCCTATTATTGCCCAGGATATCGAGCAGGTAGACCACACCATGTCAGCCAATGAGCTCACTCGAGTTGGCAGCGACATTGAATCGCTGGTCTTGTCGCGTGCCGTCAAATATCACGTTGAGCATCGCATTCTGCTCAATAACCACCGCACGGTGATTTTCCGCTAGGATCGGACCAGCCGGGTACGTCGATACCCCGATGCTTGCAAGTATGCACATCGGAAAATACGATATTGACAAAAAAATAGCAGTTGAGTAAATTAAAACCTGAAACCGGCGAGCCGTATACTCGCCGGTCCCTGATCAATAAGCTGGCGTGCTGTATACCAGCAACATCAGCAATATACTGATCAGGATAAGTTGTAATACGATTCTGTTCATCGTATCCTCCTTATCAGGCAGGGCCCGGCTTCGGTCGGGCCCTTTTACCGTCTGCGCTGCCCTTCAGCACAGCAGCATTATTCTGCTTTTTTATTCGATCGCTGCCGCATGGCCTTGACCGAAAAAGTCATTGCGCCATTTCCACATTCGTAAACCCATCGACAACCGCGTGATGTACCGATTGGACGCTCGTACGCCGCCGGTATGAGCCGCAGTGTGACAAGAATCGTTGTCCGAGAACCATCATATCGACCGGTTTGACTGCCTTGCCAAACTGCTATAGCCTTGAAGCGATCATTTGACCGGTGAATCGCTCAACAAGGGCTGGAAGCCCAGCCGATAACTTAACTGACCAATAATTACGGATGGAAGATCGCCATGGGGATAGAACGTTTAGGTAATCTTAATGTGTACTTTGCCGCCGCTGGGGGACCTGCATTAGCGAGCGAGCAGGATGCGCTGGACCTCATAGGAGAAACCTACGGCCAGGAGATCGACGTCATTGTTGTGCCGGTTGGCCGGTTTACACCTCAGTTCTTCCAGCTCAGCAGCAAACAGGCGGGCCATTTCTTTCAGAAGATGCAGAACTATCAAGCGCGCTTGGTAATCATCGGTGACATTTGCGCCTACAGTGCCAGCAGCAAGGCGCTACAAGACTTCGTGGGTGAGACCAACCGCACAGGTCACCATCTGTTCGCAGCTACCCGGTCCGAGATGGAAGCCAGGCTTTGTCGAAAAGCGAGTTGATGTCCGCGTTAACTTCGGAAACTACGACATTGACAAAAGAAATACAGTTAAGTAAATTAAAACCTGAAACCGGCGAGTTAGGGCTCGCCGGTCCCTGATCAGTAAGCTGGCGTGCTGTACACCAGCAGCATCAGCAATATACTGATCAGGATAAGTTGTAATACGATTCTATTCATCGTATCCTCCTTATCAGGCAGGGCCCGGCTTCGGTCGGGCCCTTTTACCGTCTGCGCTGCCCTTCAGCACAGCAGCATTATTCTGCTTTTTTTTTCAATCGCCGCGGCAGAGGTTTGAGCCATTTTGTCGTTGCGCAATCTCCGCAGCCGTAGATGGGAGGCAGACGCCGCTAACGTATCGTCTGCGCCTTCAGCCAGGATTCGAACAGGGTCAACGCCTCGGGGTAGGCTTGTGCTTTTGGGTAGCCGAAATAATAGGCGGTGTCCACCGGCAGGGTCGCCGTTACCGGCATGACGTAGCGACCGCTTTTAATATGTTCGCGGGCAACAAAAGCCGGCACCAGCGCCACACCCAGCCCTGCATCTACGGCAGCCAGCAGCATGGTAAACAGCTCATAGCGGGGCCCACCCAGCACCAGTGGCGTAAAGGGCACGGCGTTGTGTTCATACCAACTGGGCCACGCATCGGGACGCGTCATCATGTGCAGATGCGTCAGTTGCGCCAACGCCCCTGCCCCTTTTACTTTTGCGCGGGCCAGCAATTGCGAGGAACACACCGGCACCAACTCCTGTTCACGAAACAGCATGACGCCTTGGGTATTTGGCCAGGGCTGCGCGGCGTGATAAATGGCGCCATCCACTGGCACGTCGGTAAACTGAAACGGATGGGTACGTACCGACAGGCTGATCTGGATGTCGGGCCAGTGGCGCTGAAAATCGGCCAGCCGGGGAATCAGCCAGGTGGTGGCCAAGGTGGGCAGCGTCGCAATATGCAGGCTGCGTCCCAGCCCCGAGCGGCTCATCAGCCCAAAGGTATCCTTCTGCAGTTGTTCCAGATGGTGGCGAATGCGCGCAGCATATTCCGCGCCCTGTGTCGTCAGTGATATGCGCCGGCGTACGCGGTTGAACAGCGTCACGCCCAATCGAGCCTCCAGCCCTTCGACCTGCCGAAATACCGCACTATGGGTCAGCGATAATTCTTCGGCGGCCCTTGAAAACGAACCCAGACGGGCGCAGGCCTCAAACGCCTGCAACGCGCCCAGGCTGGGAATCCCTTTACGCATAACCCTCTCCCGCATGAGACAATCTGAATACAGCGCACGACATTGTGCATTTTTATCAATTGATCGTTGATAATTTAACACATACAATGCATTCATCCAGACTGTGCTGATCAATCAGCCCGTTAAAACCGAAAGCCGTCATTCATAATTACAGACAGGAGCCATATATGTCCTCTAACCCCTCATTCCATTGGGACGATCCCCTGCTGCTCAATGCACAGTTGACCGACGAAGAACGCATGATTCGCGATGCCGCTGCGGCATACTGCCAGGACAAATTGGCGCCCCGTGTACTGGAAGCCTTTCGCCACGAGAAAACCGATCCGGCCATTTTCAGCGAAATGGGCGAGCTGGGCCTGCTGGGCCCCACCATTCCTGAACAATATGGCGGCGGTGGCCTGAACTATGTCGCCTATGGGCTCATCGCACGCGAAGTGGAGCGCATTGATTCGGGCTACCGTTCCATGATGAGCGTCCAGTCTTCACTGGTAATGGTGCCAATCAATGAATTCGGCAGCGAAGAACAAAAATCCAAATATCTGCCCAAACTGGCCTCTGGTCAGTGGATCGGGTGCTTCGGCCTGACCGAACCCAATCACGGCTCTGACCCGGATGGCATGGAAACCCGCGCAAAAAAAATCGACAGCGGCTACAGCCTGAGCGGCAACAAGATGTGGATCACCAACTCCCCGATCGCTGACGTATTTGTCGTATGGGCGCGTTGTGTCGGCGGCGATTTTGACGGAAAAATCCGCGGCTTCATTCTGGAAAAAGGCATGAAAGGCCTGTCCGCACCAGCCATCCATGGCAAGGTCGGTCTGCGTGCCTCTATCACAGGTGAAATCGTGATGGACGACGTGCAAGTATCTGACGAGCAGATGTTGCCAGGCGTCAGCGGCCTGCGCGGTCCCTTCACCTGCCTGAACTCTGCCCGTTTCGGCATCGCCTGGGGCGCATTGGGCGCAGCCGAAGCCTGCTGGCACATGGCCCGTCAATACACGATGGACCGCAAGCAATTTGGTCGCCCGCTGGCGCAGAACCAACTGATCCAGAAGAAACTGGCCGACATGCAGACAGAAATTACACTTGGCCTGCAGGGCTGCCTGCGCCTGGGTCGCATGAAAGACGAAGGCACGGCTGCCGTAGAAATCACATCCATCATGAAACGCAATTCCTGCGGCAAATCGCTGGATATTGCCCGTATGGCGCGGGATATGCTGGGCGGCAATGGCATTTCAGATGAATTTGGCGTAGCCCGTCATCTGGTGAATCTGGAAGTGGTCAATACCTACGAAGGTACGCATGATGTACATGCCCTGATTCTGGGTCGTGCACAAACCGGCCTGCAGGCGTTCTACTAATCATCAAAAAGGATGCTGTGGTTCACCAGCATCCGCAAAAACATCCGGCCAGACAAAAGCCAGCATCGGGTACCGCATGCTGGCTTTTCAATTTCGTACTGTAAGACTCAATGTGCAATGGCAGCTTACATGATCGCCAGCCATTGGATTTTCGATGGATTACTCCTCTTCTTTTTCCATACTCTCGGAAATATCAAAAAGACTAGTGGCATCTAGTTCCAGCACGGTTTCGTTTTTCTGGTTGGTCACTTCCCAGCTCCAGAGCAGAATGCCGAGACCCTCCCTGGTGTTGGATATCCGCTTGGCCTTGACCACGCCTTTCCAAAACAGGTCATCGCCGGGCCGTACCGGCTTGAGCCATTTGACGCCGTCCAGGCCAGGCGAGGCAAACGATTCGGAGCCTTCCAGTGCCGCCTCCACGGCCATTTTCATGGCGATCCCACAGGTGTGCCAACCGCTGGCAATCAGGCCTTTCCAGGGGCCGGCCTTGGCCCGTTCAGGATTAACGTGAAACCACTGTGGGTCATAGGCTTCGGCGAAGCGAATGATTTCTTCTTCGGTCAAATGCCGGGGCCCCTGTTCAAAGACCATACCCGGCTGGAATTCCGCGAATTTCATTTAACTAACCTTATTGTGAACGGCACAAATGCAGCAAAAGCTGTATGCCCCTCTATAAATGCAGCGTCTGACTTGATAAACTGACGTTGGTGCGAATAACTGGTGCACGACCAGACAGCTGCCCGCAACCGGTTATTTTACTTAAACTTCGTACCTACAACCGCAAACCCACACTTATTCTGAAAATGGCTGACACACAACTGACTAACGTTTCATATAACGAAAAAACAGCGGCTATCGAATATCAGTTGATTCAGCCCGACAGGCTTGACCGGCCGCTTCTGGTCTTCCTGCATGAGGGCCTGGGTTCGGTCGCAATGTGGAAAGACTGGCCCACAAACCTGTGCCGGCTGCTCGATTGCCGCGGTCTGGTTTTTTCGCGCCATGGCTACGGCAAATCCACGCCCCGTCCACCTCAGGAACAGTGGTTGCCAGATTTCATGCACATCCAGGCACAGCAGTTTCTACCTGCATTTTTCACTGCGCTTGGAATAGACACGCGCGCGGACCAACCGATTCTGATCGGGCATAGCGACGGCGCCTCGATCGCATTGCTTTACGCCGCAGCTTTTCCTGACTGCATCCGTGCCGCGGCGGTGCTGGCCCCGCACTTGTTTGTCGAAGAGGCTACCGTGAGAAATATCGAACTGGCCCGCACCGCCTATCTGAAAAGCGATCTGCCCGAGAAACTGCAACGCTATCATGACGATGCCGATTCAGCCTTCTGGGGGTGGAACAACGTCTGGCTCTCGTCCGCATTCCGGCAATGGAGCATTGAAGACGACGTCGCGCTCATCCGGTGCCCGATCCTGGCTATGCAGGGGCGAGAAGATGAATATGGGTCGCTGGCCCAGATCGAGCATATCGCCCAGCTTGCCGCCGACGTCAGGCTGTATGTGATCGACGATTGCCGCCATTCCCCGCATCGCGACAAGCCGCAAGAAACCACCGATGCCATTGTCGCCTTTGTGCGCGGACTGTCTTAACGCCTGCGGGTTCCGGGCGCCTTGGCAGCGCGCGTTTTACTGTGCTGTTTTACTATGGCGCTTGAATGCCGCACCTGGGACAATCAGCACCTTCATTACAGATGTAATAACGCTATCCACGTCAGCCGATGAGCACCGCTGATGCAATCTGCGATCCCAGTTATCCGTTCAGTACCGTACCACCGTTGACATGTATCGTCTGGCCTGTCACATAACTGGAGTCCGCGCTGGCAAGATAAACGTATGCCGGCGCCAGCTCAAACGGCTGCCCCGGGCGGCCCATGGGCGTGTCCTTGCCGAACTTGGCCACCTTGTCAGCCGAAAAAGAAGCGGGTATGAGGGGCGTCCAGATGGGGCCTGGTGCAACCGAATTAACACGGATCTGCCGGTCAACTATTTTTGTCGAAAGAGAGCGCGTAAAAGACGTAATCGCACCTTTGGTCGCCGAATAGTCAATCAGGTCGGGATTGCCTTTGAAAGCGGTAATGGAAGACGTGTTGATAATGGATGCACCTTCGCGCATGACCTTGAGCGCTTCCAGCGTGATGGTGACAATACTGAAAAAATTGGTCTGAAAAGTGCGCACCAGTTGCTCATGACTGATGTCTTCCGGTTCGGCGGCAGTATGCTGCTCACCCGCATTATTGACCAGAATATCCAGTTTTCCAAAATGTTCAAATGTGTCATTGACGCATTTTTTTGCGAATGCCACATCGCCGATATCGCCCTTGATCAACAGCACTTCCGAGCCGTACGCTTGCGCGCATTGTTGGGTTTCCTTGGCGTCATGATCTTCTTCCAGATAAACGATGGCGACCCGGGCACCCTCCTTGGCAAAAGCAATGGTCGTCGCACGCCCTATTCCGCTATCGCCGCCGGTAATGAGCGCGACCTTATCCTGCAATTTACCTGCTGACTTGTAATGCGGATCGTCATAAACGGGGGCTGGATGCATTTTTGATTCGCGGCCAGGCTGCACTTGCTGTTCCTGGGCTGGCATTGTCTGTGTCATATTTCTTCCTTAAGATTGAGAGTCCTATATAACGGTACATTCAGGCTCTGCATCGGGCCTGCAAGCGCATGGATAAGCTTCGTATTCACGCCGCATCAGTCATTGTTCTTGTATGTGCACTTGCATATCAGGCGGGCTGAAACGAGCCAGGTCTTTTTTGCCTAACGCCAAAAGACATTTTCATTATCTGCCCAGCCATCGGCCTAACGCAAACATCCTGCCTCCTAGTTTGTAAATACACGTAAAGCCGCAATACAACACGTTCACCAAGCTCGTCAAATGTCCCTCTAATTGCACGGTATTGGTCTTTAGTCGCCCCAATTGCGAGCCTAACGTGACAAGCCTTTTTTTATTTCAGGCGCATAGTCTTGTTAAGCATATGTAACATCCCATGTTTTTCCCTTTATTTGGTTGCTAGTATGAATTCTGTTCCTGCTTGCTACGCTGCCTGGGCATTCTGAGCCAACGCGCCAACAAAGCTGGCGATGCAGCGCCTGCGAGTCCGATGCCATACCACGGTGATTGGGCTCGTCCGCCTGGGCCATGCGGCGACATCGGCATGATCCGCCCGCTGCCTCGCTGCGTGTTACAGTCAAACTCGAAGGCGGCGGGGCAGCGCAGGTTTAAGGTCTAGGCGTTGAAACTCATAAATGCGACGCTTATGGACAAACAATAGTTGAGCTCGGAATAGTCCGGGCACCTACCCGATGTTGGAGGCTCTATGTTTCATTTATCCTGCAAAGCGATCATATTGTTAACGGCGTTATTAATCGTTCCCAATTCTGCTTCAGCACAACCGGCTAACCCAGCTGCCAATACGAGCCCGGAGGCGAACAATCCGCCCGCGACAAAACCACTCGTGGCAAGCGATCAGTCATTTCTTAACGATGCGGCACAAGCCGGCATGGCAGAAATCGAAGGCGCCATGCTTGCCCAGCAGAAAGCAGCAACCGGCGAAGTCAAGCGCTTTGCCGCCCAGATGATCACCGAACATACCAAGATCAACGACGAACTGAAAGCGCTGGCAGCAACCAAAGATGTCAAGCTGCCCAATGAACCGTCTTTGCTGCAAAAAGGCGAACTCAAGGCGCTCAGTCTATTGGATGACAAGTTTGATGAAAGCTATGTAGGCCGGCTCGGCGTTGCCGCACATGAGCACACCATTGCGCTTTTCCAGGACACCGCCGTCAATACTCAAGACCAGGACATCAAGGCGTTTACCGAAAAAACATTACCGTCGCTGCAAGCCCATTTGAAGTTGGCCAAGGCGCTGAACCCGACCGTCAGCAAAGCCAGGCTACAACCTTGAGGGCAAGACCCGGCTATGACAGAAATGGAATGTCGTTCCCGCCACGTTGCTGAGCCTCTATGAGCCTGCTCAACAGTGTCCCACTACAAAATGTGGCCAACCATGAAGCATGCATCTGTAGCTCACAAGCCCAGGCCATCATCTCCTGAAGCACCATAGTATTCTGCGTCATTGACGCCTTCTGGGAAAAGCCAACACGACTGGGCAAGCCGGTCTCTATACGTTACATGCCAGGTTATTTGTTCAAGGTCTGGAATTTTTTAATTTCACGTTCGACTTCTGACAGTACTTGCATAAGATAGTCGCACTGCTTGCACAACTCTTGTGTTTCGCTGTTGTTGGACGAGTTCAGGATCAGGTCTATCTGTTGATAGATTATCTCCACAAAAGTGATCAAATTGACCAGGATGGGCGTTGCTTCTTTGCGCAGATAAAGCAGGGAATCGAGATTCTTGACGATCAGATCGAAGTTGACATAATCAAATTTGATTTTATTGAATTCAATTTCGCGACAAATCGACTTGCACAATCGTGCCTGGCCATCGGGGTCGACGTTGTCCTGATCGTCAAAGGAAGCCTGAAGCTTCGCATTGTATTTTTTTACATTATTGAAGCTGCAGACGGCCTCTGTATAGTGGTCCATGGTGACTTCGCATAAGCTCAGAAACAGTATTCTTTTTTTCTCTTCGGTCTGCTTTTCCTTGTTGTTTTCCCGCTTCCAGTTGCTGTTGGCAATATACAGGGACACAATGGCAGCGGTAAAGGTGCCAGCAGCAATGAGCAGACTGGTCTTACTTGATAAATCTATGTCTACGAACACAAAGAAAAACAGAACCAGCAGCATCAGAGTGCCCGAGATAATTTTTAAGGGGCGGTTCATTTATTTGACATCTCCATACCTGTGCCTTCGCGTCGGTTACGCACGGTTGCTATCGGTCGCAACTGTAGGGAAGGTCAAATTTACAAGGACGCTTTATCACGCATGAAGCAACAGCGAGTAGTGATCATCATTTCACGAAATCAGATGCCACAGATAATTTTTTGAAAACACATGTATCGAAAATAACAACTGTTATTGATGGCATCCGCAGCAGAGCGCAAACGAGTCTATCAGCATCGGCTGATCGCCGTCACCTTGACCCGATCATTGCTTAACGCCATGCTTTCGTATCGTTTATTTATATGGCGACGCCATCTTCAGCTGTGGCAAGTTACTGTTGATGCTGCCCGCACGCTCCTGACAACCTGCACCGACGTGCCGGAAAACGACACCCTGCCGACAGATCGGGACCGACGCTGGGGAGCCATTTTTCTGAAGGTTGACGTATCAGCAAAAGCGGCAGATCGGACAAAATTTCAGCTCGCTTGTTGGCCGCCTTTTTCCCTATCGGCACAATCGCGACGGCTGGCAGCCGACATTCCGGTAAGTTGCAAAAGCGGGGGCTTGCTTTTTGTGATTCGTATTCCATATAATCCTTTTGGGCAACTTCAATCGGTAGGAGCATGCACAACACTGCCTATCAGATCTCATGATCCGATAGCCTGAAATATTCCAGTAAAAAACATTTCCCCAATTGCTTTGATAAGGAGAAAAAAATGCATAAATTTCACCTTTTAAAAGAAGACGAGCTCTGGAAATTTACTAAGGAAGGCGAAAGCGGCGATTACTTTCATGCAATATCTCGTCGCCTGGTGCTCAATTTTGGACATTGCTATATGCTTGCACTGGAAGGGTCAATGACCATCCACAATGAAGACGGCTCGATCAAATTCATTCTGTCCTACCCCATGCCCAAGAACACCCGGTATTACTCATCGGATACCGGATCTGAAATACATGAGTCCTGGGACGATGCCCGGGAGGATTCCTAGACGGGATCGGTCCTAGCGTCAGTTACAGCCACGTTAACGGTCATGATGATGGCTGCAGACGTGCAGGTTGCTCGACAGGGTGCTGCGACGAGCGTTCAAATGCAAGACCGCAAAGCCGCGACTGCACAATTGCAATTTTTTTTGGCTGCATCGTGCAAAACCATTGGCAAACTTTACCGGCGCTTAAGCGTCATATTATTGCAGTTTGCGGGAACATTCAGAACAAATATTTATTTTCCCGATTGCATATTGCCGTATTCAAGAAAAATTTTGATACGAATCGCAGAACATGTTTTTGTCATTTTGATATAGCCTGTTATTCCTGCTGCACAATAAAACCGGCCCATGCCTACGAACAAGGAGACGCCAGATGTGGCATTGCATCGACGACGCTGTTCCGCCCAGACCAGGCACTTATCCGATCAAGCTGTTTACCGGCGCAGAACGCGAAGCATACTGGACCGGCAAGGTCTGGATCCGCGCCAGAAAAAATCGCAGAAAATCCGCAGCTCCCATGATCAGGGGCGACCTGCATCTTCTGCGTTTCTGGCATGATGGGCCTGCAATGAACGATTGACCGGCACGGTCTCGGCTAGTAGCATGTCATTGCCTTGAGTAACTTCTCATTTATCTGCAAATTTTTTTCAGTTCCCTCAGCTTGCCGAAAATGGTCAGCCAGAACGGTCACCTCTACTTTCTCTGCAACTCCAATCAAGTTTCCCCAACAGGTTCTGTCGATCAATGTCTGGCGTAAATTGAACCCGACCCACAGCGCTGCTTATCCAGAGAAATACCTGCGCATCCCCAGATGTTGGTTTCAATCGTCATTGCATTATCTGGGTTGGGCGCGTACAGTGACGGCTGACCACGCGCGCAGGCGCGCCCCGCCCGTTGCGTCGTATCTACTTTTTATAAAAATGACGGCCGACACACACGCCGATCAGGCCGGCAATAAGCAACGCGCATCCGGGACTGCGCCGTGTGCAGTCCTCGATCGAATCAATCAGCGAATTGAACGCATACGTTGCATCGCCGGCTGCCTGACCCGCCCGGCGCTTGATTTGTTCTTTGGGATCATCAATAAACTCCTCGGTAGCGGCCTGCGCTTTGTCTGCAGCGGCGGCGGCCTTTTCCTGAATGGTTTCATCGGTAGTCATAGCATCACCTCATATAAGTGAAATAAGGCTCACACCAGAATGGTAGTCAATTGTGGCCTTAATGCTATCTGTAGCATAATTTCAATTGTGTTTGGACCGGCATTAACCAACTTTTACCCATTTTTTCTCTCGGTTTCGGACAACTTTCAATCTTTTGTCTCATCACCCCGTTATTTATTGGCGTGTGCAGTAAGCGCGCAGCTGGGGCTAAAGCCATTGCATACATTGCCCTGATGGCCGTCTCTTCTTACTACACCGCCAGTGCGGCAACGACTGCTGAAACCACCGAAGCGGCAAACACTCCCATTGTTCAGCAGGCATTCCAGGCCTGGAAACTGGGCCAGGGCAGTGTTTTTGACCTGTTGACAGAAGATGCGCAATGGACGGTGGCCGGATACAGTCCCATGTCGAATACCTATCGATCACGCGATTCGTTTATCGCACAGACAGTCCGTCCGATCACCGCAAGGCTTGCCACGCCCATTACCGCTGAGGTGAAACACATCGTGGCCCAGGCAGACCAGGTTGTCGTCATGTGGAATGGTGTGGCCACGGCAAAGAATGGTAAGCCCTATGAAAACAGCTATGCCTGGCATCTGACCATGGCCGATGGCAAAATCACACATGTCAATGCCTTCCTGGACACCTGGAACCTGGTTCAATTGATGGAATGACTGGACAGAACAGCCGGATGGCATATGCAGTGCCGCTATGAGCCTGCGTACGGCAACATATGACGGTGCCAGCGCCGCAAACGGCAGGGCCTTGCGATATCTTGTTTGCGCCCTGCGTCCATTGGACCGTCAATACCGGATTGCATATCAATAGCAAGACTCGTGGACTACCAAAGGATTCAGGCAATAAGGCCACCTTACCCGACCTGGTTGCCTCCGTTGCGCCAATTACTGGCACCACGACAAACTGTTTGTCCTGGTGCCCGCTCTCTCCTAGAATAGATACCACCGGGCGCCGGGACCAAATCAATTTTTTCAATAGGAATACTACACATGCAAGACTTACGTATTGGCATAGCCGGCTTTGGTGCAATCGGCCGCTCTATCGCAACTCACTTGGTCAAAGGCGTTGAAGGCGTGCAGCTTGTCGCCGTGGGCGTCAGGGATCCGGGCGCGCCGCCGACATTCGCCTGGAACGACATGCCTGTGCCACAATTTGTCCTGATCGATGATATGGAGGCCTGCTGCGATATTGTGATTGAATGTGCACCGGCACAACTGCTGCCACGCATTGCCATCCCTTTTCTGAAAAAAGGGAAAAAGGTCATCTGCTTAAGCAGCGGCGCATTGCTGGCTCATCCCGAGCTGGTAGAGCTGGCCAAAGCCCATAACGGGCAAATTCTCATTGCTTCGGGCGCCATTGTCGGACTGGACGCCATTCTGGGCGCTGCCGAAGGCACAATTGAATCGGTCCGGATGACCTCGCGCAAGCCGCTCAAGGGTTTTGCCGGCGCACCATTTCTGCAAGCGCAGAATATCGATGTGATGACGTTCAAGGAGCCGACTATGCTTTTTTCCGGCACGGCCCGCGAGGCTGCGGCTGGCTTTCCGGCCAATCTGAACGTGGCAGCCAGCGTTGCGCTGGCCGGCGTCGGTCCCGACAATACTTTTTTGGAAGTGTGGGCGGATCCTTTTCTGGAGCGCAATACGCATCGCATCGAAGTCGTTTCCGATGCAGCGCTGCTATCGGTGGAAATCCAGAACATTCCTTCTGATAATCCCAAAACCGGACGTATTACCGCCCAAAGCGTCGTTGCCCTGCTGCGTAAACTGCGTGCGCCACTCAGCGTGGGAACCTGACACGAATCACCCCCCGGGACATGGCCAATCGCACAACCGCCTTTGGCACATAGCCCGGGGCCCTAAGGAGTTTGATTCACTTCCCTAAGGAGTTTGATTGGCTATTTCTTTACCAGGCCAAGCTCAGTCAATACCGAACGAATCTGCTTGTATTCGCCAGCACGATATTCCCGCGTCGCCTCTGGACCAAGATAGTGCTCTTTCCAATGATTTTTAGCCAGAAACGCTTTCCACTCGTCAGTCGCAGCAATGGTTGCCAGCATCTGTGCCCACACGTCCAATTGCTCTTTAGGCATATTTCTGGGACCCATTACACCTTGAGCTGAACTGAGCACCGCGTCAATCCCCTCTTCAATCCAGGTTGGCACATTTTCAAAAGGCTCACTCAGTCGTTCAGGCGCACCAATCGCCAACACCCGAATCGCACCACTTTTCACCAGTCCGACCAGATTGGGCGTTGTAGCGGCAACAACATCCAAGTGCCCACCCTGCAATGCGGTTATCGATTCCGACGACGATTTGTAAGGCACCATGGTCATTTTGCTGATATCGACACCCGCTTCTTTTAATGGCCCAGCAAGACCAACATGAATGTGATTACCAATAGCCGTTGCCACACCCACATTCAGCGCATCAGGCGACGCCTTAAATTTGGCGATCAGATCATGGATCGTTTTGTAAGGGGAGTCTGCTCGGACAGCAACGCCGACATATTCGTCAAACAAGATCGCAATTTCGGTATAGTCGCTCATGCGATGGTGGATGTTGCCCAAAATTTCGTGATTCATGATCGAACTGGCTGACGTCATCACATAATTACCGTCGCCCTTGTGTTTGTCTAGCGCGTTCAACGCGATCGCCGCGTTGCCCCCTGGATTATTGACCACAACAAGATTCGGATACAGTTTTTCTTTCTGCAATAAACGGGAGATCATGCGCGCTGCCGTATCCACTGCACCACCGGGCCCAGCTGGTACGATAAATTCGCCATTACCTGGTCGCCATTTATGAGCGTCCGCCTGCTGTGCCTGACTAACGCCAGCCGTCAGGAATGCACAGACCACGCTCGTGCAGATACTAACCTTGCCGAACCTTGCGGCCCACATACTCACACCCATATTGTTCTCCTCTGTAGGTGAAACGAGCGAATCCAACGCTCGCTCCTTTTATAAAAATCTCGGGTAGCGCCACTAGCAGCTGCCCGTAAACATAGCCTTTTATTTTTATGTCTCGTTTGGCAGCCAGCCACTGTCACGCCTGACTCACCCTCACACTCGGCAACGAGCGGGTCTCGCGGATATCTCGAAGAAGTATGATTCGTTATTTCTTATTTCTTTACCAGCCCAAGATCGGTCAATACAGAACGAATCTGCTTATATTCTCCAGCACGATATTCCCGCGTTGCTTCGGGACCAAGAAAGTGCTCTCTCCAATGATTTTTGGCCACAAACGCTTTCCACTCGTCAGTCGCAGCAATGGTTGTCAGCATATTCACCCATACATCAAGCTGCTCTTTAGGCATGTCTTTGGGGCCTAATACGCCCTGCGCTGAACTGGGCACAACGTTAATGCCCTCTTCAACCCAGGTGGGTACATTTTCGAACGGCTCGCTCAGCCGTTCTGGCGCACCAATCGCCAATACCCGAATTGCGCCGCTTTTAGTCAGACCAACCAGGTTAGGGGTGGTCGCCGCAACAACGTCTAGGTGTCCGCCCTGCAATGCAGTTATGGATTCAGTTGATGATTTATAAGGTACCACGGTCATCTTGCTGATATCGACGCCGGCCACTTTCAACGGGCTTGCAAGACCGACATGTATATGGTTTCCGATGGATGTCGCTACGCCAACATTCAGTTCTCCAGGCGACGCTTTGAACTTGGCTATCAAATCGTGAATATTTTTATAGGGTGAATTGGCACGAACGGCAATGGCCACATATTCGTCAAACAGGGTAACAATCTCTGTGTAATCGCTCAGCTTATGTTGAATTTTTCCTAGAATTTCCTGGTTCATAAGCGAGCTGATCGACGTCATCACGTAATTGCCATCTCCCTTGTGCTTGTCAAGCGCATTAAGTGCAATCGCCATATTGCCGCCGGGATTATTGACCACGACAAGATTAGGATAAAGCTTCTCCTTTTGCAGCATATGGGAGATCATGCGAGCGGCGGTATCAAGCGCCCCACCCGGACCTGCTGGCACAATGAACTCACCCTTACTTGGCTGCCATTTTTTTTCATCTGCCTGTTGCGCGTGAGCGGTTCCAGCTGTCATCATCGCACCCATAAAAAACAAACCCATTGCCGCGCTGCCTAACCGTTTGGCCCGACTATTCAGACTCATACTGATCTCCTCAGATGGTAGATTGAGCGAATCCAACGCTCGCTTCTGTAATAAAAATGGTGGGCAGCGCCATTACACGCTGCCCAAAAAAAACGGCCTTTTACTTTTTCGTGCCTCGTTTGGCTGCCAGCATATGCCACGCCTGATCCACCCATTCACACAGCAACGAGCGTGTTTCGCGCGGATCAATAATGTCCAGAATGCCGAAGGACTCGGCGGTACGAAACGGTGAACCCAGATGATGGTATTGCGCCTCTAATTGTTCTCTGAGCGCAACGGGGTCTTCTGCCGAATCAATCTCACGACGATGTGCCGCGTAAACGCCACCTTCAATAGGAATAGAGCCCCACCGCGCGGAAGGCCATGCGACCCGATGGTTCAGTGCCGGAAAATGCTTTGGTGCATGCATGCCGCCGGCCATACCGAAGCAACGTCGCATAATCACGGTGAACCATGGCACATCGGCATGTTCAATAGCGGTAAGCACCCGCACGGCAGACAACAGCGTGCCTTGCAACTCGGCCTCGGGGCCAGTCGCATTACCAGGCTGATCGACCAGATTAATGATTGGCAAGCCGAAGGTGTCACACAGCTTGACGTGCCGCTCTGTTTTATACGCGGCCGCTACCGTCATGGCACCGCCGGCAATTTTTGGATCGTTGCACAAAATACCAACCGGATAACCATCGATCCGCGCGAACGCCGTTATGACCGATCCACCTTGCCAGCGACCTATCTCAAAGACTGAATCACGATCGCAGATTGCAGCGAGGATTTTGCGAGGATCGAAAATTTTGCGCCGATCTTTTGGAATCGCATCGGCCAGCCACTCCTCTACCCGATCCGGTGAGTCGTCCGAAACCGTACGCTCGGCCAGCTGATCGCTGTTTGGTGGCAAGTAGCTTAAGAAGCGTTTAACCTGGGCGAAAGCATCCGCCTCATCCACGGCTTCGTTATGCACGAGCGCACTGCGACGATGCACTTTATAGCCGCCCAATTCGTTCTTGTCGATATCAATGCCGTAAGCCTGTTTGACCACCGGTGGCCCGGCAGCAAACACCTGAGCCTGATCGCGTACCATCACAGAGAAATGCGACAACACCACTTTCATGGCACCAAGCCCGGCACACGAGCCCAGCGCAATACCGACAACAGGTACCTTATCCATCAGTTTAATGGCTGGCCAGGTCGGATAACCAGGGATCTTCGTTCCGCCCATCTGCGCAAGCAGCTTGACACTGCCTCCGGCGCTATCGACCATTCTGATCAACGGCGCGCCGATCGTAATGGCCAACCGTTCTGCGTAAATCCATTTATCGGAAATCGTTGATTCAGACGACCCGGCGCGCAAGGTATAGTCATCACCTGAGACCACCACGGTTTTGCTCGATACTTTGCCGGTACCGATAATGGCATTGACCGGCGTCATGTCAATAAACTGACCTTTTTCGTCGTAACGCCCCTTGCCGGACAGCCTGCCCATTTCACGAAAGCTACCGCTATCGAGCAGCGCGTCAATCCGTTCGCGCGCATTCAACCGCCCACGATCCTTATGCTTTTGCAGGGCAGCTTCGCCACCCATGGCCTGCGCCATTTTTCGACGCTTGTACAGCTCTTCGTATTCCGCTTTCCACTGCTGGCCGTGATATTCGAATGTTTGCATAATCTCTTCTATATAGCTTTGTAATGACAGCCGGCAAGGCGCGAGACGCTTTGTCCGGGTCTGTAAAGGTGAGTCAATTGCCAGCCGAAATCACCCCCTCGCGCAGCAGATCTTCTATGGTCTTGTCGTCGATGCCAAGCTCGCCGCGCAACACACTGACCGTATCAGCACCCAGATCGGGGCCGGTAAAGCGGATGCTGCCCGGCGTGGCCGACAGGCGCGGCACGATTCCCACCTGGGCCACAGACTCCAGTTGCGGGTGAGGCACATTGGCGATCATGCCGCGCGCCTGATAATGCGGATCGTCGAAGATGTCCGCTATCGTATAGACCCTGGATACAGGCACTTGCACGGCAATGATCATCTGTTCCAGTTCGACGGCATCGTACTGGCGAGTCCACGCACTGATAATGGCGTCCAGGTCCGTCATATTGGGTTTTTGGCCCCGCGCACGAATCGAGCAAAAACGCGTATCCTGCAGCAAGTCAAGACGATCCATCAGTTTGAGCAAACGTTCGAACGTGGCATTGCTGTTGGCAGCGATCAGCAGGTAATTATTATCGCGAGTCGGATAAAGGCTGTTGGGCGCCATGGAAGGCAGGTTCGGGCCGACCCGCATCGGAATTTTATTAAGCTTCTGGTATGCAGGAACCAGCGGCTCCAGCTGCGTGAAGGCGGTCTCGTACAGCGCGACATCCACGACCTGGCCCAGCCCGGTCCGGTCGCGACTGCGCAGTGCACCCATTGCGCCAAAGGCGGCATACACCGACGTCAGATAATCGGTTGTGGCCAATGCGACGCGTGCCGGCGGCCGATCCGGGTCTCCGGTCATATGCCTGACGCCGCCCACCGCCTCACAGATTGCGCCATAACCCGGCCTTTGGGCGTAAGGCCCGTCTTGGCCATATCCGCTGATGCGCACAAAGATGATGCCGGGATGCTGCGCCGATACCTGCTCATAGCCCAGCCCCAGTCTTTCCAGAACGCCGGGCCGGTTGTTTTCCAGCACAATATCTGCCCCGGCGATCAGCGCCTGCGCCAGCCTGCAGCCTTGCTCGGACTTCAGATCGATCACGACCGAGCGCTTGTTACGCAGGATGGACGCGGCGTACAGGGAGATATCACCCACATGGCTGCCCATCTGGCGAACCGGATCCCCCTGGGGAGGCTCTATTTTGATGACATCGGCGCCAAAATCAGCCAGCAGGCGCCCGCAAGCGGGTCCAGCAATGGTGCTGCAGATCTCGATCACCTTGACGCCCGCCAGCGGCTGCGCCTCTGATGCGGTTGTGGGTTGCTGATTGGTCGAGGGTGGATTCACCGTATTCTCCTGTTGCAAATAAGGGGGCCGATTGGCTGCTGACTCAGGCTGCGCCGATTCGCGCAACGATCATGCCCTCTTCGACGGCACTGCCTTCCTGCACCAGAACCGTGGCCTGGCCATCGGCAGGCGCCTCTACCGGGATTTCCATTTTCATGGATTCCACAATCACCAAAGTCTGGCCCTCTTGAACCGTATCGCCATCATTAACGACGACTTTCCATACCGTGCCGGTCACTTCTGACAGAACGTCCATATTTTTTGCCTTATAAATAAATTAACAAACAGATTGTTAACAATAATATAATATACAAATTGAAATTACACAATCAATCATTGCTCGATGGCCGGCAAACCGGCGTTGAAGAGTACAACAGGAGATCTGACAGTGTTCAAGAAAATATTGGTGGCAAACCGGGGCGCTGTCGCTGCACGGGTTATTCGCGCCGCAACGCAAATGGGTATAGATTGCACGGTGATCTATTCAGAGGCAGATGCCGACCTGCCCTACGTGCGCCAGGCCGAGGAAAAAATCTGTATTGGCGCCCCCGCTGCGGCCGACAGTTATCTGAATATGGACAAAATACTGGCCGTCGCGCAATCGGCTGGCGTCGACGCGATCCATCCAGGGTATGGGTTTCTATCGGAAAACGCCGAGTTCGCCGCACGCGTGCAGCGCGCCGGACTGGTGTTCATTGGTCCATCGCCGCATTGGATCGAATCCATGGGGCACAAAACCCGGGCACGGGAACTGATGGCGCGGCACGACATGCCGATGTGCCGCAGCAGCGGCATCCTCCAGGGCACGGCAGAACAGCAATGCCACCAGGCCGCAAGCGCGGGTTTTCCGTTGTTGATCAAGCCTGCGGCAGGCGGTGGCGGCATTGGCATGATTGCGGTGCATGAAGCTTCAGCATTGCCCGCTGCGCTCGAACAGGCCACGAGCCTGGCGCAAAGAAGTTTCGGCAACAGCCAGTTGTATGCCGAGCGCCTCTTTGCGCAGCCGCGGCATATTGAATTTCAGATCATGGCAGACAACTTTGGCAACGCCATGCATCTTTTCGAGCGCGACTGTTCAATCCAGCGACGCCATCAAAAAGTAATCGAAGAAGCGGGCGCCCCGGCCATTGACAGGGCCACGCTCGTATCGATGGCAGACTCTGCTGTTCGCATCATGGAAAACGTGAAATATAACAATATTGGAACGGTGGAAACCTTATACGATCAGCAAACTGGTTTCAGTTTTCTGGAAATGAACACCCGGCTACAGGTCGAGCATGGCGTCACCGAAGCAGTCACGGGCATTGACATTGTGCAAAGCCAGATTGCGCTGGCCGCCGGCAAACATCTGCACGAAGTGATTCCCAATCGGCCGCAGGCCCCTGACGGCCATGCGATCCAGGTTCGCATTTATGCCGAAGACCCATGGCGTTTCACCCCGTCTCCCGGATTATTAAGCGTTTTCCGATTGGGCCAGGGCGCAGGCATTCGCATTGAAACAGGCTACGCAGAAGGCACCAGGGTATCGCCGTTTTATGATCCGATGATTGCCAAGGTGATCGCGCATGGCGTCACCCGGCACCAGGCCATTGAGCGCTTAAGAAGCGCATTATCAGACAGCGTTATCAAAGGCATCAAGACCAATATACCGTTCCTGCTGGCCGCATTGGAATATCCGGACTTTTGCCAAGGACAGGTTCATACGCAACTGGCACAGGATATTGTCAGACAGGCAGCACCCGATAGAAAACGCCCGCTTGCCCCGTGATACATCGCGCGGCAGCCCCATTGCGGATCGGCCGGGTCTCTAGTGCTTCTAGGCTTGCAGAGCCGCGAGCGTGGCATCCCAGGACTCCTGGATCCGCTGCTGACAAATCTGGGCCGCCAGTTCAGCGTCACCTGCTTTGCAGGCCTGCAGGGAGCGCCGCCAGTGTTCGATAGAGCGCACTCTTCGTTCCCGGGATCGAAATTGCAGCTTCGAATAACGCAGGGTTTGCAACGACAAGGAGGTCACGATCTGGCTTAAGCGCGTATTGTTGGCGTAGCGCGCCGTCAGCAAAGACAGGCGGTAAGTGGTCTCGGCGTAAAGACTGCCATCGGCGGGCGTGTCAATGCACGACGCAAGCTTTTTGATTCCGTGCTCAAGCAGCTTGAGCAATTCAGGATTTTGGGTCACCGCATTCTTTCGCGCCGCCAGAGACAACAGGCTGCTGCGCACTTCGAATATCTCGGCCAGTTCATCGGCGTTCAACTCAGACACACTGGCTCCGCGTCTGGGATTGACGACAACCAGGCCTTCTCGTTCCAGGATCCTTAACGCCTCGCGCACTGGCCCCCGGCTGACTTCATACCGTTCGGCCAGTTCCTGCTCGGGAATATGCGCGCTGTTGGCCATGGAGCCGCTGATGATCTGGTCACCCAGCTGGGCGGCAATCTGCTCTGGCAGCGATAATGTGAGTTGTTTGCGTTCCGCAAAGAGTCGAAATCCGACCGAACTTTCAAAATTATCAAGCGCGTCTTGATCAGTTGGTTTCAAAATAAAATCCTGTTCGCTGGCATGCGTTTGTAGACACGGCGCCCGGCAGAAAATGATTGCAGACGATTCAGCGTATTATAACGCCGTTGTGATAATTCATATAGTTAACAATAGGATTGTCGGGATTATATGATCATTATTCTGTAGCGTCTGAGCCTGCTGTCGCCCTGCTCTATGGGCCATTCATCACAGCATCCGGCTTTTTCGTGCCAGCGAAATATCCATGTCGCGCTGGTCACCTCTTACAAGACATCCTGGCGCAATTGCGGAAATACCTTGGATACCTTATTGAGCAAATAATCTCCGTAAATACCATTGAAGGCATGCACATTTGCCTTGTCCCAGCGCGATGCGCTGTCGTCCGAATCGGGGACGGCGGGCAGCCCTTCGATGGGCTGCATCTGTGCAAAATAATTGGGGTCAAAGAACAGCGGGAAAGACAGCCGGTCGCATCCCGAGGTATTGCGCACGACCCGATGTGCGGTTGATCGATACAAGCCGCCGGTCATGCGTTCCAGCATGTCGCCGATATTGCAAATGAAAGTGCCCGGCACCGGTGCAGCATCAACCCAGCCGTCAGGCGTCTTTACCTGCAAGCCACCGATTTGGTCCTGTAGCAAAATGGTCAATAAACCGTAATCCGTATGTTCGCCTACGCCCCAATGCACGTCCATGTCTTCGGGCACATCCTGGGTCGGATAGTTAAAAATGCGAAACAGAATCAAAGGGTCAGCGGTGTAGCGGCGCTCGAAGTAGTCTGCCGGTAGCGCCAGACTGAGCGCAATACCCCGCATCAGGATATGACCCAGCGCGGTGACCGCTTCCATGTATTGCAAGATGGTTTGGCGCATGCCCGGGATGTCTGGAAATAGGTTGCGCCCATGTACGGGCGTGCCTGCCTGCACCAGCGGATGATCATCGGCCAGCTCGGTACCCAGATAGAGCCCTTCTTTCCAGTCCGGCCTGCCTGAAGTCAATTCACCACCAAGAGGGAAGTAACCACGCCACGCCCGGCCACCCAGCGCCATCCGCCAGCGCATCTTTTCCTGCTCGTCCAGAGAAAAGAACTGGCGACTGAGCGCATCCAGGCGCTGAATCAACGCCGACTCTACGCCGTGTCCGGAAATGTAGAAAAAACCGTGAACACGACAGGCATTGCGAATGTGATCGGCAACCGACTGCAATGCCTGGCGGCTGCTATCGGTTACCAGCGCAGAGACATCAATAATCGGTAGTGCCGCGTGGGCCTCTGGGGTATAAGTCATGGTCTTTATTGAAGGAATGATTGAAGATCTGGCGCCGCCTGGCGGTTTGCGAACGACGGCAATAGCGGGCACAACGGCAATGGCAATGGCAATGGCAAGAATATTCCAGTTGTCATCTTGCTCGGGCAACCGTTGTCATACTGCCCGGGCAAATGGCGTGCGTATATCGGAGAGAAACTGTGCGGCCCTGGGGTGCTGCGGCCGGTTGAAAAAATCGTCCGGTGTGGCGCGCTCCAACATTTTGCCTGCATCCATAAACAGAATCCGGTCGGCTACTTCGCGCGCAAATCCCATCTCGTGCGTCACGCATACCATGGTCATGCCGTCTTTAGCCAGATCCCGCATGACCAACAGCACTTCTCCGACCATCTCCGGATCCAGCGAACTGGTCGGCTCATCAAACAGCATCAGTGGCGGCTCCATGGCCAGCGCACGAGCAATGGCAACGCGCTGCTGCTGCCCGCCCGACAGCGCATCGGGCATCGCGTCAGCCTTATGGGCCAGTCCGACCCGGTCCAGCAAGGACAAGGCTTTTTCCCGGGCAGCCGGGGCAGACAGTCCTCGCAGATGCATGGGCGCCAGGGTACAGTTTTCCAGAGCGCTCAGATGAGGAAACAGGTTGAACTGCTGGAAAACAAAACCGATGCCCGAGCGAAAGGCATTCAAATCTATCGATTTATCATGGATATCTTGACCATTGACGCGGATATGGCCCGCCTGGATGGGTTCCAGGCGGTTGATCGTGCGGATCAGGGTCGATTTGCCTGATCCCGACGGGCCGCACACGACAACCACTTCCCCGCGCGCGACGGTTTCCGTGACATCCACCAGGGCATGGTACTTGTCATACCATTTATTCACATTTTCAAATTTAATCATGTTGCTTCCTTGCGGGCAGCGATGGCCGCTTGCTGTTTCCCACGTCGGCGCTCAAGCCAATAGGCAAAACGGGACAGGCCGAAACACAGCAGCAGGTAGGTCAGGCCCAGGACGAGATAAATCTGCGCCGGATACACCATCACCTGGGTATTGATCTGCGAGGTGATAAAAGAGACCTCCGCAAGACCGATGATATAACCCAAGGAGGTTTCCTTGATCGTCGAAATAAACTGGTTGACCAGCGATGGCAGCATATGCCTGATCGCCTGCGGCAATATTACCAGTCGCATGGCTCGAAAATAACCGAAGCCCAACGAACGGGCGCACTCCATCTGTCCCTTGGGCAGACCCTGGATGCCAGCCCGGATAATCTCGGCCAGATAGGCGGCATCGAAAACAACCAGGGCAATTAGCATGGTCCAGAACTGATTGGTTTTTATGCCGGTCACACTGGGCAAAAAGAAATAGGCCCAGAACACCACCATCAACAACGGCGTTCCACGCACCACAAAAACCAGGATAGTCACGGGCCAGCGCACCGCCCGCCACGGGCTGATGCGGGCAAACGCCAGAAGAATGCCCAGCGGCATGGCCATGACCAGCGCACAGCTTGCCAGCAGCAAAGTCAGCGCCAGGCCGCCCAGCGGCCCATTCGGATACTGTCCAATCAGAAAGTACAGCCAGTACGTATCGATGACCTCCAGGAATCCGCTCATAGCGCCCTCGGCGGATAACGATGCTGGAACCACGCCGCCAGCGCGGTGATCAGCAGCGACAGACTCAGATAGGCAGAGGTGGCAAAGGCAAAGGATTCAAAACTTCTGAAGCTGGCGCTTTCGACCTGGCCGGCCTGATACATGAGCTCTGCCACGCCGATGACGGTTGCAATACTGGTGTTCTTCCACAAATTCAATGTCTGCGAAATCAACGGAGGCGTAATGACCCGCATGGCCTGTGGCAGGATGACCAGACGCATGGCTGCCAGAAAACTCAGCCCCAGCGCACGTGCCGCTTCCATCTGTACAAATGAAATAGCCCGGATGCCGCTGCGGATGTCTTCAGCCATATAGGCTGCGGTATAAAGCGTAAGTGCAATGACCGCACAGCTGGCTTCGGTGTTGCCGGCATAAAGCCATTGCTTTGCTGCTTCGGGCAGCATCTCGGGCGCACCGAAATACCAGAACAGCATATGCGCCAGCAACGGGATATTACGGATGGTCTCGACATAGGCAAAGCCCAGACCGCGCAGCAACGGCAGCGGCGACAGGCGCAGCAAGGCGATACAGGTGGCCAGTGGCAGCGCGAGCACCAGTGAAATGGCCAGCAATTGTATGGATAACCATAATCCTGCCAGCAGCATTTCGTGGTATCGGCCGCTAAGCAGCATGGAAGCGTCAAACTCGGGCATGGATTGGTCGCGTAGTCATGGAAACAAAAAACGGCGTGAAATCTACTGCGCTGGTCGAGCGCAGCACACGCCGTCGCGTAGCAACAGCAACCGGCCGTTGTTCCGATGCTGTCTTGCGGATATCCAGTCTACTCTTAAATTTTATCGGTTTCGAGTTTAAAACTGCGCGTTGAAAACTGTGATTTGGTATCCGGCCCATACCATTTGAAGAAAATTTTCTCGGCATCGCCAGAGGCTTCAAGTTCACGCAGCGTATCGTCGACCACTTTTTTCAAACTGGCTTCGCCTTTACGCAAGCCGAATGCCAGCGGTTCTTCACTGATGCTTTGCTTGAGCACCACAAAATCCTTCTGCTTGGGCCCCAGCTTGGCGTAGACGCGCAGCAGCGCTGCTTCATCGTCAACATAGCCCACACCCTTGCCTTGTTGCAATGCAAGAAACGCCTGCTGGCTGGTATCGAACGTGACCACGTTCACATCAGGCACCGCTTTGCGGATATTGGGCTCCTGGGTACCGCCACGGATGGTCAGCACTTTCTTGCCTGCCAGTCCGGGCAAGTCCTTGATACCGCTATCGCTGCGCACCAGCGCCTTCTGCCCGGTCACAAAAGTGGTCACGGAAAAATCGATCTGCGCCTCGCGTTCCTTGTTGTGCGTCAGGCCGGCGGCAATAATATCTACGTGCTTTTGCTGCAGTTCCGGAATGCGGGCAGCCACGGCTACCTGCTTGAAGCGGGCCTTGACGCCGATCTTGTCGGCTACCGCCTTGGCAAGATCCACTTCATAGCCAATGAATTCACGGGTTTTGGGGTCTATGAAGGTTGCCGGTTCATCTGTGCCCAGAACACCGACAACCAGTTCGCCGTTTTTCTTAATATCGTCCAGTTGATCAGCCTGGGCGTTGACGGCGCTCAGGCCAATGAGGGTCGCGCCCAGCAAGGGTAAAAGTTTTCTCAGTTTCATGATGGCAGATTTCCTGATAGTTGGCGTTATGCTCAAGCGTTATTTGGAATGCAGATATTCGTGAAAAAAACTATATCAGCATAACAAAAGCCAATAAAATAACCAATGGTTATATGATAATAATCAGGTTCCATGTCTAGCGTTGGCTATGCGTACTGCCGCAGCGCCATCGGAGCATGGCGCAGTGTCCTTTAGCCCGTCCATAGGCAACCCCAGCAAACGCAAAAAAGTCGCATCCGGACCACAGGCTGCGACTTTTGCTCTGCTCCAACAGATACAGCAACTAATACGTCTCCAGATGCAGACGCCCTTTTTCCCTGAGCGTGGCATGCAGTTCGGACCATTGCATGCCGCCGGCAGTGGCCGCTTCCTGCAACGCCTCCAGCACGCCAGACTCCATCCCCTTGACGCCACAGACATAAATATAAGTGTCCTCGTTCTTCAGCAGCGCAAGCAGATCGGGCAGGCGTTCGCGCATCACATCCTGCACATATTTTTTGGGCTGACCTGGCGTGCGCGAAAACGCAAAATTAATATCGATAAAGTCTTTGGGTAACTTGTTGAGCGGTCCGAAATAAGGTAATTCTTCCTTGCAACGGGCACCAAAGAACAGCATGAGCTTGCCGCGTTCGTCGCCCTGCCCTTCCAGGCGCTTGCGCCGGCGCCTCTCGGTCATCGCGCGCATGGGTGCGCTACCCGTTCCGGTGCAGATCATGATGATATTTGCACCAGGGTGGTTCGGCATCAGGAAGGTATGGCCAAAGGGCCCGATGACCTGTACTTTGTCACCCTTCTTCAAATCACATACGTAGTTGGAACAGACGCCCTGGACCGGATTGCCATCATAGTCCTGCACTACCCGTTTGACGGTGATCGATACGTTGTTGTAGCGGGGCCGCTCGCCGTCCCGCGGGCTGGCCAGCGAATATTGACGGGCATGATGCAAACGGTCACCGGCGTCAGTGCCCGGTGGAATAATGCCGATGGACTGGCCCTCCAGCACAGGAAATGGGGCATCGCCAAAATCCAGCACGACATGACGAATGTCGCTATCGGACGAATCATCGGTCAAACGGTAGTTTCCCGACACCGTTGCCGTCACCACGTTGCGCGTGCCATACAAGTTTGTATAGCTGTGCGACGCTGACCAGGGAGGAATCTGCGAGCCGGCGACATAATTGCTGCCCTGGATGGTTACTTGCGCATCCACCTCTGCATCTGCATCAGTCGCGCCGGCATCGGGGACCGCCGGTATATCCGGCACATCCAGCGCCAGCGGCGCCGGCAGCTCGTCCCAGCTGTATTGTTCATCGATTGAATACATTTTTTCTGCGTGCACCGGCTGCCAGTTGTCTATGGCGCCTGTAGGACAGGGCGCCACGCAGGCCATGCAATGGTTACAGACGTCGGGCTTGACGACGTAATTGGTGCCGTCGTGCGTAATCGCATCGATCGGACAGGTCTCCTCGCATGTATTGCAGCGTATACAAATTTCCGGATCAATCAGGTGCTGTTTTTTTATTACCTGGGCTTGTTCGATCGTCGCCATAACAGTCTGCCTCCGAAATCTATTTCCATGTTATTGGATGCCCGTTTTCCGGGCATCCCTGATTAGTTGAATCGCACATACTCAAAATCGACCGGCTGGCGATTGATGCCCATGACAGGCGGCGCGATCCAGTTGGCAAATTTACCCGGCTCGACGACGCGTCCCATCAGAGAAGCGACAAAGGCCCGATCTTCATTTGTCGGCAACCAGTCGCGCTCGCGCCTGACCCATTCGGCCTCGGACATCATCGTGCCGTCAGGAGAAACAAACACGCCCGACAGGGTGCCAATGCTCCGGTTGAATGCCTTGTGCGGTGTCTTCAGGCGAAAGGGAATACCCGCCTTCTCAATCACTTTGTTCCAGCGATTGACCCCACCGACCGAGTCCTTGATATAGTCATCGCGCAACACTTCGTTCAGCGCGTTGAGCATCGGCACAGAACGCTCGACCAGGCGACCATCCTGCACGGCCAGCACGTTGTAGGTGCGATCGTACAATTTATGGTCGTCGTCACGCTTGGTCTCTTCGTAGCGCCCTTTCAATCCAGTATTGTAAAACGTGGCGGCGTTACTGGACTCATCGGCGCCGAACAGGTCAATGGTGACACTGAAATGAAAATTCAGATAGCGTTGAATGGTTTCCAGGTCAATCACGCCGGCCTCGCGAAGGCGCGCGGCATCATCGGTTTTCAATTGGTTCATCACCTCGCAGGTTCGCTGGATGACCCGCGATACGCCCGACTCGCCGACGAACATATGATGCGCCTCTTCGGTCAGCATGAATTTTGTGGTGCGGGCCAGCGGATCAAAGCCGGATTCGGCCAGCGCACACAATTGGAATTTACCGTCGCGGTCCGTGAAATAGGTGAACATGTAAAACGATAGCCAGTCTGGCGTTTTTTCATTGAAGGCAGCCAGAATCCGCGGATTGTCTTCGTCACCGCTATTGCGCTCCAGCAGCGCTTCTGCTTCCTCACGGCCATCACGACCGAAATGCTTGTGCAGCAAGTACACCATGGCCCACAAATGCCGCCCCTCTTCCACGTTGACCTGGAACAGATTGCGCAAGTCATACATGGACGGCGCGGTCAGCCCCAGATAGCGCTGCTGTTCCACCGATGCCGGCTCGGTATCACCCTGGGTCACAATAATGCGACGCAGATTGGCGCGATGCTCACCCGGCACATCCTGCCAAGCCTTCTCGCCTTTGTGTTCACCGAAATTGACCTGACGCTCCGCATCGCGCGGGTTCAGAAAGATGCCCCAGCGATAATCCGGCATCTTCACATAACCAAAGGAAGCCCATCCCTGCGGATCGACGCTGGTCGCGGTACGCAAGTAGACGTCAAAGTCCTGGGAGCCGTCGGGACCCATTTCGTTCCACCATTTGCGATAATTCGGTTGCCAGTGCTCAAGCGCGCGCTGCAGCGTCCTGTCTTCGGACAGGTTCACATTATTGGGGATTTTCTCATTGTAGTTGATGCTCGACATAGTGATCTCCAGTGTCATGGAGCGGGTATATCAATGGGTTACCCTGCTCCTTCATTTTGATGGATATACGCAGCTAGCAGTCAGACGCGATTGGGTCAGACGCGATTGCGGTCAAAGTTCGGTTTTTCGCCCTTGCCATACAATTTGAGGGCACCCTTTTCACCGACCGCATTGGGCCGGATGAAGATCCAGTTTTGCCAGGCCGTCAGACGGCCGAAAATGCGGGTCCACATATTTTCCGGGCCGTTAAAGCGCAGGTTGGCTTCCATGCCGGTCAACGCATCGGGCGACATGGACACCCGTTCTTCAATGGCAATCCGTACCTCTTCGTCCCAATCAATGTCATCCAGCGCATAGGTAACCAGCCCGGCCTGTTCGGCCTGATCGCCCTCCAGTCCCTGGCCGGCCAGGGACTTGATCGCCTCCAGGCTGGCTTGATCATCATAGAAGCGGCGCGCCAGGCGCGACTGTCGCGTTACCATGGGCAAAAACCCAAAGTTGATTGGACCAACCGTGATATGCGGCGTGCGGTCTTGGTCGTCAGGCAGGGTCAGCATATAGATGCGATCGCAGGCAAGCGCCGGTTCCAGCAACGATCCGGCAAAGCACGAACCCTCATCGACCAGTGCAAAAAGGGAGCGGGACGAGACATCCAGGCGCGCCAGGGTGCGGCGCAACAGACCCAGGGTTTCACGCACGAACCAGTGATCTTTATTGTTCAGCAGGATTTCGTCGCTTTGCAGGACGGCCTCGGGACTGCCGGCCGTCTTGATCAGCCAAAGCCCGCTGTCCAGCTCGTTGGTGCGCATCGATAAAATCGCGTCATCCAGTTCGCGCGCCATTTGCAGTGGCCACCATGTCATGCCGGCCTGCATGATGGCCTCAATGCTCTCGGGCTGCGCCGCGTCGGGGCCCCTCAGAGTGAACGTGGCGAACTTGCCTGCCTGGTCAATATCGACGCTGACATATTTGTAATGCAGGCTGTCGGCGGTTTCGTGTTTTTCAAGCGGCGTCAGCGCCACCCCCTGCAGTCCCGTCGATGAACCTGAACCATGCTGCTGCGCCAACTCCATTGCCCGGGCGTTGATGGTGTCCTGAAACTTGGCAGGCTTGACGACCTCATCAACCAGCTTCCAGTCTTTAGCCCGCTGGCCACGAACACCCTCGACCAGTGTGCAGAAAATATCGGCGTGATCATGGCGGACCTTGCGCTTATCGGTTACCCGTGTCAGGCCGCCCGTACCTGGTAGAACGCCAAGCAACGGGACTTCGGGCAGCGATACCGACGAGGAGCGATCGTCCACCAGATAGATTTCATCACAGGCCAGAGCCAACTCATAGCCGCCACCGGCGCAGGCGCCATTGACAGCGGCAATAAATTTCACCCCCGAATGCTCGCTGGTATCCTCAATGCTGTTGCGCGTCTCATTGGTGAACTTGCAGAAATTGACTTTCCACGCATGGCTGGACAGACCCAGCATGAAAATATTGGCGCCCGAGCAGAATATGCGCTCCTTGCCACTGGATACGATTACGCTGCGCACTTCGGGATGTTCAAAGCGAAGGCGATTGAGTGCATCGTGCAATTCAATATCCACGCCCAGATCATAAGAGTTCAGTTTCAGCTTATAGCCGGGGCGGATGCCGCTATCCTCGTCGATGTCAATCGTCAGGCGCGCAATATTGCCTTCGATCGTCAATGAGAGGTGCTTGTACTGCGACGGGTTGGTCTGGTAATTGACTTTCAGCTCGCTCATGGCTGTCTCCAATAGAGTCATGCATTTCATTGCATTTTGTTTGTCATTAGAGGCACTATATTGCATGATTCTATAGGTGGTCAAGCCGTTTAACTAGGGACTTACCCTAGGCATTCACGTAGAATCAGGTCAATACTTCGGCTGACTGGCGGGCTGCCTGGACTTTCGCAAACAGTGCGTCAAAGGTCTCTTCAAGAGGCTGAAGACTGGTATCCAGATGCACGTCCGCCTTGCTGTAGAAGGCCACCCTGCCCTCCAGAATCAGTTTCAGATCGTGCATGGCTTCCTTGCTGCCGGACATGGGACGGAAATCTCCCTGGGCGATGACGCGGTCCATGTGCTCGCGCGGCGTGGCCTGCAGCCAGACCGTCAGACAATGCTCCAATAGATTATTGTAGGTGGCCGCTTCGGAAACCAGCCCGCCCGGCGTGGCAATCACTACTTCAGGATAAAGCTGGATGGTTTCTTCCAGCGCGCGTCGCTCATAGCGACGGTAGGCCACGGGACCGTACAGCGAATGAATCTCGTTGATGCTGCAACCGGTCGTCTGTTCAATTTCATGGGACAGCTCGATAAACGGATAGCCCAACCGGTCCGCAAGCATGCGGCCCAGCGTAGATTTACCTGCGCCGCGCAGGCCAATCAGGGCAATGCGTGACAGGCGCGAGCCCGGGGTCTTGTCAGCGCCGAACAGTTCAATCAGTCGCAGCCGCACTTTATGCAGGTCCTTCTCGCTGCGGTTCTCCAGCAACTCCCGGATCATCAGCCACTCGGGCGACGAGGTGGTAACGTCGCCGATGAGTTCGGCCAGCGAGCAGGTCAGCGCCTGGGCGACCTGATGCAGCACCAGTATGGTTGCGTTGCCGGTACCCAGCTCAAGATTGGCCATATGGCGCTCGGAAATGCCCGCCAGACTCGCCAGCTTCTTGCGCGTGATCCCCTTGCGCGCTCGCAGTGAGCGGATCCGTTCACCCAACGCCCGCAACAGCGGCGTCTTGTCTTCCATCGGATCTATTTCAAATGAATTTTCCAGCGTCATAGCGTGCCATTTCGTAAATCGGGAGCTAGTGTTTTCCCTAAAGATAGAGCAAAAATCTTGACTGATTTTAACTGCATGCATATCTTATCATCTACATGCAAAATAATGCACGAAAAAAAATCAGGTGTTAAGGAGACTTTCAGCATGCGTGAACATTTCGACACGCTCATCCAGGCAGTAACCTGGCAAATCGCAAACCGTCCGCTGGATGAGACGTTACAGGTCTGGCTCAATAGCCACTACGGTGCGGATAGCCAGTGGTATCGCGACATCAGCGCGGCCTGTATTGAAGGCGTGCAGGATGGCTGGATGTGCAAGCACGAAGCGCAGGGACTCAAATACGGCCGGGTGAGCAAGCCGTCCGAAGCGACCCACGGATTTTCCGTAGATGTGGTGAGCATGCTGGATATCCGCGGTCCCCATCACCGTCATCCCAATGGCGAAATCGATCTGATCATGCCGATCACCCCCGGCGCCCGGTTTGATGGTTGTGATGCCGGCTGGAAGGTCTACGCCCCGGACTCCGCACATTATCCCACCGTCAGCAACGGCGCAGCCCATGTGCTGTATTTGCTGCCGGAAGGAAAAATAGAATTCACGGCGCAACAGCAATGACAGGCCAAAGGACTTCAGATCCTGTCGATAACCAGGCTGCAGCCGTATCGAGATAGCGCAAAGCCGATAAAGACAGCCAATCGATCCACTCGCAGCGCGGCAGTGCCAACAACTTGTAGTGAGCTGGCAATAAGCAGCCAGGCATTTAGCGGAGTTAACCATGCAGACCCCTGAAAACAGCAATCAGTTCAATATTGCCGACTATCTGATGCAAACCAACCAGCACCGTCTGGATCGCCTTGCGTACATCGATAGCAACGGCACATTGACCTATGAGGCGCTTTTTGACAAAGTGCGGCGCCTGACCTCTGTACTGAAAAACCTCGGCGTGCACCGCGAGGAACGGGTGCTGCTGCTGATGAACGATTGCACAGACTGGCCTGTCGCCTTCCTGGGCGCCATTCATGCCGGTATCGTGCCGGTTGCCATCAATACCCTGCTGACACCACAGGACTATAAATACATCATTGAAGACAGTCGCTGCCAGGCCGCGATGGTGTCGGCCGCGCTGCTACCGGTGCTGGCTCAGGCCATGAGCGAAGCAGAGCACGAAATCAAGCATATCCTCGTGTCGCGCCCGCAAGGTGAACTCTCGCATGGCCAGTTGAGCATGGACCAGGTGCTGGCCGCGGCCACGCCCTGTCACCGTCCCTGTAGCACCCAAGCCGACGAACCGGCCTTCTGGCTGTACTCTTCGGGTTCGACCGGCAAGCCTAAAGGCACCATACATAGTCATGCCAACCCCTACTGGACGATTCGCTATTATGCACAGGACCTGCTGCGGCTGACCGAATCGGACCGTATTCTCTCAGCTGCAAAGCTGTTTTTTGCCTACGGGCTGGGCAATGCCCTGACCTTCCCGCTGGGCGTAGGTGCCAGCGTGATTCTGATCGAGGGCCGCCCCACCCCGGAGGCCGTCTTTGAGGCGATGCGCAAACATCAGCCTACTGTATTTTGCGGCGCACCAACCGGTTATGCCGGCATGCTGGCCGCTGCCAATACGCCCACCCGCGACGAGGTGCAATTGCGCATGTGTTCGTCAGCCGGCGAGGCGCTGCCACGGGAGCTTGGCGAGCGCTTCACGGCCCATTTCGGCTGTCATATCATCGATGGCATCGGCTCGACCGAAATGCTGCATATTTTTCTGTCCAACAGGCCCGATGACATCCGCTATGGCACCACAGGAAAACCCGTACCCGGCTATGAACTCGAGCTTCGCGACGAGCAAGGTGCTATCGTCGCAGATGGCGAAATCGGCGATCTGTACGTCAAGGGAAAAAGCGCTGCCCTCATGTACTGGAACAACCGGGAAAAGACAAGAGCAACATTTCAGGGGGAGTGGACCAAGAGTGGCGACAAGTATTCGCGCGATGCCGACGGCTATTACACCTATGCGGGTCGCAGCGACGACATGCTGAAGGTGAGCGGACAGTATGTGTCTCCCTTCGAAGTGGAGGCGACGCTCATTGAGCATGAAGCCGTCCTGGAGGCGGCCGTGATCGGCGTTACTGACTCGCAGGGGCTGGTCAAGACCCGCGCCTATGTGGTGCTCAAGGAAACGGCGCCGGCGGCCGACGACACGCTCAGGGATGCGCTCAAGGCCTTTGTCAAATCCCGGCTGGCGCCGCACAAATATCCACGCAGCATTGAATTTCTGGATGAGCTGCCCAAAACGGCAACCGGCAAAATCCAGCGCTTCCGTCTGCGTGAAATGAATCAGCATGAGGTGGCGTAAGTCATCAACCAAAAGGCAGGCATAGCGGGCTATCGCAAGGTATGCCGTGATCCTGGAAATGCGGTACCAGGATCGCGACAAGCGGCGTCGTTCGTGGCAACACAAATAAGCAGTCATCATAAAAAACAGTCGTACATTCAGGAGACAGGACAATGAATAATGTGAGAAAAGCCACGATCGCGACAGCGATCATGCTGGCCGGGGGATTGGGTCAGGCGGCGCAGGCCGAGGTCAAGGTGGGCCTCATGCTGCCAGCCACAGGCACCTATGCGGCGCTTGGCAAGGCGATCGAAAATGGCTTTAAACTGTATGTCGAGGAACAGGGCGGCAAACTGGGCGGCCAGCAGATACAATATTTTGCTGTCGATGACGAATCTGATCCGGCCAAGGCGCCGGAGAACACCAACCGGCTGGTGCAGCGCGACAAGGTCGATGTGCTGGTAGGCACAGTGCATTCCGGGGTGGCCATGGGGATGGCGAAAATCGCTCGTGACAGCGGCGTCATCTACATTATTCCCAACGCCGGTGCAGATATGCTCACCGGGCCGCTGTGTGCCAAAAACATCTTCCGCAGCTCATTCACCAATTGGCAGCCCGCCTATGGCATGGGCATTGTTGCCGCCGAAAAGCAAAAGCATAAAACCGCTGTTACCATCAACTGGAAATACGCCGCCGGCACCGAGGCGGCCGATGGTTTCCGCGAAGGTTTCGAAGCCAAGGGCGGCAAAGTGATCAAAGAGCTCACGCTGCCCTTCCCCAACGTGGAATTCCAATCGCTGCTGACTGAAATCTCCTCATTGAAACCGGATGCCGTCTTTGCTTTCTTTGCTGGTGGCGGTGCCGTCAAATTCGTGAAGGATTACGATGCCTCGGGCCTGCGCAAGACGATCCCGCTCTATGGCCCAGGCTTTTTGACCGACGGCACACTCCAGGCCCAGGGCGATGCAGCCAAGGGCATGCTCACCACCCTGCACTATGCCGATGAACTGGACAATCCGAAAGACAAGGCGTTCCGCAAGCACTACCAGGAAAAGTTCAGCATGGAGCCGGACGTATACGCGGTGCAGGGATACGATGCTGCCCAGTTGCTGGCAGCCGGTTTAAACCACGCCAAGGGTGATATCAAGAACAAGGATTCGGTCATCGAAGGGATGGAACAGGCCAAGGTGGACAGCCCGCGCGGACCGTTCACCATGTCCAAGGCGCACAATCCGGTGCAGAACATCTATCTGCGTGAAGTCGTGGGCAACCACAACAAGAGTCTGGGTGTCGCCGTAGCCAATCTGGAAGATCCGGCCAAAGGCTGCAAGCTGAGCAAGTAAACCGAAAGTGCGTGCGCACGGGCTGATCCGTGCGCACGCACCTTTCTTCGGATCACATATGGATATAACAACATTTCTGATTCAGTGTCTGAACAGCGTGCAGTACGGGCTGCTGCTGTTTTTGATCGCCAGCGGGCTGACGCTGATTTTCGGCATTATGGGTGTCATCAACCTGGCGCACGGCAGTTTCTTCATGATCGGCGCGTATCTTATATATGCGCTGGGCATGTATATCGATAACTTTGCCGTTGCGCTGGTGCTGGGTATTATTCTGGCTCTGGCCTTCGGTTACTTGCTGGAGTGGGGCTTTTTCAGCTTTCTTTACGAGCGCGAGCATCTGTTGCAAGTGCTGATGACCTACGGGCTGATTCTGGTATTTGAAGCGCTGCGCAGCATTCTGCTGGGCGACGATGTACACGGCGTCAGCCCGCCAGGCTGGCTCGCCGGCTCTATCGCACTTGGCAACGGGCTGAGCTATCCGGTCTACCGACTGTTCATTTCGCTTGTCTGCCTGGTCATTGCAATTGGCATGTACCTGTTGATCAAGCATACCCGCCTGGGCATGAAAATCCGTGCCGGCGCCACCAATCGCGAGATGGTGCAGTCGCTGGGCGTCAACATCTCGGTACTGTACCGCAGCGTATTTGCAGCCGGTGTCGCGCTGGCTATCTTTGCCGGCATGCTCTCGGCCCCAGTGTCATCAGTCTACCCCGGCATGGGCGGCAATGAATTGATTATCTGTTTCGTGGTCGTGGTCATTGGCGGCATCGGCTCCATCAAGGGCGCGCTGGTTGCTGCGCTGCTGATCGGCTTCGTCGACACCTTTGGTAAAGTACTCTGGCCCGAAGGTGCAGGCGCGCTGGTCTATCTGCTTATGGTGCTGGTGCTGCTGTTCAAGCCCCAGGGTCTGTTCAAACAGGGAACCTGACCATGATTACAAAGAACAATCTTTTTTTGTGGATAATCGGTCTGGCCCTGCTGGCACTGCTGCCGCTGCTGCCCGAGCCTATCGGCAGCAAATACCACGGCGATCTGGTCACGAAAATCATGATCCTGAGCATCTTTGCGCTCAGCCTGCAACTGCTGGTGGGCTTCACCGGCCTGGTAAGTCTGGGGCATGCTGCCTTTCTTGGCTTTGCCGCCTATATGGTCGCGACCTTCTCGCCCGAATCGGAAGCGGGCAATGGCTGGCTGCTGATGGCCATTTGCATTGGCGGCGCCGGGCTGCTGGCGCTGCTGATCGGCATGCTGGTCATGCGCAGCTATGGCGTCTATTTCATCATGGTTACGCTGGCCTTCGGACAACTGGTCTACTTCGTTTTTCATGACATCGAAATCTTCGGCGGCTCCGACGGCACCTATATTTATTTCAAACCTGATTTTTCCATTTTGCAGTGGCAGCCCTTTGATCTTGAGTCGGGCAATACTTTTTACTGGTTCACTCTGGCATTGCTTATTATCACAGTCGTCATTCTGCAGCTGATTCTGCGTTCCCGCCTGGGCCATGCCTTTGTCGGCATCAAGCACAACCAGCTACGCATGCGCGCCGCCGGATTCGAATCAACCGCCTACAAGATTGCCAGTTTTGTCATTAGCGGGATGCTGGCAGGCCTGGCCGGGTTCCTGTATGCATGCCAATACGGCTATGTCAATCCGGAACTGTTGTCCTGGCATCAGTCTGGCAATGTATTGCTCATGATCATTCTGGGTGGCCTGGGCAGCCTGGGCGGGGCAATTATTGGCGCCTTCGCTTTTGTGCTGCTGTCAGAATGGTTTACCGCCCTCACCAAGCACTGGCAGTTGCTGTTGGGTGGCTTTATTATTTTCGTGGTCATGCTCATGCCCTATGGCCTGGCTGGCCTGCCCCGGCAACTGCGGGAATGGCGCGCTCGCAGCGCAAACAAGGGAGGCGCAACCCAATGACGACTGCATTACTTGAAGCCAGGAATGTGACCCGAAAATTCGGTGCGCTGCTTGCGGTAAACAACGTATCGCTGCAGTTGTTCGAGGGGGAAATCCTGGCGGTGATCGGCACAAACGGGGCCGGCAAATCGACACTAACCTATCTGCTGTCAGGCGAACTGCCGCTCACCGATGGCCAGGTGTTCTTGCGCGGCAAAGAAATCAGCAAGTGGTCACAGCCGGCAAGATCACAGGCAGGCGTGGGCCGCAGCTATCAGCGCAACAATATTTTTCTGCCACTGAGCGTGCGCGAAAACTGCCGCCTTGCCGCCCAGGCAAAAATCCAGAAACCGTGGCAAGTCTGGACGGCCGCGCAACATTGCCAGCGCAGCCTTGAGATGGCCGACCACGCGCTGGAACAGGCGGGCCTGAGCGAACATGCAGCGAGCGTCGCTGCCAACCTGTCGCACGGGCAGAAACGACAGCTTGAAGTGGCCATGTGCCTGGCCCAGCAACCTGAGGTGCTGCTGCTGGACGAGCCGCTGGCTGGCATGGGGGCCGAAGAGTCCGAACGCATGCTGGCGCTGCTGCACCGGCTGAAAAAGAACCTGGCTATCTTGCTGATCGAACACGACATGGACGCGGTTTTTGCCGTTGCAGATCGTCTGACGGTGATGGTAAACGGCGCGGTGCTCGCTAGCGGACTGCCCCATGACATACGCAACAATACCGCCGTGCAGACCGCCTATCTGGGCGAGAGCGATCACGCAACAGAACACTCGAGCACCCTAGCGATATGACAAATGCAACAATGACAGACGACATCATTCTGGCGCGCGATATCCACGCCTGGTACGGTTCCAGCCACGTGCTGCACGGCATCGACTTTAACCTGCGGCGCGGCGAGACGGTAGGCCTGCTGGGCCGCAACGGCATGGGCAAATCCACACTGATACGAACCCTGTTGGGCCATGTCAAACAACGCAGCGGGCGGATTGAGCTGCAGCGGCAGCAAATGTCCGGCGCCCGCCCCTATCAGGCAGCGCAGTTGGGCATTGCCTACGTACCTGAAGGCCGCGGCATTTTTCCCAACCTGACGGTCCGAGAAAATCTGGTGATGTGCGCTCGCGCCGGCCGCGACGGGAATACCGCATGGGACATCGATCGCATACTGGAGACCTTCCCCCGACTTGCAGAGCGCCTGGACAACATGGGCGACCAGCTCTCCGGTGGCGAACAGCAAATGCTTTCGATTGGCCGGGCGCTGATGACCAATCCGGATGCCATCATTCTGGACGAAGCCACCGAAGGCCTGGCGCCGCTGATTGTGGAAGAAATCTGGCGCGTCATCGGACTCATCCGCACCAGCGGCCTGGCGACCATGGTGGTCGATCGCAATTATCGCAAAGTGATGGATCAGGCGGACCGCCTGGTTGTACTGGAAAAAGGCCGGGTTGTGCTCGAAGGCGACGCCAGGCAGCTGCGCAACGACCCTTCTCAAATCCACCAATATCTGGGCGTCTGACGGTCGTGGCGCCAAGACCCAAAAAGATAACCGCAGCCAGGCCGGTACAAGACTTGCCCGGCATCAACGAGAGAACTGCCAGCTATCGGCGATGAGCCCTGGCCGGATACACAGTCGAAAGAGACAGTATAAAAGGGAGAGAATGATGAACAATACAGACACATTCACATTGGCAACAGGCATGCTGCTTGCCTCCACAGGCGTGGCGCATGCCGCCGGCATCTCTGATGATGTCGTGCGAATCGGTTTTCTAACCGATATCTCGGGGGTCTACGCCGACTATGACGGCCAGGGCGGTGTGCAGGCGATCCGTATGGCAATCCGCGATGCGGGCGGTAGCATCGACGGCAAGAAAATTGAACTGCTTTATGCCGATCATCAGAATAAAGCCGATATTGCAGCCGCCAAATCGCGCGAATGGGTGGATGTGAACAAAGTGGACATTCTGATCGGCGGGACCAATTCTGCGGTCAGCCTGGCCATGGCCAACGTAGCCACTGAAAAGAAAAAACTGTTTATCTCTACTGGCGGCGGCACATCTGCCCTGACCGGCAAGCAATGCTCCCCTTACATTATCCACTACACCTATTCGACCGATGCGCTGGCCAACGGCACAGGCAAGTCTGTGGTCAAAAATGGCGGCAAGGACTGGTTCTTCATTACCACCGACTACGCCTTTGGCCATGCCCTGGAAGCGGCCACGTCCAAGGTGGTCAGGCAAGCCAACGGCACCATCAAAGGCTCGGTCAAGGTGCCGCTAGGCGCTGCCGATTTTTCTTCCTATATATTGCAAGCGCAATCGTCAGGCGCAAAGATCCTGGGGATGGCCAATGCAGGCGGCGACTTTGTGAACGCGGCAAAATCTGCCAACGAATTTGGCTTGAATACCCAGATGAATCTGGTTGGCCTGACGGTACTCATTCCAGACATCCATTCCCTGGGCTTGCAAGTCACCCAGGGGATGTATCTGACCACGCCGTTTTACTGGGATCTGGACGATGACACCCGCAAGTGGACAGCCGAATACAAAAAAATCACTGATCGCATACCGACCTACATTCAGGCAGGCACCTATTCGGCCGTCAGCAATTATCTTGCTGCAGTCGCCGCATTAAAAACCGACGATGCGGATGCAGTCATGAAGCGATTCAAGACCGAGCGCATCAAAGACTTTTTTGCCAAGGACGCCATCGTACGTGCCGATGGCAGACTCACCAATCCGATGTACCTGATGCAGGTAAAAAAACCGGACGAATCCAAAGCCCCCTGGGATTATTACCGGAAAGTTGAAACGCTTTCGCCCGATGATCTTTACGGCAAACTGGAAGACTCCGCCTGCAATCTGGTGCAACAATCTGCAGGAGCGCAATCATGAGTACACCAAAAGTCATTATCACCATTGCCCCTACCGGGGGCATGGCCTACAAAAGCCAGAACCCGAACCTGCCCACGCAACCGCAGGAGATTGCAGACGACGTCTACGACTGCTATAACGCCGGAGCAAGCATTGTGGCGCTGCATGCGCGCAATCCTGATGACGGCGCCACCTGCAATCCCGATATTTATTACGATATGAATACACGCATTCGCGCCAAATGCGACATTATCCTGAATAACTCCACGGGTGGTGGTGTGCACGGCGAGATGATCGGACAGAACGAAAACGGCATGTGGGAGCTGCTCTGGGAAGAACGCATCAAGGGCATGGAGGCCGGCGCCGAAATGTGCACGCTGGACGCCACCACCATTATTGCCAGCTTCGATAACAAGGAAATTCTGATGAACACCGCACCCTCGCGCTGCCGCTTTCTGGCCGACGAGATGAAAAAACGCGGCATCAAACCCGAATGGGAGGTGTTCAGTCCCACGCATATTTTGCAGGATACGGCAACGTTACTTGCGATGGGCGCGGACGAAGAACCGGCCTATGTCAATTTAGTCATGGGTGTGCACCGGGGCTTTCAGAACGCCATGCCCTACTCGCCGAAAAATCTGCAATTCATGGTCGAGTGCCTGCCGCCCGGGACCATCTTCGGCGCCAGCGGCATCGGCCCGGCACAGCTGCCCTGTGCCATCAACTCCTTGCTGCTGGGAGGACACGTACGGGTAGGACTGGAAGACAATCTTTATTACTCGCAAGGCCGGCTGGCCAGCAATATCGAATTGACCGAAAGAATTGTCCGGCTGGTTCGTGAAATGGGCTATGAGCCGGCAACCCCCAAGGAAGCCAGGCAAATGCTCAATTTGCCACGACCTGGCGCGCCCGTCAAACCGACATTTGCGCTGTGATCACTGACACAGACGCCGACTGATATCTGGTCGCCGCAGGCCGTTGCACAGCGGGCGCCAGGGCATGCCTGCCCGCCTGCTTCGCGGATATTGCATCACGGACATTGCGTCGCAACATGAAGCTCGCGCGCAGTATTCATGGCGAACGGCCAGTGCAGGCGGCGTGCTGCGATCCCGGACGACAATCAACGCCCCACAACACCGACGGCAACAGAAAGCGGCGCAAGCGGGCTTGTCGGCACGTTTGGGCCATCGAACAATCAGATGCATTATTCAGTTGGTAAAGCGCTCGATGGCCAGCAAATAGGGCGCGGGATTCGCGCGATTAATGAACTCATATTTGAGCACTCGGTATTGCTCCGGCGAAAGTTGCGCGACGAAAGGCTCGAGCACTTTCTTTTCGCTGGCACCCGCCGGATGTCCCCAGTAAATGGTAATCAGCAATAGCCCGCCGGGCGCGAGCAACGTCAAGGCATTCCTGACGGCAGCCAGGGTGCTGGTGGCCTGGGTGGCGCAGGATTTATCGGCGCCAGGCAAGTAGCCCAGGTTAAAAACAATGGCGTTGATCGGTTCCGATAGGTAATCGAGCATGCGGGCATGGCTATCTTGAATCAGGGTGGCACGCGCTCGCAGATTTTCGCAGCCCAGACGCGCCGCCGTGGCGGCCAGCGCCTCGCTCTGGATATCGAAGGCATACACATGGCCGGTATCCCCTACAAGCCGGGCAAGCTGTAGCGTGTCGTGACCATTTCCCATCGTCGCATCGATGACGCGCGCGCCTGCCATCACGTGGCCGGCAAGCAGCGTATGAACAAAGGTAACGGTCTTGAGCAGCGGCATGGCTTGTTTCCTCGCGTTTTGCGCTACGCAGTATCGAGCAACATCGAACCGGGTGGCGCCAGCTCGCGCTGCATCAGCACCGCATCGCCGCCAAACGCCGGATCTGTGCTGCCGGTTGGGATCGCGACAAAGCCCAGTCGCGACCAGTACCCTTGCGCGCCTTCGACCGCGATCAGTATGGCGCGCGACAGGCCTAACTGCTGCCCCTGTCGCATCAGTTGCGACACCAGTTCATTGGCAAGTCCCCGGCCTGCATAGGCAGGTGATACCGCCACATCATGTAGATAAAGCACATCGCAATCGTGTTGCAGCGCAAGCGGACGATTCCAGCAGGGCTGCAGTTCCGAGCGCCAGGGGTAGCCAAGCGCATAGGCGCATAGCGTATTGCCATCGGTAGCCGCCAGTGAAGTCCAGCCAGCCGGGACCGCGCCGATCTTGCTTGCCAGCACCTGAGCGCTTTCCAGCAGCGCCGGTGGATACACGCTGGCCTGCAACGCCAGCATCTGCGGCAGATCATCGACATGCAGCGCCCGCATGCCAATGGACGGCGCCCGGACCTGGCTACAGTTTTCAGTTGACATCATCATTTATTCGACATAATCAGCAGGCATTGGCCGTGCCGCCTGACACGATTCGTCATGCCCGACCCTACATGGGGTTTGCATCACCGCCCTATTTTTTATCCAGACTTTTCAGAATATCGATCAGATGGCTGTCGCGATAGCGAAGCAGCGATTCAAACGACTTGTCTTGCCTTGCCTGTTGCGTGCCCTGGACCATTCGCTCTCGTAACTCGGGCGTCATGCGCGGATTACCCAAATCATCCATCCAGGTTTCAATGGCCGGTTGCAAGTGATCAATCAGATGCGCCAGCCCTGCCCGGCCGCCAGCCAGGTCAAAAACCATTTGCGGACCGAAGATGGCCCAGCGCAAGCCCGGGCCCTTGCTCATGGCCGCATCGATATCCTGCACGCTGGCCACGTTTTCGTTGACCAAATGCATGACCTCCCGCCACACCGCAGCCTGCAGGCGGTTGGCGATATGCCCGGCGATTTCCTTGTTCAGACGAATCGGATGCTTGCCTACGGCGCGATAAAATTGCAGCGTACGCTCGATGGTGTCTTCAGATGTTTGTTCGCCCCCGACCACTTCCACCAGCGGAATCACATGAGGCGGATTGAATGGATGGCCCAGCACACATCGCTGCGGGTATCGGCACTGCGATTGCATGCGGCTGACCAGTAGACCCGAAGAGCTGGAAGAAATAATGACGTGTTCGGGCAACAGCGCATCCATTTTTGCGAACAGCGATATTTTGAAATCTTCGCGTTCAGGCGCATTCTCCTGCACGAAATCAACGTTTTCCAGCGCCCGCGGCAAATCGGCCTCAAAGCGCAAATTGTCCAGAAATGACTCATTCTTCACTTTGCCCAGTTCACGCAGGGTTTGCCAGGCTGAATCGATCAGCGTCCGGGTATTGGCCTGAACGTCGGGCGCCGGATCCGACACCACCACGTGGTAGCCATGAGCAAGAAAAAGGGCAGCCCAGCTGCTGCCTATGGTCCCGGCGCCGATAATGGCGATTGTTTTGATGTTGCGATTATCCATGACTGAATCTGTTATTTGCTTCGTATTTCAATAGTAAGAGTGACCTCGGCGTTGCTGTGCCGGAATCCATCAACGGGCTTATCGGGCAACCGCAGCGAACGATACCGCGTACGCCTGCGGGCTGTACCGTGCAACCGGACAAACGCTACCAGCTGCGTACGCGTCCGGTATCCATGTGTACGAACCCGTCTTTTGGGTAATAGCCAACGCCGCCCAGCGCCAGTTCCTTGGCCGCATCCCGCAATTCATCAAGCGGCACACCCTTCAGACGCAGGTCCATGGCCTGCCCCACCATGTGCAGGCTGCGCTTGGCGACGCCGCCGCCGCGCGTCTTGCGCAGACGTTCGTTGGTATGCGGGTCGCGATAGCCTGAAATGACTTCGATGGCAACATCAGTCTTGAGCGACGCCCTGACTTTGTTGACTAGATCAAACAGCGACGGATCCATATGTCCGACCGCACCAGAATAATGGTCCCGCAAGAAACGGTTCAGCCGTTGCATTGCGGCAGGAATATAGGTATCGCCATTAGCGTAGGCCAGCGTGATTTTCTCATTGGTATGCAGGTGGTCGAGCGAGATTTGCCTGAACCCGCCCTCGCCGATATTGGCGCGGGCGGTATTGGTGCCGATGGAGAACATGGCGCCGGCAACAAGCAGAGAAGATGAGGTTCTTAAAAACTGGCGGCGGTGTAACTGAGGGGGCGTAATCGTCATACCGTACTGGCTCCTGAAAATATTACGAGGCAGGTGGAATGTTACGTGAGGCGGCCATCTTCTTGATGGCATTGTCCAGAATCTTGTCCTGTCCGTAGATGTCGGGGAAAAAGTGAATTTTATTGTTTTTTACTACCACGGTACTATAACCCAATACAACAGGAACAGGCTCCAATACATTGATTGTTTTGGATTTTTTTGCCGCCATGGCCTTTTCGATAGCGCTGGCCGTCCATTTCGGTTGTTTTTCCAACACAAATTGCGCCAGTTTCACCGGTTCTTCCACCCGGATGCAGCCATGGCTCAAATCACGCCGCGTGCGGTCAAACAGCTGCGTGCTGGGGGTGTGATGCAGGTAAATGGCCTCGTTATTGGGAAAAATGAACTTAATATCGCCCAGCGAGTTTTTAGGCCCGGGACGCTGACGGATGCGCGCCTGCCCATTTAACACGGCGTTCAGGTTGGCTGCGCTAACGGTTTGCGACACGCCCGACTGAGTGACAAACTCAAACCCCTGGCTTTGCATATAAGACGGATTCTTGCGCAAACGCGGAATGAGTTCCTTGCGGGAAATGGAGATGGGCACATTCCAGTACGGACTGAACTCAATTTTGCTGACCGCGCCATCGAACAGCGGCGTGCTGGTATTGAAGGATTTGCCGACAATCACTTTCATTTCAATGAGGTTTTCCGCCTTTTGATTGCGGATGTGATAGGCGCGCAGCACGAACTCGGGCACGTTAACGACAATGCGGCGTTCGCCTTCTATCAGCGGTGTCCAGCGTAACCTTTCCATGCTGATCTGGATCTGGCGGATACGGTCAATGGGACGGGTATTCAACTGTTCCAGCGTTCCCTTGCCAATCACCCCATCGGGCTCCAGCCCATGACGTTGCTGAAAGCTTTTCACGCCCGCCATGACCGTGGCGTCGTAGATCGGCCGCGCCGGCGTTCCTTGTGGCAGGTCGCCCAGCAGGACCAGGCGCTCTATCAGTGCGGGCATGCCCGGATAGGGCTGGCCTTCAGTCAGTTTGCCACCAGGTACCGCAGGCAGCGCCTGGTTCATACTCGGTTTTTGCTGTAATTGACGAAATACAGCCAGCGCCTGCATCAGCGAGTTGTACATGGGGATGCTGTCGGTCAGCGCCTTGACCGACGCTTTCAAATTGCCATTGCTGATCGCCGTCGCCAGAAACAGGTCGGCATCTGCATCGGAAAACATCGGCTTGGAGTAGCGGTTTTTGATCAGGGACGGCGAAATGCGACCGTTTTTCAGAAACTTGACATAGGTGCGCATCTGCTTAGTCAGGTCGCGATCAAACTGCGCCGTTTCTTCGGCAGAAGCGGCATAGCTGACCCGCTCCCGTTGCGACTGCAATTGTGCAATATGAAACCAGCGAGGGTCCAGGCCATGTTTGTCTGCCGTTGCCAACAGTTCAAGGGCGTCTTTGGCCTGTTCGATCGGACGCCCGTCTTCAATCCAGCTCACTGCAGGTGCATCGAAGGTCGCGTGGGCAAAGTCTGGCGGGATGGCGATTCCGCTATCCGGAACTGTAAACGGTGCCGCTGCATCACTCTGCGGGGCTTGTGCATGCGCGGTGGTGGCAAGCATGAGCGAAAATGATACTGCAGACAGCATTGTCGAAAACGTCATGATTTTTTCACCTGTCGTTATTTAATGGCCGGCCGGGACACACCTGCGCCCGGCGCTTGCACAGCACCGATAGTCGGGCGTATGACATTGCATTGGCTGCTAGGCAAGGTTACAGATGCGCCTTGAAAAATTCCACTGTGCGCGTACGCGCCAGTTCACTGGCAAAAGGATCATAAGAGCCGCGCTGGTCGCATCCGAAACCGTGGTCTGCATCATAAATGCAGACATCCACGTCGGGCTGGGCGGCACGAATCGCCTCGACATCCGAAGGCGGAATCGATTTGTCTTTTTCACCAAAGTGCATCTGCACCGGACATTGGGGCTTTTCATCGCGCAACTCGGCAATGCCGGCGCCATACCAGCAGGAAGCTGCCGAAAACGCAGCGCTGCGGCAGGCAGCAAGCCATGTCAGGGTGCCGCCCCAGCAAAAGCCTACCACACCGATTTTTTTCTGCGTCGACAAGGCCGCTGCCGCCGCCTCGATGTCCTTGAGCGCATCCTCGTAGCTCACTCTGGCTTTGAACGCTTTGCCGCGCTCGACGTCCTGGGCGGTATAGCCCATTTCCACGCCCGGCTCGATCCGGTCAAACAACGCCGGTGCAATCACGCGATAACCCTTTGAAGCATAGAAATCACAGACATCGCGAATATGGCTATTGACGCCGAAAATTTCCTGCAGGACCACAATGCCCCGTTCCGCATCTTCGGCACCGGCCGTATAGGCCTGCAGAATGTGCCCGTCTGCCGCTGTCAGTGTAATGGTCATGCGTGTACTCCTTCTGGAAATCAGGTTTTCACAAATCACTTTTCAATTGTCATTGTACCTGCTGCACCGGCATCCTGCCCTGTACCAGCAGTCGGTTATTTCCTATGATGTCACATAAGTGTTCCGAAAGCATCACAATACGTTTCAGTCGTTTCAGTTCTTCATGATAGTAAATCCAGAAACTGCGCGTGATCCCGATCCTGTCCTGCAACACCGGAATAAGCTGTGGATTCTGGCCGGCGAGAAAACACGGCAGAATGGCCAGCCCGTGCCCTTGCAGACAACTGTAATATTGCGCGATGACACTTGTGCTTTTTATAACAGGTTTGGTAAACGGCAGAATGTCCTCAAGATATCGCAACTGGTCGCTGAACAGCAGTTCATCCACATAGCTGATAAAACGATGATGATGCAGATCCGCTTCGGTATTGACCGCACCATAGCGATCAAAGCAGGACTGGGTACCGTATAGCAGCAGCGTGTAGTCGGTGAGTTTGCGGGTGACATAAGGCCCGCGCGCCGGGCGTTCTATGGTGATGGCGATATCGGCTTCGCGACGGGTCAGACTGACAAAGCGGGGAACCGGCAAGACGTCTATGGTCATATCGGGAAACTGGCTTTGGAACTGCGCACACAGGGGCGCGATAATGCACGAACCGAAAGCTTCGGTCGCTGCCACCCGCACATGCCCGGCCGGGCTCTGGCTGACCCCCAGAATCTGTTCCTGCGCATTGTATAAATGCGTCTCCATCTGCTCGGCATGCGCCAGCAATTGCTGGCCCGAACGCGTCAGGGTAAATCCTGAGCTGCGCGATTTGTCGAAAAGCAGCTGCCCCAAGTCCGCTTCAAGATGGCGGATGCGCCGGGTGACGGTGGTGTGCTCCACCCCCAGCCGCGCTGCTGCGGCACTGGCTCTATGTGTTCTGGCCACTTCCAGAAAATAGCGGATATCGTCCCAGTCAGGCATGAGTTGTTGTGTAAAAGTTGTGTAAGGGTTGTGCAAAAATGAACATTAAATGTGCAAATATTCTATTGCAAAATTGATTTATACACATCAAACTGGATACGTTTTGCAAACAAAACGATAAAACTATTAAAAATTTAGGAGACTCCTATGTTGATCAGGAAAACAGTACTGGCAGCAGCGTCATGCATGGCGCTTACTGCCTGGGCCGCCGATACACCCGAAGTAAAAGTAGGTGTGCTTACCGATATGTCGGGCACCTATGCCTCCATGGGCGGCGCCGGCTCGGTTGCGGCAGCGCAGCTTGCCATCGATGAATGCCTTGCGGGTCCGTGCAAGGGAATGAAAATCGAATTGGTGTCTGCCGACAATCAGAACAAGGCCGACGTAGGGGCGGCAAAGGCCCGGGAATGGTTTGACCGTCAAGGCGTCACCGCCATCGCCGATCTGACCAATTCAGCAGTGGCGCTGGCGGTACAGAATGTGGCCAGGGAAAAAAACCGTATCGCGCTGTTCTCGGGACCGGCCACCACTGCCCTGACCAATAAATCCTGCTCTCCGATGGGCTTTCACTGGATGTTCGATACCTATTCCCAATCGGTGGGGGGAGCAAAAGCCACGGTCCAGGCCGGCGGCAAATCCTGGTTTTTCCTGACCGTGGATTACGCATTTGGCCACTCGCTAGAAGCCGATACCGCGAAAATGGTCAAGAAACTGGGCGGCACGGTGGTTGGCCAGGTGCGCCATCCATTGAACAACAGCGACTATGCCTCGTTCCTGTTGCAGGCACAAAGCAGCGGCGCGCAGGTTGTGGCATTGGCCAACGGTGGCCAGGACACGGTTAATGCAGTCAAGCAGGCCAAGGAATTCGGCGTCAGTGGTGGCGACCAGCGCCTGGTGGCCCTGCTGATGTTCCTGTCAGACCTGCGCGCGCTAGGCAACGAGAACGCCCAGGGCCTGACCTACGTGGACGGCTTCTACTGGGACTTTGATGACGGTACCCGCCAGTGGTCCGAACGCTTTGCCAAGGCCTATAAGGGCCTGAAACCCACCATGACCCAGGCCGGCGTGTATTCCAGCGTATTGCATTACCTGAAAGCCGTGGCAGCTGCCGGCACGACAGACGGCGCCAAGGTTGCCGAACACATGCGCAAGCTGCCGATCGAGGATCCGATCATGCATAACGCCTCTATCCGTGCCGATGGCCGGGTTATTCACGATATGTATCTGTATGAAGTCAAAAAACCGGAAGAAAAGAAAGGTGAATGGGATTATTCGAAACTGATCGCCACCATTCCGGCAGCAGAAGCATTTAGCCCCCTTTCCGAATCTACCTGCCCTCTTGTAAAAAATTAAAGGATTGATGTTATGAGTGCCATACCCAATATTCCGCTGCTGATCAACGGAAAAAAAGTCCAGTCTTCGGCCAAGGATTGGCTGGATGTCGTGAACCCGGCAAACCAGGAAGTGGTGGCCCGCGTACCGCTGGCGCCAATCTCGGAAGTGGACGAGGCGGTTGCCAGCGCCAAGGCCGCATTTGCGACCTGGCGCAATACCAGTCAGGGCAACCGCATGCGCGTCATGCTCAAACTGCAGCAACTGGTGCGCGACAACGCAACAAAACTGGCCGAGCTGATCACACTGGAGCATGGCAAAACGCTGCCTGATGCCGAAGGCGAAGTGGGTCGCGGTCTTGAAGTCATCGAACACGCATGCGCTATCGTCAGCCTGCAGATGGGAGAATATGCAGAAAATGCCGGCACCGGAATCGATGTGTATACATTGATTCAGCCACTTGGCGTGTGCGTCGGGATTACCGCGTTCAATTTTCCGGTCATGCTGCCCTGCTTCATGTTCCCCATTGCCGTAGCCTGCGGCAACACATTTGTGCTCAAGCCTTCGGAACAGGATCCCAGCGCATCGCTGTATCTGGCCGAACTGGCGCATGAAGCGGGCCTGCCACCCGGGGTGCTCAATGTTGTGCACGGCGGTCCGGACGTGGCAAACCGACTCTGCGAACATCCGGATGTAAAGGCAGTGTCGTTTATCGGCTCCACGCATGTGGGCACGCAGATTTATCAGCGTGCATCCAATGCAGGCAAACGCTGCCAGGCCATGATGGGGGCCAAGAATCACTGCGTCATCCTGCCTGATGCCGACAAAGAAGTGGCCCTTAACCAGCTGGTCGGCGCCGCTTTCGGTGCGGCTGGTCAGCGCTGCATGGCCACGTCGGTGGCCGTGATGGTGGGTCAAGCCAGGGAATGGATTGACGAATTTGTAGAAAAATCCAGAGGACTGAAAGTCAATGCCGGCAGCGATCGCCAGGCCGATCTGGGGCCCCTGGTCTCGCCCCGGGCAAAGCAGCGCGTTGCGCAGCTGATCCAGAGCGGTGTGGATGAAAAGGCCAGCCTGCTGCTGGATGGCCGCGATGTCGTTGTCGCGGACTATAAAGACGGCAATTTCATTGGCCCGACCATTTTTTCCGATGTCAAAGAGAACATGGCGATTTATCGCGAAGAAGTTTTCGGCCCGGTCCTTTGCATTGTATGCGTCGATACATTGGAAGAGGCCGTGGAGTTTGTCAATCGCAATCCGAATGGCAATGGCGTTGCCGTTTTCACGCAAAGCGGCGGCAATGCGCGCTATTTCCAGAACAATATCGATGTGGGGCAGATCGGCATCAATATTCCGATCCCTGTTCCCGTCGCATGGTTCAGCTTCACCGGTTCGCGCGGCTCCAAACTGGGCGACCTGGGGCCTAACGGCAAGCAGGCGGTGATGTTCTGGACCCAGACCAAGTCGATTACGGCGCGCTGGGCTTCGCATGATACGGGTGTCAATACCACGATCGCGCAAAAATAGCGTTTTATCAGCACAATTGCACTTGTGCCGACCCGGCCGCGCTCCTGGCGCTGCCGGGTTTTTTATCGACTGCCCCAGCTGATGCGACAGCAAGCAGCCCGACGAACGGGAAGGCAAGCGTATTGCGAAATGGCCAACACTTTCGCGCCTTTACTTAGCGCACTTCGCACCGGCACTGTATATTCGTATCAGTCCGACACATTTTATCATTTGCGGCAATTCATATTCATGCCACAATATGGTCATAAACTGTTCATCTGAACCATTGAGAGAAAGCCATTTATGAATAAAAATATTGACTTGATCTACTTCAATGCGGGCGGTGGTCATCGGGCGTCGGCCCGGGCCCTTGAGGCGGTACTCAAAAACAGCCATCCTCACTGGAACGTCAGGCTCGTCAACCTGTTTGAGGTACTCGATTCACGACAGGTATATAAACGGGTTACTGGCGTTGCTCCCGAAGAGTTTTATAATCGGCAGCTGGCCAAAGGCTGGACCATGGCGATGACGCCGGAACTGCGCATCCTGCAGGCATTTATCCGGCTGACCCACCAGGTGATGCTCAAACGGCTGCAGGAACACTGGATTGAAACCGAGCCAGACATGGTGGTCTCGCTGGTTCCCAATTTCAACCGGGCCATGTACGAAAGCCTGGTTTCGTCGCTGCCAGGCGTGCCTTATGTCACCATTCTGACCGATCTGGCCGACAATGCGCCCCATTTCTGGATTGAAAATAACCAGCAACAGCATTTCATCTGTGGTACCGACAAGGCGGTGGAACAGGCGCGTGCCGCAGGTCATCCCAACTCCCATATCCATGCAAGCTCGGGTATGCTGCTGCATCCTGATTTCTACAAGAAACCCGAGATGGATCGCCGCGAACAGTTGATCGCAGCCGGCTTTGATCCGGACAAACCGGTGGGCCTGGCCATGTTCGGCGGTCACGGTTCAAAAATCATGATCAAGATCGCCAAGCAGCTCTCGGATGTGCAAATGATATACATTTGCGGTCACAACGCAGCGTTGGCCAAAAAAATCAGCAAAATGCAGACGCACGCACACAAGCTGGTGGAAGGGTTCACGACGCAAATGCCCGTCTTCATGGAAATGGCCGATTTCTTTATCGGCAAGCCCGGCCCCGGCAGCATCAGCGAAGCCATCCGCAAGGATATGCCGGTCATTATTGTCTGCAACAAATGGACCATGATCCAGGAGCGCTATAACGGCGAATGGGTCACCAAGAACGGATTGGGCATTGTGCTGCCTAGCTTCGCGAAAACCAACGCCGCGGTGCACCACTTACTGGAAAATCTCGATAGCTATCGGGAACGAGTTAAAGCGCAGGATAATCAGGCCGTATTCGAAGTACCCCACATTCTCGCGCGCATCCTGGCACAAACCGAGATCGCAGAACAGGCGCCCCTGCCCTCTGCCAGCAACATCAACTGAACCCCGACTAGGCCCCTCTCTTTTTTCAGCCACATTATGGGCCACGGATTAAGGGCCGCCGATAGGAATATCCACATTGAACTGCAATGAGCCGTTGTCGCTGCGCACGGCGCGTTGCGCCTTCAGCTTGAGCAGAACCGACTCCAGCTTGTAGCTTTGTTCCACACCAAAGCGCTGTTCGGAAGCACCGTTAAACACCCGGCTATTTTCAAACGTGCCTGACACCTGCGACTGCGTATCCAACGGATAGGTCAGCTTCAGCTGGTTGCGAATGGCGCGATCCGACAACGGATCCTGCGACAGCCTGGACAAATCCATATAGTGGGCGCTGGTCAGCTCGTTGGAGAACTGCAAGGTGGCCAGATCGAACACCTTGGCCCGATAGGCAAACATCGAGCGCCAGTTTGAATTGTCCTCATACTTGCCCGCGTTCACGGTTAGTCGCAAATCGCCCATGTCATCCAGGGCGTAGCTGGCGCCAAGGCCCACGTTCTTGAGCGAGCGGGCCAATTGCACTTGCGTGTCTACCGAAGCCGAGTCGCTCACTCCGTAGCGCACCGCGGTATTGGCAGCGCCACTGCCGAAATGAAAGCTGGCATCCTCACCCGAAGCAGCTGAGTAATCCATGGCCCCCGCCGCCGTGGAATAGGCCAGCTGGTGACTATTGATAAACCAGTTGTCCTGCGTGCCATCCGGCTGCCGGCTCAACTGCATGCCGCCGATTCGAAAAGCACTTTGGCCGATCGAGCTCACGACCTGATTGGACCCCAGAGAGATTCGGTTTCTGTCCTCGGTCGTCAGATTCCAGGTACGCGTGTCGGTGGAAAAATTTTGCACAGGCTTGAGCGTGATTCTGGAGGACGGCCTGCGCAACGCGGCGGCATCCTGGTCCGTCATGAACGGGCCAATACCCGATTCGTACTGATAATTTTCCCAGTTGTCCACGCCACGCAAAGCGTCGGCAGTGACCAGTTGTTCAAGCGGCACCGCCTCTCCTGGTGCAGGTGTAGCGATCGGCTCATCCACCGGTAGCAGAATAATTTTGTTTTTTTCCGGATCGAATGGCCAGGCGGGCGGCACCTCGGCCATGACCTGTGGAGCACTATCGGAGCTAACAGCGTGCGCACTGCGCGGCGCATCGTCGCCCATTGCATATGTGATGGTTTGGGCGGACATTGAGCCAGCAGGAAAAATCAGAAAGGAAATAAAGCTAGCAAAAATTGTCCTGAGTTTCAAACTTGTCAGCATCCTCGTTTATAAACTTACTATAAAACGCCGCTACGACACCGACGCTACACCAATATTAAAACCGGCTGCGCAAGCTCATCAAGGCATTTTTGTATACGGAAAGATCAACGCCGACACCCACGAAACTAAAGCCCTGCTTGATATAAACGGCAGCCTCGTCGGGCACGACCGCAAGAATACCACTGGCTTTGCCGGCGGCGGCCGCCACTTTATGGACATGGGCAATGGCCTGCTGCACCTCTGGATGCTGGGGCTGTCCAAGGTACCCATAGGCCGCTGACAGATCGGAAGGACCAATGAAAATGGCATCCACGCCGTCTACGGCAACAATGTCTTCTACCGCCTCCACGCCTGCGCGGCTTTCTATTTGCAGGATCACGCCGATATGGTCATTGACCTGTTTGAAGTAATCCGCCTCGGTGCCATAGGCGCTGGCCCGGGTCATGCCGGCAACGCCACGCACGCCAGCCGGTGGATAGCGTGTTGCCGCCACCGCATATTCGGCCTGCTCGCCAGACTCAATGAACGGAATCAGCAAATTGTAAAAACCAATATCCAGATACTGTTTGATCAAGGTCTGGTCATTGACCGGCGGACGACCGATACCGGCACTGTTGCTGGCATTGATGGCTTGCAGCTGGGCGGTCAGCACCGGAATGTCGTTGGGCGCATGCTCGCCATCCAACAGCAGCCAGTCGTAGCCGCAAACACCCGCTACTTCGGCGAGCATGGGACTGGTGGTGCTCAGCCACGTACCGATGAGTGTTTCACGGGCCAGCAATTTCTGGCGAAAGGTATTGGGTATCTGCTGTTTCATGTTAAGACGTATTTGCTCGGTGAATCGAATATTGACTATTAAATGTTAAATGCCCAGTTGCCGCTGGCGGACCGGGCCCCAGGGATTTATCAGATGCCGCCCATCAGCATGTACTTGATGACCAGATAATCGTCGATACCGTAGTGAGAGCCTTCGCGACCCAGGCCGGATTGCTTTACACCGCCAAACGGGGCCACTTCGGTAGAAATAAGACCGGTATTGATACCTACAATGCCGTATTCCAGTTGCTCGGCGACCCGCCAGACGCGCCCCAGATCGCGCGCATAAAAATAGGCGGCCAGCCCGAACTCGGTATCGTTAGCCATCCTGATGACATCTTCGTCCGTTTCAAATTTGAAGACCGGCGCCAGCGGGCCGAATGTTTCTTCACGGGCAAACGCCATATCCTGCGTTGCATCGCCGATGACCGTAGGCTCAAAAAACAGCCCGCCCAGCTTGCTGCGTTTACCGCCGGTCAGGACCTTGGCCTTGTGTCCCAGGGCATCGCTGATATGGCTTTCCACTTTTTCCACTGCCTTCTCGTCAATCAGCGGACCGATCTGTACGTTCTTGCCGGTACCGTCGCCCACAACCAGTTTTTCAACTGCCGCAACCAGCTTTTTGACAAATTCCTTGTACACGCCTTTCTGCACATAGATACGATTGGCGCATACGCAAGTCTGGCCGGCATTCCGGTACTTGGAAATCATAGCGCCTTCGACGGCCGCATCAATATCGGCGTCGTCAAACACAATGAATGGCGCGTTGCCGCCCAGCTCCATGGAAACTTTCTTGATGGTGCTGGCCGACTGCTCCATCAGGAGGCGCCCCACTTCGGTCGACCCTGTGAAACTGACCTTGCGCACCAGCGGGTTGCTGCACAGTTCCTTGCCGATTTCAGATGAATTACCCGTAATGAGAGACATGACGCCAGGTGGTATGCCCGCCTGTTCAGCCAGTTCAATCAGCGCCAATGCAGTAAGCGGGGTTTGCGATGCCGGCTTGATCACGACAGTGCAGCCAGCGGCCAGCGCAGGCGCTACCTTGCGGGTAATCATCGCCGCCGGGAAATTCCAGGGTGTGATGGCAGCACATACGCCGATGGGCTCCTTGGTCACCACAATGCGCTGGGAAGTTTGCGGTGCAGGAATCGTATCGCCATAGACGCGCTTGGCTTCTTCGGCAAACCATTCGACGAACGAGGCGGCGTAAGTGACTTCGCCTTTGGCTTCGGCCAGGGGTTTGCCCTGCTCGGATGTCATGATGTAAGCCAAGTCATCCGCATTGTCATTGATAAGCGTGAACCACTTGCGCAGAATGGCCGCACGCGCTTTGGCAGTCAGCCCCTTCCATGCCGGCCAGGCCTTATTGGCGCCCTTGATGGCATCTGCCGTTTCCTTTTTACCGAGCTTGGGTACAGTGCCAACGCGCTTGCCGGTTGCCGGATTGGTCACTTCGATGACCTCCTTGCCACCGATCCATTTACCGTTGATATAACATTTGCCTTTAAGCAGACTGGCATTTCTAAGCTTCATGGATTGACTCCCGATCCTATTATTGAACGACTCTGTCACTGAATATTCAAAGAATACCATATACCCCGGGCCGATCTCACACCGATGCGCAATCCTGATTCGGGAACGGCCGCAGGCAGGCACTGATGAGTTCTTTTATCGACGATGATGCGCCTTTTGATCATTAACTTTAAGTAAAAAATATACTGATTGCATACCCAATATTACCTTCTTAAGAAGAAAGTATAATGGGCACACCCTTATCCTTGTCTGTGACGATTGACGCTTATGCTCTTATCTCTACTTGTGATTGCAGTCTGCTATGTTGCCGGTGAAGGCGTCAGCCGTGTGCTGCCCCTGCCTCTGCCCGGCCCTATTGTGGGCCTGCTCCTGCTGCTGTTGGCGTTTAAACTTCGACCACCCCTGTTTACGCTGATGGCCAGACATATACCGGCCCTGCTCTCGCATCTGGCGCTCCTGTTTTTACCGGCTACGGTAGGCATCATGGTCAGCTACAGGCTGCTGGATGGATACTGGCCCGCTGTTATTACAGCTGTCATTGTCAGTACGGTCCTGTCGCTACTGGCGGGTATTCTTGTGTTTCGCTATGCAGACAAGCAGCGTTAAAGCCCGCCGACACATGCCCGGGCCGGCCGCGCTGCACCGGCAAACCGGTAGCTCCTGGCTTGCCGCCGCGATCCCTCACGTTTGTGCGCAACGACTGGCCAGGCCCAACCATGCGCTATTGATGAACAGATGACATTTTTATTATTGGAGTTACCGTGCTTGCTGTCCTGACCGGTTTGCTGCTGACGATCATGGCCTATTGCCTGGCGTCGTGGCTGTTCGCCCGCAGCGGTTACTTCCCGTTGCTCAATCCCGTGCTGGTGGCCACCACGCTTATCATTCTGGTCCTGCGGTTCCTGAATATCGAATACAGCAGCTATCTGCTGGGCGCCCATTATCTTTCACTGTTGCTGGGACCAGCCACCGTCGGACTGGCGGTGCCGATTGCCATGCACAGCCGGACCATCAAGAAAAAGTTGCGCCCCATTGTGCTGGCCCTCGTGGTCTCTTCGCTGGTTGCCGTGTGCACTTCGGTCGGTCTGGCCTGGTTGATGGGAGCCGACCGCAACATTTTGATCGGCTTGTCAGTAAAAGCAGCCACCATGCCCATTGCACTGGAACTGGCCCGTTCGCTCGATGGCGCAATTGCACTGACCGCCGCGTTTGTATTTTTTACTGGTATTCTGGGGGCAACCATTGGCCCCTTCATTTTCAAATGGATGAACATCCGGCATGATGATGTGCGTGGCTTCGCCATGGGCGTTACCTCCCATGTGATCGGTACTGCCACGGAGTTCAAGCACAGCCAGGAAGCCGGCTCCTACGCTAGTTTGGGAATGAGCCTGAATGGCATCTTTACCGCCATTGTGATACCGGTGCTGTACTTCCTGTTCTTCTGAACGCAGGCCAGCAGCAAACGGCTGCAGCACGCACGATCATGTCGTGCACTGCGCACGCGGCGCAGATACGGTCCGGTACTGTCGAAGAGGTGATCGATGGCGCATGAAGGTAATCGATAGCGCCCAGCCGACCCTTACGCAGCGACAAGATGCGGGACAGCAGAGGCAAGCAGCGCCAAGCCCGAGACCGTCAGCAGCATCAGCACCACCAGGCGGAAGCGCTCCGGACTGAATCCCGCATACACCCGGGTACCGATAAAGGACGGGATCAGAATCGCCGGCACAACCAGCAGAAACATGGGCACCATGGGGCGCGTTACCATGCCGGACAGGATGTAGGACAGCATCGTCAGAGACAGCATGGAGAGATTGAAATTTTGGATAATGGCCCGCTGCGTATCACGATTGGAATAACGCAGCGTACACCACAGTGTAGGCAATACGCCGGAAAAACCGCCCAATCCGCCCATGATGCCACCGCCCAGGCCCACAACGGTATTGGCAATGTTGCCGCCAAAGGTGATTTTGGGAAGCCGCCTGGCAAATATCATGACCGGGCACCAGACGATCAGCAGGCATCCCAGCGCCGCCTTGAACATGTTCACATCAAGCATGGGCAGTAGCATGACACCCAGAGGGATGCCTGCTACCCCACCTAATACATAGGGGACTAGCAAGCGCCAATCAAAACCGCGCCGCAGCGACAATGCCCCCACAATCTGCCCGGTCATCCCGCCAAACACCGCCAGCACGGCAGCCAGACGAGGGTCCAGCACCCACGCCCACAGCGCCATGGAAACCAGGCCGAAGCCGAATCCCGACAGGCCCTGTACAAATCCGGCAACCACCGCCCCCAGAACCACGTAAACATAAATCGTGTCCATTACCACCCCCTGCTGCAGATCAGCGCAAGGGTAGGTCGCTGGCGAGCATCATTGCATTTATGTTTATCGGTCACGACTGTCCAGCAAAATCGTGACGGGGCCGTCATTGATAAGGGACACCTGCATATCGGCACCGAAAACGCCGACAGGCACCGCTTGTCCCAGGCCTGCTGAAAGCAGCTGCACGAAGCGTTCAAAATACGGTTTGGCATACTCGGGGCGAGCCGCTGCCGTATAGGACGGCCGATTGCCTTTGCGCGTATCGGCCATCAGCGTAAATTGGCTGACAGCCAGGATCTGTGCACCCACATCCAGCACCGAGCGATTCATCACATCGTTGTCATCATTGAAGATACGCAACGCCAGCGTTTTTCGCAGAAGATACTGCGCATCCTGTTCTGTATCATCCTGGGCGATGCCAACCAGCAGCAACATGCCCGCCCCGATCGCGCAAACCTCGTTGCCATCGACGCACACGCGCGCCTGACGCACTCGCTGAACCAGTACCTTCATAATTCAGACCTGCTCCAGCGTGGCAGTATGAAACGTTGCCGGCGCGACCACTTCCAGCATTTCCAGATCAGCGCTATGGCTAATTTCGCGATGACGAATGCCCGGGGGCTGATAAACCGAATCGCCCCGCTCCAGACGGACCACACCTGTCTGTTCGTACTCGAACTGAACCCAGCCTTGCAGCACGTATACAAATTGAAAATCCAGTTGATGCAAATGCGGCATGCCCGACGCTTCATGGCCGTCCAACGCGCGAATCACGTGCACAGAATACGCGCCGGCCGTTGCCTGGGCTACACCCAGATCGCGGTACTCAAAGAACTCCCGCAAGCCGCGGTCGAACGTCGCGTTTTTCAGATGCGATATGACGGCGCGCGGCGCGGGTGAAGCAGTCGGATGTTGCGGTGTAGGTGCTTGAGCGGTCGACATTGATGGCTCCCCATTCGTCAGCTAGTCGTGTGCGTATCGTTGATCTGTCCGATTGTAACGCCAATGACGCAGCCACACCGCGTTTGCATAGCGGGCCCGCAGAGACTGAATGGCGGCTGAACGCTGCCAGGCCATCGGACCGACAGTGCGCAACCCAGCAGCGCACAGGCCCGTCACCCAGCTGAGTAAATCTATTGCCTGAGAATGATCAGTATCCCGTTTCCCGGATGACTTCGCCACTGATGGGTTTGCCCTGCAGGGCATCCTGCAGCTTGTCGCGAATCTGCCTGATTGCCAGGTAATGATTGGTGGGACCGGAAATATGCGGTGTGAGGGTGATGGCCGGGTGGGCCCAGAAAGGATGATCGCCTGGCAGCGGCTCTTCGCGCGCCACGTCAAGAACGGCTCGCGACAGATGCCCCGAGTCCAGCAAAGAGATCAGATCGGCCTCTACCAGATGTTCGCCCCGGCCAATGTTCATCAGTACGGCGCCCTTTGGCAGATGCCCCAGACTGTCACGATTGAGGATATTGCGCGTCTGGTCAGTCAGTGGCAGTACGTTGATCAGAAACTGGCTTGACGCCAGAAAGGCCTCAAACTGGTCTTCACCATGATAACTCCTGATTTCCGGCAATGCCTTCGGGCTGCGCGACCAGCCCTGGACCGGGTAATCGAGCGCACTTAGCGCCTGCGCAATTCGCGCACCGATCACGCCCAGCCCCATAACACCGATCGTACAATTTTGCACCGGTACCTGTTCGGCTCCCTGCCACACACGATTTTCCCTATGCTGCTCATAAACGCCGAAATTACGGGTGATGCCCGACAGATAATGGATGACGTATTCGGTCATGGGATTGGCCAGCCCCGCGTCTTCCAGGCGGATAATGCGGGTGGTGTCGGCAATCTCAGGCTGACGCAAAATAGCGTCTACACCTGCGCCCATATTGAATACCAGATCCAGGACGCGATAACGTGCGAACAGCGCTGCCGGCGGTTTCCAGACGATCGCAGCGCGCACATCCGGCATCGGTGATGGCGCCTGTGGGTCAAAGATATGGGCATCCAGATCGGGAAAATGCTGTTGGATCACCTTCAGCCATTTCTGCGCGGCGGCAGCGCTTTCCGATGCGAGTACAACGCGAATCATATATTGTCCTGCTTTATGTCAAATTCGATAATAAATAGCCGCAAGCCTAGCTGCGGCTGTCCAGATAACGGTACCAGGAAATCAGTGCGCCGACATACAGCTTGCGCAGACCGTAAAACGGCAACCGGTGCACTGGGGTAAATGGTACAGGAAGCGCAGCTTCGTTGCCCGATTGCAGATAGCTCGCAATGGCTTTGCCCATTGCCGTCTGCAAGCCGATGCCTCGCCCCTGGCAACCGATATTGAGGATCAGGCCCGGTTCAGGTTGATGCAAATGCGGCATGTAGTCTTGCGTCACCGACACCCTTCCACACCAGTAGTATTCAAATTCAATATCCTTCAGTTGAGGATAAAGCACTGTAATGGCCTTTTTCAGATGGTCCCAATCCTCTTTGCCGCGCGGTTCACGAAAGGGCCCCCGGCCGCCCATCAGAAAGCGGCCGGTATGGTCCTTGCGAAAATAAAGCAGCAAATTGCGTGTGTCGGACACCGGCTGCCCCTGCGGCAAAATGGTCCTGGCAATATCATCGGGCAACGGCGCGGTCGCCACCTGATAGGTATTCGGGTCTACCACCGTCTCTTTCAGGTTTTTCCAGATGCCATCGCTATACGCATTGGTACAGACCACCACGCGGCGGGCATGGACGACATGACCGCTGTCGGTGGTCACCTGCCAGCCACTGCCTTTTTTTTCAATAGACAGCACTGGCGTACCGGTATGCACCGGCACCCCGGCTGCAAGCGTGACACGCGCCAGCTCGCGCGCATAACTGAGCGGTTGCACTGAGCCGCCGCGCTCATCGAACCAGCCGCCGTGATACTGGTCCGTCCCCAGCAAATCGGCAACATCGCTGCGCGACAGGGGCCTGACGGGCGCATCCTGCTTTTGCCAGTCGGCAACGCGCTTTTGTACAATCGCCAACGCAGACCGGGAGTGCGCCGGCTGTATCCAGCCATTGCGCGTATGCGGCACATTCAAGTTGTAGCGGTCGATCAATGAGAAAACGGTACTGGTGGTCGTACTGGCAAACTCAATCAATTGCCTGCCGCGTTCCGGCCCGTATGCGCTGAGCAGTTCCGCAGGATCTTTTTTCAACCCTGGCACCAGTTGCCCACCATTGCGGCCGGACCCGCCAAACCCGATTTCCCTGGCCTCGAGCACCATGCACTGTTGCCCCGACTGTGCCAGATGCAACGCGGTGCTCAGGCCCGCATACCCTGCCCCGATAATTAACGTGTCGGTCTCGGCCGCTGCCATCAGGGGGATGGTTACCGGAGGCGCGACGGCAGTATCGTGCCACAAAGCGGGAGCCAGAGGAAACCGGTTAGCTGGAAACATGGAACGTCCTTAAATACAAATGCAATAAAGTCAGAACGGGTGCAGAACCCGCCGAAGAAAATCCTGGGTCCGGGGATGCTGCGGAGCATTGAGGATATCCGTGGCTTTGCCCTGTTCCACAATCACGCCCTGGTCAAAGAACAACACGCGATCGGCCACCTCTTTGGCAAAGGCCATTTCATGCGTCACCACGATCATGGTCATGCCTGCGCGCGCCATATCCGCCATGACATTGAGCACTTCGCCAACCAGTTCCGGATCAAGCGCAGACGTGGGCTCATCAAACAGAATGGCCTGCGGCTCCATGGCAAGCGCCCGCGCAATTGCGACCCGTTGCTGCTGTCCGCCGGAAAGCTGCTGCGGGTATGACGACAGCTTGTCTGCCAGCCCGACCTTTTCCAGATATTGCGTCGCCGCTGCACGCGCCTGTGCCCGTTCAATGCCTTTGACATAGATGGGCCCTTCCATGACATTTTCCAGCGCGGTGCGATGGGGAAACAGATTGAAGCGCTGAAACACCATGGCCACCTCCTGGCGAATCTGTCGCAGATGACTGCTCTTGCGATCGACCATTTTCTCGTCAATGCGGATGGCCCCTTCTTCGTAACTTTCCAGGCCATTGATACAGCGCAGAATGGTTGATTTTCCCGACCCCGAGGGGCCGACAATACATACGACTTCGCCGTTTTCAACCTTCGCATTGACGCCGCGCAGAACATGATTCTGCCCGAAACGCTTGTGAACATTTTCAAGTGTGATCATGCTTTCTTTGTCCGTTTTTCCAGGTACTTCACAAGAAAAATAAGTGGCATGCACATCACCAGATACATGATCGCAACCATGGTAAATACGGTGACGTTGTCAAAATTCGATGTGGCCAGCAATTTGCCCTGCATGGCCAGCTCTGCCACGGTAATGGTTGAAGCCTGGGACGAGTCCTTAAGCATCATGATCATGGTGTTCCCATAGGGCGGCAACGTAATGCGCACCGCCTGCGGCAGGATCACCCGCCGCATCATGGTTGCCCAGGTCATTCCCATCGATTGCGACGCCTCGACCTGACCATGGTCAATCGCTTCAATCCCTGCACGAAAATTTTCCGACTGATATGCCGAATAGGCGACGCCCAGGCCCAGAATAGAAGCCTGGACTGCATTCACATCGATGCCGATATCAGGAAAGACGAAATAGACGTAGAACAAAATAACGATAATCGGAATGCCGCGAATAATATTGACGGCACTTTCGCTTAGCCAGGCCAGCCACCGAATGCCGGAACTGCGCATGAGCGCCCAGATCAGGCCGAGCACCGTAGAGAGCAGCAACGAGCCTGCCGTAACAATAAGGGTCGCCTTGACACCCTGTAAAAGCACAGGAAAATACTGGGCAATGCGTACCGACAATTCATCCATAGGGAGCCATTATTCTTGTTGCGTGTGGTGGTCGCGGCGCCGGCACGCTTCGGTGCCAGCACGAGCGGCATGATTATTTTTCAAGCTTCCATTTTTTCAGAATGGATGCGATGGTTCCATCGGCCTTGAGCGCATCAATCGCCGTATTGAGTTTTTGCTGCAGTTCAGTTTCACCCTTGCGTGTAATCAATCCAAGATCGCGCACAACGACTGGTTTGTAACTTTCCACCAGACGCACGTTCTTGAACATATTGTTGCTCAGGTACGCCGCAGCAATCGGCTGATCCACCAGTACGGCCTGCACCCGACCTTTTTCGAGGTCACGCATCATATCGGTTGATGCATCATACAGCTTCATGTCCGTCACCCCGGCTTTCTGCGCCGGTGCGATATAGGCGGTACCAATCTGGATACCCACGGTTTTATCCTTCAACTGCTCAAGACTGGTGTATTGCGTCTTGTCACTGTCGGGTACGACCAGCCCTTCTCCATAGCTGAAGATGGTATTGGTGTAATCAATGATTTTTGCCCGTTCGTCTGTCTTGATCATGGCAGCCGAAACAATGTCGATCCGCTTCGATTGCAGTGACCCGATCAGGGCCGAAAACACCATGGGGCTGATTTCATAGGTAAAGCCGGCTTTCTTTGAGACAGCGTCAATCACATCGACCATCACACCCGCAATTTTTCCTGACTTGGCATCCAGATAGGTAAAGGGCATGCCGGTGGGCGTGGAGCCCACCTTATAGTTGTCTGCAGCCAGTGCAACCGACCCGTTCACACATGCCGCCAGCATACATACAGATAACAGTTTTTTCATTCCCATGAAGTTCTCCTAGTCCCTTTCGGGTTTGGTAATAACCCACAGCACACATGTGTCCTGATCGGTCGGATTGTTCCACTTGCGTGGCATATCGCTCGTATAGCAAAACGTATCGTTCTGTTCAAGCGTCACGTAACGCTTGTCAAACCACAACTGCAATTGCCCATAGATCACCAGCCCGCTGATTTCGCCGCTGCGGGTGGTGATCCATTCATCGCCGGAACTGCCGCCTGGCTGGATAATGGCCTGATACAAATCCACCGAGCGACAGCGCGAAGGCGTGATAATTTTTTTGATGATCTTCTTGTCTTTCATCACCACCTGCCTGTGCGAGGCGGCCCTGGCAATCCAGCCATCGGTCTGTTCATCAGTGCACTCGGTGTTGCTCAGCAGTTCACCAAGTGAAATATTGAGCGCCCCCGAGATCCGGTTCAGCATATTGACGGTCGGCGAGGTCATGCCGCGCTCAATCTGGCTGAGCGAACCAATTGAGATATCTGCCTTGCGTGCGACCTGTTCCAGAGACAGGCTTTGTTCGCGCCTGATCGCCCGCAGTTGCTGCCCCAGCCAAAAATCGACAAATGACACGATTTTTCCAGTGAATTTAGCACCGGAAGCCGGCGTAACGGTGTCCATGGTCTTCATCCGCTGTGTCCGTTATATTGAAAAATGAAATTTTCATTATTATGAATAATATACATATTTGAAATATTCAACGACCGGGATTACCCTAAAAATCATGTCAATCGACATAAAAAATTTGCTGCGACTGAAAACAGACAGGTTTTAATTTCATGCCGCGTGACTGTTTTTTCCACGCCGCCCCCTACATCAATCTGCGTAGACGACCGAGGAATAGTATCGGCAATGCACCTGAACCTTACACCACGTCTCTGGCCACCAACATACTGCCTATATGAATTAACATGAACAGGCAGTCAGTCATGCACAGATATTTCTTTGTGGCGAAACCGACGCGGATAAGACGATGAGTACAGTCCGTATCCATGACTCAGATTCTCTTTGACGCATACGCTTGCCGCACGCATATCAGTGGATCAGCCCCGTGCACTCGCAATATTTTTAATGACCATCTTCCGAAGTTAAATTATAGTTGTGATTTTTCGGGAGATTACAATGCGCTGTGCTGCACCAAAGCTACTTTCAATCATGCTGGCTTCTGTCTTGATCTGCGGCCACGCACAGGCACTTGCCAATGACACCAACAACCGACCACGGGCGCGCGATATCGGCCTAGTCAGCGGCGTCCTGTCGCCTGGCAAACTGAATGCAATCACAGATGTCAACGGCGTTCTGGTGGGCCAGACCACACTGAACAAGGGAGAGGACATACGTACTGGTGTAACGGCAATCCTGCCCCATGCGGGCAACCTCTTCAAAGAGAAGGTGGCTGCCGCAGTTCACGTTGGAAACGGGTTTGGCAAACTCATGGGTTCGACCCAGATAAGCGAACTGGGTGAGATCGAGACGCCCATCCTGTTGACCGGGACGCTCAACGTGCCTCGCGTGGCCGACGCCTTACTGGACTGGATGCTGGCGCTGCCGGGCAACGAGGACGTACGGTCGATCAATGCCGTGGTGGGCGAGACCAATGACGGCCGGCTTAATGACCTGCGCGGCCGCCACGTCGGCCAGGAACACGTGTTCGCGGCATTGAAATCGGCCAGTAACGGCCCTGTCGAAGAAGGCGCCGTGGGCGCTGGCACCGGCACAGAGGCCTTCGGATTCAAGGGCGGCATCGGCACATCATCGCGGGTGGTGCCTGAAAGCGCAGGCGGCTATACGGTGGGTGTGCTGGTGCAGACCAATTTTGGCGGCGTGCTTACCATGAACGGTGCGCCGGTAGGCAAGGAATTGGGCCGCTACTATTTGAAAGAAGCACTCGAAGGTAAAAAGGTCAGCGCAAATACCGGCAATGGCGCGTTGACGCTAACGAAGAACGATCCCATTCAGCTCGATCATGTCAGTGATCGTGCGGATGGATCCATCATGATGATCGTTGCCACCGATGCGCCGCTGGGTAGTAGAAACCTGGAGCGATTGGCCAAAAGAGCCATGCTCGGGCTGGCCCGCACGGGATCGCCGGCGACCAATGGCAGTGGTGATTACGTGATTGCCTTTAGCACCGCACCAGAAAGCAGGATCAATTCGTCTGACGCAGTACGGGAAACGAAAGTGCTTGGCAATAATGCCATGTCGCCGCTCTTTCTTGCAACCGTAGAAGCAACCGAGGAAGCCATTTATAACTCATTGCTAAAAGCAAAAAGAACCACGGGACGCGACGGCCGTGTTGTGGAAGCGTTGCCGATTGATAAAGCCGTCGACATTCTGAAAAAGTATGGCGCCGTAAAATAATCGAGAGCTGGCCTGATAACTGCGGCAAGAACAGCAGTTATCAGCGTCGCCCACATCTGGTGTATGGAGCCGCCGCTCGTTACTGGAATCCGAGTTTTTATGGCAAGTGCTCAATGAGAGAGCCGACCACCAACCGGTTAAATGCTCGTGGTGTTTCGCTCGATACATATCGACCCTGCCCTGGCACGTTCCTGGAGCGAAAAAAACGAACAATCGATCACGCAAACTGGCTCAAGACAGTGGCTTCCGCAGAAATCAATGTTGGCAAGCGACAGAACGCCCTCCAATCATCTCCGCTGGCTTGCCACTTAGTCCAAAGCAATATTGGCCTTCTCTACGATCTGGCCAAAATGTGCCGAGTCCTCATTCACCGCATGTGCCAGGCCTGATACATCGACAGACCATGCATTAAAGCCAAAGATTTCAAAGCGCTGCCTCACTGCGGTCGTGCGTAGCGCAGCAGCGATGGCAGTATTGAGACGTTCAATGACGTCCTGCGGCGTACCTCGGGGGGCAAACGCAGCCACCCAGGTCTCCAGTTCGAAGTCCTTCGGGCCACCGGCCTCAGTGACCGTAGGCACATCAGGATACGAAGCCAGTCGGGTGGGCGCTGCCAGCGCAAGCAACTTCACTCGCTTTGCCTGGTAGAGATTCTGTACTGTCGCTGCTGTACCGAAAGCCCAATCCACATCGCCATTCGCCACTGCCGTATACAACTGTGACAAATCCTTGTATGGAATGTGCGTCATCGACGTCTGTGTACGCTGCTGCAAAATAGTCGACCCCAGATGCGCAACGCTACCTATCCCCCAGGTACCGTACGTGAGATGTCCATTCGCTTTGTTCGCCGCCTGGACCAGATCCTCAACATTGCGCCACGGAGAATTGGCTGCAACGACGATGAAAAAGTGTGTGGAGTAAATGGGCGCAGCCGCGACAAAATCCCGGGCAGGATCAAATGGCATTTTTTTATACAGATGAGGCTGCAGCGTCATATGGGTGTTATCCACGATCGCCACCGAGTACCCGTCCGCTGCGGATCGTTTGACCTCTCCGAGAGCAAGCCACCCATTGGCGCCGGGTTTATTCTCAACAATGAACGGCTGTTTCCATGCCGCAGACAATTGCTCCCCAATCATTCTTGCGACCGTGTCCGGGCCGCTTCCAACCGAATAGGGCAAAACGGCACGAACACTGCGAGTCGGATAGGTTGAGGATTGGGCCTGCGCCGAACAGGTCAGTACGCCCAGGATGAGCGTTGCCAGAGTAAGTATTTTTTTCATGTCTCCTCCAATTGAATGGATGGTTATTGGGTACGTTATTTAATGGTTCACGTCATGCGTATTTTGTAAAAACAGGGCTGGGTGCCTTACTTCATAGGCGGCGGTAAAACCCGGGTCCCGTTGACGTAGATCATCATGGCTGACCTGCCCGGTGCGTCTCATGTAGTCGTAGGCAAAGGACACCGGATCCAGCTGCATCTTGTCCGCGACGTTCTCGTACCAATCCAGGCTTCGCGCTGCTGCATGCTGGAAATTGGATGAGGCCTGCCTGCGCCGGGATTCGAATACGCCAAATGCGGCCTGGGCATCGCCCGGATTTTGCCGCAACCCTTCGTTCAGCGCGATGGCATCCTGCATGGCCATACGGGTACCTGAACCAAGCGAAAAATGAACCGTCCGCAAGGCATCGCCCAGCAACACAATATTGCGGTACGACCAGTTTTCATTACGAACGATATTTGCTTCAAACCACAGGGAACGATTGGTCAGCAGTGCGTTCGCGCCCAGATCGGCGCGAAAAACCTCGGCACAATAGCGACGGCTCTGCTCTTCGCTGGCAACATCCAGGCCAGCGCGGTGCCAGGTATCCGGGTCTACTTCGACCAGAAACGTACTTAACGTCGCACTGTATTGATAACTGTGTGCAATAAAAATGCCGTGGTCCGTTTCACGAAAGATCAGCGAGACAGGATGAAAGCGCTGATGCGTTCCATACCAGGCAAATTTATTGCGGCGGCGCTCAAAACTGGGGCGGAACTGATCGGCGTATTGCTTGCGAACTGCGCTATTGCTGCCATCTGCCGCCACCACCATATCAACATCGGCAGCCAGCTGTTCAATATCGTCAATGCGGCAATCGTGCTCGATTTGCACGCCAGCCCGCAAACAGGCCTGTTCCAGCACATCCAGCATATCCAGTCTCGCGGTGCGCGAGAAATGATTGCCGTGCACCTGGACACTCGTACCCTGGTGAATAATCTGCATATAGTCGCAGCGCTCGTGATGCGCCACGAATGTGTCGAAAAACGCAGGATCGGCCTCGCGCAGGAAAGCCAGTCCCACGTCGGAAAATACCACGCCCCAACCATAGGTGGCGCCTCGCGGATTTTGCTCATAAACCCGTATATCATGGCCAGGATCCTGTTTCTTGGCCAGGAGAGAAAAATACAGGCCGGCAGGGCCGGCGCCAATAACTGCGATCTTCATTGGTTCGTACTCCCATATGGCGCCTGTTGTTCGCAGTCATGCTGATAACCGAGCAGCGCATCGCGCAGTACGTCAGGCAAGGCAATGGCCCGGCGCTCGCCACGAGCCACACAAATGGGCGTCAATCGTGCATCGAACGCTGCCTGACCACGCACACTGCCGGCGATGTGCAAGGTATAGGTCCGCTGGCTGATATTTTCAACATAGACGGCCATGTCAAACTCTTCATCAGGCCAGAGTGAGGCGCGAAAATCAAAGGTCAATGCACGCGTTGGCGTGCCAAAGCCATGCTCGTCCTTCACGCGCTGCGGTGTCCCGCCCAGCAGCTGTCCGTAAAAAAGCTCAGCAGCCGAGATGACATACTCGCTGAATGTGACGGTGTAGACCACCCCAGCAGGATCGCAATCGCCCCACTTGACCCGTCGACGAATCACAAACGGCGCTTCATTCACAACGTACTCAGTACTTATCATTACGTTCCCCCGTGCCCTGCCGGGCCTCGTGATTGATTAATTCTGCAATCATTCTGCGCAACATCATCTTGTCCAGCTTGCCCACTTTGGTAACCGGAAAGGCCTCAATCACCTCGACGCGTTCGGGACACTTATATTTGGCCAAACCCTTTTCAACGAGAAACATCATCAATTCCTGGACAGAAGGCGCGGCGTGACCAGGCCGCAATGTGATGAAGACGCAGCCCTTCTCGCCGTAAATGGGGTCTGGCATGGCGACAAGACGTGCTTCGGAAATGGCCTGATGCGCACTGACCAGTGCTTCAACCTCTTCACATCCGATCTTTTCGCCGCCACGATTGATGTTGTCGCGCAACCTGCCTTCAAAGCTGTAATAGGACTGGCCGTCAACAATCCGCTCTATCATCATGTCGCCTGTTCGGTAAAAGCCGTCAGACGTGTAGGCCTGGGCATTGGCTGCCGGTGCGTCGAAGAAGCCGGGAACGGTGGCCGGTCCGCGAAAACACAGTTCACCCATCTGTCCCGGTTCAACGCCCACTTCTGTCCCGGGCACCAGCAAGCGGATTTCATCATCGGCGCAGCCCGAGCGGCCCTGCGTTTTGTGGCGAAGGTAAGGTGGTGCACCGGCTGGTGATCCAACCAGCAAGCCCTCGGTAATACCGAACAGGTTGGAGCATGGAATGCGCAAATGTTCTTCCAGTCGCTCGGCTGCGCTCATTGTTATAAACAGACGCAGCGAAGACAAGTCATGCCTTGCCAGATCGGAATAAGCCATCAATTGCGGTGCGATCGGTCCGATTGAAATTGCTCGCGTGACCCTGTATCGCTCAATCAGCGTCAACATAAGCGGCACATCGACCCGGGGCATGAGAACTGCTGACACGCCCATCGCGATGACCGGCATCAGGACATACACCTGCGCGGCATTGTGCAATAATGGCAAAGCCCAAATGAAACGATCATCTTGGTCAAGTTGATAGTTCTTCGCACAGGCAAGTGAGTGCGCGATGTACTCAGCATGAAAACGCGGAATAATTTTTGGAATGCCGGTCGTGCCACCAGACAACTGGAACGCCAGTACATCCTCGCAGGCTGGTGCATGCTCGGCGACGATTGCCTGCGCTCGCGCGAGCGGCATGGCTTCGATCAGCGCGCGCAAATCGTTGCCGGCCGATGAAGTCCCGCGCGCCACCACCAGTCGTGTCAATCCGGCATGGTCGGACATCATTCGCTGCGCGAAAGCAACCAGATCAAAGGCGCTAACATCAGCCTGAACAAAGTATCCACGTGCACCAGACTGACGGATCAATTGACCGATTTCCAGTTCCCGGTGTTGCGGCAATGAACACACCGGTACGATGCCCGCTTTATAACAGGCCAGCAACGCAATGACGGTCTCAAGCGTGGTGCCCATCTGAAAGATGGCACGATCGCCAGGGTCCAGGCCCAGGTTCAGCAGCGCCGCGGCCAGCCGCTCGGTTTGCTCATCCAGTTGTGCAAACGTGACGCTGCCTTCCTCGGTGATGATCGCTTGGCGTTCTGGACACCGACGCGCCGTGGCTCGCAACAAGTGGCCGACCGTCTGCTGCTGCCACGCGCCATTGTCATACCAGGCGCGTGCGCGCTCCTGTTCATGATAAATAACACCCTCTATGGGGTAACGAATATTTTGCATTTTTTTGTCTCCTGCCAATAGATCAGCCTGTCACGGGAACGATCCGAACCCGGTCCCGGTCCAGCACTTCAATGACGCCACTGACACCGCCTGTGAACAGGCCATACCACACAGCGGGTTTCAATCCGAGCACCTTGCGGCGAAACTCCAGCGGCTTGTCCGCACAAATACAATCGAAATATTCACTCTTGACGACCTGACAGTCATCGCGTTGTTCTGCGTCACGCACCAGCGGCGCAAACTCCTCGACGCAGGGTACAAAGATGCGAACGCCTGCGGCCGGCGTCTGAGCCATTGTGCCTTGCTGCTCAAGCAATGTTGCCTTGCGGGCCCATACTTCATCGATATGCCGGATGCGTTCGCCCTTGGACAGCGCGCTGTCTTCGGCCTGTATCGCCGCCTGTATCGTCAGATCGGCGTCAACTTCGTCAACCCGGCCCAACGACCTCAATTTACGAGTAAATTCGATGAAATAGCCATTGGGGTCGCGAACATAAATCGACTCGATCACTTCATGGCGCGTCTCGACGGAGACCTGCAGATTCGCATCCTCTAGCCTTTTTTTCCAGGCTTTCAACTCCGCTTCATTCTGCACCAGCCACGCGGTATGCGTTGCATCGGCGACATGATCTTCAGGCAACGGCCGCATACTACTGCGTCCCTGCATGGTTTCCGGCTCCCGCGCGCCCAGATAGTAGAAAAACGCGATCGTGCTGCCATTGCCGCTATCAAAAAAGAAATGCAGGAAATCCGGATGGCTCGCAGGCCCCCACCCGCGAGCAGATATAACATGGACCAGGCGCAAGCCGAGCACATCTCGGTAAAACGCGACGGTCTCGCGCAAGCGCCAGGTCGGTCTCGCAGTATGGTCAACGCCATGCAGCCGCAGCGCACCTGGCGTATCGTGAACAACAGTCATGTCAAATCTCCATTAGGCATTAATCAAAGAAAGCGCGCCTGCAACCAGCGAGCCAGCTCGCGACCGCCCTGATAGCGTCCCGGTTCTTCATCGTCGGTCAGGGCGCGTCCATGATGGTCGCCGCGAATGCGAAGATGCTGCTTGTCCTGCGCCGTCAGCGCGTCGTAAATCGTCTGTACATCACCCGGAAAGCAGGCCTGGTCGCCCGTGTATTCGATCACCAGTGATGGTATGTCGATCGCCGGAGCAGTGCGCGACAGACTGGCATTGGACGAGAGCGCTGACCAGGTCGAGAGCCAGCTCTCGGGCGTACAAAAACGGGCGAACCCCACCGCACCATAGTTCGACGAATAAGGATTTTTTCCCCATAGGGAGCCGGGGTGTCGGTCTGAAGGATCAAGGCTCAGATCCAGGCAACGCAAATCTGCATCGGTTCGCCAGACGATCAGCACCGGGGTGTGAGCGGCCAGCCGTTTGCCATCTGCCGAGCTGTCAGGCTGCGTTTTCACCCGCTCGCGCGCCTTTAGCCGCGTGTCTATCATCTGATGCGCGACCGCATCCAAGCGAGCCACCCTGGCCTGCTGGCCGGCGCGGTAGCGTTCGATAAATTCCGCCGAGTAACGCGCCTGCCCGTTCGGCTTGTAGCCGTTTGCCGGATCCAGCGGGTCCAGGTGCGGTACGACAGACAAGGCATCACCCTCCTGCGCGACAGACGGGTCAATGCAATTCATTAACAATGCACCCTGACCAGGATGAGGGCCGACCAAAACCATGCCCTGAACTCGAGGCATGTCCAGCTCGCCCAAGCCGGTGCGCTTTCCTGCCGGGCTGCGCGCAATCCGTTGTGCTCCAGGCAGGGCCGACTGTTCAGCGTAAAGCGAATACAGTCCCGCGCCACCCGAATTGCCCAACAGAACGATATTGTCGAATCCCTGTTCACGCAGAAAGGTCAGGCCAGCGGTGACATCACGCAATGCAAATTCATGCTCCAGGCGCAGGTCATTGCCCACTGATCGTGCACCCTGAGACCAGGCGGCACAGCCTGCCGCAACAATATCTGGAATAAGGTAGTGGCATGCCATGAACTCACGTGGATGCATGATGCATACTACCGTCCTGCAGCGCTTGCCGGCTGGCTGATACAGAGAGCCAGAGGTGGCGGCGCCATCGGCGCAGCGCAAGACCACGTTGCGGGTAGAGGCGCCTGCGGGCAAATCACGTGGATTCCAGTCCGTATTCAGAAACCCCGCGGTAACCGGATTTGCAGAAGGGTTTATTGCCACAATCGTTCTCCTTTCCAAATATCATCGAAGTGTTATTTGACACATTAGATAATTATTTGACTTTAATGTCAATTAAATTTTAATATTTGACGAATCCGTCAAATCAAGGAAAATAATGGGCTATACAACCGGCAGCCAACTAGGGTTTAATGGCTGCGTTGCAACAGGGAGTACGACAGTGAACGACATTTCGACAAAGGCGACGCTCAAAGGAGAAGCGCTACGCAGCGCTATCCTGGATGTGGCGGCAACGCTTTTCATTGAACGAGGCACCGGCGGCACCAGCATCCAGGACATTGCCGAAGCGCTGGGATTGAGCCGTACGGCGGTGTATTATTATTTCAAGAACAAGGAACAGATTCAGCAATCGCTGACAGAGGAAGTGCTGAGTGCGGCGCGCAAACTGGCCGGCGACACCGTTGCCCGCGACGATCTTGACCCCGTGACGGCGTTGCGCGCGCTGGTCACCCAGCACGCCGACCTGATTCTGTCACGCCCTGCAGAGTTTCGCGTTGCAGATCGTACTGAGGCCGACTTGTCACCGAAGCAACGCATATCAGTGCAAAATGCACGCCGTAATGTACTTGAGAACTTCAGCCATGTCATAGAAAGAGGGATCCGGGAAGGCGTGTTTCGCATGGTTGACGCACATGTAGCCGCTTTCAGTCTGATTGGCATGTGCAACTGGTCGGCCTGGTGGTATAAGCCCGAGGGCAGACTGGATCGCGCCAATGTCGCCGGGATCATGGCTGACATGGCTGTCAATTCGCTGTTGCGTGATGCAGCAAGGCGACCCGAAGTGCCGGATGTAAGGGAATCGCTGCGTCTGGTACGTGAGGATCTGGATTACCTGGAAAAATTGGTTCTGTCCGACAGCAAATAACGCCCCAACGGATATTCAGCCTGCCCTGCTGCGTTGTTGAGCCAGGTTGAGATCTCTATTGTGGTCAAATCAAACAGAACATGTGATGCCCGAACTATCGATGCATGCGCGCCCGCTTGCGGCCAGGCGCCTGCATCCGGCGGCATCACTTCTGGTACGGCCTCTGCCCAGGTAATTGATCATTGGAAACAATGAAGACCGCGGAATCGGCCAGGTGCGCGCCGCGCAAAGGACTGCCGGATAAGAACACCTGCACGAGAGCGGTTCAATGTATTTTTCAGGAAATTCAGTTAAGCTCGTGTTTCCACGATTGTTTATCCAAAAACCTGACCCATGAAACAATATAACCGCGGCTTGATGTGGTTCCGTCGTGATCTGCGCGCTGCTGACAACCGCCCGCTGTTTCAGGCGCTGCGTCAATGTGAAACGGTGTTCTGCCTGTTTGTCTTCGATACCCATATTCTTTGTCCCCTCCCCCCTGACGATCGCCGCGTGTCATTCATTGATGCATGCCTGGATGATCTGCAGCGCCAATTGCAGCAAGCCGGTTCGGGGCTGATCGTGCGTCACGGTACACCACAGCAAATCATCCCGGCCATCGCACGGCAGTTGAACGTAGAGGCAGTGTTTGCCGGCAGTGATTACGAGCCACAGGCAAAAGAACGCGACCAACAGGTTGGCACAATGCTGCAGTCGGATAACCGGGCGCTTTTCCTGTTCAAGGATCAGGTCATTTTTGATACCGACGAAATACTCAACGGACAGGGTCGCCCGTACAAGGTATTTACCGCTTACAAAAACGCCTGGCTAAAAACCTTGCACAGCGAACACTACGCTGCTGTGCCCGTCGAATCATTGGGGGGCGCGTTGGCGCCAGTCCCGCAAGCGCTGGCGCAACGCCCGTGCCTGGAAGATATCGGCTTCAAACCGCCAGCGCAGCCGGTGCTGCTGCCGGCCGGCAGCAGCGGCGCTCAGGAAGCACTTGATGATTTTCTGCCCCGCATGAACGCCTATGATGCCAAACGTGATTTTCCGGCTCTGCGAGGCCCAAGCTATTTATCTGTGCACCTGCGATTCGGCACCCTATCTATTCGCACGTTGGTCAAGGCCGCCTTTTCGGCAATGTCCACGGGCAACCAGGGCGCTGCGACCTGGTTGAGCGAGCTGATCTGGCGAGATTTTTATTTCATGATCCTGCATCATTATCCACAGGTGGTCGAACACGCATTCAACGCCAAATATGAGGCGATTGAATGGGAAAGCGGACCGCAAGCCGAGCACCATTTCCTGGCATGGTGCCAGGGAGAAACAGGTTATCCGATTGTCGATGCCGGCATGCGCCAGCTGAATCAAACAGGCTATATGCACAACCGGCTGCGCATGATAGTTGCCAGCTTTCTGACCAAGGACCTGGGTATCGACTGGAAGCGGGGTGAACAATACTTCGCGTTGAAGTTAAATGATTTTGATCTGGCCGCAAACAACGGCGGCTGGCAGTGGGCCGCCTCCACCGGCTGTGACGCCCAGCCCTATTTCCGGATTTTCAACCCAATCACCCAATCACAGAAATTCGACCCGGATGGAAAATTCATACGCCGCTATGTGCCCGAGCTGGCGGCCTTGTCCGGTAAGCACATCCATGCTCCATGGACGGCAGGCGATCAGATACTGGCGAGCGCACAGATCGAGCTGGACAAAACGTATCCCAGGCCTATCGTGGATCACAGCGCTGCACGCAGAATTGCGCTGGCCAGATATGGGGAATTGACGGACAAGTAGTGAGACGCCTGCGTTTAGACCTAATGGCATGCTTTCCATTGCCATACGATACACGTTTTTGTTTATTTTTATAAACGTTTTCGTATATAATTAGATAATAGAAAACGCAGGAGAAGTTGCATTGAAAACCAGCGAATTCAGACGCTGGCTTATGTCGCAGGGAGTAACGTTTAAGGAAGGATCGAACCACACGAAACTGACATTAAACGGTAGGCACAGTACCCTTCCCAGGCACGCGAAAGAGTTGCCAGAGGGAATTCGAAAAGCAATATTAAAACAGCTTGGCTTGTGACAGGCGTCCCTTCGGTGGCTTCACACGAAGCGACCACCGAACAGAAAGGAAAGTAATATGAAATATCCATTTATGCTGACGCCCGATGGCCCGGGGTTTATGGTGACCTTTCCGGATATTCCGGAAGCCATCAGCTACGGAGAAACCAAAGCGCAGGCCATTGATTTAGCGTATGACTGCCTAATTACCGCACTTGATTTTTACTTTGATGATATGCGTCGCGTGCCGACGCCATCAGCGACAAAAGCCGGACAGCACATCGTCGACCTTCCGGCCAGTGTGGCAATCAAGGTTGAGTTATTGAACGAAATGGTGCGACAGCACGTAAAACAGGCCGATTTGGCACGCCTGATGAAAGTGTCGCCTACGCAAGTGAACCGTATGGTAAATCTGCGGCAGGCGACAAAGGTTGATACGATTGATCAGGCATTTAAGAAGCTCGGCAAATCTTTAGCGTTTCATGTCGTCTGATTCCTCCGTAAACCATCCGTAGTCCCCCGGTATGTGCATGATGATGCCAATTACCTCGGCCCGCGTCTTTTTGCATTTGCCAATGGCGTGCGTCGTTATGATCGCGGGCTGTCATTCCCGATCGCATCGGTACCGGGAATGATCAAAGGTGTTGTTATCCGGCTTTGGCCGCCAGATACATTTCTGTCAGGCGAATCCAGTAGCTGGCGCCGATCGGGATTAGATTGTCGTTGAAATCATAGCTCGGGTTATGCAGCATGCAAGGGCCCAGGCCATGGTCTGGCTCGCGGTGGTTGCCCTCGCCATTTCCCAAAAAGACATAACTGCCAGGCCGCTCGCGCAGGAAGAAGGAGAAATCTTCAGAGGGCATGACTTGCACATTCTCGCGCACCATGTCGGCACTGCGCTCGCCATACAGGGACTCCATGACCTGGCGGCAGAACTCGGTTTCGTCGGGCGTGTTCACCAATGGCGGATATCTGCGGTCAAAGTCGACTTCGCAAGTACAGCCAAAGCTGCTGGCAATCTGCGTGGCCAGTTCGCGCATGCGTTTTTCCATCACGTCGATCACGTCATCGGAAAAACAGCGCACCGCACCGGCCAGCCAGCCACTATCGGGAATTACGTTATTGGCGGACCCGGTATGAATTTGCGTAATGGACAAGACCGCCGGATCAATTGGGCGAACCGAACGCGATACGATGGTCTGCAGCGCCACTGCAATCTGGGCAATCGCCGGAACCGGATCGGCGCAATCGGCGGGTGCCGCTGCGTGACCGCCTTTTCCCGAAACGGTGATTCTAAATACATTGCTGGAGGCCATCAGCGGCCCGCTGCGATAGCCGAATGCCCCTTCGGGTAGCCCGGGCCAATTGTGCATGCCGAAAATGGCTTCGCAGGGAAACCGTTCCAGCAATCCATCTTCAAGCATGGCTTTGGCGCCGGCTGCGCCCTCTTCGGCAGGCTGAAATATCAGGTGAACAGTGCCATCAAAATTGCGCGTCTCGTTCAGGTAATGCGCCGCAGTAAGCAGCATGGTGGTATGCCCATCGTGACCGCAGCCATGCATTTTGCCATCATGCTGCGAACGGTGTGCGAAGCGATTTTCTTCCTGCATGGGTAGCGCGTCCATATCGGCACGCAAAGCAATGGCCTTGTCGGCGCTGCCCGCCCGGATGGTTGCAACCACGCCGGTTTTGCCGATACCCGCTTCATAAGGGATGCCCCATTGCTTGAGCTTGCGGCAAATGACCTGTGCAGTCCGGTTTTCTTCGTAAGCCAGTTCGGGGTGAGCGTGGATATCCCTGCGCACATCCACCATTTCCTGAAGATTCTTGATTTCTAACATATTGCGTTCCGGAGATTCCAATAGAATCATCATAATCCGGTTTAGGCCAACTGGCAAAGCGGCTGTGCATTTTCCAAAATAAACTGCAGCGATTCACATAACAGGTTGGAATCTAAAGCATTCCTGGCCACCACTGTGGCCAGTACGGTCTTATTCGAAAGCGGCGGCGGCACGCTGCAGGCGGTCGGCAACCGCATCCCACCGTTCGTCTGCGGGCAGGCGCTGGATCAGTAAATGGTCCAGATTCTGCTGGTCGGCCTCGCGCAGCAGCGCATACAGATCATGTGCGTAGCGGACCGGGTCAGAAGACACCTGCTGCCACTGCAACTGTGCCGGCAAGGCCGGTGGCGGCGCGTCAAACGCATAAATAGCCCAGCGTTCGTGCCCCGGACGGGCGGCCAGCAGGTCTTCCAGGTTTGCGGCATCGAACAGGCTGAGCCGGGTTTGCGGCGCATAATGGGCTTTCAGCGTGCCCGATGCACGAGGAACCGCAGCGTCCGGGCTGGCCGGGGTATAGCCCAGCACCCCCGCCAGTTGCCCTGCCGAAATATGACCAGGGCGAAGCAATACGACCGGCATGCCCTGCGCAATGCGCGAGACGTCCACAATCGTCGATTCAATGCCGATGTCAGTATCGCCCCCTTCGAGCACCGGCATGCCATCGGTGCATTCCTGGGGAAATTCGTCGCGTACGTGCTGGGCTTTGGTCGGCGACACATGACCGAACCGGTTGGCAGAAGGCGCGGCAATACCAGCCTGTCCCGAGGGGCGCAGGCGGGCGAAAGCGCGGATTAGCGCCAGTGCGACCGGGTGCGACGGGCACCGCAGGCCGATACTGTCCTGCCCGCCGGTCACCGCATCGGTAATGGCCGGGTTTTTCGGCAGGATCAGCGTCAATGGTCCCGGCCAGAACGCCTGTATCAGCTTTTGCGCTTCTGCCGGAAGGTCCCGCGTCCAATAGGACAGATCCGCCTCCGGCGCGATATGAACAATGAGCGGATGGTTGGCTGGCCGCTGCTTGGCCTGATAGATTTTGGCCACGGCCTGCGCGCTCTCGGCGTCGGCGCCCAGACCATAAACCGTCTCGGTAGGCAACGCCACCAGACCGCCTTCGTTTAAAACGTGTGCGGCATGGTCAATCGGGCTTGTCATATCGGTCATGGAAATGGTCTGTGTCGCGTGATCATCGGGTGCAGTCCTGGGGTCCGGGACTGCCTCTTGGGATTACATGGTATAGATAAAACGGTTAAAGCCAGTCAGGACAAAACGGTGCGAATCCCCATTTTGCGAATCACATCCCGTGCCCGTTCCTTGGCCTGCTCTATGTTGGCGCCCACAACGTTAATATGCCCGACCTTGCGCCCCGGGCGCGGCTCATCCTTGCCATACAGATGCAACGATACACCCGGGATGGCAAGAATGTCATGCCATTGCGGTTCGCGCGCATGGCTGGCATTGCCATTGAACCAGCAGTCGCCCAAGATATTGAGCATGACCACCGGCGTGAGCAGATCTGTCGCGCCCAGCGGCATGCCCGTCATGACCCGCACCTGCTGTTCAAACTGGCTGGTGACACAGGCGTCCATCGTGTAGTGGCCACTGTTGTGCGGACGTGGCGCTATTTCGTTTGCAATCAAGCGACCGTCAGACAGCACAAAAAACTCGACACACAGCACGCCCTGATAATTGAGTCCTTCGGCAATGCGCAGGGCTGCTTCCCTGGCTTGACTGGCCAAATCTTCGTTGATCAGATCCGGCGCGACAACCGTACTGGCAAGAATGCCGTTCTCATGGGTGTTAATGCCAATCGGGAAAATCGCGGTCTCTCCGCTGATCGCCCGCGCCATGACAACTGAAATTTCATGATCCAGCGGCAACATGGCTTCAAGCACGCAGGGTATTTGTCCAAAGTCACGAAAGGCTTCAATGGCTTCGGCGCGGGTCGAGACCCGTTGCTGACCCTTGCCGTCATAACCCAGGCGAGCTACTTTCAGAATACCGGGAAATAGTGCATCCTGTGCCTGCTCCAGATCGCTCATGTCGCGAACCTCACAATATGGCGCTACCGGGATCTTCTGGGCATTGATAAATGCCTTTTCGGCAATCCGGTCCTGCACAACGGCGACCGCTGCCGCGCCAGGCGTCACGCGACAGCTTGCAGACAGTTGTTTCAGACTGCTGGCCGGCACGTTTTCAAATTCCGTCGTAACGGCGGGCGTGATCGCGGCCAGTTCCCTGAGCGCAACGATATCATCGTAGGCTGCGGCCATATGGCGCTCGGCCACCATGCCTGCAGGACTGTTGCCGGACGGGTCCAGAACAACGACCTTGTATCCCAGTTTCTGCGCCTCGTGGCAGAACATGCGACCCAGTTGGCCGCCGCCCAGCATGCCCAGCCATTCGCCAGGATGAATGCGGTCAGAAAGTGCTATTGGTGTGTGCATTGCGAAAATTCTCTTTCAGTTCTTGGTAGCCGGCGGCAATGTCATCGCCCTTGCCGTATTGGTCTGTTTCTCGCGAAAAGCGCGCAATTGTTCGCGCAACGCCGGGTTGTTCATGGCCAGCATGGCAATCACATGCAGCGCTGCATTGGCGGCGCCGGCTTCGCCGATGGCAAAGGTGGCAACAGGAACCCCCTTGGGCATTTGCACGATGGACAGCAGGGAATCTTCGCCGCGCAGATAGCGCGACGGGACCGGTACGCCAAACACCGGCACCTCGGTCAGCGCCGCCATCATGCCTGGCAGATGCGCTGCACCGCCGGCGCCGGCGATAATCGCCCGCAGGCCGCGATCATAGGCTGTCGCGCCATAATCGGCCATATCTTGCGGCATACGATGCGCCGAGATGACCTGGGCCTTGTAAGGCACGCCGAATTGCTCGAGCATGTCCGTGGCGTTTTTCATGACGTCCCAGTCGCTGGACGAGCCCATGATAACGCCGACCAGCGCCTGGTCGGCCTGCCTGGAATCAGTATTGTGATTGCCTGAGTTGAGTGTTTCGTTCATAACGCCCTGCTTATCCGATCAGACGGGTTGCCGCCTCACGATATTTGTCGGCCGTTTTCTGCAACACGTCCTGTGGCAGTCGGGGCGCAGGCGCTGTCTTGTCCCAGGGCTGGGTTTCCAGCCAGTCGCGCACAAACTGTTTGTCAAAGGACGGGGGGCTGATGCCCGTCTGATAGGAGTCGGCGGGCCAGAAACGGGAAGAGTCAGGCGTGAGCACTTCATCCATCAGATGCAGGACGCCGTTGTCGTCCAAGCCGAATTCAAATTTGGTATCGGCAATGATGATGCCTTTTTCTGCAGCATAATCGGCCGCCTCGGTGTAAAGGTGCAGCGTGATATCACGAATCTGCTCGGCAACCTCCTGCCCCACTTCGCGCACGACATGGGCGAAGTCGACGTTTTCGTCATGAGAACCCATTTCGGCCTTGGCCGCCGGGGTAAAGATAGGCGATGCCAGTTTCTGCGCCTGGACCAGACCAGCAGGCAGGCTGACGCCGCAGATGGCGCCGGTTTTTTGATAGTCGTTCCAGCCGGATCCGATCAGATAGCCACGCGCGACCGCTTCCACCAGCACAGGCTTGAGGCGCTTGACAACCATGGCCCGGCCCCGGACCTGGTCTGCTTCCGCGGGTTGCACCACCTCTTCGGGAGCAATACCGGTCACATGGGTTGGAATAATATGCCCCAGTTTGTTCAGCCAGAACTCCGTGAGCTCGGTAAGCACCTGGCCCTTGCCGGGAATAGGATCATCCAGAATCACATCAAACGCAGAAATACGATCAGAGGCAACAATCAACAGTTTGTCGTCGCCCACGGCGTACATATCACGGACTTTGCCGCGCGCCAGCAGTGGCAGGGACTGAATATCAGATTGAAGAAGCGCAGATGTCACCGGAAATCCTTTGCAAGGGAAAATTTCATGCGGCACGCGGACGCGTGAAGTACTGTCGCGGGCGTACGAGCATGGAATAGAAATGGGAATAATCCGTTATTTTACCGCCATATGCTAGGCTTGAACGTAAAAAACCCCGCCACAACGCATCGTCGTGGCGGGTTCCGCTAGCGGCGCACACCATCAGTGTGCTACCTCATGCGGCAAGATCATCTTACAGAATGGCTTGCAGCCCCTTGGCGGCGATCACATTGAGCAATTTCAAAGCCGGTCCCGACGGGCGTGTATGACCCTGTTCCCATTTGCGTACGGTCGAGGCCGTGGTATGTAAATGAAGCGCAAAGACAGGCTGGCTGATATTGAGTGACTCGCGCAATTTTCGTATATCTGTCGCTGTAAAATTCCTGACCGGCAACGGGAAAAGCGTGTCAAACTCGCGCATTGTCGTTTTGCTGATTGCACCCCCAGTCTGCAGCTCAGCCAGTTCACCGCGCAATGATTCAATGATTTTTCCTGTCACAATGCAACTCCTGTAGGACGCCGGCTTGCAAGGCAAGAACCAGGTCGTCATCTGATAGCGCCAGAAATAGCTTGCCGGCATAGCTCAGGGCCTGCTTTTCTTTCAGAAAAATATTGGACTGCTCGCTTTTCGAAAAACCGTGCAGAAAAATGTACCGAGTGCCTATTCGGGCCGAAAGCAATGTTCGATACCTCCTGCTTTTACCGCAGCCAGCACCAGGCACCCGTTTTTTATAAAGCCTTCCACCCAAATCGGCGTCGATCAGCCCGTGCTCCATTTTCATAACAGCCCAACATAAGACAGCGTCAGGCAATTTTTCACGCAACTGCCATTTCGCAAACGCTCTGCGCTTTAACACTCTCATACTGCCATTGCTTATTGCTAAATCATAGCAATATACCCGTTACGGGTATCATTTCCTATTACGGAAACTCACAAGAAAAACCCCGCCACAACGCATCGTCGTGGCGGGGTTTCCCTGACAGGCCGTCCCGGGAGACGGCGCAATCGTCTTATTTTACCTGTTGAGACAGCTTGCCTGCAGCATAGGCTGCGGCCATTTCAGACAGGCCAATCGGTTTGATTTTGCTGGCGTTGCCGGCTGTACCAAATTCCTGATAGCGCGCCACGCAGATTTTCTTGGCGGCTTCGCGGGCTGGCTTGTTGTATTCACGCGGGTCGAACTTGCCGGGATTTTCAGCCAGGAAACGGCGGATGGCGCCTGTCATGGCAAGACGAATATCGGTATCGATATTGACTTTGCGCACGCCAAACTTGATGGCTTCCTGAATTTCTTCAACCGGCACGCCATAGGTTTCTTTCATGTCGCCACCGAACTCGCGGATTTCGGCCAGCAATTCCTGGGGAACACTGGAGCTGCCATGCATGACCAGGTGTGTATTGGGCAAGCGGGCGTGGATTTCCTTGATGCGATTGATAGACAGAATATCGCCTGTAGGCTTGCGGGTGAATTTGTAGGCGCCGTGGCTGGTGCCAATCGCGATCGCCAGCGCATCCAGCTGGGTGCGACGGACAAAATCTGCAGCCTGCTCCGGATCGGTAAGCAGTTGCTCCATGGTCATGGTGCCTTCTGCCCCGTGGCCGTCTTCCTTGTCGCCTTTCATGGTTTCAAGCGAGCCCAGGCAACCCAGTTCACCTTCTACGGTGACACCGACCTTGTGTGCCAGATCAACTACCTGCTTGGTTACTTCCACGTTGTATTCATAGTCGGCAATGGTTTTACCGTCGGCCATGAGAGAGCCGTCCATCATGACACTTGAAAAACCAAGATTAATGGCACCCTGACAGATTTCAGGTGACTGACCATGATCCTGGTGCATGACTACCGGGATTTCCGGATAGCTCTCTACCGCAGCCTGAATCAGGTGTTTGAGAAAACCTTCGCCTGCGTATTTACGCGCACCAGCAGACGCCTGCATGATGACCGGACTGTTGGTTTCCTTGGCCGCTTCCATGATGGCCTGCACCTGCTCCAGATTGTTCACGTTGAAGGCGGGAATACCATAGCCGTTTTCCGCGGCATGATCCAGTAATTGGCGCATAGAAACGAGTGCCATGTAACGATCTCCTGAAATTGAAAAATATCTGAACAGCCACTATTTTAAGTGGGAAACCGCATATAAGGCGCAGGAACCCGGCTTTTTACCAAATTTACCAATTGTGACATCACAACTGTCAAGCTTTGGGCTCGCGCCGGGCCGATTTTGGCCGGAAAGCCGCAACCACATCGTCTCGGGTCTCTATATAGGGACCGCCGATCAGGTCAATGCAGTAAGGCACGGCGGCAAAGATGCCTGGCACTTTTACTTCGCCCTGTTCATCGCGCAACCCTTCCAGGGTTTCCTGTATGGCTTTGGGTTGCCCCGGCAGATTGATAATCAGCGCAGCATGTTCAGTCGCTTCGCGGATGACAGCAACCTGGCGGGACAAAATGGCGGTAGGCACAAAGGCCAGGCTGATTTGTCGCATCTGTTCACCGAAACCGGGCATGGGCTTGCTGGCAACCGCCAGTGTCGCTTCTGGTGTAACGTCGCGTCGCGCCGGGCCCGTGCCGCCGGTGGTGAGCACCAGATCGCATCCCTGCTGATCCACCAGCTCGATCAGCGTCTCGGAAATAGTCTGCTGATCATCTGCAATCAGCCTGGGGCAGGTGCGAAACGGCGACTGCAGGGCGCGCTCCAGCCAGGCCTGCAGCGAGGGAATGCCTTTGTCCTCGTAGACACCGGATGTTGCCCGGTCCGAGACGGAAACCAGCCCGACAATGAGTTCGTCCGGATGTGCTCTTTTTATTGCAGTTGTATTCATTTCAATCCTGATACCTGATAACGACGATTTTGCAGACATGGCAGCAGCTCGCGCACTTGCGCAATACGTTGTGATGACAAGGTGTGCACCGCCAGACCCGGGTCGGCGGTGGCAGTGCCCAACACCATACCCAGTGGATCCACAATCATGCTCAGGCCGCAATTGCGTGGCGCGGTCTGCCCTGATGCCAGCACATAGCTGGTGTTTTCAATGGCGCGTGCCCGCAGCAATATTTCCCAATGGTTTTCCTTAAGCGGGCCGGCAAGCCAGGCCGCACTGACCGACAGCACATCTGCTCCCTGATCAATAAGCGCGCGAGCCATTTCCGGAAAACGCAGATCATAGCAGTTGATCAGGCCAACCCGAAACCCTTTGATATCGAACAGACCCAGCTCGGCGTTTTCTTCGGAAAAACTGCCGGGCCGCACTTTGTCTGACTCCTTGAATTTGAAGGCATCATAGACATGCATTTTGGTATAACGAAGCACCTGCGCGCCGGTATTGTCAAGAACCAGTAGCTGATTGGTCACCCGTTCATCGCCCGGCTGGTCTGCCAGGCTCAGCACACCAACCACAATATGCATGTCGTGATCACGCGCCAGATCCTGCATGTAGCGGACAAAGGCAGGCGAGTTGTTGCCGGCCGTCTCGCGCAATTGCGGCAGCGGCGAGCCAAACGAACACATGGACGCTTCGGGCAGGACCAGCAGTTGCACGCCCTGCTCTGCCGCCTGCGTTACCAGGGTATGGATATGTTCCTTATTGGGTTCGATCTCGTTGACGGCAGCAAACTGACCGACGCCAACTTTCAGTTGTGAATTGCTTGTATTGGTTTGCATTGAGGCACCACCTGATTGGACTGTTTACTCAATTATGCAACAGATCGCATGGCCTGTGTTCGGTATTCACAAAGGAGAAACCACCAAGCCAATGATTTTATTTATTGTGAGTTACGCCCTGTCTTTTCCTGTGCCCACCTTGAGCTTTGCGTTACCACAACATTTGTACATAAAGCCATTGGCCTTCCCTTGTGACAAGCATGCCACCGATCCTGGAGAAATAGCGCTCTCTTGCGAAAAAATATCGCTGATGAAACTATTATCTGCTACGGTGTTGTGTCTTTTGCCCGTGCCCCGGTTCCTGTGTATTAAAAACGCTTATGACAGACAATGGCACTAAATAACCAATTTCTACAACACCTGATTTTCCCCCGGGAAACAGTAGAGTCTCATAACGTCTATCCCTACGACCTGGCAGCAGTTAAGGATCGTCATCGTTTGGATTTTCATCCTAAAATTACCTACTTTCTTAAATTAAAGAGTGATTCTTTACTATGAGCGATGAAAATCTTGTTGAAAATGAAGAAGGGGCTCCACATGAGGGACGCGAAGCGCAATTTATGCTCGCAGGCAAAAAAGAGGTCGCCTATTTTTGTTTCGATTACCCTGAAGAACATTTTCAAGACATGCGAAGATGCATTGATGAGGGATTATTTGAAACCATCAAATTTGGCGCCGAAGACAATTTCAATCGGCTAGCCCAGACTCCCGGGGCATTAGACTGGGTCAGAGAACATATAGGGGATGGTCCCTATGAAGATCTCGTGGTTTACGTGCCCGGTTCAAGGGACAAAGCATTAAGATTTATCGAACTACAAAAATGTGCTTTTAAATACGGTTACATAGAATCGGTGGAAAGAGAAATCGGAAAGATCTTGGGGTATTCACAAGAAAGCACGGATCGTTTTATTCAAACTCTGAAACAGCGGTACCCGAATCTGCGTGAGTTCCCGCCAGACAACGACTAATCAACCTTTGCTCAGGCTTGTTGTGGCAGCAACCAGTAGCCATGCACCATGCCGATCAAGGCTGCTGACCCAGTTGCGGCCGCAACTGCGCGCCGCGTATGTTGACGCGCACCCGGTCATGAGTCTGGTCAGCATTGTCGCGCGCCTCAATCAGGTGGCTGCCCGGTACGGGATACCAGGCAAAGGGATTGGCCTCGCCCAGAAAACGACCGTCCACGTACCAGCGCACGGTTACGTGCCTGCCACCGGCCGGTGTCGTGGTCAACAGCTGCATGCGTTGGTTGTCCGCCGGGATATCGGGATCAAGAGCGATGATCGTACCGTCGGCCGGCGTGCGAATGACCATGCGCCCGGAAGCCGGTGCCGCGGCCGAAGACGCCAGCGCGATGCGCGACATCTCGGTGCCCGGCAGAAAATATTCGGCCCGGGCTGCTTCCAGATTATTTTCAAAAGTAATGTCGCGTGCGCTCAACCCGGCGGGCCGGGTTGGTTGCATACTGGCATGATCCCGATGCAGATACCGCATAATGTCATGCCACGCAGGCCCCGCGCCGGTAACACCACTGACCTGGCGCATGCTGGCGCCGGTACTGTTGCCCACCCAAACGCCCACGGTATATTTGTCAGACCAGCCTACGGTCCAGTTATCGCGCATATCCTTGCTGGTGCCGGTTTTGACGGCGGTCCAGAAAGGAGTGGACAAGGCACTGTCCAGGCCAAAGGTGCGCGCCCGTGCCTGCCTGTCCGACAGGATATCGCCCACCAGCCAGGCAGTCTCTTGACTCATGACCCGATTGGCCGACGGCGCCGCACCAACACCCCAGTTCACGTCGCTGTACATGCCCTGATTGGCAAGCGCCCGATACGCATTGGTCAGCGACAGCAGCGTCACATCGGCGCTACCCAATGCAAGACTGTAGCCGTAATAATCGCCCGTCTGCGCCAGCGGCAAGCCAAGCTGGCGCAGACGCTGGTGAAAGACATCAGGCGTTACCATGACCAGCAGGCGTACCGCCGGGATGTTCAGTGATGAAGCCAGGGCCGTACGGGCACTGACCCAGCCGCCGAACTGCTTGTCATAGTTTTGCGGCACATACAACCCATTGCCGGTAGGCAGGTTGACCGCGCTGTCGTCCAGCAGCGAGGCCGCCGTAATCCTGCGCTGCTCCAACGCCTGAGCGTACAGAAAGGGTTTAAGCGTGGAGCCAGCCTGCCGCAGGGCAGCTGCGTTATCAACGTAGCGGGCCGTTGCCAGATCACCGGAGGAGCCCACGTAAGCCAGAATACGACCGGTACGGTTATCCAGCACGACCGCTGCCGCGTCATTGGCATGACTATGGCGAATCTCATGGACCACGCGATTGACAATGGTCTGCACGGTGCGCTGCAGCCGGCCATCGATCGTGGTGGCTAGATGCGCCTGCTGCGGCATTCCCAATGCCAGCCGGCGTCGGGCAAAATGAGAAGCAGCAAAAGGATCATCCTGCAAGGCGGTGGCGGTATGGCTCAATTGATAGTCGGTCATGCCTGCAAGATGTTCACAATATTGCGCTTGTGATTGCGCCTTCAGAATGCCGCAAGCCCGGCGCGCAATAACGGCTGGCGCAGCATTGGGTGAGCGCAGCATGGCAGCGAGAATCGCGGCTTCACGACTGTCCAGTCCGACAGGATATTTGCCGAAAAGACTGCGGGCCGCAGCAGTCACCCCGGACAACTCGCCGCGCCAGGGAACCAGGTTGAGGTAGGCTTCAAGAATGTGCGATTTGCTCCAATGCAATTCAATGGCCAGTGCCTGAATCATCTGCCTGGCTTTCTGTGCCAGCGTACGCCTGCCGTTGCGCCCATCGCGCTCGTCCAGCATGCCGGCCAGTTGCATCGTAAGCGTCGAGCTGCCGCGCACACTGCGCCCGGTGACCCGGTCACGCACCGCTGCGCCCAGCGCAAGTATATCGACACCGGCATGGCTGTAAAAACGCCGGTCTTCGGACTGCAGCACAGCGCTGACCAGGGCAACAGAGATCTCGCCCAGCGGCGTCCAGTTGTCACGCCGTTCATGATAGTCGTTGCGGACCCGCTCGAGCACCGCACCATCGCGATCAAGCAAGGTGATATAGGACGCACGGTACCCGCTGCGCACTTCGTCGTACCCAGGTACCGGCAGGCGGGCGATATAGACAGCCAGCCCGACAATAACCACGACCAGCAGTGCAACCAGGCACAGGCCCAGCAGTCTGAATGGGCGGCCCCGGCGCTCTGCCGCTTCTCCGACTGCCCGTGCCATCATGGGGTTGTCGCAGCCGAAGCGTTGGCCCCTTGTGCTGGTGCAGGCTGTTGTGTTGAAACCGCCATCGGCTCGCCGGCGGATTCAACAATCGTGAACCCACCGGTGTTGGGCAATTCGCCGTAAACCTGCGGCGCATACATGGCCTGGACCCGCGTGGCCGGCAAACTATAGCTGCCAGGCGTATTGAGCCTCACCGTGTACTCCAGCGACGTCTTGCCCGCCGGCAACCACGCATAATAGGCACGATACAGTTCGCTTTTGCGTTCGGCAAAGCTGGGCGACATGCCATTGTCGTCCTGCTTCTCACCCTGGGTTGCCACGGCCGAATCCCGGCCCAGGCCGCCACCCAGAACCGTCGCACCGGCCGGCACCGGATCACTGAGCACCACCCAGTTCATCGCGGTCTTGGCAGTGATATCCAGATGGACACGGTAGATGTCGCCCACTGACCATTTGCCGTTTACCGCCTGTGAGACCGGAACAATATTGCGACTGAGCGTATAGCCCGCGTAGATTGGTTTGCTTACCGGCACTGCCGCCTGGGCCGCCATGGATGCCCAGACGCGCCCGGTTCCCTGCAGCGATAGCGACAGTTGCTGGGGATCATTGTTTTTCCACGGCACCAAGATTTTTTGGGTCGGCAGCAGCCCTTCCCACTGCTGGTCTGCGGATGCAGTGGAGGCACCGGCAGATTGCAGCGACATGGACAGCGTTCCCTTGACCGGCGTTTTTTCAAAGGTCGCGGAAAAGGCGCGAACCGCCAGGGTACCCCAGACATTCGCCGTCGTCGTAGACCAGGCGCCGCGCTGCTGCTGACCAAGCAGGCCAGTCAACAGTACAGGGATATCCTTCTCCCAGGCCTTGTTGTTCATGACCGCAACAAGCAGTTTGGCTGTCACCGTGGCGCGATTGCTCATCATCCACCAAGGATAGGCATCATCATCGTCTGCGAGCACCAGGCTGGTGCCTTGCCGGCTCATGCGCGACAGCAGGGCCGAACGCAGCGTGGACAGCGTTTTGGCCTGATCTGGCAAGTTCTTGACGCGCGACACAATGCTAAGCCAGTCTACCAGTGCAGCCGTACTCATGCGCTCCCGATCAAACTCAACGGTGGACAGCAGGCGGGGGGTAACCATACCGGCACGTGACAAGGCCTCCAGCACCATCAGCCTGCGTTCCCCGTTATCCTGTTTGGGCTGCCATGCAGTCGAACGGATTTTGCCGTTTACATAGGCCATCAGGCCTTCCAGCATTTTTTCACGATACGCTTTCGGAATCGCGTAAGGCTGGTCACCGCGACTGGCCTCCTGGGATACGGCAAGCAAATGAGCGGTAAGCACTTCATCGCCTGCCAGGCCAGGGAAGTACGCCACCAGCCCATGATCATCCATGTATACGGGCAACCGGTTCATCAGTGCCGACCAGCGCTGCGGATTGTCAATACCGATGGCAATCGAAGACAGTTGCTCCAGGCAGGTAAACTGATAGTCGGTAAACCAGCGGCGCACCGGCTCCAGCCCTTTTGCCAGGGACGTGGACAATTGCACCTGTACCCCGCCCAGCGGCACACCATCGGCCCCGTTGATCGCGCCTGTTGGCGGCTGCACCGGTAACCCCTCGATGGGTTCCTTTGCGCGCACCGATTGCAATGTCGCCTGTCGCACCGTGACCGGTACGGTAGGAATCAGCAGTTGCGATACTTCGACACTGTCCGCCGCAGCGGTATGCGCCGGTGTGCTGCCAGTCGGCTCCTCCTGTTCCCGGGCATCGAAACGCCACTTGAGGGTCTGCGACGAAGGCCCCGGCGGCAGGGTACGCATGTTCATATCCCAGGCGACCTTCTGCGACGACTGTGCCGCAATGGACACGGTTTGCCGCTTGAGCGTTACCGGCGCGAGCGCCGGACCACTGACGCGCGCGTCCACCTGTACAGTCATGGCACGATCGGTCGCATTGCGCAGCGTGACCGCCGCAGTGTAATGATCATCACTGCGGGCAACCAGCGGCAAACCGGAGATGACCTGCAAATCCTGCGTGGTCACGATATGGGCACTTCCCTGACCAAACCGGTCCGCACCCAGTTCGGCAATGGCTGCCAGCCGAAAACCCGAAATCGCATCATTCAGGCCGAGCGCAACGGTGGCCTGACCCTGCGCGTCCAGCACAATATCCGGCTTCCAGAATACCAGGCTGTCCAGCAATTCGCGCGTAGGGGCACCACCGTTGCCACCGCCACCGCCCGGCGGCAGGGCCTTGCGACCATAGTGACGCCGTCCCACCACTTCCATCTGGGCAGTGGATGTTTCGACCCCATAGGCGCGCTCACCCATCATGGCTTTGACAATATTCCAGGTATCATTGGGCGCCAGTTCAAGCAAGGCTTCGTCCACCACCGCCAATGCAACACTGGCATTGGCAGCCGGGCTGCCATCTGGCAAGGTGCCCCGGATCGTGGCGGTCGCCTGGTCGCGAACCTGATAGCGCGACTTGTCTGTGGTGACACTAATATTCAATGCATTTTTATCACTGCGCACACGAATCGCCGTCAACCCATAGCGATACGCCGGCTTGGCCAGATCAATTAATGCGCTAGGCAACGCAGAGGCCGATTCTCCCCAACTGAGATCCGGATTCTGCGCCGAGTCGCGAATTCGACCTCGCAGCGCCAGTACCGAAACATAGACGTTCGGCCCCCACTCAGGCTTGATCTGAACAGTGAAAGTGGGATTGGTGCCCGACAGGGCTACTTGCCTGGTTTCCAGGACCCCTTCCCGTTCAATGGCAACCAGCGCGTTGGCCTGGCGAAATGGCATGCGCACCTGGAACTGTGCAGTCTCGCCGGGTTGATATTCCTTCTTGTCGGCAATTATGTCGATGCGGTCATTGTTCTCGCCCGAGAACCACATCTCGCCTGCACCGACCACATAGACGCTGGACTCGGCCTGGGCACGGCGACCTGCGCTATCGGTAACCTCGGCAATCAGGCTGACCCGCCCCTGCTCTTTCAGGCTGATATCGCAAGCGAATTTGCCGTCAGCGCCGCTGGTGCCGGTGCATACGGTGCCCAGATCTTTGGCGACGCGATGGGTGTCATAACTGTAAAACCCGCCGACCAGACGCTTGCGGACAGTCTGATAGGTATAGCTGACGGCACGTACCTTGACCGGGGCCGTTGCCGCCGGCCTACCCTGCGTGTCCAGTGCAATAACCGATATCGCCGCAGCCTTTTCCTGCTGCACCAGGTAGCCACTTCGAATGCCCGCCACATAGGCGGCGGGCCACACGGCCACAGTACGGCTCAGCGTCTGCACCTGGCCGTTAGGATCCATGAAGCTGCCTTCAAAGGTGATGTTGCGCGCTCTGTCCGATGCGGGCAAGGCATCCAGCGCCAGCGTGCCGTGCCCCTGGGCATCAAGCGTCATCTTCTGCTTGTTCACGATAATGCGGCTGGTGTCGCTATCGTCTGCACCCTCCTCTTGCTTACTATCGGCGTCGGCCGCGGTTTGTTGCGGCGGATCGAAAGAATAATCGTCATAGTCGCGAAATGACACGGTGCGATCGCGTGACAGTGCAGAAATGTCTACAGGTAGCCGTCCGGCAGCACCGCCAGACAAGTATCGCATTTGCATATCCAGTCGGACTGCCTTGGGTGCGATCAGCGGCCCTTTGTCACCCGTAGCATCAGTGATCGACAGTTGCCCTGCCAGCAAAGGCAGCTTGAAGTCCTCGACACGAAACTGACCGGTTTCGTACGCCTGACCATCGGGGTCCAGCACAATTCGGTATTGTCCGCGCTTGATATCCTCGGGAATTTTCCAGTCCGATGCACTGAACACGCCGCCGCCCGCTGTTTGTTGCCAGTTGACGGGGAACTTGTATTTGTCTTGCCCGCCCACCAGTTCAATGCTCATCTGTGCCGGCAGCGCATTGATGTCAGGCAGCGCAAACCCATCGCGTGTCAGCGTGCGCAGCAGATGCTTCATGGACGCCGTTTCGCCAGCACGGAACAGGCTGCGGTCCAGGATAGTGTGGGCACGCACAGTAGGCTGCGCAGAACTGTCGGTTGGCACATTGAAGCGCCAGGACTCAATGCCATTGTCCCATGAGGTAAACGCAAACGAATAATCGCCTACGCCAGCGGCCTGCGGATGATCGGGGCCAATGCGCGCCGAGACAAAAAGGCCGGACAACTCCGTAGCGTTGCAATAATCTTCGCCTTTGACCGCCTTGCGATAATGCCAGATGCCATCGCTGCCCGTCTGGCCAGTCAGTAGCGTTTTACCGGAACAATCAAGTACATTGACCTGTGCATGCGCAACCGGCTTGGCGTCATCCAGCGTGGTCACCCACACCAGCAGATCGTCCCGGCCTTTTTTGACATGCACGGCCATGTTGGTCACCAGCACCGAACTGCGTACATACATGGGATTTTTATTGGCAAGCAGCGCCTGACCCAGGCTGGCGGACTTGGCTTCCAGCACATGAAAGCCTGGCTGCTGCAATGGCACGCCCAGTACTTCAAAATCGCGGCTCTTGCCCGCCGTTTTCACCTCTGGCAGCGTGATGGTGGTTGCATTCGGGTTTTCGGCCAGCATGGAAATGGATCGGGTGTCTATATAAACGGGTTTTTTTTCCGTCTGACTGTCAGGCTGATCGTTCATCACGGCACGAATATTTTTTGCCGTCATCGACGTTTCCTCCAGGCGGCGCACACGTGCAAATGCCCTGAGTACGTCGGCATCCTCTTGAGGAACATAATCGCTAATGGTGCCCGGAGACAGGCTCTGGTCTTTGATGGCCAGGTGGTTCTCTACATACCGGACAGTCAGCGGTACATGCCAAGGTGCCCTGCCGTCGGCGGTATCTGCCTTGCGCTCGATAATGCCGAAGGTAGAGGAAGCGAACTTGAGCATGGGAGAATAGGATGCCATGCGAACCTTCATGGGGAACTGGCCGGCATTGCTCAGGGCGCGTCCCGACTCGTCTTTCAGCCCTGCACGCACATTGAGCGTCAGCGTCTCGTGCTCGGCAAACGGGCCTGGAAATTTCACGCTGCTTATCGTACTGTCGCTGTCATCGATGTCTGACGGATACGGTTTGCCATTTGCGCCGACAAGCGAAATGCCTTGTATGTCCGCCCGGGAAATTGATTCACTGAGCGTCAGATATACCGGCCTGGCCGGCGAGCAATCGGCGTTCTGGTTTTCGCGCGAGCAGGAAAAGCCGGCGGCAAAGTCCTTGCGCACCTCGAATTCGAAACCATAGGGTTTGCTCATGGATATGCCGCCCAGGCTGGTAACCGCCTGTCCGATGACCAGTCTGCCTTTGGCTGCTGCTGGCAGACGGCGCGCGCACTGAACAAACGCAATGTTCTGGGCCTCATCTGCCAGATAGGGCCTGGCCTGGCTGATGATTATGTTCTTATCCTGCTCGGACAGCACTTTGACCGGAATTTGCTCCCCCAGGCCCTGCACCACGCAGCTTGCGTGCGCCTGCAAACTGCTGGCCTGCACCGGCAGGTTGAACTTGACCGTAAAAGCCTGATCTTCATCGATTTTGCCCGAGGGGCCAACTGATGTGACAGCCAGCCGACCGGTATCAAACTGATATTGTTTTTTGCCTTGTACCGGCTTGCCGGTAGTATCGCGAAAGGCCGTATCCGGAGTAATCGTGCATTGCACGCCTGCTGGCAGCTTTTGTTCAAATTCATAAGACCAGTGCGCGCCATCGGACCACTTGCCATGCCCCTTTATCTGGCTCCCCTTGCAACTGACCGAGACCGGTGGCGGCAAATCGTTGCGCCCCAGCGGAATGACGTTAGTGCTGAACACGATATCAATGGCGGCGACCTTGCTTTGGCTACCCGTGGGTGACACCGAAGTAATATTGGCGGCGCCTGCAGTGCCGATAATTCCGGACAGAACCAGTGCGGCTCCGGCAACAAAGATGCGTTTCATAGTTACCGCCTTCCCAAAAATAATCAGGGCCACACGCCGAACCGGTGGCTGCCTGAAATCATAACAGAAGTCCGTGTGGTTCAGCTATCGGCCAGAAGGGGACCATAGCGGGATAAATGCCCGTGGCTGGATCTTGCTGCAGAGTGAGCAATATCGCAATATCGATATCGCCCATGAAAAAAGCCACCGACACAGTCGCTGGCCTTTTGTCTGTTATTGCTGTTGTCTTGTGATGCTGATGCTAATGCGTAATGCTGATACCACAATGCAGCATCACGCGGGACCAGCCGCAGGCTTATGATTTGTTGCGTTGCTCGAGAATCTCTACCGCAGGCAACACCTTGCCTTCAAGAAACTCCAGGAACGCGCCGCCGCCGGTAGAGATATAGCCTACCTGGTCGGTGATGCCGAACTTGGAAATGGCTGCCAGTGTATCGCCGCCACCGGCAATGGAAAAGCCGTCAGATGCGGCAATGGCTTCGGCCACCTTGCGGGTGCCGTTGGCAAAAGCGTCAAATTCAAAAACGCCTACCGGGCCGTTCCATACGATCGTACCGGCATTTTTCAGAATGCCGGTCAGCTCGTCGGCTGTATTGTCGCCAATGTCGAAAATCATATCGTCATCGGCCACCGCATCGGCCGATTTGGCTTCACCCTTGGCCTGGGCGGAAAACTCCTTGCCGCAGACAACGTCTGTCGGAATAGGAACACTGGCGCCACGTTTGGCCATCATATCGATCACGATTTTGGCCTGATCGATCTGATCGGGTTCGGCCAGTGATTTGCCGATTTTCTTGCCGCTGGCAAGCATAAAGGTATTGGCAATGCCGCCACCGACAACCAGCTGGTCGACCTTGTCGGCCAGCGACTGCAGGATAGACAGCTTGGTCGAGACTTTGGAACCACCGACAATAGCCACCAGCGGCCGCTTGGGATTCTGCAACGCTTTACCCAGGGCCTCCAGTTCGGCTTCGAGCAGAGGACCGGCGCAGGCAATAGGTGCAAATTTGGCAATACCATGCGTGGTGGCCTCGGCGCGATGGGCCGTGCCGAATGCGTCATTGGCATAGACATCGCAAAGCGCAGCCAATTTTCGGGCCAACGCTTCATCGTTTTTCTTCTCGCCTTTATTGACGCGGCAGTTTTCCAGCAACACGACCTGGCCAGGCGCCACGCTGACGCCTTCGACCCAGTCCTGGATCAAATGCACGGGCTTGCCCAGCAATTCGCTCAGGCGCTTGGCTACCGGGGCAAGCGAGTCCTGGGACGTCAACGTGCCCTCTGTCGGGCGGCCCAGATGCGATGTCACCATGACGGCAGCGCCTGCTTCCAGCGCCATCTGGATGGCCGGCACGGAGGCGCGAATACGGGTGTCTTCAGTGATACTGCCGTCGTCGGCCAGTGGCACGTTCAAATCGGAACGGATGAAAACACGTTTATCTTTGAGCTGGCCATTCTTTGCCAGGGCGGAAAGCGTTTGTACATTCGCCATCTTGTCACTCCTTGGTGTTATTGTGAAAAACGGCACTGCCCGCCGAAGCGCGCAATGCCGTTTGCAATGTCCTTGACAGACACCAACCGATTACTTGGCAGACATCAGGGCTACCGTGGTATCGAGCATACGATTGGAGAAACCCCACTCGTTGTCGTACCAGGACGCCACTTTGACCAGTTTTCCAGATACTTTGGTTTGCGTAGCATCGAACGTGCTGGATGCCGGATTGTGGTTGAAGTCCACTGACACCAGCGGGGCTTCGTTGTAATCCAGGATACCTTTGAGCGAACCTTCCGACGCTTTTTTCAGAATGGCATTTACCTCTTCGACCGTCGTGTCGCGTTTGGACACGAAAGACAGATCGACAAGAGATACGTTGATCGTCGGAACGCGGACCGAATAGCCATCCAGCTTGCCGTTCAGTTCGGGCAAGACCAGACCGACAGCAGCAGCCGCACCGGTTTTGGTAGGAATCATGCTCATGGTGGCTGAACGGGCGCGACGCAGGTCTTCATGATAAACGTCAGTCAACACCTGGTCATTGGTGTAGGCGTGGATGGTTGTCATCAGGCCGTTTTCCACACCCAGCGCTTCATGCAGCGGTTGCACCAGCGGAACCAGGCAGTTGGTGGTGCATGAGGCATTGGAAATGACGGTGTCGCTTGCTTTGAGCACTTGGTGGTTGACGCCGTAAACAATAGTGGCGTCTACGTCTTTGCCGCCCGGGGCGGAAATAATGACCTTCTTGGCACCGCCTTTGAGGTGGGCGCTGGCTTTTTCCTTGGAAGTAAAAAAGCCTGTGCATTCCATGACTACGTCAACGTTCAGCTCGCCCCATGGCAGTTCTGCCGGATTGCGGTTGGCCAGGACACGGATCTTGTCGCCATTGATTACCATGTAATCACCATCGACGGCGACAGTACCAGGGAAGCGGCCATGCGCAGTGTCATACTGAGTCAGGTGGGCATTGGTCTTTGGATCGCCCAGATCATTGATCGCGACGATTTCAATATCATGCTTTTTGCCACCTTCATAGTGAGCGCGCAGTACATTACGGCCGATGCGGCCGTAGCCGTTAATTGCAACACGAATGGTCATTACATTCTCTCCTGTTTTATAAAACCTGTTTAACCCTGTTCGCCACGTTCTCCGCGGTAAACCCGAAATGCTTGAACAGTACGCCGGCAGGCGCCGATTCACCGTAGGTATCCAGACCGACGGCCACGCCGTTGCGGCCGATATATTTGTACCAGCCCGAGGTGACCCCCGCCTCGACAGAGACGGCAGGCAAGGCCCGCGGGATCACGCTGTCGCGCCATTGGGCGCTCTGGCGATCAAATACAGACGTGCTGGGCATGGATACGACACGGACGGGAATATTTTCCTGCGCAAGCAATGCCTGGGCTTCAAGCGCCAGGCCTACTTCGGAACCGGTAGCAATGATAACGGCTTGTGCCCCTTGAGCGTCACGCAAGACGTAACCACCTTTTTCTATTTGTTCGACGGTGGCGTCATCGCGTTCAACAAAAGGCAGGTTCTGGCGCGATAAAAGCAAGGCACTGGGGCCACCCTCTTGCACCTGCATGCCGACGCTGACAGGACGCGATACGGCAGACTTCCAGGCGATGGCTGTTTCAGTCGTGTCGCAAGGACGCCAGACATCAAGATTGGGGATCAGGCGCAGGCTGGCGGCATGCTCCACCGACTGGTGCGTGGGTCCATCTTCGCCCAGACCAATGGAGTCGTGCGTAAAAATATGGATAACGCGCTGCTTCATCAGCGCGGCCATGCGGATGGCGTTGCGTGAATAATCTGAAAAAGTGAGGAACGTGCCGCCAAAAGGCAGGTAACCGCCATGCAGGGCAATACCATTCATAATGGCTGCCATGCCGAACTCGCGCACGCCATAATTGATATGACGACCGAAGCTCAGATGGCCGTCTGTACCGCAACGCACTGCGCCGGCGCCTTTCCAGTCGGTAAAGACCGACCCGGTCAGGTCTGCCGAGCCGCCCAGCATTTCAGGCAGCATATCGACCAGCGCCGTAATGGCAAACTGCGATGCCTTGCGCGATGCGACGGTTTCAGCCTTGCTGACGGTTTGCTGCAGAAATGCCGCGAATTTTTCGGCGAAGCCTTCAGGCATCTGGCCATTCATCCGGCGGGTAAATTCCTGGGCTTGCTGTGGGTAGTCTATGCTATAGAGCGCAAACTGTTTTTTCCAGTCACGCTGGATCTGATCGCCACGCTCGCGCTGGTTCCAGCCGGCATATACGTCTTCGGAGATTTCAAAGGGCGGCAGCGTCCAGCCAATGGCTTCGCGCGTGGCGGCAATTTCCGCCGCGCCCAATGGTGCGCCATGAACCTTGTCGCTACCCTGTAGATTGGGTGCGCCCTTGCCGATCGTCGTCTTGCAGATAATGATCGTCGGACCGGAAGAGCCACGCTGCGCCTGCTGTTTGGCTTTGGCGATGGCGTGGTCGACGGCAACGACATCGTGACCATCGACGCCACGAATCACATTCCAGCCGTAACCTTCAAAGCGCTTGCCGGTATCATCGGCAAACCAGGGTTCAACCTTGCCGTCGATAGAGATACCATTATCATCATACAGAACGATGAGTTTGGACAGTTTCAGGGTCCCGGCCAGCGAGCACACCTCGTGGGAAATGCCTTCCATCAGGCATCCATCGCCAACGAAGGCATAGGTGTAGTGGTCGACGATTTTGTGTTCGGGTTTGTTGAACTCTGCTGCCAGCAATTGGTCGGCCAGTGCGAAACCAACCGCATTTGACAGCCCCTGACCCAGCGGGCCGGTTGTGGTTTCCACGCCGGCAGTGATGCCCACTTCGGGGTGCCCCGGTGTTTTGGAATGCAATTGGCGGAATTGGCGCAGCTCTTCAATAGGCAAATCATAGCCGGTTAAATGCAGCAACGCGTACAGCAGCATGGAGCCGTGGCCGTTGGATAGAACAAAACGGTCCCGGTCAGCCCAGGCCGGATCTGCAGGATTGTGACGCAAGTGGCGCGTCCACAGCGCTTCGGCAATCTCAGCCATGCCCATGGGCGCGCCGGGATGGCCGGAATTGGCCTGTTGCACGGCATCCATGGCCAGCGCGCGGATTGCATTGGAAAGGTGGGAATTCGATGTGGCGGCCGTGGTGGTCATGCGGATCCTGTAGAAATCACGGTTTAGTTACGATTAGCCAGCGATTTTAACACTCCATGTTTTGTCCGTGACGCTCTCGTTAAATAAAGTAAAATTTAGCCATGCATACCCCACCCCGCTTCTATTGTCCGATACCGCTGCTGGCGCACACCCGCGTTGCCCTGCCCGATGCCGCTGCGCATCACGCTTCCCGCGCCTTGCGACTGCGCGAAGGCGACGCGATTGTGCTCTTCAATGGCGACGGCACCCAATTTCCGGCACAGTTGCGCTTTGAACAGGGACGAGCCATGGCTGACCTTGGCCCGCAACAGCATACCCGTACCGAGCTGCCAGGCAGAATTGGCCTGGTGCAAGGACTGCCATCGGGCGACAAGATGGACTGGATTATCGAAAAGGCAGCCGAACTGGGCGTATCCGATGTGTTTCCGGTCAGCGCAGAACGCAGTATTGTGCAACTGTCCGGCAACCGGTTGGAAAAACGTCAGCTGCACTGGCAACGCATTGCCGAATCGGCCAGCGAGCAATCGGGTCGCAACTGTATTGTGCAGGTCCATCCGCTGCAGACACTGAACGCGTATCTGCAACAAGCCAGCGGGGCGCGGGGATATCTGTGTCATCCCGAGGGCGAGCGCTCGCTTTTGCAGGCACTTGCAACGCTGTCGCAGACCTCTTCAACGGCGACCCCGCCAGCACCGCTCTCGTTTCGCCTGCTGATCGGACCGGAGGGAGGATGGTCGCCGCAGGAACTTCGCAAGGTGCAGGCGGCCGGCATTGAGACCGTCACTTTCGGCGCACGAATTTTAAGAACGGAAACCGCCGGCCTTGCCATGACCGCTGCAGCCATCGCCACGCTTGGCTGGCTGTAGGAAAACTGCCCAACTGGCGGCAAAAAGGGTTGGTTAGCGATTTAAGCAGGCGGATTCGCTCGGCAATGGCGAAACAGCACTTCCCTGGGATAAGGTAAAGCGAGCGTGGGCATCTGCGATCTTGAAAAGTAGCGTAATTTCCCATTTTGCTCGTCCTGTGCCCTCAGTTGGCCTTCGGTCACGCAATTGAACACAATGACGGTGTACTCCACTTCATCGCCATTAGGGTAAATATAACGAAACGCCTTGCCGCCGAACACGTCCAGAAGCTGCGAGCAAAGCAGCTCAAGGCCTGTATCCTGCCTGACCTGCCTGGCCAGTGCTTGCTGTGGCGTCTCTGCCAGTTCGATGACACCTGCCGGCAGATTCCATCCTTGAGCGCCGTCTTTTTCCTGCAACAGAATCTGGTCATTCGCGTTAAGGATGACGGCAGCAACAGAAGGCAGCTGGATCAGTTCATTGCCGATTTTTGCCCGCAGATTCCATAAATAATCAGATAGCATAGGTACCCCTCCCTTTATATGATCAGGAACCGGCGCGCGTGGCGTGCAGTGGCTGATGCCACCGAAGCCGGCGCCGCAATACTAAAAAGACATGCCGGTGACGGTACATATTGTGTTGCGATATTTAATAGCGCTATCTGTTAATAGCGCTATCTGGCTGCTGTAATCAAGTGCTCCAATCGTTTTCAGTAATCGATCGCAGCATTCGGTCGCTCTATGTCGGTTGGTTTGTTCGGCTGTGACCCTCTTCACTTGAAACGCATTGTCGCTGCCGCGTAAAGGGCAGACATCAATCGCTTTGCGCGTATGGCCTGGGGGCACGCCCGGGCTCGGCCGCTTCGTGCTTGCCTGCGTGTTCTACCATGTAGGAAAAGACGCGCCCATTATCGTCGCCATATTCCACGGTATCGTTAAGCACACCCTTGAGCGCATCGATATGTTCAAGAAGTGAATCGTCTTCGGAATGCAGGCGACGTAATGCGAGCACCATTCCGCCTTTCTGCTCAAGCAGCGTCTCGCCCAGGCAATCGAGCAAAGCATCCATATTGCTGCCAAAAAACACCGGATAGTCTACCGCCTTGGCAATGGCACGCAGCACGGCCGAGCAACTGCGCGCCTTGTCGCAATCGGCCTCGAAATAGGCCAGACCTGCTTTTTCAGCATGCGCTTTGAGTTCATTTAGACCAATCGTTTTTTCTTTTATGGCGCCACCCGTTTCCAGGATAGCTTTCAGTGCGGTACCTGTTTTTTTATTCATTGACCTCTCCATAAAAAAACGCTTTGATTTCTTCCTGACGTGCCATCACGTCATTAAAGGCCAGTTCGATCAGCTCACCCGTAAAGGCTGATTCAAAGAGCAGGAACGAAGCAAGCAATCCGCCAGACTCTTTTTCGGGTCGTCCCGAAACGCCCAATACCCGCAAAAAGGCCCGAACCGACTTAGGCATGAAATTTAAATGCTTCAGGGCAATTTCGTCAATAGATTTACTCGGACTAATCGTTAAAACATCAATTTTTTTCACACCTGTATTTAACTGTACACTAGGTGGTACAGATTCGAGCAGTGTATTGATGCGACTGATGCGTTCCAGATCGATGGATAGACCATCAATGAAGATGTCCGACAAGGCGTGGCCGCCAATTTGCGCCAGCGTTGGATATTGGTCGCTTTGATGCACCGAATCTTCTTCTGTCGGCGTATCGCCATGGGCGTTGGTGCTGATGACCAATACCCGGTCAGCCCCCAGATGGATGGCCGGGCTGATGGGAGCCAACTGGCGCATGGACCCGTCACCACACCACTCTCCTTTTTCTCCCAGTGCCAGGTGGGCTGCCGGAAACACGAATGGGATGGCGCTGGACGCCATCAGATGATCAATTGTGATGGGTTCTGCAATGGCATAGCGGCGACGCCCCTCCCAGGCATCAAGCGGGCCGCTGGACTGGTAGAACGTCAGATGATTACCACTGGTATAGCTGGATGCCGTAATGGCCAACCCATGCAAATGACCCGTGTGCAGGTTGCGCTGTAAATTGGGAAAATCAATACTGCCGCACAGCAATTTGGCCAGCGGACGATTATCCAGCAGCGACTTGGGCGCATTATCGCGGAGCCCCTGCAGCGCCCAGCCGAACATCAGCATGCCCAGCCAGCGCATGCCGTTACCGAACACCCCCATCGGGTCAGAACGATAGACATCGGCTGTATGCAGGCTGCGCCAGATTTTTTCAAGCCGCTTGAGCGCAGCGTGTGGGTGTGCGGCACGACAGGCATAGGCGGTGGCATTGATGGCCCCGGCTGACGAGCCGCATACGATCGGAAATGGGTTTCTGAAGTGCGCAGACTTGTTGGGATCGAGAATCGCCAAAATAGCCTGTAACGCCCCTACCTGATAGGCTGCCCGCGCCCCGCCCCCGGTCAGGACCAGGGCCGTTTGGGGACCGGAGGTAGTATCCATAATGCGCGACAGGGACGGATCGTTCATTGGCATTTGCCCTTATTGCAAGCTCCCTTTTCATGATACTCATGGGCCTTGGCACGGAAATTTTGATCCATTCTAATTCCTGAGAAATGTGGCGTTTCATGGCAAATGTGGCGTTTCATGGCAAATGTGGCGTTTCATGGCAAGTGTGACGCAAGGCGCGCACCGGGCTGCCAGTTCAGAGCGGTCTGACAGCTATCATACGAAAATTCATCCAGAAATGCATCCGGTAATTCCGACACAGGTTTATCCCCTATTGCCACTGCCAGCCCGGTTTGCGTCACCCTGGTGGTGCCTTGCGACGATCATCGCCCAGCACTGCCCGGCAGCAATTCATCGGGATAGACAAACAGTCCGCCCGGATCAAACAGGGCTTTGATATTGCCCTCAATATGATGATGCACCCCGGCAACAAAGTCACGATCGGCGTCGCTGAGCACGGCATCGGTCACAATGGCGTTGTACCGCATGCGGCGGATCACCAGTTCCTGGCACCAGACGAGTGTTCCGCCATGACCCAGAAAGAGCTGGGCCAGATTGATATCGCCCAGCTGGGGCTTGAGCGCATCCAGCCTGTAGGCCAGCGGCCAGCGGGGCATATCGGCGCAACGGGCGATATCGGGATCGGACAACTGTTCGAACAGGGCCGGAATCAGCCGTTGCAGCGCAGGCAGGCGCAGCGGCGACTCGTCATTCACACCAAAACCGCCCAGCACGGCAGTCTGGCCGTCGGCAAACAGGGCATGCACCCGCTCCAGCCCGGAACTGGCGGTGCAGCCGGGCCTGCAGTCGTGCCACTGCGGCATGGCCAGCCATTGCACCAAGGTCAGTTCAGGGGGCACATGTGAGAATTGTTCATAGCCCAGCGCTTGCATATGTGCGACTGCTGTGCCCGGCAATGCCAGGCAGGCGTGTTCGCCCAGCGCTTCGGTGCCATGCAGCCGCGAACCGGTGCCGACTATCAGGCAGGAACGGCCAATGATAGTAGCCGCCGTCGCTGTGCCTTCCTGCACCATCGCCACGTCGTACTCCTGGCAAAGCTGCCTGAGCGAAGGCAGATCGCCCAAGTCTTGTAACACGATGCGCGCGCAATAGTATCCGTCCGTCTCCTGCTCGTCGGTGAGGGGCGCTTCCAGTGCCCGCTGTACCCGACGGCAGAAGGCCGGCCACGGCCCTTCCTGAGGGCGTTTACTAAGGGTAAGAAAGCGACGACGATTCACATGCATGATCAATTGCAAAAGCCTTTGTTGCAACAGCGGTAAAACAGTCCGGCAAAGGGACGGATAACGTGCCGGCAGGCGTTTACCGTTACAATGGGCGCTCACCACACGTATTCATTCTGATCTATTTTACCTTGCGCAGTTTCACCATGACCCGTTTTGCCCACCGAATCGACCAGGCCCTTACTTTTCACGCAATCGAGGTCACCAAGGCCGCCCAGCAACTGCGTGAACAGGGCCGGGATATTATCAGCCTTGGTATCGGGGAACCCGATTTTACTGCGCCCCCTATCGTGGTCGATACGCTGGCCAGAGCGGCGCAGGCGGGCTTGAGCGGCTACAGTCCGGCACTGGGCATCATGCCGCTGCGCTCGGCCATTGCCGATTATTACAAAAGTCATTGGGGCGCGGAAGTGGACCCGGAGCGGATCATCATTACCGCAGGCGCTTCCGGCGCGTTGTCGCTGGCCTGCATGACGCTGCTCAATCCCGGTGACGAGATTCTGATGCCGGATCCGGCCTATCCGGCCAATTCGAATTTCATCCTGTGCTCCGGGGCCACACCTCGGCTGGTGCCCTGCACGGCGCAAGAACGCTTCCAGTTGTCAGCGGACAAGATTGCCGCCCATTGGACCGATAAGACGCGCGGCGTGCTCATTGCCTCGCCCAGCAATCCGACCGGCACGTCCATCGAACGCGAGGAACTGGTCCGGATCATCCAGACCGTCAAGGAGCGTGGCGGCGTGGTCATCATGGACGAAATCTATCTTGGCCTGTGCTATGACCGCGTGCCGCGATCTGCGCTGACACTGGATCCGGAAATTGTCGTCATCAACAGTTTTTCCAAATACTTCAATATGACCGGCTGGCGGCTGGGCTGGATGGTCGTGCCCGAAGCCATGGTCAGCCCGGTCGAAAAACTAGCCGCAAGCCTGAGCATCTGCCCGCCCACGCTTGCCCAGCACGCGGCCATTTCATGTTTTACGGAAGAGGCTTTGGCCATTTACGAGCACCGGCGCCTGGCCTTCATGGAACGGCGTGATTTTCTGTTGCCCGAGTTCGAAAAACTCGGCATCCATGTGCCGGTCAAGCCTGATGGCGCATTTTATATTTATGCCGACATCAGTCAGCACGGTATGAGCAGCCATCAATTCGCCCACAAACTGTTGCACGAAGCCGGCATTGCGGTTGTTCCAGGGCTCGATTTTGGCCCTGCCTATGCGAAGAAAATGATCCGCGTCTCATACGCCACCGCACTGGACAGGCTGCGCGAAGCCATCGAGCGGCTGCAAAAGATCCTGTAGCACCCTGGGAAGATACGCCGGCCGGTTGTGCCGGCGCCCTATCCCCCCGGACCCTGTCTATTGATATTTGCCTAGGTTACGCTTGAGCGCAATGCCCGATTCCAGCGCGATCCGACGCCGCTCGGCCTGCACCTTAGCAGCATAACCGCCATCATTGGGGCCGATGGCGCCCACATAGCATCCCAGCCCCCGATCCACGGAACCGCGGCGTGCAATGCAATCGTGAAGAATTTTCGCACCCACCTGAATGTTGGCCACGGGATTGAGGGCAGACAATATACCGCCGTGAAACACATCGAATTTCTCGGCATGCACCTTGGGCATGACCTGCATCAGCCCCTGTGCGCCCACATGGCTTTCTGCGAACGGATTGTAGCGTGACTCTATCGCGATGACGCCAAGCATCAGAATCGGATCCAGCTGCTGCTTTTCGGCGACCGAATAGACCACGCGGATCAGCGCGCCGGTCACATTACGGGCAATTCTGAATTTGCGCGCGACATACTCGCGCAACGCCAGCGCCTGGCTGTTGCTTAGGCCGGGAACGGTGAACTGGCTGTTCGAAATACCAAGATTGGCAAAAAAACCCTCGTCCGTGTAATCGAGCTCTCTGGTCAGCGCCGCGTTATGCTGCTGCTCTGGCGATGGTGCCGGCGGCGGCACCAAATCGCCTGTGCGCACATGCGGCGAATTGAAAATGGTGAGCAGGTCCTTGTCAGACATGACCGTGCTGTCGGGCATCAGGGCATTCAACGATGCCTGGTGAATCACGCGGATTTGGTCGCGGATGGCCGGCAAAAGCGCAGCCGCCAGCACAGCAACAAGCACGGCGATCCCCAGATAGGAGACCATCAGATGGACAATATCGAGCGCAGTCCGATAAACGGAGCCAAAATAGCGGGAAGCAACAGAACGGGTTGTCGCAGAATTCATGTATGACAAAGACCGGATCACCCCACGCAAGGGTCCGGAGAGATTTGAGGAAATTTACTATACCCCAGTTTTGGCTGGCCCGCATCCTCCCCTGCCTTTCTCCTATAATGCACTATCTGAGTCATCAATAGGCTGTCTATCGTGAAATATGCGGATCTGCGGGATTTTCTCAAGCAACTGGAAAAGCGGGATAATCTTAAATCCATTCAAGTGCCGGTACAAACCCGGTTGGAAATGACCGAAATCAGTGACCGGGTGCTGCGCGCCGGCGGCCCGGCCCTGCGTTTCGAACAGCCCGTACACCAGGGACGCAAATCGGACATCCCGGTGCTAACCAATCTGTTTGGCACCCCCGAACGTGTGGCCTGGGGCATGGGCGCCGAATCGGTCAGCGCCTTGCGCGATACGGGTACACTGCTGGCCAGCCTGCGCGAGCCCGAAGCGCCAAAAGGCCTCCGCGAAGCGATCGGCACCGTGTCCATGCTCAAGTCGGCACTGTGGGACATGGCGCCGAAAATGCAACGCCATGCAGCGTGTCAGGAAATTATCTGGGAAAAAGACGAGGTTGACTTATCACGCCTGCCGATTCAGCTGTGCTGGCCCGGCGATATCGCCCCGCTGATCACCTGGGGGCTGGTGGTGACCCGTGGGCCAAAGGCGAAACGCCAGAACCTGGGGATTTACCGGCAGCAGGTCATCGGCAGAAACAAGGTTATCATGCGCTGGTTGTCCCACCGTGGCGGCGCGCTGGATTTTCGTGACCACGCGCTTGCCCACCCCGACCAGCCCTTCCCCATGTCAGTGGCACTGGGCGCGGACCCGGCCACCATTCTGGGAGCGGTCACTCCAGTGCCCGACAGCCTGTCCGAATACCAGTTCGCAGGCCTGCTGCGCGGCTCGCGAACCGAACTAGTCAAATCGATCGGCAACACCCTGTCTGTACCCGCTTCTGCGGAAATCGTGCTTGAAGGTCATATTCTGCCGGCCAGCCATCCCGATGCCATTGCTCCCGACCCTGCGACCGGCATCACAGCCCCGCGCGGCAACGGTTTCGAGATGGCGCTCGAAGGCCCTTATGGTGACCATACGGGCTATTACAATGAGCAGGACTGGTTTCCGGTATTCACCATTGATCGCATCACCATGCGCAATAAGCCGATCTACCATAGCACTTACACCGGCAAGCCGCCAGACGAACCTGCCGTACTGGGCGTGGCGCTCAATGAAGTGTTCGTGCCGCTGCTGCAGAAACAGCTACCGGAGATTGTTGATTTTTATCTGCCGCCTGAAGGCTGCAGCTACCGCCTGGCAGTCGTGTCGATCCGCAAGCAATACGCCGGCCATGCCAAGCGTGTCATGTTTGGGGTATGGAGTATCCTGCGCCAGTTCATGTATACCAAATTCATTGTCGTTGTCGATGACGATATAAACGCGCGCGACTGGAAGGAAGTGATCTGGGCGATGACCACGCGCATGGACCCGGTGCGTGATACGGTACTGGTGGAAAATACACCAATCGACTATCTGGACTTTGCCTCACCCGAGTCCGGGCTGGGTGGAAAAATGGGCATGGACGCCACCAACAAATGGCCGGGCGAAACGCATCGCGAATGGGGAACGCCCATTGCCATGGATCAGGACGTCAGACTCAGGGTCGATGCTCTGTGGCAGGATCTTGGTCTTGATACGTAAATGTACCATGATCGACCGGGAGATCCTGCTCAGACTTACTGCGAGACGGTGCCTGGCGCCGTGACGTCTGCTTCGACTGGAATTTGTTATAGACAAACCATGAGGTCGCGGCCAGGGCGATCGGCTTGATCAGCGCCGAACGGGACTTGGCGGCACGCAGCAAAAAGCGCGCGATGGTCAGGCTGACCAGCGGATTTTTTTCGATCAGTGAAAAAAAGCCGCTGCGCCTGCGCGTAAAGCTCATCAGCGTTTCGCCGCCCGCATCCAGCAGGGCCGTTTTGATGGCGTCCGGAGAGAGCGAATGACCAAGCACACTCACATCCTGTCGCAATTGTTCGCGCTCGGCCAGGACCCGGGCGGTCAGCAAGGCCTTGCGTAAAGGCTTTTTCAGTACTGGCTCATTCATCGCCGACTCCTTTGGTAGCGGCAGCAGATGCCGGCTCACTACGCCCGCGCAGGGCCTGCGCATCATCCCGCAAGGCATCGATGGTTGCCGCGAAAGGCGTCGCCGCCAGCCCCAGATGCTTTTTCATCAAAAGCAAACAGCCCAGACCGATTAAGGCATAGACCAGCACCAGGACTGCCAGGGCGATGTAACGGTACTCCGTGCCCCAGAACAACAGCCCGACCAGCACAGCGACAACAGTGAGTGCCAAGTGCAAAAACAGCAAGCCAACAGCGCCGAATAAAAGAACCGACAAAAGCCGGTCCTTTTCTTCCGTCAGTTCCAGAGACAGCAGTTCAAGGCGCGTTTTGACCAGCGAGGTAAAACCGCCGCTGACGGCACGCAGATTCTGTTTGACTGACATCGTTGGTTCGCGTTACTTGCGACCGATGATGACACCCAGCAGGATTCCTGCCAGCGCAGCAAAACCGACCGTACGCCATGGATTATCATGCACATAGTCGTCTGTCACCTTGACTGCCTGCTTGCTTTGTTCTACCGCGCGTTCCTGCACATCCTTGAATGAACCGGTCGCTTTGTTCAGAGCGTTCACAGCACGATCTCGCAACTCGCTGGCTTTGTCGCCGCCGATTTCGGAGGCTTCCTTGAGCATACCTTCTGCTTCCGCAATACTGGCCCGCAGATTGTTCAACAGCTGTTCCTGAGATTGTTCGAGACTTGATTTACTAGCCATGTGACTCTCCTGCAATGATTATCTAAAATTGCCGGCAAGCGGAACACCCGCTTAGTCCGGGTCCTGCTTTCTTGTTTCTTATATTAAGCCATTGTTGAGAATTTCAAGTTCATCATAGCGCATTCCAGGCACTTATCGACCAGACTTTAAGATTGTTTTCATTTACACAGGTCCTGACATCCGTCGCGAGCCCTGAAAAAAGCATGTATTTTATATTTTCATATTTAAAAACAATAACTTGCCTTATACGGCACGGCATATACGACGCAACACTCTGACAAAATTGGTAGCCTATTCTTTCTGTCTTGTTCCGAATATGCGATCACCGGCATCGCCCAGTCCGGGAATGATATAGCCGTCCCGGTTCAGTCGCTCATCAATGGATGCCGTGTAAATTTTGACTTCGGGATGCGCGTTCAGCACCCGCTCAATGCCTTCGGGTGCGGCAACCAGAACCAGCGCCTTGATTTCCCGGCAACCGGCTTGCTTGAGCATGGTGATGGTCGCTTCCATGGAGCCACCGGTCGCCAGCATCGGATCAATGATAAGCGCCAGACGCTGATCCAGATCGCCAACCAGTTTCTGCAAATAGGTGGCCGCTTCCAGCGTTTCTTCGTTACGTGCAATGCCCACGGCACTGACCTTGGCGCCGGGAATCAGGGACAAGACGCCATCGAGCATGCCGATGCCGGCACGCAAAATCGGCACGACAGTCACTTTCTTTCCGGCGATTTTTTTGACTGTGACGTTGCCGCACCAGCCTTCAATGACGGCATCTTCCAAGGGAAAGTCCTTGGACGCTTCGTAGGTCAGCAACGCCCCGATTTCCTGGGCCAGTTCCCGAAAACTCTTGGTGCTCAGATCGGCCCGCCGCATGATGCCCAGCTTGTGCTGGATCAGGGGATGGCTGATTTCGTGAACGGACATGTTTTTTTCTCCGAAAAATTATTGTGCAATGAGCCACTGGACAAGGCCGTCGACAAAGGATTTGGTTTTAAGGGCGGCAACATCATTGACCAGGCTGACCAGGATATAGGTTTTGCCGCTAGCCGCAGTGACATAACCTGACAATGCACTGGCATTGCCCAGCGTCCCTGTCTTGAAGTATCCCCGGCCCTTTGCCGCCTGATCCGTCAGGCGGCGACGCATAGTACCATCGACACCCGAGACTGACAATGAATCGATGAATACGTCCCGCAAGCGCGAAGCCCAGATGGTATCGAGCATCTGGGCCTGCCCTCCGGCAGTGATGCGTCCTGCGCGGGACAGCCCAGAGCCATTGACGACGGTGTACGCGCCAATATTAACACCTTGTTTGCGCAGCGTATCCAGAACCGCCTGGCTGCCTTTTTCGAAGGTCGCCGGCGCGCCGTACAGCTCCTGCCCCAGGGTCAGCAGCAGTGTTTTGGCCATCACATTATTACTGTATTTGTTGATCGTTTGTATCACCTGCCCCAGCGAAGGTGACGTGCGGGTCTCCAGCGGCACGGCGCGCTGCGGCACCAGGCCGTCGCGTATCACGCCTGAAATAGTCCCGCCCTCGGCCGTCCATAGCCGCTCAAAAATACTAGAAAACATATAGGTTTGCGATCCGACAAGCCGGTAAATGGAAAACTCCCCACAGGCCGCAGACAGTTTTCCCTTGAGCTGCAAGGCGGGGCCACTGTCGGTCTGCACCGTGCCGGTCAGCTCCGAGCCGGTTCGCGACTTGACGCAGGCACCCGTGGTCAACCCCAGGTGACCCGCTACGGGCGGATTGTGTATATCCGGTTCAAACGATACCTCCCAGTTGCCGGACTGCCGATCCGGCTTCAAATTGAGCATGATCGCGCCAAGATTGACCATCATGGCATCCGGGTTGGCGTTATAGGGGCGCTCCGGCGAGCCGTCAAAATCGCCGGGATCCGTAAAAATAGGCGCAAACAGTGAGCGGTCCACAATCACATCCGACAAATGACGCAAACCCTTGGCCTGAATGGCACGAATCATCTGCCGCAGATTATGATAATTGAGCGCCGGATCACCACCCCCCTTGATATACAGCGGCGTGCGCATGGCCTGCGATACGTCAAAGCGCGCCCTGCGATCAATATAAAAACGGGTCTTCCAGGTGTACTGACTGCCCAGCCGATTGAGCGCTGCCCAGGTAGTGAGCATTTTCATGACTGAAGCCGGATTACGTGGCGTACTTGGATTGATTGCCAGAATGACAGGGCCGCCAGCCTCCTTGATCAGCAGCGACAGCGACGATAACGGTACGCCGGTTTTGTCCCAGCGCGCTCGTATGGTGTCGGGCAGATGATCGGCCGATTTGATCGACGCAATGGGAAATCCATAGACATTCAACAGGTCGCCTGCGTCAGCTTCGCTTTGGGCTGCGGCTGCCGCAGCCAGACCGGTTGCCCCTTTCTTCTTTACACCCAGGCCGCTCTTTTTCACGGGCGGCACGATTTTCACATCAAGGGCGCCCGGCCGATTGAACTCAAACGTCGCACCGGGTGCAACCCGAATGGTTGCAGTCTTTCCCTTTTTATCGGACGAGGCCTTCTTTTTTGTCTGCGGCTTGCTGCCTGCGCCGCTGTCGCGCGCGCAAGCGGGGGTCGCCAGCGCCAGGCTAAGCAGGAGCAGACAAGCCACCATGGACAGTCGTCCTGCTACAGGGCGCATCACCACATTTGCTATTGGCATACAGAAGCGTCAGAAGCACAAGCCGAATGCCACGCTTGCCCAATCGTCGCTGCGCAGGAAACGGCGCCCACCACAGAACGCGGCTTCGGATAAGAAGGCTTGGGGTGAATCATTGTAATCTGGCTCTCCTGTTGCAGTCCGGAACGAAAAAGACACTTTATAATGGTTAATTACGACAAACCGGTTAAAACCGGCGAAATTCGTCCGCCAACCTTCCCGATATTGCGAGCCCAGATACGTGCAGCTGCGCGCATCAATGCCTTCGATACCCTGCTTTCCGTTGCTTTTATATTCATGTTACCCATAGATCCCTCGCTGAGTATTGCCGACTTCGACTACGAACTTCCCGAAGACCTGATCGCCCAGACCCCGCCTGCCACCAGAACCGACAGCCGCCTGTTGCGCGTGCAAAACAATGGCGCACTGCAGGACCTGAACTTTAGCGCTTTGCCCGACCTGCTGTTGCCGGGAGACCTGCTGATCTTCAATGACACCAAGGTGATCAAGGCAAGACTATACGGCCAAAAGGACAGCGGCGGGCGCGTGGAAGCGCTGATTGAACGCATTATCGAACCCACCCGCGCCCTGGCGCATGTTCGTGCCAGCAAATCACCGCGCCCCGGCACCACGCTGGTTTTTGATGGCGCCGTTACCTGTACAGTCGTGGCGCGGCATGACGATCTTTTCCAATTGCAGTTCGATACCGATATTCTGCCCGTGCTGGACAAACACGGCAACCTTCCATTGCCTCCGTATATCAAACACAGCGCCGACCAGCAGGATGAAACCCGTTACCAGACTGTCTACGCCCGCCACCCCGGCGCCGTCGCCGCACCCACTGCCGGTTTGCATTTTGATGCAACGCTGCTGCAGCGACTGCAAGACAAAGGAATAAACACGGCCTGGGTCACATTGCACGTGGGCGCCGGCACATTCCAGCCGGTGCGGGTAGAAAAAATCAGTGAGCATATTATGCACGCAGAATGGTATACCGTACCGGAAACGACCGTAGCCGCCATTGCTGCGGCCCGCGAGCGTGGCGGACGGGTTATTGCCGTTGGTACCACGAGCGTGCGGGCACTGGAATCGGCTGCGCAGCAAGGCGGCACACTGGACAACCTGCGCTGCCCCGTCGCCCACAGCGCCGATACGCAGCTATTTATCACGCCAGGCTACACGTTTCGCGTGATCGACGGACTGATCACCAATTTTCATTTGCCCCAGTCAACGCTACTGATGCTGGTCTCCGCCCTGACAGGTCGCGAGCGCATGCAGCAGGCCTATCGCCATGCCATCGAACAGCGCTACCGATTCTTCAGTTATGGGGACGCCATGTTTATTGCACCCGCCTAATCCGACCCGGCACTGCCCAAAGCAGTTGCCGGTGCATTTACCTGCCCAACTTTACAACCCTGACCCAGGCGCAAGGGAACGAATCAGTGCTGTTTCTGTCATACTTGCCTCTTTGTCGTGCGCGCACCTCCCCTTCATCAATCAATTATCATGCCAGGACTTTCCTTTTCTTTAATAAAAACCGAGGGTAAAGCCCGCCGGGCCAGCATCACTCTGAATCACGGCACCGTCCAGACGCCCATGTTCATGCCGGTGGGCACCTATGGCAGCGTCAAGGCCATGCTGCCGCACGAACTGGAAGAGATCGGGGCGCAGGTAGTGCTTGGCAACACCTTTCATCTGTGGCTGCGGCCAGGCACCGAAGTCATTGAAAAACATGACGGCCTGCACGGCTTCATGCAATGGAAAAAACCGCTACTGACCGACTCCGGCGGCTTCCAGGTGTTCAGCCTGAGCGACTTGCGCAGCAAAATCACCGAAGAAGGCGTCAAGTTCTCGTCGCCTATCGATGGCTCAAGGCTGTTTCTGACGCCCGAAGAGTCCATGCGCATCCAGCGTGCACTCAATTCGGATATCGCCATGGTGTTTGACGAATGCACACCGTACACCATCGACGGGCGTCCCGCCACGCACGATGAGGCAGCGCGTTCCATGCGCATGTCCCTGCGCTGGGCCCAACGCTCCCGGGATGCGTTTGACACGCTGCAAAATCCCAATGCGCTGTTCGGCATTGTCCAGGGCGGCATGTTCGAGGACCTGCGCGACGAATCGCTGGCCGGACTGCAGCGCATTGGTTTTGACGGATACGCCATCGGCGGCCTGTCCGTGGGCGAACCCAAACCGGACATGCGTCGTATACTGGCACATATCGCCCATCAGTTGCCCGACAATGCCCCGCGCTATTTAATGGGGGTAGGTACGCCGGAAGACCTGGTCGAAGGCGTCAGCCAGGGCGTAGACATGTTCGATTGCGTCATGCCGTCGCGCAACGCACGCAACGGCTGGCTGTTTACCCGCTTCGGTGATATTAAAATCCGCAATGCGCGGTATCGCGACGATACCCGCCCGCTGGATCCGACCTGCGCGTGCCATACCTGTCGGCATTTTTCTCGCGCCTACCTGCACCATATGCAGAAGGCCAATGAAATCACCGGCGCCCGCCTAAATACGCTGCACAACCTGCATTTTTACCTGAACATCATGGAACAGATGCGGCAAGCGCTGGAACAGGGCCGTTTTGCCCATTGGCAGGAACAATTTTTCATCGATCGGTCCAAAGGCATTGACTAGCCCAGAAACGGCTACAATATTTGGTTAATTTATACTTACGGGAGTCTTTCTTATGCTTACAAGCAATTTATCTACACTGGTTCTTGCGCAGGCTGCACCGGCCGGCGGCATCCTTGGCGGTCTGACAAGTTTTCTGCCTATCATCCTGATGTTCGTGGTGCTGTACTTCCTGATGATTCGCCCGCAAATGAAACGCCAGAAAGAAACCAAAGCCATGATCGAGGCCCTTGCCAAGGGTGACGAAGTGATTACTGCCGGCGGTATTCTGGGCAAGATATCCAAAGTCACCGACAACTACCTGACCGTGGAAGTATCCAACCTGGCAGACAAACCCGTCGAGGTGCTGGTACAACGCGTTGCAGTGACCACAGTATTGCCAAAAGGCACAGTCAAATCGCTGTAATCCGGCAACAGGCGGGCGGTAATTACCGCCCTGCTTTTTGCCCGGCCCCCTGTTTCAACCCCTTATCGAAAACGGCTACGGTATGAACCGCTATCCCCTCTGGAAATACATTACGGTGCTGGTTGCCCTGATTATCGGCATCCTGTATACCGCCCCCAATTTTTTTGGTGAAACACCGGCAGTGCAGGTGTCCAGCGCCAAGGTGACGCAAAAAGTCACCACGCAGACCATGGGTCAGGTAGAGGACATACTACGGCAGAACAATATTGCCTTTTCCGGTACCTATTTTCAACAAAACGGCCCTGCCGGCACCGTCCGGGTCCGCCTGGCCAATACCGACACGCAGCTGAAGGCTCGCGACATACTGGATAACGCGCTCAATCCCGTCAACGATGACCCTTCCTATACCGTGGCGCTGAACCTGCTGTCGGCCTCTCCGGACTGGATGAGCGCAATCGGCGCAAATCCCATGTACCTGGGTCTTGATTTGCGCGGTGGTGTGCATTTTCTACTACAGGTCGATATGCAAGGCGCGCTGACTGCTCGCTATGAGTCCCTGACGACAGACATCCGTTCCATTTTGCGCGACGCACGTGTCGCAATGGAATCGGTCAACAACGCAGACAACCGCATTACCGCCACCTTCGCCTCTGAGCAAGACCGTAACAAGGCGCAGGATGTGCTGCGTACCCGCACCAATGAACTGGAATTTACCACCAGTCAGTCTGGCGACAAATTCCTGCTGACCGGCAGCATCCTGCCGACCGAAATTGCGCGGGTTCAGGACACTGCCCTCAAACAGAATATCCTGACCCTGCACAACCGGATCAACGAGCTAGGTGTGGCTGAACCGATTATTCAGCAACAGGGACTGGACCGCATCATCGTACAACTGCCCGGCATTCAGGACGTCGCCAAGGCCAAGGAAATTCTCGGCCGCACCGCCACCCTGCAGTTGCGCATGGTCGATGATTCGCCTGCGGCGCAAAACACCATGGCCACCGGCACCGTGCCTTTCGGACTGGAGAGTTTCAAGGACACCGACGGCAGGACAGTGCTGGTCCGCCGCCAGGTATTGCTGACCGGCGAGAATCTGGAAAACGCCCAATCCGGACGCAACCAGCAAACCCAGCAGCCTACTGTCAACCTCACACTGGACGACAAGGGTGCACGCATTTTCCGTGATACCACACGCGACAATATTGGCAAACGCCTGGCCATCATTCTGTTTGAAAATGGCAAAGGCCAGGTCGTGACGGCTCCGGTCATTCGCAGCGAAATCCCTAACGGACAGGTCGAAATTTCAGGCAGCATGGATGCCACGCAGGCCGCCGATACCGCCCTGCTGCTGCGCGCAGGTTCGCTGGCCGCCCCCATGTCGATTATCGAAGAGCGCACCATCGGCCCAAGTCTGGGCGCCGACAATATCCGGATGGGATTCGATTCCACACTTTACGGTTTCGTGATGATCGCGATCTTCATGATCATTTATTACCACGTGTTCGGTGTGTTTTCTACCCTGGGCCTGGCCTTTAACGTATTGCTGCTGCTGGCGGTCCTGTCGCTGCTGCAGGCCACGCTTACGCTGCCGGGCATTGCCGCCATTGCATTGACGCTGGGCATGGCGATTGACTCGAACGTGCTGATCAATGAACGGGTCCGGGAGGAACTGCGCAACGGCGCCTCGCCGCAACAGGCCATCAACGTAGGCTTTAGCAAGGCGTGGGCCACCATCCTTGACTCGAACCTGACGACCCTGATTGTGGGCCTGGCGCTGCTGGCTTTCGGTAGCGGCCCGGTTCGCGGCTTTGCCGTGGTTCACTGCATCGGTATCCTGACCTCCATGTTCTCATCAGTGGTCGGCGTACGGGCTATTGTGAATTTGTGGTACGGCCGGCGCAAGAAACTCAAATCGGTTTCCATCGGTACCGTCTGGCGTCCCGAGGCAGGCGAGAAGAAAGACGTCGCCAAGAACTGAATAGCGCAGAACACTTTTTCTGTCCGGGCTGACCGGACAGAGCAGGAATAAATATGGAATTTTTCAGAATTCGCAAAACCATCCCGTTCATGAAGAACGCGCTGATCCTTAATCTGATCAGCGGCATCACCTTCGTGCTGGCGGTATTTTTCATTGTGACCCGCGGCTTTCATCTGTCCATCGAATTTACCGGTGGTACGGTCATGGAAGTCAACTATCAGCAGGCTGTCCAGCTTGATGAGGTGCGCAGCAGCATCAGTGCGCTCAACTACAGCGACTTTCAGGTGCAGAATTTCGGTACCTCGCGCGACGTCATTATCCGCCTGCCGGTAGACAAGAACATGTCTTCGACAGAGCAGAGCAATACCGTCATGACTGCGCTCAAGAAAGCCAGCCCCGACGCGGAACTGCGTCGAGTGGAATTTGTCGGACCGCAAGTGGGTAGTGAGCTGTTCAGTAACGGTCTGAAGGCGCTGGCGTTTGTGGTGATCGGGATCATGATATATCTGGGGATCCGCTTCGAATGGAAATTCGCACTGGCCTGCGTGCTCGCCAACCTGCATGACGTGGTGATCATCCTCGGGTTTTTCGCGTTCTTCCAATGGGAGTTCTCACTGCCGGTACTGGCAGGGGTGCTGGCGGTCCTGGGGTATTCGGTGAATGAGTCGGTGGTGATCATGGACCGGATCCGCGAGAATTTCCGCAAGCAGCGCCGTGCCAGTGTCCGTGAGGTGATCGACGGCGCCATCACGCAAACCATTTCCCGTACGGTCATTACCCACGCATCTACGCAAATGATGGTGCTGTCCATGTTCTTCTTTGGCGGCCCGTCCCTGCACTACTTTGCGCTGGCGCTCACTATCGGTATCTGGTTTGGTATCTATTCATCGGTATTCGTGGCAGCAGCCATCGCCATGTGGCTGGGTGTCAAACGCGAAGACCTGATCAAAGCGCCGAAGAAAGAAGATCCGGCCAGCGAAGTGATCTTCTGATCAAAAGACTGTACCGTGGGCGCAACACCCCGTTGCCTCCCGGACTGGAAAAAAGCGCCTGCGGGCGCTTTTTCGTTTGAAAAAACAACAGGATAAGGTGTAATCTGGGCAAACACGTTACAATCACGTTTTCCAAATTTTACCCCCGGGACAAAAACCCGCAACGGTACCCATATCATGCAAGAAACCTCACTCAAACGCGGCAACGCGCCCGCTGTCACCACGCCTGTTCAGGAATCGCCCATCCGTATTCACCCGTCTGCCAGAAAGCTGTACATCAAGACTTTCGGCTGCCAGATGAACGAATATGATTCGGACAAAATGGCCGATGTATTACGTGAAAACCAGGGACTGGAACTGACCAGCACGCCCGAAGATGCAGATGTCATTCTGCTCAATACCTGTTCCATACGTGAAAAAGCGCAGGAAAAAGTATTTTCGGATCTTGGCCGCATCAATCAGCTCAAAAAGAAAAATCCCAACCTGGTCATTGGCGTTGGCGGTTGTGTCGCCAGCCAGGAGGGCGCCACCATTATCCGGCGCGCACCCTATGTAGACGTGGTGTTCGGCCCGCAGACCCTGCATCGCCTGCCCGAACTGATTGAACGGCGTAAAAACACCGGGCGCGCCCAGGTGGACATCAGTTTTCCGGAAATTGAAAAATTCGATGCCCTGCCACCGGCCCGGGTCGACGGTCCTTCTGCCTTCGTTTCAATCATGGAAGGTTGCAGCAAATACTGCAGCTTTTGCGTCGTCCCCTATACCCGTGGCGAAGAAATTTCCCGACCGTTCGAAGACGTCCTGACCGAAATTGCCGATCTGGCAGACCAGGGCGTCAAGGAAGTCAATCTGCTTGGTCAGAACGTGAACGCTTATCGCGGCACCCTGGGCGACACCGCCGAATTGGCTGATTTCGCCATGTTGCTCGATTATGTGCATGACATTCCGGGCATCGAACGCATTCGTTATACGACCTCTCATCCCAAGGAAATGACCAGCCGGCTGATCGAAGCCCATGGGCGCCTGCCCAAGCTGGTTCCTTTCCTGCATCTGCCTATCCAGACCGGCAGCGACCGGATCCTGGCCGCCATGAAACGAGGCTACACGGGGCTGGAGTTCAAGTCCATTGCCCGCCGCCTGTATGCAGCCCGGCCCGGCATGACCCTGTCTTCGGACTTCATTGTCGGCTTTCCTGGCGAGACCGAAGCGGATTTCGAGGCCACGCTCAAGCTGATCGCAGACGTCAATTTCGACACCTCGTTCTCGTTCATCTATTCGCGCCGGCCGGGCACGCCAGCCGCCGACCTGGAAGACGATACGCCTTACGAGGTCAAACTGGCTCGGCTGCAACGCTTGCAGGCCCAGATTACGGCGCAGGCCAGCGCCATCAGTCATGGCATGCTCGACACCCTGCAACCGGTGCTGGTCGAGGGGCCCTCGCGCCGTGATGCCAGCGAACTGACCGGTCGGACCGAAAACAACCGGATCGTCAATTTTGCTGCGCCCGAACAGTTGATCGGCCAGATTGTCAACGTGCGCATTACCGCCATATATACCAACTCTCTACGCGGCGAGCTCGCGACCGGAGACGCCGCTTCATGACGGGAAAACGCACTTTGCCTGTGGTCTTCCATCTGGAAGGCGACAACACCCAGCTGGCCAATCTGTGCGGGCCGCTGGATGAAAACCTGAAGCAGATTGCACAGGCTTACGATGTCACGATCGGCCGCAGCGGCAACCGGGTGATCGTCGAAGGCGAGCAGGCCCAGGATGCGGCAGGCGCCGTCAACCTGTTCCATCGCCGTGCCCGCCATCGCGACCTGACCATTGACGATATCCAGCTGGGGCTGGTCGAATTGCGGGCCAACGCAAAACCTTCGGACAGTATCGATCGCAGCAAGGCCGACACTGATGACAGCCGGCAACAGCGCCAGGCAGGTGCAGCCGGCCTGCCCGAGCTGCCGCCGCTAGATGATGACAGCGGCACCATTGCGCTGCGCACGCGACGCAATGACCTGCGTCCGCGTACCCCGCGCCAGCGTGATTATCTGAACAATATTTTGCGCCATGACATTACCTTCGGCACGGGTCCGGCCGGCACCGGCAAGACCTGGCTGGCCGTTGCCTGTGCCATTGATGCCCTGGAACGAGAACACGTACAGCGCATTATTCTGACCCGGCCTGCTGTGGAAGCTGGTGAACGCCTGGGGTTTCTGCCCGGCGACCTGGCCCAGAAAGTCGACCCCTACCTGCGTCCCCTATACGATGCGCTTTATGATCTGATGGGGTTCGACAAAGTCATGCGTCTGTTCGAGAAACAGACTATTGAGATCGCACCGCTGGCCTATATGCGGGGCCGTACCCTGAACCATGCTTTTGTGATTCTGGACGAAGCGCAGAATACAACCCAGGAACAAATGAAAATGTTCCTGACACGCATTGGATTTGGCAGCAAGGCCGTGATCACGGGCGACCCATCGCAGATCGACCTGATCAAGGGGCAGAAAAGCGGTCTGGAACACGCCCTGCGCGTGCTATCCCAAGTCCAGGGCATCGCCATGTCGCGCTTTACCAGCGAAGATGTGGTGCGGCACCCACTTGTCGCCCGCATCATTGATGCCTACGATCTGGCAGAAGGCCGCACCCCCAATGAGTAATCCGGCCACGCCTCGGCCTCGCGGCATGCGCGACACCTCTTATCTGCACACGACAGTTCAGCACGTGGTGCCGGTTCCGGAAATCACCCGCCAGCGCATTCGCGGCTGGATGTTGCGGGCCGTCGACGCCGCCATGGCCGATAACCCGGACATTATCCAGGCGGAACTGGCCCTGCGACTGGTTGATACCGACGAAGCGCGTGAGCTCAACAGCCAGTTCCGTGGCCGCGACTATGCCACCAACGTGCTGACCTTCGAATACGGGATTGATCCCGATGGCACGGCGCGTGGCGACATCGTACTGTGCGTGCCGGTTCTCAGACAAGAGGCGAACGAACAGGGCAAAACCCTGCGACAGCACGCGGCCCATCTGGTGATACACGGTGTACTGCACGCGCTGGGTTACGATCATGAAGACGAAGACGACGCCGTCCACATGGAAACGGTGGAAACCGCCCTGCTGGCCAGCCTGGGCTTTCCGGATCCGTACCAGCCGCGCTGACCTGGTCTGGCTTCTACGAGGCTTGGGCTTTCTATCAGTTCCCGCATTCTCTGCAACGTATCCCTTTCTATAAGCTTCCGGTTTTCTGTAACATTCGGGTTTTCTGCGACGTTCCAGCACAACAAAGACCCAATTTCAGCGAAATCCCCTCCTGCGTAGGCACAGTCTGAATAAAGAAGGCCCAATGTCGACAAAGGCCGGGTTTACCCAAAGTATCGCGCGTTTTTCATCAAATAGACGTAAATTTGCGTTATCCTTATAACTTCCTAAACTAGACGTCCAGAGATGTCAGATCCATACCCTTCCAACGATGCCGAGGCAGACAGTCAGCCAGGCAAAAAGCATACTTCCCGCTCACTTCTCCAGCGAATAAAAGGCCTGCTGGGCCAGAACGAACCCGAAGACCGGGACGATATCCAGGAGATTCTCTCTTCTGCGCATGATCGGGACATCATCGACGACGATTCCTATTCCATGATCGTCGGCTCCATCTCCTTTACCGAGAAAAACGTCAGCGACATCATGATCCCGCGTTCGCGCATGGATTTGCTGGATATCAGCAAGCCCCTGCAGGAACTGCTCCCTATCGTTATCGATACGGCTCATTCGCGCTTTCCGGTATATGAAGAAGAAAAAGACAATATTATCGGTATCCTGCTGGCCAAGGATCTGCTGCGCTTCGTCAACAATCCGCAAACCGATATCCGCAGTCTGGTCCGGCCTGCCAACTACATTCCTGAAACCAAGCGGCTGAACCAGTTGCTGCGGGATTTCCGCGAGAACCGCAATCATATCGCCATTGTGATTGACGAGTACGGCAGTATTGCCGGCCTGGTCACCATGGAAGATGTCCTGGAACAGATCGTGGGCGATATCGAAGACGAATACGACGACGATGCGCAAATGACCATCTTCCCGGAAACCGATACTTCGTGGCGCGTGATGGCCATCACCGATATCCGGCAATTGAATCAGACACTGCAGGTTGCGATTCCCGAAGACGATTACGATACCATCGGCGGCTGGCTGGCGGCAGAGCTGGATCACATCCCGCAACGCGGCGACAGCCACGATTTCCAAGGGTTGCGATTCCAGGTCCTGCGTGCCGATGCCCGGCGCGCCTTGTGGCTGCATGTCAAACGTCTGTCTGCCATGAGCAGCAGTCACAGTAAAACAGAATCCTGAGAATATGGTCTGGCTCCTTCTCATCGCGGCTGGGGCTATTCATGCCCTGAGTTTTTCCCCTGATCCCCTGCCCGGCTGGACCTTGCCCTATATCCAGGTGCTGTCTATGGCGGTACCGGCATTTATTGTTTTCAGCACAAAACATATCAAACGCGCCGCCCTGGCCACCTTTGTCTTTAGCACCAGCAGTTTCTGTGTAGGTGTGTACTGGCTGTACATCAGCATGAACCATTTCGGCGGCCTGGCAGCGCCGCTTGCCGCTTTGGCCGTATTGCTTTTTGCGCTTTATCTATCGTTGTATGCTGCTCTTGCGGGGGCCTGTACCGCCTGGCTGGGTCGCGACCTGAATGTCATGCGGGTGCCGCAGGCGCTGGGCCGCCCGCTGCTCTGGGCCTGCGCCTGGACGCTGGGTGAATGGCTGCGCGGCTTTATATTCACCGGTTTTCCCTGGAACAATATCGGCTACGCCCATACCAACAGCCTGCTGTCGGCCTGGGCACCCGTCGCTGGCGTCTATGGCGTGGCCTTTCTGGCTGCGCTGGCCAGCGGGCTGGTTGCCTGTATCGTTTATTATGTGAAACACAATCGCTCCGGCATCATGGCGGCCATGGCCAGTGCACTCCTGGGCATGTTCATCGTCAGTTTTGCGCTGTCTCGCATTACATGGTTTGACAACCATGGCCCTGTCATGACGGTAAGGCTGGTTCAAGGCAATATTGCGCAGCAGATGAAATTTGACCCGGCGCAATTGATGAGTTCCCTGCAGACTCAGTTTGCGCTGGCCACGCGTCCTGCGATAGACGCACAACGCACGCCCTCGGTGATTATTTTCCCCGAAACCATTCTGCCGACATTTCAGGACAGGATGGCGCCAGAGTTCTGGCAATCGGTTGTAGACCTTGCAGATCAGATGAAAGCAACGCTGTTCATGGGCACGCCCTTGCACACGGTACCGGATGGCCAGGATCGTTATACCAACAGCGTGCTGGCGATAGACAGCGATACGTCGGTTTCAGCCCTGATGCAGGGCCGGCAACTGCCGGTCTATGACAAGCAACATTTGGTGCCGTTTGGTGAATTTGTTCCTTTGGGTTTTCGCTGGTTTGTTGATGCCCTGAACATTCCGCTGGGCGACTTTGATCGTGGCGGCCAGGGCCAGGAAAGCTTTGCCGTCAATAATCAGCGATTCGCGCCCAATATCTGCTATGAAGATGTGTTTGGCGAGGAATTGCTGCCCTCCTTGCGTACCCAGGCAGACGGCACGCCAGGAGCCAGCGTGCTGTTCAACGTCAGCAATTTGGGCTGGTTTGGCAATACCTGGGCGCTAAAACAGCATTTGCAGATCTCGCGCATGCGCAGTATGGAAACAGCAAGGCCCATGCTTCGCGCCACCAATACCGGATCGACGGCAGTCATTGACGCCGAGGGCCGTGTATTGTCGCAATTGCCCACGGCAACAGCCGGCATTCTGGATGTACAGATACAAGGTACGCAGGGCCTGACGCTATACACTCGGGTTGGGAATGGGCTAATCATTGTCATCAGCCTGTTGGGTCTGATCGTTGGATTTATTCAGAAGCGACGCACGCGCGCTGCAGGTTCGGGCACATCCTGACGCCATGCCCGATAGCGGCACAACCGGTGCAATGGTTAATGAAGACTGCTGCGCCCAGGACCGACTGTCCGCGCAACGAACCTGCTTAATGGAAATTGCGGCTGCGCGTCTGCAATTGACCCAGCAAATGCGTCAAATTGACCAGCCGCTCCACAATCACATGTTGTACACCGTTGGCTGACTGCCAGCGTCCATAGGCCCCCATCAGACGGGAAGTGAGCAGTTCCTTGCGCTGGCGCTCTACCAGCGCTGGCCGCACCAGCAGATTGATCTGCCCATATTCATCTTCCAGCGTCACAAAAACGACGCCCTTGGCCGTGCCGGGACGCTGCCTGACCGTAACAATTCCGGCCGCACGTACCAGGCGTCGATCAGGTTGTTCCTGCAAGACAGCAGAAGAGGAAAAACGCATCTTGCTCAATTTGTCACGCAATAATTCCAAGGGGTGACGCCCCAGCGTCAGGCCCAGCGAATCATAATCGGCCACCATCGATTGCCCTTCCGTGAGCAACGTCAGCTGCGGACTCACCGTTTCATATATTGGTGCTTCCCGCAGAATATCTTTATCGGGCACACTGACAACGGCATCCCACAAGGCGGCCCTGCGATGACCGGCCAGGCTCTCCAGCGCATTGCCAACAGCCAGCGCATTCAGGTCATGCCTGCTCAGGTCAGCGCGTCGCGCCAGGTCGGCAACAGAGTCAAAGGGAGTCTGGGCGCGCGCCTGCACGATCCGCTGCGCCGCCGCCTCTTGCATTCCTTTAAGCTGATTCAACCCAAGCCTGACCGCCGGTTTGGGCTTGGACTGGGGCTTGCCGGAACGACAATCTGAACCGTGTTCGGCGGGTTCTGTTGTGGGTTCTGTTACAGGCTCTGCGGTAGATGTGTCTGCAGACTGGGCAGCAGCAAACTCCAGCGTTGCTTCCCAGTTGCTGACCTGCACATCGACAGGCAGTATCTCTACCTTGTGTCGCTTGGCGTCCTGGATCAGCGTTGAAGCACTGTAAAACCCCATGGGCAGGCTGTTGAGCAGCGCAGCCAGAAAGGCCTGGGGCTCATGGCATTTGAGCCAGCTGCTGGCGTAGGCCAGCAGTGCAAAGCTGGCTGCATGGCTTTCTGGAAAACCGTACTCGCCAAACCCCTGGATCTGACGGAAAATCTGCTCGGCAAACTCCCTTTCATAGCCTTTGCCCAACATGCCGTCGATAATTTTGTTATAGAATTTTTCCAGCCCCCCTTTGCGTTTCCAGGCAGCCATGGAACGTCGCAAATCATCGGCCTCCCCGCCAGTAAAACCCGCCGCCTTCATGGCAATCTGCATCACCTGTTCCTGAAAAATCGGCACACCCAGCGTACGTTCCAGCGCCGACTCGACATCTTTGCTTGGGTAGCTAATCGCTTCGAGCCCCTGGCGTCGCCGCAGATAGGGGTGCACCATTCCTCCCTGTATCGGACCGGGGCGAATGATGGAAACCTCGATGACCAGATCGTAATAACAACGTGGCCGCAAGCGCGGCAGCATGGTCATTTGCGCGCGCGATTCAATCTGGAATACACCGATAGTATCGGCTTTGCAGATCATATCGTAGGTATCGGAATCTTCCAGCGGGATGTCCTGCATTCGAAAAAATGGCCTGCCGTATCGCAATGCCACAAACTCCAGCGCCCGACGAATGACACTGAGCATACCCAGCGCCAGTACATCGACCTTGAGAATACCCAGGACATCCAGATCATCCTTGTCCCACTGCACCACGCTACGATTTTCCATGGCGGCATTCTCGATGGGAACCAGCCGGCAAAGCGGACCGTGCGACATGACAAAACCGCCAGGATGCTGTGAAAGATGACGCGGAAAGCCCATGATTTTTTCTGCCAGATAAACCCATTGCATGGCAACAGACGAAGTCGGATCCAGGCCGCTCTCCTGCATGCGCGCCATCAGATTGGCACGGCCATCCCAGTAATGATAGGAACGCGCCACCGCCTCGATAATAATAGGATCCACGCCTAACGCCTTGCCCGTATCGCGCAGCACACTCTTGACCCGATAGGTGATCACCACAGCAGTCAGCGCGGCGCGATCCCGACCATATTTTTCATAAATATACTGGATGACTTCTTCGCGGCGCTGGTGCTCGAAATCGACGTCAATATCGGGCGGTTCATTGCGCTCCTTGCTGATAAAACGCTCGAACAGATTATTTCCCAGTACAGGATTGACTTCGGTAATACCCAGACAATAGCAAACAGCGCTATTGGCCGCCGACCCCCTGCCCTGGCACAAAATCTCCTGGGCGCGGGCAAACTTCACAATATCGTAGACCGTCAGGAAATAGGCTTCGTATTGCAGTTCGGCAATAAGCTGCAACTCATCTTCCAGCTGGCGTGTGACACTCTCAGGTATCCCATCCCTAAAACGCTGCCGCGCCCCCGCATAGGTTTGCTGGCGCAGATAAGTTGTCGGACTCAGGTTTTCAGGACAGATGCCGCCTGGGTATTCATATTTGAGCTCTTTCAGATTGAACTGACATTGAAGCATCACCTCGAGGGTTTGTTCCAGGGCAGCAGGCGGATAAAGATTGGCCAGTGTCACCAGCTGGCGCAAATGATGCTCGGCATTGGCCGCGCGCGCAAAGCCGCACTCCTGTACGCTTTTGCCCAGCCGGATCGCAGTCAGTGTGTCATGCACGGGTTTGCGTGAACGCACGTGCATCTGCACCTGTCCGGTTGCCACCAACGGCACCCCGGTGACCTCTGAGACAGCCATGAGCCTGGCCTTGTGAGCCGCATCCTGCCCCTGGTGCAACAGTGTGAGCGCCAGCCAGCAACGCCCGGCAAATGCCTGCGCAACCCATTGGGCCTGGGCCAGCATCTGTTCGTAGGATGAGCCATACTCGGGCACCAACACCCCCAGACACTCGGGCAGGTTCTGCAAATGAGCCAGAGAAAGATCGGCAGGACTGGTAATGTCGCTAGTCGTCAAATAATAATTACCCTTGGGGGCACGACGTCGCCCCAGGGTGATGAATTCGCACAGATTGCCATAGCCCTGACGGGTTTGAGCAAGTACGAGCAGTTTCAGGGTGGGTGAATGTTCGCCCGTATGCAGAGAAAAAACAGAACCCACAATCAGTTTCAAAGGCAGGCGCAGCGGCGTTTCGCAGGTTGATACTGTCGATAGTGCCGACCCCGACCCCGCCGGTGCTGAGGCTGAGGCTGATGGCAATGGCGATCCAGCGGGCGCAATGGATGAAGCGGGCGATGACGTCTGCGACAGTTGCGATAACCACGCTGGCAAAGCAGGGAGTGAAGGCGTGGCCTGCGCCGGATCGGATTGCCCCTGCACGTAGCCTGCCTTTTCCAATGCGTTCTTTTTCCTGCGCTCCGCTTCGTCCAGGATGGGCTTGTTCAGCCTTTCCACTTCCGCGTGGGCACGTACCACCCCTGCCACGGAACATTCGTCTGTGATGGCCAACGCCATATAATTGAGTTCGAACGCCTGTCGCACCAGCTCCTCGGGATGAGACGCGCCCTGCAGAAAACTGTAATTGCTCTGGCAATACAGTTCGGCATAGCCAGGCAGCGCGTATGAAGAAAAAGAAGGCGTCGTCATGACCTTGTCCTGTTACCCGAAAACCCCGTGCAGAAACCAGCGCCAATGACCATAGCGTTCACGAAAGAGCCAGTAGCGTACGCCGGTATTGTCTTCTGCAACAAAATAGTCTCTTAGCGCCCACCCTTCCCACCAGCCATCTTCGATTCTTTCCGGACCCTGCAAAATACGCAATGGCGAACCATACCAGGGACGATGCTTGCGCACAGACAGTAGCAGCGGCTTTTCCAGCAACCAGCAAGGCCGCGCCACGCCTTCGACAACAGACCCTGCGGCAGAAGCCGTGTTTGCCGGTCTCCACCGGTTTGCAATTTCGGGGCGATGATCGGCGACCGGCTGAGGCGCCAATACCCGATCATGTCCCAGCCTGGCCAGAATGATTTCAAGGACCCGTTGACGGTCCTGCGGCGTTCCCCCGCGTTCAGGAAACAAATCGTCGGCAACCGGCGCCGTCTCCTGCACTCTGGCAGCGTCAAGGGTCACGGCAATAATGGGCGCTGCCAGTTTCAGATGATGCAGATGTTCCTGCAACAAGCGCATCAGGTGGGCCGGATCCCGGGTGGGGGCAGCAGTAGCCAGTTCCACCCGGGATGGCTCGCGCGCATGACGACCACGCTCATGCTCAAGAAGCAGGACAAGCTGTGTTACCGCCCGCTGATGCCCCGCCAGCCAGCCGCAAAGCTGCTCGATCAGCCGGCCGGCCACCCTGCCAACGGCTTGGGCATATTCAATTCGTTCAACCAGTTCTATCCGCCCCTGAAACTGCAGTGGCGCGACAACCCATTTGAATATTTCAGGCGTGTTCCCGTAGGCGGCATCAAGAACCTGCAAAACCTGCCGGCTGGTGCGTCGCTGCAACCCGGCGCGCGGCAGTTGTCGCATGGCCCCCAGGGTGGCGCAGCCAATGCTGCCCAGCCAGGCTTCATAAGGATGCGCGGCCGGCAACGACCCGACTGGCAAGGCGTCCAGCCGGCGAATCTGGGTGCCAGGTTTCAGGCAGCGGCGCAAGCGCACGCACTCGGCAGTCGCCAGCAGCCAGGCGCCGCCAGCCGTTGTGGCAATAGCGCAGCCTGCACTCAGGCAGAGCCCATGCAAGGTGCCCTGGATACGTCGGTAAAGCCGCCGAATGCCGCCAAAAAGACTAAGACTGGCGGTGACATCCAGCAACAGGGTATCCCGCTCCCCCAGCGCGAGCTCGGGTGTGTACTGCAACAGCGCCAGCGAGGCCGCCTGGATTGCCGAATGATGAATATGCTCATCATATTCGGTAAGAACGGCCTGGGGACACAGGGTATTGACGCCGCTAATACGCATGCCTGGTTGCACACCTGCCACCCGGGCAGCAGGCGAACACACCCGGACCTGGCCATGATCAATCACAACGGCCGCCGTGTTGCGCCAGTCAGGGCAAAGTGTGTCCAGCGTGGGGTGTAGCAGATGTACGGCTATCCATGTTCGCATGGCGGGACTCGGTAAAAGCAGCAGGATAAGCAGCAGAATAGGGATCGGAAGCGCCCCCAGGAGAGATACCCCTGCCGGATGCATCCGGATAAAGTGAGATATGGACAGGATGTTCACTGACGCTGCCACGACGTTTGACAATATGCACGTAAAGCCCCCTGGGCACCGGATGCAGTGCAAGCCGCAAGGGTGCCGGGGAGGATTGCCGGGCAGCGGACAGGGCCCGAACCAGCACGAACAGCGTGTCACCCTTTTGCGCCGACAATTGCAAGCGACGCAGGGCGCCATCGCGCAGGGCATTTTGCCATAACACCAGCGCCGCAAAGGCCCCGCTGTTCAGAATGTGTTCGGCCGCCCACAAGGCATCGGCAGTACTTTGCGGAGAGAGCCAGAGCAGGCGGGAAGGGGCGACTCCCCAATGCGCCCACGCGCAGGCCTGCGGCGCATACGGTGGCTGAATAAGCACGATGGGCCGTTGCTCTGGGCTGCTGGTGCTGTCAAGGCCCGCAGCAGTTGACGCATGAGGCAACTGACTCGCCTTGTGCCCACAAAAAACGGGTTTGAATAACTGGATCTCCCCGACGCCGGCACGTGGCGTCATGACCTCGATCAGATTGCCTAAGGGCCAGCCGCCGCCAGGCAATTGAGCCGATATTTCAGGATAGCCGGTATTGGCGTAAAGACCTGGGGAACGGGCGATTTGCGACGCTCGCCACAGCGAGGAGTGAATGCGCTCCGGCGCAGTCAGGATAGAAGGCGAGGCAGTGCCCTGCCCGACCCGTTGCGCCGGCATTTCTTCGGCGGATGCCTCTGAAAAAGACCCTTCTGAGAATAACGCCCTGGAAGCGGCCGACCCGGCCAGGACACCTGAGCGCCCGGATAGCTGTGCAGCATTCACAACACCTTCGGACACGCCTTCGGAGTTGCTTTCCGGCAGACCGTCAAAGCGAGAGCCCGATGCCTTTTCAACGAGTGTTCTGGAGGATTTTTTCGCTGTGTTTTTCATCATGGCAATTCCTTTAAGTACTGTATAAGTATACAGTATTTTTAAATTACCACATCTTCGGAAAACCGAGGTATCTGAATCAAGACGGTCTACACAACCGCACTGATGTATTACACTGAGCGTACTGTTTTTTTCCCTTTACCAACAGGAATGACTTATGAAAATTACCTCTTCCCTGCTTTTTTCACTGTTTATCATCGTGCCAGGCATGGCCGCTGCGCAATCGAATCACCAGCAGGAAGCCCAGGCCATCAATGAGGCACAAGTGACGCTTGCACAGGCAGTGCAAACGGCCGAATCAGAAACCGGCGCCAAAGCGGTCGAAGTGGATTTTGACCGGGAAAACAACGTCTGGTCATATGAAGTGACAACTCTGAAGCCCGGCACCAAATATGAACTGGTCATTGATGCCAATACAGGTAAGGTCATCTCCCGTAAGGAAGAACAAAAGCAATAACGGTCAGACAGGTGCCCGATATATTCGGGCACCAACAGCCATGGCGCATTTGATCTGTCATTATCACAACGCCAACACCAAGACTGCCATCTGACAATTCAGATATTACAATCCAGATATCACGTCTCAGATACCGCGACTCTGATATCACAGGCGTCATTGCACCATTTCTCTTGCCCGACAAGCGCTTCCCTGCTTTGCCCCTGCACAGATCATGCTGGCAAGGACGCCTGGCGCAGCACCCTAGCGCCCAATAATCGCCGCCTGCTCATCGCCAGCCTTCAAATGCAAATCCGAATACGGATCCTCCTGCTCGATATTGATGCGCATGCGGCTGGGTTTTATATTGCCGAAAATAGTGGCAAAGGGCGTATCCTGGGCATCGTTGCCGCGTGCAATAACCACCAGATTATCGGGTGGCGCCAGCCCTGTTGGGTCAAACTTGATCCATCGTCCTCCCAGGTATGCCTCAAAAATCGCGTGAAAATCCTGAGGGGGCTCTTCAAAATATACATAGCCTACGCAAAAACGGGCAGGTATATTCAAGGCACGGCAAAACGTGATGGCCAAATGGGCAAAATCCCTGCATACGCCTTTGCGCTTTTCAAACACATCAGCGGCTGAAGTGGTGGAATCTGAATATCCCACTTCATATTGGACATGTTCCTGTATCCAGTCAATAATTGACTCGACCAGCACGATGCCGTCGCCCTGCGCACAGAAAAGAGCCTGCACCTGGGCTGAAAGTACATCCGATTCACAATACCGGCTTGGCCGCAAGCAGGGAATGGTTTTCTTTGGCAGACGCCCTATGGGATAAATGGCGGCCTCGGACAGTCGCCTGGCATGATTGGTAACGACGCTGACCGTGTAATCGACATTGATCGTTCCTTCTTTAGCAGGAAACGATACGAAGCGTCCGCCCATTGCATCAATATTCTTCTGAAAATAAACAGGCGTCTTGCTCCCATTGCTGTCGACATACTCCACACTCAGGCACTCTTCCAGAAGCAATTGGCTTTTTTTGGAAACCAGCATATTCAGAAAAAACTCACTCGCTGAAAATACTTCATATTCCAGCGAGGTTCTAATTCTTGTTACCAGCATCCCGTTACCCCATTTATGTAAATGACCCGGCAGATTGCCGTCGATCGGCAAGCCCATCGCTTGACAGCATAAAATGCAATCGGCACCCTCTCTAGCCACCATAGTCGCTGTAGCCACTGCCATTTCTACTTTTTAACTATCTCCCCCAAACAAGCATATGGGTCTGATACTGTAAGAAAAATATCCGGCTGCCAATCACGCCTGACATGCCTGGAACATGCAGCGCCGACAATTTGCCGCCGTCCGGCACACCTCACGGGCAAAAACAACGATCACTGATTTTTATTATCCGACGAACACCGTCTTTTTTATTCAATACCGGGAAAAATGGGGCTTTGCATGCTCAGGAACCAGGCCGGGATGGCTTTGTGCTTACTGTTTTTGCATCTGTCATGAGAACGGGCCTCCTGGATAGGGAACGCATCGGCAAAAATTTTGCAGCATTGCCGCAAGACTGCAGCATTAAACCACAAGCTGTGCTCGGCCCCAGGCATATGCAAAATACAAACGCCGCCATCGCGACAACCGGATCATAGCCAGCGCTTGTTATCACTTCAGTCGGTCAGCGCAATGCCGATGCGAAAATTCTTCCACAGGTACGGGTTCGAACCGTAAACCTCCTCGTGAAGTACTCGGATACTCTACCAGTTGAGCTACCTGTGGATTTACTATTCTCCGGTAAACCGGTGACCGCATCAACTCAAAACCGAAGTGTAAAAATATATAACAGAAATGCCCACTGAAGGCCTTCGAACGAGATGTGTCTGCGCCGCCCCAGACACAGGGTCATTTGGATGCTGCCGGTCATCCGTGGTTAACATCAAGCATGCATAGAACCCGCTGCACCGGCCCGGCAAATACCCGCCAGCGCTCAAGGTTTGAACTCAGTAGCAAGACTTCACCCTGCAGCGTGACCATTGCCAACCCGTTGACTACATCCGATCCCGGGCAGACTCATACGCCTGGTGCTGTCGCTTGCTACGAACCGTTGAACACACCCTCTTTGCTCAGCAGCTCGGAAACCCAATGCTGGAATATGCGGATACGTGCAGGCACATTGCGCCGTCGGGCATAAAGAAACGTCAATGGCATGGATGGTGCACGAAATTGTGGCAGCACTTCGATCAGTTCAGCCGACTCAAGCAGATCGCGCACATCAAATGCCGGAATCTGGATCAGCCCCATTCCGGCAAGCGCGGCAGCCAGATAGCCTTCCACATTATTGACCGAAATCACACTGCTCATGGTCACCACATTCAGTTTGCCCTGAGCCACGTATTCCCAGGCCGGCATCGCTGTCGGAAACCGCGAGGCATAGTTCACCACCTGATGCGTACCCAACGCGTCAGGTGTTGCGGGAGTACCCATGCCTGCAAGATAAGCTGGGCTGGCACACGTAATAATATCGATATCCCCAAGTTTTCGGCAAATCAGATCGGAGTCGCTCAGTTCACCCACCCGTATGACGCAGTCGATGCCCTCGGAAACAAGATCCACCATACGATCGGTCATGCTCACCTCCAGTTCGACTTCAGGGTGCATCGCGATCAATGACGGTAGCGCCGGAATGATGATGCGCCGGCCGATGCGACTGGGCATATCGATTCTGAGACGGCCGGTCATCTGCTGTGAGGCCGGATGAAACATCTGCTCGGAAGCTTCAATCGCATCTACGATTTCACGCGCAGTCTTGACAAACTGCGCCCCCTCGAAGGTGGGTGTCATGCGACGCGTTGTACGGCGCAAAAGCTGAACGCCCAATCGATCCTCCAGCTCCTGGATCAGGGTCGAAACCGTCGAGCGCGGCAAACGAAGCGCTTCGGCCGCACGCGTGAAATTGCCGCTTTTCATCACCTGGATGAAGACCTGCATCTGCCTGATCCGATCCATGAGCACTCTATTGTTCGTAAATATTGACGTAAGACGTCAACAATAACAGCTTTATTTGAGATTTACGATCAATTAATCTATATGACAAACGTGGCAATACGTCGCGTCCCAACTCCAGAGGAAAAACATATGTCCCGAAATACAATTGAAGGAAAAGTGGTTCTCATTGCAGGCGGCGCAAAAAACCTGGGCGGACTGCTGGCACGCGAATTCGCCCAGCACGGCGCAAAAGCCGTAGCCATTCACTATCACGGCGGCCAGGCCAAATCTGCGGCCGACCAGACGATTGCAGCAATCGAACAAGCCGGCGCCAAGGCAGTTGCCTTTCAGGCTGATCTGAGCAGCGCGGCCGCCATGGAAAAACTGTTTGCCGACACCATTGCCGCAGTGGGACGACCGGACATTGCCATTAACACAGTTGGCATGGTTCTTAAAAAACCGATGACCGAAGTCACAGAAAAGGAATTTGATCAATCCAGTGCGGTGAACGTCAAATCCGCTTTCTTCTTTCTCAAGGAAGCAGGCAAGGCGGTCAACGATAATGGCAAGATCTGCACCCTGGTCACGTCCCTGCTGGGTGCCTATACGCCTTTTTATTCTGCCTATGAAGGACTGAAAGCACCCGTTGAACACTTCACCCGTGCAGCTTCAAAAGAGTTTGGCGCGCGAGGCATTTCGGTCACCGCCATCGGCCCGGGCCCCATGGATACCCCGTTCTTTTATCCGGCCGAAGGCAAAGAAGCAGTGGAATATCACAAGACAGCGGCAGCCCTGTCACCCTTTTCCAAAACCGGACTTACGGATATTGAAGATATCGTGCCATGGGTCCGCTTCATGGTATCTGAAGGCTGGTGGATGACCGGCCAGACCATTCTGGTCAATGGTGGCTACACCACAAAATAATAGCCCGCTAAGCTGGACGCCCCCCAATAAACTGCGCTCAAAAAGCTGGACACCGAGCCCGTTTTTGAGCGCAGCTCAATCCTGTCTGGACGGATAAGCCGTATCTGTGCCTTGTCCCGCGGCAAAGTGCTCCAAAACACCCTCTGCATGCACAACACGACTTCATTGCCCCCAACACCCGCCGCAATGCCGCACAGCGTATAGCCGATGACCGCGCATAACGGAACTACCGGCGCGTACGTGCAGCGTCTCTGTTCGCGGCGAGACATGAGCATGAGTGATTGCATGCGTGATTATATGTGCGCTGGGCGCTTGGTATGTTCGTTTGCGACACTGAACCGATACCGCCACTTTTCATTCAGGATACCGGAGCGGATTAACCGCTATGCAGAAACCATGATCAATGATTTAATGAACATTCATTCTTTTTTTCAGGGGAGAAAATATAATGCGTCAACTGTCGTCAACCAAAACCATCGTAGCCATGAGCCTTGTGCTGGCCGGCCTGCTGAGCGGATGCCAGGCGCTGGACGATATGGAAGCAGATGGATACCGCAAGCAGTGCGCCACGCTGGGTATCCAACCTGGTTCACCTCATTTTGACCAATGCATGCTGCAACAACAGGCTCTTAACGAAAACGAAACCGAGAGATCGCTGGATCGGATACAAAGAGACGAAGCCGCCAGGCACAGAAAATAGCCTGCCACAAACATAATATGCCGCCTGTCACAATAGACGACAGGCCATCTATTTCCCGGCCATCTCCGGAGGACAGCCGGCCGACAGACAAATTCCTGCTGCTTTTGCCGACGCGAAAAAAATATGACATCTGTATAAGTGCGGGGCAGTGGAAAATCAAAAACAGCACACCAGCATTGGCAGTTCAAAAGAAGCCTGGCACACGGCGCGGCAACTGTCCTTCATGACATGACACCCACGCTGCCAAGTGTATGAAACACAATCATTTATCGGCTCAAACCCGTTGAGCTTGAACCGCAGAATCTCTTGAAGTCAAACCTCTTGATTCATTGCCGCCTCGGTGTGGCGCAGGGCCGATGCGGCAACACCCTTTCTTTCACTATACCTTTCTGTAAGATAATCGCTACGGCTTCGTATTAGCAAGGTGAATTTGTAGAGCTCTTCCATCACATCCACGACCCGGTCATAGTATGGAGATGGTTTCATTCGATCATTCTCATCAAACTCCAGGTAAGCTTTTGCCACTGAAGATTGATTAGGAATAGTCACCATGCGCATCCAGCGTCCCAGAATTCTTAAGGAATTGACAGCATTAAAGGACTGCGAGCCCCCAGACACCTGCATAACCGCAAGCGTTCGGCCTTGCGTCGGCCTTACGCTTCCTATCTCAAGCGGCAACCAATCGATCTGACTTTTAAAAACACCAGTCATATTGCCATGTCGCTCAGGGCTGCACCATACCTGCCCTTCTGACCATTCTGATAATTGCCGTAATTCGGCCACTTTCGGATGACTCGCCGGCACACTATCCGGCAGCGGTAAACCGTGAGGATCAAAAATACGCGTCTCCGCCCCCAGTTTTTCGAGAATTCTGGCAGCTTCCATGGTCAACAAGCGACTGAACGAACGCTCTCTTAAAGATCCGTACAATAAAAGTATTCGTGGCGGATGTGGAAAATCTGCAGATAACTCGAGTTTCTCGATTGAAGGTGTGTCAAATTGGTCGCTGTTCAGATTTGGCATCTCGTCTGACGAAGTAAATTCTATCGATTTCATAATATTTTAATAAATAGGACAAGCTATGATCAGGGGGCCGCGCTTTGTCAGGCAGTCATGAACTCGGATCACTCATTCCTCGCTACGACCTGGCCGTCTTCTTTTACAAAGTCATTCAACTGCGGCTGAGGCAAAATATCCAGAACAACCTCTGAGGGACGACACAGTTTGACCCCCTTGGAAGTCACAACGAATGGGCGGTTAATCAGGATCGGATGCGCCTCGATTGCATCAAGCAATTGGTCTTCAGTCAACAAGGACTCTGATAGCCCCAGTTCCTGGTAAGGCGTTCCTTTTTCTCTTAGCGCCTCGCGCACCGTCAACCCTGCCTGCGAGATAAGAGATTTCACTGTTTCACGATCTGGCGGCGTTTTTAAGTATTCAATAATAGTCGGCTCAATGCCCGCATTACGTATCATTGCCAATGTGTTGCGAGAAGTGCCGCAGTCCGGGTTATGGTAGATAGTAACGTCGTTCATGTTGCTCCAAAATTTGAAAAATTACACTCTGTTAGCTGGTTAAAAACAAATAACTGGCATGTAATATGCGTGTCATAACTTCATATTACAGTCAATAAAATAGTATCAATGACAATATTATACTATAATTCTATAAATATCGAAATATCGTAGATAATATTGAGAACTGCTATGGAAACAAAAAATGCCGTGAAGGCGCTAGCCGCATTGGCCCATGAATCCCGCATGGTGGCCTATCGTCATTTAATGCAAGCCGGTCCCGGGGGTTTACAGGCGGGACAGCTGGCTGACTTGCTTGAGATCCCACCCTCCTCGCTTTCGTTTCATTTGAAAGAACTAATGAACGCCGACCTGCTGGATTCCCGGCAAGAAGGTCGGTATGTCATTTACTCGGTAAAGTTCCAGTCAATGTCAGAGTTGCTGTCATTCCTAACAGAAAACTGCTGTGGCGGGAACCTATGCATTTCAGTTTCGATGGACCCCTGCGCCAGGTCTGAAGCGTTAATCGACAATCATTAATCACATCCTCAGTGTTCTAATTCGCACCATTTCTCTATACGATGATCAGCAAAAACTGCTGATTTTATTCAACAAGGATTAACGTGTTTACAGCTGTAGCAATTTTTATTGTGACTATTGTATTAGTCATCTGGCAGCCTCGTGGATTAGGCATCGGTTGGAGCGCTTCTTTTGGAGCATTACTGGCGTTATTATTTGGTGTCATTCAAATTGGCGACATTCCGGTCGTATGGAATATCGTGTGGAATGCAACCGCCACATTTATTGCCATTATTATTATCAGCTTGTTATTAGATGAAGCTGGTTTTTTTGAATGGGCAGCCTTACATGTCGCTCGTTGGGGCGGCGGCAAGGGCAAGGTTCTATTCTGTCTGATTATTTTGCTTGGCGCTGCGGTGTCAGCATTTTTCGCCAATGATGGAGCAGCCCTTATTCTTACGCCCATTGTCATGGCAATGCTCTTGGCTCTCGGTTTCGGTCCGGGAGCTACCTTGGCTTTTGTCATGGCGGCAGGATTCATCGCCGATACGGCCAGTCTTCCTTTGATCGTTTCAAATCTGGTAAATATCGTTTCGGCAGACTTTTTCAACATTAGTTTTGCGCGGTATGCCGCTATCATGGTACCGGTTAACTTTGTATCAGTTGCAGCAACGCTACTTGTTTTACTTTGGTATTTTCGCTCAAGCGTGCCCGCTACATATGATCGCCGACAACTCAAGCAGCCGAACGAAGCGATTAAGGATTTCGCAACATTCCGTGCAGGCTGGTATGTGTTGGCATTACTTTTGATCAGTTTCTTTGTGCTTGAGAATTTCGGCATTCCAGTCAGCGCCATTGCCGCCATGGGCGCTGCCGTTTTGTTGGCTGTGGCTGGCCGCAATCATGTAATCAGCACAAAGAAGGTAATCCGCGAGGCACCTTGGTCAATTGTGATTTTCTCTTTGGGAATGTACTTGGTGGTGTATGGACTGCGCAATGCAGGCTTAACAGATTACATAGCAGGACTTTTAAACGATTTGGCAGACAAAGGCCTTTGGAGCGCGGCGCTAGGGACAGGATTTTTAACAGCGTTTCTATCGTCCATCATGAATAATATGCCTACTGTACTTGTAGGCGCATTGTCGATCGAGTCTAGCCAGGCCACCGGGGTCATAAAAGAAGCCATGATTTATGCGAATGTGATCGGTAGTGACCTGGGGCCAAAAATTACGCCCATTGGTAGTCTGGCAACACTGTTATGGCTACATGTTCTGTCGCGCAAAGGCATGACGATTACATGGGCATATTATTTCCGGGTTGGTATCGTGTTGACTGTACCGGTTCTACTAGTGACGCTGGCTGCCTTGGCATTAAGGCTCACGCTGTGGTAAACAGTAAACGAATTGGCCATGGAATGAAATTGTCCATGGCCAATTAATAGATTCGATCAGCGCTGTCGTAATTAGTTGGCCGCCGGCGTATCGCCGATCTTTCTGACTTCTTTTTGAATGGCCTCTTTGTCAAGTAGGTGGAATGGCAAATTAATGAACGAGTTCATCCGCATCGTTATTTGCCTGAATACTTTATCAAACGCAGCCTGCTTCTCGTCCTCTGTACCCTGAACAGCAGCCGGGTCCTCAAAAGACCAATGTGCGGATATTGGATGCCCAGGCCATAGTGGACACACTTCTCCCGCGGCATTATCACAAACCGTAATCACAAAATCCATATGCGGCGCATCGACGGCAGCAAACTCATCCCAGCTTTTACTGCGCAGCTTGTCGGTAGGATAGCCAGTCTTTTCTACTTTATCGATAGCAAATGGATTAACCTGTCCTCCCGGGTGGCTGCCCGCACTGTAGCCAATGAATTTACCGTGGCTTAGGGTAGTCGCAAGGGCTTCTGCCATAATGCTCCGAGCAGAATTGCCAGTGCAGAGGAATAGGATGTTATAGGTTTTGTCAGTCATGAAAGCCTCAGAAAGCGGTTATTGTTGAATTCCATATTTTGATATTACTGGAACAATAGAATATTCTCGGGGATTTATATGACAAAACCGTGACACGCGATTATTAGTTGCATACAAACACCAATCGGGCTGGTGAGGCTAAGGTTTGACACGTCATCAACGATTTGTCGTGCAAGTGAATTTAGCTCACTCATCAAGGGGCAGCATATGTGCGGAAGAGTCAGTCAGAGCCGTGAACCGGATAGATATCTTGTGACGAGATCCAAGGATATGCGTGGCCTGTATGTGTAGAAAAAGCCGCACAAGAGTGCGGCTCTCCTTATAGCCGATTGCTAACTGCGCCCACTGTCAGGCTGCTTTTCGTGCTTTTTGCTGCTCGCCGGCGGTCCAGTACATATTTGTACGCAAGACACTCAAATCCAAGGCAATAGTGCTTTTTGATGCTGGTACCAGACTTGCCGGAATGACTGCCTCGCCCGTTGTCCAGCGCATATTCGTGTTATTCACGTCCTGAACCTCATGCAACCCTGTGAGCGACTTGTCAGTAATATCAATTTGATGACGAATACCATCTACAACCAGACCGATCTCGTTCAGACCGACACCAACTATGCGCATATCGCGACGGCTGTTGAGCGATGTATCACGTATGACAGTTGAGTTCGACAGGATGCGGATGTCAGATTTCAGTCCTGCGGGGAGCTCGAAACGATACACTCCGCGTTTAGCGCATGGAGTCAGTGAAGCGATCATTACGCCATTTGTCTCAACACGCAGATTGGCGTCACCTGAGCGCGTTGCACCAGTCAACACCTGCGCGCGATCGAACAGTTCTTGGCGAATGGGTTGAATGATTTCAGGTGTAATTTTCTGAACGTAATCAGGCAGAACAACACGCTCAGGCGCAGGTCCAAAATCAGGATGCGCGGCTACGGTATGGGCGTTTTCAAATGATTGGCGATAATCGCCAACGTCCAGATAGCTTTCTGCAGCAGCGCCTTCGGCCAGCAGCATGTCGAATTTCTCCAACTCGACGTGATAGTACTCGAACTGCTGAACGTCGAAGTCCTGGATAACGGTGATGCCGTTGACCAAGGACAGAGCGGGAACCAGGGCGCCATCAAAGTTGAAGCGATGGCCAGGAGAGACAGTCAGATCGCGGTGCGGCACATTTTTAGAGAAAGCGCCTTTACAAATACGAATTGGAGAAGCGCGTAAGACGAGAGATTCGGGGATGCGATTTCTGTTCAGTTTGCGAAAGCCCAGCCATTTGACTGTGGCAACACCGCCACTTGCGGTCAGTACTTTATCACCTGCTTTTAAGGTTTCGACTTTGACTTCCCCGTCGGGTGTCGCGATGTGTGTACCTTTTAAGTAACATGTGATTGTCAGTATGTCACCTTCCAATTCCATAGGGTCATTCAGCCATGGGGCTTTGAAATTACCAACGATTTCACCATCACTGTTTTTGAAAGTAAGCACCTCATCGATATAACTATAACTATCAGCGCCGATAACCTGTAATTCGGAACCAGGATGCATAGCATATATCAGGATCTCTGGGCTGGACTGATCGATATTGGTTCCTGTCGAGTCATATATAATTTTGCTGTTCCCATAAGCCCGAATATCTAAAGGGACTTGCCCACTGGATATAAACTCAGGTGTAAGTTCAAGCGTGGAACCATTATTAACCTCAACAATGGGCCCGTTATAGCTACCTATATACGAGCCATCAAACGCAACAAGTTTGACATCAGCACCATCGTCTAAGTGTAAAGAGGTATTGGCTTCGTACCGACCGCTCGATACTGTCAAATTGAGCGGATCCGGCGAGCCGGACGGATTTGTGATTTTTAAATTGCTGAGCGCGCCCATAGGCCCCAACTGAACATTAAGCGTGCCGTCTGCTTCGTAGTCAGCTTGATCAACTGTTAGTTGATCTATGGATTCATCAATATATATATCTGCCATGAGTTCACCTATCCTGTTAATTGGTTATCTTTGATGGGCGACTTAGCTTATTCACCCTTACGGCTGTAAATAATTGAAATATTTTATAGACAAATTATTAACAAACATCAGATGAAAATCAATGATTTTTAAATAAAAACAATGACGTATGAAAAATAATGAACCAATTGTCAGCGTAGATAGGAACCAGTGACAGTCTATGCAATCACTATTGGGATATTGACTCAGGTTGGGCTGGCTGTAAGAAAATCATCATTCAATAGAGCTACGATGTTCGTCACCAAATTATGACCGATCAGGGGCCTACGCTATGTGGACCTGTGTAAATTGCGGCTTGGATATTCTGTATCAGACTGCCGAGGTGGAAATAGCTAGGGACCGCTGCTTTTGCATCTGCCCGGAATGTTTGGCCGACCGGTTTCATGTGGTGTGCGATTGGTCAATCAGCATTTTATGAAGCTGTGGCAGCAGCACGACCCCGAGGGCCGCAAGAACCGGGGGTTGATCAACCTGATGCGCCGCCACCACTGGAAGCTGAGCTCGCAGCAGAAGGCGCGGCTGGAGCAGTACCTGGCGCGATACCCCGTGCTACGCTCACTTTACGTTGCTCGCCAGCAACTGAACGGGTTTCTGGTGCAAAAGAACATCCGGGCAAAACAGGCCACACGGCTGCTGCCCCGGTTGCTTGGGCTACTGGAGCAGTTCGCTTACAGTCCCGCGAGTGCCCTGGCCAGCACGCTTAAGTCCTGGCTGGAGCCGATTGTGCGGATGTGGCGTTTCTCCAAATCGAACGGCATTACCGAGGGCTTCCATACTAAAATGGAAATGCTCTCGCGGCGTGCATATGGATTTAGAAATTTTGAGAATTACCGGCTGAGGGTCTTGGCCCAATGCGGTTGGAATGGAGTGATTAATCGAGTTTGGTGAATGCCATCCCCCGTTTATGGGGTAGAGCCAGCAACTGAATAGACGGCTGGAAATCACCACTTGCGAAAAAGCGTCACCACTTCATCATATGAAATAATCGAAAGACAATTAAGTGATTGATTTACAACAAAGATATGGCGGAGCGGACGGGACTCGAACCCGCGACCCCCGGCGTGACAGGCCGGTATTCTAACCAACTGAACTACCGCTCCGCAGCGGTGAAATTTTTCAAACAATCTGTTTATAAAACAAAATGTCTGGCGTCCCCTAGGGGATTCGAACCCCTGTACCCACCGTGAAAGGGTGGTGTCCTAGGCCTCTAGACGAAGGGGACAGGACTGTACTAACTTTTTCTCTCAAACCTTGTATTTACGTTGGCATGTAAATACTGCCTGAAACTACTAACCAGTCAATTTAAGAATCCGAGATTCTATCACATCTTCTGGTTTCCTGCCAACAACTTTGTTGAAATTTTTTGGTGGAGATAAGCGGGATCGAACCGCTGACCTCTTGCATGCCATGCAAGCGCTCTCCCAGCTGAGCTATACCCCCACACGCCTCAACTAATGTTGTCTAGCGAAGAAGCGGAATTATGACTTCTTTTGCGCTCTTGCGCAAGCTTTTTCGGCAATGCAATAAAAATACAACAATTTGCCCGCCTATTGAAGCTTGGCCCGGGCGCAAAGCATCCGGCATCACGAGTCGGTCATCACCATTGCATTGCGTACACGACGCGCTGCCAGCAAGACATCGGTGGCCGTCAGGCCGATAGGGCCCGTGCCCTCTTTGACCAATAGATCGGCCGCGGCACCATGCAGCCACACTGCACCAGATATTGCCTGGCCCGCTTCAATGCCTTGCGCCAGACATGCGCCCAGCATCCCCGCCAGGACGTCGCCGGTGCCACCAGAGGCCAGCCCGGGGTTCCCGGTATTGTTCACATGGGTGTCTCCCTGTGGCGAGCAGATGACCGTTCTGTAGCCCTTGAGCACCGTCCACGCCTCATATTTCTTGCTGATTGCCACGGCGGCACGCGCCCGGCCCTGTTGCACTTCTGTCACGTCGCAATCGAGCAGCCTTGCCGCTTCCTGAGGATGCGGCGTGAGCACCAGTACCCGATTACGCGCGCCGGCGCCAATTTTCCCCTGTGCCAGCAAAGTCAGGCCGTCTGCATCCAGTACCAACGGAATATCAAGGGTCGCCCGAAAGACCTGGTACAGCAGGCCCAGTGACTTCTCATCCAGCCCCATGCCCACACCGGCCACGCACACGGTCATCTGGTCCGAACGCAGCAACTGGTCGGCGCGCCCCAGCATCAGTTCGGGGTGCGAAGGGTCAACAACAAAAGGCAAATCATCAACAAACCCGACTTTCACTTTGCCTGCGCCCTGCATCAGGGCTGCCCGGGCAGCCAGCAATGCAGCCCCCGTCATGCCAGGCGCCCCGCCGATGACGCCGACGGTACCGAAGCTGCCCTTGTGACTGTCTGCGAGACGGGGGCGACACAGCGCGGGAAAATGTTGTCTTGCGTATTCGACTGTCATAGTGCTCCTTTGTCATTGCAGGGACCAGGCCAAACGCCCTTGCGGCAAAACGACAGGCTTCTCGCTGATGCCATTGAGGCTTTGGCTTTTTTGTCTTTCAGCTCAATGACAGCACAGTCGCACGGGTCCGTCAAGGACCACGAAGCGTTCGGCCGGCGCAAGGACCGGCACAGGCAGCTGCACATAAAAACCCACGCACGACAGCGTGGCGGCACCGTTTATTTGCTCGCCGACCTCATGCGCTGGCGGCTATTGATAATATGCATACGCATGGCGGCACGCGCAGCATCGGCATCCTGCGCCGCGATGGCGTTAAATATTGCCTCATGCTCCATGTTAAGGCGTTGCTGGTACATGGCTTTTTCCTGATCGAAAATCGCCAGCCGGCTGCGCGGTATCGCGTGTTTGCCCAACTGGCGCAGCAGATCCAGAAAGTGCGAGTTGTGTGTCGCCTTGGCGATCTGTTCATGGAACTGAAAATCGACATCCACCGAAATATCGCGGGAAATATCTTCCTTGACCAAGGCGCGCAGAATGCGCTCAAGCTCTGCCAACTGTTCGTCGGTGCGCCGCTGGGCCGCCAGGCCTGCCGCCTCGGACTCCAGGCATGCCCGCACCTCCAGCACGGCGGCCAGCTCTTCGGCCGTACCCGGCGACATGGTGCTGCGATCGAAAATCACATCTTTGACAGAAGGCTCACGCACGAAGGTTCCGACACCGTGGCGCGTTTCGACCAGGCCACGCGCCTGCAATTGTGAAATGGCTTCGCGAATAACACTTCTGCTCACGCCAAAGGCTTCGACAAATTCGGATTCTGTCGGGAGCTTTTTCCCCACTTCCAGGCTGCCCGACTGGATTTTTTCGGTCAGTTGCTCGACCACTTCATCCGAGAGCGTTCTGCCTCTTTTTTTAATTGGGCCAGCGTTAATCAATAGGCGGGTTGGCATAGGTACTGTGGTCACCGTAAGAATAGTTTGGTTACAGGTAGGAAAAGTATGATTTTAAAACGTTTTTTCCTAAAAACGGCCAGAACGCCTCCAGTTCCAGGATTGTTCTGCGACATTTGAAAATGACAGGCCGGTTAGCTCCGATCGGAATACCACCATCAGGTCACCGGCGCCGGGTTAAACAGGACCAATGAATTGTGCAGTTTGAGCTTTTCGGCACAGGATTGCTGCCGGCCACTGGCAATGGATAACATCAGATCAAACAGTTCCTGGCCCACCTGTTCAATGGTGGCCTGGCCCGTGGCAATCTGGCCCGCATTCAGATCCATCAGATCAAACCAGCGTCGCGCCAGGCTGTCGCGAGTCGCCACCTTGATCACGGGCACCGCCGCCAGGCCATAGGGCGTCCCTCTGCCGGTGGTAAAGACATGCAGATTCATGCCTGCAGCCAGTTGCAGGGTGCCACAAATAAAATCGCTGGCCGGCGTGGCCAGAAAATTGAGTCCCTTGTTGGCCACTCTTTCACCGGGCGCAACCACGCCGTTGATCGCCGTCGTGCCCGATTTGACAATCGAGCCCATCGCTTTTTCCACAATATTGGACAAGCCGCCGCGCTTGTTGCCCGGACTCGTATTGGCGCTGCGATCCGCCCCTCCCTGCATCAGATAATTGTCATACCACTGCATTTCACGCAGCAGCGCCTGGCCAACTTCCGGGGTCGCCGCGCGCGCGGTCAACTGAGCAATGCCATCGCGCACTTCGGTGACCTCCGAGAACATGACCGTCGCACCGGCCCGCACCAGTAGGTCAGTCGCATACCCGACCGCCGGATTGGCGGTAACGCCGGAAAAGGCATCGCTGCCGCCGCACTGCACTCCCACCACCAGCCCCGACAGCGGACAGGGCTCACGCTTGCGGGCGTTCAACTGGGCCAGCCGTCTCTCGGCCTTTGTCATGATCGCCTCAATCATGCTGGCAAAGCCGACATTTTCTTCGTCCTGAAGCGTAATCAGATATGGGTCGTCCTGCGCTATCGGAATACTGCCGACGGGAAACATTCTTGCCGGCTGCAGTTTTTCGCAACCCAGACTGACCAGCAGAACCTGACCGCCGAAATTGGGATTCAGGCTTAGATTACGCAAGGTGCGAATCGGGATATCGGCATTGGGCGCATCAATCGCCACACCGCAACCATAACCATGCTCCAGGTACACCACATCGTCTACGTTCGGATAGCGCGGCAATAATTCTTCGCGAATTTTGCGCACTGCAAATTCAACGACGCCTGTCACGCACTGCACGGTTACGCTGATGGCCAGGATATTGCGGGTGCCAATCGTGCCGTCGGCATTGCGATACCCGTCAAAAGTCAGGCCTGTCAACGGCGCTGCCTCGCCCGGCTGGCACGTCGCCACCGGCAGCGCATCCAGCGTCGGCGCCTGCGGCATGCGCAACATGGCTTCATTGACCCAGGTGCCCGCCGCTACGTCGCACAGCGCATAACCGATGGCCACGCCGTAACGGATGACCGGTGCGTCCTTGGCAATCGCCTGCAAGGCGACCTTATGTCCCTGCGGCACTGCAGTCTGTAATGTCAGGCCACAGGCAAAGACAGCGCCGGCCGGCAGCCCGCCCTCATTGACAACAATAGCGACATTGTCCTGGCCACTGATTCGGATATATAAAGGCTTAAGTGTCTCTTGCAACATGATCCTCACTGGTAAACGAACAAGCCTGGCCTGTTGATACCTGCATTGGCCACCAGCGCTGCACGATGGTCAACATACGCTCCAATGTGTTTTAGCTCCAGGGCTGCGGGCTTGCTCACGACAAACTATTGAGGCCCCAGCTTATGAATCAGGGCAGCCAGCGCCTCGCTCTCGTGGCGGGTCAGGTTGGTCAGGGGAGCCCGCACACCGCCGGCGTCATGTCCGACAATTCTGGCGCCTTCCTTGACGATACTAACCGCATATCCCTTGCAACGATTGCGGATGACTGAATAGGGAATGAAAAAATCCGTTATCAGCTGGTCAACCGTTGCCTGGTCTCCTGCTACGATAGCACGATAAAAGTCCATGGCTGTTTTCGGAATGAAATTGAATACAGCCGACGAATACACCGGCACCCCCAGCGCCCGATAAGCGGCAGCGTAGAACTCGGCAGTGGGTAGCCCACCCAGATAAGACAGGCGCTCACCCAGACGACGGCGGATCGTGACCATCAGCTCAATATCGCCTATGCCATCCTTGTAACCCACCAGGTTCGGACAACGTTCGGCCAGCCGCTCAAGCTGATCGGCATTGAGCCGGCACAGCGATCGGTTATAAACTATAACGCCCAACCCGACCGCTTTGCATACCTGCTCCACATGCAGCGCAACACCGTCCTGATCAGCTTCGGTCAGGTAATGCGGCATCAGCAGCAATCCCTGAGCGCCGGCCTTTTCTGCCTGCTGTGCATAGCTGATCGCCAACCGGGTACCGCCACCCGCCCCAGCAATAATCGGAACTTTGCCTGCGCAGGTTTGCACTGCGGTGCTTATCACATTTGAATACTCTTGCGGCTCAAGCGAAAAAAACTCGCCTGTCCCCCCTGCGGCAAACAATGCGCTGGCGCCATAGGGCGCCAGCCATTCGAGTCGGCGCGCATAGCTGTCGGCTAGGAAATCGCCCTGCTCATCAAAATCGGTAACGGGGAAGGACAACAGTCCTTCACTGACGGTCTGTTTCAATTCCTGTGGATTCATGAATACCCTGTCGTTGAAAAAATGGAAACGCAGCGCAAGTGCCGCAAGATACATGACAATCTTGTTATCATCTTTATGTTGTATGACATCTTATTTCATTTACCCATGTCAGACAAGTGGTTTGCGGCGGAATTCGGAAAAATGGATGCTGTGCCCGACTGCCCGCAGCGCTTTCACTACAGTATCGCCTGCGTATAACCTCCAGCCCATCACGTCCTTGCCCTTGTGCCGGCCCACTCATTGTTAACCGCCGCTGGCACTGTTGCGAATATGAGCTGATCACGTAAAATCGCACCATTGACTTCTGTTCACAGTAAGATAGGTGTCTGTCCGGCGACCTTACCCACCGCGACCGGTACCGTTTCTCCTTGTTATGACCCATGCTCAATAACGAATTATTCCCGCACCCTGCTTTCACCCTGGCCCCAGAGACACTGGCGTGCCTGCAACACGGTGTTCACGCGCTCTGCGATAATCCCGTGCCCCACAGCGCCGGCGGCAAGCCGTTGCATTACCGGTTTCTGGACTCTCCTGTGGGTCCCATGATTACCATGGCGTCGGATAAAGGCGTGGTGCTGCTGGAGTTTCTGGACACGATCGAGACGATCACCAAGGAAATCACCGATTTGCGTACTCGTTACGGATTTGCCCTGAGCCGACAGGATCATCCGTGCCTGGATGCGGTACAGCAACAGATGGATGCTTATTTCGCCGGCCAAAGGCAAACATTCGAGCTCGCCCTGGATGCGCCTGGTACCGTTTTTGATGAAACCGTATGGGCGCATTTGCAGCGAATTCCTTATGGCAGGACCTGCAGTTACGGCGACCTGGCCAGCGAAATAGGCAATGGCGCGCATGCCCGCATTGTCGGCACCGCCAATCATCGCAACCGCATCAGCATTGTGATTCCCTGCCACCGGGTTATTGGCGCCGACGGCTCACTCACCGGTTATGGTGGCGGGCTGGCACGCAAGCGCTGGTTGCTGGAATTCGAAAGCGTGCATGCGTGCAGCGCCCCTCTTGCAGGATGACATTCATGAAGCGCGACCAAGGCCAAACGCACCCCACCTGGAAGCCGCTGCACTTGCCTGTTCTGGTCATCGTCCCCGGGTATCGTCGCCACCGACAGCACAATGACCCTTCTCCAGCACAACATAGCAGGCGGACGGTTCGCTGATGGGCGCGGCATGGCTGGCCAGCGAATGGTTCTGGAACGTGCTCTGGGCCGTTTATATCATCGTGATCGGGCTATGGGTGGTGCTGCAAAAGCGCCCGCCCGTCTCCACGCTTACGTGGATTCTGTTTCTAAGCTTTGTACCGGTCGTCGGTTTTGTCATTTATTATTTTTTCGGCCCGAAAAAAATCACCCGCAACAGGATTAATCGCAGCCTGAGCAAGCACCTTATTGAACGCGACGATACGTTATGGAACGTGCGCATTCAGCCTTCGGACCTGACCGAGCAGCAACGCCCCATCCATGACCTGGCCCTGCAGATCACCCACTATCCGCTGAGCTACGCAACCAGTTATAAGCTGCTATCGGGTGGCGAAAAAACCTATGACCGTATTTTCGAAGCGGTACGCGAAGCGCAGCATTACATCTTTCTTGAGTATTATATTTTTGAACAGGACCAGACCGGCACCACCCTGCGCGACCTGCTGACCGAGCGGGCCAAACAGGGCGTCAAAATCTACCTGATTGCTGATGCCATTGGTTCGCTGGGCCTGAACCGCCGTTTCATGCGCCCGTTGATCGACGCCGGAGCCAGACTGACCTTCTTTCACGACATCAGCCTGAAGCATTTGCTGTCGTTCATGAACCTGCGAAACCACCGAAAAATTGTCATCTGTGATGGCACAGTGGCTTTCACCGGCGGCATCAACATCAGCGACCAGCAAGATAGGCGTCGCAACAAGCGGGCATTTCATGACGTACACCTGGAATTGACCGGTCCGGTCGTCTCCTGGCTGGAAACCATTTTTGTCGAAGACTGGCACTATTCCACGCACGACTTGTCGGTACGTCACATGCTGCGCGAGCACTATCGTGATCGTCTTGAACGCCTGCAGGAACAGACCAAGGAAGAGACCGGCAAGGCGCCTGCTGCGCGACGCCTGGCCAATGATGAGCAAAGCCACGACAGCCAGCCGGTTCAGGAAACACCGCGCTGGATACGTACCCAGATCATTCCATCAGGCCCGGATTTTGATTACGCCTCCATTTTACGCGTCACGGTTGATGCCATACAGCGCGCGCGCCACCGCGTCTACCTGACCACACCGTACTTCGTACCGGACGCAACCTCGGCCCAGGCGCTGACCTCCGCCTCCCTGCGCGGCGTCGACGTACGCATTCTGCTGCCCAAGCAAACCGACAACTATGTGGTGACCAAGGCGGCCCAATCCTGGTTCGATGATCTGGTTGCCGCAGGCATCCGCGTCTTCGAGTACGGCCCTCGCATGCTACATACCAAAAGCATGATCGTGGACGACGACATCTCCTTTATCGGTTCGGCTAATTTCGACAACCGCAGCTTTTACCTGAATTTTGAAGTGAGCGTGCTTTGCTACGAACGCGAGGCAAACCAGGTATTGCTGGAAGAATTCAATGCCTCCATGAAATATGCGCAGGAAGTGCAACTGACGCACCAACCGTTCTTTTCCAGGCTGAGCAAAGCCGTCGCGCGGTTGTTCTCGCCTTTGCTTTGAACCGCTTGGCGCAAACCGTGAATTGGCTCTTCAGACAATCACCTCGCCTGCTACCTCGGGTCGGACAGCGATGCCACCGAAACCGGTAAGCCGGACGTCACCGTGGTAACCTATACTCATTCTTTCATCCGCATGATTATTCGATTGAGATCGCCCATTATGTCTACTTATTCATCCAGCACTTCAATCACAGACGATACGCCCGACGCGGCGTTGACCGAAACCCTGCAGGACAGCGCCTTTATTTTTGAAGGTAAGATCATCAAGGTGACGGTCGACACCGTCGTCCTGCCCAATGGCAAGACGGCGACCCGCGAAGTGGTGCGACACTGCGGCGCGGTCGCCGTGCTGGCCGTCACGCCCGAAGACAAAGTCGTTCTGGTCAGGCAGTTTCGCCACCCTACTGGCGGCCCGCTGCTGGAAATACCAGCAGGCAAACTGGATGTAGACAACGAGCCGCCCGAACAATGCGCCTATCGTGAACTGGCCGAAGAAACGCCCTATACCGCTGGCGGCATGACACTGATACACACCTTTTATACGGCACCCGGCTTTTGCGACGAGTTGATGTACATCTTCCGTGCCGAAGGCGTACGACAGGACAGCACCCTGGATTCAGATGACGATGAATTTGTGCAAACGGTATTGATGAGCCGCGAAGAAGTTCGCCAGGCCATTGACAAGCAACAGATTCGCGATGCCAAGACATTGGTGGCATTGCAATCGTGGTTGCTGGAAAAATAAGATACGCACCACGGCGACAAGCACGATGCAGCACCCTCGCATCGCGCCAGCCGCTATACAGAAACCGTACGTCAGGGCGAGAGCCCCACGCTGCCGATATCGTCGGGGCTGGACAGGCTAAGCAGCTTGGTTTCAGTCTGCGCCAGGCGTACGCCCGCAGTGGCAAATATAAACCCGCCGACCGGCGCATTGACTGGCGTCACCGTCAGCGCGACCGGATCCACGATTTCGGCCAGCAGCTGATTGCGTTGCACCCACTGCCCTGCGGCAACATGATACACCACAATACCAGCACAAGGCGTGACCACATAGGCCAGCCCGCCCAGCGGATGCGGCTCACAGCGTAATGGCGGCATTGGCGCCACCTCGGTGGCGGGCAACTGTATATAACCCTGCTGGTTCAGATATTGGATCAGCGCAAGCGCATCATGCTCGGCATACTCATGTGTCAAATCGCGATCACCGCGCAATTCAACGGTTGCCGCAAAACATGCCAGCGGAATGTTCGCCTCTGGATATACGCTTTGCAGTTTCAGCCAGGGGGTGGACACCATTTCGTCAAACGAACATGACAAAGAATCTTCGGCCAGCAACTGGCATTCGCTTTGCAGATAGCGGGCTAACGGTTCACAGCGGTCCCAAACCTGAGGCAGAGAATACACATGCATGACCGCGCGGTTATCGCAATGCAGATCCAGCACGACGTCGGCATCACACGCCATTTTCAACAGCGTGACATGCAGCTCGTCGATCAGGCGGGCGGGCGCCAGCGCATCCAGCACGTCCCGCATTTTGCCGCGGATCAGCGCCAGATTGGCCTGGGCATCTGCACCGGGCTTTTCACGGCTGTTTTGCAAAGCAGTCTGCAGGTTCTCGTATAGCGGGACACCGGTAAGACGATTGAAATTCTGTCCGGTCGGCAACTGGAAACGGCCGATATGCTCATAGAACACGGTTTGCGACAGCCCGATCGGGTTGCAAAACGGCACCAGGATAATTTCACAGTTGAGCGCGCCCTGCTGCTCCAGTTCCTGCAAACGACGATTCAGGTAAAAGGCCGCCAGCGAACCGGGCAATTCGTCCGCATGCAGACTGGCCTGCATATACACCTTGCGGCCGGTATCGGTCGGCCCGAAATGAAAGGCATTGATTTCAAATGAAGCACCGGGAGCGCTTAGTGATAAAACATGTTTTTTGTGATGCATTATGCTTGTGCCAGATGTCGGGAATTCAGATGAACAAGATAGCGCTGCTCGATTTTTCGAAAGATAAAGACCAGCACGAAATTGAGCACTAGATAAATACACGCTGCTGCCGAATAGGCAATGAATGGTTGATAGGTATTGGTCACAAACAGGCTGGCCGCGCCGGTGATTTCCATCATGGCCACCGTAGAGGCCAGCGCTGTGGAATGCATGGTCATGATGACTTCATTGCTATAGGCCGGCAATGCACGGCGCAAGCTCGACGGCAGAATAATGCGGCGCATTGCATTGCGTCGATTCATGCCATAGGCGCGAGCCGCCTCAATTTCTCCGCGATCGGTATTTTTGATGGCGCCGGAAAAAATCACTGTGGAATAGGCTGCTGTGTTCAGTGTCAGGGCAGCCAGCACCCAGACAAAGCCTTCCTTGAGAAAGCCGAAGCCGGGCTGCGACATGAGCTGTCCGATGAAGTTAAAACTGGGAATGCCGTAATAAATAATATAGATCTGCACCAGCAGCGGCGTGCCGGTAAAGAAGTAGGTGAAGGCATGAACCAGGCGTGCGGATAGCGTATGCTGGCGCTGGTGAATCACGGACAGCGGAATGGCCATGCACAGCCCCACCGCCACTGACAAGGCCGTGAGCGTGAGCGTGAGCGGCGCTGCCCGCAAACAGGTGACCAACGCGTCAAGAAACAGGGAAAGCGTTTCAGACATGCGCGTCCTCTCTGGCAAAACCACGTTGATAATGCTTGTCCAGATATCGGAACACATACAGCGATACCGTAGTGAGCAGCAGGAACAACAGCGCCGAGACGGTGTTAAAGACAAAAGGCATGTGGGTTGCGCTGCCGGCCTGCTGTGCAATGCGCGTCATATCATCCAGGCCGATAATGGATACCAGCGCCGTGGCCTTGGTCAGGACCAGCCAATTATTGCGTACACTGGGCAGGGCAAAACGCATCATCAGCGGAAAGGTTATGCGTTGCAGCACCTGCAGGCCACGCATACCGTAGGCGTGGCCGGCTTCAATCTGTCCGTAGGGGATGGCCATGATGGCGCCACGGAAGGTTTCAGTGAAATATGCGCCAAAAATAAATGACAGGGTCAGTACGCCCGCTGCAAAAGGGCTGATTTCGAAGTAATCCAGCTCCCAGGCTTCGGTAATGGCGTTCAGGCCGATTTGCGCACTGTAGTACACCATCAGCATCCAGATCAGGTCGGGCACCCCGCGCACGACGCTGGAATAGACCCAGCCAAGACGAGCGAGCAGGCGATTGCGCGACAGCCGCATATTGGCACCCACCAACCCGATAACGACAGAAATGACCAGCGATAGCACGGCAATTTCGAGGGTCAGCACCGCGCCCTGCAAAATGCGGGGCAGATACTGACCGATCAGATTTATTTCTTCCATCCTGTTTCCCATTACATGGCGCTGCGCATACTTTTTGACTATACACAACCCATTCGTTGCAGTGCCTGACGGGCAAAGAACAATACCATTGGCCACAGCCAGACCGCAATAACTGGCCCGGCGCATGCCCCGGTTCGGTAAAACCGGTGCCATTGGCGCCCAATTTTATCCGCCATCCCGGCGCCCGCGGCCATTATATCGCCCTGACCGTTGAAATAAACCGCCGGTTTTCCCTTAGCCCTCTATGCCGCCTGAGGGAAACTCCCTGTACATTTTCCGGCTGATGCTGTCATAATCTTCAATCTGGACCACCGCCTGCGGTGGTGCGACAACGCTGCAAACGGCAACAGATCGGGCAAAGGCCTCATGCTACCAGGTATGCATCCGGCGCCGGCCTGAAGACTGTTTGTCCGCTGCAGCACTGCTTACGTCATTTAGGAATATCCATGAACCTGAAAAAACACGTTTTCGGAATCGGTCTGTGCGCAATCGCGCTGGCTGTTTCCACCTCAGCCGTCGCGGCTGACAAAACCATCCGCTTCGGTACGGACGCAACATACGCGCCTTTTGAGTCCACCAGTCCATCCGGCGAAATTGTCGGCTTCGATATCGACGTGGCCAAGGCCATGTGCGAAAAAATGCAAGCCAAATGCACTTTCCAGAATCAGGGCTGGGACGGCATTATTCCCGCATTGCGCGCCAAGAAATTTGACGTCATCGCCTCTTCCATGAGCATTACGCCCGAGCGTGAAAAAGCGGTACTGTTTACGCAGAAAATCTGGACCACGCCCAATATGTTTGTCGCCAAAAAAGGCGCAACCTATCAGTCTACCGCTGAAGGCCTCAAGGGTCTGGATCTGGGCGTGCAGCAAGGCACCATCCAGGACAAATACGCGACCAAGTACTTCAAGGACACCAATATCAAGCGCTATAAAACGCTGGAAGATGCCTATAACGATCTGACTACCGGCCGCGTCAATGTTGTGTTTGCCGATGGCGGCGTGACGACCGAGTTCGTCAACAGCCCGGGCGGCCAAGACTTCCAGCTTGTGGGCGACCCGATCCCCTCTTCTGCCGATCCCGAGATTTTCGGCCAGGGCACCGGTTTTGCCGTGCGCAAGAACGATACCGAACTGAAGGACGCACTGAACAAGGCATTTGATGAAATCCGCAAGGATGGCACCTATCAGAAAATTGCCGATAAATATTTCAAATACGATATTTACGGCGGCTGATCCGGCACGCGAAGCGGCAGGCAGCCTTGCCGCTGTTGCCGCTGGCGAACCAGCGCCACCCACTGCATTCCCTGCTAGGGTACCGCGCCCGCCCAGGGAATGTATTTTTTTGCGAAACGCCCGACACGCTCGTCAACACACCACAACAAAAAATAATAACTTCCATTAATTCGCATCAAAACACACCAACTCGCAGCCATCGTGCAATTAATTTAAATTGCATCAATTAAATCGCTTGCGTAGCATACGTTTACATCGTCACACTCCTTTGCCCTGCACTGCCTGTACGGCAAGACACTATCTAAACGACAAGGAACGTAAGCATGGATACCCTTTCAGTGCACAAAAACCATGAGTCCGGCGCCGCATGGACGGTCCAGGCCATACTGGACCTATACCAGTTACCTTTCATGGATTTGCTTTTCCGCGCCCAGCAGGTGCATCGCGAACATCACGAGCCCAACGCAGTGCAGCTTTCCAGCCTGCTTTCCATCAAGACTGGCGGCTGCCCTGAAGACTGTTCCTATTGCCCGCAGTCTTCCCGCTACGACACCGCTGTGGAGCGTGAAAAACTCATGCCGCTGGACCAGGTGATACACGCGGCGCAGCAGGCCAAAGCCGCGGGCGCGCAGCGCTTCTGCATGGGCGCCGCCTGGCGTAATCCCAAGCCGCATCAGGTCGATGCGGTCGCCGAGATGATCCGCGCCGTAAAGGAGCTGGGCCTTGAAACCTGTGTCACGCTGGGCATGTTGCGTGACGGCCAGGCAGCACAACTGAAGCAGGCCGGGCTGGACTATTACAACCATAATCTGGATACCTCGCCTGAGTTTTACGGGCAAATCATTACGACCCGCACCTATCAGGACCGCCTGGATACGCTGGAGCGTGTACGCGATGCAGGCATTCACGTATGTTGCGGCGGCATTGTCGGCCTGGGCGAGTCGCGTCGCGAGCGGGCCGGACTGATTGCCCAACTGGCCAACATGAATCCCTATCCGGAATCCGTGCCGATCAACAACCTGGTCAAAGTGCAAGGCACACCCCTGGCCGACAATGAAGAGATCGACCCATTCGAGTTCGTTCGTACAATCGCGGTTGCCCGCATTACCATGCCCGGCACCTTTGTACGCCTGTCAGCCGGACGCGAAGCCATGCCCGACAGCCTGCAGGCCCTATGCTTCATGGCCGGGGCTAACTCCATGTTCTACGGCGAAAAACTGCTCACTACCGGTAACCCGCAGTTGCAGGCAGACCAGGCATTGTTCCAGCGACTCGATCTCAAACCGGTGGGCCGGTGCCACACAGATGACCCGGTAACACCAGCGGCGGACACAGCTGCCCGACCATGCGCCTGCACCAGCAGCGCCCTGGCGGCGTCCTGACCAACCTGACAAATCCGACCACGGCATCACCGTAACCTGATATCACCCTTTCTCATTCACAATTGAAATATGACCTATCTCATTCTAAGCATTCTTTGCAGTGTGGCTGTCTCGGTGCTGCTCAAGGTCGCCCGCCGCCAGGGAGTTGATATCCGCCAGGCCATCGCCTTCAATTATGTGATGGCCTGCGCACTGACCTGGTTCCTGCTTGCACCTTCGCTGGAACCCAAGGCCGGCCACCACTTTCCATGGCTGCTTTTCGCCATACTGGGCATCATACTGCCGGTGCTGTTCGTGATCATGTCGCGGGGGGTGGAATATGCCGGCATTGTGCGCTCCGATGCCGCGCAGCGGCTGTCCCTGTTTCTGACAGTGCTGGCCTCGTTTGTCCTGTTTGGCGAAGCACTCTCGGTCAATCGCGGCCTGAGCCTGGCGCTGGCATTTGCCGCGTTGTTCTGCCTGCTGTGGAAGCCGGCTGATACTACGCCAGGCACCAGCGTGCGCCAGGGCGCGTTGTATCTCTTTCTGATCTGGCTTGGCTATGGTGTGGTCGATATGCTGTTCAAACAGATCGCCAAAACCGGCACGGCATTTTCCAGCGGTTTGTTTTTATCTTTTGTACTTGCCGGTGTCATTATGTTTGGGTATCTGCTGGTACGCCGCACGCAATGGAATGGCCGCAGCGTCCTGGGGGGGCTGCTGCTGGGCCTGCTCAATTTTTGCAATATTCTTTTTTATATTCGCGCCCACCAGACTTTCCATGAGAATCCGACGCTGGTGTTTACGGTCATGAATATTGGCGTGATCAGTCTGGGCACGATTGTGGGGGCCGTCGTGTTTCGCGAGAAAATCAGCCGCATCAATCTGCTGGGTATTGCACTTGCCATTATTGCGGTTCTCACGCTGTACTACTGGACAGTGGTCAGCGGGTGACGGATGCGCCAGTACAGGATGAGGTCTTCGGCTGATCGCAGCCTGCGCCCTGGCGCATAACAGCATAGACCATATGTGCTGCGAGCCGCGCTTGCAGCACGACTGTCGTAACCAGCGTAAAAAAAACGGCACCATCAAATATTGGTTTCTTAGTCCAATGTTTGCGGTGCCGTTCGGCTTGCGGCCCTTTTCTACATCACACAAAACACCCTGTTGGCCCTGTTGCCGGCTACAGCACTTTGCCGGGATTCATGATGCCATGGGGATCAAATACCTGCTTGATCTGGCGCATTAATTTCAGTTGCAATGGATCCTTGTGATGCAAAAAGGCATGGCGCTTCAGTTGCCCAATACCGTGTTCAGCACTAATGCTGCCACCATACGCCATGACTTCGTCGAACACGGCGTCTGCGATCCGGGTCTCCCATTCGGCCGCCCAACGCTTGTCCGCCCCTTGCGGACGCGACACGTTGTAGTGCAAATTACCATCGCCGAAATGGCCGAAAACGAACAGCCTGCAATCGGGGCTGACCTTGCGCAGTTGCGCTTGAGCGGTGTTGACAAACTCCGGAATACGCTCAATGGGCAATGAAATATCATGTTTAAGATGCGGACCATCAGCCCGCTGCGCTTCAGAAATCTCTTCACGCAAGCGCCATAACGCCTGCAGTTGCGCCAGCGAAGCAGACACCGCCGCATCCACACACAGTTCCTGCTCCAGCGCCTGACCGATCACCTCTTCCAGCAACTGGCTCAGCGCCTGCTCATTGGCCGTATCGGCCAGCTCAATAAGCACATAGGCCGGATGGCGGTCGCCAAAAGGCAATTGCACCCCTTCAACGTGCGTCAGCACCAGGTCCAGGCAGGCGTCGGTGAAAAACTCAAAGGCCTGCAGACGCGGTCCGCAGGCGCCAAACACGAGACGAAACAATTCCAAAGCCTGCTGCTCAGACTCGACTGCTGCCAGCACCACGCTACGGACATGCGTTGGTGCATGCAGCCTGAGCGCGACCCCGGTGATCACGCCCAGCGTGCCCTCGGAACCGATAAGCAACTGCTTCAGGTCATAGCCGGTATTATCCTTGCGCAAAGTCTGCAGGCCATTGAAAATTTCTCCATCCGGCAGCACCGCTTCGATCCCCAATACCAACTCTCGCGCCATGCCGTAACGCACCACATTGACGCCACCCGCATTGGTTGCAACATTCCCGCCAATGTGCGATGAGTCTTCTGCCGCCAGACTGAGTGGCAGCAAGCGATCCTGCTCCTGGGCAGCGCGTCGCAAATTGCCCAGAATGCAGCCGGCATCCGCAACCAGCGTATTGGCAATGGTGTCAATGGCGCGGATATTGTTCATGCGATCCAGGGACAGAATAATGTTGTCGGGACCCGCATCGGGCGTTGCGGCCCCGCAAAGCCCCGTATTGCCGCCACGCGTCACAACCGGCACTTTGTATTGACTGCACAGACGCATACATTGCGAAACCTGTTCCGTAGAAACCGGGCGCACCAGCGCCTGGGCGTTGCCTTTATATACACCGCGCCAGTCGCTCAGCCATGGTTCGATGACGGCCGCGTCGATCTGCACCACGTCTGGCCCCAGTGCTGCCTGCAATTTTTCAAGAAATTCCTGCATTGTCTTTCCTAATAGTGTTAAAGCCAACTGCGACAGATGCATGTGCGGCAGTCAGTGTGATTACGAAAAAAATAAATTCCTGGCTCTGCGCCTTAGCCGCCAGTCTTGCGCGTGAACGCACTGGTATCGAGTTCCAACCGTTCACTGGCCTTGCGCAGATGGGTCTGGGCGCGGCTGCGGGCCAGTTCCGGATCGCGCTGGCGTATGGCCTCAAGTACCTGCTCATGCTCGGCATGCACCCGCCTGGACAATGGGCTATGGGCCACCCCCCGCTCGCCCGCGCGCGAGGCCTGCTGCGTCTTTAATGCCTGTTCCGTCTTCAGCGTATGGACTCTGGCTGCGTGCACACTTTGTCGCCACTGCCTTGCCAGGTAAGCCAGCAAGTCACGATAATGCGGGTTGTGCGTTGCCTCGGCAATCGCCCGGTGAAACCCCACATCCCACTCCATCGCCTCTTCAGGCTGGTGCAGGCTTTTTTCCAGCGATCGCAGAATATGCTGCATATGACGCAAGTCTTCGGTGGTCGCCCTGACGGCAGCCAATGCCGCCGCAGCGCCCTCAATTTCGAAGCGCAACTCGTAGATATGGCGCAAGGCATCGCGATCCACCATATCCGGCACCGGTACCTGAAAACCGTCATTGACATCGCGGCTGAGCACCGTGCAACCGGCGCCCTGCCGGGTACGCACCAGACCCTTGGTTCGCAAACGTTCGGTCGCCTCGCGGATGACCGCTGCGCTGACGGAAAACTCTCCGGCCAGCAGCTTGCCCGACGGCAGTTTAGTCCCCACAGGATACACACCATCGGCAATGCGCTGCATCAGCATCTGGGCTACACGGTCGGTCAGCGTTGAAGTTGTCATTTGCATGGCATAAATATATCAGGTTATCTGATAACTTTAAGGAGTTTTTCAGCCAGTCGATAAAATTTTCTCAATTCAGGCCCCATGCTTGGGGACAAATCGCAGTATGGTTTGCAGCAGACGTCATGAGACAGGAGGATATCTGCGGAGATTGCCCTTCACGCCAAGTCCTGGCACGCCGGGCGCAGGAGGGCAACGTTCAGCGGGCGCCGCTGGTTTCTATCGCATTTGTGGCTAACAGCGACATAACGACGGCCAAACCAGACCAGTTACAGAACCCGACACGTTGCCTTGCACGATGCGTGCCGCCACAAACTGCATGCAGACAATGTCGGTGGCGCATTCCTTCATCGGCAATGATCGGCAGCGCCTGAGTGTCAGCGATCCGGGGGCGCAGCGTGCCCTGCCAGTGTCGCTGATGTCATTTTGAATGCAGCATCGCGTGATCCACTGCGCGCCGCGCCTGACAAAGACTAAGGCTTTTTCGCCGGCGGCGCTGTCGGATACGCAGCATCAGCTACATCATCGCCCGCACCTTCGCCTGTTGTACCTTCGCCTGTTGTACCTTCGCCTGTTGTACCTTCGCCTGTTGTACCGTCGCCCACTATGCCGTCCTCAGCCATTTCTTCTCCAGCCATGGCAAGATCTTCGTCGGCTACAGAGTGATCGGCATCGGCTCGCTGAGGCAGGTTCAGTTCAGTAATCGGGTCGCCGGACTGGATAATATCCAGTACTTTTTCCATGGCTTGTTCGTCAGATGAAATATCAATCGATTCATCAACACGCGGATCCAGCGCGGTTGCCATGGGAGAGGCCGGCACGTTGACCGACATGGGCACAAAGGGTTCTGGATCCACCTTGTAGGTACCCTTGACTTTCTCTTTGCGCACAAAAATAACCAGCGAGAAAGCCGCCAGCGATGTATAAATATAGAACATGGGCGCGCCGCCAATGTCCATCAGCTTACCAACCAGCAGTGGCCCAAGACTGGCGCCAACGCCATAAGTCATCAGCAACACGCCGCTTAAGCCTACACGCAGCGACGGGTCGACGTGTTCATTGGCAAAAGCGGTCGCCAGCGGATAAATCGTAAATTGCAGGACACCGAAAATGGCGACCATGACCAGCATCACCGGATACGGCAGATGCCAGTAGCCATAAAACGGGATGGTCAGCAGCCCCAGCAAAAGGGCATTGAAGCGAATCATGTTCAAGCGATAAATGCGATCGGACAACCAGCCCATCGGCCATTGGGACAGCAGACCGGCCATGACCGAGACCGACAGGAACACCGCAACCTGGTCGGTATTCATACCCTCTTTACTGGCATATACCGGCCCCAGGCCGTAAAAGGAACCGGTAATACTGCCCGCCACAAAGAGCACGAACATGGACATCGGCACCAGTCGAATGAACACTTTGAGTTTGATCGGCGCATGTACCTGCAAGGCCGGGTGACTGCGACGCGTGATGGCCACCGGAATCAGGCAGAGCGCCATGGACATGGCAACCACATTGAGCGTGGTCAGATCTTCGGGCGAGAAAAACGATACGGTCATCTGGCCAACAACCAGCCCCAGACCAGACATGACCATATAAAAGGCAAAAACGCTGCCGCGCTGCTTCTGGTCGGCCTGGTCATTAAGCCAGCTCTCCAGCACCATATATTGCGTGACCATGGTCGCGCCGGTCAGAAAGCGCAGAAATACCCAGATCGGCAGCAGCGGCGTAATTGTCTGGGCCAGAACCAGCACCGTCACCATCGCAGCTGAAATCGCGTAGGCGCGAATATGCCCCACACGCTGCACCAGCTTGTGCCCGAAACGCGCGCCCAGTACCTGGCCGGTATAGAAAGCAGCAATCAGCAAGCCAATCCAGACCTGGCTGACTCCCTCATTTGTCAGGTGCAACGCGATGAATGTGTTGTACAGACCCGTGCCGAGCGACATGAGCAATGTCGCAAGATACAGAGAGAAAAAAGACAGAAAAAGGCTGATCATTCTGACCCGACGAGAAAGGCGGACGATAAAAAACAACAAATGCAATAAAAATGAAGCTGCCTGCAGCCGGCCCGTTCGAATCCGGCCGGCAGTCCCGCGATAAACGCTGCGTCATTGACGGCCGACGCAACCCGCAGCGCCGGCCCGATTGTGCTTAAAGCTGGGAAAGAATTGTCTGGGTGCCGCTGATCTTGTAGTCACCACCCTCTTCGACGTTCAACTGCTTGACCACGCCATCTTCCAGAATGGCCGAATAACGACGCGAACGCACACCCAGGCCGCGGGCGATCAGATCCAGCTCCAGGCCCATCTCTGTTGTCCAGGTGGCAGCGCCATCGGCCAGCAAACGGATGATGCCGGTCGCGCCCGTGTCGCGCCCCCAGGCGCCCATCACGAAAGCATCGTTGACGGCAACGCACCAGATTTCATCCACGCCTTTGGCCTTGATCTGCTCTGCATCACGAATGAAATCGACCACATGTTTGGTCGTGCAGGTCGGCGTGAAGGCGCCAGGTACGGCAAAAAGCACTATTTTCTTGCCTTTGACCAGCTCGGACACCTTGAAGGCCTGTGGACCACCGCTCTGGCCATTATCCGCGTTTTCGATGAACTCTGTGAGTGTACCTTCGGGTACCCGATCTCCAATGCTGATTGTCATATTGACTCCTGTCTGATTAAGCAAATGCGTGTGCGATTAGTGTAACACCTGGCTCCGCAGCAAAGCGGTAAATCCCCCATCACCGCTGCGTCCATACCATAACATTATCCTGTGACACAAATACCTACGCCGACAGGGGCGTTTTTCACAATGGCCGCAAATACAGGTATAGTTATCGGATACCGCGTTCGCACCATGAAACTGCCATTACGACAGCACAGGTAGCGCGGTTCCATTATTATTTTCGCGGCCCCGGACCGCTTATTGCGCATGAAAAAAACATCTGTCGTTTCCGATACCCCGGCCAAGGCCGATTCCGCCGCATCGGCGCTTAGCCATCTGGACGAAGCCGGCCAGGTTCGAATGGTCGACGTGCTGGGCAAGACCGCCACCGCGCGTACTGCGGTAGCGCGCAGTATTGTACGCATGACACCCCGCTCCTATGCCGCCCTGAATGCCGCGGACAACAGCAAGGGCGAAGTGCTCAATACGGCCCGTGTTGCCGGTGTGCTGGCCGCCAAGCGCTGCGCCGAACTCATTCCCATGTGTCATAGCCTGCCGCTGACGTTCGCCGGGATCGACTTTACCCTGGACGATCAAGCGCAGTGCGTCACCATCCGCGCGACCTGTCGCAGCGACTATAAAACCGGTGTTGAAATGGAAGCGCTCACTGCCTGTTCGATCGCCGCACTCACCATTTACGACATGTGCAAGGCTGCCGACAAAGGCATTATTATTGAAGACACCCGACTTGAATACAAATCGGGTGGCAAGAGTGGAGAATGGCGTTGTGATTAATATTTTGTATTTCGCCCGCATTGCCGAGCTCACCGGCAAGCGCACCGAACAACTGGCTTTGCCCGCCCCGGTCACCGTCAACGCGTGGCTGGCGCAATTGCACGAGACGTACCCGGCGCTCAAGGATGTCGGCGCACTCAAAGTGGCGGTCAATAAAAAACATGCCCAGGCCGACACCCTCATTCATGACCGCGATGAAGTTGCGATCTTCGAGCCTGTTACCGGAGGTTGACATGATCACTGTACAGCACGCCGATTTCGATGCCGGAAAACTGATTCGCGAGCTGCACGAACGCAGCCAGGGTCAGGCCGGCGCCGTAGCCTCGTTTGTGGGCTATGTGCGCGATTACTCGGCATCGCAGCCGACGCAGGAACTCTTTCTTGAACATTACCCAGGCATGTGCGAGCAGGAACTGGCCGATATTGCACAACAGGCCATGCAACGCTGGGATATCATCCAAAGCACCATCGTGCATCGGGTGGGCGCCCTGTCACGCCAGCAACAGATCGTTTTCGTGGGCATTGCCAGTGCCCATCGTGGTGATGCCTTTGCCGCCTGCGAGTACATCATGGATGCGCTCAAAACCCGCGCGCCTTTCTGGAAGCGGGAAACGCTGGCCGACGGCAAGGCATTCTGGGTGCAGGCGCGCAGCAGCGACCAGCAGCGCCTGGAAAAATGGACGGGGCCGCAAGACGATACGGCGCAAGCAAGAACACCTGAGCAGGAAGAACATAAATGAAGTCGCTTACGGAAAACGACAGCAAAGTTGCATTGCATATTGCGATTCTGACCATTCACGATACCCGCACTCAGGAGACTGACAGCTCGGGCCGCTATCTGGCCCAAGCCATTGTGGGAAGCGGCCACCAAGTGGCCGACCAGGCCATTTGCCCGGATAATCGATACGCCATCCGCAAGCATTTGTCCGACTGGATCCTCAATGATGACATCCAGGCCATTATTACCAATGGCGGCACGGGCATGCGCGACAGGAATGCCACGCTGGCGGCCGTCACGCCGTTGCTCGATACGCAAATCGCCGGTTTTGGCGAGTTGTTCCGCGCCTATTCGTTTGCCGACATCGGCTCGTCTGGCTTACAATCGAACGCCCTGGGCGGCAAGGCCAACAACACCCTGATCTTCTGCCTGCCGGGTTCCACTGGCGCCTGCCGCCTGGGATGGGAAAAGATTCTGCGCGAGCAATTCGACAGCCATCACCAACCCTGCAATTTCGCATCGGCTTATGCCAAGCGTGATTGAAACGTGATCGGCATCAGGTAGTGATGGCAACTGCAATAACAGGCTCGAATTGCCAGCACCCAATCGTGCGCGGTCAGCCCGGGACAGCATGCAAGGCGGGCTGCGCCGCATTGCGCAAGCCGTTTTTTTCAATAGCGGCGTGGTTATGTCGTCAACAGCCCGAGTGCATATGACGGACACGACCGGCACTATTGCGCTGGCCATCAGCCCCGGCATTGCCCACCACTTATACCGTATACCGTACGATTACTTATTTGAGAAATGACCACAGGAAACGCCACTATGCTCGATTTCGATACTGCCCAGCAGCGGCTGCTGGATCTGCCCATCGCCGATATTCCCGTGGAAACCATTAGCCTGCAACAGGCGCACGGACGCGTGCTTGCACAGGATGTCGTAGCGACACTGGACATGCCCTCTGCCGACAACAGCTCGATGGATGGTTACGCATTGCGCCTGCAGGACTATGTTCCCGGCTCGACCCTGCCGGTGCAACAGCGCGTATTTGCCGGACAGGCGCCGCAGCCCCAGGAACCCGGGAAAATCTCCCGCATTTTTACCGGTAGTCTGATTCCGGAGGGTGCCGATACGGTCGTCATTCAGGAAGTGTGCAGCGAAGAGAATGGGCTGGTCACGATCACGCAGGCCCCCGTCAAAAACCAGAATATTCGCCGCCAGGGTGAAGATACCCGTGCCGGCAGCGTGTTGCTGGAGCAAGGCACGGTACTGGGTGCAGCCGAAATCGGCCTGATTGCCACCCAGGGCATTGCCACGCTGACTGTTTACCGCCGGCTCAAGGTCGGCATTTTGACGACCGGCGACGAACTGGTGCCCGTGGGACAATCACGGGATTCCTCGCAGATTTTCAACTCCAACGCCCCCATGCTGACCGCGCTGTTTCAGACCCTGGGTGCGCAGATCGAACATGTCCTGCATGCCATGGATGATATGGATGCGACACGAGAGGCATTAAATACCCTGTTTGCCGACTGCGATCTGGTCATCAGTGTCGGCGGCGTATCGGTGGGCGAAAAAGATCTGATCAAACCGGCACTAGAGGCACTGGGCGCCAGCCTGGATTTCTGGAAGGTGCGCATGAAACCGGGCAAGCCGGTAGCGCTGTCCAGCGTCAACAACATCCCTGTGATCTGCCTGCCGGGCAACCCCGTTTCCGCGTATACCGTGCTGGCCGTGCTGGTCTCGCCACTGATCCGCAAGCTGCAAGGACGCAAGCAATGCCTGCCATCGCGGATTCAGGCCACACTGAAAACAGACAAGGTTTTTAACGAAACCCGCGATGAATTTCTGCGCGTTCGCATCACCCAGGATGAGAAAACCGGGATGCTCATGGCTGAACCCTATGAGCGACAGGGATCCGGCATGAGCTCGTCCCTGCCCTGGGCCAACGCCTTTGCACGCGTGCCTGCAGTACAGAAATATACCGGGGGCGATCGCGTATGGGTCTACCCCAAGGAAGACTGGATTCGTTAAACACGCGGACCCATCGGCCACCCCTTCGTGCAGGCGCTAGTCGATTGCCGTCACACTGGCCTGGGCAAGCGCCAGTTCCTCTGGCGTATTGACATTCAGAAATGCCTGAGCATGATCAAACACCACCCGCACGGCATGCTGTGATTCCAGCCAGGGAAGCACAGCGCGGCGACCGCCTTGCAGGTAGTCTCGCAATGTCGCCAGCATCGTCGCATGCAGCAGCAGACAGATGGAATGGTCGCGCGCACCGGCATGCGCAAAGGCAATTTGCCCGCCCTGGGCCATCAGCTCAGCATACAGGTGCACCACATAATCATCCGGCAGTGCCGGCATATCGCATCCGGCCACAACCAGCCACGGCGTCTTGACATGAGGCGCCGCCGCAAGCAGACCGGCCAGCGGCCCCTGGCTGCCGTCGAATTCGGCAGGATCCTGCACAACCTGGCCGTACTGGCGGTACTGCTCCTGATTCTGGTTGGCGCTGATTAGCATGCTGGCCGCTTGCGGCCGCAGCGCCCGCAACACATACTCGATCAGGGGGCGCGCATGCAGCCGGACCAAGCCTTTGTCCACCCCGCCCAATCGCCGACCCTGACCCCCGGCCAGTATCAATGCCGTTACGTCCTCACGCCGAAGTTGTGCCGGCTGCGGTATGGCAGTCATGCTCAGCCTCCGATATAACTCATTTCTATTTTTTCCCGCTTACCGCTTAACTGGTCACGCAATTCGGAGTACCGGTCAGCCCTGCCCGTCCAGATACCAGCCAGCGAACCAGCAATATCATGGTCTGTTGCGGCAGAGCGCAATAACGCTCGCAAGTCAAAGCCTTGATCTGCGAATAGACAGGTAAACAATTTGCCTTCCGGCGACATGCGCAGACGGGTACAGTCACCACAAAATGCATGCGTCACACTTGTGATAAGACCCACTTCGCCGCCACCGTCTTTGTAGCGCCAGCGCTTTGCCACCTCGCCCGGATAGTTGGCATGCACCGGCTCCAGCTCGAATCTATCCTGCAATTGTTGCAGGATTTCCCGGCCACTGACCACATCTGTCATATCCCAGTGGTTGGTCACGCCGACATCCATAAATTCGATGAATCGCAGAATATGGCCGCTATGGCGGAAATACTCCGCCATGGGCGCGATCTGGTGTTCATTCACACCCTTTTTCACAACCATATTGATCTTGATCGGTGTAATGCCTGCTTGCCGCGCGGCTTCGATACCGGCCAGCACCTGGTCTACATGAATTTTGGTATCGCTCATCTGCCGGAACAGATCAGGATCCAGCGCATCCAGGCTGACGGTAATCCGTTCCAGTCCGGCGTCCCGCAATGGCACAGCCAGACGCTGCAGCAGTGTGCCGTTAGTGGTAAGCGCAATATCCAGCGGCTTATCTTCCAGGTCTCTGATCTGGGCCAGCATGGCGATCAGGCGGGTCATTTCCTTGCGCAACAGCGGTTCCCCACCGGTAATGCGCAACTTGTTTACACCCAGCTGCGCAAAAAGGCGCGCCATGCGGGTAATCTCTTCGAACGACAGAATCTGGCTGTGCGGCAGAAACACATGGTCGCTGCCAAACTGGTCACGCGGCATACAGTACGAGCACCGGAAATTGCATTTGTCGGTGATCGAGATGCGCAAGTCACGCAAGGCGCGGCCCAGCTGGTCCACGACGGGCCTGCCGGGTATGTACTCCGCCTGCGGCAAGGGCCGCTGTGCCACTTTACGGATATCGGAAATAGGAATAATGTTAGTCATTGAAGGCTTCTTCTAATGTCTGGATTTTGCCTGCCTCAGTTGCATCATACCCTACCAGCTGCCCGAGAAATTGCAGATAATCCTGACTGCGCATGAAATGAATGAATTTTTCCACATTGATCTGCTGCAGACTATTGCGGTTCAGGGCGAAAAAATAGCGCTCGCGCACCAGCGGAATAAAGTCCAGGCCGAAACGATGGGCCGCCGTCTGCACGCCAATGCCCACGTCGGCCATGCCACTTGCAATATGAGCCGCGATGGCCATGTGCGTGAACTCGCTGTCTTCGAATCCACTGACTGTCGACGCCGGAATATTTTCCTCCTGCAACATCAGCCCCACCAAATAACGCGTACTTGAGCCCGGCTGACGGTTCACAAACCGCACATCATCACGCGCCAGATCCCGAACCGACTGAATATTCTTCGGATTGCCCGGCTTGACGAACAGCCCGGTGTTACGTATCGCCAGATGAATCAGCAAATGCGTTTCGCCATTGAGCCAGGGCGAGTAACGGGCCAGGATCGGTTTTTCGAACTTGCCAATCGGCACCTGGAATCCGGCCAGTTCACACTCATTCTGCTCCAGCGCCGCCAGCGCCTCTATCGCCGTACGGTAACGTAACTCCAGGATGGGTAGCGGTGAATTCATGCGTTGCGTCAGCCCTTCCACGGCAAAGCCATGGCTGGCATGCAGACGCACATTGGGCGTATGCTCCGGAATCAGTTTTTCCAGCTCTTCCTGTGATTCAGAGGCCAGGCTTTCCAGGGTCGGCGACAGCCGCGCCTGGATGCGCCGGTTGGCCCACACCAGCCGCTTGGCGAATTCGGACAGTTCTGTCCCCTTGCGCCGCTTGGTAATGAGTAGCGGCACCCCGAAAACCTCCTCAAACTGCCGCAACACGCCCCAGGCGTGACGATAGGAATGCCCACAAGTTTCGCTGGCCGCCACGATATTACCACTGATATCAATTTCAGCCAGCAAACCCAGCAGCATGGATAGCGACAAGGTTTTACCTTCCTGGGTATCGATGGTCCACTCAGGGTTTATCCTGATCGAAAACGGGTACATAGTGCAATCTCCCTTGGCGGTTTCATCACCATTATATGTGTTATTAATTTCATATTGAAAATATATCTGAAGTGGCTACTATTGAGGCTATAAGCACATTTGTCAAATGGGAATTTAACATCCCGGCGCATTGCGGTGCTGCAGCATTTTATTATGATGAAAATTACATATTAAGCAGGCTCAAACACGTATCGGAGACAGCCATGTCCAAAACGGGCATTTCCTCGCCTTTCATTCAGTCGGTCGATAACAAGATCAGAAAGATGATTCCACTGACACCAGAGACGCCCAATTCGCGTGCCGTGTCAGCCAGCCTGGTCAAACTGGGCAATATGCCGGGTGCATTGCTGCCAGTGCTGCATGACATCCAGGACACACTGGGCTATATCCCCCCTGAGTGCGTCGACCAGATTGGACAGGCATTGAATTTATCGCGTGCCGAGGTTCACGGCGTTATCACCTTCTATCCCCATTTTCACACCACGCCCAAGGGCGCAGTGCATATCGAAGTCTGTCGGGCCGAATCCTGTCAGGCCATGGGTTCGGTGCAGCTTGAAGCCCATATACTCAAGGCAACCGGCTGTGACATGAACAGCACCCGCGCCGATGGCCAGGTGTCTGTCGATGCGGTCTATTGTCTGGGACTGTGCGCCCAGTCGCCTAATATCATGATCAACGGCGAACCCTGTGCGCATGTCACACCGCAAGCGTTCGATGAACTGTATCGCGAACACACGGAGGCCGTCTCTGTATGACTATTCGAATCTTCATCCCCGCTGACGCCGCTGCCATTGCCGCTGGCGCCGAACGTGTGGCGGCGGCCATCAGCAAAGAGGCGGCGCAGCGCAACCAGGACATTACCGTGGTGCGCAACGGCTCGCGCGGGTTATTGTGGCTTGAGCCCATGATCGAAGTGCAGACCGAAAATGGCCGCGTGGCCTATGGTCCGGTCAAGGCCAGGGACGTGCCGTCCCTGTTCGACGCCGACTTCCTGCATGGCGGCCATCACGCATTGGCCCATGGCCTCACCGAAGAAATCCCGTTCCTGAAAAAACAGGAACGCCTGACCTTTGCGCGCGTAGGCATTACCGATCCACTCTGCCTCACAGACTACATGGCACACGGCGGTTTTGCAGGCCTGAAAAAAGCCCTGGCCATGGTGCCGGCCGATATCGTGCAGGAAGTAACCGATTCCGGCCTGCGCGGACGAGGCGGCGCTGCGTTTCCCACCGGCATCAAATGGAAAACGGTCCTGGGCACGCCGGGGCAACAGAAATATGTCGTTTGCAATGCCGACGAAGGCGACTCGGGTACATTCTCTGATCGCATGCTGATGGAAGGCGACCCGTTGTGCCTGATCGAAGGCATGACCATCACCGGACTGGCAACCAATGCAACCCAGGGATACATCTACGTCCGTTCCGAATACCCGCACGCCATTGCAGCATTGAACCGCGCCATCGACGTGGCGACCGAAGCCAACTGGCTGGGGCAAAACATCCAGGGCAGCGGCAAGTCCTTTTCGCTTGAAGTGCGCAAAGGCGCCGGCGCCTACATTTGCGGCGAAGAAACCTCGCTGCTCGATTCGCTCGAAGGCAAGCGCGGGTTGGTTCGTACCAAGCCGCCGCTGCCGGCCATCAAGGGCCTTTTCGGCAAACCCACGGTCATCAATAATGTGATATCGCTGGCGTCTGTTCCCTACATTCTTGCCGAAGGCGGCCAGGCTTATGCCAACTACGGTATGGGGCGCTCCAAAGGGACCCTGCCCTTTCAACTGGCCGGCAATATTCGCCAGGGCGGGCTGGTGGAAAAGGCCTTTGGCCTGACCTTGCGCGAACTGCTTTTTGATTATGGCGGCGGCAGCGCCAGTGGCCGGCCCATCAAGGCGGTACAGGTAGGCGGCCCGCTGGGCGCATATCTGCCGGAATCGCAATGGGATGTGCCCATGGATTACGAAGCCTATATGAAAGTATCGGCCATGATCGGCCACGGCGGTATTGTCGCGTTCGACGACACCGCCAAAATGAACGATCTGGCACGCTATGCCATGGAGTTCTGTGCTGTCGAGTCCTGTGGAAAATGCACCCCCTGTCGTATCGGCTCTACGCGCGGCACGGAAGTGATCGACCGGATTACCGCCAACGAAAATCGCGAAGAAAATGTCGAGCTGCTACGCGATCTGTGCGACACCATGCTGGGCGGTTCGCTGTGCGCCCTGGGTGGCATGACGCCCTATCCTGTCTTGTCCGCCCTGCAGCACTTCCCTGCCGATTTTGGCATCGAAGCGAGCACAGAAACCGAACATTCATGAACCAAGTAAATTATCCGCTGCCAGAACAGGCAAGGAGCTTCCAATGTTAGAAACCGTCGTCAAACGTGATACCGATCTGGGTACACCCGAAGTCATCTCCGACACACTGGTAACTGTCACGATTGACGGTTACGATATATCGGTGCCGGAAGGCACCTCGGTCATGCGCGCGGCTGCGCTCAACGGCGTCAACATTCCCAAATTGTGCGCCACTGACAGCATTGAAGCGTTCGGCTCATGCCGCTTGTGCCTGGTGGAAATCGAGGGCCGGCGCGGCTACCCTGCGTCCTGTACCACACCGGTAGAGCAAGGCATGGTTATCCGCACCGAAACACCCAAGCTGCATCAACTGCGGCGCGGCGTCATGGAATTGTATATTTCCGATCACCCGCTCGATTGCCTGACCTGCCCGTCCAATGGCGATTGTGAATTGCAGGATATGGCAGGTGTGGTCGGATTGCGCAACGTGCGCTACGGCTACGAAGGCGCCAATCATCTGCAGGACCAGAAAGACGAGTCCAACCCTTATTTCACTTACGATCCCAGCAAGTGCATTGTCTGCAACCGCTGCGTACGCGCCTGCGAGGAAACCCAGGGGACTTTTGCCCTGACCATTTCCGGAAAAGGATTTGCCTCGCGCGTGTCGGCCGGCCAGGACCAGCCGTTCATGGACAGCGAATGCGTGTCCTGCGGCGCCTGCGTGCAGGCCTGCCCGACCGCGACACTGGAAGACAAAAGCATTATCGAACTGGGCCAGGCCGATCACTCGGTCATCACAACCTGCGCCTATTGTGGTGTAGGTTGCGGCTTTAAGGCCGAAATGAAAGGCGAGACCGTGGTTCGCATGACGCCATGGAAAGATGGCAAGGCCAACCGCGGGCACTCCTGCGTCAAGGGGCGTTTTGCCTGGGGCTATACCACCCACAAGGAACGCATTACCAAACCCATGATCCGCAAAAGCATCTCCGACCCGTGGACCGAAGTGTCATGGGACGAAGCCATTGGCTACGCGGCCAGCGAATTCAAACGCCTGCAAGGCAAATATGGGCGTGATTCCGTGGGCGGCATCACCTCGTCGCGCTGCACCAACGAAGAAACCTGGCTGGTGCAAAAACTGGTGCGCGCCGCCTTCAATACCAATAACGTGGACACCTGCGCTCGCGTCTGTCATTCGCCGACCGGCTATGGCCTGAAGTCTACACTGGGCGAATCGGCCGGTACGCAAACGTTTGATTCAGTCATGTTCACCGATGTGGTTATCGTCATGGGCGCCAACCCAAGCGCCGCACACCCGGTCTTTGCGTCGCGCCTGAAAAAACGGCTGCGTCAGGGTGCACGCCTGATCGTGATTGACCCGCGCCAGACCGAACTGGTCAGCTCCCCGCACATTCGCGCCGATTACCATCTGCAGGTACGCCCGGGCACCAACGTCGCGCTGCTGTCAGCCATGTCGCATGTGATTGCCACGGAAAACCTGGTTAATTTGGACTTTGTCCGCGAGCGCTGCGAAGAAAAAGCATTCAGAGAATGGCTTGATTTTGTCAGTCTGCCGGAAAATTCACCCGAAGCGATGCAAGCCGAAACTGGCGTCCCGGCCGAGCAGATCCGCGGTGCGGCCAGACTTTTTGCCACCGGCGGCAACGGTTCCATATACTACGGGCTGGGCGTGACCGAACACAGCCAGGGCTCCACCACCGTGATGGCCATTGCCAATCTGGCCATGGCCACCGGCAATATCGGACGCGAAGGCGTGGGGGTCAATCCGCTGCGCGGCCAGAACAACGTGCAGGGCTCCTGCGACATGGGTTCGTTCCCGCACGAGCTGCCTGGCTATCGCCATATTTCCGATGATGTCACCCGCCACGACTTTGAAAAAGCCTGGAATGTCACCCTGCAGCCCGAACCCGGCCTGCGCATTCCAAATATGTTCGATGCCGCGCTGGAAGGCACCTTCAAGGGACTGTACTGCCAGGGCGAAGACATTGTGCAATCGGATCCGAATACCCAGCATGTGGCCGCATCGCTGTCGGCCATGGAGTGCGTGGTGATCCAGGATATTTTCCTGAACGAAACCGCCAAGTACGCCCATGTATTCCTGCCTGGTTCAACATTCCTGGAAAAAGACGGCACCTTTACCAACGCGGAACGTCGTATTTCACGGGTACGCAAGGTCATGGAACCGGCCAGCGGCATGGCAGACTGGGAAATCACCTGCGCGCTGTCCCATGCCCTGGGCTACCCCATGAACTACAACCACCCGTCGGAAATCATGGACGAAATCGCAGCGCTGACGCCAACGTTCACCGGCGTCTCGTTCGATCTCATTACCAAAATGGGCAGCGTGCAGTGGCCCTGCAACGACCAGGCCCCTGAAGGCACCCCGATCATGCATATTGACGAGTTCGTGCGTGGCAAAGGCAAGTTCATGATTACCAAGTACATTCCGACGGATGAAAGAAGCACGCGCAAATTTCCGCTGCTCTTTACCACCGGCCGAATTCTGTCGCAATACAACGTGGGCGCACAAACGCGCAGAACCCCAAATGTGGCCTGGCATTCGGAAGACGTATTGGAAATTCATCCGGTTGACGCCGAAGACCGCGGTATCAGCCAAGGCGACTGGGTGGGCATCCAGAGCCGTGCCGGCGAAACGGTATTGCGGGCCGATGTCACCACCCGGGTTCAGCCAGGCGTGGTCTACACCACCTTCCACTTTCCCGAATCGGGCGCGAACGTGGTCACCACCGATAACTCGGACTGGGCCACCAATTGTCCCGAGTACAAGGTAACCGCCGTGCAGGTAACACGCGTCACGCAACCTTCAGCCTGGCAGCACAAGTGGTCCGAATTCAATCGCGAACAGCGTGCGCTTTTGAAAAATCGTGTCACGATGGACGAAACACCAGTAACCGGCTAAGGGCAGGATTTTTTTGATGGACAAGGTCGTCACCCCAGCTTCAACGGCCGCACTCAAGGGCAGCGATCCGACCGATACGGTCGCGCTGCCCGCAGCACTGACACGCAGTCTGCGTTTGCAGGTCAACCGCGTGCGCGACGGCGTCATGCATTCACAAGCCGAAAGCGATGCCATTGCCGTCGAAACACCTGTCGCCGTTGAACTCAATGGCATCAACCATGCGGTCATGCTTGCCACACCGGATGATCTGGAAGATTTCGCCTGGGGCTTTTGCCTGACCGAAGGCATTGTGCGTTCTCCCGATGACATTCGTGATATCGAGCAGGAACGCACAGATCTGGGCATCATTCTACATGTGCAGATCAGCCCGGCGTGCATGCAATTTCTCAAGGAGCGACGCCGGCAAATGGCCGGACGCACCGCCTGTGGCCTGTGCGGCGTTGAAACCCTGGAAGCGGTGCGCCGGCTGCCGCCAATGGCGCCGCCCAGTCACGCCGGCAGCCCCGCTTCACCGCCCCCTACTCCCTCCCCCGTACAACAGCATGACCTGCACGCCATGCCGGCGGGCTTGACGCTGGCGCAACTGCTCGAGGCCATGAACGCCCTGCGTGAACAACAGCCATTGCACCAGGAGACCGGTGCCACCCATGCCGCTGCCTGGGTGTCCGCCGACAGTCACACCCCTACTTTCATTCGGGAAGACGTGGGTCGGCATAACGCACTGGATAAAACCATCGGCGCCCTGCTGCGAGACACCCGGCCCACCATCGGCCATGGGGCGCTGCTGGTATCGAGCCGCGCCAGCTTTGAAATGGTACAGAAAGCCGCAATGGCAGGCTGCCCTGTGCTGGCGGCAGTCTCGGCACCCACTTCGGCGGCGATCGCACTGGCCGAAGAAACCGGTATCACGCTACTGGGCTTTACGCGCGCCCGACAGGCTACAATCTACGCCCATTCACAACGCTTTCAACTATCGAACAAAGGCAAGGCATCATGACGACTCCACATGTGTTCAACACGACCGCAATGCTCATCAAAATGGCAAACCAGATTGCCGGTTTTTTCGAAGCACTGCCCGATAGGGAAGAAGGGCTGCGCAGCGTCTACGAGCATATCCGCAAGTTCTGGGAGCCGCGCATGCGCATTGCCTTGCTCGAATTTCTGGAACAGCATCCTGACGGGCAGGATGGAGAAATAGGGCTGTCAGCATTCGCACTGGAAGCCATCAATAACCACAAGGCGGAACTCAAACCCGCTGCACACACTGCAACACCCGCTACACCATAAGGCCATCATCAGGCCATGCATAATCCATAATTCAAGGAGACATCTATGAATCAAGCCGTTACCCGTGGCGGATTCTTCAGCAAGGAGCGGATCACAGCCGGTCCGGGTTTTAACAGGTGGATGGTTCCGCCTGCTGCGTTAGCCATTCACTTATGTATCGGACAGGCCTATGCCTTTTCGGTATTCAATAAACCAATGACCCAGTTGCTGGGTATTTCTGAATCCGCCCCCGATGACTGGACCATTCCGGAACTGGGCTGGATCTTCAGTATTGCCATTGTCTTTCTCGGCCTGTCAGCGGCCTTTGCCGGCAAGTGGCTGGAAGAAGTGGGTCCGCGCAAGGCCATGTTCGCTGCCGCCTGCTGCTTTGGCGGCGGCTTTCTGGTGGCAGCGCTGGGCCTGCAATTGCACCAGTTGTGGCTGGTGTATTTCGGCTATGGGGTATTGGGTGGCATCGGCCTGGGCATTGGCTATGTCTCGCCGGTCTCCACGCTCATCAAATGGTTTCCCGACAGGCGCGGCATGGCCACCGGCATGGCCATCATGGGTTTTGGCGGGGGCGCCATGATCGCCTCGCCGCTGTCTCTGCAACTGATGGATACGTTCAAATCCGAGACATCGATGGGGGTCACCGAGACCTTCGTGGTGCTGGGTATCGTGTACTTTATCTATATGTGCATTGGTGCGCTCTCCGTGCGCATTCCGGCACCCGACTGGAAGCCTGAGGGCTGGACACCGCCGGTGCAGCAAAACGCCATGATCTCCCGCAATCACGTGCACATAGACCGGGCCATCAAGACGCCGCAATTCTGGCTGCTGTGGTGGGCGCTGTGCCTGAACGTGACCGCCGGTATCGGTGTACTTGGCCAGGCCTCACTGATGATTCAGGAAAGCTTTCAGGGCATGATTACCGCCGCAGCCGCCGCCGGTTTCGTCGGCTTGCTGTCGCTGGCAAACATGAGCGGGCGCTTCCTGTGGTCAACCGTTTCCGACTATATCGGCCGCAAGATGACCTACAGCACCTTCTTCGTGCTAGGCACCGTATTGTATTTGCTGGTTCCCGGAATGGGCACAGGCGGCCACGTGGCCCTGTTCGTGCTGTTCTACCTGGTGATTCTGTCCATGTACGGCGGCGGCTTCTCCACGGTCCCGGCCTATCTGGCCGATCTTTTCGGCACCCGTTATGTGGGCGGCATACACGGACGTCTGCTGACGGCATGGTCTGCGGCAGGGGTCTTCGGCCCGGTCCTGGTCAATTACATTCGTGATTACCAGCTGCAGATGGGCATTCCACGGTCCGACGTCTATATCTACACCATGTATGTGATGGCCGGACTGCTGGTCATTGGTTTCATCTGCAATATGATGATCCGTCCAGTTGCCGCCGAACATCATATGCAGGCAGACAGCGTTGCAGGCGAGCCGATTGCGGTCGGCGCCAAATAACAGGGAGAGAGAAAATGCAAGATACTGCTCAAAGAAAAACCCCGGTGGGACTGATCGTGGCCTTCTGGCTTCTGGTGGGCATCCCGCTGATCTGGGGCGTGGCCAATACCATCATCACCGCCGCAGCCCTGTTCAAGTAACCTGCTTTGGCCATAGCAGGACCCTGGCGGCGCTCCAATCGGACCGCCCCAGGCACCTCCTGCCAATTGGTTGATAACGCCGCAAAAAGCACTGCTTGATGCGGCGTTTTTCTATAATGTGAGCACATCTGGGAACGCACTACGCCCAGCACCTGTTCAAGGAACCATCATGAGCACGCACAAGCGCATCCTTCTGGTCGAAGACGAAATCAGTATCGCGGCCAATGTCTGCAGCTATCTGGAAAAAAAAGGCTATATGGTGGATGTTGCCTATGAAGGCCATGCGGCCATTTCCCTGCTTGATCAGTATGCCTTTGACACGGTTGTTCTGGACCTCGGACTGCCCGGCAAAAGCGGATTTGACGTATTGCAATACATCCGCGATCTGGCCATGCTCAGCACCCCGGTCGTGATTCTCACCGCGCGCGATGCCTTACAGGACAAGCTCACCGGTTTTTCCCTGGGCACCGATGACTACCTGACCAAACCGTTCTCTCTGAGTGAACTTGAAGCGCGGATCAGCGCGCTCATCAAGCGCGCCACCGGCAATGTGGCCAACCCGGTACGACGCTGGGGCCAGATCGAGATCAACACGCGCTCACATATTGTCGCCATCAAGGGCGTACCGGTGCATCTGACCCGCAAGTCCTACGATATTCTGAGCACCTTCCTGCAACATCCCGGAGAAGTCATTACCAAAGAACGCTTCGAGAGCCTGTTGTGGGCCGACGATCCGAAATCATCGGATGCCCTGCGCAGCCAGATTCATTTGCTGCGCAAGGCGCTGGCCGAACACGATTGCGACGTCATTGAAACCGTGCATGGCACCGGGTGGCGCCTTGGCAAACCGGCTGGACAATCATGAGAAACCGGGGTTCACTGTCGCTGGCGCAACGGATGTCGCTGGCGCTGACCGGCGCCGTCACGCTTTTTGTCGTGGTGCTTTGCGTCCTCTCGCTCTGGGCATTTGACAGCATGGAAGACAATCTGGTCGATTCGACCCTGCTGGCTGAAAAGGACCGGATTGTTGCTCTGGACGCCCGTCTGGCCAACCGGCCCGGCAATGGCGCGCAGGAAAGTCAAAACCAGCCCATCAGGCGCTGGGATATTGCCAGTGCAACTGACGAAAGTCTGCTGCCGCCCCTGTTGCGCAACCTGAACGAAGGTGCATACTTCATGCAGCCGGGCGACGATACCTGGCATATACTGGTATTTGCCCGTGACCAGGGCAAAACCGTCCTGCTTTACGACGCTACGCTCAATGAGCAACGCGTACATGACTTTGCTCTCATTGTGATCATGGCCGGCATATTGTGCATCGGTTTCTCGTATTTTCTGGCGCGCGGCGTGTCCAGGCGTATTACCGACCCGGTGCAAAGCCTGACCCAGACCCTTTCAACCTGGGCGCCCGGCGCATCGAACCTGTCGCCCAGTCGAAATGACGAGGTGGGACGGCTGATCGAAGCCTTCAACCGAATGCAAAGCCAGGTTGAGAAATCCATTGCGCAGGAAAAGGAATTTTCTGCGAACCTGAATCATGAAATCCGCACCCCGCTGACCACGATCCGCACCGATGCCGAACTTGCGCTGGAAGATACCCTGCTGCTTGATGAAACCCGCATGAGACTCAAGCGCACGCTCAGCAATGTCGACCTGATCACCGATACGCTGGAGAGCACGGTCCATCTGAAAACACAGGCACGGCAAAATGCCGAACCCGTCAACCTGCGCGATTGCCTTGAAAATGCCTGGAGCACCAGCACCGGTGATGATGAAAATATAAAATTGCAGTTGATCAACCAATTACTGCCGGGCGATGTGCTGACCGTCAATCGCTACGCGATGCAGATGATCATGCGCAACCTGATTCGCAATACCCTGGAGCATGCTGCGGCGACAACGCTGACAGTCTATTTATCGGGTACGCATCTATACTTCGAAGACAATGGCAAGGGCATTGCCCAGACCGATCTGCCCAGGATTTTTGAACGTTATTACAGTGGGCACGCGCGCGACACACAGACTGTCGGGGACAGCAGCGCCATGGCCGGCCCGCCCAAGCGGCGCGGACTGGGTCTTGCCATTGTGCAACACATTTGTGAACTTGAACACTGGACCATTCGAGTCGAGTCCTCGACCCAGCCAGGCACATCCATGACGCGGTTTATATTGCAGGTGGCATAGTCTATCGGCCGTATTTGCTGGTCGATCATATTTGCTGATCGACCATGCCTGTGCTGGGGCGTGTTGCGGATCCGCCGCAGGCATACCTGCCGGCGAATCGCAATACAAAAAACAGGAACTAGCTATTGCTTTGGTCTTTCAAACGATACACCAGCACCGATGTGTGGGCCAGTGACAGCACTTTGGTTGTGACGCTGCCCAGCAGCAGCCGGGACAGCCCGCTGCGACCGTGACTGGCGATGTAAATAAGATCGCAGGCATTTTCCTTGGCTGCTTCGACAATACCGTCAGCAACACTGTAGTTGGAAATAATAAGTGACGTTGCTTTCACATTTGCAGTCTGAGCGCGATCGAGCACCGGTTTCAGATAGGACTCGGCTTCCTTGCGCGCAGCCTCTTCATAGTCGCCGTCAGAAATGGCGTAGGATGCAGCCATGCCGTCAAAGCCGATCAATGTTGAAAACGGCTGCGTCACGTTGATGGCGATGACTTCGGCACTGTTCTGCCGTGCAAAGCAAATGCCTGAATTGGCCGCCCGTGCAGAAATGTCCGAACCGTCGATAGGAAGAAGAATTTTATTGAACATGGTGGGACTCCTTAAGACTGCGATGTTTCCTGTTTGGCCGCATTGTAAAGATGCGTGCAGCGCGTACCCGAGCGGCAGTATGCCAGAACCGGCGCGGGTAAAGTATCGAGGTATTGACGGAAAGCCTTGACGTCCTCGGGGGTAATGGCGCCACTGACGACGGGTTGATAAACCACCGTCAGACCGGCCTGCTCGCCAGCCTTGATGACATCGGCCGAGGCGGGCTGCAATTCGCCGCCTTCATAATCGGGGCGATTGATAATGACGCTGTGGTAACCCGCCGCCTTGACAGCGGGCATGTCTTCGGCGCCCAGCTGGGGCGCCACCGCCAGCGAGTCACTTAACGGGGTAATGGGTGTTGACATATGTCCTCACAGAGTGTCGGGCAGCAACGCAGCCAAATAGACAGCGAACAGGAACCCGCTCCGACAGTTTTGATGCCTGGGGCACCGTGATTGAAGATTGCCTGAACTGTCATCTGTCGCCTTATCACAGTTGCAATACCATGGCGCGGCGGGGCAGATCGGACAGCGGCCCGAAATAATTTTATGCCAGTTTAACGCAGCATCCGATACAAATTTACCCTAATCTCTATAAAATAGCATCAGTAATTTCACCACGATCTGATTTAAAACAGTAAATGACTGATTTCTGCCGCGTTCGTCCTGCAACCGCTCAGGACATGTCAGCTATTGCGCAAATTTATGCCTGGCATGTGCTGCATGGCATCGCCACCTTCGAGGAAACTGTACCCGATCGTGAGCAGATGCTTGAGCGATTTGTCCATATCACCACACAGGGTTATCCCTATATTGTGGCGGAAAAGGATGGCGAAATTATCGGTTATGCCTATGTCTCGTCTTTTCGTCCACGCGTGGCCTATCGCTACACCGTGGAAAACGCCATCTACCTGCGCCATGATCTGGGGCGCATGGGTGCGGGATCCCAATTGCTGGCCGAATTGATCCGGTTGTGCGAGGCAGGCCCCTGGCGGCAGATGATCGCCGTGATCGGTGACAGCGCCAATGCCGCCTCCATCGGCGTGCATCGCAAGGCCGGCTTTGAAATGGTCGGCACCCTTGGCGCTACCGGCTTCAAGCACGGCCAATGGGTCGATACCGTACTGATGCAGCGTGCCCTGTCTGGCGGCGCTCAGACCCTGCCCGATACCGCAAACACGGCTGCATCCCCAACCACTTAATAGCACCCGGCTGGCTGCTGCACCGCGGTTACCCGCGTCTGATGCAATCAAGCTAAGTCTTTGACATATGGCTGGCATGTCGGGACCATGATCACCCCTTGCAGCAACACCTTGCCATGGCGGTTGCCCGCGGGCAGGATCCCGGCTCAGGCCGCGGCCTATATACATCACCCCCGCTGTGCTCAGGTAGGATGACGCACCAGGCGGCTGGTATGCGTAGCAAGCAAATGAATAAAGGCATCGCTTTTGAGAAATGCATATTCAGCTGTCCGTTGGGCGCCAATGGCATCGGCCGGGTCAACGCCATCGGCCGGATGACACATGATGACAATTCGCTCTCCCGCCCCGGCCAGCCACGCCTGCATATGCTGCTCGAAACGGGCGCTGCCACCGGTCAGCGCGTATACGCCGGCAAAATCATCGTTATAGGGAAAATCGATCCGTTGCAGGCGTCGGCGCAGCGCACTGCTTCCCAGCAGCGCGATCAGCCGCGCCTTCCATTGCAGCCCCCGGGCCAGTGATGCATTGCGCATCGCCGTCGAGCGCACCCAGAAATCATCACAATCGTAGCGCCGAATCAGCACATCCATCAGAGCGTCACGAATCTGCGGAAACTGGTGCACATGCTGATGACCGTCGAAAAAATCCGGCGTGCGTTTCATATGCTGCTCAAAAAGATCGCATTGGCGCTCAATTGAGCGCACCAGCACAACTGGATCCAGCTGGCGCAGCCATGCGTTCACAATAAGCCGTGACAGGGGCCGATGAAAATCATTATCCGGCCCCAGCTTCTCGGTAAAATTAATATGCAACCCGATGTCGATGTCCAGGGTACGCAACCGTTGTGCGCCGGCAGCCCACGCACCTGCCTGGGTCAGGCAACTGGTGGCGCTGATCCGGTGTTCTGCAGCCAACTGCAATACTGCACGATTGATATGCTCGTTCAAACCGAAATCATCAGCGCAGAGTATGACCTGTTTTTTCTTGCGTGCCATATGGCTCCCTGTCCCGGCTTGTTGTGTCGGCTTGTTGTGTCGCAGGAGCGATTGCCGATATCCCATCCTATCAGACAATACGAATGTCATAAACCGCCAGACAGCTCCCCTGCCCTGACAGTTGCCTCTTCGGCCATAAGACGGGGGTCAGACACGCGCGGGGAGCCCTGGGCCAGCCCCTGCCCCATTTGCCGGCTCACAAGATAAAGCGGGCGGCGTTTTACTTCTTCGTAGATATGCGCCACATATTCGCCCACCATGCCTACCGAGATCAGGATGATGCCCGCAAAAAAACTCTCGGCCACGATCAGCGTGGAATAGCCGCGCACCGGATTGCCGACCATCACATATTCAAATATGACATACAGACCATACAAGAGGGCCAGGCCAGCCAGCAACATGCCGCCGAACATGGCCATCCGCAACGGCCATGTCGTAAACGCCGTCAAACCCTGCAAGCCATGACCGACAAGACGAAACAGACTGAACCGGGATGCACCAAAGCGCCGCTCATCCGGCTGGTAATACACCGCTTGTGTGCGAAAGCCAACCCACGCATACAGGCCCTTCATAAAGCGCGTGCGCTCGGGCAACTGGCACAACGCCTGCACCACCTTGCGATCCATCAGGCGAAAATCACTGGCATCGGGCTCGATCCGAACCTTGCCGGTGCCTTTCATCAGAAAATAGAATAACCGAGTGCCAATGCGCTTGAGCAGCCGCTCATCGGCGCGCGCCTCGCGTACCGCATAGACCATATCGGCCCCCTGCTCCCAGTGCGCAACCATACGGGCAATCAGCGCGGGCGGATGCTGCAGGTCTGCGTCCAGCGTGACAACAACCTGGCCGGTAGCCCGCTCCAGCCCGGCGCTCAACGCCGCCTCCTTGCCAAAGTTGCGTGACAACTGCAGATAACGCACCCGGCTGTCACGCTGGCAGACATCGCTCATAAAATCCGGCGTATCGTCGGTGCTGCCATCGTCAACAACGATCATTTCCCAGCAGGCAAAGGCATCGCGCAGCAACACGATAAGCATGGGCAACAGGATGCGCAGACTGCGCGCCTCGTTCAATGCAGGAATCACGCAACTGACCGATGCGTCTGTCGCCCTGCGTATTTTTGCTATAGCAGGCTGCGCAGCAGGCATGCCGCCGGCCTTCGCCCGCTTATCGCCATGGCGCTCTTGCGGACAACGCCGCATATCTTGGTATCTGGTGTACACGGTCATCCCGATGGTAAAAGCACAGAAAACCAGACTATATGACCGTGGACGTTAAATTTCCGTGAAATTGGCGACAGTTGCTATCGCTGCCTGCTATGGACACAGGCAAGGCGCAAAAAGCAAGCACCCAGAGGAAGAAGAGACGAGTGACAGCAAACGAGCCGCAACCGGCAGTGCGCAACCATGACCCTGGCCAGCGCCGAGCGTGGCGCCGCCGTATCCATGCACAGCAAGGACGCGACGAGGACCGGCAATCAGGCAGCCGGGGCAGGCTCAGTCAGCTTGCGCCACAAACTAAGACCGCCTGCAGCCTGGTCCAGCCCATCCAGATAGGCAGTATGCTCGGCCAGCTCAGCTTCCGTGGCCACTTCCACCCGCAAGATGGTCGCATCAAATTGCGCCACCACCGGCTGACCTTCCTGCTGGCGCGGCTGATCGCTGTGCTCCATGACCAGGCCAAACTGGCCTCGGGTCATGGCCAGCCATACCTCGGCCAGCAGCTCGGCATCCAGTAACGCGCCGTGTAAAGTACGATGCGCGTTGGAAATTCCCAGCCGCTCGCACAGCATATCCAGACTGTTGCGCTTGCCTGGGTACTGCTCACGCGCCATGGCCAGCGTATCGTGAATCGCGGCGGCAGTCTTGTCGATAGACGGCATGCCCACCCGTGCAAATTCCGCATTCAGGAACTTAACGTCAAATGAGGCATTATGGATATAAATTTCGGTCCCTTGCAGGTACTCTAAAATCCGTGCCGCTTCGTCTTCAAACCGATTGAACTGCGATAGAAATTCGGTGGTCAACCCGTGCACCTCGAGTGCGCCGGGCGAACTGTCCCTGTCGGGATTGAAATAAATATGCAGATTATTCCCGGTGAACTGACGATCAATCAGTTCCACGCACCCGAGCTCGACGATCCGATCGCCTTCGGCCGGGTCAAAGCCGGTTGTCTCTGTATCGAGAATAATTTGTCGCATCGCCTGCTACCCTTAAGACATGCCTGGTACGACGGTAGAGAATCCGGCGTCCACATGCACAATTTCACCCGTGATACCTGCAGCCAGGTCCGACAGCAGGAACGCAGCAGTATTGCCCACATCTTCGATGGTGACATTACGTTTGAGCGGCGCATGAGCCGATACGAAATTAAGGATGGAAGAAAAATCCTTAATGCCACTGGCAGCCAGCGTTTTGATCGGACCGGCCGAGATCCCGTTGGCGCGCAGGCCTTCGCTGCCCAGGGCGGTGGCCAGATAGCGGACACTGGCTTCAAGCGAGGCCTTTGCCAGACCCATGGTGTTGTAATTGGGAACAACCTTCTCCGCTCCCAGATAGGTCAGTGTCAGCACGGATCCCTGGCGCGCCTTGAGCAATGGCAAAGCGGCCTTGGTCATGGCAGGAAAGCTGTACGCCGAAATATCATGAGCAATACGAAAGCCTTCGCGGGAAAGCCCGTCCAGAAAGTTGCCCGCGATCGCTTCGCGAGGTGCAAAACCGATCGAGTGTACCAGCCCATCGAGCCCGTCCCAGTGCTGCGCCAGTTGCTCAAAAGCAGCGTCAATCTGCGCATCTTCAGCCACATCACAGGGGATTACGATGGCGCTGCCAAAATCAGCGGCAAATTCGGTCACCCGATCCTTGAAACGATCTCCGACGTAGGTGAAAGCCAGTTCAGCTCCCTGCGCTTTGCATGCCTTGGCAATGCCGTAGGCGATTGAACGGTTCGAAATGACGCCCGTGACCAGTATTCGTTTATTTGCAAGAAAGCCCATTTGCTGTCCTAATTATTTTTCAATGATGGTCATTATAAAAAAAATGCGCAATGCAAAGGCATTGCGCAGTGATTCCGGAACATTTAGCATCAGTCCACGGCAATTAACCGCGGATTGCCGTTCCTGGCAGACGCAGACGCAAACCCGCTTTGAGTCCTTCGGTACCAATATTATTGAGTGCCTTTAGATCGTCAACCGTTGTGCCGTAGCGTTTAGCCAGCGAGTACAGGGTTTCGCCCTGCGTGACAAAATGCTCGGGGGTGCGCGCTGTCGTTGCTGCACGCGGACGGTAGGCAGCAGCACGAACTGCCGGCGCGGCCTGTTGGGCCAACACGGGAGCGCGCACTGTCGCGGTAGCCGGGCGTACAGCACCCTGATGGCTTGCTGGCGCCGCCTGGGCGACATAACGCACCGATTCACGATTGACAGAAGGATTGCCGGCCTCGTTCTGGGCAACCAGCGCGGCCAGCGGATCATCGGTTGCAGCAGGTGCGTTACGCGGCGCCGGCTGATTGCCACCCGCGTCCCACACAACCGGTGTCGCCCCGGATGTACTGCGGGTGTTGCTTGCTACCTGACGTACGCCAGCTGAAGCGCCGGATGTCTGACGCAGTGTCGATGTTGGCGCATTGCCCGCATAAGCGCGCGGTTCAACCACAGGCGCAGGAGCCGCCGGCGATACCGGTGCAGGCGTATTGTCAGCCAGCATGCTGTCAGAATCGCGTCGGTTGCCATCAGGCGCTGTTGGCGGCAGGCCACGAGGGACAATGGAGTCGGTATCGAAATCGCGCTGTACCGGCACCATCAGCGCGCGCGAGGACAGCGCAACGCGCTGACGCGACGAATAACCGTTAAGCGATTTGAGTTTGCTCAGAGAAATACCATGCGACTGGGCAATGGCGGACAGCGATTCGCCCGGCGCCGGCTGGTAACCTTTATAGGTGGCCAGCGGGCCCGTGTAACCAGCCAGGTTTTTCTTGTAGGTTTTTACTGCCGATACGGGCAGCAGAATATTGGGGTCATGCAAGGCCAGTAGCGTAGGACGATTGAAAGACGGGTTCAGTTCCTTGAAATCGGTCACGGAGATGCCTGCCAGCCGCGCCATGACTGCCACGTCAATATCCTTGGTACGTCGCACTTTCTCGAAATACGGTTTGTCAGGGATGGAAGGCAGCGTGATGCCATACTTGGCCGGATTGGCCACAATATTGCGGATGGCCATCAATTTGGGCACGTAATTACGGGTTTCGGAAGGCATCCTCAGATCCAGATAGCCACCGCCACCGGCCCGGTTTCTGGCGCGCTTGACTGAGCCTTCACCCCAGTTATAGGACGCCAGCGCCAGGTGCCAGTCGTTACCCTGGAAGGTATAAAGATAGGACAGATAATCGAGCGCTGCGCGCGTCGATTCCACCGGATCGCGACGATCGTCTTTCCACCAGTCCTGTTTCAGCTTGTACTGTGTGCCTGTACTGGGAATAAATTGCCACAAACCAGCCGCCTTGGAACGGGATAATGCCGTGGCCTTGTATGCACTTTCCACAAACGGCAACAAGGCCAGTTCGGTGGGCATATTGCGCTTTTCCAGCTCTTTGGTGATGTGATAGATATATTTGCCGGAACGGGCGGCCATGGTCTGGACCGATCCCGGACGGGCTGCGTAGTAATTGGTCCAGTAAGCGACTTTTTCATCCTGCAGGGTGGGCATATCGAACCCTTTGCGCACGCGGTCCCAGACATCGCGATTAGGGCCGTGGTAGTTGACCGTATCGCTATATTTGCCCCCGCCGGAAGAAGCGCAGCCGGTCAGCGCGACGACACAACCCACCAGAAAAAATCGTACTAAGTTCATATAGGCTTTCTCAGAATTGGTTTTTCCACTCACGTAATACTTCAAGCACATTCTCGGGGTGGTCCAGAGAATGACCAACATGCTGTTCGGCTGCTGTTATGACAACCGGTTCATCCGTTCGCATGAAAGGATTGGTTTTGAGTTCGTGTTCCAGCGATGTTGGAACGGTAGCCTGATTGTTGTTGCGCAATGTTTCTGCTTCGCGCTGCCATTGCTCCAGATCAGGGTTGTGCGGATCGACGGTACGTGCCCAGCGGATGTTGCCCAACGTGTATTCGTGAGCACAATAGACGGACGTATTGTGGGGCAATTTTCTAAATTTATCAAGGCTTTGTTGCATTTGTCTAGAATTTCCTTCAAACAATCTGCCGCAACCTGTCGCAAACAGGGTGTCGCCGCAGAACAGCACATTTCGCTCATCGACCTGCCCGAAATAGGCGATGTGGTCCAGCGTATGGCCCGGAACTTCCAACACGGTAAATTGCCCAAATATACCCAGATTGATGTGATCTCCTTGCCTGAGCTCGACATTGCGACAGGGGATAGTGGGACCAGGCGGCCCATAGACCGTGGCTCCGGAGTGTTGGACCAGCTCGGCCACGCCGCCGACGTGATCGGCATGGTGGTGGGTCAGGAGAATGTTAGTCAGGGTTAACCCTTGATCACGCAAGTAAGCCAGCACCGGGGCCGCATCACCGGGATCAACGACAACCGCCTGATCAGCCTGTACAATTGCCCAGATATAATTGTCGCTGAACGCGCTGATCGGCCAGATTTTTATAGTCATCAGATAGTCATCACTTTACTTAAGGCGCCGCATTTATACCGAGGAATCAGTGAAACAAATCCATTCGCGAATCATCAATCTGGCAGATTGGTTCAATACGGACCCGGGCCAGCGCGTCATTCAATGGGAATCATCAAAATTCGATCAGATTGTGGCCGACTCTTTCGGGTTCAACGCGGTTCAGGTCGGCCTGCCTGACTGGAATTTTTTGCATCATAACAGAATGCGCAGCAAAATCATTCTGACCGATGACAGCTTTAACAATTGCACCCACTACCCCAACACCCGATTTGTCCAGACGCAGTTGGACGCCCTGCCGCTGGCCTCCAACTCCATCGATTTGCTGATCCTGCCCCATATTCTGGAATGCGCCGACAACCCCCATCTGGTCCTGCGGGAAGCTGAAAGGGTATTGGTTCACGAAGGGCGCCTGATTATCTCGGGGTTCAACCCCTGGAGCCTGTGGGGCCTGCGCTCGCGCATGCCTGCACGCAAGCCTTGGATGCCGGTGGCCGCTTCGCGCCAGGTATCGATCACACGCCTGAAAGATTGGATGAAACTGCTGTCATTCGAGGTAGACCGGGGCTACTTTGGCTGTTACACTCCCGCCTGCCATACGGATCGGTGGCTGAATCGGTGGAACTTCATGAACCAAGCCGGCGATCGATGGTGGCCAGTCGCAGGCGCCGTTTACTTGCTGGCCGCAGTCAAGCGGGCCCATGGGATGACGCTGATCGGCCCCTCCTGGAAAGGCAAGAAGAAGAAAAAATTCGCCCGCGGCGAAGCCGCAATATCCCGCCGCGAAGTACGTCAGCTTTTTAAAGAACCTCATGGATAAACCGCAAGTCAATATTTGGACAGATGGCGCCTGCAAGGGCAACCCCGGCCCCGGCGGCTGGGGCGTACTGCTACGCCAGGGTCCGCATGAAAAAACCCTTTTCGGCGGCGAGGCGCAAACGACCAACAATCGAATGGAAATGATGGCCGTTGTCGAAGCGTTACGGGCGCTCAAACGCAGTTGCAACGTCACCTTGCATGTCGATTCACAATACGTAAAAAAGGGTATCTGCGAATGGATGGCCGGCTGGCAGGCGCGCAACTGGAAAACCGCCGATAAAAAGCCGGTCAAAAATGTCGATCTGTGGCTGTTGCTCAATGAGCAGATTGCCAGGCATGATGTCAGTTGGAAGTGGGTCAAGGGCCATGCCGGCGACCCGGGCAACGAGCGGGCAGATGCACTGGCCAACCAGGGCGTGGATCTGGTCAGGAAACAGAAACACTCAGTACAGGCTTAATCCTGCTGGTCTGACCACACCGCAAGCTCGTAGCCGTCCGGGTCGGCAAAGTGAAATCGCCGGCCACCGGGAAACGCGAAAACGGGTTTGACAACCCGACCCCCGGCCCGCTCGATGCGCTCTTGCATATGCGCCAGATTATCCGTATACAAAATGACCAGCGGGCCGCCCGGGCTGACCGGCTCGCCCTGCGCAAATCCCCCGGTAAAACGCCCGTCGGTAAACTCACAGTATTGCGGTCCATAGTCCTTGAAGGACCAGCCAAAAGCGCTCGCGTAGAATTTGCAAGTACGAACAATGTCCCTGACCGTAAACTCGATATAGTCAAGTTTTCCGTTTTTGTCCTGTGAGTTCATGTCTGACGCTCCCATTTAGCAAGGCATAGCGGGTCTCATACCATGTTGTAGTGGCTGTTGCCACCCTCGGTTGTGACGATTCCTGGGTTGTTGTCAGTCGCAGCCCATGCGACGTGCCCTTGCCCGATGCGCATCGGCACGCTGGTCTGCACTGTTGCGAGACAGGAAATTGTCCCCTGCTCCTGGCGCCGGCGCCATCATGATGCGTGAATTGATGCGTCCGCATTCTGCATTTTTTGAATGATCAGTGCCGGTTGAACATGCTGCGATCAACCCCAGCGCCATGATGCAGATCACGCGCCCTGCTGTATTTTTAAACATGGCTATCCTGTTTTTCAGCCGAACGTGCAAAGCTTTCTGACGCTTTGTGTCCGTAATTGCTGCAGGCGGAACTGCCCTGCAGAGATGGCGGCCTGCTTCTGGCTCTCGTCCGGTCCGAACAGGGCGTCGTTGCCGCGCAATTGATCGACCTGCAGGTTCAGTTTATCGCTTTCGCGTCCGATCTGCCTGCAGCTCATCGATTGCAATTGTGATTCAGTCAACGGGGCAACAACCGGCGGTGCGGCGCATGCAGCCAACAGCGAGCACGAGCCGGCAAGCAACAGCAGGGTTTTTCTCATAATGCAATATCCAGACAGATTGCCCGATTGCGCTGCATGACCAACCAATGGCAGAAACGCAGACACCAGGCGGGATTAAGTATCTGGTATTTTATAGGCTCCCCGCCGCTGTGTCACATACCAACAGCGATTGCGGGCAGAAAACCGACGACATCGCCATCGCGCCGTGTCGGCTTCCAAGAATATCACGCGCTGCTACCCCGCCCCGCGCTGCTGCACTGTAGGCAGCAAGAGCGCGACGACCAATGCAGCGCCACGCCGGCGCGGCAGGCGACCCTACACGTTCACAACCGGAACGAACCCACCGAATATCATGCGTTTGCCGTCAAAAGGCATGGGGTTAACGTCAGGCTGCATCCGCGGATCTTCCATCATTTTCTTCATGCCCTCGTCGTGCACCTCTTTGGAAGGCCATGTAATCCAGGCAAACACCACAGTTTCATCCGGCTTGGATTGCACCGCCATGGCAAAAGAGGTGAGTTTGCCATCGGGCACTTCGTCGCCCCAGCACTCAACAACACTCAACGCCCCCAGCTCCTTGAAAATCTCCGCAGCCTCAGAGGCATGTTTAATGTACGCTTCACGGTTGGCAGTCGGCACCGCAGCAACAAAACCATCGACATAATTCATGTGTATTCTCCGTTAGTTTGTGAGCGACAGACACTGTCGTCTACAGCCATAGTATGCGCATAATGCGCTGAAGCGAAAATAGGCTGATACGACAACTTCAGGGGAGGAATACGACAGTTGTCATAGCCAGCGAGTGGTACCGATGCCAGCCAGGCAACACTGCCGCCGCTGCCGCCATGCGAAGCGTCCCGTGGCACAGAAGCGCGCCGTCGTCGTATTCATGCCGCAACGCTCAATTACGTTGCCTTGCGTGAACCTCTCCGGTTATTTGTGCGATACAGATGCTGCAAAATGTAAAAACGGCGCTATTCATCAGAATGTCATATCCATGAAGTATTCAACCCTGACAATTGCATATTATTCATTTGACCGGAGAGAAGTCATGCTCGCCACACAAAAGCGGACACTCAGCTATGATCCAGTACAGCTTATCGGTACGGTTCAGTTGGTCGATGGCGCCCTCTTTACCGTCAACTGCGACGGAGTTGACTGGGTCTGCCAGCAGGCCCTCAGCTGCCTGATCGAGCCGCAAGTGGGCGATCAGGTCATCATCAGCGGCCCGGATCAGGACCGTGTTTATCTAATTGCTGTGGTCTCGCGCAGCAGCAATGCGCCGGTTGCCCTCAAAATCCGGGGAGACCTGGCCATCAGCAGTACAACCGGCAGTGTGTCGCTACACTCGGCAACCAGCACCCGGATAGCCAGCGATACCACGCTGACCCTCAGCTCTGCTCATTACGAACAGACGAACGACACAGCCAAACTTACGATTGGACAGATGTCATACGCCGGCGAAACACTGGAAGCCACTGTTGGCACAACCACCTTTTTCTCCAGTATTGTCAGTCTTATGGCCGATCGCATCAACAGCATCGCCCGACTCTGCTTTCGCCATATCAAAGAAGTCGACCATGTGCGTGCGCAAACCATTGATTACGAAGCAGACAAATTGACGCGAGTCCACGGCGGCTACACGACGCTAACGGCTCAGGACGTCATGAAAATCAACGGCGACCAAATCCATATGAGCTGACGCTCAACCTTGGTATAGCTAGCGCAGTCTTTCCTGCGCCCACTCCGGCTGCCTTTCTTTCACTCACACATCTGCCAATGAGAACTGTCAAACCCCTTCGCGTGGGCGTACTCACACGGCCCTACGGATATCTGGAACAAAGCCGTCTGGGTGTTCTGGTCTATACGCTGATTGATTTCAACGGCCCCACGCCCCGGCTGGTTCCCGAAGCTGAAATCACCACACATCTGCTGCCGGCGATGGACTGCAATAACATTCTTGACCTGATTCTGCCCAAAACATGTCCGGAATTTATTGTCAGTGGCACGGCCTACACTGCGCATCAGCAAGATAAAACACAATGTGCTGTGCGCGCCAAAGTAGGAGACAACGAAAAGAGTCTACTTGTATTTGGCGAGCGCTACTGGCTGGGCGATCGGATATCAGATCCACAATCCTTTGAGCAGATGCCGGTAACCTGGGCCAACGCATTTGGCGGAAAAGGCTTTGACGAGAATCCTGACGGCAAAGGCATCGACCGCGAACTTATCAACGGCGTATGGACAACGCGGCTGCCTAATATAGAGCTGCCAACGGAACGCATCTCTTCCAAAACCCAGCGCCCCAAGCCAGCTGGATTCAGTCCGGTCATGATCAACCGGCCGCGGCGTTATAAGCACGTAGGCAGCTTTAGCGAGACCTGGATGAAAACGGATATTACCGGCTTCTTTCCGGACATGGATACCCGCCTATTCAATGCGGCAGACGATGACCAGCACTGGACCAACAGGGACAGCCTGCCATTAGGCTGCGAGTTCTCTGTCTGGAACATGCACCCCGAGCAGGCATGCTGGACAGGAACAATTCCCGATTGGATTCCCCGGTGCTTCGTGAGTCAGCAGAACGACCATGGCGACGAAGATTTTCTACAGGTCGATTTGCAGCCGACGACGATCTGGCTGCTACCGGGGATTAAACACGCCATCATGATGTACCATGGTTCGACCGCAGTCGCGCAAACCTACGCCGAAGACGTACGCGCCATTATCGCCGCCATCGAACTGCCGGGACATGCCCGTGAAAAATCTTGGTACAAGGACATTTTTGATCTGCGCAGCGACATGGATACAGGCGCATTATATGCCCTGCGTGACAAAGATCTGGTGCCCAAATCGATCATGGGAGACTGGCTCGATACCCGGCCGGTCGACACAGGATTATTGCTGGAAAACGCGGGCAAACGCGAACAGCGTATTCGCACCGAAATCCGTGACAAATTGCTGGATACTGGCCTGGAACCATACAATATCATGCCGGAGTTCAGCGGCCCCCAGTTCCCTATCAGCGGCGAATATCTGCCGGAACTGCATGAACGCATGCAACGGCTGAAAAAAGCATCAGAACGACAGATTGATGAAGAAAAAAAACGTGTCAAAAAGGACCTTGCGGCAAACCAGGGGCCTGATCCTGCATTTACCAAGAAAATGCAGGACGTTGTAGACGGAAAGGTACCCGACTCTGCAGCACAGGACATGAAAGACGCCATGCTGCGGCTGGAGCAATTGCAAACCGAGATGGAAACACAATGGCAGGCAGGACATCAGTCGGGCCAGAAAAGCACTCCCGGGACACCGGACAGGGAGCAGTTAAATCAGACCAAACAACAGATAAAAAAGATCAATTTGTACTCGGCCCATCTTCTGCCGCAGGGTGTCGCTGTCACAAAACACATAGCCGATCAGAAGCGCGACGTGGTACTTGAACGCTATCGAAGTGGCATGGACATGCGTGAGCTGGATCTGTCTGGTGCAAATTTGTCTGGCCTGAACCTGACGGCCGCTGATTTCACCGGCAGCGACATATCGGATGCAGATCTGACCCTCGCCACACTGGATGGGGCTAATTTCAGTCGTGCTTTGCTGACACGGGCGGTGATTGAAAACACCTCTCTACGCGACGCCCTGTTCAGCGAAACCAATCTGGGCGCCACCACCCTGTTGCGGGCAGATTTCACCGGCGCCAGGCTCTCGGCAATGGTTTTGCAGGAAAGCACTTTTTCCTACTGCAACTTTGAGCGCACTCTTTGGGAAGACATCGTACAGACAACGCGCGCCACGTTCTCTAGCTGCCGCTTTGACAATGCGACCATCAACAAGACGATCTTTACTGAATCCAGTTTTTCCAACAGTAACTTTGCCCTGGGGCAGTTCTCACAAGTTGCATTCCAGGCCAATACACTTGAAAACATCACGTTTGAAAATGCCAAACTGAGCAGTATTGCTTTCGTTGCCAGCGACCTGAAAAACATAAGCTTCATGCACACTCATATGGAGGGTGCCTCCTTCACCTACAAACTGCAAATGGATACTTGCAGCTTCCGGGGAGCAAATATGAAAAACAGCTCGTTTAATCGAACAGTGTTAAACACCATTGATTTTTCCAATGCGGTCATACTGCATTGTGATTTCAGTGAGGCGCTTCTGCAAGCCGCAAACTTCACTGCAGTCAAAGCGACCGGCTCTATATTCAGGCGTACCGACTTGCGTCTTGCACGCTTTGTCGCTGCAGACTTAACCGGCAGCAACTTTCAGCAGGCAGATATGCGTGGAACTGATTTGCGCCGGGCCAACCTGTGCACCGCTGACGTATCAGAAACCCTTCTGGACGACACTTCGCGTACCCAGGGCGTGTTTCTTAAATACGCAAAGCTATATCCGTTGCGCAAACGGGCAACGCATTTCTGGGAGCAGCAGTCATGATGGATATTGCAAAGTTTCGTGAACTTCTGACCCTGTATGAACCTGTCGTACAAGAGGATTGCCGAAGACTGATTCTGGATGGATTCGATCTGAGCGGGCAGATATTTGAGAAAGTAGATTTTTCCGGCGCTTCGTTCAGGAACGCCGTTCTGACCGAAACGATGTTTTCCAAATGCGTGTTTGACGAGGCGGACTTCAGCAATACGAATTTCAACAAGGGCATGATATCGCACTGCAGCGTAAAGAACGTGTGCTTTGACCAAGCCAGCTTCACCGAGCACAATATTGTGTATAGCGACCTGACACAGACTACCTGGCGCAATGCAAAGCTGCAATCATGCTCCTTTTCCAGCGCCGACTTATCCAATGCAACGCTGCATCTGGAGGCGGCAGAAAAAACCACATTCCATGATATCCGTCTTGAAGGGACTGACTTTTCGGATGCCTATCTGGAACTTGTGATATTTTTCCAGAATGACTTGCGACAGTCCCTGTTTGAAAATGTATATTTCGATCGTGTTGTATTTACTGAATGCACTATGACCGGCATGGTGTTTGAAAATCTGACCTTTCACCAGTGTCCATTTACCCGCGCAAATATGGAAGCAGTGACATTCAGTGAATGTGAACTGACCATGTGCAATTTTCAAGGCACCAATCTACAACGCAGTATATTCCGACATTCAGATTGCACAAACGTATTACTTATAGAAGCGGACCTGACCCAGGCTGCATTTATTGCATGCCGGTTGCAGCAATCGATATGGATGAATGCGTTGGCCATAGACAGCGTCGTTCTGGACTGTGATATGACAGAAGCCATTCTTCATTATGCCAATTGCAAATCCGGCAATTTTTCAAATAGCAACCTGTCCCGTGCCGATTTTTCTTTCGCTAATCTGCAGCAGGGTCGGTTTGACGCAGTCCGACTAAACGATACCCTGTTTCATGGCGCCCTGTTCTCCGATGGAACCGTCCTGCGCTCACCGGGGGCAATCGCTCGCCAGCCGTATCTGGCCGAGTCGCAGGCGTGGAGCCTGGCCAACAAACTCAAGGACTGAACAGGCAACACTTCGTATACTGGACCGCAATCAGTCTGCCGGACAACCCTTGGGATCAGGCAAACACAAAAGTACGATTCGGTGACGGGATGGCATTGAGTGACGCCACGCCGTTGATAATATTGCTCAGTCCAATAGACGTCCATCGACACACTGGCAGCGCACCCGAAAACACACGAAAACTGACGTTGATGAATTTGGTGGAAAAACATTTGACCACCGGTACCAACACCCCAAGAATACCGCTCTCATTTGCCCAGGTAATCATCGTCGGTAACGGACAGCACTCCAAATCCAGCCCAGGGGTAAATACGCGTGAAAGCGGATTAGGTATCATTGTTAACTTTGGGCCAAAGTTGGGCCGTGGGCCCAGCAGCATGATGTCGACGATTGTCGCGCAGGAGCCGACACGGCCTTGAAGTATCATTGCAAATCTCCTTATAGAAGTCCGAGAAAACCAAAGATATGGGTACCCAGCCCCTTTAGCTTGACGTCCAGCCCCCCGGTGTTCAACTCAGCACCGTCGGCTTTCATGGAGCCCGCACTCAAATCGACTTTCATGACCTGAAAGGAAAATTTGACAGCAGCCAGATTCAGGTTGAGTGCATCGGCAGAAAACGCATAGGCACGGTAGTTCGCAATCATGGCCGCCATCGTCGTTCCTGCAATATAAGTGGCAGACCTGGTCGAACCCTCAAAGGAGTCGTGACCCGTCACGCTGGTTTCCCGTCCGGCTTTAAAGGTATTCTTGGCGTGAGCGGTAACGATACGCTCTTCCTGCGCAGTGGCCTTGATTTTGTAATTTGCGCATAGAATTTCATAGTCCTGACCCGATACGTCGTAATAGACTTTGCCGCTATGTTTGGATGTATATTCCGCGCCATAGGTATGGTCTGCGACACCCTCAACTTCAACCGTCTCGGTATCCGTCACGGTGCGCTTGAGCGTGCCGTCATACATGAGATCTGTAGGACCGGTGACCGTCTGATTCAGGCTGGTGTTGTACTTCTGGATCTCGGCATCGTCGATTGTCTGAGTGTGCGTACCTGTTACATGATAATCCTCGAGACCGTTTATGTAGACAGTATTGTCCCCTCCCTCAACACGGAATTCATTGTCTCCAGTCAGGATTTTGGTCACCGCGCCGTCCTTGATATTGTCGGCCAGGCCGGCGCTGGTGATCTCCCGATGAACACCGGCGTCGAACGTTTCCTTTTCATGCCCGATAATATGCGTGGTGCGCGTTCCCGTTACGTCCCGGGTCTCGGTCTCGCCCACAGTCGTCTTCAAATTGGCGCCCACTGTGACCGTCATATCACGCACCACGTTCAGCAGCATGTCCAGCTGGGCACGCATATCCACCAGCTCCTGGCCCAGCTTGTCTTCGAAGATCATCTGGTTGCGCATGCTGGGGTCGCCGAATACGGACTGGCTGCGAAAACCGCTTTGCGTCGCATTGGCTGGCAGCGACACCGGCGGCATGTTCTGCGCGTTGTAAACCCGTCCCAGAATGACCGGTCGATCCGGATTGCCGCCGATGAAATCCACCACCACTTCATCATTGATACGTGGCAATTGCAGTCCGCCAAACCCGCCGCCCGCCCACGGACTGGACACACGAATCCAGCAGGAGCTGTTTTCGTCCCCAGTCGCCTGGCGATCCCAGTGGAACATGACCTTGATGCGGCCGTACTGGTCAGTCCACAATTCTTCGCCGGCCGGACCCACGACACGGGCCGTTTGCGGCCCGCTGGTTTTGGGCTGCGGCGTCACCCGAGGCGCGCGAAATTGAATATTGGATGGCAACGCGCGAAAGATCACTTCAAAATGATCCTCTTGCTCAGTACCGGAGGAATAACCGGCCACACTCATATTGTAGGTGACGGATACGCAAAGGTATTCGCGATTTTCGGCACGGCGCGGATGATTGCGCAGTTTGAAGAGACGTCCCGGTTCAACGGCGCGGATATTGCATATGCCGAGCACCTGCTCTCTTGCTCCCTGTATTTCCTGCAGCCGCAGGCGAGCATATTTTTCACCGTGGTCCACTTCCTGGTAACCGCCCTGCCACTCGTAGATTTCCAGCTTGTCTGTATTGGCTGCTTCGGCATTCTTGCTGGTCGAGTCCAGTCGGGCACCAGGCTTGCGAAAATCGTAGTCAACCGTCGCGTAGCCGCCGGGCGTGATCTGCGCCTGCACATGCCAGTCCGATACGAACTCTTCGTGCGCAAGCATGTGCATCTGGCCATCGTAGAAGGTATAGGTATCGTAGCCCGGCGCCGGCTCGTGCGTTGACATATCATCTGTGAGCACTAGCGTGTGCTGGCCGTTCTCATGACGAAACCAGTAATAGATGCCCTCATGCTCCATCAGTCGGCTGACAAAATCAAAATCCGATTCCTGATACTGCACGCAATATTCCCAGTCGCGGTAAGACTCGGTCAGGTTATATTCCACCGCAAAGCTATAGGTGCCCAGCACTTGCTTGATAATATCCACTGCCGACTTATTCTGGAAAATACGATTGTCCCTGGACTGGGTCAGATACCACAGGCTAGGCCGCACCGTAGCGCGATAAACATAATATTCGGAATTGAGCAATTCACGGCCAACCAGCTCGAACCGGATAATCTGGCCATTGAGGTAATGCGGTGCGCCACCGGCGGTTTCCACCTGCAGCGTGAGCGGCTTGCCCAGTAGAGACCGAACGTCCAGCATATAGGTCTTGGCAACCAGCTCGACATTGAACTCAAATAGTTCCGACAGTCCGGCCTGCCCTTTCATGCTTTTGAAGTGCAGCACTTCGGGCATGGGCGTATGCGCAATGACGGGCCGGTTCTGTAACTGAGGGATATCCATGTTCATCTCTCGCGTTGGATGCGTTCGGGTCGATCGAAATAGGGAGCGAATTTGCGGGTATGAGCGGTGCTCACTTGTGATCAGGGCTGCCAGTCAAATGGGCCACTGTCCGAAATGGTTAATATTCAGATAGTTCAGTTGCTTATTGATCAACCTGATCGGGATACGACAAATCATAGGCAGGCTTTATGTCAGGATGATTACCTGAATAAGTCGGCATGCCTGCCTCGTGGCATATGTCTGGCGTCAAACGACCATATAACGGGCTGACGGCGGTCCTGCATGGCTCTTGCGGAACATATTTTTACATTTGAAATATTTTTCAATAGCGCAAATGAGGCATAAAAGCAGCATCCGCTTTCGCAGTGAGCAAGGCGCTTGTCGCATCATTAAACGGCTCTGTTCGTTTGCCCCGGCCAAAACCCGCGGGAATGACTTGGTCCGTTCGGCAGCGGCCGCCTGCGCTCTAACGGTAATACGCGCTGTTATTATTTCTGTCATACGATTGAAGTAATATCATTCAGTAGTCGCGAGTATTCCTATTTCTTACAACCATTGCCGTGTGCAGATAGTGCTGTGAACTCATGTTTATGTCCAACAAAAAAAGTGCAGCAAGCCTGGGTTGGCGATTATTCGCCCTTTCCTGGATTCCCTTTATCGGCATCTTTTCCTATGTGTTCTACCCGATAGAAGAATGGCTGCCCCCTGTTTCGATATATTGCCTGGTGATCTCGATGTGCACGATGATCAGCGGCATCGCATTGATTCTTGTGTCGCTGTCCTCGGACGCCAGCGATCATCGCCGGATCCGCCAGACGGGTGAGCCAGGCCAGGCCACGATCCTGTCGGTGGAAGATTCGGGAACCCGGATCAATGACCATTTTGTGCTGAACGTGGGTGTTCGCATTGCACCGGCATTCGGGCCGGCCTTTGAGACGGTCTGCAGCCAGGTCATTCCAATCTACCATATGGCGAAAATACAAAAAAACAATACGGTAAACGTGCTGTATCTGAAAGACACGCAGGAAGCGGTCATTGATTTTGAGTGATGCATTGCCGGCAGACTTGGGTCCGATTCCAATTGTGAGGTTTACGCCCGACTGCGATCAGATCCGGATCTATTCAGACGGAAAACGGGCAAGCGCGCAATATGCCGAATTGCTGAGAGACAGAGTGAAGAAAAAAGCGCGGGATGCCTGAAAAAAACGTGGAAAAGCACGGCAAAAAAAAGACCTTTAACACCTTCGACAGGCCCTGCTTGCTGCGTATGGGATTTGAGCCTGCCTCCGGATTAAAGGTCCAGGCATAATAGTAGCGCCCAGTCAAAAACCCGACATTGATCTGGATAAATTTTTTGTACATTTTTTATGTATGAAAACCGCGAGCCGGGATGCTCACCCTCAGGTCTGCAGCCGGACAGGCAACCTGAGCCCAGCAGTCGACACGCGGCCCCCGACCCCAGTAAGCAAGAGGGATTCGCCGGCCCGTCGCAAGCACTGGCCACGGCGCCGGCTCGGCCCACCGATCCCGAACCCGGTCATCCTGTCACGAACACTGCCTACAGGCCCGGCCACAGGACGATGGCGCCGGCGGGTTGATCAGGCCACGCCCTCCCAGGCCTGCCGGATCACAGTGGCACTGGCAGCCAGCGCATCTTGTTCCCTTGTCGACAGTGCCGGCATATAGGTTTCCAGCACCCCCTCCTTGCCAAGCAACGACGGGAGCGACAGCGTCGTCTCATAGGCTTCAATATGAGACCCAATGGGCACGACCAGTTTTTCATCGTTCAGTATCGTCCTGGTAATATGCGCGGTGACCATGCCAATGCCCAACTGGCTGGCGCCGGTGCCTTCAATAATGCTGATATTGGCAAACCTGACTTCTTCTTCGATCTTTTTCTGGAATGCTTCGCAATCCTTTTCATTGACATCCAAAACCCGCGCCAGCGGCACACCGCCGATACGTACGCCGGACCAGATAAACACCTGGGAAGTCCCGTGTTCGCCCAGCACCATGGCTTCAACGGACGCAGGGTGTACGCCCGCGTGACGGGCAATATGAAAGCGCATGCGCTGGGAATCGAGCAGCGTTCCTGAGCTGATCACATGCGCTGCGTTGCTGTAATGGCGTGCAACCTCGGCCAGCGGGTCCGGCGGATCGGTCACGACCAGAATGATGGCCCCAGGCGCCACCGCATTGATTTTCGGGATAATGTCCTGATAGATTTTTGCATTATCATCCAGCAGCCGCAAGCGACCGGCGTCATCGCTTCGGTCCGTCGCCCCGCCCGTTTTCTCGTTCACACCCACGGTTACAATGACAAGCCTGCACTGGTCAAGATCTTCATAGTGACCTGCCCGCACATGAACTGCCGGCAACAATGTGGTTCCGTACTGAATGTCGGCTACCATGCCCTGGGCCCGTTTGTGATTGCGATTGACCAGAACAATCTCGCGCGCTCCGCCCCCATAGGCCAGGGACATCAAGCAGGCACGTCCTACCGCACCTGCACCGATCAGACCGATCTTCATACCGTATCTCCGTTGATTTACGCTAAAAAAAGCAATCTGCCCAGTTTATCGCAGCTACACATAACGGGTGTATGCATTCGTGGTAAAACACAATTGAATAATGAATAATATTGAGCATCAACCCGTCTTTTATGCATCGGGCCTGCTGTCCGCTCAGGCAACTGGCAGGCCCGAGAGCCGATTTCTATTTTGATCAGCACTGTTGCTGAGCGCAGAGGTCACTCCCATGAAACTCCGTATTTTTATGCTGGTTGTGATTGGCATTGTCGCCTTCTCGATAGTGGCAGGTGTAATCTGGCTGCTAACCCTTCCCCTGCCAGGCAGCCATCCTGCGTTGCCCGGACTTGATTCGCGCGAGCATGAAACAGCAATGGCAGCCCTTGCTCCGCCAAAACGCCAGCGCCCACTGATTGCCGTTATCGGTCTTAACGACGCCACCGAAACCACAGACTACCTGTTGCCCTATGGCATTCTCAAACGTGCCGGCATCGCCGACGTCATGGCACTTTCCATGAAAGACGGACCGGTCCGGTTATATCCGGCGCTGACAGTCCGGGCCGATGCCACCGCTGCGCAGTTTGATCGCCGCTACCCCACGGGCGCAGACTATGTGATTGTACCGGCGATGAGCCGTGACGATGACCCCGCCGTCATTGCGTGGCTGCGCCACCAGAAAGCCAAAGGCGCGATCATTATCGGGGTCTGTGCCGGCGCAAAGGTCGTGGCCGAAGCCGGGCTGCTCGATGGCAGGCGCGCCACAACCCATTGGTATTATCTGAACGCGCTGCTGGAGAATCATCCCGATATCGATTATGTGGCCAACCGTCGATGGGTGGTGGACAATGGCATTGTCACCACAACCGGCATCACGGCCTCTATGCCGACCATGCTCATGCTGATCGAGGCCATCGCCGGCCGCCAGACGGCACAGCACGTTGGCCAGAATCTGGGCGTTGCGCAATGGAGTGCGGCGCATGATAGCCAATCGTTCCGGTTCACCCGCCCCTTTGCCCTTACCGTCATTGAAAATACGCTGGCGTTCTGGCGCAGGGAACAGTTGGCTCTGCCGCTGCACACGGGCATTGACGAGGTATCGCTGGCACTGGTGGCGGATGCCTGGTCACGCACCTATCGCTCGCACGTAGCCACGTTCGCTCCCGATCGCAGCGCGATCGTCTCGCGCAATGGCATGCAGATCATCGCCGACCGCGCCGCTACAACGTCGGACAATAACACAGGCGTCACGATGGTCGACATGGCGCATCCGGCCACCGCGCTGACCGGCACGCTTGAAGCAATCGGCAAGCGCTATGGCTTGCCGACAGCCAGCGTGGTGGCGATGCAGCTGGAATATCCTTGGCCGGCAGCCAGGCCTGATCACAACACTGATCGCAACTGAACAAGGCCACCGTGGCCGGCCCGTGTGCAGCCTGAGCGCAGCGCCGGCTTACATAATAAGGAGTTTGAATGCGCAGCCAGCTTTATCATCCATCGTCCACGAACCTGAAATGGCATAAAAATAATGGATATTAATTACCTGCAGAGTTTCATCACCGTTGTCGAAGCCGGCTCTTTTGCCGAAGCCGGTCGCCGGCTTGATCTGACCTCCGCGGCGGTTGCCGCGCGCATCAAGGCCCTGGAAGACGACATGGGCGTAGAACTGGTCCGCCGCTCGGGTCGATCGGTCAAGCCCACGGCAAGCGGCATGCGGATTATCGAGAGTACGCGTTCGGTCGTCAGGCAGATCAGGGATATGCGCGCCATGGCGATGGACAGAAACAATCAGGGCGAACTGCGTCTGGGCTGCTTTGTCTCTGCGCTGACCAATATCCTTCCACCTATTCTGAAGCGCCTCTATGACATTTATCCCGAAGCGTCTGTTTTTGTGACGCCGGGCGCCTCAATTGAGCTGTGTCGCAAGGTCGCGGTCGGCGAACTGGATGCGGCCATCGTGGTCGAACCGCAGTTTGCCGTGGCAAAGCATTGCATCTGGCAAAAGTTCATGGAAGAACCCCTGGTGGTGATTGCCCCTACGCATATGCTGGGTCGCAACGCCCATGATGTCCTGGCCAGCGAACCCTTTCTTCGCTATGATCGCAGCGTTTACGGCGGACAACTAGCCGATCGCTATCTGCGTGACCACGACCTGCACCCCAGGCAGCGCCTGGAGATCAACAGCCTGTCCTCGATTGCCGTCATGGTACACGAAGGGCTGGGCGTCTCATTGCTGCCGGACTGGTCTGCCATGTGGCAATCGCTGGATATTGTACAGATCAAGCTGCCGGGCAGAACGCTGGTCAGGCGCAACGGGCTGGTCTGGAACCAGCATGGGCATCATGCCAGGCTGGCCGCCTGTATCCATGAACAGGCCCGGGCTGTATTTGGTGCGGGCAACTGATGCTGGCGCCCCTGGCCAAGAAAGATGACGCTTTGCCGCATGCTGCAGGATTCCGAATCCATGTGCTGCGGCGCCAGGCTGCTGTGGCGGGACACTGCAGCCTGGACCTGGCGCGACGCTGAATTAGCGCGGCACCGTGCCTTTGGTCTGCGGCGCCCGCAGAAAATCGAAATCCACGCCCTTGTCTGCCTGCGTTACCGTGTCCAGAAACAGCTTTTTATATCCGCGCTCGGCGCTTGGTACCACCACCGGCGCTCGCTCGCGACGCGACGCCAGCTCCTGCTCGGATACCAGCAGGGATATCTCGCGCCGGCTCACGCTCAGGCGAATTCTGTCGCCATTTTGTACATAGGCCAGCGGTCCGCCGATGGCCGACTCCGGTGTGACGTGCAGCACGATCGTACCGAAGGCGGTGCCACTCATACGCCCATCGGAGATACGCACAATATCCTTCACCCCCTGGATCGCCAGTTTGCGGGGAATGGGAATATAACCGGCCTCCGGCATGCCCGGTGCACCCTTGGGACCGATGTTTTTAAGAACAAGAATATCATCGGCCGTCACGTCCAGCTCATCCGAATCGATACGCAACGCCAGGTCTGCGGCGTCTTCGAACACCACCGCCCGCCCTTCGTGTTCCATCAGGCCGGCATCAGCCGAAGACTGCTTGATAATGGCACCGCCCGGCGCAAGATTGCCTTGCAGCACAGCAATCCCGCCTTGCGGATAGATTGGTTCGGCAGCGCTTTTTACCACAGTCTGCGCAAACCCGGGGCCGGCGCGTTCGATTTCTTCACCCAGGGTGCGGCCGGTGACGGTCAACGCATCCAGCTTGAGCAACGGCTTGAGCTCGCGCAGCAGCGTAGCCATGCCGCCCGCCTTGTGAAAATCTTCCATATAGTGCTGGCCCGAAGGTTTCAGATCGAGCAGCACCGGCGTGTCCTTGCCCATGCGATCCAGCGCCTGCAAGTCGATATCCAGACCGACCCGTCCGGCAATGGCGGCAAGGTGCACAATGCCGTTGGTGGAGCCCCCGATAGCCAGCAACACCCGCATGGCGTTTTCAAATGCATCGGGCGTCAGGATTTTATCGATCGTCAGCTTGTCGTGCGCCATCTGCACAGCCTGGGCCCCGGTCAGCTCGGCAATGCGCATGCGATCTGCTGTCACGGCCGGCGGACTCGCGCCGCCTGGCAAACTCATGCCCAGCGCCTCACTCAGACACGCCATGGTGCTGGCGGTCCCCATGACCGAACAGGTGCCCACACTGGCGACCAGTTGATTATTCACATCTGCAATTTCCTGGTCGTCAATCTCCTGTGCCCGATATTTACCCCAGTAGCGGCGACAATCAGTACAGGCGCCCACTCTTTCGGAACGGTGTGAACCGGTGAGCATGGAACCGGTGACCAGTTCAATCGCCGGAATGCCTGCCGAGGCCGCACCCATCAACTGAGCCGGTACTGTCTTATCACATCCGCCAATCAGGACAATCGCGTCCATCGGCTGGGCCCGGATCATCTCTTCGGTGTCCATCGACATGAGATTGCGCAGGTACATGCTGGTCGGATATGAAAAGCTCTCATGAATGGAGATCGTGGGAAAGTCCAACGGCAGGCCGCCAGCCAGCATGATGCCCCGTTTGACCGCTTCCAGCAGTTGAGGCATATTGCCATGGCAGGGGTTGTAGGCGCTGCCGGTATTGGCAATGCCTACAACCGGACGGGTCAGCGCCGAATCCGAGTACCCGGCGCCCTTGATAAACGCTTTTCTCAGGAACAGAGAAAAACCATTGTCGCCATAACTGGTCAGGCCTTTTTTCAATCCTGTTGCTTCGGGTTGGTCATCCGACTGGTTGCGTCTGGACATGTTGCTTTACCTCAATTGTGATTAGCGGGTGGTGATATTGCCGTCTTTGATAACTTTGTCCCACAGGGCAATCTCTGCCTTCAGGCGCTCTGCCGAAGCGTCGATACTCAGGGGATCGGCATACACCCCTTGCTCCAGCAATTGTTTCTTGACTTCATCCTTGGCCAGTGCCGTAGTCAGTGCTGCGTTCACCTTATCGAGTATCGCCTTAGGCGTACCGGCCGGCGCCATGACGCCAAACAGGGAGCTGACATTGTAATTGTCATAACCTTGTTCCTTGGCGGTGGGAATATCAGGCAGCATGGAAATGCGCTCGGGCGTCAACACAGCCAGTGGCCGCAACTGTCCCGATTTGATAAAGCTGATGGCTGCCGGTACAGTTTCAGTCATGACCTCAACCTGCCCGCCAACCAGGTCCGTCATGGCCGGACCACTGCCGCGATAGGCGACATGCACAATATTGACGCCTGCGATCTGCTTGAATAATTCCATGGCCATGCGTTGCGGCGCACCGGCGCCGGAGGACGCAAAATTGAGCTTGCCTGGGTTCTTTTTGGCGTTATCTGCCAGCTCCGGCAAAGTCGATACCTTCAGGGACGGATTGGCCACCGCAACCAGCGGCACCGAACCCACTACACCCACTGGGGTCAGGTCTTTTTGCAGATCGTAGCTCAACTTGCCTTTTTCCAGTATGGACATCACCGAATGCGACGTTAGCGCCCCCATCAGCAGTGTGTAGCCATCCGGTCGGGCTTTGGCAACTTCGACCGCGCCGATATTGCCGCCGGCGCCGCCACGGTTTTCAATCACCACTTGGGCACCAATCTGGTCACCCAGATTTTTGCCCACAATGCGCCCGATCACATCGGTCGCGCCACCCGGCGGATATGGAATGATCAGCCGGATCGGCTGATCGGGATACGTTTGGGCATGCGCGCCCGCAAACGGTGCGAGCGCCAACGGGCTGCCAAGCAGCAGACAGGTCGCCACACTGGCTGCCCTGCGGTGAAATCTGGTCATGAACATATCTTGTCTCCCGATTATTGGTATGGGTTGCTTGTGCTTTTTGTGAACTTGTGCGGCCTTGTCACCGGCCCTGCATGGGATGCCGACAAGGTTTCACCATCAAGGCGCCACTGCGAAAGGAGCGCTTTGACGTGTCCGCCTGGCCAGAGGCGCACAGCACAGAGCAAGGTGCAGTATGACAAACGAAAAGCCAGCGACAACCAAAAAATTTTTTGTTTTATCTATAAAAATTGCACACCAATCGCCTTTGTGGGCGCTGCCGGAAAACCCAGGATTGACCGTAAGCGGGCCCGTCTTGCCGACAATGACAAATCCGCTGCCAGCAGCGGGTTTACGTTAGCTGCTGGCCTGTGGCAAGGCGCTTTATTCCTGCAATGTCCGCTGCCACCCAATCATGGCCGATCGCACCACCTGAAGTCAAAAAACCGGTGCAGGCACTATAATGCCTCAACATGCTAGTTACACCGGTCAGCCTGGCTAAGCCGTCCTGCCAGGCCAACCTATTTATTGACATGAATTCCGACTGCAGCAATGACACAGACGCATACAACAATAACTGATACCCACCAGATTCAGACCAGCCAAGGCCGTTTACATGCCCAGTCCTGGTCGCTGTCGCCGGCAGGCGCAGACCGCCAGACGCCGATTATTCTGCTGCACGATTCGCTGGGCTGCATTCCCCTTTGGCGCGACTTTCCGGAAAAACTGGCGCTGGCCACCGGTCACCCGGTTATTGCCTATGACCGTCTTGGATTTGGCCGCTCCGATCCTCATCCGGGCACATTAACAGCTGACTTCATCGCCCAGGAGGCCGTGCAGATCATGCCGCAAATATTTACAGCACTTGATATCGACCGCTTTATTGCTTGCGGTCACAGCGTCGGCGGCGCCATGGCGGTGCAGGCAGCAGCGCAATTTCCGGACACCTGCAAAGCGCTCATTACCATGGGCGCACAGGTGTTTGTCGAGGAACTCACCCTCAGCGGGATACGCCAGGCCAAACTGGATTTCGCAAAGCCGGAGAATCTGTCCAGACTGGACAAATATCACGGAAACAAAAGCCGCTGGGTTGTAGATGCCTGGACTGATACCTGGCTATCGCGGGAATTTTCACAATGGCATGTCCGCAATGAACTGGCGCGGATCCGGTGTCCGAAACTTGCTATCCACGGCGACAATGATCCTTACGGTTCGGTCGAGCACGCCCACGTTATCGCAGCAGGCTACGGGCGGGTTGAAATTCTGAACGGCATCGGCCACGTACCCTATCGGGAAGACGAAGCACGAACGCTGGGCCTTATCAAAACATTTATTTCCGAAGTCGATAAATAAGGGGATGTCGTCTTGCCCCTTGGTCGTAGATTGCCTGGCGAGCACCAAGCGATACGACAGCAGCAGTCATTACTTCATGCGCTTGCATGACCATTCCCGAGTTGCATGCCGCATGGGTGCCTTGCGCGAAGCGACGGCGTGATCAGTACCCAGCCGGCAGAGAGCGCGCCAAACTGACTGCCCCGCAATATAGCCTGTCATAGCGATAATAAGGTCAATCATTGGCCGCAACGGTGCTCGCTGACTCATATAGAGGCAATGCGTGCTGCCGCTTTTTTCCAACGCTGCGCAATATCACACGTGAAATCACCTGTGCGGGCCCGCATCGCGTTATAGTGGATTTTTGCACACTCGCATTCTCATCGGACTGTTCACATGTCTTACCACGCCGTACTCACTGCCATCGGTCTGTTCGCCCTTACTTTTCTGAGCCCGGGCCCCAATCTGTTTTTGATCGTGCAGACCAGCCTGTCCCAAGGTAAATCGGCAGGCATCGCTGCCGGTGCAGGGGTCGCAACAGGCGATGCCATCTACGCAGCGCTCGGCCTGGTGGGCATGGCAACCATTATCGCCACCAGCCACACCTTATTCGCCTGCATTCAGGTATTGGGTGGCGCATACCTGATCTGGTACGGCTTCAATCTGTTTAAGCAGGCCCGGGGGCGCACCAAAGCGGTCATTGGCAATACGGCAGCACCAGCATTGGCCGCCAGCGCCGGTGTGAATTTTCGCAGAGGGATGATTACCGATCTGGCCAATGCCCAGACCGCCCTATTTTTTGTGAGTATTTTCTCTGTCACGATCACGCCTTCCACACAATGGCCTACCAAGCTGGCCATTTGGATCGGCGTCAGCCTGACTTCCCTGCTGTGGCGCGTGATGGTTTCCCTGGCATTTTCCCGACCTTTGGTCCGCCGCGGCTATATGCATGTGCAGGCGTATTTGGAACAATTGGTCGGCGTGGTGCTGATGGGATTCGGCGTAAAGCTGATTATTGGCGGATTCAGATCCAACTGATCAATGGTCAGGCCGAATACCCCGGGCCGAACGCATCGTAGCGATTAATCAGGCCCGGTTCCTGACTGCCCGGCAAGTCCAGGGTACGTGCCGCAGGGGGAACCCGTTGGCTTGCCACTGCTGGGCCAATGGCAATGGCAGGGCGATAAACATCAATTCTGATAGGCATTGTGGACCGATTGCAGCTTATTGCATCAATTATTCCGGATAGCAGCCTCACGTGAGTCAGTGTTTAGTAGCGGACCCTTTGCCCGGCCGGTTGGGTGCCTCTTTATGCGTCTCGGTAACGCCCTTGTCCGTGATCTGTACCCATTGCAGATCCGCTTTGTGCCACTGCTCGTCAAGCATACTATCCAGTTGCTGCCTGCCAAATTTTGCAAAAGCTGATTCATACACCAGTACCGAACCCGCCTGCGGGTTCTTCACGTAAAACTTGGCCCACTCAGCACGAACTTCACATTCGTCATCTTGATTTGCCAGTGTATTGCCTTTCTCGTCAGCCCAGTCCCTGAATGTCATGACATGCTCCGGGTAAATACTCCACTATACACCCTCCCCGACACGCCTACATGTCATTGACAGTTCTGCCAATTTTGCACCGGGTCAGTCATCTCATTGTATTTTTCTGTCCAACACGCCTGCGCTGACAGGGACCATACCGGCTATCGTCACAGTCTGACCCGCAATGCTATAGAAGGGGCTCACCTATCGGCCGGGGCCGGGCCTGCCCGCTTGAAGTTACGTCGCCCATAGTGCTAAAACTGCTGCTCCTTGATACGAATATATAGCGTAGGCCTTTGAATCTTTTGATAAATATATCATTTGTGTTATAGTCTTGACATCATAAAAATCAATACTCATCCATGAACGCTCTTGCCTTCACGCTGTCTGGTATGCATCGGGTTTACACCCGAGGCATGCTGCCGGGCCGCATTTGTGCAAACGTTCCTCCCGTCTTTCGTCTGACCCCCCAATTCCTGAGGTGGTTCGCCGTACTTTCCTTGGCCGTGCGTCAGGAAATCACGGCCATCACTCTTGTCCCAGATTCCTCTCGCACGGCGTAGCGGCTAACAAGCCGGAAACGTCCCCAAACCAGACAAACCCATGAATGCACCTGCAGCACAGGTGCCCAGAAGCACATCTGTCTGGCCAGGGTCCTGTAAATACGATTCTCTGCCGTATATATCGCAACATCTTGCGGGTAATCGGCCATGGGAGTGGAAATGGAATTGCACAATCACTTTGCCCGACCGGAGCAGCACGATGTCCTTCGCACCGCTGACTATCCGCAATCTTTCGCTGAACACACAGGCACGCTGACTGGCAAATCAGCGCAACTTGTCGTTGAGGCCGGCCGCTCGGCTCTTACACCAGCGGTACATTCGCCCGAGTCAGGAGTGATGTCATGAGATTCGACGTCAGCGTAAGCAATAAGCAAATCGAGCAGGAGATGGCCAATCTGCAGGCACGGATGACACGGGGTCGGCATGCGCTGGGCAATCTGCCGCTCATGGATGTGCAATTTCCCCACATGGAGTTTCGCGTTCGCAAGATCGCCCGCGAACAGCGCGTGTACGCCATTGACACCGGTACCGGACTTCTGGTGGGTTATTCCGTTTTCGACATTCTTCCCGAAGGATCGCGCCGGCTGCACGGCACCGTGCGCAGCGTGCATTCGCGCTATACCGCGCCCTATCAGGGACGCGGTATAGCCTCGGCCCTGTACACCAAAGTGCTGTCCGATGGCTTCGTTCTGGTCAGTGGCGCTCGTCAATCGAGAGCGGCCTATGCCCTATGGAAGTCTCTGGGCCGACGCATGCGATTCGAGGTGGTCAAGATTACCCCGGAAACCATTGAACCACTGAAAATTTCAGAGCGCGACAACCGCTTCCACGACCTGGATGTCCGGCTGCAGCTATGCGCGCCTTAAGCAGAAAAAATCTTCCGTGACAGGTGGCGATATCCAACGCAGCCTGTCCGGAAACCGTGTGATGACTATGCCGCTAACCGACTGTGCGCACACTGACTCATTGCAGTAATTTATCCATGGGAGTAAAAATGGATCTGAGCAAGAAAACCATACGGTCAAAGCACCCCTGCTCCAGCGGCTTTCGCTGGTTTTTAAAGCATACCCCGCAGGGCGCCGACTACCAATATCTGATCGATACGCTTCTTGCCGAAGGGCGCGTCACCGATGCGCTCTGGCTTGTCGATCAGTTCGGTTCGGTCAGGGACAAGCTTGCGATCGATAGCCTGGACAGTGACGCTGTCGTTGCTGCGAGGGACCTGGATATTGCGGGAAATTTGCATAGCGACACGGTATTGCGTATAGCAGGCGCCTTGCATGTTCGTGGCAGCGTGCGGGTCGGCGGCGATATTCACATCGAAGGGGATCTATTCGTCGAGGGAAACCTGAGCTGTGGCGGCGCGATTGTAGTGGAAGGGTCCGTTCGTGTAGGATGGGGTATCGATGTCGCCGGCAAGTTTCAGTGCGATGGAGATGTCCGGGCCGGTTGGTCACTAGACTGTGCAAACCTCATTGAGGTTGGCGGCATCATTGTTGCCGGGCAGGATATTATCTGCGCCGACGCGCTGGGCTGCAAAAAAAGTGTGCGCGCCGGTGGCGATATTTCAGTTGAAAATAACCTGACTGCAGCAGAAGGCATCATTGCCAAGGGCGAGATAAGCAGCGGCATGCATATCAAGGCGGATTGGGGCATTCAGGCCGGAGGCAACATCACGGCGAAAGGTTCGATCATGGCCGGTGAAAGTATTGTTGCCGCAGCCGACGTTCGTTGCGGCAGTGGGTACGGAGTGTTTGCGGGAACGCGGGTAATGCGTGAATTCTGGCCCGACAACGCGATTGTTTGCGCTGCACACCGACCCGAGCAATTACAAAGCGGCCATTGGACCGAGCCGCAATATGCTTAAGGCTTGCTCTGGTCGTGCAAGCACGGTGTTCAGGTGCAGTGTGCTGGCCAACAACCCAGCGCTAGCATGCCAACGACGGCCATATCCTCAGATCCTGCGCCGGCTAACCGACCGTATCGCGCAGGCATCACAATCGCTATAGAGCGGAATACGGCAATCGCTGTCTGGCGCAACGAGCCCTGTCATCAGCAACCCCTGTCCTACAGGTTTTGCAGCAAGCGAACAATACCGCCTAAATCACCACCCGGCACGACGGGCGCCTCGGAATAATAATTATCCCGGTAGCGCCCCCCCCGGCATTTTCTTTTCTCTTCGTAGTCGCCATTTTTCTTGTATTCGCGCTCTACCTTGCAGGGACCATCCCGGTATTTCTCTTTATATTCCCGCTGGTAATAGCGGTCACGATAATCATCGTCATCATCATCGGCCAGCGCCATGACCGGAAAAGCCAACAGGCCGGCTAGCAGCAAAGTAAATATGCTTTTCATAGGTAGCTCCACATTTGAATTATCTCAAGTGTAATAGCGAGGATACAGTTCGCGAAGCCGCCGAGGCGGCCAGTTTTTTCAATCGCTTGCAAAGCCACCCTATACTCGAAAAAACTGTTTTCAATCGGTTGCGGGCAGCCTTCGGTGAAGGTTTTCAGCATTACTGGCTATGCCTGGGCAAATGGCAGGCAGGCTCGCTCTAGCCGCTACCGGCCTGGCGGATCTGCTTATTGACTGGTCTGCTTTACGTGCTGGCCCGCTTTATCTGACTGATCTGCCTTATCTGGCTGACATGCTTTATTTCAGCGACAAGCAACTGATTGGCATCTGGCTGCTGCAGTCGAGTCGCCCGGTTGCCGGCTGCTGCACAAAACGATATAATTTTTTCGAGGCCACGACCTCACCCATTTGGGGACCTTATCCGGGACGGCCCGGTTCTTGTTAAAGGAGGCCCAAATGGCCTGGTTTTTATTAGTTATTGCCGGATTGCTGGAAATTGTCTGGGCGTTTTCCATGAAGCAGTCAGAAGGGTTCACGCGCCTTGGCGCCACATCAGTAACGCTGGTCACAATGGTACTCAGTTTCGGGCTGCTGTCCTGGTCCATGCGCACGCTTCCCTTGGGTACCGCCTATACGGTCTGGACCGGCATTGGCGCAGTGGGCGCCTTCGTGGTCGGCATCGTCTTTCTGCACGAACCCATGAGCGCAATGCGCATTCTTGCAGCCACGCTTATTGTCGGCGGGTTGGTCCTGATGAAGCTCTCATCGTAATTTTTTAACTATGTTTTTCGTGGTTCGCCGGGCTGCCGGCGGCCCCGGTCTGTCAGCCGGCAATACTCAACCGACAAGCCTCTTTGATCGCCGTGACTGTGCCATCGTCTACCCAAAAATCGGGATCATGCCAGACCCCGAACGACATTAAAGCCATAAGAAGTCAGGCCGCGCGGTATGCGCCGAGGGCCGCATTCACGCCCGCTACATGGCCCAAAACGGTATACCTTGTCTATTTACGATTAACGATTACTTCCCGCACATCAATCACCGTGATATTGTCGGGTGTGCAGCCTTGCGCTTTAACCAGCTTTTTGATGGCTTCGCTCCCGGTATTGGCGCGGATCTGAAATGTAGCGCCATTGCGGATCTTCAGCGTAAATTCGTTGAATTTGACTACGCCCATGCTGACTGCTCCGTTTGAAAATATAAAATCCTGCCAAATATACCGCAGAAACCAGCGGCGGCAGACCTGCACCGGCCTCGGACCCACATAATGTCTGCTGCCCGCCTTACCGCCAGCCTTTAGTGCTGCCCAATCTGTCTCTACTCCAATCGATCTCTCTTTTCTCTTGTTACTCCAGCAAATCCGCAACAAACGACGGTATTACACGCTGCTATTGCCAGTTGGTATGGTCATTGACATTGCCTTTGCAGCACAACGGGTATAACGCTGCCGCCACCGCCATGCTGGGTCAAAGCGCTTTCGACGCAAGCATCGGCGCAGGCGTTTGCACAAGCGGTCTGGCCAGCCAGCCCAAACTCCGTGCTGCCGGCGGTCCGTGATTGCCGGGCTTGTCCTGGCCGGTTTATGACGCACCCTGCCCTGGTGCCGACGTTACCTCATGCAGCCCTTCGTCGTTCAGGATCTGGCCACTTTTGCCGGGCGCAAGCAACGGCGCGGTAGGACGCGGATGGGCATGCGAATACTGCAAATCGGCACCTGCGTAGATATCGTCGGCGGCTACCTCCGTTTCAAAACGCTCATTGTCACGCTCGCGTATTTCACGGCTGATTTGGCTGATCTGATCCTCATCGACCCCCAGTTGCTGCAAGATAGCGCCACCAAATACCATCGCTGACTCGAACGTTTCCCGCATCATATAATCCACATTCTTTTTGACCAGATGCAGCGAATGCTCGCGATCATACGTGCGCACCAGCAACTTGGCTAACGGAAACGCACTGGCTACCAGCTCAACAATTCTGTTGGTCGTCTCTTTATTGTCCACGCAAACGACAATGGCCTGTGCCTGTGCCGCTCCCGAAGCATGCAATATATCCAGGCGAGAGCCATCGCCATAATAAATTTTGAAGCCGAACTTCTCGGCGTTCTGGATCATGTCTATGTCGGTATCAATGATCGTGACATCGACACCCCGGGCCAGCAGCAATTGGCTGGTAACCTGGCCGAAGCGACCGAAACCGATCATCAGTACATTGCCGGTCAGCCCGTCTGCGATACTCACATCGTCCAGAGACTCAAGTTTGCCTGATTTGGTGTACCGGTTAAACACAATTCCCAGAACCGGCGTAAGCACCATGGACAATACTACGATGGCCGACAGGCTGGATTTGACCGAGCTGTCTATGACTTGCGCGCCGGCGGCCGCGGCAAACAGCACGAAAGCAAATTCGCCGCCCTGGGCCATCAGCAATGCTCGATCCAGCGCCTCGCGATGCGGGCTGCGAGTGATACGCGCCACAATATAGATCATCAGCGCCTTGACGAACATCAGCGCCAGCACACCGCCGAGCACCAATGGCCAATTTTGCACAACGACAGACAAATCCAGCGACATCCCCACGCCCAGGAAAAACAGGCCCAGCAGAATGCCCCTGAATGGTTCGATATCCGCCTCGATCTGATGGCGGAAGGTAGACTCGGACAAGAGCACACCGGCCAGGAATGCCCCCATCGCCATGGACAACCCACTCACCTGCATCAACAGGGCTGCGCCCAGGACGACCAGCAAAGCCGCCGCTGTCATCACCTCTCTGGCGCGGGCAGCCGCCAGCACTCTGAACAGCGGATTGAGCAGCCAGTACCCGGCGCCGATCAACGCCGCGATCGCAAACAGCCCGATACCGATATTTTGCACCCGGACAGAGGTGCTTTCAACAATATGGTTGGGTGCCATAAATGCCACAATCGCCAATAACGGCACGATCAGCAAATCCTCGAATAACAGTATCGCAACGATTTTCTGACCCTTGGGCTGGGCAATATCGCCCCGATCACCCAGCAACTGCATGACAATGGCAGTGGAGGTCAGCACGAATCCTGCTGCCGAGATAAAGGCGATCTGCCAAGTGAAGCCAAAAAACAGGCCTACGCCGGTCAAGCCCAAAGCGCTGGCGACAATCTGCAAGGTACCCAGGCCGAATATTTCACGGCGCAACCCCCACAGGTGGGATGGCCGCATCTCCAGCCCAATAACAAACAGGTACATGACAATACCCAGCTCAGCAATCTGCAGAATCGACGCCGAATCCGTAAAAAAAGCCAGTCCGAAAGGGCCGATCACCAGGCCGGCAATCAGATAGCCCAATACCGACCCCAGGCCGATGCGCTTGAATATGGGAACGGCAATCACCGCGGCAGCAAGCAACACAACTGGCGACAACAAACTGACTGAATGGGCTTCGGCACTCATACTATTCTCATCTTTTTTACTATATTCAGAAACGGACAGGCAGCGTGCGCTTGGCGGTCCAATGACGTAACCACACATGCTCTGTTGTGAGGATCAATTGGTCTGTATGCGCTGCAAGCAAGATCGATTGCGCAGCCGACGGGTGAAGCATCGGCCGCAAGCGACAAATGATCAGGCACAAATAACGGACGATATAAAATCAAATGGTCAGGCCAACGGCCTGTTCGGGCACAGCGAACCAGCGGATGCAACCCACATCTACAGGATGAATATCCAGTAAACCACCGCGCTAGTGTAATTCGTATCACCGACAATGCGCCATATGCAGCGCCGGTTTTTTTGCTACAGGCAAAACAAATGCAAGTGATCCCGCCGTTGGCGACGCCCTGCCACGCCAGCAATCACAGCTGCAATAAGCCCCATTCGAAAGAAGAAAAAAAGCAGCCAGCGCTTTGATTTAAATACGATTTCTGGCTATCGACCATTACAGGCAAACGGGCCGCCATGGATGCATACTTTGCAACAGACCTGGCCGGACGCATAAGGATGGCGATGCGGCTATTTTCCGACAAGATCGCTATGGGAATGCGCACCAAAGCCCCTTTTGCCACTTGATGATTTGGCGCTAACCCATTAACCGCACCTTCGCGTCTACCGGAAATTTGACCGTGACGGCAGTAAAAAACGCGTGCCACCGCCGGTTTTGAGCGCGACAAGATTGTAATTAAGCATGAACGCTCAACTATGCGTATCTCCAACCCCGATCAAATGACACGATTCTTAGGCCAACCTCTGGCTATGGCAGTCAACGTACTCGCATCTGCACAAATTTCCTGGATATGTCACATGCATACCCTTGTTAAGGAAATGTAACCTAGCGTGTTTGGCGCTCATTTTTGTTGATACGATAAATTGTGTTTATTAAAACCGCATTGCAACGGAAGGGAGAAACATCATGCTTCATTACGCAATCGTCTTTTTTATTATCGCCATTATTGCAGCCGTGTTCGGGTTTAGTGGCATTGCTGCCGGCGCCTCTTCAATCGCGCAGATTTTGTTCGTCGTGTTCCTGATCCTTGCCATTGGCTCATTTTTCTTCGGGCGTCGCAAATAACTCATAGTGCAAAATACCGCTACTGCAAATAACACATACTAATTAGCAAGGAGTACAGCATGGCACAGACAGTAAACAAAAAACAATTGAACGAGTTGGTACTACAGATGATCGAAACGGAACTGGGCGGCGAACAGGTGTATCGAACGGCATTGACCTGTGCGCTGAATGATGACTTGAAAAAAGAAAGGGAAGGTTATCTGGACGAAACGCTCAAACACCAGGAGTTGGCAATATCGGTGGCCAAACACCTGGACCTCGATCCAAATACAATGAGCCCCGGCCGAGAGGTGGTCAAGCACCTGGGAGAATCATTCGTCAAAGCGATGAAAATGGCCAAGAAAAACGATACCCCGGAAGCGGCGCAGTTAGTGGCATGTGAATGCGTGGTGCTGGCAGAAACGAAAGATCACACCAACTGGGAACTGTTCGGCAAAGCCCTTGAAAATATGAGCGCGACCAACAAGCGTTTCTTTAAGGAAGTGTTCGACCAGGTAGAGCAACAGGAAGATCACCATCTGTTTCACACAAGGGGCTGGTGCCGGGAGTTGTGGATCGATAGCCTTGGCATGCCTGCGGTGCTGCCGCCGCCAGAAGAAGTCAAGCAGGTTGAAACGGAAATCGGCGCTTCTCGGGCCAAACAACAACGCGACAGCTATCTGTAACCGGATAGGGGGCAGAAAACCTGCCCCGCTTTACTGAAAATATAAGGCCGAAGCAACAGCCCCCATGCCAGAGACTGGCGTTCCGCCAATTGAGCGCTTTTGGACGCTCGTTTGAGCCGTGTTCGCTGGCTGCAAGGGATAGACGCGTGCCAATGCTCCATCAATGGCGCAGTCGACATCACGTCACCGGTTTATAACCGACCCAGCCCCTGAAAGTGAACCCGGCATAAAATACGTCCACATCTACAAACCCGGCTTCGCGCAACAATGCCGTGTCCTGAGCCGCCGAAAGAATCGGCAGCAGGTCCCTGCTGGCGCTTTGCCTGGCGCCACCGGATGGCATTGCCAGACCTGATGCCTTAGCGAATGCCGCGTTGCGATCCAGCCAGCGGTCTTTATCGGACGCAGAACCCGGCAGACTGTGATGGGCAACCACCAGCGGCGCCCCGGGCTTGAGCCTGCAAAATAGTGCCTGCAAGGTTTTAAGTCGCTGCGCTTGCGGCAAAAAATGAAGCGTCAAAAAGCATGTCGCTGCGTCAAAGCCTGCTTGTTCAATGCTCTCGATATAGCCTTGATGGAAAGTAACGCGAGAAGCCAGTGGCCCAAGGGTCTGCCGAGCCAGATCAAGCATCTGTTCGGACGGATCCACGCCATCAAAGCACCAGTCCGGATGCAGTTGCGCAAATGCCCTGATCTCCATACCTCCGCCGGCACCCAGCACAAGAATGTGCGCATCAACCGGCACACGCTCTGCCAGCAAAACCGCAGCCATCGTGTGAAGGTCGCGCAAGCCGGGCACCATTTTTTCTGTTCTGTCAGCATAATTTGCAACGAGATCGGGCTTGGAAAATGCGTCCATCTGTCATCACCTTTTTGTCTAACTGCGCCCGTACTTAAAGCATCAGATTTGCCGACATTAAACGGGCAATGTGCAGTGTTCAATAATGCGGATCCGGTCTTCTTGCCGGATGAAATTTATTTATACCGAAAGTGGTATCAATCGTTGCAGTGTACAGCGCCATAGCTGCGCAGTACAAACAATATATCCGCAACGCCCGACAGCTCATGCTGGCCTGTATCGCCTTTATTTTTCTTGTCGGCACGAAACAACAAAGCCTTCTGCTACCGGCGATAATACACGGTAGCCTAGGGCAAGAGTGAACTGAGCTTCACTGGTCGATAGCGGACAATAACTGATTTGATCCTGTCGAAAGCCACTCATGCTTTCAGGAACCACAGAAACACCACTACCGACGGCCACCAGCGAGAGCACGGCATGCATTCCGTAGGCTTCCTGTGCAACTCTCGGTACAAAGCCCGCATTCGCACACAGCCGAACCACTTTCAGATGAAAGCCCCGCCCTTCATTCATGGGCCAAAGAACGAATGGCTCATCTGCCAATTCGGCCAATGTCAGATCAGATCGCTGGCCCAGCGGATGATCTTTCGGTATCGCCAGACACAGACGGTCAATGTCGAACGGTGTCAACGCTATATCGTCGGCATTCACCAGAGGTGGAATCAATACGCTCACATCCAGTGCGCCCTCTCTTAACGCCGTGACCTGCGAGGCTGTGGTCGCCTCGCGCAATTCAAGTCGAACGTTCGGATGCTGCGCCCGAAACCGGCGAATGACATCAGGCAGACGCCCATAAAGCGAGCTGCCCACATAGCCCAGACGCACAATGCCCGTTCGCCCGGCGGCCACATCCTGCGTCGTCGTGATCGCCAGGTCTGCCTGGCAGAGTGTTTCACGGGCGTGCTCAAGAAACGCTTTGCCTGCAGGCGTCAGACCAAGTACGCGATTGCTGCGTTCAATCAGCATGACATCAAGATCCTCTTCCAGCTTACGGATTGCACCGGTAAGGGGAGGCTGCGACATATTCAGTCGTTGCGCAGCGCGATGAAAATGGAGCTCTTCTGCGACCGCAACAAATTGCTCCATTGTTCGCAGACTAATACGGATTCTGCTGGCAGTGACCATGTTTCCTCTCTGAAGGCCTTGGAACACACAAGTGCTTCACGATATAAATATTATATCGTAAAAGCCTATATTAAATATTTGTCATATCGAAAATCCAAATCCATACTGTGTCCTCAGTTACCGTTAAAAGCGAAGGATGGAATGATGAACTTTGAAGGTCAGGTGGCACTGATTACCGGATCGGGTCGGGGACTCGGTCTCGCCTATGCCAGATGTATCGGGCAACTGGGCGCGAAGGTCCTGATCCAGGATCTGGGAGCCGACATCAATGGGGATGGACAAGACCCGCAGGTGGCCGAACGGGCAGCCGAACAACTTCGCCTGGAAGGACTAAAGGCTGAGGCAATCTGTGGCACCATCAGTTCGCGCGACGCCTGCCACGACCTGATCACCCGCGCCCTGAAGATTGACCAGCGGCTGGATGCCCTGGTCCACAATGCAGGATGGGTGGGCTACGAAAACATCGAAGCCTTACAGGAACATTCCTTTGATCGCATGATTGCTGTCACCGTCAAGGCGCCGCTCTGGCTCGCTCAGGCCTCATGGCCAATCTTCAAAGCCGCCAACTATGGGCGCATCGTTATTACAACCTCTTGCCGGGCGCTTTTCCCGCACTATGCACAAAACGGACTGACGTCATACGCGGCAGCCAAGATGGCTGCGGTCGGGCTTGTCAATGTCCTTGCCTGCGAAGGAAAGCAACACGGCATTCTGGTAAATGCGATTTCTCCGGTAGCCAAGACACGCATGTGGGGAATAAATACAGCTCCCGATGAACTGCGCCCCAGTGAGGTGGCGCCAGGTCTGGCCTACCTTGCGTCCCCCCATTGCGCTGACACAGGCTGGATACTGCGGGCAGCGAACGGTCAATTTCATGCCACGCGGGCTCAGGAGGCTGCACACGTGGATTATCCCCGGAATTTGCGAGCCATCCACGCGACAACGATGAATGAAGTTGCTGCCAATTGGTCAAAGATTGCTATTGTAAATGGGGAGCCACGTTGATGCATGCCGTCTCTATTGCTCACGACAGCCAGGCAATACTTGGAGAATCTCCCTTTTGGAGTCGATCCCGAGCGCGTCTTCTATGGGTCGATACGTTTGGTTCTTCTTTCAATACATTCGCCCCCGCAACAGGCCAGAATATCAAACAAATCATGGTCGGGCCTATCGGGTTTGTCACTGAAACTGCCACTAATGAAATGATCTTCGGTATCGGCTGCGATGTTGTGACAAAAAACCGAAGCGGCCAGTTGCAGACAATCGCAACGGCGCCCCATGCTCAGGCAGGCTACCGCCTAAACGATGCTCGCCTCGATTCATTCGGACGATTGTGGGTGGGCCTGATGGATGAAGCGCTGCAAGAAGGGTCCGGATATCTTTACCGCCTGGACCCTGATGGTGTATGGCACATCATCGATTCAGGTTTTACATTGATCAACGGACTCGCCTTTAGTGGCGACAGCAAGACACTCTATGTCACCGACTCCCGCACCGGAATCATCTACGCATATCAGCTGGATCCGGCGTCAGGCCAAATTAACGATCGCCGCGTGTTTGTTGCCATTGATCCAGATCAGGGCAAACCGGACGGGCTGACCATTGACCACGAAGGGTTCTTGCTCAGTGTGCTCTTTGACGGTGCGGCCATTGCACGCATATCGCCAGCTGCAGACATTGTTCAGATGATTACACTTCCGGTGCCGCGTCCCACAAGCTGCGCCTTTGACGATAGCCATCGGCAGCTGTTTGTCACATCGGCTCGACTTGGTTTATCGATGAAACAGTTGGAACAGGCGCCCGCTTCAGGGTCTCTGTTGAAAATCGACTATCAGCAGGCTGTACTAAGTTGACAGAATTTTGTGGACGACACAACGGTGAACGTAATATAAACGCGCATCGCGTGCAGGCATACAGTACCGCCTTGTCGTACCATATGCCTGCACGCTATTGTCAGTATGTAGCAGCAAATGCCTGCTGCACTTTGTCCGCTGCCTTCACCCCGTTGGCGAGCAAAAGCTGGGTCAATACCCGGGCCTTTTGCGGGTTCAGGTCATAGGCCACGACAAAACCGCTTTTATCATCGTCCACTTCCACATTGCGATTCACAAACCCGGAAGGCACGCGCGTTGCACGAACAACCACAATGCCCTTTTGCACTGCCCGCAACATGGCCTCCATGGCCTGTTTGGACACATTACCATCGCCCACGCCAGCAATCACAATCCCCTTGGCGTTATTCTCTATTGCATGATCAATTTGCGAGGCGTCCATATTGCTATGCGCATAAATAATTTGCACGCGCGGCAACTGACCGTCCTTGGGCAAGGCATACGGCGCTTGAGCCGCCTGGCCAGCAGGACCAAGGAAACGCACCGAGGCGGGATCCACATAGCCAAGCGGACCTGCATTCAGCGATTGAAATGACTGGACCGAGGTGACGTTCGTTTTGGTGACCCAGCGTGGTGCGTGAATCGTATCATTCATCACGACCATTACGCCGCGCGCCTTGGACTGAGCACTTGCTGCAACCTGGACCGCTTCATACAGATTGCGCGGCCCATCCGCACTGAGCGCGCCGCCCGGACGCATGGAACCGACCAGCACCACCGGTTTTGCCGAATTCAGTACATTGTGCAGGAAGAAGGCAGTTTCCTCCATCGTATCGGTGCCGTGGGTAATGACCACGCCGTCGGCTTCATTGCCTTCAAAAATCTGCGTGATGCGATTGGCTAGCGAAAACCATACTTTATCGTTCATGTCCTGAGAGCCGATATTGGAAATCTGCTCAGACTTGACTGTTGCCAGTTTTTCAATGCCAGGAACGCCCTGGACCAACTGCTGGCCCGATACTTCGCCCGAATTATAGCCAATGGCCGACCGTGCATCGGCAGCGCCGGAAATGGTGCCCCCGGTTGCAAGAATAATGATACGGGGCTTATCGCCAACTGACTCCGACGAGGAAGCGCCCGCGCTGCCTGCGGGCTCGGCCGCGTTTACCGGCAGCGGTGCGAGCAACGTGGTAAAAACAATGGCTGCGGTTGCCAATGCCGCTTTGCAAGAGATGAGGGCCGATGGCCGCCAGTTGCGGGGATGAGTATTCATAGGTGTCTCCTTGCCTATAGTTGCTGTACGAACTACTGTATGAAATATCGACAACATCAAAAGTGACGGACCATCGCATCGCGTTCGGGCATCGTTGAAAAAAACCAGCAGATACGACGGTTTCCTGACAGACCGTCACGAATGCAATATGCGCATATAGGGAAGATTGTCAAAGCGTTACCGAAGCGGCCATCACCTTGCTCCTGTTGTGGTCCGCTGTTTCCCCTTGCCCTCTCCGGGTATGCTGTCCTGCTGCAGTTGTGCGTTCGGCTTCAAATATAAACCGAAACGTTCCCCGCTGCTTCTTAATGAGTTGCAATGCCGGCAAAATACCCTATTGCTTTTGAGGCCAATCGTTTTATTTATTTATATGGACGCGTCATTCTCCATGCTTTATTTCAGACAGCATATAAACCACGATCGGCCAGAAAACGCCATGCCTTGATACGTCAAAGCGGACTGGCAAACCCATCCCCCGTGATCACTATCGCAAGAATTCTCTGACCCACTGCATAAATTCAGATGGTCGCTCAATATTGGAAAGATGCACCACAGGAAACACCTTGAGTTGAGCCTGCGGTAACAAGGCAGCCAGGGCCTCACTGTGTGATAAGGCCGTCACCGTGTCGTATTGTCCGGCGATAATCAACACCGGTAAATTGATCAGGGGTGCCGTACGGCGCAGATCGGTATCACGCACTGCGGCAAAACTGCCGGCCAGTCCATGCGGCGGCGTGGTCAGCAGCATTGCACGAAATATTTCAACTGTCTCTGGCTGCGTCTTTATAAATTCTACAGAAAACCAACTTTCCAGAAAGCCTTGCGCGACCGCTACCATATCTGGTGAGCTCTGCAACTGTCGGATGCGTGCATCCCATTGCGGCGATGGCCCCAGATAAGAAGACGTATTGGCCAGAATCAATTTTTCCAGTCGTTGCGGCGCGTATATCCCCAGCCATTGTCCGACAAAGCCGCCAAGTGACAGCCCCAGAAAGTGGACGCGACCCAGATGCAACGCATCCAGCAGTTCGACTACATCGCGGCCCAGACGGTCCAGCGACTAGGCACCGGCCGGTGCATCGGACGCGCCGTGCCCGCGCGCGTCATAACGCAAAATATAAAAACTTTCTGACAGACTGGAAATTTGTTGATCCCACATCGCCATCGTGGTGCCGATAGAATTGGACAGCATCAATACTGGCTTATCTGCCTGGCCGTCAAAGCGGTACGCAAGGCGGGTGCCGTCACCCACAGTAATAAAAGAAAGTGTGTTCATGGTGATTCCTTATTGGTAAGAGAGGTAAATTTTGCGGATTACGCGCGACACAGAAATCGTATAAGATTATCGAATCGGGCTGGGCGCCCTTTATTCTCTGCTGTGTAGCCCGAGAGGAAACCATCTTGACCATGAACAACGATCGTCTGAACGGCATTACCACTTTTGTTCGCGCCGTCGAAGCCGGCAGCTTCTCGCTGGCTGCCGAGCGCATGAACCTCACCCGTTCGGCGGTAGGCAAAACCATCGCCAGACTGGAACAGCGTCTGGGCGTATTGCTGTTTCAACGCACCAGCCGCAAGCAAAAACTGACAACCGAAGGACAAGTCTATTACGAGCGCTGCCTGCGCGCGCTGGCCGAGCTGGATGCGGCTGATGCCGAACTCAATAGCGGGCGGTTACAGCCGCAAGGCGTGTTGCGCGTCAGCGCACCGAAACTGATTGGCCGACACTGCATCACGCCGACATTGACTCCGTTGATTGAGCGTTACCCCGAACTGCGAATCGAGATAATCTACAGTGATCGGGTTGCCGATCTGATTGAAGATGGACTGGATCTTGCCGTGCGGATCGGTCCCCTGGCCGACAGCGGCAGCCTGGTTGCGCGACCACTTGGACGACAACATCAGGTACTGTGCGCCTCGCCCGCGTATCTGGCCCGCCACGGCGTACCCGACAGCGTGGCCGCGCTCAACGGGCATCACGCCATTGCGTATCATCGCGCCGGACAGGATCTGGTCTGGCAGACGCTTTTTGCCAACACGCAAGGCCCCACGGTAGATATTCGCTTAAGACTGGACGATTTGCATTCCCTGACCGACGCCGCCATCGCCGGCGTGGGTTTGGCCTGGCTGCCCGACTGGCAACTGCTGCAGTTCATACGTACCCGGCAATTGAACGCGGTTTTGCCCAAACTGCAATTATTGCCAACTGAAATATATATAGTGTGGCCGCAGACCCGGTTCCTGCCTGCCAAAACACGTGTCGCCATCGACACGTTGTTGGCCGATGCGCCCGCCATACTGCGCAATCAAATCAGCCCACGCTGAACCTGTCGTGCGCACGCCAGCACGGCCAAGAAATGCCAGACCAATTTCCGTGCAAGAAACGGATAGCATGTCATTGCATTGCCGTGAGATAGTTCAGGTTCCAAACTAGCACAGGAGCAGAACATCATGGAACTGAAAAACAAATCAATCATCATCACCGGAGCAAGTAGCGGAATCGGTGCAGCAGCAGCCGCCCTGTTTGTGGCCGAAGGCGCCAATGTGGTGCTGGGCGCGCGCCGGGGTGCAGAACTGGACGCTCTGACAAAGGCAATTGCAGGCACCGGCAAAGCCGTTTATCTGGCTGGCGACGTCAAGGATGAAGGCTATGCCGATGCGCTGGCAGATCTTGCCATCAACGAATTCGGTCGGCTCGATGGCGCGTTCAACAATGCCGGCATCATCGGGGACATGGGGCCGGTGCCGGCCATGACAATGCGCAACTGGAACGATGTCATCGCGGTCAATCTGACCGCTGCCTTCCTGGCGGCTAAGTCGCAGATACCTGCCATGAGCAAAAACGGAGGCGGCTCGATTGTCTTCACGTCATCGTTTGTCGGCTTCAGCAATGGTGGCATGCCAGGAATGGGGGCCTATGCTGCATCCAAGGCCGGTCTGATCGGGCTGATGCAGTCGCTGGCTTCGGACCATGCCGCAGATGACATCCGTGTCAATGCGCTGCTACCGGGTGGCACGATCACCCCCGCAGCCGGAGAAGGCAACCCGGATGCCCTTGCGTTCATCGCAAGTCTGCATCCCATGAAGCGGATGGCAAGCGCCAAGGAAATAGCTCAGGCAGCCCAGTTTCTGCTTTCGGACAGATCGAGCTTTATGACCGGCAGCCCGATGATTGTTGACGGCGGCATGTCGGTCAGACTCACTTGAGCAAAGCAGTTCAGCTCAGGCCCGCGCCGCAATCCTGCCCGATTCGCCGTAACGCGGCGCGGCGAGACTCGAGCCGGCACGGTGCGACGTGGTGCAGCCTAAACGCATCTTGAAGTTTTTAGCGACCAAGAAAACCAGCCATGGAATCGATTCAATTGCTGTACCCAGCTGAAACTTACCTTACAAGCGGCAACAGACAATGACACTTGTCATCTATTATCATGTGGTCAAAGTAAATCCAACAGGGGATCACAAATGAAAAAAATGCTTGTCGTTGTCGGGATGCTGATGATCTTTCTCTCGGGCTGCGTAGCACATGACCGCCACTCGGGATATCGCGATGGTTATCGATACAAGGGACCGAAATACGAGCGCAAGTACAATCATCATAAAAAGTACAAAAGCCACCGTTCCTATCATCGCAGCCGCGCCTGTTCTCCTGGACATGACAAACAAGGCCGTTGCTAAGCAGTGATGTGCATTTAGAAATCCGCTTGCAAACTACTGCCCATAAAGTTGGACGCTGATCCAATTTTTGGGGGTGTTTTTCATTGACAGGCTTTACTTTTCCGGCAATCTACGTCCGGCAAATGTCTGTTGCCAGATCTACACCGCGCCTGCGCGCAAGGCCTCTATGTCGCCCGATGCAATGATCGATAAATTGCGTGTTATTTTTTCCGCAGGCCAGTCCCACCAGGCGACGGCCTCCAGCACCGCAATATCGTCGGGCCGATAACGTTGCCGGATCGGTTTGGCCGGATTGCCTCCGACAATTGTATAGGCAGGTACATCGGCCACAACAACCGCGCGCGAAGACACGATGGCGCCATTGCCGATCTTCACGCCAGGCATGATCAGCGCCTCATAACCTATCCAGACATCGTTACCAATAACCGTATCCCCCTTGTAAGGGAGCTCGCCCAGTGCCGGCATGACGCTTTCCCAGCCCTTGCCAAAGATCTGGAACGGATACGTAGAGATGCCCGACAGCTTATGATTTGCGCCATTCATGATGAATCTTGCACCACGTGCGATCGCACAGAACTTGCCAATAATCAGCTTATCTCCGATGAACGGATAGTGGTACAGGACATTGCGTTCGAAATTTTCCGAGTCCTCCGGATCATCATAGTAGGTGTAGTCGCCAACGATAATATTTGGATTTTTCACCGTATTCTTGATAAAACAAACCTGAGCAAAGCCATCCATTGGGTGTTTGTTTTTCGGGTCTGGTCCGTGCATCGTTACCTCATCATTGAACGATAATAAATAGGGGCCATTCGATCCGACAATTGACCTTAAAGCCCGCCTTCTCCGAATGGTAGCATTTACCTTGGACGTTCAGCTCGTCTTGTGAACACTGCTCGAGAAGGCGCCCCGCTCTTTTCTCTTGCCCTTTTCTCCTACCCAATCTGGCACTTGTGCTCCTGGGCAACGCCCCAGGTCACTTCATGCTCAGAAAATCCACGGCCAGATTCGACATGGCGCGCACGCCGGTAATCATGGCTGACTCATCTACATAGAAATGCGGTGAGTGGTTGGGGGCGGCCTTGCTCAGTTCCGTCCCTTTGGGCGTGACCCCCAGATAGAAAAACATGCCCGGTGCTTTCTGCTGATAAAACGAGAAATCTTCCGATGCACTGGATTTTGGCTGCAGGTCATAATTGCCCTCGCCAGCTACCCGTCGCAGAGTGGGTCCCATTTTTTCGGTAAAGTCGGGAGGATTGACCACGGCGTTGTATAGCTCCACCACCTTGACCTTGGCACTCGCATTGGCGCTGGTGGCAATCGACTCAGCGGTATGCTTAATGCGCTGATGAATGTCCTTTTTCATTCCTTCATCATACGTGCGGATCGTACCCGTCATGGCAGCGTCCTCTGGAACAATATTCATCCGATTGCCGGCATGAAACGTTCCCACCGTAATGACTGCCGGTTCCAGTGCGATATTGGACTGACGACTGATAATGGTTTGCAGTCCCATGACAATTTGCGAACCCACTACAATCGGATCCACGCCCTGCCAGGGCCGCGCTCCGTGGGTCTGCCTGCCCTTGACATCAACCCAGAACTGATCGGCGGCCGCCATCGCGGGACCGCTGCGCCAATATAATTTGCCGGCTTCATATGAACTGGACACATGCAGACCAAAGACAGCGTCCACTTTGGGATTGTCCATCACGCCTTCGGCAATCATTTGTTTGGCGCCCCAGGTATTGGTGCCATCGGGTTCAAAATCTGCGGGGGTTTCTTCAGCCGGCTGAAAAATAAACTTGACCGTGCCCGGCAACTCATCCTTCATGCTGGCCAATACTTCGGCAGTGGCCATCAGCATGGCCGTATGCGTATCGTGGCCGCAGGCATGCATGACCTCGACCGGTTTGCCCAGGAAAGTGCCGGTGGCCTTGGAGGCAAACGGTACGTCAACCTGCTCCTTCACAGGCAAGGCATCCATATCGGCGCGCAGGGCAACCACCGGTCCCGGCTTGCCTCCTTTTAACACACCCACCACACCGGTGACGGCTACGCCTGTTTTGACATCCATGCCCAGGCTGCGCAAATGGTCTGCGACCAGCTTGGCCGTGCGTTTTTCCTGATTACCCAGTTCCGGATGTTCATGAATATCACGGCGCCACGCAATCAACTTGTTTTCAATGTCGCTGGCCTTGCTGTCTATTTTCGCGCTCAGAGCCGACGGTGGCGCCACTTTCTGGGCATCCGAGCCGGCGGCCACGGCGGCGGCCGTACCAGGCAACAGCGGCGTGCCAAGGCACAATGCGGCGGCAATGCTCAGGCGAAGCTTTTTGCACTTTTTCGTTGCTGGTATATTCATGAGTTCTCCTCTTTCTATTTGCGACTAAAAAAATGTTTTTTTGATTGTGTCAGTGCGAATATTATCACCCAGGACCCAACGAGCGGAACGTTTTATTATCATCGTATTATTTGTGCAGTTATCACAGATCGCTGACGACACAGTTGCGCTTCGCATGCGATTGGTGATGTCCTGAAAATTCCAGGACATCTACCCGTGCGACACCTATTGGCTGATATACAGTTTGCTTAACGTTGCAACTTAGCGCCGTTATCAAAAAATGAAATATGACATAGTTAACCACGATACCGGCTCATTCGGGATGCACCATTTTTTTCAAAAATACTTTTCACATCGCCCATTTTTTGTCTTAATATGCGATGATCCACGGTTCATACACCCGCATCCGTATTCTTGTCGAATGCTTTGATATCGCAAAATAATGTACGCAGTGCGCAAGCATCTCCTCTGCAAAGGCATCTCGGTCTGGCAACTCTTATTGTGCCTGGCAATGCTTGCGTTCGTGTGCAGATCGGTGATCCCCAGCGGCTATATGCCTGTATTGTCGGGCGACAAAGGTCGAACCGTCGTTCTGACGCTTTGCAATGCGGATGGCGGCAATGAAACACTACTGCTGAGCATTCCCAAGCAACCCAACGAATCCCCTCACCAGGACCACGCCGGCCAGGAATGTCCGTTTGGCCTGGTCATATCCCAGGGCATATTGCCTATCCTGGGTTCACCGGCAGTGCCAGTCACCGTATGGCAACAGCGTTTGGCACCATTTGTCGAGCACAACCGGGCCTTGCCACCGCTGCCTGCGCTCGGCCCGCCTCTGGGCCCACGCGCGCCCCCTTCCCACCTCGGCTGATATTTCACTGGTGACCGCGATGACTGCGATCACCAACCCGTGATTCTCATCTCCCGAGGTTTTTTCATGCCTATTATTCCTGTTCGCACGCAGGCTGCCCTTGTTGCAGCCGTCCGTGCGCCGGTCTCATCGCGCTCTTCATATCTATTCCCGCGAAGGAGGCCTCATGCCGCCAATCAATAGATTTCTGCGCATTATCACCACGGTCCTGATCGGCTGTCTCATTCTGTACGGCTGCTCTCGCCCCGCGACATTAACCAACATTCATGGGCGCGACCTGACCGGCGCCGAATTTGGCCGGGACTTTTCACTGGACGGCACCGATGGCGCTCGCCATACGCTGTCCGATTTCAGAGATAAGGTGGTCCTGGTATTTTTCGGATTTACCCAGTGTCCGGATATTTGCCCAACCGCGCTATTGCGCGCTGCAAACGTCAAAAAAATGCTGGGCAAGGACGGTCAGCGCCTGCAGGTATTGTTCATTACCGTGGATCCGGAAAGGGACAGTGCGCAATTGCTTGGCAATTATGTGAACGCCTTCGACCCCACGTTCCTTGGCCTGTACGGCTCGTTGCAAGAGACCCGGCAGACCGCCGAAGAATTCAAGGTCTACTATCAAAAAATCCCCACCGGATCGTCTTACACCATGGATCACACCGCACTGAGCTACCTGTATGACACCGCCGGTCGCCTTCGGATCGCCCTGTCACATACCCAGACCGATAAGGAGTATGTGCAGGATATTCGCAAGATATTGGCCCTTGATTAATTATTCCGGAGAATGTTATGTCGATATTTATCAATACAATGGCTGCCCTTCTGTCAACGTTTATGGTCGCATCGGCCTCTTATGCGCAAATAATTTATACGCAGGTAAAGGTGGACGATCCCTGGGTACGCGCCACCGTCCCACAACAGACCACTACCGGCGCCTTCATGCTTTTGACCGCACAATCAGACAGCAAGCTGGTTAGCGCCGCTTCGCCTGTCGCAGAGCATGTTGAACTGCACACGATGACGATGGAAAACGACATCATGAAAATGCGTCAGATTCCGGAACTTGCACTGGCCGCAGCTGAACCGGTCGCCCTCAAGTCTGGTGGCTATCACATCATGCTGATCGGCCTAAAAAAGCAGATCAGCGAGGGAAACATGATCCCCATGACGCTGACCTTCGAAGACAACGACGGCAATCGTACGCACATGCAGATCCAGGCCACTGCCCGATCCTTGCATGACGGTGCCAGCAACAATCACCAATAAGAGCAAATCCTTATGTCACATTTAACACCTATACCCGCCAAGGGGGCGGCGATCAACTTTCTGCGCAGGATTCATTTTTATGTTGGCCTGTTTATAGCACCTTTCATATTCGTAGCGGCATTGACCGGAACCCTTTATGTATTGACGCCACAACTTGAAAATGCCATTTATGCGGACACACTTTATATCAATCCACAGGGAACCGCCAGGCCGCTTTCTGAACAAATTGAAGCTGCACAGGACCATGTTGGCCGGCAGGCGAATATCTATGCGGTCAGGCCCGCGCCCGAGGCCACCAATACGACACGCGTGCAGTTTGCCGACGCCAGTTACGGGGCGTCGGAGTCCAGAGCCATTTTTGTCGATCCCTATACCCTTCAGATAAAGGGTGACATGATGGTCTATGGCACCAGCGGCGTGCTGCCCATTCGCTTATGGCTGGACAAGGCGCATCGCACCTTGCTGCTGGGCGATCTGGGCAGGAACTACAGCGAGCTGGCTGCCTCCTGGCTGTGGGTCGCTGCGCTGGGAGGGCTGCTGCTTTGGTTCTGCACCCGCAAGAGTCCAAGAAAAGGAAGTGCTTTCCTGAAAAATCGCCATTGGCATACAACGCTGGGCCTGATGCTGTTTGTGGGCCTGATCTTTGTGTCGGTGACCGGCCTGACCTGGTCGCGCTGGGCGGGAGACAATATCAACCAATTGCGTGCCAACATGGGGTGGCTCACGCCACAAGTCAACACCACGTTAGCCCAGGACGCACACGCCATGCATACCGATCCTCATGCCGAACACCATGCCGCCATGGCGGGCACAGCACAGTCGACACAAGACTGGCCACGGGTTGTTGCTGCCGCCAGACAAGCCGGGATCCGCTCTAGCATGATAGAAATTCGTGCGCCCAAGGAGGCCGGTAAAGCCTGGACGGTCACAGAAGTGGATCGTCGCTGGCCCACGCAGGTTGATGCCGTTGCCGTCAACCCGCAAGACTTCAGTATCGTCGACCGGACCGAATTTAACACCTTTCCTTTGGTCGCCAAGCTGACCCGATGGGGTGTGGATGCGCATATGGGGATTCTGTTCGGCCTGCCCAACCAGCTGTTGCTGATCGCTTTCGGGATCGGGCTTTGTGTGATGATCGCATTGGGATATCGCATGTGGTGGCTGCGCAGACCTGTCGCTTCCGGGTCCAATCCGGCAAGAACGCTTGTTGCTGCATGGATGCATTTGCCGACCTCGCTAAAGGCAATTTCAGTGGTAATCGCTGCCCTGTTGGGTTATGCCTTGCCCCTGATGGGCGTCAGCCTGCTGGCATTCATCGTACTCGACATCATCCGCTGGAAACGGGGCAACAGCCGGTCTGCCGTTATGTTGCGTAGCGGCGCTTGAAGGTGCGCGCCAGGGGCAGGTAAACATCGCTCAGATGCTGCCCCGGGGCTTTAATGGAGACACGTAGCTGGCCGGGATCATTCGGCCTGCTTTTATGACAGGAGTCCAAAGAGAGTCTGCAGCTGCAGCCCTACGCTAACCGCAGAACTTGAGTACGAGGAAAAAAGTGCAACCCCGTGGTTGAAGCCGCTGAAAATAACGGTTCGATAGTCATTTTCAACGCTATTGTTGTGCGATTAAATCAACTTAACATTTATTGACACAAATGAGAATAAATCTCATTTGATATGAGGCCTGGATTGATTATGATAATAAGTGTAACTTTTCCAACGCACACTCATCTTCCCACCTACAGGTATGTTGATAGATCAGGCACTCAAATCAATTGATTCAGTTAAAACAATAATATCTAACGGTCATTCCACAGAGCTGATCAGCCCTCGAGTCAATTTTCTGCTTCAGAATTCTGAAGAAAAATTATCGAAAATCAAACGATTGAATTAAGAAATGCTATGAAAAACATTCTTTTCAATAGACATGCCGCCTTGTCGTTAGGCTTGGTCGTTATACATCAGTCTCTCATTGCATTATCAGCTTTTTTCCTTACACAGTTAATAACTGCATATCAAACCGGCGAGCCTTTTTCCGCAAGCTTGTTTTGGTACCTTTTTTGCATGATCACGCCATTTCTGCCCGGCTGCCTGTCCCTTGTTCAGATGCAAAAGTGGTCAAACCATGTTCATCAACATTTTATTGAAATGGTACGGAAAAAGTGCTTTGCCCGGCCGGGTATCTATACCGATATCAACCTTAGAAACTCGATCGAATCGGTCATTTCCCGCAACTCATTTCCCATTCTGAGTGGATTTATTGCTTTTATACAAGGGTCTCTAACCTTCCTGTTAAACAGTGGCTTAAGTCTGATCGTCATCGGCATCATTCTGCCCAACGAGCTGATCTTTGGCTATTTATTGAGTGTTATCATCAGTATCGTTTCTAATGTATTCCTGCACAAACCAATTGCTCGTGAAACAAAAAAAGTTGAAGAAACCTTTTCTGACTATGGCTCGGGCTTGGCAAAAATCTGGAGTAATGCAATCCTAGGGAATGTGCAAAACTTTGATAGCTGGAGCAATCGCGTAACGCAGGCCGGCAATAGATATTACGAACAATCGTTAAAGCAAACAAGCCTTCAACAAACCGGTAATCTACTATTAGGTGTCTTTACTTTGCTGCCAACAGCGTACTTGGTGTATTCGACATTGGTTAGCGGCACGCTGGACCCTGCGGTGGCAGCCGCAATTATAGTGAATCTGACCAGAGTATTTCATATACTCAATTCACTGGGCACTTTGATTTATCAACTACTGGATTGGTCTTCAGTTAAGGCCAGCTATCAATTTCTTTTTGATATCGTGCGGGATTTAGAAAATGACGGCCACATTGCAGATGCGCCAGTCAGGTCCATTAAGCTCAATGGAGCCGAAATTTCAGGCTATGCAGCAGTGGCAAAACAGTTAACGGAAGTAAATTGCGGACGGTTCACATTAAGAGGAGAAAACGGTTCTGGCAAATCCACTTTGCTTTTATATTTGAAGAAACACTTCGCAAACGATGCGTTCTACCTTCCTGCTTCCATGAATGAGCTGGTATGGAACGCTGAAACGGGGCCTTTGTCCACCGGACAACGCATGCTAACGGCGCTGCAGGAAATTACCACGTATCCAAATATTAAATATTTTTTACTGGATGAATGGGATGCGAATTTGGATAAAGAAAACAAGGTAAAGATTCATGAAATACTGGATGAATTGAGCAAAAAAGCTGTTGTTCTGGAAGTTCGACACTAAGGCGAAGTACCGCAGCCACGCCGCGTTCAGGCGCGCTCTTGCGCCACACGCTCATGTGATTTTTTTACATACCGAAAAAAACGATGCTATTGAACCACCAAGGCGTTCTTCAGTAGCTCGGCCTGCCTGATCAGCTCATCCCTGGAAGCCCGCGGCGCGTCGACAAAACGAAGATCCGTTTGCTCAATATATGCCGTTGAAGTGATGTCTGCATGGCCGATTAAAGGCACAAGATGCGCATGTACATGTGCAATATCGCTGCCGGTGAAAACAAAGCCGGCGCGTTCTACCTTGTGAATAGACTTCATGGCCTTGGCAAGCCGCTGTCCAAGCTGCATCATGCGGGCAGCAAGATCCGAGGGAAGATCATCAAAATAAGCATAATGCATACGTGGGATAAGTTGCACATGACCCGGCCGTATGGGACTGATATCCAGGAAAGCCATGAACTCATGATCTTCGTACACGATATGCGCAGGAATATTCCTGTTGGCAATTGCGCAAAAAAGGCATGAGTTCGTAGGGGTTTCTTCTTCGGAGTTTAAGTGAGGCGGCATAAGTTTAGGTTTCATCACGATTTGAGAAGCAATCGAGACTTTAGCACTACCAAGCGCCCGTGATCGAAGAACTGGCGAAAGAAACTGACTCTCTCCAAAGCTGGGTGCCGGACAATCATCGGGATGACTTGAGAACTTGCGATATCCAATCCTCGAACACACTTACCCGCAGCAGCGGCTCTATCTTTCCTCCAACCAGCCATTGCGGGTTGCACTCCCGCTACCAGGTAGATTCACTGCTAAATTCGCAAGGCGTGCAAGCGATGGGCAAGAATAAGCCCATCGCAGTTTCGGCGGCAACGCCAAGCTACCCCACCGTCGCAGGGCTGGGAAACTTCGTTGTAACTCGTGATAATTCTTAGAGTAATTCCGTTCGGTGGCAATCCGATGCAGGTAGCCCAAAACATCGGATGACGATAAGTAATGACGCTAATTAGACGCCTCCGACCTTGCAATCCTTGACAAGAACGTTGCCAACGGTGGAAGTCTGACCAATGCCCCCCTGCCGCGCGTCCTGGGTGAGCATTTTCCCGTTGACCGAACCTACATCTTCACGCGTGAATTTGTCGGTGGTCCATGTGTATCCATTGCCGCGAAATGTATTGCCTACCATGTCGGCGTTGTTGGTTGTGGCACGTGTGAGTTCCATGGCCTGGTTGGCATAGACGACTTTGGCGGCTAGCGGCTCCTCACCCTGGAAGGTGTACTGGACGCTTACGGGCTGGGTGTTGCCTTGGCCGCAGCTATATTCGACCGTTTGTTGCGACAAATCCTTGCCGTTTTCATTTGACGTTGAACATGCGGCCAGTCCTGCACATAAAATCAAGCCCGTCAGTGTTGTAAGTTTATGATTCATAAGTAGTCCTTTTTAAAATCCCAGGCATCAAGCCTGCTCTTAAATTTTTATACCATCGTCACCATGCAACACCTGTAAACGTTCGTGCCCAATTGAAAATATTCGTGGCAAAACAGAAACCAAGGAATCGTTCGAACGCGCCTTTACGTAATCTTTTGAGTTTTCCCTTAAAAAACGCCATCTTTTTGTTAATGCTGTAATGAGACTCCCGTTCTCCTCACATAGTGGCGCAAATTCACGCTCAAACATGACCGTGTCACCTTCAAAAGCACAGACAACTACTTTGACGCAAGCGCTTGAGAACCCTGGGATGCTCAGTAATGCACTGAAGTACCTGGCAGGTGCCATGCCACCATTGCCTTGGCGCATCACTTTATGGTTGCCCGGTCTCTATTTCATTATGATATGATGTGAGATATAAATATATGACTTATAGATATAAAGAATAGACCAAACCGATCAGGGAGACAATAATGGAAAAGCTGACTAATGCAGGCCGTCGTCAGATGCTGATATCAACGGGCAGCATCGCCGCGATGGCGGGACTGGCTGGCGTGGCCCGCGCCGATATCGGCAAAGCGGACCCCGGCGCGGGCGGCTCGGCCGCCAAACCTTTGCCCGGGTATGCCAATTGGAAAGATGCCGACAGCATGATCGTCCATAGCGCGAACACGATAGAAACCCGGCGAACGGCCTTTGGAAACAGCGTCATCACGCCAACTAATCGCCTGTTCGTCCGCAACAACGTAGCGCCGCCAACCGATGCCAGCATGATGAAAGAGCCTGACAGCTGGACGCTTGAGGTTAGCGGCGTTGCCAAGCCACGCAGCTTCACCGTGGCTGAGCTCAAAGCCCTGGGCTTGGCGGCTGTGCCCATGGTCCTGCAGTGTTCAGGCAACGGCCGGGCCTGGTTTCCACATAAACCCAGCGGCACGCAATGGACCGTGGGCGCCGCTGGCTGCGTCATTTTTACCGGCGTGCCGGTCAAAGCGCTGTTGGAAGCAGTTGGGGGCATGGCCGAAGGCATGGTCTACATGACCAGCACGGGCGGCGAAGCCATTCCGCAAGGCTTGGATCCCAACACCATCCGGATCGAACGCTCGGTGCCAATTTCAGCCCTTGAAGACGCTATCCTGGCATGGGAGCTCAATGGCGAGGCCCTGCCGCTGGCGCATGGCGGCCCCTTGCGCATCATCGTACCCGGCTATACCGGCGTGAACTCCATCAAGTACATCAAGCACCTGGCATTCACCAAAGAGCAATCGCCGGCCAAAATACAGCAAACCAGCTATCGGTGGACGCCGGTAGGCGAGAAACCCAGTCCCAGCCAAGATTCCATTTGGGAATTGCCGGTCAAGTCCTGGATCAACTCCCCGTCCGACCCGGAGCAAACCGTTGCTGCCGGGCGTGTCCAGATCAGCGGCATTGCCATGGGCGGGATGACCGCGGCCAAGTCCATCGAAGTTTCCGTAAACGGCGGCAAAGATTGGATGAAGGCCGAGTTCGTCGGGCCTGACCTGGGCAAGTACGCCTGGCGTGAATTCGTCTTTAGCGCCGACCTGGCCGCTGGTACGCACGAGCTGGCCTGCCGCGCTACCAACGAGGCTGGCGATACTCAGCCCGAGGCACGCCGTGAAAATAATCGCGGTTATATCAACAACAGTTGGCGCGACCACATGGTGGCGGTCAAAGTCGCCTAAGGAAAAAAATGAAGCATGTTGTATTGTCAGCCGCAGCGGCTGTCTTATGGATGGGCGTTGCAGGCGCCAGTTTTGCAGCTGACTCCGATGCTCAGCTGGAGAAGGGAAAAGCCCTATTCATCTCTGATGCCGCGCCCGCCTGTGCCGTGTGCCACACCCTGAAAGACGCGGGTTCAGCCGGAACCATCGGCCCCGATCTTGATGAACTGAAACCCGATGCGGCACGCATTAAGAAGGTATTGCAGGAAGGCATGGCCGTTATGCCTTCCTATGCCGACTCCCTGGATGAGACATCCATGGATGCAATCGTGGCCTATGTCGTACATGCGACAGGCGGTGGGAAATAGACAACTCATGACTTGCTCAATAGGTCATCGATCTGAGTGAGTTGTCTGCAAGCTTGCCTATAAGGCCATAAAGACAAAACAGGCTATAAAAAACCCCGTAACTCGTTGAGTTAACGGGGTTTTTTATATATAAATCTGACGGATTGGGAAGGCCATTCAGATTTCATGCAAAACCATTACAAATACTAGACAATTCCAATACTGAAGTATGACTACCATTCTAGCCAATATGATAATGTAATTTCTATATTTTTACGTCTGAAGTTACCGCCTAAAAATCGCCAAATTCGCGGACAATTTCTGGCACCCCATCCAACCCACCAACCACATATGAGGGCGAAGTGCCCAATTCATCAAACGTGCTGTCGCGACGATTAACCCAGCAAACGTCAAATCCAAAGTGCCGTGCACCCGAGGCATCCCAAGCATTTGACGAGACAAAGAGAATCTGGGACGGCGGTAGGCTCAAAACTTCGCACGCGAGCGTATAAACGCGTGGATCGGGCTTGAATACTTCAATGCGCTCAACACTAAGCAGATGAGAGAAATATTCTTTCAAGCCAGAATTTTTCACGACACTGTCAATCGAGAAAGCCGACCCATTGGACAGAATAGCCAGCGGCAGCCCCATGTCTTTCAAGCGCTGCAGTGTGTCAGGCACCTCTGGATACGGCGACAAGTTCAGATAAGCATCGCACAGCACCTTACAAGTCGTCTCGTCGAGATGTAGCTTCAAATGATTGCAGGTGTAGACGAGCGCATCATGAGTCGCCTGCTCGAACGAAATGTACTGTCCCATCAAACTGCGCAACCAAGTATATTCGAGCTGCTTCTGGCGCCACATCTCGCTAATTTGCGTGCCTTGCCCGGGATACGATGCATTGCACTGGCCAGCCACCGAGTGAACGTCGTACAGCGTGCCGTAAAGATCAAATACAATAGCTTTGGTATCCGCCATGGAACGCTCCTTTACAAAGTCAGAGTGAAAAATGGTCCTTTACCGCTTCGGCAAGCTTAGGCTTGAGCGATGTGAACTTGTCGTCCAGTACAAGGGGATCTGTGCGGTTCTGTGCAATCATCGCCTCACGCACCTCGCCGCCACGAATTACCTGCATTGCGTTGGCTTCTATACCCTGGACAATGGCCTGGGCCACTGCGCTAGCCGGTTCACGAACGAAACCTAGATCGGGACCCGCTCGCGACGACGTCATCATCGGCGTATCGGTAGCGCCGGGGTAGACCGTCAGCACATGCACGCCCTCACCTTTCAACTCCCGACGTAGCGCCTCCCCAAAATGCGAGATCCCCGCTTTGACCGCCGCGTAAGTCGTATAGAAGGGTACCCCAACGAGCGCAATGCCCGAGGACACATTCACAATCATGCTGTCGCACGACGCACGCAAATCCGGCATTGCCGCACGCGCCAACAAAATGGGTGCCAATAAATTGACTTCCACCATCTTTGCAATATCGCATTCCGGCGTGTCTTCCAGCCTGCCCGCGCGCACGCCACCTGCGCTGTTAATTAAAATATCTACCCCGCTCATCGAGACTCGGGCAGCCGCCAAGGCTCGGGCCCGCCCCTGCTTGGTTCCAACATCCGCGTCAATACCATCGGCCTGCCCGCCCGCAGCCCGCAGCAGCTCAATCGCCTGCGTAACAACCTTATCACGACGCCCGACGATAAAGACCTTGGCGCCTTTTTGGACAAGCTCGGTGGCCGTAGCCAGCCCAATACCGCTCGATCCTCCGGTAATCAAAACTTTCTTTCCCTGTACGTTCATGCTTATCTATACCTCAAAGTACGATTTATATGGACGACTGTTCAGGCCGCTGGTAGGAAATTCGAAGGGAACAGCGCACGCTGAGTCTCTTCATCATTCACCTTCTTAAACGCAACATCGGAGGCGACCATCCGCGCGCGTGCAACGGCCGGCCTTGCATCGACGCCTTGAAACCAACGTTTGATGTTCGGGTAAAGGGCCAACGGATCCTCGGTGCCTTTCATCACCCTGGACGCTCTATCCAGCCATCCCCAAGCAGAGATATCGGCGATGGTGTATTCGTTGCCAACGATAAATTCCCGATCAACCAAATGGTCGTCCAAAATCTTGTAATGACGCTCGGCTTCGCGGCGGTACCGATTGACGGCATAGTCCAGTCCCCCAGGAGCTGCATGCTGAAAGTGCACCGCCTGCCCCGAAAATGGCCCCAGGCCACTGGCGAGAAAAAGCAGCCATGATAAGAGCTGCGGACGATCCTGGACCTGGCCGAGAAATCGCCCCGTCTTCTCTGCAAGGTATATCAGAATTGCCGTAGAATCGAAGACCGTCGCCTGTCGACCGCCCGGCCCATCCAGATCTACAATCGCAGGGACCTTGCCGTTCGGGTTGATTCTGCGAAACTCAGGATCGTGCTGCTGACCCTTGCTTGTATCCACTGGCACGACCTCGTAATCCAACCCAGATTCTTCGAGAAAGAGTGAAATTTTGGCTGGATTAGGTGTCGGATGATAATAGAAACGAATCATTTGTAATGCCTCCTACTCGGCACGTTTAAGAATGGCAACAGGGAATGGACGTCTGGCAGCAATAACAACGCCCAGCGAAATGATGAAGATTGCCGCAACCCCAAGCAAGGACGGCACTTCACCCAATACAGGCACCGCTAAAAGCGTTGCCAAAACAGGAACCAACGCCATCATGGCCGATGCAGCGCCGGAGCCGAGCACTGCTACCGCCCGGTTATAGGCAAAGAGCGCCACACCGCTCATGAACACGCCTTGGTAAACAAACTGGAACACGATTTCATTAGTGGACGCTTGGTTCAGTCTTGACAGGTTCCATCCGACATACACTGGGATGAAGATCACCGCCGACCAGAAGCAGATCAGCGCCGCCGACTGGAGCGCTGACAGCTCGCTAGTACGAAAGCGTACCGAGTAAACAGCCCAAGTGAGTGCTGCCAGCACCAGCGCACCATAGCCCAGCGTATCAATAGCACCGTCCGTCTCCAGGCGACTGGCCACCAGCGCAACCAAACCCATCAATATAGCCAGGTAGCTCCAGATCGTCGAACTAGCGGGTCGCTGTTTTGTCACATGCCAGCTAATCAAACCAGCCATTACGGGCATCAGCGCCGGAACAATTGATGACGCCTGCGCAGCCGTGGTGAGCTTCAGACCCGTAGCGACGAGCAACACAAAGGGGGCACCCCAAAGCACAGAATAGAGCAGGCCTTCCAGCCACGCCCCTACCGACAGTCGTTGCTTAAATAGCACCGGAGCTAGCAGAATCGCCCCAGCCCCAAAGCGCAGCGCTGTGACATCCCAAATGCGCAACTGATGCGTGACCGTAAATCGCGTAACCACGAACCATCCGGAAAATATTAAAACTGAGATAGCAGCAAAGGCCAAGCCACGGATCCATCGTACAGGCGGTGTCAAATTGGGGGACATGTTCGCATTTGCCAAAACATTTAAAAAGTGAGCGTCGAAGTTAGAGGCGTTCTTAGACAGGCGGGAAATCATTAACTGAAGACTTGACCATTCTAAATCGATCGATCTAAAATGGTCAAGTATTAGATTAATAGCTGACATGCGTCACATTTATAGGCAACCAATTTATGGGCCGACCAAGAGAATTTGATGAAACTGAAGTTCTAGCTGCTGCTATCGACTGTTTTTGGGAACGTGGGTACGAAGCAACCTCAACCAGAGAGCTGGCGGAAAAAATGGGGTTAACCGGCGCAAGCTTGTATAACGCTTTCGGCGGCAAACGAGCCTTATACCGCAGAGCGCTCAATCATTACATCGAAACCAGCTTCGCAGATCGCGTGCGCCGGCTTGAGGGCAAGCTACCTCCACCACAAGCAATTAGCGCTTTTTTCTCGGAAATCATTCAACGATCCCTGGCCGATAGGCAGCGAAAAGGATGCATGCTTGTGAATTCCGCATTAGAACTTGCGCCCCACGATCCGGAATTCCGGGAAATTGTCACCGAAGTTCTCGGACATATCGAGGCATTCTTTCGTCGATGCGTCCAAGCCGGCCAGCAAGACGGAACGATAACAACAACCCAATCGGCCACTGACCTGGGACGGCTACTACTGGGCGTTCATGTCGGACTGCGCGTCGTAGCCAGAACAAGACCAGAACGAGAATTGCTCGAAGGAATGGTCCGTCCAGTGCTAGCGCTTCTTAACCCTTACGTAAGTTCCACAAGAGAAACGAAACGATGATTGAACTCTACTATTGGCCTGCAATCGTAGGGCCTGCCCGGCAGGCACTACGAGACGAAGGAGAGACCCCCAAAGCCTATGATGCGTCATGATTTTTGGCTAGCGACAGGCGCAACCATATAGCGCCGCAGTAGATGCACTTGGCACTGCCAACCGTAACCGCCTCTCGGTCCCGTCCTTTACGAATCACTTCGTGTGACTCCTCGTTCACATTGTGCCGTACCGGTCGCGCGTCTGTCGTGTATTCGGTTTTTCTCTTCTGCGTGCAGATTTCTTGGCAAGCTCTTTGCAGTTGGACAGAACATCACTCGGGCTGCGCGCGAGCCAAGCCTATCAGAATTTGATGTGGACGATATGACACATCAATTAGCACAATTTGACCATGGCCGTATAAAAGCCGAGTCCTCCCCGCTTCAGACACGGGGTTATACCCGTTGTACCTTAATCCTCTAAAACGCCGGTAAGCAGCATTGTTATCAGGCGAAACGTTGCTTCAGTTCTGTCATCAGCCACTGTCCAGCTGGTCCGAGCGCATCGCTGCGCTTATGGGCGGCATAGATCGTAAGCCCTTCTTCTGGCGTCGGGTCATCAACAATTTGCATTAATGCGAGATGTCCCGCGGCAATTTCGCTTGCTACCATATGTTCGGGCATACGACACCAGCCAAACCCTGCCATCAGAAAATCCATACGACGGCCAATGTCGATAAAGCGCCACCGCCTGGCACTTGAAATACCATAATCCACACTTTGGGGCTCTACAGGGTCTGAAAGTACAAGCTGCACATGGGCCTCAAAGTCACTTTGCATGACAGGGCGCTTAAGGAATGCCAAGGGATGTCCCGTTGCCACGACGGGCAACATTTTTATACGAAGTAAAGGATATGCCACGACATCCTCTGGCACCGTGGGAAGCAGCAGACAAATTCCCGTGGCCGCCGTTCCATTCCGTAATCGTCGTAGTGAACCACCCAGCCCTTCTGTTGAAAAGCTTACCGGCAGGTCAGGAAATTGTTTACGCAGCAGACGCAAACTTTCAATCAATGATGCTGTTGGAACTAAAGGATCAATGGCAATCGTCAGCTCAGGCTCAAGTCCGGAGCGAGCTCCTTTGGCTACCGCCGCAAACCGCCCTGCACTCGCCAAAACCAACCTGGCATGCTCAACGAGTACACGGCCTGCCTCAGTCAGACGTGGGCGATGACCACTTCGATCAAACAGTAAAATACCCTGGGTTGCCTCTAATGATGCAATGGCCTGGCTGATAGACGACTGCGCTCGCGATAGCGCTCTACTAGCTGCAGAGAAACTCCCTGTCTCTACAATTGCCACCAGTACGCGTAGCTGATCAAGTGTAAGGTTTCCGATCAAAATGCCGCCCTTTCATCGTATATCCATCGGTAAATATGATTAAAACTATCATATTTTTATCACTTCCGGTGATAAACCCTGCGAGATATAGTGTCGTAACACACATCAAGGGAAACAGGCATGAGCACACTTTTAGTTGTAGAAACGAGTCCCAGAGGAGAAGGTTCAATCTCGCGTAACATGACTCAGTCATTTTTGGAGCGCTGGAAAACCGCAAATCCGTCTGGTGAAATCATTGAGAGGGATCTGGTAAAAACCGATTTACAGTTCATCACGGAACATTGGCTTGAAGCATATTTCACCCCTGCCGATCAGCACACTTCAGAGATGAAAGAACGGCTACAGCTCTCCGATAAACTGATTGATGAATTGCAGGCAGCCGATCATCTTGTGATAGCGACACCCGTTTATAACTATAACGTTCCGGCCTCACTGAAGGCATGGATCGATACAATTGTTCGCAAAGGCAAGACGCTTGGATTTGATGGTCATGGTCTGGTCACAGATAAAAAGGCAACAGTGCTTATTGCCTCAGGCGGCGTTTATACTGAAGGGGCGTTTCTTCAGGATCGCGACATTGCTACGCACTATCTTCGTTTAATTCTTAAAGTCATTGGCATTACTGATGTCACTTTCATCGCTGGCGGCGGCGCCAAGGCAGTGGACTTAGGCGAACTTACGATGGCATCATTCATGGAGAAATTAACTCTCGACCTTGTTCAGGCAGCGGCAAAGTAGCGTTGTGAATTCCCACCGCCAGCCGCATGGATTTGTCTCAAGGATAGCTGGCTGCAACTATCGTGCGGGGCTTTGGCGCGAACACACACCTGTGTGTCTCGCGTGGGTGTGTTTGGAAGTATTTCTGGTTTCACAGGCAAAAAATATAGGCAAGCTTGTATGCTTGCCTATATCTCCCTTCAAATGCAGAATCCGGATATTTTCACTAATCATGAGATGCCATTTTCACTAACTGTGAAATTCGACAATCGAATACCACATAACATTCGCCCTGTGCTCGCCCATGACCGCGTTCGGCAGGACATCATTTTCAGCAGAGTCAGACACCACCATCATCGCCTGATTAAACTATACAGATGGAACCGCCTATTTTCGAGCAGCTTTATCAGAAAGCTGCGGCGCTCAAATATGAATGTAATCCACTATTCATATTCTTTATACGTAATTGCGCGCCAATCACAACTGCGCTTGAATTCAGAATCAGGCAGGGATCTTGGTCGATATCTGCTGCACAATGGTCGCAAAGCTCGGACCATTAACGACATATTGGAGGTTTTGACTGGCCAGGCTCGTTCAATACCCCCAATTGGGAGCATCTTCAAGCATACGCATACACCCCTGCATAACCAAACAGGCAATAAAAAACCCCGCAAATCATTGAATTTACGGGGTATTTCGTATTTATACATTACTTAACGTATACAAGTCTGGCGGGTTGGGGGGGATTCGAACCCCCGATACGTTACCGTATACACGCTTTCCAAGCGTGCGCCTTCAGCCACTCGGCCACCGACCCTATTATTTAGAACTGCTACTGCAGGTGGGCGCCTTAAAAACCACTCGGCCACCGACCCTGTCATCAAGAACTCACTGCGACCATTGCGTTTATTACAATGACCCGTTCTCAATTTAGCCTGCTATTTTAGCATCCTTTCGACATAACGCGCAATCATATCGATTTCCAGATTCACTTTTAGCCCTTTTTTTAGGTGCTTGAGTGTTGTCACCTGTAGCGTATGCGGGATGATATTGATGCTGATCTCGCAGCCATCGGCGTTGTCCGTGACCGAATTGACCGTCAGGCTCACGCCATTGACTGTGACCGAGCCTTTATAAGCCAGGTATTTTGACAGCGCTGTCGGTACTTGAATGCATAACTCGTGCGACTCGCCCACTTGTTCAAAGCGCGTGACCTGCCCCATGCCATCTACGTGCCCAGAGACCAGGTGGCCGTCCAGGGAGTCGCCCAGCTTGAGTGAGCGTTCCAGATTCACTTCGCCGGTCTTGTCCAGCCCGGTCGTTTTGTCCAGGCTCTCTCGCGAGACATCGATCTGGAAAGCGCCTTCGCTCAACGACACGACAGTCATACAGGCGCCCTGCACGGCAATCGAGTCGCCCAGGCCGATCCCGGACAGATCAAAGTCGTTTGCCTCGATAGTCAGATGCACGCCGTCATCGGCGCTATTGCCGGCCGGTTTGATCTGGCTGATGCGGCCAACGCCGCTGATAATTCCTGTGAACATTCTTTACTCCATATCGGGCTTTGTGCCGCCCGATTGCAATTGTAATTGATTCCACCGCGTGGGCAGCCTGGCTCGCAGGCGCATGTCCTTGCCGCAGGCAGCGGTATCGAAGAACGCAAAGCGATAGGCGTCGGCCAGCACATTAAACGGCGTATGCGCAACCGCCGAGCGGGCATCGCCCAGAATTGTGGGGGCCAGGTAGACCAGCAGTTCATCCACGCACCCGGCCTGCAGCAGTGCGCCGTTAAGACCGGGTCCGGCTTCCACATGCACCTCGTTAATGTCCTGCTGCCCCAGCCAGGCCATGACGGCCTTCAAGTCCACATGCTTGTTTTTTTCGTTTACCGTAATCACGCGTACGTTGCGCGCGGCCAGGCGTTCGGCCTTGGCAGCGTTGTACTCGGTCACGAAAACCCACACCGGATTGCCGTCAAATAACCTCGCGTCTTCGTCAATGGCAAACTGGCTGTCAATGACGGCCCGAATGGGTTGGCGGGGCGTGGCTACATCGCGCACGGTAAGCTGCGGATCATCGTCGCGCACCGTACCCGAGCCGGTCAGGATAACGCAGGCACGGGCGCGCCAGTGGTGACCATCGGCGCGCGCCTGGCCGCCGGTGATCCATTGTGAACGGCCATTGTTCAGGGCGACCTTGCCATCGAGCGTGCTGGCAATTTTCATGCGGACCCAGGGGCGCTGTATGCTCATGCGCGATACGAAACCGGGGTTGATTTCCAGTGCCTGCTCAAGTCCCAGGCCAATTTCAACTGTGATGCCGGCGCCCTGCAGTTTGCCAATGCCCGCCCCGCTGACCAGCGGATTCGGATCTCTGGCGGCAATCACAACCCGCGCAGGTTTTGCCGCAAGCAGCGCGTCCACGCACGGTGGCGTGCGGCCATAGTGGCTGCAGGGCTCCAGCGTGACGTAAAAGGTTGATCCCGCCAGCGCATGCCCCTTGGCCTGCGCATTGCGGATGGCGCACACCTCGGCGTGCGGCCCGCCAGGCGGCTGGGTTGCGCCCTCACCCAGGATCTGGCCCTGGTTGACGATCACGCAGCCCACCCGCGGATTGGGGCTGGTACTGAACATGACGCTGCGTGCCAGCGCCAGCGCCCGATCCATATAATCCTGATCATTCATAAACCAATGTTCCGATGATAAAGGGTCAGTGTGCCCATGAGCCGGTGCGCACTGCGCCATGCCGCAAGCACTCAGGCATTATCGACGGCGTCCGAGCGACCACCATTGTGCGGCTTGACCGGCTTTTGCATTTCCTTGATGGCGTTGACGAACTCTTCGATGTCCTGGAAGCTTTTGTAGACCGAGGCAAACCGTACGTAGGCAACCTGATCCAGCTGCTTGAGCTCGCTCATGACCAGTTCACCGATGTGATCGGTGGAGACTTCTTTTTCCGGATAATTGAGCAGTGATTCCTGGATGCGAGCGACCGCCCGCTCCAGCAATTCGGTACTGACCGGGCGTTTGCGCAATGCCAGACGCAGGCTGGCCTGCAGCTTGGCCGGATCAAACTCGACCCGGGTGCCATTGCGCTTGACTATGGCAGGCATGGCCAGTTCGATACGTTCGTATGTGGTAAAGCGCCGGTCACAGGAAAGACAGCGGCGACGGCGACGAATGGTGTCGCCTTCTTCGGATACCCGCGAGTCCATAACCTGTGTATCGTGGTGTGAACAAAACGGGCATTTCATTTTGCTAAAGTCCTGTGCCGTGCAATAACGTTATTGCGTTGAGATAACGCGCGGTTTATTTGTAAACCGGAAAGCGCGCTGTAAGTTCATTTACTTTAGCACGAACAGCAGCAATGTTTGCCTCATCGTCTGGGTTGTCCAGCACATCGGCAATCAGATTTGCAGTCAGTTCAGCCTCGGCTTCGGTAAAACCACGGGTGGTCATGGCCGGCGTACCCAAGCGAATGCCGCTGGTCACGAACGGTTTTTCCGGATCGTTCGGAATCGCGTTCTTGTTGACGGTGATATGCGCATCTCCCAGGCGTGCTTCGGCGACTTTGCCGGTAATGCCCTTGGCGCGTAGATCCACCAGCATCACGTGGCTTTCGGTCTTGCCGGAAACAATACGCAAGCCACGCTTGACAAGTGTGTCGGCCAGCACCTTGGCATTGGCCACGACCTGCTTTGCATAGTCGGCAAATTCCGGGCTGAGCGCCTCCTTGAATGCCACGGCCTTGCCGGCGATGACATGCATGAGCGGGCCACCCTGAATGCCTGGGAAGATGGCGGAGTTGATGATTTTTTCGTGCTCTGCCTTCATCATGATTACGCCGCCGCGCGGGCCACGCAAGGATTTGTGCGTAGTTGACGTGACAAAATCGGCATAAGGAACCGGGTTCGGATACTGCCCACCGGCAACCAGGCCTGCGTAGTGAGCAATGTCGACCATCAGGTATGCGCCATTGTCATGGGCAATTTTGGCCATGCGCTCAAAATCGATTGTCAGGGAGTACGCAGAAGCGCCAGCCACAATCATTTTGGGCTTGTGTTCTTTGGCCAGTTGCTCAACCTGATCGTAGTTGAGCACTTCGTTTTCGTCCAGCCCGTAAGGGATGAAGTTGTACAGCTTGCCCGATGCATTGACCGATGCGCCATGTGTAAGGTGTCCGCCCTCTGCCAGGCTCATGCCCAACACGGTGTCGCCAGGCTTGAGCACCGCCATGTACACGCCCTGATTGGCCTGTGAACCGGAGTTCGGCTGCACGTTGGCCGCTTCAGCGCTAAACAACTCCTTCAGGCGCCCGATGGCCAGCTCTTCAGCGATATCGACAAATTCGCAGCCACCGTAGTAGCGCTTGCCAGGATAGCCTTCCGCGTACTTGTTGGTCAGTTGCGTGCCCTGCGCCTGCATAACTGCCGGGCTGGTGTAGTTTTCAGAAGCAATCAGTTCGATGTGCTGTTCCTGACGGGTATTTTCTTGTTCGATGGCACTCCAGAGTTCCGGATCTACCTTGTCAAGAGTTAGCGAGCGGTCAAACATAACGTGTCCTATATAAAGCGGGTAATTGGATAAAATTCAAAAGGAAACTTTGGGGTTCAGCGAATATAGCCCCATGATCGTGGCCTGATCCAGCACATGGGGCGCGATGGCCTCGGCCACGTCGGCGCAGGTAAAGCTGCCGGTCAATGGCAATGTATCGATATCCAGCGCATAGACCGTAAAATAATAGCGGTGCACCAGTGCATCATTGAAAGGCGGGCATGGACCGTCATAGCCAAAGTAATCGCCTTTCATATCGTGATCGCCGGCAAACCAGTTGGTAAAGTCGTTAATGCCCTGGCGCATGTCCTTGGCAGCCAGCGGGCCGCTTTTTCCCTTGGGCGTCACACCATTGGAAAATTCACCTTCGGCGATCTCGGTGATGCTCGCTGGAATATCGACCAGCGCCCAATGATAGAAATCAACGCGGGGCAGGCTGGCCGGCACTTCACGGTCGTCCTGATTGACGTCATCGGGCTTGCTGGGTACGTCTTTGTCTACGCACAGGACAACGAATGAACGCGTGCCTTCCGGCGCATCGGTCCAGGCCAGATGTGGGTTTTTGTTGTCCGACAGAATCATGTGCGCCTGCGCATCCGGCTTGGCAAAGGCGTTAACCGGCCCGATTGCTTTTTCGTGTTCAAATGACTGGCTGCTGATTTTCATGACATCCCCTTCAATACAATAAAAACAGATCAAAATGCGCTTGTGGCGCGGATGAACACCAGGCAAGAGTACGATTTTGCCTGCTGTTCCTTTGTTGCCTGAAAAAAAACCGCAATCTGCCACGCTCACAGGGCGGGCAGACATGGCTTCGCGTCAGGCGCTGACGGTGACCCGGGCAAACTTGCGTTTGCCTACCTGGACCACATAGGTGCCGGCCTCCAGCTGCAGATTCTTGTCTTCCACACGCTGGGAGTCGACCCGCACCCCACCCTGCTGTACATTGCGCCCGGCCTCGGTGCCGGAACTGGCCAGACCGGCCTCCTTCAGGATCCGCAGAATACCAAGCGGGCCCGGGCCGAGATTGATTTCGGGCATTTCTTCCGGAATGACGCCATCGCGAAAACGCGCCTCGAAGTTGGCCAGCGCATTGCTGGCCTGCGCTGCGGAGTGAAAACGCGTAATGATTTCCTGCGCCAGTTCCACCTTCACATCGCGCGGGTTTCTGCCCTCTTTGACCTGTTGGGCAAGTGTAGCAATGTCCTGCAGCGACTTAAATGAAAGTAATTCATAATAACGCCACATTAATGTATCGGAGATGGACATAAGCTTGCCGAACATGGAGTCGGGCGTTTCCGTAATACCGATGTAATTATGCTTGGACTTGGACATTTTTTCGACACCGTCCAGGCCTTCGAGCAAAGGCATTGTCAGAATACATTGGGCTGGCTGGCCATATTCCTTTTGCAACTCACGCCCCACCAACAGATTGAACTTCTGGTCTGTTCCGCCCAGCTCCAGATCTGCCTTGAGCGCGACCGAGTCATAGCCCTGCATAAGCGGGTACAGAAATTCATGGACGGAAATGGGAATACCGCCCTTGAAGCGCTTGGTGAAGTCATCGCGTTCCATCATCCGGGCAACCGTGTAGCGGGAAGCCAGCTGAATCATGCCGCGCGCACCCAGCGGATCGCACCACTCGGAGTTGTAGCGCACTTCGGTACGCGACGGGTCCAGCACCTTGCTGGCCTGCTCATAATAGGTTTTGGCGTTGACTTCGATCTGCTCGCGCGTGAGAGGCGGACGGGTCGCATTGCGCCCGCTGGGATCGCCGATCATGGAGGTGAAGTCGCCAATCAGAAAGATAACGTTGTGCCCCATATCCTGAAGCTGGCGCATTTTATTGAGCACCACGGTGTGCCCCAAGTGAATATCGGGAGCGGTGGGATCCAGGCCTAGCTTGATACGCAGCGGCGTACCTGTGTTACGACTGTTTTGCAGCTTGACGGCAAATTCAGACTGAACCAGCAACTCGTCGCAGCCACGCAGCGCTGTTTGCAGGTCGTTTTCCACTTCCGGACTAAGGGGTGATTCGGGTGTTGACATAAATTTCTGATTCCTGGGCGCGGGCAGATGGGTAAAAGAAGGACATTGGCAACAAAACCAAGCCGATAAACGCCCTTTTGCGCATATTTCAATGTTAAATTATACCCTTTTCGGCCAGGCAGATGCTCATGACTCAAGCACAGGAACCCCGCTATTTGATCGGCTTGATGTCCGGCACCAGCACCGATGGCGCCGACGGCGTGCTGGCCGCCTTTTCCGGCACTGACCGTCCGCAAATCGTGGCATCTGCCTCGCGACCCATGCCGACTGCACTCAGAGCGCAATTGCTGGACTTAAATCGTGCCGGCAACAACGAGCTGGAACGTGCCGGCCTTGCCAGTTGCCAATTGGCCGACTTGTATGCCCAGGTGGTGGACGATTTGCTGGCGCAGGCGAATCTGCCCGCCAGCCGGATCGCTGCAATTGGCGCTCACGGACAAACCGTCAGGCATCGCCCCGAACTGGGTTTCACCATTCAGCTCAATGCCCCGGCCCGTCTGGCAGAAAACACCGGTATTGCAGTCGTGGCCGATTTTCGCAGCCGCGATGTCGCTGCCGGCGGTCAGGGCGCGCCCCTGGTGCCGGCCTTTCACGAGGCGATGTTTGCCAGCGAGCAGACAGTAACGGTCCTGAACCTGGGCGGTATTGCAAATATCAGCATCTTGCGTTCGAGCCAGGATGTGACCGGCTTTGATACCGGACCGGCCAATGTGTTGCTGGATATGTGGTGTTTGGCCCATACCGGCGAATCATACGACAAGGACGGCGCGTGGTCGGCCGGCGGCACCGTGCACCAACCCCTTCTTGACGCCCTCATTGAAGGCGAACCCTGGCTGGCATTGCCACCACCCAAATCCACAGGGCGCGATCTTTTCAACCACACCTGGCTACAAACGCGGCTTGCCGGGTTTGAGGCAATTGCGCCGCAGGATGTGCAGGCGACATTGCGGGCCTTTACGGCAGAAACCGTAGCCCAGGCCATTGGCCGCCATGCCGCCGACAGCCAGACACTGATTGTGTGCGGAGGCGGAACCGGTAACCGGGCCCTGCTTGAGGATCTGCAGTCCCGCCTGCCCGGCGTGCAACTGAGTACCAGCGATGCCCATGGCATTGCCTCGCAGTCTATGGAGGCGCTGGCCTTTGCCTGGCTGGCCCATGCCTTTTTGTCCGGTCACTCTGCCGGCACGCCATCGGTGACCGGCGCCCGCAGAAAAACCATACTGGGCTGCCTGTACCCGGCTTAGACGCGAGCCAACCCCAGGCGACAGGCCAATAAAAAATCCGGCGCCCCAAAAAAAAGGGAGCCGGATTTGTCTGACGGGCGCAGTGCAAGGAGACACCTTTTGGATATTCCTCTTGGCCATGCCTTTAAGGGATATTTTTTAGGCATTCCTCTTGCGAACACCGCGCAATCGTATATTCGCGTTTAAACCGAAAACGAAGAGCCGCAGCCGCAGGTTGTGGTCGCGTTCGGGTTACGGATCACAAATTGTGAGCCCTCGATATCTTCCTTGTAATCGATCTCGGCACCAACCAGATACTGAAAGCTCATTGGATCAACCAGCAGTTGCACGCCGCTTTTGTCGATCGTGGTATCGTCTTCGTTTATCACTTCGTCAAACGTGAAGCCATACTGGAAGCCGGAACAGCCGCCGCCCTGCACGAACACGCGCAGTTTGAGCTCGGGGTTGCCTTCTTCGATAAGCAGGTCCTTGACCTTTGTGGCTGCCGCTTCGGTAAAAAGCAACGGGGTGGGAGGGGCTTGCAGATCGACAGATTCGAGAACAGTACTCATTTTTAGACTCCTGGTGGGATACAGCCACCGTTAGCAGAAATTCATTTTACCATATGGCGCAATATCAGGGAGACAGTTCGGCGGTGCGCGACGCACGCACCGTCTTTCCCTCAAGTACGCGCATGGTGATTTTTTTGGGCACAAAGCCCTCTGGAAACATCAATAGACCCTGGATTCGCTGAATAGTTTCAAAATCCAGCTTTAATATTGGGGCCGGGGCTTGTATTTTCAAGTCGGTAACGGCTGGAATGCTGTCCGAACCCGTACTGGCGTGCTCAACTGTGTCCGGAATCAGATCTACAGTGGCCGCCTCACCCTTTAAGGTGCCGGTCGCCGTAAATTTGAGCTCACCCTTAAATACCGTACCGGCCTGGGCCTGCCGGGACACCAGCACCTTGAAGCGGACACGGCGTCCTTCCACGACCGCATCGAAGCCGCGCACACTGATCGCGCCCTGAGGGCCGGCCGGCACCAGCTCATCATAAAAGGACAGCTGCGCGGAGGTGCGCGACAGGTCATCCTGCAATTTTTTGACCTGACTTTCGTACTCCGCGATCGTCGCCCGATCCATGGTCATCTGCGTCTCGGAAATATCCAGGCGACTTTGCAGCTCCGTCAGCTTGATTTTCTCCTGCATCAGCGCATGAGACAATTGCTCGGACAACTGGGTCCTCTGACTGAACATTTCACGCTGCATCATATTATGCGTGTAATAATACGCAGCACTGCCCCCCAAAGAGACACCAACCAGAAACAGAAAGCCGCGCGCGATCATGGACATATCCGTCAGATCAGGGAAGAATGGCTACGCCGCCCAGACCTGCCTGTTCAGGCAGCCCGAAAAGCAGATTCATGTTCTGTACGGCCTGACCAGCGGCACCCTTGACCAGATTGTCCTGAACCACAATGATAATGAGCTGATTGCCATTATCTGGGCGACTCACGGCAATTCGCAAGGTGTTTGAAGCCCGTACCGATCTGGTTTCGGGCTGGCTGCCTGCCGGCATCACGTCCACGAACCGCTCGTTGGCGTAGCGAGACTCGTACAGCGCCTGGAAATCCGTATCCAGTGCGTCATCCTTGATGGTGACATAAATGGTGGACAGCATACCGCGAATCATGGGAACCAGATGAGGAACGAAGGTAAGTTTGACCGCTTCGCCTGCCAGCGCAGTGAGTTGCTCGGTAATTTCCGGGTGATGTCTGTGTCCGGCTACGCCGTATGCCTTGAAGTTGTCGCCCGCTTCGGAAAACAGGGTGCTCACTTCAGCCTTGCGCCCGGCGCCCGAGACACCTGATTTGCAATCGGCAATAATATTGCCGGTATGCACCAGTTTTTTCTCCAGCAGCGGCGCCAGACCCAGAATGACCGTAGTGGGATAGCAACCCGGATTGCCAATGACTTGCGCACCGGTAATATTGTCCCGATTCAATTCAACCAGCCCGTAAGCACTCTGCTTCAGAATATCAGGACAGCTGTGCGGCATTTTGTACCATTTTTCAAATACAGCCGTATCTTGCAGGCGAAAATCTGCAGCCAGATCAATGACCTTGACGCCGGCATCCATAAGTTCACGCGCCTGCGCCATGGCCACACCGTGGGGCGTCGCAAAAAACACCACATCACATTCGGTCAACGCAGCGTTTTCAGGCGTTGAAAAAGCCAGATCAACATGACCACGCAGATTGGGAAACATGGCCGAAACCGGCATGCCTTCCTCTTTGCGCGAGGTGATGGCGTGCAACCGGACATTCGGATGAGCGGACAGCAGACGCAACAGCTCTACTCCGGTGTAACCTGTACCACCAACAATACCAACTTTGACAGTTGAAGAGGAAGAAGCCATTGTGTTTGTATCCATTGAATGATTAAGCGCAGAAAAACTATTATAAAGAATCCAAAAGAAAAAGGCCGCAAAAGCGGCCTTTTCGACATGTAGCGAAACAAATTAGCGTTTGCTGAACTGCTTCCGACGACGCGCCTTGTGGAAACCCACTTTCTTACGTTCAACTTCACGGGCGTCACGTGTTACAAAGCCGGCTTTTGACAGCGCGGGCTTGAGTGTAGCATCATAGTCCATGAGCGCACGGGTAATACCGTGACGCACCGCACCAGCCTGGCCGCTTTCGCCGCCACCGTGTACGTTGATGTGAAAATCAAAAGATTCAACCATCTCTGTGAGCACCAGGGGCTGGCGAACAACCATGCGACCTGTTTCACGAGCAAAATACTGGTCAACAGGTTTACCGTTGACAACAATATTACCTGTACCTTTTTTCAGAAACACACGGGCAACTGACGTTTTACGACGGCCCGTTCCATAATTCCAATTACCGATCATGATTTATCCTTTGAATTCCAGCGTTTTAGGCTGCTGGGCAGTATGAGGATGCTCGGCACCCGCGTACACCTTGAGCTTCTTGATCATGGCGTAACCCAGGGGGCCTTTTGGCAGCATGCCCTTAACGGCTTTTTCAATCGCACGACCGGGGAAACGCTCTTGCATTTTCCGAAAGTTTGTTTCGTAGATGCCGCCAGGATAGCCAGAGTGACGGAAGTATTTTTTGTCTTCCGATTTGGCGCCTGTTACAACGATATCAGCTGCGTTAATAATGACGATGTAATCGCCGGTGTCAACGTGAGGGGTAAATTCCGGTTTATGTTTACCGCGCAAACGGCGTGCAACTTCGCTGGCTACACGACCAAGGACTTTGCCTTTTGCATCAATAACATACCAGTCACGTTTGACTTCATGGGGCTTGGCCACAAAGGTCTTCATGATGTATTCCTAAATTTTGAGTTTGAAGCGGATCACTACCGGGGGCACACGGTTTAACACCCGTAAAACGGATAAAGGTGGCGCCGGCGATCGTAATCCGACGGGTTACCTGATTCGCCTGAACGTTATAAACAAGGGAAATAAGCAGCAACGCACCAAAAGATACAATGACTGTAAATTACCCTGCGACAGTGCAAAAACACAGATAAGCCCGTGATATTAACATGCAAAAAACTTTTTTTCAAATAAAACAATGAAATAGAGGTAACGACGCCCTGTCGTGCCGGTTTTTTTCGGGATTTGTCTCCTGGCTGCGACAGTCGCCAAGGGACGCCCGTTTTGCCCTTGTCTGCCCTGCGCCAATCCGCCCTAATACCCCAGCGCAAGTGATGCCGAGCAAAGTATCTGGAAGCAATCCCTGGAAGTAGCCCGAAAATAGCCTTTGTGAGCAACCAGCGCAAGCAACCCAAGGCAAGTAAGACAGAACCGGCATCATAAATAAAGCCATGCCCTCTTATAGCGAGAACATGGCTCGATTTGCTGCTTACTCCCTGCAACAGCCGCAGGGCGATGACACCAACTTACTTGCGCGCCTGCGATATGGCATGCGCGACGTAGCGAGTATAGGAGCCTTCGACGACGTTAAACCAGGGGATCAAATCGTCACGATAGGCCATGTAGTCGGTCAGGATGGCCTTGAAGGTCTCGTCCTTATCCGAATATTTCTTGTAAATTTCAGCCGTGGCCTTGAAAGAAGCGTCCATCATTTCTTTCGGGAACTCCTTGAGCACGGCGCCATTGGCGATCAGGCGACGCAATGCGCCCGGGTTCATGGAATCGTACATGGCCATCATTTCGGTGTGAGCCCGAATCACGGTAGACTCCAGAATCGCCTGATAGTGCTTGGGAAGCTTTTCAAAGGCATCTTTGTTGAAATAGGCCGAGACCTGCGCGCCACCTTCCCAGAACCCCGGATAGTAGTAATATTTGGCCACTTTGTTAAAGCCGAGTTTTTCATCGTCCAGCGGACCGACAAATTCAACGGCATCCAGCGTGCCTTTTTCCAGCGACGGATAGATATCGCCACCGGCAATTTGTTGGGGAACGACACCCAGCTTGGCCAGCACTTCGCCCGCCAGGCCGGCAGTACGCATTTTCAGTCCCTTGAGGTCATCCAGAGACTTAATTTCCTTGCGGAACCAGCCGCCCATTTGCGTGCCGGTATTGCCCAGGGGGTAGTTGACGATATTGGCCTTGCCAAACAGATCGCGCATCAGTTTTTTGCCGTTGCCCTCGAGCATCCAGGCATTCAACTGACGGGCATTCAGGCCAAAGGGGACCGCCGTATCGAAACAAAATGACGGATTTTTGCCTAAATAGTAATAGCCACAAGTGTGCCCGGCCTGGATAGTGCCATTGGACACGGCGTCCAACACCTGCAAGGCCGGCACAATTTCGCCTGCTGGAAACAAATCAATCTGCAAATTGCCGTCTGTGGCTTCTTTGACGTATTTTGTAAAACGGTCAGCGGAACCGAACAGCGCGACCAGGCTGCGAGGAAAGCTGGACGCCATGCGCCATTTGACCGCGGGATTTTCCTGGGCAATGACCGGGACGGCAATAACGCCCGTGCTGGCCACAGCGCCCAAGCCTGCTTTTTTGAGGAAGGAACGACGTTGCATAATGGCTACTCCGAAGTATTTCGTTATTCTTGGAAAAAAATTTAACCCGCTAAATATACACGCACTATGCCCATTTACATAGCGCGTTACAGCCGATTAAGTACTTTCCCTGTGGTCGGATTACTGCCCGGCGATCGCCATTGAATCAATCAGGATCGAACCTGTGGTTTTCGAACCCCGTGTGATCACATCGCTGCCGACACCGACAATATTCAGGAATATATCCCTGAGATTGCCGGCAATCGTAAATTCGGTGATCGCATGCTGGATTTCGCCATTTTCCACCCAGTAGCCGAAAGCGCCCCGGGAATAGTCGCCAGTGACATAGTTCACCCCCTGGCCGATCAGCTCGGTCACCAGGATGCCGGTGCCCATTTTTTTGAGCATGGCCGGCAGATCATCGGTGCGACGGGTCAGCGAAGAGCTCAGCAGCAGGTTGTGCGAGCCACCGGCGTTACCGGTGGTGCGCATGCCCAGTTTACGTGCCGTATAGGTTGACAGCAGGTAGCCATTGAGTGTGCCGTCGGTCAGCAACTGGCGCGCACGCGTCTGGACGCCTTCATCATCAAAGGCAGAACTGCCCAGCGCACCTTTGATGAATGGATTCTCACTGATCTGCAGATGGTCGGCCATGACCTGCTTACCCAGCGAATCGAGCAAAAACGTGGATTTGCGATACAGCGCCCCGCCACTGATGGCCTGCGTCAGTGCGCCAAGCAGGCCCAGCGCGAGCGGCGCTTCGAACAGCACCGGGTATTTGCCGGTGCCGATACGCCGCGCCGACAGTCGCGACAGGGCCCGCTGCGCGGCATACACCCCGATATCAGTCCCTTTGGCCAGCCTCTCGGGGTAGCGATCAGAGGTATACCAATAGTCGCGGTGCATATTGTTGCCCTTACCGGCAATAGCCGTGACCGACATGCCGTGGCGGGAGTAAGGATAGCCTCCCATAAACCCGCGCGAGTTGGCCAGCACGAACCGACCCTGATAGGTATCGACCCCAGCGCCTTCAGAATTGGTAATCTGCTTGCTGTAGTCCAGTGCAGCGGCTTCGGCTTCGATAGCCAGCTCGGCCGCCTCTTCCGATGAAATACTCCAGGGGCGGTGCAACTCCAGATCGGGCTGCTCGACAGCCAGATCCGCTTCGTCGGGCAGACCCGCAGCTTCATCGTTTGCCGTGTACTTGGCGATATTCCAGGCAGCCTGGACCGTTTCGCGGATCGCGGCGGCCGACAGGTCAGAGGTCGACGCCGACCCACGCGCGTTGCCGGCGTAGACGGTCACGCCCAGCGAGCGGTCCTGTGTTTTTTCAACGGTTTCAATATTGCCCTTGCGCACCGACACAGACAAACCGCCTGATTCGGACACTTCGGCAGCGGCATCGCTGGCGCCCTGTTTTTTGGCATGGGACAGCGCCAGTTGAACAAGTTCTTCAAAGTCGGGTTGGGTATGGGGCATGGAGGTTTTCGGATTCAATCGGGAATTCATTATGACGGCTTCACATTAGGCGGTTATCATACTGACATATTAACCATTTTATTGACAGCGATGTATGCAGAATGCAGATCAGAGCGATGACGGACCGCTTTATGACCGTCCCAGCAAATCCCAGGTAAAGCGCGAATTGCTTGCCATACTGGAATTGGGCAAGCAGGTGGTAGAGTTGCCAATGGAAAAAGTCAAGCAACTGGATCTGGACGAAAAAACGCTTGAAGCCATTCGCACGGCGCAAAAAACCACTGGGCGCGAAGGCCGGCGCAGGCAGATTCATTATGTTGGCAAGCTGCTGCGCACCGCCGATACAGCCGCCATTGCAAAAAAAATGGACGAATGGGAACACGGCTCGCGTGAACAGACCGCAAACATGCACCGCATGGAAACGCTGCGCGATCGTTTGATTGACGAAGACGAAGCCCTGACTCGCCTGTTGAATGACTACCCCCAGGCCGATGCGCAGGCCCTGCGCGCCCTGATTCGCGGCGCACGCCGCGAACGCGAGCAGAACGCAGCACTTCCAGCCGGGCACGAAACACAGCGCAAACATTATCGGGCCCTTTTTCAGGCCATCAAGCTTTTGCTGACCAAGGAATGAATCGAATGGAACAATTACTGGACTGCGTGCAAATCGAACACGGCAGCGACAAGACTGCTGCGCCCACTCATTCTGTCATCTGGATGCATGGGCTGGGCGCCGATGCCAATGATTTTGTGCCGGTCATTCCCGAACTGCGCCTGCCCGCCGACAGGCGCATCCGTTTTGTGTTTCCGAATGCGCCGGTGCGTCCCGTTACCATTAACAACCAAATGCCGATGCGCGCGTGGTATGACATCATCGCGCTGAGCAATGTCAGTCGTGATGTCGACGAATCCGGTCTGCGCACTTCCCAGGCTGCCATTGAAGCGCTGATCAGACGGGAAAACGAACGCGGCGTGCCCACTGAAAACATTATTCTTGCCGGGTTCTCCCAAGGCTGCGCGATGGCCTATCAAACCGGCTTGCGCTCACAAGAGAAACTGGCTGGCCTGATCTGCCTGTCGGGCTATCTGCCCATGGCGGACAAAAGCGTTGCTGAACATAACACTGCACATCTTGACATGCCAATTTTCATCGCGCATGGCACCTATGACCCGGTCGTCGATATCAGCTTTGCCCAGCAAACACGCGAGTGGCTGCTGGCAAACAATTACAGCAATACCGAATGGCGTACCTACCCCATGGCGCACTCGGTCAATCTGGATGAGATCAACGATATCTCGGCATTTCTGCAAAAGATCACGCAATAATATTTTTTGCCTGCCCCGGGCCGCCGCGCATTTTCCTGCAGGAAAAAAAATTGCCGTCAATAAATTTTATTGACGGCAATTTGGTAATACATAGCGGCGCGCACCCCTATTTCTGGTTCATCATTGTCCGACTCATGTGTCATTTCAATTGTCATGACTGATGCAGTCAATTGCCAGCGCCGGCAATATATGGCCTTCCCGTTCACAGCCCGACGAGACTGCCGCTTGTATCTGCAATCGAGATCTACACAACAACATGCGGCCAGGCTGGGGTCAGGCCTGTTCCGCCATGGTCAGCGGCAACCAGACCCGGCGCATAGATGGATCTTCCGCATCTTCTTCGTTGATGAAACCCAGAGAAGTCATCAGATGCAACATGGGTCGATTGCTCGAGAGCACCACGCCTTCGAGATAGTTCAGTTGCTGCTGGCGGGCAGCCATGATAAGCGCCTGCATCAGGCTGCTTCCGAGACCGCGTTTTTGCCATTGGTCGCTGATGACCAGGGCATATTCCGCACCCACACCATCGGCATTGCGCAGGTAATGCGCCAGCCCGATAATGATCTCTTGTGGTAAGCCGCGGTTGGCAGGATTCGGAATTTGCGTGGTGGCCACCAGGGCGAGTTCACGATGATAGTCCACATACGTGTAGCGCGTAAGCATCTTGGGCGTGAGTTCACGCATCATGGACACAAAACGCATATAGCGTGATTTCTCGGAAAGTCCGCGAATGAACTCCTGCAACGCATCGGCATCCTCGGGGCGGATGGGTCGCAACACCCAGGGCGAGCCGTCTGCAAAAACACGATCCTGCACCAAGTGCGTTGGATAGGGATAAATCGCCATATGACTGAAGCCGGTTTTCTGCGGGATCTGCGCAGGCAGCGACTTGGCCACCCGGATGCGGATTTCGCGGACATGCAGGTCCCGATAGCCAAGGATGATCGGATCCAACTCCATTGACTCAATAGCGGGCAACTCGCTGACCATTTCGCTGATGGTTTCCAGCAACCCCTGCAACCTGCGCAGAATTTGCGGCTCGACATAAGACTGCAGTTCCTGGCGCCAGACCCGACTGCGCTCGATCAGTTTGCCAGCCAGATTCAGGTTCAGCGGCGGCAGATCCACGCCCCGATCAGAGGCGGAAAAGCGAACCATATGCCCGCCCTCTCCGAACCAGATCCACGGCCCGAAAATCGGATCGCGACTAACGCGGATCATGACAGAGGGAACATCATCCAGCGTACTGAATCGCTCATCTTCTTCGTCAGGCTCCCAGCGTACGTTCGGGTGAAAGCATTCGACCAGCCCAATGCATTGTTCACGGGTAAGCTCGCTCGCAGTCGCACTGCTGGCCGTCTCCAGAATCGCGCGTGCCTGCTCAAGTTCAGCCGGCCGCTGCCCAGAATGCACATAACGGGTTTGCAGCAGCAGTTGCTGGTTATAGTGGTACGAAGTGAGCGACAAAACGGCACTGAGCGCCGTTTCGGGCGTGCGAAAGGCAGGCATGCCCGCCTGATCAAGCAGCCGGCGCAGGGGGCGCATTTTGGCTTCTCCCAGCAGGCAGGTCACGATCGGCTTGTGTGCGCCAGGTGCAAATGCGGCCAACGCCTTGACCACTTGCTGCATATCGCAAAATTCGTCTGGCGCCAGAATGACCATGACGGCATCGACCTGGCTATCTGCTATCAGGCACCGCAAGCCATCGATCAGCGCTTCGGGCGTCAGGGGCACATACGGAATGACCGGATTATCGACTAGCGTGCTGACGCCAAAAATTTCACTCAGGCACTTGACCGTACTCTGCGTGAGAGGCGCCATGGACATGGAACTGTCGGCGGGAATGGCATCCTGCACCAATTGCGCCGAAGCGCGACCATTGGCGAGCATGGCAATTTTGCCGCCGCGGGGCCTTCTGGCATACGACATGGCCTTGATTGCCGCAAACAGCTCGACAAAATAATTCACGCGAATTGCGCCAGCGCGCCTGAGCGCGGCATCCAGCACCACGTCGCTGCCGGACAGTTCCGGGTCTGCACGACCGGCACGCAATACAATCACCGGCTTCACACTGGATGCGGCGCGCAAAGCGCTGATCAGCTCCCTGCCCGAGGTGAGTTTGTCCAGGTACAACGCGATACTGTCGGTGCGCGCATCAGTTGCCAGATACTCGACCAGTTCGGGCAGATCGACATCGGTCACTTCTCCCAGCGATACGGCAGCAGACAATCCCAGGTTGACATCTTCGGCCCAGTCGATAATCGAACGCAACAGCATTCGCGATTGTGATATCACGGCAATCCGGCCTGCGCGCGGCTGCATCTGCGCCAGACTCAGGTTCAGATTCAGATGCGGGCGATAAATGCCGAAGGCGCGCGGCCCCAGCAGCATGACCCCATGCTCTGTGCACCAATCCTGGATCAAATCACGGGTGTCCTGCGGGGCTTGGTCAACCACCTGGCCAGGCAACAACAGAATGGCGCGCGGCGGCGCCACCGCCATTTGCTGCAAAACGGCAGCCAACAGTCCGGACCGGACACATACCACAGCAAGATCACGGCCAGGCGTCATCTCCCAATGCTGCAGTTGCTGCTGCGCCGAACTCAAGTCTTCAGGCAGCGGCAGCAGATCGGTAGCTGCCTTCAGGTAGGCGGGAACCTGTGTGAAAACGGCAAGCTCGGTGTCGGCGATGACACATAGCGAGCGTGGTTCAAAAAATGCCGCGAGTCGGTGACGCAACATACATCCTCTTGGAGTTGAATGATTTGAACGGGCCAGATCTTTTTATATAAACAGCTGATTCGTTTGCTCTGGTCATTCATAACATTTTAAACTGACTCTCTTCTGATTTATCCAATTGCCGAGCAATCACAATGAATACGTCCCAATCTGCCCCGACAGCAGTTCGCACCCGGTTCGCGCCCTCTCCTACCGGTTATCTTCACCTGGGGGGTGCACGCACCGCCCTGTTTTCCTGGGCCTTTGCCCGCCATCACAACGGCACATTCGTTCTGCGTGTCGAAGATACCGACGTGCAGCGCTCTACACCAGAAGCGGTACAGGCTATTCTGGACGGCATGAAATGGCTGTCACTGGATGCAGACGAAGGCCCCTTCTACCAGATGCAGCGAATCGATCGTTATAAGCAGGTGCTGGCATCCATGCTGGAAGCAGGTACTGCCTACTACTGCTACAGCAGCCCGCAAGAAGTGGAGCATATGCGCGAGACAGCCAAGGCGCAGGGGCGCAAGCCAAAATATGACGGCACCTGGCGACCTGAGCCTGGCAAAACTCTGCCACCCGTGCCGGAAGGACGCAAGCCGGTTGTCAGGTTCCGCAATCCGCAGGAAGGCGCGGTGACCTGGAACGATATGCTCAAAGGCCCCATTTCAATCGACAATGCCGAGCTAGACGATCTGATCATCGCCCGCCCGGATGGCACGCCGACCTACAACTTCTGTGTGGTGGTAGACGATCACGACATGCAAATCACTCATGTGATCCGCGGAGATGACCACGTCAATAACACGCCCCGCCAGATCAATATTCTGAAAGCGCTGGGCGCAACGGTGCCCGAGTATGGGCATCTGCCGATGATTCTTGGCCCCGATGGCCAGAAACTGTCCAAGCGCCACGGCGCAGTCAGCGTCATGGAATATGATGCACAGGGCTATTTGCCCGAAGCCATGATCAACTATCTGGCCCGATTGGGATGGAGTCACGGCGACCAGGAACTGTTCACACGCGAACAGTTCGTGCAATGGTTCGACACTCGTAATCTGTCCAAGTCTGCCGCGCAATGGGACCCTAAAAAACTCAATTGGGTAAACGCGCACTACATCAGGGAACTGGCCGACGACGCATTGGTCGCCCATGTTGCGCCGCGCATTGCCGCGCGCGGTGGCACCACTGCAGGCCTGGATCTGGCAGCCATTTTGAATTTGTTCCGTGATCGGGCAGAGACTCTTGAACAGCTGGCCGATAACGCGATGCTCTTTTGCGCCCCATATCAGCCGGCTGACCCACAACTTGCCGCTACCGTGCTGACCGAAGACGCACGCGCAACGCTAAAGAAGTTCGCCGCTGCAGCTGCCGCGCTCAACTCATGGGATGCACCTGCTCTGGCTGCACTGGTCAAACAGTTTCTGGCCGACAACGGTTTGAAAATGCCACAGCTTGGTATCCCATTGCGCGTTGCCGTCACGGGCCAAAAACAGACGCCTGCCATTGATGCGGTTCTGGCCATTCTAGGTCGCGATCTCGTTCTGCAACGGCTTGACCAGGTTTAACGATCGCCGCAAATCCGGCAGGTTGATGTAATGCCGAAAGAAAAAAACGCTGCTTCATTCGCAGCGTTTTTTCTTTTGTGCGCGCATCTTGTTGTGAAAATGTTGGTTTTTAACAAAATCTCTCACGGTAACCAATCAAACGCTTTTGCTGTTTGACCAAGGCCATGTCTGGCAACCGTGAAAACAGTCGCACAAACCGGGTCGAAGCAGGACAATTGAGCGAGCATGAATACCGCGCCCACAATGCCTGTTCGCACGCAATGCGTTCTGGAAATTTACGCGCGAGGCGCAAAGCGTTGTAAACATTGGCTTTGCGAAACACTATCTGCATTTTTAAAAAATCGGATGAAGACAATGCACCATCCGATACGAGCTGATCATGCACTTTCAATTGCGATTCAAGAACACAGTTGAAATCGAAATTTGCGATTTGAAAAATCACCACGCATGTGCAAGATGAAAATTTCAGATGAATACAAAACACCTGATCAACCGTCCCGAGAGCTAAATAAATTGAGTTAAGCCAATAATATCAATAAGAAATTCTTTCGTTATACGACGTTATGCGTTACCCTTACGCTTATGATGGAATTTGAATTCATTTCATCAGATCCATTTGAGATGTTTCGCACACAGCGTGGGGAACATATCAAATGGTAGTTAAGCCAAGCTCTTTCGTTGCTTGTCTTGAATTATATCTACGTAGATGTATTTTTAATTTGTGATTAGGACCCTTTCTAAGGAGCAATATCATGGCTACTACCGCCAAGAAAGCTGTAAAGAAAGCTGCAGCCAAACCTGCAGCCAAGAAAGCAGTTGCCAAAAAGGCCCCTGCCAAGAAAGCAGTTGTGAAGAAAACACCTGCCAAAAAAGTCGTTGCTAAAAAAGTCGTTGCTAAAAAAGCAGTCGCTAAAAAAGCAGTTGCCAAAAAAGCACCAGCCAAGAAAGCTGTTGCCAAAAAGGTCGTAGCTAAAAAAGCACCTGCCAAGAAAGCCGTTGCTAAAAAGACAGTCGCTAAAAAAGCACCAGCCAGGAAAGCCGTTGCCAAAAAAGCAGTTGCCAAAAAAGCGCCCGCCAAGAAAGCTGTTGCCAAAAAGGCCGTAGCTAAAAAAGCGCCAGCCAGGAAAGCCGTTGCCAAAAAGGCCGTAGCTAAAAAAGCACCTGCCAAGAAAGCCGTTGCTAAAAAAGCCGTCGCCAAA
>NZ_JABUXU010000039.1 GCF_014897675.1 Advenella sp. FME57 | reverse complement strand
AGAAAGACGAGTGGCGACGCCCGTTCTCCGGGATGCGCAAGACTGGCCGACGGGTCGCGTTGAGTGTTGGTGAGGCCAGTGAGTTCACGTATGAACTCTACGAGGACGTGGCGACTCTGAGGGTGAAACTCGATACAGCAAGTGCCGCACGGGTGTGGCAAGACTTGGGGTATGCGGACGAAGATGAGTGGTGGTCGAGCATCCTTGATGCCGCTCATGACGACCTGGGGCCGACAGCTTTTGACGATGACGAGCACAGCGAACCTGAGTGGTTGAAAACCCACGACGGAGCAACGTGTGAGCTCGGTGTCGAGGGTGTTTCTCCTCGTCCTCAACATCCACCAATGACCTGTGGAGGCACAGGCTCAACGTGAGAAGTGACTATGCAGAACAGGTCTGGTGTGGAGGGGGAGCAAGCATAGCAAGTGGCAACCACTTGCGCTTCGATCCGGTGATCGATGCACACAGGGCAAGCCCCGGACCCGGTATCGCTGCGCGGGATGAAGCGAGCAACGGCTTGGGTGAAATGCGAGTGTGTGGTTCGTGCAATGGCACCAGACTGCCGGGAGCCGGCGGGGTTGGAAGTGCGGAGCGAGCTATACACTTCTCCCGGGATAAGTGGCTCTGTCTGGCGTTGCACTGAGCTGGTGATGGGAGAGGAAATGATGATGAGTGACCGTTTTGATATCGAGTCAAGGTGGCCGGACGTGTTCGAGGGTTTGGATGATCAGCAGCGTCGGAACGTGGTGGAGGCGTTGGCTGCGAACTGGCATGAGGGGTGGATTCCCAACAGGGAGGACGTGGCTCGGCTAACAGCCAAGGTGCGTAGAGACATCACTCGCGAGGAGTACGTTGCGCAGACGGTTGCGGCTGCGCAATCTGCACGCCGTCAGTAATGCAAGAGGTGTGATGGCTGAAGGTGTTCGTGTGGTCGGGTTCATGGGTGGTGTGTGTGTCTGTGCAGGAAGTCTGGAGTGTCCCGCGTGTGGTGTCGTGTCAGAGATGAAGGTGATGATGGCACGAATAATGAGGGTAGGTGGTCACAACGTCGTGGCGAGTATCGATGAAGGCGATCGCGACGGGTGAACCGTAGTCCGTTCTTCACCTCTGCGCAGTACCGGCTCGGTGACATGCTCATGCGGTGTGAAGCGGACTGTCGACAAGTTCGAGTTCCCCCGGCGTGTACTCAGGGACTGCTCGACAGCTCGCAAGTGAAGATATTTAAATATGTTCTAGTTTCTTCAATATTTTCGCTCGGGATCTATGTAGCTTCCACCAGCTGTAAGTTCCCGTGGCCGTGACCTTCCCCAGTTCTTCGAGACCAGGTAGATCTCGATCCTTCAGGGTCCTGTCGATTTCCTCTTTATCCTTTCCCTTCATCGATTCAACTAAAGAGTTAGCTTCTTCGACTCGCGTGTTCGAAAAAGGATGGGAAGACAGTTCTTCGTCTATATCTTTCAGTTGATTCTCCAAATCAGACTGAGAAGGATTTTTGAACATCAACGTATCCTACTTTCCGAAGACACACGCAGCGGCAGCTCGACCAAACGCACCGGCAATCGAAGCCCAGGTGCCCATCGACGCGATTCGGGCGATATCCGGTGCGCTCAGACCCAATCCAACCAAACATTTGACGATGAAATACGGCAGTGCGTGTGTTTCCACGGAGACCGGATAGTCGACTTCCCCTGCTTCTTCCTCACTGATAGTTTGCGCCAGTGTTCCATCGTGGCAACCCCCGCAGTGGCCGTCCTTTTCATGCTTGGTCGTATAGCCAACATGATTGTCTCCTCTAGCTGAAAAACCTGCATAAACTATGTAATTTACATCACGCTACCAGGCTTGCTGTACAAGGAAAACAGGCGGTTATAAATGATTACAGCAAATGCATATATTAGCTACGATGCGATCAAGTTCCAGGTCAGGCTTTTCGGGAACGTGAGATAGGACGTTCTTCTTCACTGGTAATTACGATGGGTTGAATCAGCTGACATTATCTGTGGACCGCGCAGAGTGTCTTCACCGAGTATCTGTCCCCTGCGGTAGTGACGGTCGAGTTGGAGACGCCACACACCTCGCAGGTCGTGTAGGCCTTCGCTTCGGTGAGCCAGCTCGGGTGTCACCTATCCGTGTACCAGTCCCTAACCTCCGCGCAATACCGCCTCGGCGACATGCTCGTCGATGGTGGTGTGGAGCAGACTGTCGATAAGCTTGGAGAGTGCCGATCCAAAAACTTCTGCGGAGTGCCTCATGTCAAGATCCCCGGCAGATGGAACCTTGTCACGGTCGGAGAGCAGGAGTATGCTCAGTCGCCCAATTAGCCTTGCCTTTTGGATCTGGCCAGGCACGAGGATAGGAGAGTGAAATGCTCAAAGGTGACAGCACTCGACTGATGGGCGCTAAGCATCTCGTTCTGGCTGTGGCGGTCGTGGCCCTGGGAGTTTTGGGAGTAGCTGCCCCGGCTAGTGCTTCGGCTTCCCCATCGCATGAGCAGCAGGAAGTTGTTGCGTTAGATCCCTATGTTGCGGTCACTGAAGCCACGTGCAGAAATGGAGGCGGGTACCCGTTGAACGGTATATGCTTCGGCGGCCGCTGGGATGGAGCGATCATAATCGTATGAGCTTGCCAAGTGGAGAACTGCAAGTTGGTCGTCTATGCATCGATGGGTGGGTAACTCCACGCTTAGAGGCCGCGATTCGAGAGGCCGTACAACTAGCAAATGAGTCACCGGGTGACTACCTCGGGGTGGAGCATGTCATGCTTGCTCTTATTGCCCAAGGCGATTCTCCGACGCTGGTTGATCGCGTAGTTCCTGTCGAGACCGTTCGCGAATGGCGCGACGAACTGAGCAAGGTGATTGCCTCAACGAAGCCAGAGATAGCTTCCGATTCGATCAATGTCAGTGTTGAACGTGAGTAATGCGAAATCGAGAAACCACGGCCACTATCAAAACGCAGAGTGGGCGAACGCTTCGGGACTCAAGCCCGACCACTTCGTCATGACGCCGTGAACCGGAGTGCCTCAGGTCAAGACCCCCGGCTAACCAGGGCCGTGCCTCACCTAATTTTCCCCCTGTGGGTTGTGCAGAGAGTCTTCACCCAGGAAGGGCCGCTCGTAGTGACAGTCGAGTCAGAGACGCCACACACCTCGCAGGTCGTGTAGGCCTTCGCTTCGGCTGCATCGACGAGTTTGTCCACACGTTCTCGGTTGTCGTCATTGACGCTCATCTGGTCGTAGTAGAACCGTAGGCCCCCGAACTTCTCCTTGATCTGATCGACTTTGTATCCAGGTTCGATGCTGCCAATCTTGTTATCGAGATCGAGAATGAGCGGGTACCAGCCTGACTGGCACTCCGGATAGATCCTTCGGCGTTCATAGAACTGAACCATCTGGTCTTCGTCCAACAGTCCTCCGATCACTTGCTTCTACGAAACAGCCGGCGCAAGAACGAACCGCCGGCCGCCGACTCTGACCGGGCAGGCTTGTCCACGGTCATACCGTTGTGGTCGACGTGCTCGGTCACGTCTGAACCTGACCGGTCAGCCCGGTCTCGAGGCCCGGCTTCGAGCATCCGCATGGCCGTACGGACGTCATCAAGATTGTTCTGCAGGGTACTCACATGGGTACGCAGATGCTCAACCTCACGTTGCTCAGTGAGTAACTTTTGCTCAAGGTCGTGGAGGGCTTTCACCTGCGACGATGATCTTTGACCATAGTCACGACCATGGTCATTCTCGGCGTGAGTAAGGTCGGTGACTACCCCTTGACCATGGTCAGGTGGAGACGGTTGACCAGGGTTGAGACCGGCCGCAATGAGATCAGTGACCGGAATCGTCCAGGCGCCCCGGGCACCCTGGACCGCATTGGGCAGAGACCCGTCCTTGAGGCGGCGACGTATCGTGGCCGGAGAGACCCCGCACTCACGCGCAGCCTGTTGCACGCTCCAGGACGGTCGCGGCGATCCTGCTGTCGTCATTGGTCGTGGGCTTCGAGCTCGTCGCGTCGACGCCGTTGAAATGGCGAGAGCAGTTCGGGCGGCATCCGCCGCACCTTCATGTCTTCGAGTGCCTGGATATCCTCGGGCGTGACGTGGATGTTCATGTGCCCACGACCAGCGGTGAGCGCCAGCTTCTCCGAGGCGACGGGAGTGCCTGTCTCGCCGCAGGCCGGGCACTCCCATCGGACAGAGGTGCCGCCGTTGACGGGGAGAACGAGAACGTCCATGAGCTTCCCCGACAGGTACTCTTTCCGCAGTTTCGCCCACTCGCTGGCCCACGCTTTTTTCTTCTGCCCGTAGGTGCTCATGATTCGTCCTCGGGCTGGTCTTTGAGAGCGTTGTGAACGGTGCCAACGGAGCAACCGACCTCGTTGGCGATCGTACGCATCGACAGACCTGTCTCGCGCAGCTCACGAATCCGCAATCGCCGCTGTTCCGCGCGGCTTAGATAGACCTCACGAGGGTCCGATGTCCACCTCTTAATCGTGCGTGGGTCCACACCAGCACGTTCTGCCAGCTCACGGATAGTCAGCCCATTACGGGGGATTCGCTCACGAGTGGCCATTGCTGATTGCCTCCATAATGCGCTGGCGGGTGGCCGCGCGGCGAGCTTCGCCACTGGCAATGCCGCCCTTGAGGCCTCCTTGTCGGCCGGTGTTGCGGTGGTAGGCGGCGGACTTTTCTTCGCTGGTGGTGCGGGAGTCGAGCCACCCGGTGTAGCGGGTGGTGATCCACTTGTAGAAGCTGCGAATGGTGGCCCTGATCTCGCTGGCGGGCAGTGCCTCGCTGAACGTCGAGTTCATCTCCTGGCACAAATTGACGATCGCTGCTTCGAGGTCGTGACGGTCCTCTGGCGTGGGGTGTTCGTTGCGCTTCCGGATGGTGCGCGCGACCCGGTACACGTCCCACCTGACGGTTTCGAAGAGGGTGCAGTTGCGGCCGAGCCCCACGGGGTTTTTCCGCTTGGTGCGCTGCCAGGAGTCTGGCGGCATGAAGTCTGAGACGGTCAGGTGCTCGGTGAGCTCGTCGAGGTTGTAGAGGTGATCGGTCAGCCAGGAGGCTTCCCACTGCTCGTGGGTGGGGTTTTTCGTGATCAGCCCGGAATAGCCCTTGTCGCCGTCAACGGACCGGCGCAGCCCCTCGGTCACGGCGGCGGCGTAGGCGAGTGGTTTGCGTCTGGCGTACTCGGTGCGGGTGACTGGCTCTGCAAGTGCCCATACGGCGTGTGCGTGGCCGTTGGCAGGGTTCTCGACTACGGCGTTGGGTTGCCAGGCTTTTCGGTTCCACATGGCGCGCATGAGCGCGTCGGGGTGGTCGATGTCGACGACAAGGAGATTCGACAAGGATTGGGGGTTGGCCTCGATGTAGCGCAGCTCCAGGGCGTTGTGGCGGCTGGTGCGATAGATGCCCTGGAGCAGATCGTCAGAGGCCAGGGGCCACAGCGGCAACCACATCTGTCCCCACGTCTCCGTGCTCGCTGTACTCATAGCCCCACGTTCCCATGGCGTCTGAGTTCAAAGTGGGATTTTGCTCGGTGTGTTCAAAGTGGGTCTCGAAAGCAATATCAGATGGTTCCGGCGGGGGGAGGCTTCTGTCCGAGCGTAGCGAGGTCCGCTACGGCGACCGCTGGAACTGGCCCCATCTCCACCCTCGGTCTGACCGGAACTGATCTCACCCGCATGTGAGGACACCACACGCAGGGCAGCACACGACTGCTACGCAGAAACGGTCACCTCGCCAGAAACCTCAACCACGAGGCCAGCGGTACCCCTTGATACGTAGACAGTGAGCGCTAGCTCGCGGTCCCGGTGACGATCTGGAACCAGTCGAGGATCGGAGTGATTCGGTCCGGTGGACAGACGGCGAGGATCGTGACGACGAAGACGATCACGGCCGCGAGGGATAGGTGTGCAGGGATGCGGTTCATTGGGTACTCCTAGCGATGGCGGATAGTTCTCCTGGTTCCTATGCGGCGACGGTGTCCATGTGTGGGATGCCGGTCGGTGTCGCCGTTCTGGATCGAGCCTGACACGCAGCAGGGGCATCCCTTCCTTGTGCGGCTCTGCTGTCAGTATCGGAACGGAGTCTCGACCGAATTCTCGCTTGCGAACTCATCTGCGGCGGATCCCTCACCGAGGTGCCCCGTGGATGGCTGAGCCTGGAAGCTCAGGTGTCGCTGGGTCATGCTTGCCGGTGACGCCAAAATGGGGTAACATGGTAACGAGTAACATAAGTTACCCGTTACCAATTGAAGGAGTTTCCACCATGACCGATGACCAGTCCCCTGAGACCCGCGCCGAGGCAGCCGCCCGCGACCTCGCCGACACGGGCAGGGCCGTGACTGCCCGCGCGATCCGCGAGGCCGCGAAGGTGCGCATGGCCGTCGCCTCGGCGACCGCGAAGGCCTGGAACGATGCAGCGAGTGAGGATGACCATGAGACCATCCCGGCTGTGCCCGAGGATGTGACCGGACGCCTTGAGGCGATCTGGGCTGATGCCTATCGGGCCGCCCTGGCGGCCGTGACGCCCGAGCGTGACCAGTTGCGTTCTGATGTCGATGCACTCCGCGTCGAGGTCGAGGGGCTGACTGCCGACGTTGAGACTGTTGAGGCCGAACGCGACACCGCGACTACCCAAGCCGACACCCTCAGGAAGGAACTCGCCGAGGCCAAGGCTGAGGCCGAGAAGTGGTCAACGGAGGCAGCCAAACACGAAGCCGCACTGAGTGCAGTCCGAGACCAGCACGACAAACTCAACGAACGCATCACCACGCTCCTCGAGACACAGGCCAAACGCGAGAACTAACCCCGTAGCCGGCAACGAAAGAAAACCGGCGCGAAATGACTATGAATCAAGCACACCTCTGGCACCACAGTGCATACGGGGACATTTCCGTGGGGAGGTAACGTGACGGGCAAGGGTGTGGCGGATGCCTGTGAGGAGCGCAAAATGACCACTTGTAAGGTCTGCGAGACCTCGTTCGAGACCCGGGGTGAGGGCCAAAGATACTGCTCGGCGAAGTGTAAACAAGTCGCGTATCGGCAACGAGCTCGCACGGGTCGTGCAGTGCCAGAGGATGCAGTTATGGAGCTTGAGTCGCTGCGTCGTTCCCGGGACTACTATCGGCGCAAAGCTGACCGTCTTGAGTTCGAGCGAGACATGGCTGTGCTCGACTCGCAGCTGATGAAGCCGTTCAACTGGACCACGAATCAACCGGTCGTTGAGCACCTGACTGATAGTGAAGAAGACGAGCTGGAGAAGCTCAAACGCTATGTTCGACAGCGCGAGAAAGACGAGTGGCGACGCCCGTTCTCCGGGATGCGCAAGACTGGCCGACGGGT
>NZ_JABUXU010000038.1 GCF_014897675.1 Advenella sp. FME57 | reverse complement strand
TCAAGCGTCACCATTTTGGTTCCCAGCGCGCTTCTCACGGTAACTCCAGGTCGCATCGCGTGCCTGGTTCTATCGGTCAGGCTCAGGATCCAGGTCGTATTTTTCCTGGTAAACGCATGTCTGGTCACCTGGGTGATGTAACCCGTACCGTTCAAAATCTTGATGTTATCCGTGTTGACGCCGAGCGTGGTCTTCTGATGGTCCGTGGTGCAGTGCCCGGTCACAAGAATGGCGACGTCGTGGTTCTGCCGGCCATCAAAATGTCTGCGAAAGGAGCTAAATAATGGATCTTAAGCTCCTGAACGATCAGGGCCAGTCTGACGCAACCGTCAGCGCACCTGACACAATCTTTGGCCGTGATTTCAACGAAGCGCTGGTTCACCAGGTCGTGATTGCCTATCAGGCAAATGCACGTTCCGGTAATCGTGCCCAGAAAGATCGCGAACAGGTCAAGCACAGCACGAAAAAACCATGGCGCCAGAAAGGCACCGGGCGCGCTCGTGCCGGTATGACATCTTCCCCAATCTGGCGTGGAGGTGGTCGTGCATTCCCGAACTCTCCTGAAGAAAACTTCAGCCAGAAAGTCAACAAAAAAATGTATCGCGCGGGTATCCGTTCGATCCTGTCTCAATTGGCGCGCGAAGGTCGCATCGCCGTTGTTGACGCTTTCACCTTCGACACGCCAAAAACAAAACTGGCTGCGTCAAAACTGAAAGCCATGGGTCTGGATTCCGTTCTGATCATCACCGACACCGTTGATGAAAACACCTACCTGGCAACTCGCAACTTGCCAAACGTAGCTGTTGTAGAACCGCGTTACGCTGATCCGCTGTCTCTGGTCCACTACAAAAAAGTGCTGATCACCAAAGCAGCTATCGCTCAATTCGAGGAGATGCTGGGATGAAAGCAGAACGTTTATTGCAAGTGATTTTGGCTCCCGTCATCACTGAAAAAGCGACATTCATCGCCGAGTCTGGTGAGAAACCCCAAATCGCGCTGCGTGTTGCACCTGATGCAACCAAGCCCGAAGTGAAAGCAGCTGTTGAAATGCTGTTCAAAGTTGAAGTTGATTCCGTCTCTGTACTGAACCGTAAGGGTAAGGTCAAGCGCTCAGGCCGTTTCGTCGGTCGCCGCAAAGCCAACCGCATTGCTTACGTTTCACTGAAAAAAGGTCAGGAACTCGACTTTACGGAGGTAAACTGAGATGGCCTTAGTTAAAACAAAACCAACCTCTGCTGGTCGTCGCGGCATGATCAAGGTCGTGCACGCCAATCTGCATAAAGGTGCTCCGTTTGCAGCCCTGGTTGAGCATCAAAAACGTGGTTCCGGCCGTAACAACAATGGTCATATCACTGTCCGTCATCGTGGCGGTGGTCATAAGAGCCATTACCGCGTGGTCGATTTCCGTCGCAATAAAGATGGTATCCCTGCAAAGGTAGAGCGTCTGGAATACGATCCTAACCGTACTGCACACATTGCCCTGCTTTGCTATGCAGACGGCGAGCGTCGTTACATCATCGCTCCTCGTGGCCTGGAAGTCGGTGCATCACTGTTGTCTGGCAAGGAAGTGCCTATCCGCGTGGGTAACACCATGCCGATCCGCAACATTCCTATCGGTTCAACCATACACTGCATCGAAATGTTGCCAGGCAAAGGTGCGCAAATCGCCCGTTCCGCCGGCGCATCTGCTGTACTGATGGCCCGTGAAGGCATTTACGCCCAGATCCGTCTGCGTTCCGGTGAAGTTCGCCGCGTGCATATTGATTGCCGCGCGACAATCGGTCAAATCGGTAATGAAGAACACAGCCTGCGTCAATACGGTAAAGCCGGTGCGATGCGTTGGCGTGGTATTCGTCCGACCGTTCGTGGTGTTGCCATGAACCCGGTTGATCACCCACACGGTGGTGGTGAAGGCCGTACAGGTGAAGCTCGTGAGCCGGTCAGCCCATGGGGGACACCGTCCAAAGGCTTCAAAACCCGCCGCAACAAGCGTACTGACTCAATGATTGTGTCACGTCGCAAGCGTAAATAAGGGGCGAACTAAATGTCACGTTCTATCAAAAAAGGTCCTTTCGTAGACGCCCACTTGCTCAAAAAAGTGGATGCCGCCGTCGATGGGAAAGAGAAAAAACCGATCAAAACCTGGTCGCGTCGTTCAACCATCCTGCCTGATTTCATCGGCTTGACAATTGCTGTTCACAATGGCCGTCAGCACGTGCCTGTGTATGTGAACGAAAATATGGTTGGTCACAAGCTTGGCGAGTTTGCTCATACCCGTACGTACAAGGGCCATGCTGCAGACAAAAAGTCTAAGAGGTAAGCGATGGAAACTACAGCCGTTATTCGTGGTGTACATATCTCTGCGCAAAAAACCCGTCTGGTTGCGGACATGATCCGTGGCAAGTCTGTGGCACATGCGTTGAATATCCTTACATTCACACCAAAAAAAGCCGCTGGTATCGTCAAGAAAGCTCTGGAATCCGCAATTGCGAATGCCGAGCACAATGATGGTGCCGATATTGACGAACTGAAAGTGACGACGATCTATGTCGACAAAGCTCAGTCAATGAAGCGATTCTCCGCAAGGGCCAAGGGCCGCGGTAACCGTATCGAGAAGCAGACTTGCCACATTGTGGTCAAAGTCGGCGCATAAGGAGTCACAATGGGTCAGAAAATTCACCCTATCGGGTTCCGTCTCGCAGTTAACCGTAACTGGAGCTCACGCTGGTACGCTGACGATAAAGACTACGGCGCCATGCTGGCCGAAGACGTCCGCGTTCGCGAGTACCTGAAGCGGAAACTGAAAAACGCATCCGTCGGTCGCGTCCTTATCGAGCGTCCTGCAAAAAATGCACGGATCACTGTATTTTCTGCACGTCCCGGTGTTGTCATCGGTAAACGCGGCGAAGATATCGAGAGCCTGAAGTCAGACCTGCAACGCCTGATGGGCGTGCCGGTTCACGTTAATATCGAAGAAATTCGCAAGCCTGAAACCGATGCTCAGCTGATCGCTGATTCTATCGCTCAGCAGCTGGAAAAACGGATCATGTTCCGCCGCGCCATGAAACGCGCGATGCAGAACGCCATGCGCCTGGGTGCGCAGGGTATCAAGATCATGTCCGCCGGCCGTCTGAATGGTATCGAAATTGCCCGTACCGAATGGTATCGTGAAGGTCGTGTGCCTCTACACACCCTGCGCGCCATCATCGATTATGGCACCTCTGAAGCACAGACTACCTACGGTATTATTGGTATCAAAGTCTGGGTCTACAAAGGCGATCTGCTGCCAAACGGCGAAATGCCTGCTGAAGTGGCTGCTCCTCGTGAAGATGAGCGTCGTCCACGTCGTCCTCGCGGTGACCGTCCTGATGGACAGCGTCGTCCGGGTGGCCGTGGTCGCAGCAGTGGTCGCAAAGCAGGTGATGCTGCAGCGCCAGCCGCAGCAACTGCGACAGAAGGAGAATAATTATGTTGTCACCAGCACGCAGGAAATATCGTAAAGAGCAGAAAGGCCGCAATACCGGCCTGGCTACTCGCGGTACCAATGTAAACTTTGGCGACTTCGGTCTGAAAGCTACTGGTCGCGGTCGTCTGACGGCTCGCCAGATTGAGGCAGCCCGTCGTGCCATGACCCGTCACATCAAACGTGGCGGTCGTATCTGGATCCGAATTTTCCCAGACAAGCCGATCTCTCAGAAACCTGCTGAGGTCCGTATGGGTAACGGTAAAGGTAACCCGGAGTACTGGGTAGCCGAGATCCAGCCTGGTAAAGTATTGTACGAAATGGACGGCGTCAGCGAAGAGCTGGCACGTGAGGCGTTCCGTCTGGCAGCAGCCAAGCTGCCAATCGCGACAACGTTTGTCACACGTCACTTCGGCGCATAAGGAGAGATTCATGAAAGCAAGTGAACTCCGTTCGAAAGAGACGACCGAGCTGTCCAAAGAGCTCGAAAGCCTGTTGAGGGCGCAATTTAGCCTGCGTATGCAGCGCGCTACTCAGCAGCTGTCCAACACCAGTCAGTTATTGAAAGTGCGTCGCGACATCGCGCGTGTACGCACCGTCATTACTGAAAAAGCTGCAGGTAAGTAATATGAGCGAAACAACGCAAACGACACCCGCAAAGCGTCAGCGTACCCTGATCGGTAAAGTGGTTAGCAACAAGATGGACAAATCTGTGGTCGTTCTGGTAGAACGTCGCGTGAAGCACCCCATCTACGGCAAAATCATGGTCCGTTCAAACAAGTACAAAGCGCATGACGAGTCCAATGAGATCAACGAAGGCGACACAGTAGAAATTACTGAAGGTCGTCCTATTTCACGCAGCAAATCGTGGAGTGTCGTTCGTCTTATTGAAGCAGCACGCGTCATCTGATGCTTCGCCGGCGCTAGCCAAGTCAGGGTCCTGTGCATTTTGCAGGCCTGCGACGGCACAGATTGCCGGTATGCGAAGAAGAAGTACCAAAGCCACCCTTTTGAAGGGTGGCTTTTTTTGTGCGCATAGCCAACAGATACTGCTCGGGGCGGCGTGTTTTGTCGGGGTAAACCCAGGCTCCAAGATAGGCAGCCGGCCCATATCAAGATTTATCGTCATGCAGACGGCGTTGTTTGACTACAATCACACTATTTTTATCAAAGGAGATGGCATGCGTTTGATTCTAATCCCGGCGGCCTTGGTCAGCATTGTTCTAGCCGGTTGCACGACCGGTTCAGCGGACGGCAACAATCTTAGCAGCACACAGCAGTCTGTTTATATCTGCAAGGGTAAACGTCAACTGGGTGTGGCCTATGAGTTCGTCAACGACAGGGCAACCAAAGTGATTGTGAGCGACAAGCGCCGGACATATGAACTGACACGTGCAGACCAGACCGATGGCGACGCTACGGCGTTTACCAACGGGACGGTCACCTGGATCGCCAGCGGCGAGGTCACTCAACAGTCTGTCAAGACCCATCAGGGCAGTCGTCTGCTCAAGGTGGGGCGCAACGGCAGGGCCGCTGCCGTCGCCAGCGATTGCAACCCGGGCTGAATAAGCGCTTCGTTCAGTACATCACGCCACACCTTTTGCAGGAGTGGTGTTTTATTTTGCTTCAGATCAAAACAATGAGGCGTTGCGCCTCTGCTTTGTCCATATCGGACAAGGAGCGCATCCGGGCGTGATATGCTTGTGCCGATTTGCTTTTTTATCCCCTTGCTATGCCTTGCTCCAAGCGCTTCCCCTTGCCGCCACTGGCGAGCATTCCACCCCAGATTGCCTGCGTGACCGATTATGAGTCCTACGCGCAGGAGCGCGTAGAGGCGGGCAGCTGGGCCTATCTGAACAGCGCAGCGGCCGACCAGCTTACGCGTCGCAGCAATCGCTGCGCACTGGATGCCATCCGCCTGCTCACCCGCAATATGATGCCGATGCGCGGCGGACATACGCAATTGGATCTATTTGGCACGACATACGCACATCCGATCTTTATCGCGCCGGTTGCCTATCACCGGCTGGTCCATCCCGATGGCGAGCTGGCAACGGCACTGGCGGCACAGGCCATGCAGGCCCTCATGGTGCTGAGCACGCTGTCGAGCATTGCACTCGAAGAGGTGGCCGCCAGCACTGCCGCTCCCCTGTGGTTTCAGCTTTATCTTCAGCCTGAAAAGGCACAAACCCGGACACTGGTAAGCAGAGCCGAGGCGGCTGGCTATCGGGCGCTGGTGGTAACAATCGATGCACCGATCACCGGCCTGCGCAATGCCGAGCAGCGTGCAGGTTTTGTGCTGCCCGGCCACATATGCGCTGCCAATCTTCGGGGAATGCCTTCACCGCTTGCGCATACCGCGGCGCCCGGTACGAATCCGATATTTGGCAGTGCCCTGGTCCAGGCCATGCCGACATGGGAAGACCTCGCCTGGCTGGTTTCGATCACCCGCCTGCCGGTGCTTGCCAAAGGCGTACTGAACCCGAAGGATGCCGAGGACGCCATGGCTGCGGGCGTGGCCGGGATTATCGTGTCCAACCATGGTGGACGGGTGCTGGACACGCTGCCGGCCACCATTGAGGCGTTACCCGCCGTGGCGCAGGCGATTGGGGGTAAGGTTCCGATCCTGTTCGATGGCGGCATTCGCCGCGGCACCGATATCGTCAAGGTACTAGCCCTTGGCGCAAACGCCGTGCTCGTGGGTTTGCCGATTATTCATGGCTTGGCGGCGGCCGGCGCAACGGGCGTAGCTCATGTGCTGCATATGCTGCGTACCGAGCTGGAAATGGCCATGATGCTTTGCGGTTGCAGGAACCTGGGGGAAATTAACTGCGATGTGCTCTGGCAGCCATAACGGAAAGGGCTCGCAGGCACTGCGCGTACAAAAGTAGCGGATTTTGCGGGAAAGACCAAGGAATGAGAATCACAAATCCGACGTTTTTTTCATTTTCACAGCCTGCAGCCTTGTTATACCAGCACGGCCTGACCGTCTGACTGGGATCGACGGCTGCTTGGGCTCCGAGCAGAACAGCCCGAAAAATGCAGCTCAAATGCTTATAAAGCAACGTGAAATACATGAAAGATTAAAAACTAGCAATTTAAATTCAAAACATTTCATGTGTGTGCCGCCGAAAAACCCACGAACTTTACAAAAATTAAAAATGTTCCTGTTTGTTGTTTGTGTGACATATTGTATCAAATGAGAATATATCTTATTATCAACCTGCGGCTGTCGGTCCCGGATTGATTTGGTCCTGCTACGTCGCGCGACATCCCGACATTGTGATGGGTCGTTGCCGATTTTCGCAGTCACCATTTTGCCCTTTTCGGCAAAGGGTTCAGGCGTCTTAACGTCAAAGCGCGATATGCAAGTGCGGGTGGCTGCAGCTGGTCTGTTTTTTTGTCACAGGTTGAGGAAATAAATGAGAAGTATCGACAATCCCCGCAGGACATGTGTCCGACCGTTGCTGATGCGGGAAAGCGTTGCGCCTGCATTCCGGCGCAGGCTGGTGCCGGGCGCGCTGGTGACGGGCGCATTGGTGGCCGCCCCGGTTTACGCACAACAGGCCGCAGCGCCCCGCATTCATGCCGGCACATTGCCCGCGGTCATTGCGCAGGACGAGGCAGGTTATCAGGTCGGGGAAATACAGAGCAGAAAATTCGGCGCTACGCTGCAACAAACGCCCAAATCAATCACGGTCATTCCCGAAAGACTGATGCACGATCGTGGCGCGGCGTCGCTGGCCGACGTACTGCGTACCACGCCGGGCATCACATTGGGCTCCGGCGAAGGCGGCACGCCCACCGGTGACCGCCCATTCGTACGTGGTTATGAAGCGAGTACCGATATTTTTATCGACGGTGCGCGTGATTATGCGCGAGGATCGCATGAAACCTTCAATCTGGAATCGGTCGAAGTGGTCAAGGGTCCCAGCTCTGTACTATCTGGTCGTGGCGGCACCGGTGGCAGTATCAACCTGGTGACCAAGTCCCCGAAACTGGAAAAGTTTTTCAGCGTGACTGCAGGCTATGGTACGTCCGGCCAGTGGCGCAGCACGATTGACGGCAACTACCAATTTTCAGACAGTGGGGCGATTCGCCTGAATGCCATGAAA
>NZ_JABUXU010000037.1 GCF_014897675.1 Advenella sp. FME57 | reverse complement strand
ACGCATCCGAACACAGAAAGGTCACTGCGCGGGCCACATCTTCGGGGGTTCCCCAGCGCTTGAGCGGCGTGCGGTCCAGAATGGGCCGGGCCCGGCTCTCATCGTTCTGCAGCGCTTCGGTCAGGGGTGTGGCGATCCAGCCCGGGGCAACCGCGTTCACGCGAATGCCGTCTGCCGCATAGGCGATGGCCAGCGATTTGGTCAGTTGCGCAATACCCCCTTTGCTGGCACTATAACCGGGCACCAGCCCGCCGCCAAAAAAGCTGAGCATGGAGGCCATGTTCACAATACAACCGGTAGATGCTGCAAGCAAGGGACGCAAGGCCTCGCACAAACGCATGGTGCCCACCAGATTGACATCAATCACCCGCTCGAACACGGGTAATTTGAACTCCTCGACCCGGGCGATGATGCCCGCGCAATTGATCAGCACATCCACTTTGTCCAGGGACGCTGCGAACGCCGCCACATCCTGGTCACTGGTCACATCAACAATGGCTTCTGTCACTGTCGCATGGCGGTATGGTTCCTGGCCGGGCGATGGCAGGCCGGCAGCATAAACCTGTGCGCCCAGCGCGGCCAGTTCTTCTGTAATGGCGCGTCCAATTCCCTGGGTACCGCCGGTAACCACCACGGTTTTTCCTTCAAGCAAATTTTGTCTGAAACTCATGAATTTTCCAAATATTATCAATAGGTGGCGCGACCGCCAGACAGGTCAAACACCGCACCCGTGCTGAACGAGCATGAAGCGGACAGCAGCCATAGCGTCATTTCGGACACTTCTTCACATTCGCCCAGCCGCTTCATCGGACTTTTATCTATCATGGTCTGCACATGCGCCGGCGCCATCTGCTGCAGCAGCGTCGTGTTAATTGCGGCTGGCGCAATGGCATTGACACGGACCGGGGTGTGGGCCAGTTCCTTGCCCAGTGATTTGGTGAGTGCCAACACCGCCGCTTTGGCCGCACTATACGCCGAAGCATTTGGCGTACCTTCCTTGCCTGCCAGCGAGGCGATGTTGACGATGCGTGCCGCATGAGCCTGCTTCATCACAGGAACGGCCGCCCGACACGTGTTATAGACTCCCAGCAAATTGACGGCAATCACCCTTTGCCATTCCTGCGGATCGGTCTCTTCCAGCGGCAATGTAGAACCGGCGAATCCGGCACAATTGACCAGCATATCGATAGACCCGCAACTGGCAACCACTGCATTACAAGCGTCTTGTACGGAACGGTTATCACAAACGTCAACCGAATTAAACTGCATACCCTGCTGCTGCAATGCCTGCGGCGGCGCCTTCAAATCCCAGACTGTCACACTAGCCCCGGCAGCCAGCAGGCGTTGCGCAATATCCAGGCCAATCCCGCTGCTGCCGCCAGTCACGACGGCATTGCGGTGTGAAAAATCATAATTGGCTTTGCTATTCATGATCAACGTACGAACTGGTCGACATAATCGGCGCCCAGGCCGACGCTTTCATAATGCTTGCGACACATGTCCAGCTTGGTGAAGACATCCTCGTAGCCAGTGTGATTTCCTTCACTGTCCACGTAATACATAATGCCGTTGACCTGGAACATGGTAATCATCTCTTCCACGTCTTCGAGCACATACAGCGTATGGGTTTCACCGGGCGGTTCAAAAACATAACTACCTTCTGTAGCTACCCAGTCATGCTCCAGATAACGCCAGGTGCCTTTGATCACATAACCGTGTACCGGCTGGGGGTGCCGATGACAGCTGAGCACGCCCGATTTTCTGACGCGCAAAAGATTCATCCAGTATCCCTGCGAGACGTTCAGGCAGAGCGGACGAAACCATACATTGGGCGCCTGCGGGACCCAGATGCGTTCGTCGTCAGGAACGGCATTGGGCACGACAATGTCTTTCAATGCTTCTTTCGGATTGGGGTAACGATAGGGAGTGGGTTCGGTCATAACAATTCCTTGGCCCCATCCATGTGGGGCGATATGTCAAATGTGAGTTCTGAAAACGGTCTGGGTTACTTGATATCCAGTTCTTTCAGAACCTTGCTGTATCCGTCTGTTTCCATAGCCATCTTCTGCTCAAATGCCTCGCCGTCCGCATACACATAGCCCAGATTCTGCTGTTTGATGGACTTGATCAGTTCCGGATCCTGCGCCACTTTCTCAAATGCTTCCTTGAGCACCCTGACCGCTTCGACCGGCATATTTTTGGGGCCCGCAACGCCGCGCCAGGTACCATAGGAGACGTCAATCCCTTTTTCTTTTGCGGTTGGTACATCCTTGAACTCTGGCACGCGTTCCTCGTTCATCACGACCAGCAGGCGCATTTTGCCGCTGCGAACGTATTCAGCCGCTTCAGCGGGACTGGTGGCCACGGCATCGACCTGTTTACCCAGCAACGCCAGCAACGACGGCCCCGAGCCGGGATAGGGAACATGCGTCACCTTGGTGCCCGACTTGACCTCGAATGCACTGAGCGCAACATCGTAAACAGCGCCAGTGCCCGGGGTTCCCACATTCATGCCATCAGGGTTTTTCTTGGCAGCAGCCAGAAAATCCTCTACAGATTTATAGGGCGAATCATTGTGCACCACCAGTGTTGTTGGATCGGCGTTTAACTGAACCAGCGGCGTGAAATCCTTGTAAGAACGGTCAAACAGATTGAGCAGCGGCAATGTCACAAACTCGCCAGTCACCACAGCCAGGGTATAGCCATCCGGTTTCTGATTAAGCACATACTTCCACCCCACCGCGCCGCCCGCGCCAGACTTGTTAAGCACGATCATGCCTTTGGGAAAGTGCTGTTCCGCGGCCTTGGCAAAACTGCGGGCAACGGCATCGGTGCCGCCGCCAGGTTGAAACGGCACCACAAGTGTAATGGGCTGGGCAGGATAGGCATTTGCCGCTGCAGCCAGGGCGGGAACAGAGGCCAGGCCGCCACAGGCAATCAGTAAGGGCAGCACGGCACGACGAGGGTAGATCATGACAGATTTGTCTCCGGAGATATTCAATAAAGTAAAGGGAATTGGCTTGGCGCGCTCGGCCCACGAAACGGGCAAGAGCGCTTTGTTGTACTCATAAATCCATAATATGGAATTATTTCTATATTATGGATACAGTGTATAGACGTTGCGTTCACCAGCCATCTGGGGAAAACCCTTAATTACAGTCGAAATGATGACAAGTGAATTACGACAGGGTCCCGGCCCCACGTGCCCGAGCGTTGTCGTGGGGCATAAAAAAATCCGGCTGCCGGTTTCCTTCGTGGAAACTTACAGCCGGACCATATCCCTTTGTCCGATGCCGCTACCCTGAATCCTTATGCAGTATCTAGGCAGACTCGTGCAACTTCCAATACAGGAAATTATGCTGCGGGCTGAACACACGCCGATAGACCAGCAAAATAGCCAGCACGCATGCAATAGCCGAAGAAGCGGTCAGCAGGAACATCAGCAGAATCTGGTAACGGATGGCCTGCTCCGGGTCCTGGCCCGCCAGGATCTGACCGGTCATCATGCCCGGCAGGCTGACCAGACCGATCACCATCATGCTGTTGATGGTGGGCACCATCCCTGCCCGCACCGCCATCTGCGCCGCTTCGCGATAGGCCTCCCAGCCGCTGGCGCCGAGCGAGAGCATCATCTCTACGTGATCGCGCCGCTGCGTCAGTTCGCTGGTAATGCGATCGAGCCCCAGCGACACGCCGGTCAGGGTATTGCCCATGATCATACCCAGCACCGGAATCACATATTGAGGGGAATACCAAGGCTGTATACGCATGATCAATACCAGACCAATGGCCATGACCAGCCACGACGGTATCCAGATTGAAAACAGGGCATCCAATTGCATGCCCCGGTAACGAATGCGACTGCGGTTTCTGGCGGCAAGCCCGGCAATGACGGTCATCACAGTCATGATCGCGAGCACGATATACCATTTGTCGGCAGCAAACACCCATTTGAGAATCAGACCGATGGCAAACAGCTGCACCACCATCCGTACAGAGGCAATCAACAATTGCCTTTCCAGCTTTAAGCGCAACAGCAATGAAATCAATCCGTTGGCCAGGATAAGCAATGCCGCCAGGCCGATTTCACCGATCGATATTTCCATATATTCAAGGTTCATTCTTGCCCTTCCGCTATTTCATCGGTCGTGAGGCGGCCGCTTTTCATTTGCCATACACGATTCCCAACCCGGGCCTTTTGCTGCTCATCGTGGCTGATCCACAGCGTCGCCGTGCGACGATCGTTCACATACATCCAGTGCTCAATCAGCTTTTCCACCAGTTGCGCTGTAGACTCATCCAGCGCTGAGGTAGGCTCGTCCAGCAGCAAAAGACAGGGATCCAGCTGCAATACGCGCAACAGGCAGACTAGTTGCTTCTCTCCTCCTGATAGCGTGTCCGAATCCTTGGCCAGAAAGGCGCTGGGGCGGTCAATAGCGTGCAGAAACAGTTCGATTTTCTGCCGATCGTACTTTTTATCCCGGTTCACGGTAAGTCCGAAAGGAAAGGTCAGATTGCCTTCGACGCTGGTCTGCAGCAGCACCGGGCTTTGCCGGATATAGGCAATTTGAGCTCGGTAGCGACATGCGTCGGCCCGTTGTACCGGCTTGCCGTGAAGGATCAGTTCGCCAGCATCGGGCTTGTCCAGTAAGGCCAGGGTCCGTACAAATATACTTTTTCCGGAGCCAGAGGCGCCGGACAACGCGATACGATCACCGGGCTCGACTGTACAGTTTGCCGGATGCAGCAATATATGACCGCTTAACGGATCGTTGCGACTGAGATTTTTTGCCTGCAATAATGCAGGCGTCTTTATTTCTGGATTATCGGTTACCACAACTTATGCTTACCATCGTTGACGACGGCGTCGCAGGACAACCGTCAAAAGGCTGCTGACCATGCAGCGACACCATCGGGCCACAGTCAAGCCGGCTCACCGCCACTCACTGCGAACTCGCACAATATACACCGAAAGCGGCGTCCGGGCGCGCCAACAGCAAACTCAGACAGTCGGTTTAGCTTCATTACCGCGCACCAGGTGGGGAATGCGTAATACAACGTCCCGGTCCTTTTGTTTTTCGGCCTCGGGAAGCATCGCCCATTCCACCAGAGAAGGATGCAAGCGCCGCCGGTCATCACGCAGAGTGCCGTAACGCCAGCCCGCCAGGTAACGTTGCGCCATCCAGCGTGTATGCTCCACCTGTGCGAGCATTTCGACCTCGTCGGCGGTAAATGAGAGCGCGTCCTGCACGCCTGCCCCCTCCTCCTGTGTTAGCGCCAGCTTCCCGCACATGGCCAGTTTGTAGGCAATATGGTCCGCCTGTGCACGGTTCGCGTCCTTGGCCTGTTCATTCAACATGTCCCACGATTGCTTATAAGCGTCGCTTTCGCTGAGTGAACCCTGCTGCGGTGCAAGTTGCTGCAGATAGTCTTCATGAATGCTGCGCGCCGTGACATCCAGCCGTTCCTGTGTAATCAGCTCCACCTGGCACACCGATTCCAGACTGCCAAAAAAAATCAGGCGGTTCAATCTGCTCTGACGGGACTTGAGCAGCGCATTCAGGCCATCATTGTGATAGTTCAAGGCGAACACACGAAACGCGGCTGCGGGCGTCGCATGCAATATTTCCAGCGACAGTTTCAGATTGGCCGAATCGTCGTCAAATGCGACAATCACCACGGGGACAAGATGAGCCGGTGGATCAATGACTAACTCATTCAATATATGATCATAAGCGCCATCAAACGGCATATACTTGATCGACGACACCATTGCGGCGCCCGGATACTCGGCAGCCAGTTGCCTGCCGGCCTGCTCGGCGTCTGCACCATACACAATAATGTCGGGTGAGGCCGGGTTGATCGTATGCATCACCTGCAGGGCCTGTACCAGCAAGGCTTTGGCCGTGTCTCCGGTGCCAAAGACAATTAGCCGAAAGGCAGCATTGGGATCGCACATATTCTGGGCATAATCATAAGCAAGCCGTGAAAAGAACTGCCGTGCAATCATCTGATGGTGATTGAAAAACCTCAAGTCAATGCCGTTTTTCTTTTCATCTTCGAAATAGTCTGATTGCTGGAGCATGGCGCTGACCTTGGCGTTGCCTATATGCAGGAAACAGCGCACCTGATATTTCTCCGGCTGTTTTTGCGTGATCTGATGCAGTGCCCGCACCACATTGATGGTGGTCTGCTCTTTATCCAGAAAACAAATCATGAATCGCGCGCTGCGAATACCTGCATCCTGGAGCACCGTGCTTTGCGTGCCATCGCCAAAATAAACAAGATGGCCGTCGCGCCGAAGCGCCCGCGCATTGCAGTGATCAGCATCCAGTTCGATGGCCACCCCCGTTGTATCGTGAGCGCGCTTCAAGTCGCTCAGCAATGCCTGGCCTTTTTGATTAATGCCAATCACCAGTATCTGGTTGCGCCTGAACAGCAGCCGAAATTGGGTGTAGTACTCAACAAAGAGCTTCTGTGCGATCCGGTACATCCCTGCCAACAGCGCCAACGTCACCACGATTTTTACCAATGTCAGTTGCCATGGCAGGTTTTCCGGCGGCAATGACAACGCTACCGGATCCGATCCCATCAACGTTCGCAAGGTACGATACAGTCTTTCGGGCAAATAGAGCCATTCATTTATCTGTGGGTAGTGCTGCCCAAGGCCGCTCCAGGTCAGCACGATGACAGCGAGCCCACCCAGCATGACCAGAATGCTTTTTGTACGGCGCGATATTTTCATTTACGGATGCTCCTGCACGTTTTCCTGCGCCTGTCCAAGCAGTGCGAGGGTTTTCTGCCTGACACTTTCATCCTTTACTCTGCACAGTTGTAGTTGAGTCATGCGTATCAGACTATTGGCTATAAACGCGGTGTCCTTATTCTGACTGAAATACACGGCAAGCGCAGCCCGCGCCAGCGGATGAAAGCGCCAATAGTTGTAGATCAGACGCAGTTGCTCCACATTGCGTATGGGAAGTTGTTTTTCGATATAAGCCGTCAGCGGTACCGTAGAATCCGGCACTAAAGGGCGATTGTACGGATCCTGAAAGAACCATGATTCAGGGCGTTGCGCCACCCTGGGCGCGTCGATCACTGCCGCGGCGTCGTTGTCATACTTTTTTCCAAAGTAGATTTCACTCTGATCGGCCAGCTCCTGCACTGGACCAAGCAACGCATCCGGCACTGCCCAGGCATTCAGTATTGCCTGATTGCTCCGTGTATCCAGCGTCAGGATGTCTTTGCCATTGGGCAACAACACCACGTCGTTTATCCGACCGATGGCAAATGGCATCACAACGGGCATCCCGGTTTTGGTGTCATACATGGCAATGCCTTTATCATTGCGCATGTCCAGCGGATCGGAGGCGAAAAGCACCTGGCCATCCCTGGAAAATTTCAAATAGCCGCCGGCAGCGTCATTTCTAATTTTCTGCCCGACAGCCTGTTTGCGCTCCAGGTTCCACAAGCGGATATATTTATTGTCTTCGGCCATGGCAAGCATATTGCCGTCCGGGCTCAATTCCGCCTTCGGTGTATCGCCTGCAGTAGGCAGTGTCAGCCGGCTGACAAAATCTTTCATATCATACAGTTGGGCCTTGCCGTTGAAAAAAGCCAGCAGGTATTTATTGTCTGGCGTGAAATATGCACCCTTGAGCTCAGTCTGTTCCCGATGCAGCACCTGGCCAGTGGCAACCTGCTGCACCCGCCACTTGTTCGGCGACTCCAGAACCAGGATGGTCGACAAGTCGGCCGACAGTTTATATTTCTCGTTTTTACGCAGGCCAAAAGTCTGCGAAAGTTTACCCGTCTCTGTTTCCCAGATTGCCATTTTGTGGTCGTCGATTCTGGAGGACACCGTGC
>NZ_JABUXU010000036.1 GCF_014897675.1 Advenella sp. FME57 | reverse complement strand
TATATGGTAACTTGAATCTTCATCATGACAATAACGACTCCCTCGCAGGACAAGGCTGGTCAGCCGGTGGCTGGCACCGCTTCCTTCTCCAAATTCATGCGTGTACTGGATGCCATCGCAGGCAACACCGGACCGGGCGCCACGATCCAGGATCTGAGCGTCTCGGTGGGTTATCCCAAGCCAACCCTATACCGGATCGTGGACGCCCTGCTGGCCGAAGGCCTGATCATCAATAAAGGCGGGCAGCAGTTTGGTCTGGGACCGCGCCTGATCAGCCTGGCCAGCCAGGCACTGGAGAGCTCCGATCTTCGCAAGGTTTGCCGGGAGCAGTTGATGGCGCTGCGCGATCAGACTAGTGAAACCGTTCATCTGGCCGTACCGGTCAATGGTGCGATGACCTACATCGACAAACTCGAAAGCCCGCAGGCGGTGCGCATGAATTCGCGGCTGGGCAGCCAGGTCACCTTCTATTCAAGTTCAGTCGGCAAGGCGTATCTTGCTGCGCTCAGGGATGATACGCACAGGCGCCGGCTTGTCAGCGCGATCACATTTGAAAAATTCACGGACAATACATTGCCTGGCGCCCAGGCGCTGTATCAGGAAATCAGTGATATTGAACAACAGGGGTTTTCAGAAGATCGGGAAGAGAACGAGCGCGATATTTTTTGTTACGGTTGCGCCATCCTGGACCAGCATGCCCGTCCGGTAGCATGTATCAGCATCAGTATTCCCCTGTTTCGCATTGCTGCCGATCGTCGCAAAGCCTACATTGAACCGCTCATGGATGCGTGTAAAGTCCTGTCCAAGAAGCTTCGACTGCTCGATATTGACGCCTGAGCGCGTGCTTGCGCCTGACCCAATCCGGGCCACGCCATGATTCGATCCTTGGTTTGGTTCAGAGGCGATCTTCAGGCAATGGCGGCCCGGCCAGTCGTGGTCACGGTTCGCACCTTGCAGACTATTTCACTTGTATTAAGCAAAAAAACGGTAATCTGAATACGGAAAAAATTCCGCCGGAAAACCGCATCGGTTTGACAATCCGGTTTGAAAAGACAATAATCGCACCTGTACGTACAGGTTGTACGTACAGAGCCATGGCAAAGATAAGAAGCACGATCATAAAGCCATGCACCAGACCATTCATTTTCTTTAATACTCCCCTGTGACCAAAAAAGGCTGGGTCGGATGATGACACAAGAGCGTTCAATATTTCCCATGTTCCAAACCATGCAGAAAATCCCTGGTGGATTGATGCTTATTCCCCTGATTCTGGGCTCGATATTGGGGACATTCGCCCCCGAAGCCCTTGGAATTGGCAGTTTCACCACAGCGCTGTTTAAAAATAGTGCCCTGCCACTGATTGCCTTATTGATTTTCGCTACCGGTACGCAGGTCAATATGCGTACTGGCGGCCCGATCCTGGCAACGGCGGGCACCCTTCTTTTTTGTAAAACGATTATTCCGGCCAGCTTGATTGTGTTGCTGGGCAGCTTCGTTGGTATTGACGGCGTGTGGGGGATTTCCATTCTGGCGCTGCTGGCGGCATTCGACAACAGTAACGGTGGTCTGTGGCTGGCTTTTACCGGCCAGTATGGCGATGCCCGGGACCGGGGCGCCTACGTGGCCAGCGCTGTGAACGACGGGCCGTTTTTCAGTCTGCTGTTTCTGGGCGCCTCGGGTCTGGGCGATATTCCGTTAATCGCGCTTGTCGCTGCGCTGGTGCCTTTCCTGCTGGGCGTGCTGGTTGGTAATCTGGATGTGCAATGGCGCAAGGTTCTGGATCCCGTTCCTAATATCGTGATTCCGTTTTTTGCATTTGCGCTGGGTACCGGCATCAATCTGTCGGCGATCGTCAGTGGCGGCACGACCGGCATTATCCTTGGCTTTCTGATCAGTCCCATTACCGGTTTCCTGGCTTATATGGGGTACAAATTCATCCTGCGGCGTGGTGGTAAAAGCGGTATCGGCTTTGCTGCCGGCACGACCGCTGGCAATGCCATTGCGACACCGGCCATTGTGGCTGCTGCCGATCCGCGCTTTCAGGTTTATGTGGAGACAGCAACTGCACAGGTTGCGGCATGCGTGCTGATCAGCTCGATCATGGCACCCTTGCTGGCTTCTTATTTCCTGAAAAAATCCGGTGAATTAAAGCCGGTAGATGACGATATCTCAGGCGTTGATGCGACTGCCGGGGAACCTGTGAAGCTATGAAGCCACAGATAGCAATCATTGCGGATGATCTGACCGGCGCCGGAGATTCGGCCGTGCAGTTCGTTCGCTGTGGCTGGGAAACACAGTTGTATGTTGGTGGTTCCGAAGAGGCTTTTGCGTTGGGCGATATGCAGGCGCAAGTGGTTTCTGTCAACAGCAACAGCCGTGCCATGGGGCCGCAGGCGGCAGCCCAGGCGGTTGCCCGCGAAATGCAGACCTTTCGCAGGCATGACGTTCGTCATGTATTCAAGAAGGTGGATTCCACCTTGCGTGGCGCATTCGCAGCAGAAATCGAAGCGGCGCGCCAGCAATGGCACGAGAATGCAATCGCCGTGGTATGCCCGGCCTATCCTGCCACCGGCAGGACACTGGAAAATGGCGTGTTGCTGGTAAATGGTACCCCAGTAACTGAAACCTCTGCGGGGACCGATCCGGTCACTCCCGTCACGGAAAGTTCCGTGTCGGTGATGCTCGACTGCAATCTGGTCAGCCCGACGCAGGACGATACGCCAGCCACGCTTGCACAGAAAATAGGCAGTTGCGGACCGATCGTGGTTGTGGATGCCCGTACGGATGCTGATCTGAAACGGCTGGCACAGGCCATTGTGAGGCTTGGCGAGCGTGCGTTGCCGGTAGGCGCTGGTGGACTGGCGATGGCGATGGCTGCCGCGTGGGCCAGTGACCCTGTGTCAGGCGAGATCGTGCTGGCCGTGGTGACTTCGCAGCATAGCGCAACGCGCGCGCAGGTAACGGCGCTGCAAGAGCAGGGTGCGATGGTACTGACTCCCGAGCCGCAGGTACTGGGCGATGATGTCCTGTGGCAGTCATGGCAGCGGCAAATGCTTGCGCGCGTCGCCGGTAGCGACGGTGCCGGCCGGATGCTGGTGCTGCTGGCACCGGCCCGCCAAGTACCTGGGTTGACCTCTGCTATGGTTGCTCGTCGTCTTGGTCAATTGGCGCTGGCGATTGTGCGTACCGGCAAGGTTCGCGGCCTGATCGCTACCGGCGGCGACGGTGCCGAGCAGGTGATGTCGGCCTTACAGGCAACCGGTATCCGCCTGATAGATGAAGTGTCTGGAGGTGTTCCTTTGGGCACGCTGATTGGCGGCGAATATGCCGGCATGCCGATTGTGACCAAGGCCGGTGGCTTTGGTTCGGAAAATGTTTTGATTCAGGCTGCAGAAACCCTGACGGAAAGGAAATTCAAATGAGTACGAAAAAATTGCCCATGTTGGCGGTAACCGTTGGCGACGTCGCCGGCATTGGTCCTGAAATTACAGCCAAAATGCTGTTGAACCATCCTGACCTGCGCGATATTGCCCGGTTTGTCGTCATCGGGGACGTGGCCGCACTGCGCAAGGCGGTGTTGAATCTGAACGGTGATGTGAGCAAGGTGCGGGAAATTTCGGCACCGGGGCAAGCGACCAACGAAGCGGGCACCATCGAGATCATCCAGGTCGGACCGTCTCTTGAAGACGTTGAACTGGGCAAGCTGGATGCACGTGCCGGCGCCGGCTCTGCGCTGTTTGTCATGAAAGCCTGTGACCTGGCCCGCAAGGGTGAAGTTGACGGCATCGTTACCGCGCCGTTGAACAAAGCCGCCATGCACCTGGGTGGTCATAAGTGGCCCGGCCATACCGAACTGCTGGCTCATGAATTCGGTGTCAAAAACTACTCTCTGGTGCTGTCCGCCGGCGATCTGTATGTGTTTCATGCAACGACACATGTGTCGTTGCGTCAGGCCATTGACGATGTGAACCCCAAGCGCATGGACGACATTTTGCAACTGGTTCACGCGTTTTCCAAAGCCCTTAACCGTCAGGACGAGCCGATTGCCGTCTCTGGCCTGAATCCGCATGCTGGTGAGAACAATATCTTCGGCACGGAAGACAGTGCTATATTAACGCCAGCCATCGAACGGGCTAAAGCGGCGGGTATCAATGCCGTCGGGCCAATTCCGGCAGATGCGCTCTGGCCGCAGGCCGTGCGAGGTAAATGGAAATTTCTGGTCGCGTGCTATCACGATCAGGGTCATGCGCCATTTAAGGCGGTATATGGCGATGACGGTGTCAATATCACAGTTGGCTTGCCGGTTGTGCGCGTCTCTGTGGATCACGGAACAGCGTTTGATATTGCCGGTCAGAACATTGCGCGTGAAGAAAGCCTGATTCTGGCAGCCGAACGTGCAGCCAGTCTTTCCCTTGGCTGGTCTTCGGTATGGGAAGCAGCTTCAAAGTCGGAAGGGGTATAGTTTAATTTTTGCGGGGATATCGTGCTTTATCTGAAAAAAATAGATGTAAAAAACAAAGGTAAAGAGGCGTTGTACAGGCAGGTTGCCGACAGCCTGAAAACCGCCATCTCTGAAAATCGGCTGCCGCCGGGCAGTCCGATTCCAAGTGAAAGTGCGCTGTGCGGACACTTCAATGTGGCGCGCAGTGTCGTGCGCCAGGCCCTCGCACTGCTGGTCGACGATGGATATATTCTGAAGCAGGCTGGCCGCTCTTCCGTGGTTGCCCCTCGCACTAAACACCGACGCAACCTGCAAAACTCGCTCAGCCTGCACGCGCAGCTGGAACGCGAGGGAACGCGCCTGCAGACGTCGGTGATCCGGCTGGAAGAGGCCGCCTTTCCGGCAGAGGTTGCGGCGTTCTATGGCGACATTGAAGGCCTGCTGCTGGAGCGCGTGCGCTATATTGATGATGAGCCTATTTCGTATGTGAAGACCTGGCTGCCAAAAGAGTTTGCCTCCCTGAGCAGCGAAGACTTGATCGATAGATCGCTGCACCAGCAGTTGTTGAAGCGCTTTAACCGTGAGCCACAACAGGGCCGCAATCAGATTCAGACGGTTCCCAGCGACAAGATGCTGGCCAATTATCTTAAAGTGAAAAAAAGCGATGCGCTGCTGCAATTGCAGGCGTCTTATTACGATCAGCATGGGTTGCCACTGGAGTGGTTCACTGCCTGGCATCGGGCTGACCGTGTCGTCTTTGATATCGCGGTTGATGCCTCGCTGGATAATAATATCCAGGTCAAGGATTTTCAGCGATCAATCAAGTAGTTCTGACGCGGGGCATGCTCAATGGCGCACCTACGATTGCTGGTCAATACAGTTGCTCTCAATATCACGTACTGCAAATTTTGCCGCATGCTGCCAGGCCTGATCATTATCGCCGCGATAAGATAGCGTGCGCTCGCACACAGGGGCGTTTTGGTTCAGATCTACCATGGCAAATTTGATCCAGCCCACTAGCGTACTCATCTTGTGCACCTCGCCAAAAAGAAGATGGCTTGCGCCGGCCTTTTTTGCGTCGGCTGCCAGTGCTTCAAGACCCGGTTCCGCTGCATTGCATTTGTCATTTTGACAGGTCAGTAGCACTGTTTTTATTTTTCTGTTTTGCGCCAATCCATGGCGAACCGCCTCGTTCAGTGCTTGTAAACGCCGGGCATGTTCGGCAGTCTGGTCTCTGACTTCACCGGACGTATCCTTGAAGGCGAAGTTCGCAGCGGCCAGTGTCAGCAGCGGCTTTGCTTGGGCGGTAGCGTTGAACGTGGCAGCAGCCAAACCGGCAAGCAGCAGCAATGGCCTCTGTCTGACATTAAAGCGATATAACGGTCGATATGAAAATGGCATGGCATTGGCCTCCAGTGATGGCGCAAGACGGACGCAGGACAGGTCGGTTCAAAGGCATATCAACAATGAATGTAACTCAGGTTGCGGGGCAAGTCACGCGCAAAAGCCAAGAGGGGGCGGCGCGTATTGATAGCCTGAATGTCGACGTAGCAATGGGCTGAAGACAAATCAGAGTTGTGTTTTGCAGAAATAACCCATGTCGTCCAAAGCGCTTTGGATTTGGCTTAGCCCTTGTTGCGCGCCCATGGCCAGCGATACGTTTTTTGCCCCTTTGCCGATCGTGGCTTCGTGAACGTTGATGCGAACTATTGGCGCCTTCTGGCGTTCGCCAAAGTAGCGCACGGTGGCAACGGCGGTGCCCGCTCCCAATTCGATAATGATGGGGCGCCTGGTTTTTTTCAGCCATGCCTGCAGATACTGATGTTGCTGGCGGCTGCGGGTATCGACCCAATGCCAGTCGTTAAACATCATGATGTTTGGTCGCGCCAGCGAGCCGCAGTGCGGGCAGCGTGGCGGCGGATTCAGCAACATACATCGTTGCATATCTACTTGCGGTTCAAAGTCGTCAGCTGGCCAGATATCCTGTTCGCAAACGTCTATGCATTGCAAATAGTGAATTGAACCGTGGCATTCAACGATCTGCTCCTGTGCAAAGCCTGCTTTCTGGAATTGGCCGTCGACATTGCTGGTAAACACAAATGCATTATTTGGCATTTGTGATGCAATCTGCTGCAGGATCTGAAATCCCGCGTGAGGCGTTGTGTCCCGATACAGGGCCAGGCGATGTCCATAAAATCCCCAGGCAAGCTCAGGGTGTTCGGGAAAATAAATGGGAGAGGCGATGTCCTCGAAACAGATACCCGAGGCGCGCAGTGCCGGATAATGTCGCCAGAAGCCTTCGGCGCCCCGAAAATCGGGCAGTCCCGAATCCACGCCCATACCGGCACCGGCAGTAACAAGCAACCCGTCGGCTTCACTGATCAGCGTGGCCGCCTTTTTTATAAAGGCTTGTTGTAATGAAGAGTTCATGAGAGGGCAGGCAGAGTCAATTTAATTTTTTATTGGCGCAGCAGGTAACAGTCTATCTTCCCATATTTTCGGCACAGGCCCGTATTTGCGGGTAGATTACATTCAGAAAATCGTAAATGAATATCTATTTGCCCAGAATCATAATCTTATGTGGCTGATCGGCTATTTAAATGTAGCCTGGATCGCAGTTTATCCGTCGCGTCTACCGAGCGCGAGGCTGCGAGGGGGCTTTTCTGTATCGCTGTGCCCAAATAAGGAGTGACGTTGATGTTCTGTGTCGCTTGCAAAATGTTGCGTGGCAGTCTTGCTATGCGCCACATAATAATAGACTAACGCTATGATTTATATTCGATAATTTTTTGCGTTGTTTGTTGTTAAGTTATTAGATCACAATCCTGGCGCTGTTTCCTGAATTGTAATAAGTTTTAATTATCCAGGGCGGCAAGCAGGAGCCAGGCAAGTGGGTACGCCAATAGACTTTGCAGCAATTTTCCGGCCAAAACCGCGAATTAAAAAAACCGCAAGCCATAAACGCCAGCCAAAACAAAAACGCCAACCGATAACGGCTGGCGTAAGTGCTTGATCTTGATGGTGGCCTGGGGCAGAATCGAACTGCCGACACAAGGATTTTCAATCCTCTGCTCTACCGACTGAGCTACCTGGCCAACAAAGAACGAAATAATACACTAGTTTTTGGCTTGTGTATATATTTTGCAGGCTTCGTGGCAGAAATATTTAAAAAGAGCCGCCGGAAGGTCTATAATCACCTAATACCAGATCATAAAAGAAAATTCAAGATATTACGGCCATGTCACTTGACGTTCTTACCTTCGGTTTGAATCATCATTCGGCGCCGGTGTCAGTGCGTGAACGGGTTTCCATGCCCGAACAGCTGCTGCGCCCTGCGCTTGACGGCTTGCGCTCGGCGTTTGGCGCCAGGGTGCAGGAAGCCACGATTCTGTCTACCTGTAATCGCACCGAAATCTACTGTGCAGCCCAGCCTGAAGTGGCTGAGCACATTCCCTCATGGCTGGCCGAATTCAATTCGCTTGAAGCCAACGAACTGCGCCCGCACTTGTATCAGTACAACAAGGATCTGGCGGTGCGCCACGCCTTTCGGGTTGCC
>NZ_JABUXU010000035.1 GCF_014897675.1 Advenella sp. FME57 | reverse complement strand
ATTGTTCTTTTTTGAAGATAAACTGCCCGAAGTGCTTGCCGTTTTGCGTAAGCAGCTATACCGCCATCTGGCGCCCATCGCCAATCGCTGGAACGAAGTATTGGAAATCGGATACCGCTATCCCGACACCTTGGACAGTTTTCTACAGGCTAATCACGATGCCGATCAGAACCGACAACTGTCGCATCTGCATCGATTGCAGGAATCAGACTATATCGCCTTGCATCAACGCAACGACGGCCAGCTGGTGTTTCCGTTACAAGCAGTGCTGTTGCTCAGCGAGCCAGGGCAGGATTTTCGCGGCGGCGAGCTGGTCATGACAGAACAGCGCCCGCGCATGCAGTCGCGACCCCTTGTCCTGTCGCTGCAGCAGGGCGATATCGCCATCATGAGCACAGGCCAGCGTCCCTTCAAGGGAAGCCACGGCTTTTACCGGGTCAATATGAAACATGCCATCAGCCGCGTACGCAGCGGCCAGCGCATCGGGCTGGAACTGTTTTTTCACCACGCGCCCGGAGACAATCAGAGAGATACACATGAACAGCGCTCGCTACTGGACACTGACCGGAACTGACGGTAAACCCTGGCACAGCACGCGTCCTGGTAAGCTGGGCGGGCACAGACGCAGCAAAATCTATGGTTGCCTGGATTGCCGCACCGCCCTGCAGGCCATCGCCCGTGGGGGCTATGTGAAGCATCGCGTGTTTTTTGCCGATGAAGCAACGGCCATCGCTGCCGGGTACCGGCCCTGCGCGGTATGCCTTCCGATACAGTACGCGAGGTGGAAGGCTGCGCAGGAGCAATATGCCAACTGAAATAGTCGCGTATCCTATTGCATTTGCAGATTCGCAGCACGAACCGTATCGGCCCACAAATGCTGCTGATCATTAATAAAAGTTGCAAACTCCTCTGGCGTGTTCCCGCCAGGGGTACCACCGAGCGATTTGAATCGTGAAACGATATCGTCGCTGTGCAGCGCATCTTTGGCGGCCTGTTGAATTTTACTGACGATCTCATCCGGCGTGCCGGCTGGCGCGATCAATCCAAACCATGCATTGACGACCATATTATCAATACCCGCTTCTTTCATGGTGGGTACATCCGGCAACTGTGCCGAACGCTTATCGCCCGTGACCGCAAGGGCCCTGAATTTACCTGATTTTATAGACGGCATGGAACTGGGCAGGTTATCGATCATGAACGTATATTGACCGCCCAGCAGGCCTGATACGGCCGGTCCTGCACCTTTATAGGGAATATGCTGAGCGGTCTGTTTGATCCGTTGCAGGAACATCTCTGCAGAAAGATGCGGCGACTGCCCCTTGCCCGAGGAGCCGAACGTTCTTCGCTCTTCATTGGCAGCAAGATAAGCGACCAGTTCAGAGACCGATTTGACCGGCGTCTCGCTGTTGACAACCAGCACGTTCGGCACCGAGATGACAAGCGTAATGGGCTTGAAATCGTCCTTTTTATAGGGCAGCGTTTTGTACAAGCTATAGTTGATTGCATTGGGCCCCACATTGCCCATGCCCAGCGTGTAGCCATCAGGCTTGCTGCGGGCCAGGGCCTGCGAACCGATAATGCCCGCCGCACCGGCCTTATTCTCCACCACCACTGTCTGACCCAGGGTTTTGCTCATTTTGTCGCCCACCAGCCTGGCAGACATGTCTGTCGTGCCGCCGGGCGCAGCGGGCACAATAATCGTGATGGATTTTTCCGGCCAGGCCGCGTTGGCGGTACCTGCCAATAGCAAAGTAGCCAGCACCCCACCTGGAATGGATTGCAAAAGTTTCATTCGTGTCTCCCGCTAGTCGGTTCGATTTATGCGATCAGAGTAGCGGCTAAAGGGGAGAGTCGCCATCTGTAATTCATGAAGGCATGCTTCACCACTGTTTAATACCGATTTACCCGTAGATGCCGAAAGTTGGATCTGTATCGGCAGTCCGCGAACATCATGCGTGCCACCCGAGTGCAGGCGCTGCTTACTATTTTTGCTGCGCGCTTTGGCCGCCCTGTCGAGTCAAGACCAGAACATCGCTTTGGCCGTCCTGTACGACTTCGTCACGTTGATTGATCAATTGAAAACGACGGGCGATTTTCCCGCTATTGCCGCTTTTACCCAGTTCTGTAGACAGAATGGTCAGTTTCAAATGAATGGTGTCATTGACCAGCAACGGCCCCAGAAAATCCCAATTGCGATAGCCAAGCATGGCAATCACCGAATCATGAAATATACCCATTTCATGCATCATGCCCGTGCTGACCGCCATCCCCAATACGCCATGCACAACACGCTGGCCGAATCGGGTGGATTTTGCAAACTCCATGTCAGCATGGATCGGATTCCAGTCGCCGGAGATCATGGCGAACATGGTTAGATCCGTCTCGGTAATCGTTCTGCCACCGCTCACAAAAGTCTGGCCTTCGTTGAAATCTTCAAAATAATATCCGCTCATCGACTTATCCTAATGTTTCCTGTGCCATTTCTCTTAATTTGCGGCGCTGAATCTTGACGCCGTTTGAACTCATGGTTGTAGGAAAAGCGTCTATTTCCCAAATGCGAACCGGTAACTTGAAGGCGGCGATCGACTGCCCCAGACGGGTGCGTAACGCATTCTCGTCGAATGCGCACCCTTTGCTGGCAATGACAAAGGCAACACATCGATTCTGGCCGTCCACTTCTACGCCCACGACCTGGGCGTCATCCACGCCAGGCTGCACCTTGAGCACATCTTCAATTTCGGCCGGATTGACCAGAAAACCGGCCAGACGAATCGCATCTCCCTGACGGGTTTGATAGACAAGACTTCCATCTTCCCGTAAGTAGCCCAGATCCCCGGTGCAGAAATACCCTTCAGCATCGACTGCCTGATCAGTTGCGGCTTGATTGTCCAGGTAACCGATGAAATTGGTATCGGCATAAATCTCGATTACCCCACTTTTGCCTGTACCCAGCAATTGACGGGTCTGTGGATCACGAATCCGCAGTCGCGCCTGCGGATTGGCCGGAACGCCTCCCGGCAGAAGTCTTTCATTCAATGGCATGTCGGGCGGCTGCAGTGAAAACAACGCCTGAACCTCGCTGGATCCATACAGGCCATACATCGGCATTTTTCTATCCCACGCCTTTTTACCGAAGCTATCGAACCCTGCATGAAACGCAGCAAAGCCGAACACACGCGCCGACGGAAACGGTATCGGGCTATGGGTGTGATCCAGCATTCGGCTGAACATTTCATCACTGCCAAATAAATGAGTAACCCGATGCTCATTTATCAATATGTTCGCCTGTGCTGCATCAAACGTGTCCATCAGCACAACTGGCTTTCCTGCTGCGAAGCAGCCGAACACGGCATTAAAACCGAATACACCACAAAACGGCAGCGCAGCGAGTAATCTCACGCCCGCTTGCTCGAACCGGTAGGCCCGTGCAACATGTTGGCTATGCGCCGATATGGTGCGTTGTGTATGCATGACAAGCTTGGGTGCACTGGTGGTCCCCGATGTGGTAAACAGAATACACAGCGCCTGCGCCGCATCATTTCGCGGGACTGAAAAATCATCCGGTAACGCCTCTAGCGCCAAGGCCGACACCGGTTTGCTCAACAAACAATCGGGCATCTCGCCTGAGGGATTGACAAATACGATCGACTTCAAGTGTTTCAGGCTCTGTTCATTCACTTGCCTGAGGATGGACATAAAGTCGATTTTTCTGAAGTCCGGCTCCAGAATCAACATGCTGGCTTCGGATTTTTCCAGGATGTGAGAGACCTCATGCGAGCGGTACCGTGTATTGACCGTTACCAGCGTCGCACCCAGCGCGCTCAGTCCGAACAGCAGAGCCAGCCATTCCATGCGGTTTACCAGCCATACAGCGACCCGGTCACCCTGTCCGATGCCCTGCTTTTGCAGCCAGTAGGCGGCGCGGTCGCACAGATCAGCGAATTGAGCATAGGTAAATCTTTGATCACCGTCGATAAAGGCGATCCGGTCCGGGCACTCGCGCCGGTGATGCTCCAGCAAATCAACAATTGTGCAGGCCTGCATCTCAATAGAGCTCCATCAGTTTTGCATTATCCGATAGATCTTGCGGCAAGGACTCCTGGATGATGGCCCCTGCCTTCATTACCAGTACCCGATCGGATATTTTCAGGGCTTCTCTGACATTTTGCTCAACGAGCAAAATGGACATGCCGGTTGAAAGTTGCAGTTCGCGGATCGGTTGCAACAAATCCTGAAACAGCTTGGGGGCAAGCCCGATTGACGGCTCATCCATCAGCAGGCAATGGGGTCGGGAAAGCATCGCCCTGCCAATGGATACAATCTGCTGTTGGCCTCCAGACAAGGTGCCCGCTCTTTGATGATAAAAATCTTTTAGCGCTGGCAAAATCGACATGACCCATTCAAGACGATCGGCCCGTTGATCCTTGGCGATACCGGCAGCCCACATGCCCATTTTCATGATCTCCTGAACCGTGAGGCCTGGGAAAATCCCTCGACCTTCAGGCACCAGGGAAATACCTTTGTCCGTCAACAGCCTGGGTTCGATACGATCCGCTTTTTCTTCACCAATGAAAATCTCTCCATGTTGTCGCGGAATCAGTCCGTAAAGCGATTTGATCAACGTGGATTTTCCGGCACCATTATGCCCAATCAGGCAAAGCACCTCGCTCTTGCGCAGTTCAAAGTTAAAATGCTCAAGAACCGGTCGACCGCCGTAGCCTACGGTCAAATCGATGGTCTTTATCATCGTCCCTGTCACTGTGCTCTCTCCCCGAAGTAGATCGCCGTCAAGTGGGGATCTTTCAGAACGACATCGGGATCTCCGTCTGCCATCAATTTGCCCTGATCCAGGAAGGCGACACGATCGGAAATACTATAAACAATATCCAGGTTGTGCTCAATAATGCAAACGGTGACGCCTTCTTTGACTTCACTGCGCAACAAATCAAGGAAATGAGAGTATGAGCCCCGGTCCAGGCCTGAAGCGGGTTCATCGAGCAACCATATTTTTGCATCTGCGGCCATAATCCTGGCCATACTCAAAAACTTTCTTTCGGCGTAGGACAGATCCAGCGCCCGAACGCCAGATTTGTGGGAAAGACGTGTTTTTTCCAGAATATCCTTTACCTTCTGTCTTCGTTGCAAAAGTCCTGAGCGCCCTCCGGGCTGCCATAACCAGGCGATGGGCTCCATCACCGACAACACGTTTTGCTCAACCGTCATTCGGTCAAACAAACGCAAGTCCTGAAACGTTCTTGCAATACCTTTGCGGGCTATTTTCCAGTGCGGGAGCCCCACAAGAGACTCTCCCCGCCACAGAATATCGCCACCGGTCGGGGCAAGATGCCCCGTAATCAGATTGAATAACGTCGTTTTGCCGGCACCGTTGGGGCCCACCAGGGTCGTCACAATACCGGCCCGCATATCAAGCGATACATTCTGCGTCACCTTCAATCCACCGAAATTTTTTTGAAGATTTGATATACGCAAGAGCACTTGATTTTCAGTCATGATTTAGCCTGTTTGCCGGACGATCCAATAAGCCCGCCTGGGCGAAAAATCATCAGCAGCACCATGGCGATGCCATATGCAATTTGTTGAATTGCACCGATTTCTGTCTGCGGCAGGAACCACATATAGCTGAACAGGCTGGGAAGCACCATCAGGATAACGGCGCCCGCCAATGGTCCCAACAGGGTTCCGGTACCGCCAATAATCACCATTGCCATCAGCAGCACCGACGTATCAAGCGTGAAACTCTCTACATTGATAAAACCGTTGTAGAACGCGTAAAGCGCACCGGCAATGGCTGATAACGCAGAAGAAATCACCACTGCCAGTGTTTTTATGACGGCAACATTCTTACCCATGGCATAGGCAGCCGACTCGCTGTCGCGAATTGCCTGAAGATTGCGGCCAAAACTGGAACGCGACAAAATCGTGATAATTGTGGCAACAACAATAAGTGAAACGAATGCCAGTAACAGAAATTGCGCCGGGTCGATCACATCAAAACCGAAAACATTGGCGGCCGGAATGCCAATCACGCCGCCAATGCCGCCTGTAAAGGACTTCCATTCCGAAAAAACGGTCACGCCGATGACCTGCAGGCCTAGCGAGGCCGCTACAAAATACTCACCACGTACGCGCAATGCAGGCAGGGCCAGAACGAGCGACACCAGCGCGCATACGCACATTGCGATTGGAATCGTCAGAAAAATGGAAACGCTCAAGTGCATGGCAACGTATGCCGCTGTATAGGCGCCCAATCCGAAGAAAATCGCATGTGCCATGGAGAAAATTCCCGCATAGCCCATGATGAAGTTCAGGGTCAGCGCGAGAACGGCATTAATGCAAATGAGTGTGGCAAGGTTCAGAATATAGGCAAGCATGATTGAATCGCAGCTAGGTGGCTATCGCACGGCCGAAAAAGCCCGATGGCCGCAACAGAATGAACAGGAACAACACCACAAACGTAACTGCTTCACTCCACTGGGGGCCAAGATAGATCAGGGCAACATTTTCTGTGATGCCCAGCAGCATTCCGGCAAGCGCAGCGCCCTTCATACTCCCTACGCCACCCACAATGGTTGCCGCCAGACTGATTAGCATGACATGATGCGCGATGGCGGGGTTCAGGCCCGAGCTGGCTCCAGTCAGGATGGCCGCTGGTACAACCAGCACAGAACCAATAGCGAAAACCAGGGTAGAAAGATGCCGGGGGTTTAGTCCGTAAATGCGAACCAGAGCCGGATTTTCGGACAGTGCCCGCATGGCAATACCAATATGCGTTCTGTTAAGAAATACCTGCAGTGCAAAGAAAAATGCCAGCATACAAATGATGGCAAGGCCTGAAAGCGGCGAAACGAACAATCCCGGCATGAGCTGCACACTTTCGGAAAGCGGAGTTGTAACAGACACAAATCCCCTTCCAAAGATCATCCCAATCAGATTCTGAACGATAATGCCAACGCCAAGCGAAGCCACAAACACAGTAAAAAATGACCCTTCGTGCCTCTGTATGGGCGCGTAGATCCACTTATCGAGCACAATACCAAAGATGATCGCCCCGATTGTTGATGCCAGCACAGCCAATACCCAATGCAATTGGGCCATCGAATAAAGATAATAGAAAATGTAGGCAGCAATGGTAAAGGTTGCACCATGGGCAAAATGGAAGATCCTGGTGCATCCGAAAATCAGAGAAAATCCTACTGCGATCAGGGCGTATAGCGCACCGCTTTGTATTCCATTGATCAATAGCTGAACGGCCAACATAGACATACTTCCCGTCTACTTTTCGGTTACCGATACAACTTTTCCGCCAGCCCCGTCTATTTCATTTACCTGCATTGGACTGATCACTGTTCCGTTCTCGGCGAAGGTAACCTTGCCGCCAACAAGGTCGAAGGACTTGGTTTCGTTACGCTGGCGCAAAAGATTTTCACCGGTAATGGGTTCGCCTTTTTTCTTCAGTTCACTGGCGAGCAGACCAAACAGACGAACTGCGTTGTAATAGTTGGCTATATACGCTGACGGCAATTTGTTGTACTTGGACTGATAATCCTCAACAAAGCGTTTCGTTACCGGATCTTCGGACTTCCAGTCGATATTCTGCGTGGTATATACCGCCCCCTTGGCTTGCGGCAGGGCATTGGTCTCGGGAATGGAAAAGGCGCTGTAGCTGGCAATCTGCTGCTTGACGCCATTGTCTCTGAATTGCTTGATCATCTGAGACTGCTGGGATCCGTAAGAAGCTATATAGATAACATCAGGATTGGCGGCGCGTACCCGAGCGGCAATGCCGGCAAACTGTTGCATTGTTGCCGGCACGGACAGCGACTCCGCCAGTTCGCCACCCGCCTGTGGAAGGCTTGTTTCCAGTTCCTTTCTGATGCCTTCTCCCAGTGGATCATCGACATAGACCAGGACAAATTTTTTCAGATTTTTCTCTTTGATCAGATAAGGCAAAATGGCCTTGACTTCGTCTGTGGCCAACGGAATCACATTCCAAAAATAGTCACCAAGACTGGCCAGATCCGGCCCGACACCCCCACCATTGACGGCGACCGTTTTGGTTCGTGCCGCTGTTGTAGAAATCGCTTTAGAAACACCGGTAAACGCCGAGAGCACATAGGGCACCCGTGCCACGTTGACCAGCTTGTTCATACTGATCACGCCCTGCTGGGGCAATGCCTGAGTGTCTTCATACTGAATCTGCAGCTTGTCTCCAAGCAAATTGTCCTCGTTGATATGATCCCGAGCCAGATTGGCACCGGACCCGAAGATATCGCCATAGCTGGCGTTAGGGCCGCTTAGGGGAAACGCAGCGCCTATTGTGATATCTGCCGCCAGAACCGCTGTTGCAAACGAAATACTGGTCGCGCCGAACATCAGCCGCGGAACCCATTTTAAGATCCATGCCATTGTTGTCTCCTGATCGTTTTTATACTCTTCTCAGTTGCTTCCTGACGGTTGCTCCGGGAGTCTATTATTGATATTCGCACGGTATAGATTCACGGGACAATTAATTTTTTTGGAAGATACCCTTTGATCTCGATTAATGGGCGTTTACCCTAGCGACCATTTTCTGGTGTCAATCTTGAAGGGCATCCCACGTCCAGTCGCGTGTCCTTTTGCGTGCCGCAACGCAGCGAATGTGTCATTTTCGAGCGTAGCGCGCACCTTCATGGTTTCGATACCTTTAAGGTATACCTATGAACAAATTACATATTAGACCGGGCGCCGCCTGACTTATATACTCGGAACAGGAATATAAATCCGCTATCAGAGGAAATGGATATGGATGCAACCATAGTAGAAGTAAGTACGCAAATTCTTGATATCCCTACCATTCGCCCGCACAAAATGTCCGTGGCTACCATGCATAACCAATGCCTGGTCCTGGTCCGTGTCAAAACCTCCGATGGGATTGAAGGCATCGGCGAGGCGACCACCATTGGCGGACTCAATTACGGTGGCGAAAGCCCCGAAAGCATGAAGACCAACATCGATCGCTATTTTGCCCCGTTGCTTATCGGCCAGCCTGCATCAGGGCTGGCAGCCCTGCGCCAACGCATCGACAAGGCCATCAAGGACAATCGCTTTGCCAAATGCGCAATCGAGACTGCGCTCTACGATGCCTATGCAAAACGCCTGGGCGTGTCGCTGAATGCGCTGTTCGGCGGCGCCGTTCATGACCGGATCAGTGTCGCTTGGACCCTGGCCAGTGGCGATACCCAGAAAGATATCGACGAAGCACAGCAGATGCTCGATACACGCCGCCACCGACTTTTCAAGCTCAAGGTCGGCATGCGAGCGCCCAAAGATGATCTGAAACACATTCGCGCCATCCGACAGGCGCTAAGCGATGAGGCCAGCATTCGCATCGATGTGAACCAGGGATGGTCGGAAACCGAGGCAACACAGCACCTGCGTGCGCTGGCCGATGTTGGAGTCGAACTGGTGGAGCAACCCATCAATGAAAAAAACCTGGCCGGTATGCAACGCCTGACGGCGCTGGGCATTGTGCCGATCATGGCAGATGAGTCTCTCAAAGGCCCGCAGGACGGATTTGCACTGGCAAGTGCGCATTGCGCCAATGTATTTGCCATCAAGATAGAACAGGCCGGCGGCCTGCAAAACGCGCGTGACCTGATCGGCATTGCACAGGCAGCCGATATCGCCTTGTATGGCGGCACCATGCTGGAAGGCTCCATTGCCACCATTGCTGCCGCCCATCTGTTCTCTACGTTGACCCGGCTTGAGTGGGGAACGGAAATGTTCGGCCCGCTGTTACTCAAGGATGAGATTCTGGCCACACCGCTGGACTACAGCGACTACACCCTGAAGATCCCTCAGGGACCTGGCCTGGGCATCGCGCTGGATGAAGACAAGATTTCGTTCTATACACGCAAATAGAATACGGCCGGTTCAAATAGAACGAACACGGCCGGCTCAAGTAGAAAAAATACAGCCGGCACGATGCGAGATCGTTGTACCGGGTTACGACAGCGTCAGATTGCCGACGGGTGCCGGCACAATGCCGTTACCTGAATATCCATATAAGGAAACAACGGCAATCCCGACAGCAGATTGTGCAACTCTTCATTATCCTGCACATCGAAAATACTGACATTGCGATACTCGCCTACAACGCGCCAGATATGCGGCCATTTACCGGCACGCTGCAAGTCCTGCGAGTATTGCTTTTCCCTGGCCTTGATGTCGGCAGCCACTTCTGCAGGCATGTCATGAGGGATGTTTACAGCCATTTCTACCATGAATAACATATTTGATCCTTGATATTATTTGGACAAATGCAACAGTTAAACGCTACGGCTCGTGCCGTCGCGCTCACCTGGACCGTCACACTCATTGTGCCGAAATACCCGTTTCGGACAGAATTTTCTTCCATTTGCCGGTTTCGGACTGCAGATAAGCCTTGAGCTCTTCTGACGTGCTGCCGATTTTTTCGGCGCCGATGGTCTTGAAGGTGGTTTTCACCTTATCGGTTTCCATCGCCTGGATCATGGCTTTTTGCAGCGTCTGAATAACGTCGGCAGGCGTGCCGGCCGGTGCAAAAGTCGCAAACCAGGGTCGCAATTCATACCCGGGCAGCCCGCTTTCGGCAATGGTCGGGACATCGGGCAATGAGGCAGAGCGCCTGGTCGTGGTAATCGCCAGCGCCTTGAGCTTGCCTGCATCAATATGTGGTTTGGAGGACGTGATACTGTCGAACATATAGTCCACCTGACCACCCAGCAGATCCGAGACTGCCGGGCCACTGCCTTTATAGGGCACATGCAGCATATCCAAATTTCCCAGATAGGTAAACAGCGCCCCAGCCAGGTGAATAGAGGTGCCCACCCCGGCAGACGCATACGTGTATTTGCCCGGATTGGCTTTGGTCTGCTCGATAACGTCTTTAACTGAATTGACATCCTTGCGACTGGATTGCGTCACCAGAATGTTGGGCACGTCTGCCAGCAGCGAAATCGGTTCGAAGTCTGCGATCGGATCGTAGCTCAGTTTCTTGTAGAGCGATGGATTGACGGCCATACCATTGGCCACGATCATGATCGTGTAACCGTCCGGCTTGGCATTGGCCACCTGGGCCGCGCCAATATTGCCGCCGGCGCCCGGCTTGTTTTCCACGACAATCGGCTGACCCAGATCTTTGGCAAGCGACTCGCCCAGCGTGCGCGCAATGACATCCATGGCACCCCCCGGAGGAAACGGCACGATCCAGGTAATGGGACGTTCCGGATAGGCGGCAGCTGCGGCTCCGGCGGCAAACAGACCGGCAATGGCGGTCGCTGCGCAAACCGCTTTGATGCCGGGTCGTCGACGAGTATTGTGTTTCAATTGCATCTCCTTACGCTATGAGTGGCGGTGCTACTGCAGCAAGGCCGCATTCAGGCGCCCGGCGCAGTTGGCCGTTATATTGTTTTCTTTATTATCCGTATTGTTTTTGTCCGTGTCTAAGACTATATTTGGCGTAATCGATACTTTTAAGGTATGAATATGGAGTTAAGACAGATTCGCTACTTCCAGTGCGTCGCCCGGGAACTGAGTTTTACAAAGGCAGCGCGGATTCTGCATATTGCCCAGCCGCCCCTGAGCCGGCAAATAAAAATGCTGGAAGAAGAACTGGGAGTGGCGGTATTCGAGCGCCTGGGTCGCGGTATCGCGCTGACCGATGCAGGTCGCTACTTCCTGGACCAAACTGAAAAAATGACGC
>NZ_JABUXU010000034.1 GCF_014897675.1 Advenella sp. FME57 | reverse complement strand
CGCTGTCATCCTGCGTATGAAAGCGCTGCGCATGAGTGATATCGAGTCGTTTCCGTTTGTCGACCGGCCGGCGGGCAAGGCGGTGGCCGATGGTTATAATCAGTTGCAGGAACTGGGCGCCCTGGATGAACACAATGCCTTGACTGCGATCGGCAAGACGCTGTCATTATTGCCGCTGGATCCGCGCATCGCGCGCATGATTCTGGCCGCCAACGATCAGCATTGCCTGCATGAGTTATTGATCATCGCAGCAGCGCTGTCTATCCAGGACCCGCGCGAGCGCCCCTTCAATGCACGCGAGGCCAGCGAGCAGGCGCACGTACGGTTTCGCGACGACAAGTCCGAATTCATGTCTTACCTGAAATTGTGGAATTGGTATGAGGACGCGGTGCGCCACAAGGGTTCGCAGCGCAAACTGGTTACCCAGCTGCGCGGTGAATTTCTCTCGCCCTTGCGTTTGCGCGAATGGCACGATGTGCACACGCAATTGCTGCAACTGGTGCGCGAGCAGGGCTGGCGTGTCAATACGACCGAAGCAACGTTTGAGCAGGTGCACCGCGCATTGCTGACTGGCTTGCTGGGCAACATCGGCCTCAAAAGCGAGGAGAGCGCCCAGTATCAGGGGGCGCGCGATATCCGTTTTGTGGTTCACCCCGGTTCGACGCTGATCAAGAAAAGCGGCAAATGGATTGTGGCTGCCGAACTGGTGGAAACGACCCGACTGTTTGCGCGGTGCATTGCCAATGTGGACCCTCGCTGGATCGAGTCGGCCGGTGCGCATCTGCTGAAGAAACATTGGTCCGACCCGGCATTCAATGCCAGTCGCGGGCAGGTGCTGGCCAACGAGCGAGCCACGCTTTATGGCCTGATGGTCTACAGTGGTCGCAAGGTCAATTACGGACGCATCGCACCGGGCGAGGCGCGGGAGATCTTTATCCGGCAGGCGCTGGTTGACGGGCAGATTACCGCTACGCTACCGTTTATCGCACATAACGCCAAGGTCATCCGGGAAATTGAAAAAATGGAGCATCAGGCCAGACGGCCTGATATTCTGATCGACGACGAATTGATCTTCGCCTTTTACGATAAACAGATTCCTGCCGATGTGTGCCAGACGCAGACGTTGGTGAACTGGTACGGCAAGCTGGACCAGACGGCTGCCCGGCAATTACTGCTGAACCGGGAAGATCTCATGCGTCACGAGGCATCGGGTATTACCTCGGATGTCTTTCCCAAGCGCACCGAATGGGAGGACATGTCTTTGGCCCTGTCTTACCATTTCGAACCCGGCTCGCCCAAAGACGGGGTGACCGCAACCATTCCGGTGTTTCTGCTCAATCAGGTAGATCCGGTGCAAAGCGAATGGCTGGTGCCGGGCATGCTCAAGGAAAAAGTGCTCCATCTGCTCAAATCGCTGCCGCAGAAATTGCGGCGTCACTGCGTGCCGCTGCCCGACTATGCCCAGGGGTTCTTTGAACGCTGGTTTGACAATGCCGCCAATCCGGACCGTTCGCTGGTGGTGGCGCTGGCCGATGACATTCGTGATGAACTGACGATTCGCGTGGCTACCAGCGACTTCAAGCCGGAAACGTTGCCGGCCCATCTGTTCATGAACTTCCGGGTAGTGGATGAACATGGCCGTATGCTCTCGGCTGGTCGCAACCTGAGCCAGTTGAAGGCAGAACATGCACCGGCTGCGCAGGCATCGTTTCAGTCTATGGTCAGTCGCGACAAATCGGTGGCCCAGGTGGTCAGCCAGGACGATATTGTGGAATGGAATTTCGGCCAGTTGCCGGAAATCATGGAAATCCGCAAGAAGAATGACGTCTTCATCGGTTACCCGGCGCTGGTGGATCTGGGGCAAAGCTGCACCATTGATGTGTTCGATGACCCCGATATGGCTGCACGCAAGCACCGGCAGGGGCTGCTGCGCCTGTTTCGCATCGCCATGAAAGATCAGTTAAAGCAACTGGCCAAATCTATTCCGGAACTCACGCGCATGGGTATGCTGGCCGTTTCGCTGATGAATCAGGAGAGCTTGCGTGATCAGATTATTGAGGCGGCCCTGGGACAGGCCTGCCTGGCCGAGCCGCTGCCGGCCAATGCCGAGCAGTTCGAAGCGCGCCGTCTGGATGCCAAGGGCCGTATCGGTTTATTGATTCAGGAAGAGGCTCGGCTGGCACTGGCCACCCTGACAGAGTGGGCGGCACTGCAAAAGAAACTGGTCTCGGTACGTTCTTCGGCCAAGACGCTGCACGACGATATTGTGGCAGGCGCAAGTGCCTTTATGACGGCGCAGTTTCTGACCGACCACTCACACAGCCGGCGAGCCCATTATCTGCGCTATCTGAAGGCGGCGTCGGCGCGTATCGATAAATACCGCAGCGATCCGGCGCGCGATGCCCGCCTGATGCAGGAAATGGCTCCTCTGGCGCTTAACTACCAGCGCATGCGCAGCGCGCTCAAAGGCCAGGCTGACGAGCGGCTGGATGACTTTTTCTGGATGCTCCAGGAACTGCGCGTGGCTCTGTTTGCGCAGGAGCTGCGCACCCCGGTGCCGGTGTCGGTACGGCGTTTGCAAAAAAGCTGGGAAAGCCTTAATCGTTGATACAATAGCATATGACTTCAGTAGATGCTTCTCCCACATTTGTCCATTTGCGCACCCACTCGGAATTTTCCGTGGTGGACGGGACTGCGCGCATCAGCGAGCTGGTTGCCGCCGCTGCTGCCTATTCGCAACCGGCCATCGCGCTGACTGATTTATCCAATCTGTTTGGCTTGATCAAATTCTACAAAGCAGCCAGGGCCAAGGGCATCAAGCCCATCGCCGGATGCGATGTGTGGCTGGCCAATGAGCAGGATCGCGATAAGCCATTTCGCGCGCTGTTGCTGGTACAAAACCGCCAGGGCTATCTGGCCCTGTGCGAGGTGCTCTCGCGCGCCTGGACTGCCAATCAGTACAAGGGCAGGGCGGAATTGCAGCGCGAGTGGCTGGAAAACCAGTCAGGGCTGATTCTGCTTTCCGGCGGCATGGCTGGCGATGTCGGTCAGGCATTGCTCGCCGGGCGGGTAGACCAGGCCGAAGCGTTGGCACGCCGTTGGGCCGCGTGGTTCCCACGTTCCTATTTTATTGAACTGCAGCGCACCGGTCCGCAGGCCGATGAGCGCTATGTGCAACTGGCCATGCAACTGGCTGCCCGTCTGGATTTGCCGGTTGTTGCCACCCACCCGGTACAGTTCACCCGGCCCGAAGACTTCCGTATGCACGAAGCCCGCGTCTGTATTTCCGATGGCGAGCTGCTGGGCAACAAATCGCGCACCCGCCGCTTCTCAGAAGACCAGTATGTGCTCAGTTCGGCACAGATGGCCAGCAAGTTTGCCGATGTGCCTTCGGCCATCGCCAATACGGTTGAAATCGCCCGCCGCTGCTCACTGACGCTGTCGCTGGGTAAACCGCATCTGCCCGATTTTCCGACGCCCGATAACAGTTCTCTGGACCAATATCTAATCAAACTGTCCGAAGACGGCCTGGAAATACGGTTAAAGCAACTGTACCCGGACGAACAGGAGCGGGAAAAGGCGCGAGCTGCCTATCAGGACCGGCTCAAACTGGAATGCAAAACCATCATTGGCATGGGGTTTCCTGGCTACTTTCTGATCGTGGCGGACTTTATCAACTGGGGCAAGCAGAACGGGGTGCCGGTAGGTCCGGGGCGTGGTTCTGGTGCCGGTTCGCTGGTGGCGTATGCCTTGGGCATTACCGATCTTGACCCCTTGCGCTACGATTTGCTGTTCGAACGGTTCCTGAATCCCGAGCGGGTTTCCATGCCCGACTTCGATATTGACTTCTGCCAGGATAACCGCGAAAAGGTGATTGAGTACGTCAAGGAAAAATACGGGCGCGACGCGGTCAGCCAGATTGCCACTTTTGGTACGCTGGGAGCCAAGGCGGTTGTGCGCGATGTGGGCAGGGTGCTGGAGCTGCCTTATTCCCTGTGCGATGGCCTGTCCAAACTGATTCCGTTCAATCCGGCCAATCCCTGGAGTCTGGCCAAGACGCTGGAAGAAGAGCCTGAATTTCGTCGTCGTTACGACAATGACGAAGAGGTCAAGGCCATCGTCGATCTGGCGCGCCCGTTGGAAGGCCTAACCCGCAACGTCGGCATGCACGCCGGCGGCGTACTGATTGCGCCCGGTAAGCTGACCGATTTTTGCCCGCTGTATTGCCAGCCCGGCACCGATACCAGTGTGGTTTCCCAGTATGACAAAGATGATGTTGAGGCCGCAGGTCTGGTCAAGTTCGACTTTCTGGGGCTGCGCAACCTGACCATCCTGGATTGGGCGGTGCGCTATGTGCGGCGCTTCAATCCGGCCATGCGCGACTTTGACATCATGTCGCTGTCGCTGGACGATCCCGGGGCCTATCGCATTTTGTGCGAGGGCAATACCACAGCGGTATTCCAGCTCGAGGGCCGGGGCATGAAAGAGCTGCTCAAAAAGCTGCTGCCCAATACGTTCGAAGACATTATTGCCGTGCTGGCCCTGTATCGTCCCGGTCCCCTGGAGTCGGGCATGGTTGATGACTTCGTCAACCGCAAGCACGGGCGCGCCGAGGTCGATTATTTCCACCCCTCGCTGGAGTCGACGCTGCGTAGCACCTACGGCGTTATTGTCTACCAGGAACAGGTGATGCTGATTTCCCAGATTGTAGGCGGCTACAGTCTGGGAGGCGCCGATCTGCTGCGCCGGGCCATGGGTAAGAAAAAAGCCGAGGAAATGGCCAAGCACCGGGAGCTGTTTGAAAAAGGCGCGGTGGAAAAAGGCTATGACGGTGACCTGGCCGTGCGCCTGTTTGACCTGATGGAAAAATTCGCCGGCTATGGCTTTAACAAAAGTCACTCGGCTGCCTATGCGCTCATTTCCTATCAGACGGCCTGGCTCAAGGCGCATCATCCTGCCGAATTCATTGCCGCGACCATGTCTTCGGATATGGACGACACGGACAAAGTACAGATTTTCTGGCGCGATGCGCTGGACAATGGCGTTGCAGTGCTGCCGCCCGACGTTAACGAATCGGTTTATCGCTTCGAACCGGTAGAGGACGATGCCATGCGTGCGGGCAAACCGCCGCGCACTATCCGGTTTGGCCTGGGCGCCGTCAAGGGCACAGGCCAGGGTGCTGTCGAGGAAATTTTGCGGGCCCGTGAAACGGGTGGACCGTTTGAAGACCTTTACGATTTTTGCAAGCGCGTCAATCGCCATACCGTCAACCGGCGCACCATGGAGGCATTGATTCGTGCCGGGGCGTTTGACGAACTCGAACGCAATCGCGCGGCGCTGCTGGCCGCGTTAACGCATGCCATTGATGCAGCAGACCAGGCCGACCGCAGCGCTGACCAGGTCTCGCTGTTCGGCGACGATTCCGGCGCCATCGTGCAGGATCAGGTGGCCCGTGTGCAGCCCTGGAATCTGCATAGAGAACTTATCGAAGAAAAGAATGCGCTCGGCTTTTATTTCAGTCATCATCTGTTTGATGTTTGGCGCGACGAGGTACGCCGGTTTGCGCCCACCAAACTGTCTGGTATCAACGAATCACGCGATGCGCAGTGGGTGGCAGGTGTGCTGATCGGCCAGCGATTTTTTGCCAGTAATCGCAAGACGCCCGGTCAGCCCGAGGCCGATGACCGATTGTATTTCCTGCTGCTCGATGATGGCTCGGCGCAGGTGGAAATCATGTGCCCTGGCAGCGTGTATGAACTGAATCGCCATATTCTGAAAAGCGACAGTCTGGTTATCGCGCGGATCAAGGCCAAGGTCAATCGCTTCAATGGCGGGCTGCGCATCAGTGCAGACAGCCTGTATGATTTGCAAAAGGCGCGCGAAGAGCGGGCCCGCTGTCTGCAGATCGAAATTGCAGATGGCATGTCGGTCAGCATGCTCAAGTCTTTGCTCAATCCGTACCGTGCCGAGCCCGAGAACGGTATTCCCGGCGTGCGAGTGCAACTGAGTTATGTTTCTGCCGGCCAGGGCTATAAATGCGATATTGAACTGGGCGAGGAATGGCGCGTGCGCATGGCCGACAGCCTGTTCGAACGACTGCGCGAACATCAGCAGTCCGGTTCCGTAGAGGTAAGCTATTCGTGAATACATCTGCCAAACCACCCGTTGTTCAGGACGTGCCGCAGGGGGCAGGGGTCTGCGCAACAGCGGTTGAGAAAACGGCCAGACCGTTACGCATCGTGCACTCCGAAGCGGCAGTGTCCTTTGGCGGGCAGGAACACCGTATCTTCAAGGAGATGCGCGCCATGCGCAAGCGCGGGCACCATATGGAGCTGATCTGCCGGCCCGAAGCCCAGCTTGTGGCGCGCATGCGCGATGAAGGTTTTGTCGTGCATACGGTTCCCATGGGCGGGATTGTCAATTTTGTCAAAGGGGTGGCCGCGATTCGCCGAATTCTGAGCGACGGGCGGTTCGATGTGCTCAACACGCATAGTCGCAAGGATACGCTGATCGCAGCGCTGGCCGGACGTCTTGCCGGAACCCCCCTCATTGTCCGCACCCGGCATCTGGCCATTCCCATCGGCTCACTGCTGTCCTATACCTGGCTGCCGCACAAGGTGGCGACGGTCAGTAACCATGTGCGGCAAATGGTGCTGAACAAGGGCGTGGCGCCAGAAAAAGTGGCCACAATTTATTCGCCGGTCGAGCCACCGGCGCCAGTGGCGCAATCGACGCTGCGCGAGGAGCTGGGACTGGACAGTTCGGCAATCGTCGTTATTTGTGTAGCGGTGATGCGTGAGAAAAAAGGCCACACCTTTCTCATCGACAGCATGAAGGCCCTGTTTGAACGCTATCGGGATCTGCACTTGGTGCTGGTTGGCGCCGGCTCGCCAACGTTTGAGAAAGTCGGCAAGCATATCGCCGACAGCGGCCTGCAGCAGCGTGTACATCTGATGGGTTACCGAAAGGACGTACCCAATCTGCTTGCCGGCAGCGATATATTCGCCCTTGCCACCGAGCAGGAGGCCTCGGGCACGGTTTACGTGGAAGCGCAAATGAGCGGTCTGCCGGTCGTGGGCACCGATGTCGGCGGTGTCTCTGAGATGCTCAGGAACGGCGAAACCGGTATCCTGGTCCCCTTGCATGATGCGACCGCGCTTACCCAGGCGCTCGATACGCTGATTCAAAATCCGGGATTGCGCACACAGATGAGCCGTGCAGCGCATAAATGGCTTTATGATGAAGCCGTATTTTCTCCGGAAATGCTGGCCATCAATACTGAAGCCGTTTACTGCAAATGGCTGGATGAAAAATCATGACAGACAATGCAAAGAATGTTCCGGTGCTCATGTATCACCATGTGCATCCACTCAAAAGCCCCCTCAACGTACAGCCCGATGTGTTCGAACGCCAACTGGCTGCCTTGAAGGGTGCGGGCTATCGTTCGCTGACGATCGAGCAGTTTGCCGATTACCTGAACGGTGCGCCGGTGCCCAACAAATCGGTGTTGATCACTTTTGATGACGGCTATCTGAATAACTACACTTACGCCTATCCACTACTCAAAAAGTATGGAATGACCGGGGTTTTGTTTGTGGTTACCGGGTGGATCGGCGAAGGGGAGCCGCGCCCGACCACTGCCAATGCCGACCTTGCAGATTTGCCGGCGGCGTACGTGCATGAAGAGTCCAAGCATCTGGTGGCGTCCGGCGAAACTGACAAGGTCATTCTGCGCTGGTCCGAATTGCAGGAAATGGATGCCAGCGGCGTTATGCAGATCCATTCGCATACCCATACGCATACCCGCTGGGACAAGGTCGCCTCAAGCCGCGAAGAAAAAATCGAAAAAATCAGTGAAGAACTGGCGCTGTGCCGCGGGTTGATTGCCCAGCGGCTGAACAAACAGGATGACTTCATCTGCTGGCCCCAGGGATATTTCGATGAAGACTACAAGCAGGCGGCACGGGATCTGGGCTTTCGCTATTTTTTCACGACCGATGCCTATGGCTTTAACCGGCCGCATGGTGACGCGGAAAATATTTACCGCATCGCTGTGTCCAACCGCAGTGGCAAATGGCTGCTCAATCGGCTCTTCTATGCCAGAGATACGCTGGCCGGACGCCTTTACGGTAAATTCAAGAAGTGGAAAAAGATGCGTCGCGAAGCCAGAAAACGGGCTGGCGAAGCCAGGGCTTAGCGCGCTGCGGTGTTTGTCGTGGGCGATCAAGGCTTATCGTTTATTGGTGATTGATCACACGTATATCCCACCGTACTAAACAGGCGCTCACACATCTGCCGGTGCAAGTGGTGCCGGGCCTGCGGCGGGCCAGCCAGATTGCACTCAATTTTAGTTGACTGCAGCACTGCGTTTGATCTATACGGATGAGCTGCCAGATCCCGCCCATGACGCTCTGGCCAGAAGATACTCAGGTCGGGCCAGCAGCCCTGCATCACACCCAGCCGCGCAACCAATACACCAATACACCCACATATTCCTTGAGAATCGAGCGGCTGCCGGCCAAGGCCCGCTCATTGGGGATGAAGAGCGAAAAGTCCTTGTCGTCCGGTATAGTGATTTGGGCCGGATTGGGGGCGGCGGTGACGTCCAGGCCATATTTGCTGAAAGAGGCCATGGAGCGGGGCATGTGCAGGGCGGAAGTGACCAGCAAAATGGAACGGATCTGGTGGTCCCGCAATTGCTGCACCGTGAGTGCGGCATTCTCATGCGTGGTGCGGCTCTCATTCTCAAGAATGATGTCCTCTGCCGGTACGCCCAGCGTTTTGAGCCTGGCTGCCATGCCGCGCGCTTCGCTGACGTCGCCCGACAATGCGCCACCCGACACCAGTATGCGAGGCGCTTTGTGCTGGAAATAGAGTTCGGCTGCCGTGTCCACGCGGGCAATCTTGGAGTCGGGCGCAAGCGGTTCAAACCAGTTGATGCGATTATTGGCCGTGGCGCCACCGAGCACGACGATGGCCTGCGCGGTCGGATATTGCGCGGTAGGACGGTGCGGATAACTGTTTTCCAGAATTCCTCCAAACAGGATGGAGGTAACGGGCAGGGACCAGATCAGTACCCACAGTATGCCGGCAAAAATAAGTGACAGCCCGCTACGCTTAAAGCGAATCAGGCATAGCACAAACCCCAGAACCATCAGGAAAATACACAGGTTCAGAGGTACAACAAGATTTATCAGTGAGCTGAACATGTTTTATTCGTTCCGCAATAATTGATTGACTGTGCCTAGCACATCGTCGACTGACGGCCAGTGTCCATAGGTGCCCAGCAGTTGCGCGCGGGGCGTCCACGGGCGGGTACGCGTGGGGTTGGTGACCCCGATCAGGGTAAGCTGGGGCGTTTCGGTTAGCGCAGCCAGGTGGGCCACACCCGAATCGTTGCAGATGACCAGGCGGCACTGCCGAAGCAATGCGACAAAGGCGGCAAGATCCAGTGCAGGAAGCACTGTCGCGGTCGGCGCATTGGCCTGCGCCTGAGCAACTTCACTGGGCGGCGGCGACATGACAACAGTATAACCTTGTGCCTGCAACTGACGAGTCAGGCTGTCAAAGTGCGGCCATACCTTATTTCTGCCCTGATGCTCTCCGGTTGCGGTCGGCGCGATCAGTATCGGTGCATCGGTTGCCGCTGCCGCCGATAATGCCGCTTGCGCGGCAGCGATGGCGTCTGCGCCAGAGGGCAAATACAAGCTGTCTGCGGGTTGCGCGGCCAGCGTCAGCCCCCACCGAGCGAAGGCCTCGCGGGTAAGCCAATACCAGGATTGCACGGCATGCAGCGTTTGCGATGGTTTGGCAAAGCCCCACTTGAGCAGCAGCGAGCGGCCATCGTCCTGGTACCCCGCACATTGCAGGCCCGCCAGACGGAAGGCCAGCGCACTGGTCAGCGAATCGGGCAGCAGCAGCCCCACGCTGCGTCCTGCGCCAGGGTGGGCACTGCGATGCGCTTTGATGCGTCGACGGTCTTGGCGCCACTGGCCGCTGAGCGCCAGAAACTGCAGGTTGGGCAGGTCTGCCAACAGGGCCTGGGCCCATGGCTTGCCGCAGGCCACGATGGTCAGGCCGCTGGCCAGCGCTGCCTCGATCGCAGGCCTGGACATGCAAACGTCACCAATCCAGTTTGGCAGCCGGATGTAAACACGTTCTAGGTTTTTCATGCTCCGGATTTTAGCGTGGTTTTCATGCTGCCGCGGCAAACTTCTCCCGATAATCCAGCCAAACAGACACGCAAGGCCAGTCTAAACCGGTAAAATCCCCGGGATGAACAGTAAGAAAATGACAGTATAAGGTACCCAGATTGGATAACTCTTTCAAAAGCGGTAGCCGCAAAACCGTGTTTCGACGTATTTACGCCAGAGTCGGTGACTACTGGCAGGCCCTGGTCACAGCGCTGGTGCTGGTGTCTGTGGCCGCAGTCACCCAGCCCGCGCTGGCCTATATCATGAAACCCCTTCTTGACGAGGGTTTCAATGGCGCCAAGCCACACTATATCTGGTCCATTCCGCTCACCGTTGTGGGGCTGTTTCTGGTGCGTGGCGTCCTGAACTTTCTGAGCGATTACCTGCTGGCCTGGATTGCCAACAATATGCTGCTGGGTATCCGCAAGGACATGTTTGAAAAGCTGCTGGGCATGCCTGACGGTGAATTTCAGAAAGGCGACACCGGCAGGCTGATGAATCGCTTCACCATCGATGCCGGCAATATTACGGACTACGCCACCGAGGTGTGCATCATTCTAGTGCGTGATGGTGCAGTGGTGATTGCCCTGTTGGCCATGTTGTTGTATTTGTCATGGCAGTTGACGCTGATTATCTTTATTATCATGCCCGTTTCCGTGATTACCACGCGAATATTCATCAAGCGGCTGCGTCGCATCAATATGAAAACGGTGGATATCAACGCAGAACTCACCCGGGTGGTCAAGGAGTCCATTGAAGGCCAGCGCGTGGTCAAACTGTTCAATGGATACAATTTCGAGCGCGGGCGATTTCTGTCGGTCAATAGCGGACTGCGCCGGTTTGCCATGCGCTCGGCCATTGCCAGCGCCGCGATGACGCCCATCACCCAGCTCAGTATTGCATTTGCCGTGGGTATTGTGATTGCGACCGCGTTGTACCAGGGAAGCACCGGCGCCCTGACCGTCGGCTCATTTGCGGCGTTTCTCACGGCCCTGGCGCAAATCTTCGATCCGGTCAAACGCCTGACTAATGTTGCCGCACGTATGCAGAAAATGCTGGTGGCGGCCGACAGCGTGTTTACCTTGATCGACAGTCCCCAGGAAAATGACACGGGCAAAAAAATACTGGACTCCGATAAGTTGGGTAGCATCTCGTTTGAAAACGTGAGCTTTCGCTTTCCCGATGCCAGCAGCGACACCCTGAGCGATATTTCCTTTACCGTCAATCGCGGGGAAACTATTGCGTTTGTTGGCCGTTCCGGCAGTGGAAAAACCACATTGGTCAATATGATCCCGCGGTTTGTCGATCCGGTCAGCGGACAGATTACGATGGACGGCATCAATATTGACGATTACACACTCGAGAGTCTGCGTTCACAATTGTCACTGGTGAGCCAGAGTGTGGTGCTGTTCGAAGGCACCATGGCTCAGAACGTGGCTTACGGCTTTTTTGGCGATACCAACGAGGATCGCATACGGGAAGCGCTGGCTTCGGCCAACCTGCTCGATTATGTCAATTCGCTGCCACAAGGGCTGGAAACGCCTATTGGAGAGAACGGCGCCTGGCTCTCGGGCGGGCAACGTCAGCGTCTGGCCATCGCCCGTGCCCTCATCAAGAATGCGCCCATCCTGATTCTTGACGAAGCCACCTCGGCACTGGACAACGAGTCCGAAAGGCAGGTCCAGGCGTCACTGGAAACGCTGATGAAGGGCCGCACGACATTCGTGATTGCACACCGCCTTTCCACTGTGCAGAACGCTGATCGCATTCTCGTGCTGGACCGGGGACGTATCGTCGAGCAGGGAAATCATACCGAGCTCTTGAAAAATAGCGGATTGTACGCATCTTTATATAACATGCAGTTTCGCGACAGCTGATGGCACTTGAATTAGCCGTGCAGTCTTGCGTATCATACTGATTCCACTATCTATATTTGTATTTGAGATATATTATGACCCAATCCTCTCCCAGCCAAGGCGCTTTCTGGGGATATGAACATCCCGAGGTGAAAGGGCCCAATGCATTGATGTTTTTTACCTGGGATCTGTCCAAAACCATCGAACAGGCATTCAAGGATGCGAACGATGACAACATCAATGACTTTCTGGATACTGCCCAGACCTCGATTGATGCCCTGTTGCAAAAGTATATTGAAATCGAAGCAGATCCGGCCACGTTTGATGGCCAGAGTATCCGCCTGCGCTTTGAACAGAGTGAAGAAAGCAATACGCCGCTGATTGCTCTGGAAACGTCGCCCCACCTTGAGGATCGGATCATCAAGATGCAGGCCCGGGTTCAACCCGGCCATAGCTGACCGGCTCTGCAATCGGTCCTGATCAGATCAGGACGATATCGTACATTTCCTGGGAATACCGGTTGTCCACTTCAAGGGTAACCGGTTTACCAATAAAGTCTCCCAGCGTAGCCAGGTACTGGCTTTCTTCCTCCAGAAACAGATCAATCACCCCTTGGGAGGCAATGAGCCGGAATTCCCGGGGGTTAAATTGCCTGGCTTCCCGTAAAATTTCGCGCAAAATGTTGTAACACATGGTCTGTGGCGTTTGGATCTGACCACGAGAGTCGCAGGTCGGGCAGGGCTCGCACAATTGGTGGGAAAGCGAGTCGCGGGTGCGCTTGCGCGTCATTTCCACCAGTCCGAGCGCCGAAAAACCGTTGGTTGTGGTTTTTGTGCGGTCACGACTCAGGGCTTTCTGCAATTCGGCCAGCACCGCGTCCTGATGGTCTTTATTGTCCATATCGATGAAGTCGATAATGATAATGCCGCCCATATTGCGAATACGCAGCTGGCGCGCAATGGCGTGAGCCGCTTCCAGGTTGGTCTTGAAAATGGTGTCGTGAAAGCTGCGGCCGCCAACAAAGCCGCCGGTATTCACATCAATACTGGTCAGCGCTTCGGTCTGATCAATAATCAGGTAGCCGCCCGACTTCAGGTCTACCCGGCGCGAGAGGGCTGACTTGATCTCTTCGTCTACATTGGCCGTGTCAAACAGGGGCCGCTCTCCGTGATAGTGGTTGATTTTGTTGGAGATGCCTGGCGTGTAAATATCTGCCCAGGTCTGCAGTGTTTGCACAGTGACGCGAGAGTCGATCTCGATGGATTCGGTTTCGGGGCTGACCATGTCCCGCAATACCCGCTGGGCCAGGGTCAGATCTTCATAAAGCAGGGAAGGCGCTGCCTGCGTCATGACGGCGGCCTGTATCATGGACCAGCGGCGGGCCAGGTATTCCTGATCGCGCGCGATTTCATCGTCGCTTGCGCCTTCAGCCTGGGTGCGAATAATATAGCCGCCTTTCTCATTGGCCGGCATATGAGCCGTGACCCGTTCTTTCAGGCTATTGCGTTCTTGTTCAGATTCAATCTTTTGGGAAATGCCGATATGATTGTCATAGGGTAAATACACCAGCATGCGGCCGGCGATGCTGATCTGGTTCGATAGCCGTGCCCCCTTGTTGCCCAGGGGGTCTTTGATCACCTGCACCAGTATTGTTTGTCCTTCAAACAGCAGCTTTTCAATTTGCGTATAAGGAATGCCGGTATTGCGCACGGCGCGGTTTTCGCGCAGGTCTGCAATATGGATGAATGCCGCGCGTTCCAACCCGATGTCGACGAAGGCGCTTTGCATGCCGGGCAGTACCCGCACGACCCGACCCAGATAAATATTGCCAACTTTACCGCGCTGTCGCGTGCGCTCAAGATGAATCTCCTGAACGACGCCGTGTTCTATCAGGGCAACGCGGGTTTCAAACGGTGTTACGTTGATCAGAATGTGTCCACTCATATTATTTTCGTCTGCTACGGTTTCGTGGTTGGTGCTGTCAGCTTAGCATGAGAAGTCTGCGCAAAGCGACGGCCGGCACACAGGGGTTCATGATAAACAGTATCATAATGCATTGGATCAGGTTCATATTTCAGACAAGGACAAGTGTCGTGAGCGATAGCAACATAAACAAGGACAACGAGCAACAATCGGAGCAGGCGACGCATCCGGATGATAGGGGTTATATTTCCACACGGATCCGCCAGCGTATTCGCCAGGCCGGTGCCCGCTTTCATGCTAATGACAACATCGCCCGTTTTATCGAGCCCGGCGAGCTTGAGCTGCTGCAGCAGGAAGTGCAGGAAAAAATGCAGGCGGTGCTCTCCAGTCTGGTCATCGACACCGAGAGCGATCACAACACCAACGAAACTGCCAAGCGGGTGGCAAAGATGTATTTGCGTGAAGTCTTTGTCGGCCGTTATACCGAAGCGCCGCTAGTGACCGAGTTCCCCAACATTGAAAAGCTCAATGAACTGATGATTGTCGGGCCGATTCAGGTGCGCAGCGCCTGCTCTCATCATCTGTGCCCCATCATGGGCAAAGTCTGGATCGGCATCATGCCCAACGAGCATTCCAATCTCATTGGTCTGTCGAAATATGCAAGACTGGTTGCCTGGCTGATGGAACGGCCGCAAATCCAGGAGGAGGCCGTCAAGCACGTGGCAGACTTACTGATGAAGAAAGTAAACCCGGACGGCCTGGCGGTGGTCATGGATGCTGATCACTTTTGCATGCAGTGGCGCGGCGTCAGGGATATGGAATCGCGCATGATCAATAGCGTCATGCGTGGGTCCTTTCTGAATGACTCGGACCTGCGCCGGGAATTTCTCTCGTTGATCAAGGCGCGTTAAGGCTTATGCCTGGCGCTGGTGCAACGTCCATTCCAAGACGTGCTCGGCTGGTGGCAGAAGGTATAGCCGAGTTTATAGTACGATTTATAACTGGATTGGCGTCTCACCGCGGGCTTGGTGCCTCTCTGGTACCGGCATTCGATGGCAGCGTTTTTTTGCAATAGAGCCATCGGCAGCAACAGGGGTTCAGTCCATATAGGATATTTCGGGGCTGATGGCGGGCAAGTGATTCGCACACCGGGTTCGCCGGACAGCCCAGCGATGCACGCTGCTTATGAATAGCCAGGCTTAAAAGTTAAACCCCACGCATTCTGGCCTTCGAACAGATCGGATCGCTCGGCCCGGCGACAGCTATCACCTGGCAGATAGCTGTCGGATGTCACTGTCATCTGAAAAGAGCGTTTAAGACAACAAAATGGTATTGAAGATGCTGATGCGGCGTTTATCGGACAGTTTTTTGCGACAGACGGCGTTGTCTAGGTCTGTTTTGCCTGCGTCGTCATGCTTGGCGCCGTTGGCGCGCAAACCAGCTGGGCCCAGCCAGTGCAAGAAATCCCGCAAATCGTTTCCATGGCCGACAGCCTGTATAACATCAGACATCACGACATGACCAGGCAGATGCACCAATACCGGGTGTTTTTGGCCACCCCAAGATCAGTACCGGCTGACAAGCGCCTGCCAGCGGCGCTCTATGTGCTCGATGGCAATGCCCAGTTTCCGCTGGCAGTCAATGCCATTTATGAAAAATGGAGTGCCATGTCAGGCAAAGCGCAGTCGTCAGCGAGTTTGCCCGTCATTGTCGGCTTGGGATATCCCGAGGCAAAGGCATATCCACTTGCGGCGCGTACTCGCGATTACACCTACGCCGCGCCCGGTGACGCGTTTGCTGCCGGTGGCGGTGCGGCGAACTTCTATGAATTTGTCAGCAGCCAGGTCCGACCCTATATAGATAAGCAGTATGTGACCGACCCAGCGCATCAGATTCTTTCCGGCCATTCCTTTGGTGGCTTGTTTGCGCACTATGTATTACTTAACCACCCGGATGCATTTGATCAATATGTCATAGGCAGCCCATCCCTGTGGTGGGGGAATGGCGCCATCCTGAACGATGCGCAGGCATTCGCGGTTAAACGGGGGAAGGGTAACGCGTTAGTTCGCGATTCTTCTGCTACAGATTCTGCTGCTATAGATAGCGGCGTGTTCCCCTATAAAGATAAGGACACCGTGTCTGTCACGATTTTGCAGGGCGAATATGAGGAAAATCCCAGGGCTGATCCTAATATCACCCCGGAGCGCCTTGCTCGAATCCAAAAGCGCAATAATAATAACCAGATGAGTGCGCGCCAGCTGGATGCCTGGTTACGCACGCGGGGTGTTGATAGCCACTTCATGCTGGTGGCTCGGGGCAATCATGGTGACGTGATCCCGGCTGTTATCGAAATGGCAGCGCGGGGTGCGCTGGACAACAAAGCCGGACAAGAAAACAAGACGAACTAGAATTGCCCCGGCAAGGGAGCAGGGCAGCCCGAAAACAGAAAGCAGAAAAGAGTTGTGGCGCCATTGCCGACGCGAAAAGGTATCGGATCAAGAGCAAAACTATTTATCTGCGAGTTTGTTTGCTGCCTGCGTTGGATCCCCGCGTTAATTTTTCGGTATTTCCTCTATTGAGCGTAAAACATGCCTTCAATTGGCAGTGAACACAGCGGGAGGATGCTGTTCAATAGCAAAAAGCAAGAGCCAAGGGTAAAAAAGGGCAGCCAGGCGCGATCTATTGGTCATATTTCGCATGGCTCGCTTTGCCCGATGTTGCATTTTTGTTGCATAAAACGAACGTGACGCGAGTGGCACTAAAAATAATCAAAAGTGTGTCAAAAAGGCGAAACTGAATCAAATCATGCGCTTAGGGTAATTACGGATCTTAAAACGGCTGCGTGGGTAAAGT
>NZ_JABUXU010000033.1 GCF_014897675.1 Advenella sp. FME57 | reverse complement strand
TTTAGCTTAAAAGAAATTCTACGAGTAATCTGTATTATTTTACGGGGTAGTTACAGAGCTACCTCGCATCCCGTGCGTCAAAACCGCTACCGTCTTCTGGGGTCTCAGTCAGGCAGGTCGCGATCTGGCCGATTTGCATCTGAACTACGAGTCCATAGCGATGTACCCGGCAACAGTAACGGGTGGCGGCCAAAACCCCGACGACTACCGTGCACTGAAGATGAAATATGGGAAAAGAGGCAAAGATAAGGATTTGACGACACTGCATTACAACAACAAAATTACAGTCACAGGTATTCCGCTTGAAGCCTATGAGTATGTCGTCAATGGCAAACCGGCGCTCGATTGGGTTGTGGAGCGCCAGTGTGTCAGTACCCATAAAGACAGCGGTATCGTAAATGACGCCAATGATTGGGCTATTGAAACCATGGGCAATCCTAAATACCCACTTGAGTTGTTTCTACGTGTCATTACCGTCAGTCTGGAGACGATGAAAATCGTGAGAAACTTACCGAAATTAGATATTGACTAAATAAGACTTTTGCTAATGGATACCGGACCGGCAACGCCGGCTGCTTCTGCCGTGGGAACCGCCCATAGGGTGGGGCTGGCAAGCCCGGGGGGTCGAGGGTGCTCGGACAGGGGGGCAGCGCCCCCGCACCCTGTACGCAAGAAGGCGGGCCCTTTACTGACGCTGATGCCGCCCACGGCGCATAGAAAGTCCTACGCGGCTGGCATTTCTGATCCGAGGGGTGATGCTGGGTAGACGCATACGCCGCTGGGCCGATGCCAGTTGCCGGATGAAAAGTGCATCAAACGCCGCTGCACGCTTGCGCCGGAAATGGTGGTGGTCGTCGTCTTGCAATCTCATTGCGTGCCAGATCATCCATAAGTTTTCGTCCAGCTCGTGCAGGCCCATTATTTCCAGCGGCTTCAGTACTGCTCGCCGCCCTCGGCAGTAGATGTAAAGTTCGGTTAAGTAATTTAATGCAGCGCTTTTTTGGGCGCTCGTGGCTTTGCTGCCGAGTACGACGAGTGCAGAAAGTGGTGAATCAATGATCATGGTCATAATTCAATAACCTTTAGAAGACCTGCGATGTTGGCGGCATGGCCGCTTTCCTGGATGCGTGCGCCCGTCGGGCGCTATTTGGCATTTACCAATATTGCCAATGGGTCAAAGTCCCACGGGTCCTGATCATCAGGAGTTGGCATGTGGATAGGAGCTGGCGCGGGAGCTGGCGCGGGAGCTGGCGCTGGTACCGGACCAGATGCGGTTGAACGCACAAGGGAATCGTCAGGTAGGACAAATTGTTCGTACTTCCATAGATAGCGCTTTTCTCTTTTTGCCCGAGCTATTTTAGCTCCCATATATGCTCGGCCCTCCGGGGTTCGTAGCCATAGATTGCGCTGATAGGGTGTTGTATTTTCCGGTGGGGTGGAAATCGGTGGCGGGGTGTATTGCTGGGGCATAGTTTTTATCCTGTATATCGCGCAGGGCAAGCCTGCGCGCCGATTTGATGGTTTAGCTTAGCTGGCAGTGCCGCCTGACAAGATGTTGATGACCCCGTGCAATTCCGTCTCGGCGGCAAGATGGTCAACGCATCGGGCAACCTCAAAATGACGATCATCGTCGAGTCCGATAAAGACGGAATTGTCGTTTGTGTAAATGGTGGAAATCTGCGATACGTTTTGCCAACTATCGTAGTCTTCAACTGTGGTTTCTGAACATCGCCACGCCCGGATGAATGGGCCATGCAGGGTGGATTTTTTTTCGGGTTTGGAAATCATACAAAGTCCTCGAAAGATTGATTGGGGTTGGTAATGGTTAACCGCGAGGGCGAGGGCCTGGACGGTACTGATGTGTTTGGCCTGCTGGGGAATGGGCAGCAGGTCGTGCATCGCCGATACCTTTGATTCCAGCCATCGGGGATAATTTAGACGCTGCACCCCCGCTGGCTTGGTCTATCTTTACTGCAGCCTGGGTGGCCCTAGCGGCGACTTCTACCGCCGAGGCTACCGGTGCAGCGCCGGGTATAAATTTTGCGGCTGAGGCCGCTGTGGCGACAATGCCTGCCGCTTTTGCAAGTTGTTCCCCATCTGACTGATCGGGTTGATGGATTGCTTTCATTTGTTCGCTCTCAAGGTGGTGGAAATTCTGTTGGGGGCTGGCTGCATCGCCTGCGGCGGGTACGACCGGAGGGGATGACTGAACGGCCTGCGTCTTTAGGCGGTCGGCCTCTTGATGAATGGCGGCGATGGCGTTGGGTAATAGGTCTTTAGTTGTGCCGGGCGTGATATTCAACCCGGCATCGAGGACGCACTGGGAGTATTTTTCAAATTCAGGGCCAGTTTTGGCAGGGTATCGGTGATAGGCTGGTGATTCGGCCCAGCCGAACCGGCGTTTGAGGTCTCCGATACTTGCGCCCACCTGCTTTCCTGCGATTTTGGGGCCGCCGACAATCTGGTACTGAACGCCGCTCACAGGTGTTGTTTTATTGCCGTTCATCCGAACCCAGTGAATGTTCAGACCAAGATCCCGGGCCAGCATCCTGAACTGCTCAGGATCAGTGATACCGGCTTTGTTGGATTGATCCAGAATACGATTTAGTAATGTTCGAGTAATGAATTCTGGCCCAGCCTCGGACGTGTCAATATCGTGGTTATGGGCGATGGCGGCAGCTCGTTTTGGGTCATTAGGGCGAACGCTCCATTCAGCCGTATTGGGACCTTCGTGGCGCGTAGGATCACGACCAAAGTTGTCGTCGACAAATTGGGTATCGCCGCGTTTGGAGGCCTCTTGAAGTTGCTGAGACAGCCTCAAATGACCATGTCGCCATCGTTCAGATTGTTGATAATCTAGCCCGGCATCAAACATTGAGTCGGCGATTATGTTGGCAATGTTCATTCGAAGATTTTTCAAATCATTATGATTCGTTGGGTTTAATCCAGCTTCTTTTCGAACATTTGGCCGTTGCTCAAACACAATCTTCTCGCCCAGCCTAAAACCGCCTTTGCCGTCATCATGAACGTTCCGAAGGGGATGCGATAGATGGAGGTGATAATTGCGATTCCCACTATCTGGAAGGTGTGCGGCACAGTAGACCGGCACTCCTAACGTTTTTTGATAATGGTCGGCCAGATTTCGAACCAATTCGTGACGTTGGGATTTGGTCAAATCGGCTGGTAGCGCGATCGTATCATGGCCCATGATCCTGGCTTTCAAGTTGGCTTTTCGGCCTAATGCACCCTCACTGGTAAAGGCCATTTGAATAGGATCAAGGGCTGATTCTGGTATTCCATCGGGTCCGCACACATAAACAAAATCCAAGTCGTTTCGTTCACCTTCTGGGCGATCTAATCGAAAATCATATTTGAGTTTCACAACCGCAGACGATGGTGCACGGTGCGCCTTGGCTCGATTGGAATATTTTTTATTGAAATGGAATCGGGAGGCTGTTTTAGGAGCACGGGGGCCTCGCTGGCGATTGTCCGATGCCGCCAGCTTTCGAGTGCTCCGATCAGCTTGGCGACCAGCGCGGTCCATTTCGCGACGGCGCGCCAGCTCGGCTGCTCGATCAACGAATGAATCGGATACCATGGTCGGAGCCTTAAAGGGGAACCGACGACGAAGTCGTTGGGGCGAAGCCCATCGCGAAGGCGATGTTAAGCTGGATTGGGCGCAGCACCCAACGAACATGACTCATCCTTTGGATGAGGCTATGTGCGCCCTCTGGGAGCCCCTCACTCGCCGGTGCGGCTCCCATGCTAAGAAACATGGTTTGCCTGAGATTGTTGCTGTGCGGTCAGAATGATCGCTCGCAACTCTGTAAAAAGCTCGGCCAGTAGCTCCGCATCCTGATCGCGCACCGGGTTTGCCTGAATGTGCGCGAGGAAAGCACGCGCGGCTCGCGGATCTTTACGTAGCCAGCCCAGAGCTAACGCGCCAGTAACTATCTTGACGCGAGTGTCGACCTGACGCTGGCGCGCCTGGGCCCGAGCAAGCATTTCGCGGGCTGCGGCGATCTGTTCGTTTGGATTTTTTCTTGCCATCTTTTTCTCAAATATTGAAATAATGCGCAAATCGTAATCAGCATTTTTCAAAACAGCAAACTGGCGACGAAAGACGACAATAGGTGTGGTGGCCCCCGGGCAAGTGGGTTTGCAAAACGCGGTCGATTAACTCCGCGCCACAAACTTACCAACAGGCTGCACCTCTTATTAAGGCAGCCTTGGTAAATCTTTATACGGATAAATTCCGCACTTGCATTTTTTGCGGATACCTCCTTTTCGATCTCTGATTCAGACTCTGGTAATTTTGACTCTGTTTGTTCTTCGTTATCGGTTCCATGGAGCGCACCAAATTTTGAATATACACGTCCCTCGATCAATCGAGGCATCGTTGATCCCAGGCCCTTAAGCTGGTAACTCACGCACCGCGCTAGATGGTCAGTGCAAGTAATGGTATCCGCGACTATTGGGATCGGCTTATGGTTGGAACCTCTGGGCGGAAGCGGGAACCCGTTGCAGGGAAAAACCGGACGTTGGGAAAAGCCAAATCCTGCAATAACTTTGAAACTCCAGCCTGAGTATGTCTCGGTCAAGTATGCTTTTTTTAGTTTGTTTTCAAACTTATTGATATGAGTCTGATTTTTGAACGCGATTATCAAGTTCAGATGCAGCGTGCCGTCTTTGTGTTGTTCTACTCGCCAGACCCCGGCGATGATTTTTTTTATGTTTCGACTTGGTAATGCAGAATTAATTATTTTTAGCAAAACTTTCTTGGATACCTTAGCATCTGGCGCACCGGCCAGCCCGAACTCATGACGAGCCATAGAGTGATAACCAGAGGGTAGAACTAGTGTGTACACCCTGATTGTCCATCCTTCATCTCGCAGCGAATCCAGTCCTTTCACCTGCGCGCAAAGATCCACATGCCTGCGAATTGAATTGATTTTGTTCGATTTGGAAATATTATATTTCTGGTGGCCGGGCTCCTGCCGACGATTGAGCTTAGCTGAAATGTTGTTATCTTCGAAATTCCGAGCACGTGATGACAATCGCTCAGCCTGTCCGACTATCGAATTCCGATGGTCGGGCCTCAGTCCGAGCTCGTTGCAAACTGCCAGCACAGCACGTGCATGGTCGAGATGATGGCTATGAGCATTGGAATGCTTGGAATTGTGTTGTGATTGACGATACGCCTTGGCGATTTGATCAGGCCGAGATTCTAGTTTTAAGCTAGGGTCTGTGTTGTTCCTGCACCAGCGCAGCGTTATCCGTAGCCGCCGCTCAACTCTGTTCGGACCGCCGCCTAGTTCCTGGAGACTTGACTGCACGATGCTCAATGCGCGAGCCAGTACCGCCCGGCCAAGTCGACGGGATAATAGTTCGCGAAAACAATTGAATTCAATTTCGCGATTTGATAAAATTGAGGCCTTGATACCCATTAGTAAATCACGACGCCAATCGTGATAAAGCCCGCCATATGAGAATGGCGGGCTTTTTAATTACCGATTAGGATCGAACGATGACGCGATCAAATTTGGCTTCGGGTGCGTTCTGGTCTAACCAGTCCTTCAAAACTGGGAGGCGGAAATAATTTCTTCCGCTGATTTTTGCTGGCTTCGGAAATTTACCATCACTGATCCATTGATAGAGAGTGGCGCGGTGGATACCCACTTTCTTGGCGGCCTGGGAGAGCGTTAGCAGACCGTCGTCAGCAAGCGATTTGAGGGGTGATTCGATTTCAACTACATTCATTGTGGAAAGCTCCGATTCGGATATTTTTGGAGCGCTGCCGATTATCACGGTAACGCCCCGGATTGAAGTTATTAAGAAGGGTGCTGCTGTGCCGTCCTGGAATAAAAGGGGAGCCACCCCAGACCACAAGGTCTACCAGCGTCGAGTCAGTCTGAGCAGCAAGGCAAGAGGAGCTATTCAAAAGCTATGTACACGCATAGCCTTGCCTTGTCGTGGTACGGATCCACAATCTACCCGCGGTTGATTACCGGGTCTTCCCTTCTTCTGACTTCTCTGCCGATTCCACCAATCGATTCAATGAGGTTCAGGGGACATAAATACTATGACATATTGGCCATAGTGATTTCAAGGCATCTAAGTATCATTAATGGCGACGATACTAATAATTTTTTCTATCGCAACAATAGCTTTTATAAATAATGATTTGAATTGATTTTGTATTGTTGCAATATCGCGACGATAAAGAAAATATTTGTTAAACGCACCCCAATCGGTCCCCTAGCATTGTTGAAGTTACAGAGAATGTTTATTCATGCGGGATACAAGATGGTTTTCGATGCAGGCCCCGGGCACCACAATAAAACCAAGTACTTACACTGATTTCAGCATATCTCCACTCATAATGAATAGCCGTCTATCGGTGTTACTTCCATTAAAGCTTGTTCTTTGCAAAAGGAAGTTTAATGAATACCGCTTGTTCCCCGTTTATGATGAAGAGCCGGCAGCCGAAGCAGTGATAGCAGCGAGTCTTTCTCCTCCACAAACAGTGGATAGCAGCTATTGTGAGACTTGTGCAAGCAGGCGCGTGATGTGATCGAAGGCTGCGAACTTGGCTTGATCAAGCGTCGGATAATTGCGGCGCGCGTGCTGTAGGGTTGAACCGTCAAGCGCCGCAATAGTAGCGCCATAGCCGCTGCCGCGTTGATAAACCGTGACGCGGAATTCGTCAGCCTTGATTGTCGGATTACCCTTGGTGGAGACCTTCCACGTGCGGCTGAGCCAACGCGCACGCTTCGCGGTGCGGCTGCGCATTGATGCTTCACGGTGTCGCGCTGCCATCAGGCTGCCTTCCATGTGACCGGCACAGACACAGCCGACAGCTAACGCATCGGGATATTCAGGATGCTCCATGTGATGCACATAGCGAATCGTCTGTGATTCGCACATCTCGCACTCTTGCTGAGGCGCACCAAGGTCTTCAACGTCGACGCAATGCCATCCCTTGTGAGGCACGCTCGGCACCGACCACTTCCCCCGCCGATGCGCAACAAGCTCTTCTTCACTTAACATCTTACCTCCGTGGCTTCGCCGTTTGCTCAGTTTCGGACTCCGCTCTACTCCGCCGGTTTCAGTTCTCGCAGAGCGGTCAGCTGGCAAAGTTGCGCGCGATAATAATTTCTGCGCATACCGAGCAGTAGTGGTCCCAGCTTCGCCCATTCCGCACCTTTAGACGGGCTTCTCCCGGGGAGATGCGATGATTAGCGTTGACCTGGCAATTGTGCATTATTGAATTTAAAGTTACATTATCACATAGTATGTTACTATTCCAGAGCATTTTGGAGAGCTCAAATTTGTTGCGAGCAGACGTCACAAGGGTTCTGAGACGCGACGAACCGAAACGAGGCCCAAATCCTCACGACCGCTTCGGATCGAACCTGTGCGAAAAGCTGCTCAGCCTGTTGAACTCAAACTTTGGACGTCTGGAGTAACGTGTGTTTAACAAGATCCCAAACTCGGTCATCGGTGCAGTCGCTTCTGTAAATGGCACCTACTACTACAGTCATTCCACGCTTAACTCGCTCTTCATGGAAAGCGGAGCACCTGGTTATGCTTGTGGAGACAGAACCCAGAAATGCAGGGTTCGATTGGAGGGATTCGAATGATCAGACGGTTCCGGCTTGAGCAAAAAAGCCGCTACGAAAAGCTGGTAATTGCTCAGCGTTTGTCGGACATGCTAGATAAATTCCTGGATGGGCGCCCTGCCCCTTTAGGCATTGGCGCCGAGCAAGGTGGTATTGCTGGATGGGACGATGTGGTCATCTATCACAGCGATGACCACTGGGAGCACCTGCAAATCAAGCGGCAAACCAGCAGCTTCTGTGAAAAGCATCTCGACAAAGCGGCCTATTTAGCCTCCTACAAACCCCGTAATAAAGAGCAAGTCGCCAGAACCGCAAAAGCCAACAAAACCTCTGGAGCCGCGACCGCCGAAGAGGATCCTAAGGCTCCATCTGGCGGGAAATTCGACTCCGAGCTCGATAAGGTCTTGAAGAGTCTGGCAGCCTGCCCCCCCCCGGAATCGGCGAAAAACCGTCCAAGCGCACCTTTTCGCTGACCCTGCCCGGGCCTGAGATTCAGATCAAAGGCAAGGACAAGGAGATAATCAAGATCACCCATCTGCGTGAGGTCTGGGATCTCTGTCGTAAGGACGGCGTAGATATCACCGATCTTTCCAAGCGCGATGATAAGTCCACTCAGAATGTCTACACGTGGCTCACAACGTGGTGCGGGTTCAAAGACTGGACTCATGTCGTCGAAAAGATGCGGATTCTGGAAATCAACTGCGTTGGTGATGAAAGTACGCTAGTAGCCGGAGCGCGTATTTCGCTCGACAGGCATTTCAGCGACTCAGCCATGACATTGAGTGTGCTGCTGGACTACATCGGAGACAGCACGACTGACACTAACGCGGTGAGTTGTCATACTGCGGCTAAGCACCTTCAGAAGCTGCTTCGACCAGGTGTTCAAACCTGGACGCAGTACCTGGTAAACCCTATACCCGGGCTAGGTTGGACAGTCGCCGGCACGCACGACCTCGGCAATGCACCGACCATTCTCCCTCACAATCCTGCCGCGCAAATCGTCAACCATTACTGGGCCGAGACAGTTCCGAACAGAAAGTTTCGACTGCATGCTGAGTACGTTCGCCCCACCAAGGCGCTCTCCCTGCCCTCCGCAATTCTTCGGTTGGCGCTGCATCTGAAACAGGGCAGCGAATCCCTGCTTCTTGGAGAGCACGCGTGGCGCCAAGGCGCACACAATGAATTGCGAAGCACGCTTGGGGACACTGAGCGGGATCTTGAAAATCTCCACTGGTTTGATAACTCCGAGGCTCTTTTATGTGCCAAGGGACGCGAGCTCTCCTCACCTTCTGGCACCAAAGTCGAGTCCGATGATCTTCACAGCGCGATGAATGATGTTGTGTGGCAACAGCTTCAGGTTTGCGTCGGAAAAAAGCTTAACTGCATCAACGACCATGATCTATCGGTTGCCATGGCAGAAAAGTGGCTGATCTGGCGAGCTGAGCTAGACAAAGATCCAGACGCCCGCCTGCGTCTTTTAGAGCAGATGATGTACCCCCAAACCGAAGGCATTAATGCCAAGCATGCTCTGCGTATTGGGCCCCGCACTGTGGAACTGATGGAAGCCGCAATCATTATGCTGCTACTCGCATGTGTGGGCCTTGGCGGCACCCATTGGCGTTCAATCGAACCGATTGGTGATGTGCTGAACATCGCCCTGCGCCACTGGTCCGGCGAACCAGCAGACACAGATGGGCCTCGCCTCTTAAGTGATGGCAATCTCCGCAAGCTGCTGGGCCAGTCTCCACCACCTGTAGTCATACTTTCAGGCGTAGAGGAATCTGCGACTGAGTTGCTGCAGGCAGGTATGGCTGAGGATTTGGAAGCCGGCCACAGCATGGCAGCCGAGCGCCAACCACGCCTGCTTGTCACCCGATCCCAAGTTTATAAGCAGCTACGAACAGGCACTCTGGACAAGCTGCAAGCATATTTTCAAAAGTGCTGGAACGCCTGGCATCAGGCACGCGAAGCGGCAATCGAAGCTTGTGAAAAAGGATACTGATCATGATGACATTGCAACAATTGGCCCAGGCGATAAGCCAGCGTTCCGAAGGTCGATATGTGGTACAACTGGCGGATGAGATGGGGCTTCCAGAGGTTGATCACGCCTCACTAATCCTGCGACTCAAACGTGCTCACATAGAGAGAGCCGGCTGGCGAACTGTTCTGTTGATCGAACTTCCATCGCATTCGGCCAAAGCAACTCATCAGTGGGCCGCTAGTGTTCGTGACGTCTTACCGGAACCGGAAACGTCCGACTTGTTCATGTTCATCATTCTGAAAGAAGGCACTCATGATGAGGCCATTCGCATTGAAACGGATGATCGATTCTGTCGAAAAGTTGTAGCTAGGCAGCAAGAAACGCCGATGGAGTTCCTCGACCGCACATTCCTCGCGGCGCTTGACCCACCAGGAAATGCTGAAACGCTAAGTGAACCGCTGGTCGCGGCGTTACAAGCGCTCTCCTCCGCTCAATCGTGGACAAAAAGCCATATTAACTTCTGGAAGACGGAGCTGCTGTCGAATACCAACGGAGCCGATATTGCGCGATCGCTGCGCGCGTCGATGACTGGCAGCGAGGATCAGCAATGAGCAAGTTGAATTCCATAATGCTATCGAATCTGCGCAAATTCGGGCCTGGTGTCGAGATCGAGCTAAGTCCAGGCGCAACTATAATCCTCGCGCCCAATGGCACGGGTAAAACTACCTTGTTTGAGGCCATCGAATTTGGCCTCACTGGTAAAATTGCCCGCCTTCACAACGACATTAATAATGTCATTCGGGATGACGAGGCATTCGCCCAGGTTAGTTTGAATTTCGCTGATTTTAGCGCGACATCCAAAGTCAATGCGGCTGGCGAAGTTACTCAGGAAGGAGATCTGACTGCCCTTTTCCCAGGTGTCCCTAAGAGCGACCTGCCATTTCTCCTGCGGCTAACACATCTGTTAGATCAAAGAGAGAATGAATGGATCGTCAAGGCTGACGATAAGGAAGCCGGTTCCCACTTGGCGAAACTTCCTATCGGGCGTGAGGGCTCCCGGGCTGGGGCTACTCTTCCCTCGGTGCGACGGTCTTTGACCGAGCAGAAAAGCCGTGAACAGCAGGGGTTGATTGAACTTGAGAGAGAACTGCAAGAGTGGAATCGTCTTGTCCAAGAACGCGATATCGCTGTAGCCGGCGCGATTGGTGCCTTGCGTCCCCAGGAACACCTTGCCAAGACCATCACAGAGGCAGCTGTCCAGACGCAGAGTCTTGAACAACTCCCTACCGGACTACTATCCGACCCCGTGAATCAGGACACGCTGGCGCTCGCCCATTCCGCGCTGGTGGACCTCTTACGTATTAAAGTCGGGCATGTGCAAGCGCTTATCGTAGGTATGGCCGAAGCAAACGGCCTCGTCGAAAGCTTCAGTGCCCTACGGTCTCGGGTTGAGACGCTCAACACCCAACTGGCTTTTGCCAACGAAACGCTCGACAGTCACTCGAAGATCCGAACGGAAAGCGCGACGCTGCTCCAAGAGCACGAGGCCAATGTCCAGCTCGCTCAACAGGGGCGTGTCAGCGTTGGGCAAGCGCTTGAGCGACTGGTCAATGAAGCTAGTGCAAGGCAGCAAGTCGCTCATCGTCACCAGGCGTTGGCCGAGGCTGCGACCGCTGTCAGGAGCGCCGAAGAACAATGTGCAGCATTACGGGATAAGCATGAGCGCAACCTAAAAATCCGGAATCAGCACACTCAGCTCGACAATCAGCTTCAATCCCTCGATCAGACCAAGAAACAGCTGCTCGAAGGTCAGCGGGTGCTCATCGAGTGGGAAGCCGCCGAAGAGCGGTTGAAGGAGAACCGTACAGAGTCAGATCTTCTCGGAGAGGTTCTCGCCCATTTGAACGCTGAGTTGGTTGAAAAGCGTGCTGCCCAGGAAGCGTGCAAAGCTGCCGAGAACGAGATCAGAGTTCATTATCAGGCATTAGGCTCTTCTGCAGATGCAATTCGTCAAGCGGTGGCCTCGATCGCCGAATACCTACCGTCAGATGAAAAAAGCTGCCCGCTGTGTTTGTATCCTCATGGTGCAGCGGAGTTGCAGGAGCGCGTAGCCAAGGCTTTGCAGGCGATAAACCCAAGCCTGACCTCGGCCGATCAGCAATTGAAAGCCGCTGTAGATGCTTCGGCTGCGATCGACGCTAAAGTGGCTTCCGCGCACGAAGCTGTGAGGGATTGCCAGACTAAGCTTGCGACGTTAGACGATATTCGCCGAGCCTTGGAGCGGAAAATAGTTCAGTATCGCCTCGACCCAGTTTTGACCAGCGATTCAGTACCATCTGCTAAAGAGTCGCTCAAGGTGCAGCTGAATGGGATTTCAGAAAATCACAAAAACCTGACAGATCGGCGCTCCGGTCTAGAGCCATTGGTCGCTCAGGAAGCCTTCGAGCAGGCCCAGCACGCCTTCGATATTGCTGTTACCGTACTCGATCAGGCACGCGTTCAGCACAGCGAGGCGCTCACTCGACTCGATCAAGCGGTCACCACGTTATCTGCCCGTACGACGGACGCACCCGTTGCGCGAACACTCGAAGAGCTGACCTTAGAAAAAAAACAACTAGACGATCGAATTAGTATGCTTAACGGGCAAGTGGATACTGTCCAGTCGGCGCTAGATGCGCAACAACGCCAGCTGCAAGAGCAGGGCAACGCAGTGAGAATCACTGAAGAGGCGATCAGGCACGCCGAATCCCAGCTCGCGTCGCTCCGCGCCAGTTGGCACAAGCTCGGGCTGGAGGGCGACCCCCTCTCAGAAGCCGCTCAAGCCCGCGCCAGCACACTGCGTTCGGCGTTAGCTGGACTGGAGAGCAATCTGCGGGGGCTTGAAAATCTGGGGGTTGAGATATCGGCTTGGGCCAAGGTGAAAGAATCGCAGCTGGTGCAACGACTCATCGATGCGCAGCGCCTGGATCGCACAGAAGAGAGTTTCTTCGCAGACCTCAACGAACAAATCACGATTGCCGCTATACAGCTGGCCGATTTAACCAAACTCTCGGAAGCCATGGACGCCCTGGATGTTTTTTTGAAGAAGGAAATCGGTAACGTTCAGAAACACGTCCTAAAGGTTATACCCCGCTGGCAGGCACTGCTCAAGCGGGTCGTGCGTGAAACGAGGTTCCACGAAGCAAGCCTCAACTTCTTCACCCACTACAACAGAGAAAGGGCCGAAGTCCTTGTACCACTGGGCAATAAATCGGCCCCGGTACCCGCCGTTGCAAGCGAGGCACAGCTGACTGACCTCCAGCTGACCTTCCTGCTTTCAATGGCCATGAGCCACCAATGGTCGCCTTGGAAAGCGCTGCTGCTCGACGATCCGACACAACATCATGATCTGGTGCACGCATCCGCAGTTTTCGATTTGCTGCGTGACTATATTGTCGACCACGGCTTTCAGATTGTGATCGCTACCCATGACGTCCTGCAAGCGCGTTACTTTTTGCGCAAGCTTCAAAACGATGGGATAGACGCGAAAATCTGTACACTCGTGCCAACTGCGCATGGCGTTACCGCAAAGGAGGGGTCCTGGAGACAGTACACACGAGATAAGGCTAACAACTGAGCCACAGATGAGTTGGCCAACATTTCCTGCACAAGCTAATGCTGGCGAGATACGGTAATTATCGCACTCCGCATATGTCCGCTATGTAGAAGCGTGTTGCCGTCCACGATTCGTCGATGGCTGGCAACTACCGATGCGGAACGGCCATCCAGATTTTTCTGTCAAACTTCCGCTCCGGGTCGAAAGCGGCCGACGCGGAATGCGAAACGGTACAGATCAAACGATATGACTTGCCCCCAGGGAAAAAGCGCTCCCCGCTTTCCACCGGCGATAAAAACCCAAAATGGGCATGATATAACTCGGTATTGGCATAGAGACACCATTCCCCGTCGGAGCTGATCCGAATCCCTATTCCCGGGTACCAAACCGCTGCACCAGACTGTACTTTGTCTCTCAGTGAGAAAATATAGACCGCATAGTTTTGGGACAAGTACAATTAAATTAATTCTGCAAGATTGATATCATCATCAACCCAGCTCGGCTTATAGTTCACATCAATAACACGGCCATTTTTTTTGACCAGTTTTCGCTCCGCCCTCTTAGAAGGAACTTGTTCCTTCGTTTTTTCGATAAAGCCCTTTCGCTGATCACTAAATTCTGTTGCTTCAAAGAGGACCTTATTTTCAGGTTTATCCTTCTCTTCGGAGGCCAGAGAAGTTGAACGCATACGCACTTTCAGAAATGAAATCAATGCCGTTTTACTTACCCTAATTTCATTGACGGCTAAGTACTCAATGATCTGAGGAATGCTATAGCCAGCATTTTTGAGTTCGATAATCTCAGCTCGAAGTGGCTCCAAAATGGAAATATTTTTTCGCGGAGGATGATTTTTCATAAACTCAGAGGCGGATATTTTAAACATAAATGGACCGATCAAATTCTATTTTCAAAATAGCCTAGTTCTATTTATCACTATTCTAAAACTAATCAATAAATATTTAAATTTAACTAGACCTATATTTGTACTATATATGTACTAGTTTACTTTTACAACACCCCCTACAAACGAAGCAGGCACCCTTTAATGACTACATGCGGGCAGCGCGATGGTCAATGATCTCCAGCAAATCCGAATGCGTCTTGCTGTCGATAGACCCCATCCCCCGGTCATCCAGTACTAGCACGTCGGTCTTCGGTGCTGGGTGCGTTTGCTGCCACTGGTTGATGCGCAGCGCCAAGTGATTCTCAGCGAGCCAGCGTTGCATGTAGACGAGACACCCGTGCAGGTACTGCAACCCAGCAACAACAAGACGCATCGCGCTTATCTGTGGGCCTATACCCCGGGCGCGTTCCAGGACATTAAGGCAGTGATCTATGATTTTACCGAAGTTCGCGCGGGCGCTCATGCTCGGGCCTTCCGGAAGGAATGGCGCGGTGAACTCGTATGTGATGATTACGGAGGTTGCCGATCGATAATAACTGGATTGAGAATCAGATCTGCCCCATCGCCCTGGGTCGCAAGAACAGGCTGTTTGCCGGTTCGCAACGAGCCGGCCACAGAGTCGCGGCCGCTATGAGCCTGAACCAGTCCGCCAAACGAATGGGCGTGATCCGTATGCTATCTAAAGACGTCCTAACACGCCTGCCCTCTCATCCGAACAATCGGATCGAAGAACTGTTGCCGCAAAACTGGACCTGTTGCACGTGCAAAGATAATGGTCGTTTACGCGGCCATGTCAATGTGTGTTCCCGAACGCTTACCTTTTATTGCACAGTTTTAATAGTGTAATTCAGATTGGAAATAACGTATATTCTTTGTGCAAGGGGTTTGTCTCTGCCTGAAAAGGTGTCGACGGCGCGCCAAGTGAAAAATCCGCCTGAGTTACGGGTTGCTACTCATCAAAATCGTCATATGACGGAATAGATCCATATAGACCATTATCTCTTGCGCTGTAGCCCATTCCTCTGCTTTTATCCAGTGGATCGCTTCGTCCGATCGACGCATGATCGCCGGTGCCATTTGAACTGGATTGTTCAGCATTTTTGAAATGACCATGGGGAATGTTAAGACTTCCTACCGCAGCCGGCCGGTGCGACAGCTTAATGTTAGAGATCTTAGGTTCCGCGGCACCATAGACCTTCTTGAACCCCGTTCCATCACATTCTGGACAGTGATCTAACTCACCACCGCGGCATCGCTCACACAAAATTACGCGAAACGTACCGCGCACCTCTTTTTCCATCAGTGCCTTGTCAATGGAATTTTGACCGACGACTGGCTGTCTGACTTTCTGAGGCTTTTTAACTCTTTTGAATGTGGCTTTTGCCTCTGTTTCATTTTCGGCATTGGCACCTTTTTCAACGTCCTCCTTCCTCTCGAGCCCAGAGATGTTGCAAACAACATTAATTTTTTTCTTTTTATGTGCTTTTTTGCTTGGAGATTGACCGTCAAGCCTCACAAGAGAAGGTTTTCTGGCCCAGATTTCAATTAATCCATCTTTGACAAAAGGATCCATCGATGCTTCCATGTGCCAATCGATCAAGTTGTACTTGAAAAATTTCTTGCCAGCTTCCGGGAAATAAAAGTCATCTGCCGACAACCAGCATGGGATAAATTGCTCTTTTTTGTTTCCAGGAAACTTGAACCATGCGATCCGCCCCCTCTGAAAGCAATACAAAACGTTATTATCGATGTTTTTAACGAAAAATGGAGTGCCACCTTTTGAATGATTGCAGCGTTTTCGAATGTAGTCGGGATTTTGTTTCGGATCTTTAATCCCTGGGAATGCTTCTTTAATGGTTGGCATTGACCCACTAATGTGAATGCGCCCAACGTAGCTCAAGTCCGCCGAAGTGGGCTGATATTTTGATTTGAACCACTGGTTACACTCTTGCTGTTCTCCAGTTGCCGGGGGGAAATACCGACGATGCTCACCGTTATCAAGCCATTCGGGGCGGCAGGCAGCCAAGATAGGCCCAAATTGAGATTTGGGCGGTTTTGGCCCACCAGACTCGGGATTATCTTGTTTATGCTTAGGAGCTAAACGCTGTTGTGGCCTTCCTCTATCTTTCTTTGGTATCTCCAGACGGCGTGCGGCTGGCCGAAACTTCATCAACAAATCAAGCTGTTCATCAGTCAGCATAAACCGTCCGTAGTTTAGTAATTGTTTGACTCGACCATTTTTGGTTCATGTCGAGATTCATGTGTTGTCAACCTGACCATTTCCATTCTACTGTTGCTTACTGTTAAAAATGGGGGGTTACCGCAGCACTCCAATCACAGACGGTCAAGTGAAAAAAAAACCGCATATTTTTTAGAAAAGTACAATTAAATCAATTCCGCTAGATTGATATCATCGTCAATCCAGCTCGGCTTAGAGTTCACGTCAATAACCCGGTCAATTTTTTTGACCAGTTTTCGCTTATTCATCTCAGAAGGAACTTGTTCTTTCGTTTTTTCACAACAGCTCGTTCGCCGATCACTCACTACTGATACTTCAAAACCGACCATGCTTGCAGGTTTATTCTCATATTCAAGGGTCGGAGAAGATGATCTCATACGCACTTGTAGAAACGAAATCAATGCCGTTTTGCTTACTCTAATATCATTGACGGCTAAAACTTCTATGATCTGAGGAACGCTATAACCAGCATTTTTTAACTCGATAATATCCTCCCGAAGTAGCTCCAAAATGGATAAATTTTTTCGAGCGGGATGATTTTTCATAAACTCAGCCGCAGATGTCTTAATTATAAATGCACCGATAAAATTCTATTTTCAAATCTGTCTAGTTCTATTTATTACTATTAATACACTACTCTAAAACCAATAAATAAATATATAAACCAACTATCCCTATATTTGTACTATATTTGTACTATATTTGTACTTGATTACTTTTACAACGACACCCTGCCGATGAACGAAGTAGACACTCATTAAAGACTACATGCAGGATAGGGATTTTGCGTAAATGCAAGTCGTCCCGTGTTTTTCGAAGGCGAAAAAAAGGCCTGGACTGGCAAATACTTCATTTACTTCCGATGGGGCAGCAGCCGAGCACTTGGCGGCACTTACTCCTTTATTCCCTAATTTGATGACCCTGGAATTTAACCAAAAAACAAAAGTCGGCTCGCTGCCTATTGGCAAGGATCGCTACTCTATAAGTTTTATATCTTTTGGTGTCGCAAATCAATGAAGAGAGGGGGTGGCTTTTCTGAGACAAAATGCAAATAATTGTTGCGTGTCTATAGTTGGCTATATATTGAATCGGCCAGGATTTACTAGACACTTTTAAGCCTCATAATACTCACAGATGGAGATTATTATGAGCA
>NZ_JABUXU010000032.1 GCF_014897675.1 Advenella sp. FME57 | reverse complement strand
CATCGTATCCTCCTTATCAGGCAGGGCCCGGCTTCGGTCGGGCCCTTTTACCGTCAGTACTGACCATCAGCACAGCGCAGATATTCTGCACTTGTCGCGGGCGTGTTCAGACCGGGTTTGATTCAAATGATCACTTGGGGGTTCCCGTGATATCTGTGTCCGCAATGTCAAAGCTGATCATGAAAATACGTACCAAATATCAGCGGCAGCAATGACAGCTAGCGTAAGTTGCACGCGTTATTCGCGGCAATGTCCACAGATTGGCCAGTAAGTGCGTCCTGCGCGCGCCAGGCTTATGGGTGTTGCTGTCTCGCGGCATACGGGTACTCCCTATTGTGAAATAGGTAATATCCAAGCATCTGGTTCACAGGCATGCCGCTTGAACGGTCATCGCATCTGGCATGCCTTGCGCCGCACATTCAGCATGCGCCCGGGCCTGGACCCGATGCGTCACCGCTTGACCGATAATCAGCAACGCGGGACTGCCCAATCCAGCGGCGCTAATGTCTGCCGACATGGCACGCAGCGTCGTAAACAAACTGCGTTCATTTCGACAGGTCACGCGCTCGACCACAGCGACCGGCAGATCGCCGGCAAAACCGGCCTGCAACATATCCTGCTGCAGTTGTTCGTTTCGACTCATACCCATATAACAAACCAGCGTAAGCCCGCTTTGCGCCAGGGCCCGCCAGTCGGGAGCAGCGCCGTCGGCGGTATGGGCCGTCACAAAAACGACGCCGCGCGCAATCGCGCGATGGGTCAATGGCAAGCCCAGTGCGCTGGCCGCAGCCAGACCGGCAGTCATGCCGCCGACCGCCTCGGCAGCAATACCCTGTTCGGCAAGCCATGCCAGTTCTTCGCCGCCACGACCGAAAATAAAGGGATCGCCCCCCTTGACCCTGGCCACCTGCAGCCCTGTGCGTGCATAGCGCGCCATCAGGCGCAAAATAAAACTTTGCGCCGTGGACGGACAGCCCCCACGCTTGCCGACAGGTACGATACGGGCATGGGTGGGCGCCAGCGCCAGAATATCCTCGCTGATCAGATCGTCCACCAGCCAGACATCGGCGTTTTGTAATATCCGATAGGCCTTTAACGTGAGCAGTTCAGCATCGCCCGGGCCGGCACCCACCAGCCAGACCTTGCCCGTGACAGCATCGTTTGTCGAAATCCGCTTTATGATAGTTGTCATAGTGCCTCCGTACCAGCATACCGGTTGATCATTTGATTGATTTGTACAACACAGGATCCACACCCTGTACCGCAATTGAGATGCTGCTTGAGCGCAGGCAGATCCATACCGCTGCGAATACCATCAACGATCTGTGCATCTGTCACGCCATTACAGGCACACACCATGCGAGCCCGTGGCTTCATTTGTGATTTTCCTAGTAGCACAGCCAACAGTGGCTCGGGCCGTACACCAGTATCGGCCCATTCGTTCAGGGCATCCTCGGCATTCAGGCCTGTGCCGGCCAGACAATAGACGACCACTTGACCGTCGATGCAGCGCACCCGCCGATAGATGCCTCGCGCAGGATCGTCGAATGCCACGTCCGTATCGGCGATACCCAGATCTGTCAGCAACTGTTCCAGCCGCGCCCGAACCGGTGCGGCTCTGGCGGCCAATCGCAGGCGCAACCCTCCGTCGCCGGTAGCCACGGGTACGGCAATGGCGTAATCAAATTCATTTAGCCAGCCAGACAGCCTGCGCTGCAGCGCGACCGCATCGCCGCGTACCCATGCCACCGCCTGCCATAGTGGCTTGTAAAGCGCCACGCCGACGACGCAGTGCTTGAGCTCAGGTTGCCCTGAATCCGGATCAGTTGCGCCATGGGTAAGCCCGTTGATACCGTCTCCGGCCATAAAACGACTGCCCCAGTGCATCGGCACAAAGGCACAACCGGGTTTAAGCGTGTCGTCGGCCTGCGCTGGCAGCACCAGATGGGCGCGACGGGATTTGATTGTTACCAGGGCCTGACTGCCAATGCGATAGCGCGCCATATCGGACGGGTGCAAGTGAATCACGGGCTCTTCCACGTGACCAATCAGTGTCTGCGATAAACCCGTCCGGGTCATGGTATGCCAGTGATCACGCAAGCGTCCTGTCGTCAGCCGCAGCGGATACTGCGCCGAGATATTTTCAACGGGCGCAACGTAGCCTACATCCGCAAAGCGGGCCCGCCCGTTTGCCGTTGCAAAGACGTGATCTGTATACAGGCGGGCGGTACCCGACTGCAAGAACGGCCACTGCACCGGACCAAGTTGCTCCAGCAAGGCAAAGCTGACAGCGCTGTAGTCCAGATCGCGACCGGCAGTCAGCGCCGCATGCTCGGCAAAAATCTGCGCTTCGTCGGCGTAATTGAACAGGGCCTCCTTGGCCGGTGCAATCTGGCGGGCCACGCGCTGGGCCACTTGTTGCACAATTTTCCAGTCTGCCAGCGCATCGCCCGGCGCCGAAATGGCTGCCCGTACACGACTGATCCGGCGCTCCGAATTGGTGACCGTGCCTTCCTTTTCAGGCCAGGTCGCGGCCGGCAAAATCAGATCGGCGTAGGCCAGCGTTTCCGAATCGGCATACGCTTCCTGCACAATCACAAAGTCTGCGTTCTGCATTGCCTTGCGAACCCTGGCTTGGTCAGGCAGTGACTGTGCCGGGTTCGTGGCCGCGATCCACAGTACCCGAATACGTTTATCCAGCAACGCATCAAACATGGCTATGGCCGGATATCCTGGCGCCTCCGGTAAACTATCTGTCCCCCACAAGGCGGCAACCTCCTGGCGATGCGTCGCATTGGCCGGGTCACGATGCCCTGGCAAAAGGGTTGCCATGGCGCCGGCTTCACGCCCTCCCATGGCATTGGGCTGACCGGTCAGCGAAAATGGGCCAGTACCTGGCCGACCGATATGACCGGTAGCCAGATGCAAGTGAATCAACGACATGTTCTTGGCCGTACCACTGCTGGACTGGTTCAGGCCCATGGTGTACAACGACAGCGTCGCGGCGCTTTGAGCAAACCATCTGGCCGCTGTCACAATATCGGCGGCAGCAACGCCGCACACGTCCTCGGCTGCCGCGGGTGTAAATTCCCGAATGCGATTCTTCAGCGCGGGAAAACCTTCCGTGTAGCGCGCAATATAGTCGCCGTCGATCAGGTTTTCCCAGACCATGACGTTGAGCATTGCGTGAAACAGCGCCACGTCTGCCCCCGGCGTCACGGCCAGGTGCAGATCGGCCGCCTGCGCCGTGTCCGTATTGCGCGGGTCGATCACAATAATCTTCATATGCGGGCGCGCCTGCCGTGCCAGCATCAGCCGCCGAAACAACACCGGATGCGCATAGGCCATATTCGAACCGGCAATCAGGACCGTATCGGCCAGCGCAATGTCCTCATAGCTTGCCGGTGGCGCATCGGCGCCAAGCGTCATTTTGTATCCGGTCACGGCGCTGGACATGCACAACCGCGAGTTGGTGTCGATGTTATTGGTTCCCACCAAGACACGGGCCATTTTGTTGAAGATGGCGTAATCTTCGGTAAGCAACTGGCCCGACAAATAAAAGCCCATGGCCTGCGGTCCCGCTTCACGTACGGTCCTGCTGATCACATTTGCCGCAATATCAAAGGCCTCGGACATATCGATTTGGCGAAATCTGCCCGTCTGTCTGTCACGCAGGCGCGCGCGCAATACCCTTGTCGTATCCCGTCGAATCGTGCCGGGCAGCGCCATGCCCTTGCTGCACAGCAGTCCCGCGTTGGATGGATGATCCATATCACCCTCCACTGCCAGCACCTGTTCACCCTTGCTGTGAATACGCACGCCGCAGCCGGTGCCACAATAGCAGCAGATCGAACGAGTAACGCATATCTCATCTGTCATATTCTGAACCAGCTGGACGGGCACCGGGGTATCCATGACTACTGTCCTTCACCCAGATCCAGGCAGACCCTACCCTGATCGATTTTCACGGCAATGGTCCTCACGCATCCCTCGTCCGGAGCCTGTACTTGTCCGGAGGGCAGATCAATGACCATACCATGCAGTGGGCAGGTAACCGAAGCGCCATGCACCAGTCCTGCAGACAGGGGGCCGCCTTTGTGGGGGCATTTGTCGACGATGGCGTAGACAGCACCGTCGCCGCTACGAAACACGGCGATATCATCAAGGCCGTGACGGCGAATGACACGCGCACCGCGTGCCGGGATCTCGTTGGTGGCGCACACAGGCGTCCATTTTTCACAGACTTTCATCGTGTCCTCACACATTTAGGGTTTCAAGTTCAGGCGCCGCGATCCGTTTCTCTACACGGTCCTGCCAGGGGTCCTGCTCGAAAGACAAGGCAAAGCGCAGCCGGTCATACAGCGCCGCACGGTTGTCGGCATTGCCGATAACCTGTTCTTTTGCATGCTCCAGACCAACCCGCGCCAGGTAATGGACGGTACGTTCCAGGTAATAGGCCTCTTCGCGATACAGCTGTAGAAAAGCGCCGCAATATTGCAGCACTTCTTCCTGGGTTTCGACCTTGGCAAAAAATTGCGCGACTTCGGTTTTGATGCCACCGTTGCCGCCGACATAGATTTCCCAGCCCGAGTCGACTGCAATAATGCCCACATCCTTGATCCCGGATTCGGAACAGTTACGTGGACAGCCGGACACCGCAAGTTTTACTTTGTGCGGGCTCCACATCCCTACCAGATCTTTTTCAAGTGCAATACCCATGCCGGTGGAATCCTGCGTGCCAAAGCGGCAGAATTCGCTGCCTACGCAGGTCTTCACGGTACGCAGGCTCTTGCCATACGCATGGCCTGAGGGCATGTCCAGGTCCTTCCAGACACCAGTCAGATCTTCCTTGCGTACCCCAAGCAAATCAATCCGCTGCCCGCCGGTCACCTTGACCATGGGAATGGCGTATTTATCTGCCACATCTGCAATCCTTCTGAGCTCTGAAGGATTGGTTACCCCGCCCCAAATGCGGGGTACAACGGAATAGGTGCCATCCTTCTGGATATTGGCATGCATGCGTTCGTTCACCAGACGCGAGGCGCCATCATCGACGGCCTCGCCCGGCCAGGTGGACAGCAGATAATAATTGAGCGCAGGCCGGCAGGTTGCGCAGCCATCAGGCGTTCGCCATTCCATGAAATGCATGGCATCTGCCATGGTGATCAGATGTTGCTGACCAATCACCTTGCGCGCCTGTCCGTGTGTCACATCGGTGCAGCCACAAATAGGCCGTGCCGATTTTGGTTTTACATCGGCGGCGCCGCCAACACAATTGATCAGGATCTGCTCTACCAGCCCGGTGCATGACCCGCAGGAACTGGCAGCCTTGGTATGTTTTTTTATGTCATCAACAGTAAACAGGCCCTGTTCGCGAATCGCCTTGACGATGGTGCCCTTGCACACGCCATTGCACCCGCACACCTCGGCGGTATCGGGCATGCCCGCCACCTTGCTCTCGCCGGCGTGCCCGGTATCGCCCACCGCCCCTTCGCCAAACATCAACTGGTCGCGAATTTCATGAATCGACCTGCCTTCACGAATCAACCGGAAGTACCACGCACCATCTGCAGTGTCACCATAAAGGCAGGCGCCTATCAGCTTGTTGTCCTGCACAACCAGTTTTTTGTATATTCCTCCTTCGGGGTCGGCCAGCGTAATGCAATCGGTGTTGGCATCACCCATGAAATCGCCGGCAGAGAACACGTCGATGCCTGTCACTTTCAATTTGGTGGACGTCACACTGCCCTCATAACGGGCGATGCCATACATGGCCAGATGATTGGCCGCCACCTTGGCCTGTTCAAAGAGTGGCGCAACCAGACCGTAGGCGGTGCCGCGATGGCTCACGCACTCGCCCACTGCATAAATACTCGGATCATAAGTCTGCATGGTATCGCTAACCACAATGCCGCGATCAACATGCAACCCAGCGCTGGCAGCCAGTGCAACGTTGGGACGAATGCCAACGGCCATGACCACCAGATCGGCGGGCATCTGGTGACCGTTGGCAAAACGGATCGCCCCGACGCGCCCATTGCCATCATCCACGATCTCACTGGTCTGATGCGCCATCAAAAATTGCAGGCCACGCGTTTGCAGACTGGTGCGCAACATGTTGGCGGCCTGCTCATCAAGCTGACGATCCAGCAGCGTGTCGCCCAGATGCACCACCGTGACAGTCATGCCACGCACGGCCAGGCCATTGGCCGCTTCCAGCCCCAGCAGGCCACCGCCAATCACCACCGCATGGCGCCGCACGCCTGCGGCTTCGATCATCAGATTCACATCGTTGATATCACGAAACGTCACGACGCCATCCAGCGCATGGCCTGGCACCGGCAGAATAAAAGGATTGGAGCCGGTGGCCAGCAGCAGCCGGTCGTAAGGAACAACTGTGCCGTCCGCGGTATGCACCTGCCGGCGTATCCGGTCGATGGTGGTGACCGACTGGTTCATCAATAGATTGATATTATTGTTGTCATACCAGGACTGATCGTTCAGGATAATGTCCTGGATGGTCTGTTCACCCGTCAACACCGGCGAGAGCAGTATCCGGTTGTAATTGGGATAGGCTTCGCTGCCAATAATGGTAATGTCATAAAGCTGATCATCCAGTTTGAGCAACTCTTCGATGGTGCGAACACCAGCCATCCCGTTGCCGATCAGTACCAGTTTGCGTTTTTTCATGATGTTGCCTGTATTCATTTGTGATTGACCAGGGGTCTTAAGCGACAACCGCACTGTCCTGTTCCTGAGCAGCCTGCTCAGCCTCAACCAACGCAAGACGCGTGCCCTGCTCGGGATTCGAATAGCGTTGGTGCAGAAATTTCATCACCGCGGCGCGGTATTGCAGATAGCGTGGATCGGCAGCCAGTGCCACACGGTCACGACGCGCAGGCAGCTGGATCGCCAGAATCTGGCCAATCGTGGCCGCCGGTCCGTTGGTCAGCATCACAATCCGGTCCGACAGAAGCACGGCTTCGTCCACATCGTGGGTCACCATCACAACGGTGCTTTGCGTGCGCTTGACAATACGTAACAAGGCATCCTGCAAATGGGCGCGTGTCAGCGCATCCAGCGCGCCAAAAGGCTCGTCCATCAGCAACACCTTGGGTTCGATGGCCAGCGCCCGCGCGATGCCCACGCGCTGCTTCATTCCCCCTGATATTTCACGGGGATACTTGCTGCTGGCATGGGCCAGATCCACCAGCTCCAGGGCCGCCGCCGTGCGTTCACGCAGGCGCGCTTTGGTTTCGCTGGCGCCGAACACGCGCTCCACTGCCAGATAGACATTTTGAAAACAGGTGAACCACGGCAGCAGCGAATGATTCTGAAAGACCATGGCCCGATCCGGCCCGGGTCCGGCTATTTCACGCTGATCACAAATGAGCACGCCGCTGCTGGGTTTGCTCAAGCCGGCAATGAGATTGAGCAGCGTGGATTTGCCACAACCGGAATGGCCGATCAGCGAGACAAACTCTGCCTTGCGGATCGCCAGGTTGATGTCGTTCAAAGCCGTGAACGGCCCGTGGGCAGTATCGAAAACCTGACTGACCGATTCAACTGCAACATATTTTTCCATGCGTTACTCCTCTGTAAAGGCAAAGCGTCTGGCCAGGGCCAGCAAAGTGGCATCAAGCAGCAGCCCGACCAGGCCGATAATGAAAATGGCAATAATGATGTGCTGCACATTCAGGTTGTTCCATTCATCCCAGAGCCAGAAGCCGATACCGGTACCGCCGGTCAGCATCTCTGCGGCCACGATCACCAGCCAGGCGGTACCAATCGATAACCGCACGCCTGTCAGCACATAAGGCAGGACCGAGGGCACAAGAATACTGGTCAGCACCTTGCGTTCGGACAGATTCAGCACCCTGGCAATGTTCAGATAGTCGGCAGGCACCCGCGCCACGCCGTCTGCCGTATTGATAATCATCGGCCAGATGGAACAGATGAAGATGGCCCAGATTGCAGCCGGCTCGGCGGCCCTGAACATAAGCAGTCCCAGCGGCAGCCAGGCCAGCGGTGAGACCGGGCGCAACAGGCTGATCACCGGCGCAGTCATTTTACGTATCGGCGCATAACGGCCAATAATGAATCCCGCCGGAATGCCGACCAGCGCCGCCAGGCCAAAACCGATTCCGACGCGCCACAGCGAAGCCATCACGTTCCAGCCGATCCCCACGTCGTTCGGGCCGTTGCGGTAAAACGGATCCTGGAACAGCGTCACCGCCGCCAGAAAGGTAGCCAACGGTGTGGGGATGCCCGGAATTTTTCCTGCGATCATCTCCCAGACAATGACAACTGTCATTAGTCCGATGAGGGGGTAGCCCAGTCGACCCAGCCATGCCATGACCGGCAGTCCTGTCCATGGCTGCGTGGTTACTGCCTTGGTTGCTGTGTTCATCCGTTCCCCCCGCAATTAAACATGAACGGCAAAGCCGTCGGCATAGGCCACCGGATCACTGCCATCCCAAAGGACGCCATCCATCAGCGTCGAAGACCGGCTTTCGCTGGCAGGCAAAGGCGTGCCACTGGCCTGGGCGGCAGCCTTGTAGATGTCGATGCGGTTGATTTTTTTTGCCGCTGCCTGATAGTCGGGATGCGATTTGAGCAGGCCCCAGCGCTTTTGCTGAGTCAGGAACCACATGCCGTCACTCAGATATGGAAAGGTTGCTGCTCCGTCGCCATAAAACCGCATCGGATGCGCGCTGTCTGCAACCGTACCGATTCCGTTGTCGTACTTGCCCAGCATGCGGCCAATAATCACGTCGGCCTGTGTGTTGACATAGGACTTGGCAGCAATCACCTTGGCTGTTTGCTCGATATTGGCCGGCGAGCTGTCGATCCACCGGCCGGCTTCAAGAATCGCTGCCGTCACGGCCCGGGCGGTATTGGGATACTGGTCTGCAAACCTGGCCGTTGTGCCCAGCACTTTTTCCGGGTGGTCCGGCCAGATTTCCTGTGAGGTCACTGCCGTGAAGCCAATTTTATCGATCACCGCCCGCGCGTTCCAAGGTTCGCCTACGCAGTACCCGTCCATATTGCCGATCATCATATTGGCCACCATTTGCGGGGGTGGCACGGTAATGACACGAACATCGTTGAATGGATGAATTTCATGCGCAGCCAGCCAATAATAAAGCCACATGGCATGCGTGCTGGTGGGAAAGGTTTGCGCGAAGGTCAGTTGCCGATCCAGCGTTGCCATTGCTTTTTTCAATGACGTCCCGTCCGTTACGCCGCGCTCGTGCAATCCCTTGGCAAGCGTAATGCCCTGCCCGTTCTGATTGAGCCCCATGAGCACGGCCATGTCGGTTTGCGGACCGCCGATCCCCACCTGCAGGCCGTAAATCATGCCGTACAATGCGTGCGCACAATCCAGATTGCCATTGATCAGTTTGTCGCGCACGGCGGCCCAGGACGCTTCCTTGCTCGGGATAATCTTTATCCCGTATTTTTTGTCGATGCCCAGCTCGGCCGCCATGATGACCGATGCGCAGTCGGTCAGCGGAATGAAGCCGATCTTGACCTCGGTCTTTTCCGGCGCGTCCGAGCCGGCGGCCCAGGCGCCGCTGCGCAAAAAGGGATCTGCCAGGCCAAGTGCACCAATGCCTGCTGCCGACCTCGCCACCGACAGCATCCATTGCCGCCGATACACGCTGCCCGGTGCAATTGCATCCTGTGCAGCACAACTGCGAGCCCGTATCTCGTCCGATTTGCCTGTTGCGCCCGTTTTCTTCCGACTGTTCATCATTACCCCAAAATAAAAAGCGCCCTGCGGATACGTTTTGAAAACGTACCTGCAGGACGCCGTTGTCCTGAATGCTGTGTCATTGATTGATGACGACCGCCATTGGCCTTCATGACAACTTAAGCAAGTTGCATGCCAATTTACATCCCACAGAGTGGCAGACAGCCTTGACAGACTGCGGCAGCTGGAATTTTTGACCGCAACCAGGCAGATCAACCGCCCTGGCGCCTTCGAGGATGGGCATGATGGATGCCGCAGCGCACAATAACGGTGCACGAGCCACTTGTTGCCGCCAATCCGCCACAGCGCCGGGAGCAGGACGCACTCAAAATGGGCATCGCTTGCGAATGCAGTCGGCAAAAAGCGGCACGCCTTTTGCTTTATCTGAATCAAGAGGAAAGAAAATGCTGAATGTGATGTTGATCCGCGATGAACAAAACGATGCCCTGCGTGACAAACTGCAGGCTGCCGGCATTCACGTGGTGGCTGAAATATCGCCGCTGGCCGATTTTGCTGCGGCGCTGGCCGGCATCAAACCCGATGTCGTGCTGGTCAGCTCGGATGCCTCGTGTCGCGATACGCTGGAAGGGCTCTGCATACGCTCGCATGACAGCGCACTGCCGGTAGTCATGTTTACCAATGACAACGATCGCAGCTTCATGCAGGCCTCAATCAGGGCGGGTGTTGCCGCCTATGTCGTGGGTGACGTCCCTTCGGCCCGTCTGCTCTCGTTGCTGGACGTGGCCATTGAACGTTTCGCGCTCGAACGCTCGCGCCGGCTCGAGCTCAATGACACCAGGCGACGGCTTGCCGAACGCCAGGATGTTGAAAAAGCCAAAGGCATTCTGATGAAAATGCATGGGGTGGACGAAGACCAGGCCTATCGGATGCTGCGAAAAAAGGCCATGCAGACCCAACGCCGAATCGGACAAATCGCAGCGGCATTGATCGAGGCGCATACTTTTCTGTAGACCGTACCGGTGCAGGCCATAGCGGCGTTGCTGCAAGACGTGTCGGCGCCTGTTGCAGCAAAATCACCTAAGCCTGGATCCGCCCTGTCGTTGTCTGCTTTTGCAACTGGGAAAACGAACAGATATGGCCTGCCAGCGCGCTGGCCATGACCGTGGCCGGGCTACCCAGCCACACTTTGCCCGGCCCGGAGCGTCCCGGAAAATTGCGGTTGATCGCGCTGATGGTGGTCTGGTCGGCGTCGATCGACGAACCAGGCCCGCAGTTGGCGCAGGCCCCGCAAGACGGTTGCAATATTTTTGCGCCCATGCGTTCAAACACCTGGTCATAGCCTTTTTGCACGCAATAGTCGCGAACCGCCGTGGTGCCGTACTGCAAATACAATTGCACATGTGGCGCAACTTGCAAGCCTTGTTGCAAACCCCAGGCCAATACGGCGTGATACTGATCGAAATCTTCGCGCTTGCCGGCCGTACAGGAGCCGCCATAGGCAATGTCAATGGCCATGGTGTCTTCTAACGCCCCCACAGCCCGCCCATTGCCCGGGTCACCAGGTGCAGCCACCAGTACATCCAGCGCTGAACAATCCACCGTAATCTGCTGTTCATAGCTGGCGCCCGGGTCGCTATGCATCCAGTCGGCCAGTTCAAAATCCACGCCCCGGCGTTCCCTTAGAAACTGCACTGTTCGGGCGTCGGGGGCAACAATGCCGGTAAAGCCACCCAGCTCCGCACACATATTGGTCAGCGTCGCCCGTTCATCCACAGACAGACAGTCGATGACTTCGCCGGTAAACTCGAACACCCTGCCAACCCCCTTGCCGGCGCGTATCTGCGGCAGCGCCAGCAGATGCAGGACGATGTCCTTGGCCACCACGCCTGCCGGCAGCGTGCCCTGCAGCCGAACCAAAATACCGGGTGGCACCGTGATGCGTACAGCGCCGGTCATAAAGGCATTGGCCATATCGGTCGTGCCTACCCCGAAGGCGACACAGCCCAGGGCTCCGCTATGCGGGGTATGCGAGTCGGTTCCGACCACCACCTGCCCGGGAAGTGCATAATGTTCGGCCATCATTGCATGTGAAATACCTGCCACGTTGCTGCCGTCATCGTGCAGAGCTTCATTCTCGGTCAGTGTACGATGCCAGCGCAGGCCGGTTGCCTTCACAAAATCGCGATGTGCCTGGCACATGCGCAGCATGTTTGGCACCAGACCCTGACGCAGATGCGCGGGGCTCTCGTGCATATAGGAAGTGTGATCCTCGAAGGCAATGACTTTTTCCGTATCAAACAAATGCAGCGGCGCGGCATAGCTCTGGTACAGCATATGCGCCGCCATGCCGGTGTAATACTCGTGGATAAAACGCCAGTCGGCGCGCAGAAAGATGCCTGTGCCCGGCGTCAGGTCGGTGCCGGTCTGTTCCGTGCGCAAAACATGCCGGGCGATGATTTTTTCAAACAGTGTCTGCGGCTTGTCGCTAGCGGCAGCGGCCTGCGGACGACTCCTGGCAAGATGACGTTTGCCATAATCGAGCAGCCCGCCACTACGAAGGATGGCCTGAGTCAGCACATCGCGCTCTTGCAGGATCTGTTCAAGCGTGATGCTGTGCCCGGCCCGCAACTGCGCCAGCAGCGCAAAATTGGTGGATGTCAGTAACCCGATATTGTCGGCATTCTGCCTGTAGATCCGCTCAAAGCTGCGCGCAAATACCAGGCACACGCCGGCATGCTTTTCGGCTGCCGGACTATGCTCTCGCGAAGATCCCTTGCCATAACGGTTACCTGCCACAACCACCTGAATACCGGCCTGCCTGACCGCATGCCTGGCGATGGGCGTGCGACCACCTGCCTGTAACCCGGTATAGGCAAACCCGCCAAGCTTGTCGTCATAGTGCGACATGATGGCCACCGGTGTAATTTCATCGGTAGATATATCGTCCCGCAATACGATGTCGGCGTGTGCATCGGGCAACTCGGCGGTGCCCGGTTGCAGACAGGCTTCAATAGTCTGCGGATCGTCGGCAAGATACAGAAAGCGGTCAAAGGCAAGAGGAGCACTCGTGGACTCGTTCATCACTGCAATTTCCTGAGGGTTACGCACTATAATTATCAACTGCCATTATCGCGCATCGCGCTGGCAATGTGAGGCCTGCCAGGCCAAGACTGCCGTTTTTGTCCCGTCGCCAATGGCGCCTGCAGAAGATATCGTCAGCGCTTTTTTTTCAATTGTAATTGACCCCATATTGGCCGCGTGCAGACAGCAGGTAGAATACAAAAGGCCATAAAACCGGGTTGACTGTCTTTTATGACGCCTTACATGATGGATTACATTATTTTCGCTGCTGCTGCCCGTGAGGAAAGTCATGCATTTTTACAATCTGCTGTTCGATATACCCATCTTTCTGGCCTGGGTCCTGTGCATTGTTTTCTTTCTTGGGCTGTCCGGCCTCATTGTCCTGATTATTCGCCGGCAGCGCAGCAGTAGTACGTCCCCGCGCAGCAGCGCGCTGAGCCATACGCTTATTTCGGGTTTGCTGGTGCCCATTGGCCTGAATATGGCGTTCATGGCCAGTGACGTATGGAAGGAAAATGAGAAAGGCCAGGCGGCCACCGAGCATGAGGCCGGCGCAGTGCATGATGCGCTCAGGGTGCTCAGGCATATGCCCGAGCAGATCAATGCAGACTTGCGCGCCCGTCTGCTGGCCTATGTGAACGCCGCCGTTCAGGATGAATGGCCGCGCATGGGACATGACCAGATCAGCGAGCAGACCGAATCGGCCCTGGATGTGCTGACCATCAATGCAGCCAAAACCGCCATCGAAGTGCGCGACGATCCTTATGTCAGCTCGCAGATGGCGCTACTCAATACGTATCTGACACAGGTCCGGGAAGCCCGTGATGACCGGCTCAATGTTGCCACCTATCATATCAACATGCAAAAGTGGCTGGTGCTGCTGATTCTTCTGAGCGTGTGCATGTATGTGATATACGATATTCATTATCACACCCGTAATGAATTGCGTAAAGCCGTCGTACTCATTTCACTGAGTTTCGCCAGTATCTCGTTCCTCATTCTGGTCAACGACCGGCCATTTACCGGCAAGAGCATCATCGAACCGGAGCGTCTGCGACAAATCCAAAAGGCGCAGTTTCAGTAAACCGAATACGGCGCCGAAGAAAACCCCTACAATAAAAACGACTCCATCCCTTCAACCAACCGGAACAAGAGATAACGTGGACAACGCAAGTACAGACAGAAATGAAATGCAGCAGGACATCCGCCTGCTGGGCAGAATCCTTGGGGCCGCCATCCGTGAATCGGAAGGCCAGCCGATTTTTGACATCATTGAGACTGTGCGCCGCGCCGCGGTACGTTTCAAGCGTGAAGGCATCCAGCAGGAACGCGATACGATGATCGACAGGCTGACGGCCCTGTCCGATGACCAGGCCAATACCCTGTCGCGTGCCTTCAGTTATTTCCTGCACCTGGCCAACCTGGCTGAAGACCGCGATCAGCAAAAGCGCCAGCGCCGCCGCTTACTGAGCAGCAACGAGGCCCAGATCGGCACCCTGGGACACACGCTGGCAGAACTGGAACGCCATGGTGTGCAGCGTGGCCAGGTTCGCGATTTTCTGGCAAAAACCATGATTGTCCCGGTTCTGACGGCCCACCCTACGGAAGTACAACGCAAAAGCACGCTGGACCTGCATCGACACATCAGTCACTGTCTGGTGGCCATCGACAGCCGCTTGACCGAAGAAGAAAGCCATCAACTGGCGCTAGAGCTGACCGGCTATATCAAAACGCTCTGGCTGACACGCATGCTGCGTTTTAACAAGCTGACGGTCAATGACGAAATTGAAAATGCGGTGGCCTATTTCAGCACCACCTTCCTGAAAGCCATTCCGAACCTGTACACCACATTTGCACGCAATCTGGGCGAGCAAGCGGACAATGCGGCACTGGTGCCAACCTTCCTGAAAATGGGCTCCTGGATTGGCGGCGACCGCGACGGCAATCCCAATGTGAACGCCGACACGCTCACACATGCGATGAACCGCCATGCCACCACGCTGTTCGACTACTATCTGGCGCAGGTGCATCTGCTGGGCTCCGAACTGTCGCTGAGCACCTCCCTGACGCAGGTCTCGCCAGAACTGGCCAGCCTGTCGGAGGCCAGCCCGGATCAGTCACGTCACCGGCTGGATGAACCCTATCGCCGTGCGCTGATTGGCGTGTACGCCCGCCTGGCGGCAACGGCAAAACACCTGACCGCCCATGACCTGGCCCTGCGCAATACAATACCGGCCGATCCCTATGATGACCCGGCCGAATTTGCGGCAGACCTGGCAGTCATTGCCCGATCGCTCTGCGACAACCATGCAGGCGCCGTGGTGCCCTTGCGTTTGCAGCAGCTGCAACAGGCCGTCGCCGTGTTTGGATTTCACATGGCAGCACTTGATCTGCGGCAAAGCTCAGATGTACACGAGCGCATTCTGACCGAACTGTATCAGCGTGCAGCAATCAAGCATGAAGGTCAGCCGGTCCAGTATGACCAGCTGAATGAAGAACAGAAAATTGCCGTGCTGCTGGCCGAACTGGACGATAGTCGCCCCCTGGTCTCGCCCTGGCAGCAGTACAGTGAAGAGACCCGCAAGGAACTGGCTATTTTGCAGGCCGCCGCTTCTGTGCGGCGCCATTACGGGTGCAATGCGATTACCCAGTATATTGTGTCCCATACCGAAACGCTCAGTGACCTGCTGGAAGTCTTGGTCTTACAACAGGAAACCGGGCTGATCTCGCAACAGCGCGACGACGCGGGCCAGCGCATGCCGGTAACGCCCGGCGATGGCCTGATTGTCGTGCCGCTGTTTGAAACCATCCCCGACCTGGAGGCCGGCCCGGCCATTATGGACCGCTGGCTGTCGCTGCCACAGGTGCGCGAACGCGTCGTCCATGCTCAGGACAACATCCAGGAAGTCATGCTGGGCTATTCGGACAGCAACAAGGATGGCGGCTACCTGACCTCCAACTGGTCTTTGTATAACGCCGAATTGCAACTGCTTGAGGTTTTTCGTCGTCATGACGTGCGTCTGCGCCTGTTTCACGGCCGCGGCGGATCTGTCGGTCGCGGCGGCGGCTCCAGCTTCGATGCGATCCTGGCGCAACCGCCCGGTACGGTCGACGGACAAATCCGGCTGACAGAACAGGGAGAGGTCATCCAGAGCAAATACAAAAATGCCGAAAGCGGACGCATCAATCTGGAATTGCTTGTTTCAGCAACCCTGCTGAGCAGCCTGGCGCCGCATGAGGAAGCGCGCAAGGACGCCGACACGATGCAGCGCTATACGCAAGCCATGGCCTGGCTCTCCGATGCCGCCCAGCATGCCTATCGTCGGCTGGTGTATGACACGCCGGGTTTTGTCGATTATTTTTTTGCAGCCACGCCCATCAATGAAATTGCGGGCTTAAATATCGGCTCGCGCCCTGCTTCGCGCAAAAAGGGACAGCGCATCGAAGATCTGCGCGCCATCCCCTGGGGCTTTTCCTGGGCTCAATGTCGGCTGATGATCACCGGTTGGTATGGCGTGGGCACGGCAATCGATACGTTCATCCGCCTGGGTACCGGCAAAGACGACGGCAGCACCCAGCAATCACGTACGCAATTGCTGCGCGACATGGCCGAGCACTGGCCGTTTTTCCAGACCGTGCTGTCCAATATGGAAATGGTCCTGGCCAAAACCGATATGGACATCGGACGCCAGTACAGCGAACTGGTTGCAGACCAGGAAATACGCCGCACGATTTTCGGGATGATCGAACAGGAGTTTGGGTTAACGCGTGATGCGCTTTACAGCATCAAACAGCAGGATCTGCTGGCGGACAACCCCACCCTGAAAGCCGCCCTGCAAGAGCGCTTTGCCTATACCGATCCCTTGAACTATCTGCAGGTCGAGGTCATCCGGCGCCAGCGCGCGCTGGAGGATGCCCAGCAAGAGCCGTCCAAGCTCGAACAAATGCGCAGCCAGCGCACCATCCATCTGACCATCAACGGAATCGCCACCGGCCTGCGCAATTCGGGTTAGCCCAGGCAGGCGGCAGGCGCTACGGCGCCGCCGCTTCCCTGCCTGCATCTGAATCGCTACAGCACTTTGGTAAACAGGCTGCGGCGGCTGATGACTTTGCCGGCCACCATGAAAACGCCATCACCGGTATAGTGCAACGTTTCCGGGTGTGCCGGCCGGGTGGCAACATGCGCCTTCACAATCTCGAAGATGAAGTAATTGTATTTTTCGACCAGCACATCGTCATGCAGTTTGCATTCGAACGCGGCATGACATTGGTCGATAATCGGCGCGCTCACCTGTTGTGCGGGACTGGCGGTCAGGCCAAATTCGGTGAACTTGTCCACCGCGCTGCCGGTGCAATTGCCAACGCGACAGACAATATCAGTGAGCTCAGTTGTAGGCAGATTGATGACGCATTCTCCGCTCTTGCGGATCATATCGAAACTGTGATTGCCAGATGAAATCATGCAGCCGAACAATGACGGTGCAAACTCCAAAATGCAATGCCAGCCCATGGTCATGATATTGTGGCGATTCTGCCAGTGCGATGAGACCAGCACGATGGGGCCCGGTTCAAGATAGCGCCGCGCCTGGCTCACCGGAAAATCTCTTTTGCGTGGTTTGTTCAGGCGCTTTTTGATTGCCGGGCCGCCCTGCGCGCTGTGGCCTGCATTCAGTACCGCAGGGTCGGCTGTCTTGTCGCCAGGCCGGAACTGACCTGCAGCCCGCCTGCGCGGCTGGCGGGCTGCCTTGCTATCGGCTTTCCCGCTATCTGTTGCTTTGTCTGGCTTTGTCATACGAGTCTCTCCTGATCTGTGAATACAACAGGAAAATGCGCAACAACAGTGACCGCCGGTGCAAAGAAAAACGGCCGGATAAACCGG
>NZ_JABUXU010000031.1 GCF_014897675.1 Advenella sp. FME57 | reverse complement strand
TTGACAACCACTATATATGGGATCCTTGTTGACATTACGGGGGAGTCGATTTTTTCCGGATTTCATCAGCGGTCAAACCTACCGCAAATCCCAAATGTCACATTACAAAACCGACTCTCGGCCCGGTAATGCCCAACCGCAATATACAGCACATACGATCTGCACAGAGGCAGCGACTTGCAAAGCCATCTGCAACCCTACCGCTCCCTCGCCGAAGCTCTCGTAAATGGCTCCCAATACGGCCACACCCAGTGTTGCGCCTGTCATGCGAGCAACATTGATCAGGGCGCTGGCAGTACCCGACCACGCTACAGCCACAGCCCCAACCGCTACTGCCATTAGTGGGCCGGTGGCCAGTCCCATCCCCAACCCAGTCAGGCCGAGTCCAACTTCGCTCATGAGGATGGTAGTTTGTCCTGACCCAATGGCGATCAGCAGCAACCCTAGTGCAATCAATGTCACACCGCCGGAGATCGCAAACCGTTGACCCAACCATGACACGATTTTGCCTGAGTAGGCCGAGACTATAACGAACACCAACGCCATGGGCATCAGCGCCACACCGGCGTTAACAGCCGTAAATCGTCCAGCGGACTGCCACATTAGGGGCAAAAGGAACAGTAATCCATACATGCCGAACGTCATCCCAGCCGTTGCAATAAAAGCTCCCCGAAACGCCGAAGTGGTAAATATACCCGGCGGAACCAGCGCAGCATTGCCCTGTTTGTTTTCTATCCAAACAAACAGGATCAGCACGATGGCAACCGCCAGCAGTATGAGGGCGGCTAATCCTGGCGATTCGTAAGCCTTGATCCCGGCTAGTGCCAGGCCACCCAGCACAAGTGCTCCCAAACACTGCCCCCACATATCAAAGCCCCTGTTCCCGCGATCGGATGTCTCGGGAATCGTGGGCACTGCCAATACCAAAGCAGCAACGCTCAACGGAATTACTACGACAAAAATACTACGCCAGCCGAAGTAATGAATGAGCAACCCGCCCAGCGTTGGGCCAATCGCCATGGCCAGGCCGTTACAAGCAGCCCAAATTCCAAGAGCGCGGTTTCGTTCGGCGGCGTTGTCCCAGACGATCCTGATGATCGCCAGCGATGCAGGTAGCAACATGGCAGCACCTAACCCGGCCAGGGCCCGCGCCCCAATTAGGAACGTCATGGAAGGCGCAATCGCGCATAATAGCGAGGCTACGGTAAAGACACCAGCACCTACCATGAACACCAGCCTGCGGCCATAAAAATCAGCCAACACCCCTCCCGTCATCAGTAACACGGCGTACACCAGGTTGTAGCTATCGATAAACCATTGCAGCGCGCCAACCCCGACAGCAAAGGCCTCGCCGACAGGGCGCGTGGCAAGATTAACGATAGCTGTATCCACCTGAGCAACCAACACCGCCAGGCAGAGGGTGGTCAGTGTCAGCCACCGGCGCCTGTCGGCGGAACTTGAAGCGGACAAAACGGTATTCATGCATGGCACCTTCAATCGTAAAAGCTCAGTATAGGGAGCTGCATAACAGCTAAGTTACGAGCTACATCGAAGCATTTTTTGCCATAGCGGCGTAAGATGGTCAATATGGATAATCCGAAGAAAAATCATGGTCCCGTTGACAAACTTCAGTACCGCCGCCTACTTGATCGCCGATCATGCTCGGGCTAGTATGCTCACAGCATTGCTGGATGGACGAGCCTGGCCAGCGGGTGAATTGGCCTACGCATCCGGCGTAACAGCACAGACCGCTAGCTCGCATCTGGCCAAACTGTTGGACGGCGGATTGGTTTTGGTGGAGAAACAAGGGCGTCATCGCTACTATCGACTGGCCGGGCCTCATGTAGCTCAGGCGCTGGAGCATCTTGCAATAATTCAGCCTACGGCAACGATCAGAAGGAAGACACCTTCGCCGCTGCAGCGTCAACTCGGCTTTTGTCGGTGCTGTTACAACCACCTCGCCGGTCAACTTGGCGTTGCGATTACCGATGCATTGCTGGCAAAACGCTATCTGGTGTTGCGATCGGACGGACAATATGCAATAACATCATCGGGTAAGCAGTGGCTCGCTCTACTGGGGATCGATCTAAGGCAAATGAAACCGGCACCGCGTGGCCTGGTTTATCCGTGCTTGGACTGGACCGAACGTCACCATCATCTTGCGGGACCGGTAGCGGCACGCCTATTGAATATTTTCTGTGAAAAAGATTGGCTGCGTCGGGTGGCAAACTCCCGGGCAATCACTATTACGCCAGCAGGATGGCTGGCATTCAGGCAACACCTGGCAATAGACTCAGTGCTTCACGACAGCAATAGATGACTCTTCCCAGTCTTCACCTTACGATTGCGAGTGTATCTATACAGAACTTATCAGGTTCATTGAGTTGAAGTAAAAAGGTCGATAAATTTTTGATTTTTATACTTTCAATGTCTCGAAAATACAGTGTATATTTGTACAGTATTTTTTACTTAAAAATTTATACTGGCCGAGCACATGAATGCATACACTATTGAAATTACCGATCTAATCACCGATGAAATGAACAAAATAATCGGGGATGGACTTAATGCTTTCAATGATGCCATTACCAATATTGATGATAGACAACCCTTAGCCATTGTTGTCAAAGACACTATAACAGGAGCTGTACAGGGAGGCATGCTGGGCAGATCCTAGTTAAGACTATTGTTTATCGAACTCGTTTATCTTCCTGAAAATTTAAGAAGCAGTGCGATAGGCTCAGTGATACTTAAAAAATTTGAAGAAGAAGGCCGTAGGAGGGGCTGCCTATCAGCGGTGCTATATACGATTAGCTTTCAAGCACCTGGATTTTATGAAAAGCATGGATGGAAACGCTTTGGCGAAATCCAATGCAGCCCAACAGGTACAAGTAGAATCTTTTTGAGAAAATCTCTTAATGACTTTTGAGTATACTTAAATGGGCTATATACGTTTGAACATATTTAGCTTGTGTGATCAAGCAGTCTTCCCGAGAACACCAAGGGTAAGGCCCTTTACTTCCGCGAGAAAAGCATTCTGGTCAATTGGGACTCCAGGCATGATCGCTTGATGGAGAGCGCCGTCAATACCATGAAAAATAAGGGAGGCTTGGAGATCCGCGTTTCGGCTCTCTTGCTTTTCTCGGCGGTTATACGCTTCGATCATGCCTGTCAATTTTGCAAGTATCAATTCGTCGGACTGCTTGCAAAGCGCGAGTGCTGGGGCGTCAGCTGTGCCATAGACTAGGCGGTGTAAGTGGGCGTTAGCCAGTGCGTGCTGCGTTAGATGCGCCAAAAAACTAAGGATATTGTCGCAAGTGCCCGTCTCCTGTAAATCCGGATCAGTCATGTCATGCGTCGTAGACAAAAAGCCCTGGACATAGCGCTTCCATAGTTCCGCCACTACTTCATCTTTCGATGAAAAATAAAGATAAAACGTCCCACGAGCCACCATCGCGCGATCCGTGATGTCACCAACACCGGTGGCGGCAATGCCTTTGTCTTTGAATAGCGTCGAAGCAGTCTGGAGAAGCTCTTCGCGCCGGACATCTGGGTGCTTGCTAATGCGTTTACGCTGGATCTTCTGTTGCTTGGTCATAATAGATTCTCTTGACTGAACAGGTGTCAGTCATTAACATGACTGACACCTGTTCATTAAATTAAGAGTCTAGCATGCGCGACCAACATGACCAACTACGAGAGTCAAAAAAAGCCACCTTCGCTTCCAGTCAAGGGAAAAGGGCGATGTTCAATGCTGCGGCTTACACATTGTTCGTCCTCCTGGTTGGAACGAATATTCCGACGCCGCTCTATCGTAGCTATGAGCAAGTCTTTAACTACTCACCATTAGTGACGACACTGATTTTTGCTACTTATGTCGCAGCGCTGGTGCCAGCATTGTTGATTGCCGGCCCGCTGTCCGATGCGATTGGAAGGCGGCGGGTATTGCTCCCGAGTCTCGCGTTGGCCATCCTTGGATCGCTTGCGTTCGCTACTGCAAGTGGCGTAGTTTGGTTATTTGTGGCGCGTATACTGCAAGGCCTTGCGGTAGGGGGGGCATCTGGTGCGCTAACTGCGATGCTCAGCGAGTTGGAGCCAGAAGGCAATCGTCGTCGGGCCACCCTTGTGACAACGGTAGCGTCTCTGGGCGGGCTTGGTGCAGGCCCGTTGATCGCAGGCTTGCTCGCGCAATATGCCCCATTGCCCTATGTGCTGCCTTTTATGATTGAGGTCATTGTGTTGATTCCGGCATTAATGTTCGTGCTGAATTTACCGGAAAAACCCCAACTGACTACGTGGCACGTGCGGCGCCCCATCATCCCGCAGTCGATGCGCCATACCTTTGCGACCCGTGGACTCGCCATCTTTCTTGCGTTCTCGGTTATCGGACTGTTTCTGAGTCTGGTACCAGCGTACGTCATGAAGCTATCAGAAACTCATAATCTGGCTGTGGCGGGTGGAGCCGCTACCTTGATGCTCACCTGCTCGGTTGCCGCACAGGTGGTCGGATATGGTAAGTCTCCGCTACTACTCCAGATTGCTGGACTCGCGTTCTTGTCCACGGGACTAGGACTGCTTGGGGTTGCAGGCTCCTTGGAATCTCTGCCACTGATGGGACTGGCCGCCGTGATGGCAGGCGTTGGCCACGGCCTGACTTTCCTGGGAGGATTCACTGAAATCAACAGACAAATGCCGGTGGATCGACATGCGGAGATCGTTTCGAGCTTCTATATCATTGTTTATCTTGGCGTGGGCGTTCCAGTGATCGGGGTAGGCCTCATGGCCACGACGGTTGGCTCATTGGTAGCCATCCAGAGGTTCACGGCTTGCATGATTCCTTTGTTGCTCGTTGCGTTGTGCATTCTCGTCATAAACCGCCAGACTGAAGCTTCAATAGATATGCCCAGCAAGGGACATGGAGATTAGACATGAACACACAAGCGCTCACGCAAGCCTATGACAAACTGATAGCCGCAGCACGTAGGATCGAAGCAAATCCATATATAAGTGAAAGCGACCGCGAAAATGTTGATTGGAGGCTATGCCATATCGCGCTCTCGGACGAGATCCTGATCGCTGCTGCGCAAGCCACGCTCGATGAACAGATAGCAGTTGTTGATAACTGTCGGGCCATGGATGCAAGAGTAATCGCATCTTTGATGGAAAGGTCTACATTGAGTGATCGCATCGAACTGGTGCGTCACAATGGGGATGCGTTTATAGCGCGCATCGCTAGTTTGGCAGAAGGCCACGGAACAATTGAGGTTCATTTGATTGTTCATGATAAGAAAGGAGCCGTGGTATCCAATGCCGTGATGTCTTGGTACGAACTAATCAATCTCCGTGCCGAACGGCATCTTCCCGCGCACACAAAGAGCTTAGCGTTCCGGGAGCGAGATGGCAGCCAGCTCGCGGCATTGACGTTACCGCGTAAGGCTTTGCCGTCAGTGAAAACATCAACCGCTGACTGATGCTGCTATACAGGCTTAATACAAGAGCGGGTTTAGTCTGTATTCTGAAAAACTCGTTTAAGAGGTCATTGAATTATTTCTGAGACTTTTGAGTGTGCTCAAACGCCATAACCCATAGAACGCGTAATTTCAGTCAAAAGCATGATTTATATGTCACTGACATAGATTGAGTATCTATATGTCATATTATTCAAGGCGAAGTAGTTAATAACTATAATTATTAACGAGTACATTATTGTATGCGTTTTAGGATTCTAGTAAAATAAGGACAACACATAGCCAGTGGATTGGCTCGTTCGCCACCTCGGCGCGAGAGGCCTCGGCGTTGAACGCGCCAATGCCTGGTCAAGAGATGGACAATGCCCTCCTGCAGGGTACAATCAGTAAAGTCGCCATTCACTCGAAGGAAAGGCCTATGAATAGCCCCAAAACTCTGGACCCTCGCGTCTCTGAATTCGATACCCAGGAGCAGGCCGACAGCTATGATCGTTGGTTTCGCGCGAAAGTGCAGGAAGCCATTGACAGTAAAAAACCGCGACTCCCTCATGATGAAGTCGTTAAGAGAATGGGTGAACGGCTGGCAAAATTGCGACAACGTAAAAGCGCCTGATGCTGCCTATTGTCTGGTCTGACGAGGCCGACCTAGACCTCGATGAAATCATCGCATACGTAGGCCAATTTAATGCCGATGCCGCGACTCGCTTGTGGCACTTCATCGTCCAAAGCGTAGAAGGCGTGCCCGATCATCCGTATATGTACCGGCAAAGCGAGCGCATTCCCGGTTGCCGTGAAATTGTTGCCCATCCCAATTACATTGTTGTTTATCGAGTCGAAATAGATCGGATTGAGGTACTACGCGTGATGCATTCGCGCCAGCCCTATCCCTAATTTCTTTGAAGGTATGGGAGGTGTACTTTGTGTCCTCAGGGGGAACACTCACTCAGCCGCAGAACGGGAAACAGATCAGGTGCGGCGCAGGACTTGTATTGCGCGGATCTAAACGAAGATATCTCTGTGGACGATCTACTAGCCGGTTGCAGCCATCAGACACGTCACCGCGCCAAGGCGGCGAAGACAATGAGCTCTCGCGTTGATCAACGAGAAATGCCATTGAGATCGCAGACGGATGCCCATGAAAGACCGTGTGATCAGAAAGGAGTCCCGATGAAGCATGCTGAAAAAAGGGTTGTTAATCAAACCCAGTCTCTTGCTCCCTGTGTGGGCGGCCTCTGTCTTGACGTCGTCGACGAGCTGGCACCCATGCGCTGGGTGAACCCGATCACCCAACGCTACTACTCCGCCCGCCTGGTGCTGAACTTATTTGGCCAGTGGGAACTGCAGCAAGTTTGGGGTAGTCTGACCAGCCGGCGCGGTCGCCTACGCTATGTGCCGTTAGCTGGGTTGAATGAGGGCCGCCAGCAGCTGACAACCTTGGCGCGGCTGCGCCGGCTGCGCGGTTACATTGAACAGCCTCTCTCATCGAGTTTCAGCGGTACATAACATGGTATGAATTCATTATCGGTTCATCCAATGGTTTTTTAAAAATATCATGGCCAGTGTTAAAGAACTCCTGCCGGTGCGTAAGATCGGTCTGCATCACCTGGCCTTTTATCGGGCTTTTTTTGAAAACATCCTGAATCTGGCCGATATCGCCGACCAGTATCTGGAGACGGGGCGTAATCTGGTGGATGCCCGCCACACACTGATCCTGGTGCAGGATGCGCTCTTGGTGATGGGTGCGCGCCAAGGCACGGCGCCCGAGCAGCTGGCCCTACTTAAATTGCCGTCCAACGTTCGAAAAAGTGTCACCGAAACGCAAAAAATGCTCGATCGCCTGCGTGCAGTGCGACGGGCGACGCAAGCCCCACCAAGCCCCTTGGCTCAAGACGGCGCTCAACCGTCTGCGGCGGCGATCAGCTTTGAGGACTTTGTGGCCACCTTTGACCCGGATCATATCCTGGGCCAAGAGGAGCAGCTGGCGTTTTATTATGCCGAAGTCGGCGGCCATCTGCCCTCGGCCACGGCAGAGGCGCAGCGCGAAGATCGCGATCGCTTGGCCCTCGTCCCCGAGCCTGAGGAAGAAAACCTGAGCGACGCGCAAAAAGCGCTGCAGGCGTTACACGTTAAAAAACTAGGACGGCGCTTGGCATTGATCAATGCGCTCGCTGGCGGATTGACCTCGACGCCCACCTTAGCAGATCCGGTCGCAGGGTGGTTTCATCCGAAGGTGGCCGGTAAATTGATCCGCGCTGAGCTCGATACCCTGGGAAAACTGCTGGATTTTGCGAACGAGTACGGCTGGTGGTGGTTCAAACACGTTAAGGGGCTGGGGCAGGTTACCGCCGTCAAATTAACCACTTGGTTGAGCCAAAATGAGCATTTTTTAGAAAAACAGGTCTATCAACATCTTCTGAAAAAGGCCAAAGAGGTGCCTGGCGGCATCAAGCGGCCCAGTCAACTCCCGGGCACGTTATCAACTGAACCGCTGACACCAGCGAGTGATGCTAACACGCTCGTGGCTTTGGAGGCGGGCAGCCGGCAAATCGAACCGCTAGAATCGTTGAGATTCCCTCCCAATCTGAATGGCCAACAGGGTACGAATCGGGCCCCGCAGCAGGATAATCGTCTTGCCGCCCAGAACGATTATCAGGCCGTTTATGAATGGTTATCCCTGTACAAATCGCATACCTATCAGTCCTACCGCAAGGAAGCCGAGCGCCTGCTACTGTGGTGTCTGTTCACCATGCAAAAACCACTCTCATCGCTAACCACCGCAGATCTGGCGTTGTTTCGAGACTTTTTATTTTATCCCCAGCCGGCCAGCGTCTGGGTGGCCAGGCGTAAATATCCAAGAACGCATGAGAAATGGCGACCCTTTGTCAATCCGAATCCGCCGCCCGATGAGCCGGCTGCCATCACAGCCGATCCAAGTCAGGAAGTGGTCTTAAAAGGCTCGATGAGCCGCCAGAGTATTGCGCATGCATTGACTGTCCTAGGCGGCCTGTTCGAATATTTGACGAGTCAGCAGTATTTGCTGTCCAACCCCGTTAAAGGCCTGCCCAGCCTGGCCTCCCAACGCGGCCTGCGTGTCAATCACCGGATCCATCAGCGGCTGTGGCAGCGCATACAGGATGCCTTAGAGCGGGTGCCGGTGGGCGAGACGGTTGCCTACCGGACAGTCTTTGCGATTCGGTTTTTCTATTTAACCGGATTGCGCCTGTCGGAACTTTGCGCGCTCAAACTAGGAGACATCCACGTTCAAGAGAATGATGTGGGCGAGATGGCGTGGTACCTAAACGTCGTCGGAAAAGGGGGACGCACGCGACAAGTCTATCTGGTCAAACCGGCACTCGCGGCGCTGCAGACGTATCTGGCCGTACTTGGCTTATCAGGCGACCCGCGCCTGAATGATCCAGACATACCACTGGTTTCGTATCAAAAGTGGGAAGCAGCGGCCGACGAGATCGAGGAGGGTGCCGGGCAGTGGGGCAGATGCGGGGTGTTTCATACCGTGGTGTATGCCGATATCAAACGGTTTTTAGGCAGATTGGCCGATGAAATAGAAGCGGAGGCGCCGTTTGATGCGCAGACATTGAGAGCCATCAGTCCGCATTGGCTACGTCACACGTTTGCGTCCATGCTGGTCAAAACCACCCCACTGGCGCAAGTCAGGGATATGCTGGGGCACGCCAGCATCCACACCACCAGCCTTTACCTGGGCACCGAGAAAGCAGAAGGGGAGAAAGGAATGGAGCAGGCTTTTAGTGCAATTTCCGAGCTCGCTTAGGCTATGGGTAAAATGTATATCTGCCTCTTAAAATCCGCCGCCACTAGGCGGGTCCTGCACCTTGTTAAACGTTAAAGCCAATAAAACTGACCCTTGGCTCTTGATATGTGCTCAGAGCGAGGTTTATTAATGCCAGAATTCTACCTTCTCCTCCCGCCTTAGAGCGTAACCAGTACGATTTTGTATAGTAGAATCAATTCGATTTACTTGAAAATTCCGCCTCGAGTGCTGGGCAGAGGCCAGAATGGATGTTGAAATTTTAAAAAAGGCGACCTTGGATTCAACCGGTCATTGATCTGCATTCACGTAAAGTCGTTGGCTAGTCCATGAAGCCAACATTGGGCAGAGAACTGGCCATTGATGCTTTATGGATGGCAGTGCTTCGTCGCAAACCCGTAAAACCGGTGATCGTACACTCTGACCAGAACTCACAATACGGCAGCGTTGACTGGAAACGCTTCTGTGACGCTCACCAATTACAGCCCAGCATGAGCCGAAGAGGCAATTGCTGGGATAATGCGGTCGCAGAATCCTTTTTTAGCAGTCTGAAAAAAGAGCGGATACGAAAACGCGTCTATAAGACCCGAGATATGGCTCGCGCTGACATATTCGATTATATTGAAGTCTTCTACAACCGTAATCGCCGCCATACCCCATCTTGGCGGCATCAGTCCCGAGGCCTTCGAGAAGGATGCGGCGTGAGGTTGGCTAGTGTCTTAAATCTCTGGGCAGTCCAACTTCTATTCAACCTAAAACCTTATCTTGGGTAATCAGAAATCTATTCTGTGATGGAAATGTGTTTTGGCAAGACTAACATTTTGCGGATTCCATTACTCATTCACAACCTGTAAGGTAGACGCCTGGTGCGTTTTCAGAAACAGGATTAGGACGCTTACAATTTTCTATGCGCACTGAGTCTCGAGCGAACAGATCCAATGTGGGAAAAAGTATAGCCGTACTAGCCATAGAAAATGTCTTGTGTTCTGAGACACTCCAAATTGGTTTCCACTAGGACTTAAGACGTCGGATCAAGACATGAGAATTTTGAGCGAACAGGATGTGTTACGGATATCGATCTCAGTCACGTTCAGCATTGCGCTGTTAGGGGTTGTTTTTGGGCTAATTTCGGGGTCTCATTCAATTATCTTTGAAGGCATCTATTCGATGATTGATGCGGTCATCACCTCTGTTGCCTTACTGGTAACAAATCTAATTACCAACTCGACTGTTTTGGATAAGCCAAAGCGCAAATTGGAAGAACGCTTCACAATGGGATTTTGGCATTTAGAGCCTATTGTGCTTGGGCTCAATGGTGTACTTCTTTTGGGCGCTAGCGTTTATGCTTTGATCAACGCAATGGGGAGTTTTTTAACGGGTGGTCGCGATTTAGTATTTACTCACGCTATCGTTTACACGGCGATAACTGCGTTGATTTGTTTTTGTATGGTCTTGATCGAACGCCACTTAAACAAACGCATCAGTTCTGAATTCCTCGAGTTAGATGCCAAAGCTTGGCTCATGTCCGGGCTAATCTCCACAGCACTCCTGGTCGCTTTTGGCAGTGGTAGTCTAATCCGGGGAACCAAATTGCAATGGGTTTCACCCTACATTGACCCAGCAGCCTTGGCATTGGTTTGTTTTATTATAATTCCATTGCCCTTGGCCACTATTAAACGGGCCCTAGCAGATATCTTGCTGATTACGCCTGCAGCGCTAAAAGCCCATGTGGACTCAGTCGCTACAGAAACGGCGGAGCGATACTGCTTCACAGCATTTCGCTCGTATGTTGCCCGAGTAGGGAGAGGAACGCAAATTGAGTTGTATTTTGTCATTCCACGAGGCCGGCCCCCGAAGAGACTGGAAGAGTGGGACGAATTGCGAGATGAAATTGGACAGGCGATAGGCAACGACACACCGAATCGCTGGCTAACGATAGTATTTACCACTGATTCTGAGTGGGCTGAATAATGCTTCTATTATTTTAGAACTTTAGTCAAACTAGTCCGTTGCTAAAGTAGGATACAGGCGCTTTAACGGAGTAGTTGGGGGGTATGAAAAATATATCTTTATGCACATTCTTAAAATGTGCTGTACGTGGCTTGGTATCTTTCCTGGTATTCACTCTAGGTGAAAGAGGACAAAAATGTGGCACCAGAAATTAAACCAAATTGCGCGCAATAGGAAAATTGAGCGTGAGTTTTTGATGACTTTTTGATTTAACACAAACGTGGTAGTGTCATAATGTGATATGGTTAATCGCAAATCCTCTTGCTCACCTGCTGAGTCAGAGCCTGTTTTCTGATGGGAGCCCACCAATGTCTGCGCTAAAAATAGCAATGCCTTTTGAGTTGTTTGAAAATTTCATTGTCAGCTATGAAGTCATCGATATTCGAAAAACTGACTTTACTGATGTAGCGGCAGCAGTGACGACGACTAAGGATATAAAAAAAATAGTCGATAAGATTGCTGATACCGGATTTAATATACCGATCTTCTTGGCACTTTATTCTGACGAGTTAATTCCGGATGGAGTGCTTCCAAAATTAACAGGCGTATTTCAATTAGGTGCTGGCAATCGCCATTACTATGGAAAACAATTAGCGGCAAGTGCCGATAATTATATTGAGAATCTGTACCCGCCATTTTTCAAGGAACTACATAGCTACGTCAGTAGAGGCTATGTAGAGTTTGATTGTCCTGGCCATCAAGGTGGGCAATTCTTCACTCAGCATCCTTTAGGTAGGCAGTTCTTTAACTTCTATGGGGAGACGCTTTTTCGGTCAGATTTGTGTAACGCCGATGTCAAATTGGGGGATCTTCTCATCCACGAGGGAGCTGCAGCAGAAGCTCAGAAAAATGCGGCAAGAATATATAACGCAGATAAAACCTACTTTGTCTTGAACGGAACGTCCACTTCTAACAAAGTCGTGACTAGTGCGTTATTAGCCAAAGACGATATCGTTCTGTTTGATAGGAATAATCACAAATCGGTCCATTTGGGAGCTTTGGTTCTATCTGGCGCGCTACCAATATATATGGAAACAGCCAGAAATAACTATGGATTCATTGGCGGAATTGATGCGCATTGTTTCAATGAAACATATATAAGAGAAGCGATCAGAGAAGTGTGTCCAGAGCGCGCCGATCTAGAGCGTCCGATTCGGCTCGCCGTTATTCAACTGGGTACGTACGATGGCACGATCTACAATGCCAGGCAAGTCATCGACAAAATTGGGCATCTTTGCGATTACATTTTATTTGACTCTGCATGGGTGGGATATGAACAGTTTATTCCAATGATGGAAGATAGTTCGCCACTTCTACTGAGCTTAACTGAAAAGGATCCTGGCATTTTTGTCACGCAATCAGTTCACAAGCAGCAAGCGGGGTTTTCGCAAACATCTCAAATACATAAAAAAGACAAACATATCAAAGGTCAACATAGATATTGTTCCCACAAACGGTTAAACAATGCCTATATGATGCATGCGTCCACCAGTCCGTTCTACCCTTTGTTTGCCGCGTTGGATGTGAACGCTCAAATGCATAAAGGGGTTGCGGGTAAACGACTATGGCGAGAGTGCGTAAAAAACGGAGTGGAAGCGAGAAAACTCTTGCTAAACTCGTGCAAATATATCAAGCCGTTCGTCCCAGATTTTGTCGATGGTAAACGCTGGCAAGATTACCCCACTGAAATGATTATTGATGATCTACGATTTTTCAAGTTCAAACCAGGCGAGAATTGGCATGCTTTTGAAGGTTATACAGATAACCAATATTTTATAGACCCGTGCAAATTACTATTGACAACGCCAGGGATTAATCAGGACACAGGCGAATATGCATCGTTCGGGGTGCCAGCAAGTATTTTGGCACACTACTTGAGAGAAAATGGGGTAATCCCGGAAAAAGCAGACTTGAATTCTATTTTGTTTCTATTGACGCCTTCTGAAAGCTTGGGTAAATTGCAGCACTTGATTGCACATATAGCACGCTTTGAAAAGGTATTAGAGGACCGACTTCCCATACGTGAGGTGTTGCCGACTCTATATAAAAATCACGAAAAGCATTATTTTGGAAAAAATATTCACGATTTGTGCCAGTCGATGCATGATTTCTATAAATTCAATGATATGAAAACGCTGCAAAAACAGATGTTTCGTAAAGATCATTTTCCTGAACAGGTAGTTACGCCATGGGAAGCAAATCAAGAACTGGTGCACAATAAAGTTGAGCTGGTTTCTTTATCTGACATTAAAGGCCGCATAGCGGCAGAGGGAGCGCTTCCGTACCCACCGGGGGTCTTATGCGTGGTTCCAGGTGAAAAGTGGCAAGGACCTGCGTTAAAGTACTTTCGAGCTCTTGAGTCGGGCCTTAATCTATTACCTGGTTTTGAACCAGAGCTGCAAGGCGTTTATATTCAAAAAGATGTAGAGGGAGTAAAAAAAGCTTATGGCTACGTATTAAAAGGATAGATGCACTGCTTTCTTTATTATCCGAGTTTTGGTACACAAAATATGATGTCAGTCCCTGATTCCACTCAATAGGCTTGCAATGAAACAATCGAACCATAAGATGGGTGTAGTTCAATTAACTATACTGACGGTAGTAAATATGATGGGGTCAGGCATTGTGTTGCTACCCACGAAATTGGCACAAATCGGAACGATCTCCATTTTCTCGTGGTTAATTACTGCGAGCGGCTCGGTGGCGCTTGCCTATGCGTTTGCAAAATGTGGACGATTTAGCAAAAATACGGGCGGTATGGGTGGATATGCTGAGTATTCTTTTGGCAAGTCAGGAAACTTCATGGCCAATTATACCTACGCTGTTTCACTCGTCATTGCAAATGTTGCCATTGCGATTACTGCAGTAGGCTACTTTTCGACGTTTATGGGCTGGCAGCTAGGGCCATTTGATGCCGCATTTTTAGCCATCATTTTTATCTGGTTAACGACCATCCCCAATTTTTGGGGAGCCCGAATAACGGGGCGGGTGGGTAGCGTGACGGTCTGGGGCGTCATTTTACCGGTATTAGGGATCTCATTGATTGGCTGGTTTTGGTTCGATCCAGATATTTATACTGCCTCCTGGAACCCACATAACGAACCATTTGGGCAAGCAATCTCAGCTTCTATTGCCATAACACTTTGGGCTTTCCTCGGATTAGAGTCGGCATGCGCGAATACGGATGCAGTGGAAAACCCGGAAAAAAATGTGCCAATTGCTGTTCTTTTCGGAACGCTGCTCACAGCGGTTCTCTATATCCTGTCGACAAATGTGGTCGCAGGTATTATTCCGAATGCCGATTTAGCAAATTCTAATGCGCCTTTTGGTTTAGTGTTCAGCTACTTATTTAGTCCAGTCATCGGTCAGGTTATTAATGCCCTTACCGTTATCGCATGCCTGGGTTCGTTATTAGGTTGGCAATTCACTGTCGCTCAGGTATTCAAAGCGGGAGCGGATGAAGGTTATTATGTGCCTCTTTTTGGCAAAGTGACTTCGCGCAACGCGCCGGTAATCGGTATGGTGGTATTGGCCATAGCACAGACAATGCTTTCTCTCATGACTGTAAGTCCAGATTTAAGCACCCAGTTTAATGCCATCGTGAATTTGGCGGTCGTCACCAATCTGGTGCCTTACATCTTATCGATGTCCGCAATAATCGTACTGTTGAAATCTGCGCAAGTTCCACAAAAGCAAGTCTTGTTCGTCGCAGCAATTGCATTCATAGGAAATATTTACAGTTTTTATGCTCTTTACAGCTCAGGCCAAGAGGCTATGTTCTGGGGTGGATTGGTCACATTTGCCGGCTGGGTGTTGTACGGTAAGATCGTTTCAACAAAGTATGACCTGCGGCAACCGTACTAAGGTCTTCAGAGCCCAATCCTTCTCTGGTTCAGTTCTTTTAAGTCCTTTGGCCATTTGGAGCACAAAGGCGACCTTGCTCTCGCTGCAAGGTTAGGATGGCAATTTTGTCTCGTAGATGTATTGGGCGCTTGCTGATTCGTAGTGAAATATCCGTGGTATGGAGCATGAATTGAAGATGGAAATTTTTTGACAATAGTCAGTCGCAACAAGCGTTCTGATCTAGCGTTTTAATTAACTGCGGAGAGTTTTATGTATTTCAATTCCTTAGATTATCCTATTGTCATTATTGATAGTGACTATGATTCGCCTCGTATTGGAGGGATTCTTATCCGTGCTTTGGCCGACGAGCTACGAAGTAATAACCACCGTGTATTATGCGGACTAAATCTTGACGATGCAAAAGCAGGCGCGCGTACTTACGTTGCGGCCTCGGCAGTATTAATTTCAATCGATGGCAGCGAAGAATCGGAGGGAGAGTTTCAGCGGTTAAATGCCTTTTTGCATAAACAAAGCGAACGACGTGCTAATTTGCCGGTCTTCCTTTTCGGAGACCGACGCACCATAGAAAAAGTTCCAACCAAATTGATCAAGTATATTCACGGTTTTATCTATTTATTTGAAGATACGAAAAGCTTCATTGCTCGTCAAGTGATGCGTGCGGCTGAAGAGTACATGCAGCGTTTACTACCCCCATTCTTTAAAGCATTAGTGCATCATGCGGCAGAATCTAATTATTCTTGGCACACTCCAGGTCACGGCGGAGGGGTGGCATTTACTAAATCTCCCGTTGGACGCGCGTTCCACCAATTCTACGGTGAAAATACGCTTCGCAGTGACTTATCTGTCTCAGTGCCAGAGCTGGGTTCTTTGTTAGACCATACTGGTCCGGTCAGCGAGGCGGAGCGGGAAGCAGCCATCAATTTCGGGGCTGATCATACCTTTTTCGTTACCAACGGGACTTCGACAGCCAATAAGATCGTATGGCACGGTTCTGTTGCTCGGGGAGATGTGGTTTTCGTTGACCGCAACTGCCACAAATCTTTATTACATGCGTTAATCATGACGGGCGCAGTACCGGTATATTTTACACCCAGTCGTAATGCGCACGGGATCATAGGTCCAATCAGTTTAGAACAATTCACTCCTGAAGAACTTCAGAAGCGTATTGCGGCTAATCCGCTGGCAAATGGCGCCTATCAGGCAGGTTCTAAAGCTCGCATGGCCGTCGTCACTAACTCCACATATGATGGTCTGTGTTACAACGTCGAAAAAATTGCTAGTGAAATTGGTGAAGCAGTCGAGTATTTGCATTTTGATGAAGCGTGGTATGCATATGCAGCCTTCCACCCATTTTACGAGAACCATTATGGTATGGCCAAGGGTAAGGCCAGGGAACAGGATGCGATCATTTTTTCCACGCAATCAACTCATAAGCTGTTGGCAGCGTTCTCCCAAGCATCGATGATTCATGTGCGCAATTCTGCTAACCGAAATCTTGATGCTGCACGTTTCAATGAGGCATTCATGATGCATACCTCCACTAGCCCGCACTATGGGATTATCGCTGCGTGCGACATTGCGTCGAAAATGATGGAAGGCGGGGCGGGGCGATCACTGGTTCAGGAAATGCACGACGAAGCTAGCACATTCCGGCGTGCGATGCTTCATGTTCATGAGGAGTTAGGTCGAGATGACTGGTGGTTTAGAGTATGGCAGCCGTCTCAAGTTGAAAGTGCTCTGGGCGAAGGTGAAACTTCGACGCCCATTGTGGTAAAACGGGAGGACTGGTATCTTCAGCCGCAGGGCCATTGGCACGGATTTGAGAATTTGGTCGATGATTATGTGTTGATCGATCCAATCAAAGTGACGCTACTCACCCCGGGATTATCAGTAGCGGGAGATATGGGCAAGATCGGAATCCCTGCGGCTGTGTTAAGCAAATTCTTATGGGGTCGCGGCATCACAGTCGAGAAGACGAATCTTTATTCTGTACTGTTTCTATTCTCTATGGGCATCACTAAAGGCAAATGGAGCACCTTAGTCGCTGAGTTGATGGCCTTCAAAGAGTTGTACGACCGCAACGCTTCTTTGAGTGAGGCTTTGCCTACACTGGCGTCGGATCATCCAACAGTATACAAAAATAAAGGTCTGCGAGATTTATGTGACGCGTTGCACGAATTCAACAAAAACTTCGCAGTCGCTGATGTGATGCGTCAAATGTACGTGAATTTGCCTGAGCCGGTAATGATACCTGCCGATGCGTATGACCATTTAGTAAAAGGAAAAATCGAGCGGGTCGATATTGAGCATATCGGCGGGAGGGTGGCTGCCACTATGCTAGTGCCATACCCACCAGGTATTCCCACGATTATGCCAGGAGAGCGTTTTGGGGGTAGCGATGATCCAATCATACAGTCATTGCATATTGCTCGAGAACAGAATGCTCAATTTCCAGGCTTTGAATCTGACGTGCATGGGCTTATCATTGAGCAGATAGAGGGCGAGCTCACTTATAAAGTAGAGGTGCTTAAGGATAAGTGCTTTTCTAAAGCGCTAAATATTCCATAACTCTTAGTAATTGGGATCGGAATTTTTGATCGGTTAACTTATATATAGGCACTGAGTTCGCGGCGCTGTGGCTGCGGCTTGGAAAATATGCCGGATGAACTGAATCCACGTGCGCATAGTCGTTTACGCAGCGGACATGTAGGTATCAGGTTGCCATCCGGCGGCCTGACTAGCGTTTTTTTTTCAATGGAAATATGTGGTTAACTCTCCTTCTATGTCAATCGAAGAGTTTTGTCATGGAAGATCCAATTTATTGGTTTTTTAAAAATTAATTACTTACTCGATACAGAACCTGGAAACGACGTCTCAATGTTCTTATTTTTTAACTAAAAGGAAGGGCCCGTGCAAGAATCGCTGAAAAAAGTGCTTATTTATTTTCAAAAAAAAGTACCATTTCGACTGGGGCCCGCATTAATCACGACCGCCTTTTTGGTACTTATGCTGATTTTGCCAGTGCCCGAAGGATTAACCACTAAAGCTTGGGCATTAGTAGCCATTTTTTTGACCACGATTTTAGCCATTATTCTTAAAGTGATGCCGATAGGTGTAATGGCCATGATGGCAATTACCATCGTCGCTCTTACACAGGTGACCTCAACAACTTCCAAGGGTGCGATCACAGATGCACTGTCTAGTTTGGCTAATCCCCTAATCTGGCTTATCGTGATAGCGGTTCTTGTATCGCGTGGTCTGAATAAGACTGGCCTTGGCAAGCGGATCGGCCTTCTCTTCATTTCGATTCTGGGGCGCAAGACAGTTGGGATTGGCTACGGGTTGGCAATCTGCGAACTTGAATCGACCAGATTTTTATAGACAGTTCGTAGCCTCAGAAAAGTATTGCTGTTC
>NZ_JABUXU010000030.1 GCF_014897675.1 Advenella sp. FME57 | reverse complement strand
TAAGGCCCTGGCCGCGGGAACCGTGCCGGTTCCCCTGTCCTCCCTACGCTAACGCTTCGGTCGCGGCCTCGACCCCTTTTGTGGAAACCTGCGGTTTCCCCCGCAAGCGGCTCCCCTTTCCCTTTCGGTTTTGCAAAACTGGGGGTAACAAAAGCGTCAAAATCGACGGCAGTGGGGTAAATCAAGGTATGGTGCTATTTTTTTGTAAAACCCAACGTCTAAGGTCTGTCGAGGTAAAAAAAACGCTTAAAACGGCTGTAATCCGTTTCGAGCGAGAGTAAGATAGCAATCGGGTGCCAGAGCCTGGCTATAGGACCCTATATCTTTGATTCAGGCCCTGGCGATTGGCACTTCGTGCCAGTTCGTAGTATATCCCTGACTTTTGCGCTCCTGGCGCATATACCAATGCTCGCGGTCGTGAAAACCGATACTGCCTGTTTTCACGGACCCTCGGCCATATCGAGCATTGATGCCATCCAAGGTCACCATCAGCTGCGCCCGCTTGTCATGCTCAGTTTCCACGGGAAACAGTTCGCCTTGGACGGTATCGGTAGGCGATATGTCCATTAGCATGACGCCCGCCTTTTTGTATTTGAAGCCTGGCCGCCATATGGTCTCAAGCGCCCTAAGTGCATATTTGGTAAAAACCAAGTTGTCGGCGCTCGGGTAGGGCGGGGTGACCAGGTGGCTATTGCCATATTGTTTACCCTTGTCAAAGGGGCTAGTGCGAATGAATATTTGCATACTGGTGGCCACCGAATTTTGCCCGCGCAGTTTGTTGCAGGCGATGGCGACAAACTCAGACAGGGCGCTTTGCAACCCGGTCAGATCGGTCATTGGCAAACCAAAGGAGCGGGACGAGATTATTTGCTTTTTAGGGTCGGCCACTTCTTCCAGATCGATACGCGAGATCCCGCGCAACTCCTGCACGGTCTTACCCACGACTATGGAAAACTCGGCTCTGGCCGCTTCGGGTTTCATTCGGGCCAGGTCAAAGACCGTATAAATGCCCAGCTCGTTAAGCCTTTTGGCAATGCGCCTGCCTATGCCCCAGACTTCCCCAACTTCAATATTTTTCATCATTTCGGCCAGCTGGTATCGGTCCAACTGCGTTAAATCACACACCCCAGACCAGGACGGCTGCTTTTTGGCAATATGGTTGGCCAACTTAGCCAGGGTCTTGGTGGCGCCGATGCCCACACAGGTGGGAATCCCTATCTCGCGCAAGACAGCGGCCCGTATTTTCTGGCTGTAGGCGGTTAAGTCCTCGGTAATCCCCGAAAAATTAGCGAAACTCTCGTCAATACTATAAATTTCTTGGCGAGGCGAGAAATTGCCAATTATGCTCATCATGCGGTCGCTCATGTCACCGTACAGCGCAAAATTACTGCTTAGCCCTATGAGCCCCTTTTCTTCCAGATGTTTGATCTCAAACCAGGGCTGGCCCATTTTTATTCCCAACGCCTTGGCCTCGTCTGTGCGTGAAATGACGCATCCATCATTGTTGGACAGCGAGATAAGCGCCTTGCCTTTCAGGGATGGTCTAAACACGCGCTCGCATGAGCAATAGAAGCAATTACCATCGATCAGCCCATAGGTCATAGCATATCCTTGATAACGTGGGTGACAACGCCCCAGATCATCCATTCCTGGCCAGGAATCGGCACTATGTCAGGGTAGGTGAGGTTAGCGGCCTTGAGGCGTATTACGCCGTTTTTCTTGTGCAGCCGTTTTACAGTCACATCCCCATCGATTTCGGCAATAACGATGCTGTTGTGCTTGGCAGTCAGGGATCGATCGACAATCAAATGGTCGCCATCGTCAATGCCTGCCTCTTTCATCGAGTGGCCTTTGACACACAGGTAAAAGGTGGAGGTAGGGTGCTTGACGAGGATCTCGCCAATGTCGATCCGGTTTACGGCCATATCCTGGGCCGGGGACGGGAAACCTGCCGGCGTCTTGCACACAATCAGCCCAATACTGGCCGAGGTTTCCACCAGGGGAATTAGGTCAAGGTAGGTTTTCATAGCGTAAAATACTGTATATAAAAACAGTATTATCTACCAAACCAAAGGGCTTTGCTGATGAAAAATTCAGCAGATACAAATCATAGCGATGAGGCTATAGATTCATTCTTTCATCTTTGGGAAACGAAGTTTAATGGGAGATATTGTGACTTTTCCTCCTATCTCCTTTTCAACAAACTCTTTTGCGGCTTGGCCGAGTTCATTGATTGGTCTGATAAATATCATATAGATAAAACCATAGAGCGAAGCACAGCCAATCGCAGCAATGACCAGGGTGATAAGCAGGGTTTTCCAAACACTATAGGGCTTTGTCGTTGTTGATGGCGGTTTATTCATCACGGATCAGTGCTGCATGTCTATTGAGATACGAACAACTTTATCACGGGGACAGTAAGCCAAACACAAACACGCACCTCTGTGCTCCTTGATAAACCAGCTTGCGCCAGCAAGCCTTTTTCGCACGCGAAAACCCCAGGACGACTTGCATTTACGCAAAGTCCCTATCCTGCATATCGTCTTTTTAGAATTTTTTGTAGGTAAATAGCATGCGTAGCATTGCTCGAGTTATGCATAAAAAATGCGTTATATGCGCCAATAATTGCTATTTATGGGCTTTGATGCGGATTTATTCATGAAAATGCATAGTGATTCTATAAAAATCTTATTTTATTCGTATTTATGCACTACTTATGCTGATATTTACCATAATTGAGCTGTATGAATACCATTAAAAACCAGTTTTTAAATCTATTTCTTACTATGTAAATACCAATCATTGACTGATTATCGACCATAAATTTACTATATTTATGCTAATGCATACCATATAAAATTTATAGCTGGCCTCCACCTATTTAAGAGCCAAAATACCTTTAAAAGACTATATGCAGGATAGGCACTTTACGTCAAAGACGCGGTGTGCCGTGTTTTTGACGTGAGAAAAAAAGCGATTCATACCTCATGACATTCGCATCGATTTTCGTATTATTTTTTGCTTTTTTTAATCGTATTGAATCAATATGATTTATACTCAATCGAGTACGATTAGTACGCTTTATTTTTACAGGAGCAAAACTATGCAAAAAGCCCAGACTCGTGTTTTGACCACGCATGTACCTGTTCCCCTTGCTGAGAAGGTAGATCTTTTGGCTGAACGTCTTGAACGCTCACGGGGCTGGATCATGAAGCAAGCCCTATCGGCTTGGATCGCTCAAGAGGAGGAGCGTGATCGCTTAACCTATGAAGCCCTCGCTGAGGTGGACACCCATCAGGTTGTGGATCATCAGGCAGTACAGGCTTGGGCAGAAAGCTTGGGCACCGATAAACCCCTGCCGGTACCTCGCTGATGCAGTTAAAGTGGACCAGCAAGGCCCTTAGTGATTTATCACGGTTATATGATTTCTTAGTCCCTGTCAGCAAGCCTGCTGCGGCGCGGGCAGTCCAGGCACTGACCCAAGCGCCAACAAGGTTACTAACCTCACCGCGCATAGGGGAGCAGCTCTTTCAGTTCGAACCCCGGGAAGTCAGGCGGATCTTAGCGGGGAAATACGAAATTCGATATGAAATTGAAGGCGATACCATTTATGTGTTGAGATTGTGGCACACAAGAGAAGAACGCTAAGGGAGCTAGGTGTCGGTAAGACAGATCCCATGTCGTTAGGTCAGGGTACTCAATTACGCAAGATGCAGCGCAGGCTTTGGTGGTCTTTGACCATGCACTGAAAAGGGATTGACCAGGATTTGATAAAAGCTCTTTGGATGTATATCCAGAGTTTTCATTTTCTTCAAAAATTAAATTAATACAGCAACTTATACGATTATTTGTATGTTACAAATTTTGATCGGGTTTTGATTCTGATAGGTCATTCTATTATCGCTACAATGTAACTATATTTTTCTAAAATAGACTCGTAAAATGATCAATGACATTAAAAAAACCCTCTGGGCCAGTGCGGATAAGCTGCGCGCCAACATGGATGCCGCAGAGTACAAACATCTGGTACTAGGGCTCATCTTCCTAAAATACATCTCAGACACATTTGCAGCCCGCCAGGATGAACTACGTGCTCGTTTTTCCGATGAAAACGACGAGTACTTTCTCTCTGATGAGAGCATGATTCAAGAGGAACTGGAAGACCGGGATTATTATCGGGCGGCCAATGTTTTTTGGGTTCCTGAAATGGCACGCTGGGAGAGCCTGCGGGCAGCAGCCAAACAACCGGATATTGGTAAGCGAATTGATGAGGCGTTGACTGCCATTGAAACGGAAAACGCAAGTCTGAAAGGCATTTTGGATAAACGCTATGGCCGGGCGCAACTGCCTGATGGCAAGTTGGGTGAATTGGTAGATGTCGTCTCAACGATCGGTTTTGGCGTGGATCCCAGCGCCGCGCGTGATGTGCTGGGGCAAGTCTACGAGTATTTTCTAGGGCAATTTGCCAGCGCTGAAGGAAAAAAAGGCGGACAGTTCTATACACCGGCCAGTATTGTAAAAACCCTAGTTGCAGTCCTCGCGCCTCATCATGGTCAGGTCTACGACCCCTGCTGCGGCTCTGGCGGTATGTTTGTTCAGTCAGAAAAATTTATTGAGACCCATGGCGGAAAACTGGGAGATGTGTCCATTTATGGGCAGGAATCCAATCCGACTACGTGGCGACTGGCGGCGATGAATCTGGCCATTCGCGGCATTGATTTTAATCTGGGTAAAGAGCCCGCGGATACGTTTACACGGGATCAGCATCCTGATTTACGGGCTGATTTTATCCTTGCCAATCCGCCTTTTAATATCAGTGACTGGTGGCACGGCAGTCTCGAAGGTGATCCGCGCTGGGTGTATGGTGACCCTCCCAAGGGCAATGCCAACTACGCGTGGTTGCAGCATATGTTGCATCACCTGAAACCAACTGGACGCGCTGGTATTGTTCTTGCCAATGGCTCAATGAGTTCCAGCCAAAATAATGAAGGCCAGATCCGGGCAGCGATGGTAGAGGCGGATGTGGTTGAAGTTATGATTGCCTTGCCTGGACAGCTCTTTTTTAATACGCAAATCCCGGCCTGTCTATGGTTCTTGGCCAAGCAGAAAAAACGTAAAGGCGAAGTGCTGTTCATTGATGCTCGGAAATTGGGAGGCATGATCTCTCGCGTGCAGGCAGAGTTGGATTGTGAATCGATCCGCCGTATCTCTGAAACCGTTGCTGCGTGGCGCGGGGAAATCCAAGAAGGGGCAAGTATTACAGATTATCAGGATGTAGCGGGGTTTTGTCGCAGTGCGCCGCTTGCGGAAATTGCGCAACATGGGCATGTACTGACGCCTGGACGCTATGTTGGTGCTGCAAAAGTCGAAGATGATGACGAGGCTTTTGCGGAAAAAATGCAGCAATTGACCGAACAACTGGGTGAACAGATGGCTAAAGGGGTTGAGCTGGACGGGTTGATTCGGCAGAAGTTGGCGGGGCTTGGATATGAGTTTTGAATGGAAAACATACCGCCTTTGCGAAGCGGGAAAAATTCTGACAGGAAAAACACCCAAAGGCGGAGTGTCGGATTTTGTCGGCGAAGAAGTGCCTTTCATTACACCTCCCGATTTCTCCGGAGAAAAATGGATTAATCAAAGCACACGCTCGATTTCAGAACTTGGTGCCCAATCTGTCAAAGGTAGTATTATCCCTGCTCGAGCAGTACTTATAACGTGCATCGGCTCAGACATGGGTAAAGTCGCTATTACGCCATCTAGATGCGTTGCTAATCAACAGATAAATGCAATTATTGTCGACGAGTCAAAATTTTCTCCAGAGTTTCTCTATTATAGCTTTAGACTGCGTAAAGAAGAGATTCGAAATTTAGCAGGAGGTTCCGCGCAGCCAATTTTGAATAAATCGACTTTTGGACAGATTAGTTTTGCTGCACCGGATCTTAATGGGCAAAGCCAAATCGTTGATGTATTAAATCCTTTCGACGATTACATAAGGCTACTTCGCGAAACAAACAAAACCCTTGAATCCATCGCGCAGACGATTTTCAAATCCTGGTTTGTGGATTTTGATCCTGTTCGAGCAAAAATGGAAGGTCGCCAGCCCGAAGGTATGGACGAAGAAACAGCAGCGTTGTTTCCGAGTCAGTTTGAAGCGTCAAAACTAGGAGACCTTCCAAAAAATTGGAAAGTTGGAAATTTCGGAGAGATATTGATACTTCGATCAGAGCGAATTAAGTCAGGTACCATTACGGACTCCTTGCCTTATGTCCCAATCGAATCAATTACAGCAATGAATCCGTTTTTGGAAAATTTCAAAGCGGGCGACGAAGCCAAAAGTAGTTTGGTTCGGTTCTATAAAGGGGATATTTTGTTTGGAGCAATGAGACCTTATTTTCATAAAGTTAGCATTGCTCCTTTTGATGGAGTAACTCGTACAACAGTCTTTGTTCTATCTCCTAAAGTTGAAGTTGCGCGTGCATATGCATTATTTCTTGCATTTGATGATTCAACGGTTAAGTACGCAACTCATCACTCAGAAGGGTCTACGATACCTTATGCACGGTGGAAAGGATCCTTCGAGTTAATGCCTGTAGTGGTTCCTCCCGAAAAGGTCTTGAAAAAATTTGACCATTTGATCTCCGCTGTCATTGAATCCGCTGAATTGAATATCAAACGCATTAGAGGGCTTGAAAATATTCGAAATCTTTTGTTGCCTAAGTTGATTGCAGGCCAACTTCGTATATCGGATATGGCGCAAGTCGAAGAAAATGCTGAAATGTAAAAAATTAAAAAATAACGAGACAAATATATGACTGAAGACCAACTCGAGCAAGACGCACTGGCCTGGTTACAAAACGTTGGTTACAGCCATCGCTTCGGTCCGGACATCGCATTTGACGGGCCAAACCCGCAACGCTCAAATTATCTTCAGGTTATATTAACTCAACGCTTGCGAGAAGCTATCGCCAGATTAAACCCTGATATTCCTGCAGTCGCTCAAGAAGATGCAATCCAGCTGGTCCTGAATCTCGGTACTCCTGTTCAACTTTCGGCCAACAGAATTTTCCATAAACTGCTCATCTACGGTGTGCCGGTTCAATATCAAAAAGACGGCACCACGCGAGGCGACTTAGTGCGACTGGTGGATTGGAATGACAGTACCAATAATGAATACTGGGCAGTCAATCAATTCACCATCAAAGGCCCACATTACACTCGACGCCCAGACATCATGCTGTTTGTGAATGGCCTGCCGCTGGTATTGATTGAATTAAAAAATCCAGCAGATTTGACCGCCGATATATGGCGCGCCTACGACCAAATCCAGACTTACAAAGAGCAAATACCGGATCTTTTCCAATACAACGAAATTCTTGTTATTTCAGATGGCTCAGATGCGCGTATGGGTTCATTGTCGGCCAATGCAGAGCGATTTTTACAGTGGCGTACCATTGATGGCGTGAATTTGGATCCGCTGGGTCAGTTCAATGAGCTGGAAACGCTGATTCGGGGCGTGCTGGCTCCAGAGTATCTATTGGATTATCTGCGGTATTTCATCCTGTTTGAGGATGACGGCAAATTGGTCAAAAAAATCGCCAGCTACCATCAATATCATGCGGTACGTTTTGCGATCGAGCAGGTGATTACGGCTTCTCGCCCTGATGTAGAGGCCGGCACGCGCGGTAAGGGCGGGGTTGTCTGGCATACTCAAGGTAGCGGTAAAAGCATCACTATGACCTGTTTTGCGGCCCGAGTCATGCAGGATCCGGCCATGCAAAATCCCACCATTGTGGTGATTACAGACCGTAATGACCTAGACGGCCAACTGTTTGGGGTTTTTAGTCTGGCGCAGGATTTGCTGCGGGAGCAGCCCGTGCAAGCTTCTACGCGCCAGCAACTGCGTCAATTGCTGCAAAACCGGCCTTCTGGCGGAATTGTCTTTGCCACGATTCAAAAGTTTATGCCCGGAGAAGACGAAGATATTTATCCTGTTTTATCTGAGCGTCAGAACATTGTAGTGATTGCCGATGAAGCACACCGCACGCAATATGGCTTTGAAGCTAAACTCAAGTCAATCAAAGCCAAACCGGCCTTGACGACTGGTGTGCTTGCCAAACAAACAGAAAATGATGCGGCGGCGCAGGATGCTAATACCCTAAAATATCAAGCGGGTTATGCCCAGCATTTACGTGATGCCTTGCCCAATGCGACGTTTGTTGCATTTACCGGCACGCCTGTCAGCAGCACGGACCGAGACACGAGAGCCGTTTTTGGGGACTATATTCACGTCTATGACATGCAGCAGGCCAAGGAAGACGGCGCTACCGTTGCGATCTACTATGAAAGTCGTCTGGCCAAGCTCAAGCTAAAAGAAGCCGATTTGTCAGATCTGGACGAACAGGTCGACGAGCTGGCCGAGGATGAGGAGGAGGACACTCAGTCGCAACTCAAATCGCGCTGGGCCGCCTTGGAAAAAGTGGTCGGCGCTGAACCCAGAATTGCCAGTGTTGCCCAAGATCTAGTCCTGCACTTTGAGGAACGTAATAAGGCTCAAGAGGGCAAGGGCATGATTGTCGGCATGAGCCGCGATATTTGCGTGCATCTTTATAACGAGATCATCAAGCTACGGCCCGATTGGCATGATTCTGACCCAGACAAAGGCGCAATTAAAGTCATCATGACGGGCAGTGCTAGTGACAAGGCATTGCTGCGACCACACATTTATAACACGCAAACCAAAAAACGCCTGGAAAAGCGCTTTAAAGATCCAACAGATCCTTTAAAACTGGTCATTGTCCGGGACATGTGGCTCACGGGCTTTGATGCCCCTTGCGTGCACACCATGTATATCGACAAGCCGATGAAGGGCCATAACCTGATGCAGGCCATTGCTCGGGTCAATAGGGTGTTTAGGGATAAGCAGGGCGGCCTGGTGGTCGATTACATCGGTATTGGCAATGAGCTCAAAGCGGCGATGAAGGAATACACCGCCAGTAAGGGGCGTGGTAAGCCGACGGTAGATGCGCACGAAGCACTGGCTGTTCTCCTTGAAAAAATGGATTGCTTGCGGGCGATGTTGCATGGTTTTGATTATTCCAGCTATAAAACAGGTGGGTATCGAATCATTGCAGGCGCAGCGGACCATATTCTGGGACTTCGCCCCGCCGCAGCAGAGAAAAATCCCGATTTGAACCCTAAAAAGCGCTTTGCGGATACTGCCTTAGCAATGAGCAAAGCCTTCTCGCTGTGCTGCACGCTGGAAGAAGCCAAGGCGCTTCGGGATGAAGTGGCCTTTTTACAGGCAGTCAAGGTGATATTGACCAAACGTGACGTCAGCCAAAAGAAAAAGACAGACGAGCAGCGTGAGCTGGCGATTCGTCAGATTATCGGCCAGGCGGTTGTTAGCGAAAATGTGGTGGATATTTTTGATGCTGTGGGGCTGGATAAGCCAAATATTGGGCTATTGGATGATGAATTCTTAGCTCAAGTTCAAAAATTGCCTGAGAAAAATTTAGCAGTCGAGCTACTAGAACGCTTGCTGGAAGGGGAGATCAAAAGCAAATTCGCGACCAATGTGGTGCAACAGAAGAAATTTTCTGACATGCTCAACGGGGTCATTACCCGCTATCAGAATCGTAGTATTGAGACGGCGCAGGTGATGGAAGAGCTGATTGGCATGGCCAAGAAGTTCAAGGAAGCGGCTAATCGTGGTGAAAAGCTGGGTCTGTCTGAAGATGAATTGCGGTTTTATGATGCTCTTGTGGATAATGAATCGGCGGTCAGAGAGCTGACTGACGAGACATTAAAGAAAATCGCTCATGAACTGACGGAGAATCTACGTAAAAATATTACCGTGGATTGGTCAAAACGCGAAAGTGTACGTGCTAAGCTGCGGTTGATGGTCAAACGGGTCCTGCGCAAGTACAAATATCCACCCGATATGGCAGAAGCTGCGATTGAGCTTGTGCTCAAGCAAGCCCATGAACTGGGCGATGCATGGGGGTATTGAACATAATGATTGACTTTGCATCTATATTTCTTTTTACCGAATTTTGATTATGCCGAACACCCCAGACATTACGCCAGATCAAATAAAAAAATGGGTTGTCACGGCCATCATTTCAGATGATGAACTTTTTGAATACCTGGTTTTGAAGGGCGGCAATGCGATCGATTTGATTCATCATATCGCCGCAAGAGCCTCCATAGATATAGACTTTTCAATGCAGGCTGATTTTCCAGGTGGCAGTGAGAATTTAGCTTTGCGTATTGAACGTGCTTTGAAGCGGACTTTTCGACAATATGGATATGAGGTTTTTGATTTCAAATTTCATAATAAACCGGAGCAACTTTCTGCGGATGTAGCGGATTTTTGGGGCGGGTATAAAACCGAATTTAAGCTCGTTGGCACTGAATTATTCCGGGAAAATGCTGAAGACCTAGAACTACTTCGCAAGCATGCGCTCAATATTGGTCAGGGTAAGAAATTTCTCATCGACATTAGCCGTCATGAATATGTAGAAGGTAGAGTAGCTCATGACTTTGATGGGTACATCATTTACGTCTATTCCCCTGTCATGATCGTCTGTGAAAAACTGCGTGCTATTTGTCAACAAATGCCGGAGTACGGTCCCGTCGTCAATAGAACTCGGCCGGGCAGTGCTCGAGCCCGGGACTTTTACGACATTTATCAACTGGTCACCCTACTGAATATTGATATTGAATCCGATGACACAACGCATATTCTGTCTGAAATATTCCGGTGCAAAAAAGTCAATATTGCATTTTTGGATAAAATTGGTGAACAGCGAGAGTTTCATCGGCCAGATTTCCCCTCGGTGCAAAATACGGTCCCGTCAGGCGTTGCAATAGAAAGTTTTGATTTTTATTTTGATTTCACGCTGGGTCTGGTTGAACAGTTAAAGACCTTTAGGAATAAATAGTTTCCACTCTTTAATATATTCGGTATCTTGCATTTTATTTACCAAGTAAAAGTCGTACTCGATGGGCAACCGTCTGACTAAATCTAAAAGAGATTGTTTATATCCAGCATGCTCTAAATAGAACCCGATCGCTTGGTGATAAGGGTAAGTGTGGTTGATTTTAAGCAGCATGCTTACAAGAGCATTGACAGACACCTGCTCTTTTGCCAGGGTAAAAGCTTTGAGTACTTCGAAGACACCACCTGAATAAGTAGGACGTACCGTAATGTCTATTAAGGTACGCTCTACATTGGTCAAGCGAACGCTTATCTGTTGGTTATTGTCATAGGTTACAGAATCGGTGATGACGCCAAGCTGACCCGTATTCTTACCGTTTAACAGATAGATCCTTTTGTCCTCAAATTCAATGACATTATTTGAGACTCGCGGCTGACGGCTAAATGCGGTATCGATATTTTTTTGCTCAAGCGCACCTGATACCTGGCTTTTTAGATGTTGCTCATGATTGATATAAATGGTTTTAGGGATTTGTTCCGTTAAGCCATGCATTCGCATGGCTGTATAGTGACTGAAATAACAATTGGGGCGTAAGGTTTGAAGTATCTCTAGTAATGGGAGATTACCCCAAACATAACGGGTTTCTTTGCGGTGAGGGAAGGGGAAATTGAGTTCTTTTAATTTCCCGTGCTGCTTAAGAAATTCGATAAAGTCTTGTGTGTTTGTGCTTTGCGCCAAACGCCAAAAACCTCTTTGGTTAGAGAGGATAGCTTTCAGGTCTGAGAGTTTTAGAATTGGCGAAGCCTTTTCCAAATAGTCCAGAATATCAGCTTTAGCAATTTGGATGCGCGAGGTAGCCATTTGTTATCTGCTGTGAAGTATATATACTTCACAGCATAGCATATATTTAAATTAAAATTGAATAGACGGAGGGAATGAAGTATATATACTTCATTCCCATCCATCAAATAATATGCCCAAGTCCTTTGAAACATAAATAACTAGTAGGGCTTCAAGTACCTAGTTCTACGTAGTATATATACTACGTAGAACATTATTCTGAACGTGTAGCAGATATTTCTCGAATGTTTGCAATGCGTTGAAGCTGCTGTAAATATTCAGGCCGGCTTGTTGCTAACCATCGTACAACAGCGGCATTTTCCAGTAGAGACTCTTCAATATAGGATTTGCTTATCTCCAATTCGAGACTGGCTGGCCCATAATCTTCTTCGAGTAAGCGCGTGTCAGCCTGCATTGCCGCGAGTTCACGTTCCAGTCGTTGAAGCGCTTCGGTCGGCCCCGCGGATCGTGTTTTTGTCGCCGCTGCTTCCGTTAATTGGTCGATTGGGGTGTTTTGTAACATGGCATTAGCAAGCTTGAGTGAGTACTTACCGAGGTTGACCATGGACTGCGCCACATCGATTTGCCGGAACGGCTTCATCTGCTTGAGAACGCGAAACATGCCATACGTGGCGGGTTTATCTGCCAGTAGCACGACGACCTCGTCACAAATTCCGTCCAATAGACGAAATTTCTGACGAATGAGAGTAGCAGAAACATTGAGCGCTTCAGCCAATTGTTGGACGGAGACGCCCCGTTCAGTTGCCAGTACGATCATACGGTGAGCTTGTATCACAGACAGGCGATTCACCCGTTTGTTGTACGTATAACCCTCGTCGTCAGTGGAAAGCAGGCATAGTGCGTGATGTGCTCCCAGATCCCGTAGGGCTTCAACCCGCATTCGGCCGTCCAGGATGATAAACGTGTCCCTTTGGTCTGGGTTTAGTGTTACGACGATGGGTTCGACAAGATCAATTGCTTGGATTGAGCTGCGAATTTGTTTGTATGCTACCGAGTCTTTGACCCCTGCCGGTAGCTCAACGGTGTATCGAAGTTTATCTAAAGGCACCTCTACGCAATCACGTTCGAATCCAAGACGGATCGATTTAGGCGGTAGGTCTGTCATCGTGTGAGTCCTCCATTAGGTAATAGATCCGCCAAAGGTTGTGGCACGCTGGTAAGCTTTTCTTTCCTCAATACAGCGCAAAACTCTTTGTTTGCAAACAGCTCCTTAAAAATCTGCCTGGTCAGAAGTAGCGATTGTTGGATAAATTCAGATTTTTTTTGGATTCGGCGGTGCATATCGGCCTCGCGCTTGTATATCTTCGTTAGCTCCTCTGGTGTCATCGGCTTGCGATTCCGGCTCTTAACAAAGGCATTGCTACCTTGCTTTCCACTGCGTGCACGTTGTTCCAGTATTTTGCGTACAGCAGTTACTTTGCCACCCTTGAGTTCTCCGCTCTCGTATGCATTGAGTAGCAGTTGTTGTGCGTCGGTATCGCTGGCACGAGAGATATTGACAGCTAGGTGCAGTGGAATATGGCCAGCTTCTGCTGCTGCTAGTAAGCGTTTTTCGCCCCGTTCGAGTAGGTTGGCTACATTATTGGCCCACGAAGTGGTGCATCCTAACTTGGCTGCAATTTCAGCGTCACTGTAGCCGCGCTGGCGAAGGCTGCGAACTTGTTCCATTGTTTCGCCTCCGCGTGGCGTGCGCCGTGCAACATTCTCTACAATACTCATGATATGGGCGGTTTGCTCGTCGACATCTAACACGAGTGCAGCAATGTCAGTCTGACCAAGTTGCTGGCAAGACTCTAGCCGCCCTTGACCGCAAATCAGCGCATACGGGAGTTCTCCTTCTCCAGTTGAAACGCGCCGAACAGTAATGGGTCGTTTTAGGCCGACTTTCGCAATGCTGTCCGTAATGGTTTTATGAATTTTTTGATTCCGTACGCGAGGATTAGCAATAGTGATTTGATCGATCGGGATCATCTCAACAGATTGAGGTGATTTCTTCATGCAACCTCCTGGAGGGGGACACGCCCCGCTAAGTGATAAAAATTGTCTAATGAGTCAGTGCGATACGCATCTAGTGAGAATCCGTTGTTTTCTAGAATGGGAAGTGTCTCAGCGGAAAAATCAATTGAAGGAAATACATAGTAGTCGTGAGTATGGGTATTGGAGTGATCCATGCGTGCCACAACTGTGATGTCAGGCCGAAGACTTGTATCAAAGCGGATCCGCCAACGGTGCTTTCCTGCAGGTGTGGGTTTGCAACGGGCAATAACCAACGAGGTGGTGAATTCGCCGTTCACTGTAAGCAAATCAGTCGTGTCATTGCGTACGGCCCAGCCTCCGGCATGCTCAATGCCTAATATCATCGCGTCAACCTGTTCTGGGTGGCGCCTGCGTAAAGCGCGATTAATTTCCAAATAGGCGTAATCACGTCTAGGGGTATAGCCAATGAGATGGTAAGCCTGTAGCAGACTGCCAAAACGGCTTCGATAGGCTGAACTGGAGGGTGCTTCCTCATCTTCATCGATCAGAATGCCCGACAGCGAACCATGACGTTCCAATGTTTGCCGCAATAAGTGCAGCATTTGGTCATTATCTAGGTGGCGTGAGCGTGCGGCGATGACAGCTTGTACCTGCAGAAACATAGATATAGGAACTATCGCCTCAAAAGCCCCATCTCGACGTACCCATTCTTCTGGTGGGTTATTCACATGCTGTATTTTCAGCTTAAATGATGTGCGGTTATAGACGTTGTTGCCAATATACTTTTCGTTTGTGAGGATTTGATGAATTGTGCCGCGTGTCCATTGAGCACCTGTATCGGTCAAAATCCCTTCGCGGTTTAGCACGGATGCTATAACTCGCTCAGGCATGCCTTTATTAAGAAATAGCTCATAGATACGCTGTACGGCAGCAATTTCTTCAGGCGGGCCAGGAACCAAGATTACGCGGTCAGTTTGGATGCTCTTCTTTTCGCCACGGGACAGTATCCCTTTAACATTGTGCTGTTCGTCGATTAGTTGTCTGCGCAGGCCGAAGCCAGGGGCTCCACCTTGTCTGTAGCCGTGACGCACAATGTTGCAGGCGCCTTTAAATACCTTTTTGGATAAATCTTGGCTGTACGCCGCCGCCATAGTGCGTCTAATACCGATGAATAGATTAGAGTGAAGTGATCCGTCATTATTAAATGATTCAGCACAAAAAATAACTGGGATCCCGCGCAGTTTACAGGCATAAACGTAAGCTGCTGCTTCGTCTGGGTCTAAAAACCTTCCCCAGCGACTAATATCGTAAACGAGAATAGCTTCAAAACCGGCTGATGGGCGCTCTACGTCGCAGAGTAATTCTTGCAATCCACGTCGTCCTTTAAGGTTTAGGCCGCTTTTGCCTGCATCCTCGTAGGTTTTGACGATTCGCATGCCATGCTTTTGTGCATATTCAGCGATGGCTGCAGCTTGATTCTCAGTAGAGTATTTTTGGTGTTCCGTAGACATACGAACATACTGGGCCACCGGTATCCCGGAGTCACTCGAATGTTCAGCAATGGTACCTCCGGTATGATTCGACACCCAGCTACCCCACTTCTACGCATGCGATTACGTTTCCATGGTATGAATGAATCATGTCATTTCAATGACGTTTCGAACACTTTTTGAACTTCTAGAACTGGCTCAAATTTAAAAAATTGAGCGGACATTACACAGAATAATTCGGAAAAGTTTAGGCCCCGTTCTCCTTCATAATTTATATTAACATTTGTAATTTTATGATACATTATGGCCGATAGCCTTCGCGAAAGGGTTCACATACTAAATTTAAACGGATCCCAGAGCCTGGTGGTACAACAAGGCTTCTTAAGGCCTTTCTACTGGTCCAGTGACTCACTGTGGTTCTGTGGACAGCTTTATAACAAGTAAAAGAGACAACAACTAAACGAGGAGACAAAGATGGCTAAGTGGGCAGATTACGGCATTTCGGCAGTCCGATATAACGAAGCGCATACGCATATTGACCGCGTCCAGGCGCGTCCAGATGACGGGGAAAAGATTGGGGCTAGTGCGGAGTACGAGCGAGCTACTATCATCAAAGCGATAAAGGAAGGGGTCACCTTTGTCACTATCATGTTAAGCAATGGAAAGTGGCAAAAGGGACAACCCGTTTATATCATTAAGGCAAATGGTGTTGAGTACATAAAGACCGAGGACAACGGTAAAGCTCGAGATAACCTCGAAAATCTCCCGGAGTTCTAACGGAAAAGCCTGTATCTCTCAGAGCACTTTGCTAGTGTCGAACTGCTCGCCATCTAACCTCTTATGGGACCGCCCGTTCGATAGACATAAGAGCTCTACTCGTTGGTGCAATGACTGACACGCGTTGTCGCACCGTAAAGAGCAATACTTAATTTGCATTAATTTGGCGTTATGTTAGTGATAGTGTCAATGATGACTATAGCCTAACCTGACGTTAGGTGCCCAAACTGCGAATCACCGTGCTGGCGCATATACGCTGCCAAGAATTCCACACAAACCCGAACCTTAGCCGATGCATTTAACCTAGATGGATAAACCGCCCATATATTAGCTTGCTGGCGATACGAAGGAAGTACCCGTACGAGACTGCCCTGTTCAATTAGCGCTCCCACGTCCCACGTAGATCGGAGAATGATGCCTCGGCCATCAATTGCCCATTTGACTGACATTTCTCCGTTGTTAGTAGACAATGTTCCACGCACCTTGACCGAGTGTGCTCTCCGGCCGCGTTGCAAGCGCCACACGCCGAACGGATGGTCTCGCTCCTTGACTACGAGACAGTTATGCGTGCCGAGATCAACAAGACTGTTAGGAGTGCCGTGCGCTTCTAAATAGGCAGGCGATGCACAAAGCACGCGATAATTTTTTGCTAGCGGCCTCGCGATGAGATGAGGGGCAATCTCGTCTCCGACTCGAACATCAAGGTCGTAGCCTTCGGCAGCCACGTCGATTAGTCTGTCAAAGACCTCCAGATGCACCTGCACTGAAGCATGCTGTTCAGAAAAAGCAGATAGTGCAGGCGCGACAACGCGCCGCCCAAAGCCAAAGCTGCAGCAAACACGCAATAGGCCGCGCGGTTCGTTGCGAGTAACTCCAACTTCTTCTATCAGATGATCGATGTCATCCAGAATGCGCTGAGCCCAATGATAAATACGCTCACCTGTCTCGGTCGTAACCACTCGACGAGTCGTGCGGTTAAAAAGGGCCGTTCCTAGTGCCTGCTCTAGCATTCTGATACGTTTTGTGACGTAGGCCGCTGACATGCCCAAAGCTGCCGCTGCATGCGAAAAGCTGGAAGTACGCACAACGACACAAAAGACACGCAGATCGGCGGGTAATATATTATTCATAATTCGTGCATAGTGATTTCACATAATGCTTTATTGTATACATTTGCGCTATTCCCTACAATTAATTCGCATCTTTACTTCTACCGAGAATACTTATGTCCTACCCGTTTAAAATCGCCGCCATCGCGGGCGATGGAATTGGCAACGAAGTTTTGCCTGAGGGCCTTCGGGTCGTTGAAGCAGCCGCAATCCGTTTTGGGATGAAATTGGAGATTGTTAATTTTAACTGGGCTAATTGTGTGTATTACGAGCAGCATGGCCAAATGATGCCATCAGACTGGAAAACCCAGTTGCAAACCTTCGATGCCATTTTATTTGGCGCTGTCGGATGGCCCGACACTGTGCCTGATCATATTTCTCTATGGGGATCATTGCTCAAATTTCGGCGCGAATTTGACCAGTACATTAATTTGCGTCACGTGCGCCTATTTGACGGGGTACCTTGTCCACTTGCCGGCCGCCAAGCCGGTGACATCGACTTCTATATCGTGCGAGAAAATACCGAAGGCGAATACACCAATCTAGGTGGCTGCTTATTTCCCGATACAGATCGCGAAATTGTAATTCAAGAATCCGTGTTTACGCGCCACGGGACTGACCGGGTCCTGCGCTTCGCGTTTGAGCTTGCCCGAAGTCGCAAACGAAAACAGTTGACGGTTGCGACCAAAAGCAATGGTATCGCCGTGAGTATGCCATGGTGGGACGGCCGCGCCAACCAAATGTCGGCCAGTTATCCTGACATCACGGTTGAGAAGCAACACATCGATATATTGGCCGCACGTTTTGTCTTGCAACCGCAGCGTTTCAACGTGGTGGTGGCGTCGAATCTGTTTGGCGATATTTTGTCTGATCTCGGCCCTGCTTGCGCAGGGACAATTGGCATCGCACCGTCAGCAAACCTGAATCCTGAGCGCAAATTCCCCTCGCTGTTTGAGCCTGTCCATGGATCAGCTCCGGATATTTATGGGCAAGGTATTGCCAATCCGATCGCTATGATCTGGTCGGGCGCATTAATGTTGCAATTTTTAGGGAGTGAGGATGCGCATGCTGCAATTTTGCGTGCTATCGAAAATTGCTTGAAATCAGGTCCACGTACGCCGGATCTTGGGGGTAACGCGCAGACTGAAGATATCGGTCGCGCTATTGCAGACGAAGTTGCAGGATCCTGAAAAGGCTAAACGTAGTGGACATATTATAAACCAGGAGACAAATGATGAAAAAAAAACTGCTCACTCTAACTATCGTTGCAGAGTGCATTTTGCTACCAATTGCCCAAGCGGAGGACTACCCATCCAAACCAATTACATGGATCGTCCCCTTCGCTGCTGGTGGACCTACCGATTCACTTGCCAGAATGATGGCAGATCGAATCAGTCGCGAATTAGGTCAATCCATTGTCATTGAAAATACGCCTGGCGCGGGTGGAACGATCGGAGCAACACGGGCGGCGCGTGCAAAACCTGATGGATATACGATGCTCGTTGGCCATTTTGGATACATGGCTGCAGCACCTTCGCTCTACGCAAACCTGCGCTATGATCCTGTGAAAAATTTCAACGGAGTGTTCCGCTTTCCTGATACGCCAATGGTATTGCTCGTCAACGGCCAGAGCCCCTACAATTCCCTCCAGGATTTCCTAAGCTCTGCTCGTGCAGAACCCGGGCGCCTAAATGTCGCCCATGCAGGTGTTGGTTCAGCATCACACCTGACTGCAGCCTTGTTCGCTCAGAAGGCTGGAATTGACATTCAAGGAGTTCCTTATAGAGGTGGCGGTCAGGCACTAACTGACGTGATGGGCGGGCAAGCCGACGCTATATTTGACCAAGCCAATACGGTCATGGCATTAGTCGGCAGCGACAAAATCAGGCCACTGGCTCAGACATCCCCCACACGTAGTAAGCAATTTCCTGATCTTCCTACCGTAGCAGAGGCAGGCATTCCGGGGTTTGAAGCACAGACATGGTATGGGCTCTACGCTCCATCGGGTACTCCTCAGTCCGCGATACGCCGCTCCTTTAAAGCTTACCAAAACGCGCTCGCTGACCCAGCTTTTCAAGAATCTTTGTTTAAGCAAGGCCTACAATCACTGCCCGACCAAGAATATCCAGGAGAAGCGCTTGAAAAGCACACTCGGTCAGAAATTGAAAAATGGAACAGCGTTATTCGTAAAGCTGGTATACAACCTCAGTCATGAGGGGGAAAGACTATGAGTATTGCGGCAGAAACCGTTAATGCTAATGGGGGTAGTCACCAAAAGTTCCTGTTGCAATCGTTCCCGTTGTTTTCTGGTGCCTGCATTTCTCCACTGACAGTTGCTTATACAACTTATGGTAAACCAAATGCGGACCGCAACAATTTTGTGTTGGTTTTACCTGGCACGAGTAACACACGCCATGGCGCCTTGCTACATATCGGCCCGGGGCGGGCGTTTGATACAGGTCGCTTCTGTGTCGTATCGATAGACGCAATTGGGGGGGGGGACTCTACCCAGCCTGGTGATGGGCTAGGTGTAGATTTCCCCCCCTATTCAGTCGCTGACATGGTGCTAGCCCAGCATGCGCTGGCACTACATCTGACCAAAGGTTCTCCCCTGGCTGCAGTTGCCGGCGCGTCAATGGGGGCATTTCAGGCGTTAGAGTGGGTAGTGCGTTTCCCTCACTTGGTATCAGCGGCAGTGTTGCTGGTACCTGCTGCACGGGCTGGCCAACTTTTCAAGGAAACAGTCAGACAGATGCGCCGTATAATTGAGTTAGACCCAGCTTGGCAAAGCGGTAACTATCGCAGTAATCCCATCGCTGGATTGCGAGCTGCGGGCCATCACTATTTCCCTTGGACTGTGACAGATGCTTATCTCGAGTCAGTTACCCCTGAGACGCTGGCCGAAGATACTCAAGCAGTTGCCGACAATTTCGCCCTATGGGATGCATGGTCGCTTATACGTCGGTACGAAGCGTCGAGTCAGTTCGACATATCTGCGGGCCGGGGGAGCCTTGATAATGTGTTAGCCAATATACGAGCACGGCTGTTAATCATGCCCTGCCACCAAGACAGGCTCTTGGGCGTGGACAGCGCTAAAATGATACATCGTTTAGCACCTAAATCAGACTACGTGGAGATTGACTCCCTCCGCGGTCATCTAGCCTGGCGACCTATTGCAGAATCTAAAGAAACCAGACTTATTTGGCGTACGGTTTCACAATGGCTTTGATGATCTATCGAAAAGTAACGAGACGGAAAAAGTGTATGCACCAGACTTAAGGTGATCGCTTGCGAGTACGCTGATCCCCAGATTGGGACGGACGGAAATGGAACCGGGGCAGCAAGGAGAACACAACGGGTCGATCATGCATCCACTGAACCAACAAATACCGTGATGTTGCCACGTAGCGATGTTGGGTTCGATCGGCTCAGTCTGTGGAATGTGGCCGAGGTCGCGGGAAAGCGCAAAGATGAGCGACTATCATCGTTAAAGCATACTCTGAAAGGTGAAAAAGAGCACCAGGCACAGATGGAAGATGTTGCTAAGCAGTGGAAGCAGGAGTATCGGTTTGCGTTTTGGTGGCACAGCAAGGGGCTGCGTCAGGACATTGATGCGGCAAATTGACATCCTGGAACGACAAGAGCAAAAACAGCGAGAACAGCAACGCGAACACTGTGCAGGAACACAGTTGAGAGATCCGATTGAGACTAGTTCAGCCATGGCCACGTCCTATATCCTTGGCGTGGCAAATAGTACCCAAAACACTCAGTGGTGCCCAAAGGACCCGCTAGATGTACAAGCCATTTCCGGCGGAATACACGCCGATAAGGCATTTGAATACTCTTTAATGGCGTTGTTAATGTTAGCCACTGGCATGCCAAATCAGATGACAAATCAACGAGCACATCATTGGCAACGATCTTTAACCCCCCTGGCATCTACAAAGCGTGTTTTGGTAGTGGGTTATGGCAATCTAGGTCGTGCAGTAATTCGCGCAGCGAAAGTTTTAGGCATGCAAGTGTCCGCCATTAACAAGCGTGGTGCATCCGCGTCTGCAGTAGATCGATTGGTAGGTCCGTCCCAGATGGATGCAGAATTAAAAGACTGCGACATCTGAATCGGCCAGGGTTTACTAGACACTTTTAAGCCTCATAATACTCACAGATGGAGATTATTATGAGCA
>NZ_JABUXU010000029.1 GCF_014897675.1 Advenella sp. FME57 | reverse complement strand
GACACAGGAAGACGCGCAATTGGTCAATAGTAGGGGCAGAGCCGGCAGGAGCAACTACTGCCAGGTACGGATGGCCGCTAAGCGGCATAAAGGCCTGGGATGCCAGCGGATGGCGCTCCATCATGCAGACTTCGAAGGGCAGGGTGCGCGGCAAGCCGCGAAAAATGGAGACGATGGCCTTGCCGTCTGCGCCCGGATCGAGCAAGGCCAGATCATGGTAGCGTTCGGTATTGCCGTCGTTGATCGTAAAATGCTGCGCGGCGTTGCTGGCCTGAATGACATCGCCGAAAGGCGCAAACGCGTCGTGCGACAGGGGTTCCACGGTTAAATTTCGGGTCATCATAGTGTTTCCTGTCTCATTTGCTGGCCGGACTGGGGTGATGTTCGATCCAGTGCTTTGCGATGGCGGCCCGGGTGGGAATCCAAACATGATCATGCTTCTGGACGTAATCAAGAAATCGCTGCAATGCGGCGAACCGTGCCGGCCTGCCGATGATTCGGCAATGTAATCCGACAGACATCATTTTGGGCGAGGTTTCTCCTTCCGCATACAGCACATCGAACGCGTCTTTCAGATAGGTGAAAAATTGATCGCCGCTATTGAAGCCTTGCGCAGCCGCGAATCGCATGTCGTTGGTGTCCAGCGTATAGGGCACGACCAGTTGCCATTTTTGCGATTGATCCTGCAGAGTGACTGGCATCCAGAAAGGAAGATCATCACCGTAGTAATCAGAATCATATAGAAAACCACCTTCTTCCATTACCAGACGGCGGGTGTTCGGACTGTCTCGACCGGTATACCAGCCTTCGGGGTGGCGTCCCAGGAGCGTGGAGATGACCTCGACACAGCGCTGCATGTGTTCCCGCTCTATTGGCTCGGCGACATCCTGGTAATGCAGCCAGCGATAGCCATGACAGGCAATCTCGTGCCCAAACTCGACAAACGCCTGCGCAACTTCGGGGTTGCGTTCCAGCGCCATGCCGACGGCGAAAATCGTGAGCGGCAGGCCGCGACGCTCGAACTCGTTCAGGATGCGCCAGACCCCGGCACGTGAACCATATTCGTAAATCGATTCCATGGAAAGATGGCGATCGGAGAAGGACGCAGCGCCAATTATCTCCGACAGGAATTGTTCCGATCCAGCGTCGCCGTGCAGGACGCAACTTTCGCCCCCTTCCTCATAGTTCAGCACGAACTGCACGGCCACGCGCGCCTTTCCAGGCCAGTTGGCATGTGCCTGATGGCGGCCATAGCCGATCATGTCGCGGGGATAAGTGTGATGCTGCATATAGGTGTCACTCCGGAAAATCAATGGCGTACATCACTGCCTATATCTGCTGGGTACCGGGAGTCAGGCAGTCATGCTGCTTACTAGTATGTAAGTGGCAATCTTAATTGTCAACAATTATTGTATACGATTAAAAGCAATCACCTTTTGCCAAGCGCTCATTATCCGATGCCTTTTAATCTCGCGATACCAGTGTCGTCCCCTGGCGTCCAAGCTAACGCCAGTGTTGTATCGACAATGTGCATGTGAGCCGATCACATGCATATGCCGACAGCGGTAAGACGCCCGGGTAAATACCAGTTTTCATGCAATTCGGTTATGCATAATAATTGTATGCAATATTCGTATTCAATTATCGTTATCAATATTCGTGTACATAACGCACTGCATTCACAGGACATCATGCACATTCAGCTTATCAATCCCAATACTACGTCAGGCATGACGGCGACCATCGGTGACGCAGCCAGACGGATTGCGGCCAGTGGCACAACCATTACGGCCAGCAATCCGGACAGCGGGCCGGTCTCCATCGAAGGGCATTTTGAAGAGGCGGTCAGTGCGGTGGGCGTGGCGCATGAGGTACTCAAAGGCGAGAAAAATGGGGTCGATGCCTATGTCATTGCTTGTTTTGGTGATCCCGGCCTGCTTGCCGCACGCGAGCTGACCCGTGCCCCGGTCATTGGCATAGCAGAGGCCGCTTTTCACATGGCCAGCCTGATCAGCACCCGGTTTTCCATCGTCACGACCCTGGGGCGCACCTGCATTATTGCCGAACACCTGTTGCAAAGTTATGGTTTTGCCCAGCATTGCCGACGCGTGCGTGCCGCCGAAGTTCCTGTCCTGGAGCTTGAGAAAAATGCCGATGCTGCCGTACAGCGCATTATTGAAGAGTGCCTGCAGGCCAAGGCCCAGGACAGTATCGGCGCGATTGTGCTCGGTTGCGGCGGGATGGCCGATATGCGCGAGCACATCAGCAGGGAGGTCGGCCTGCCTGTCGTTGAGGGCGTGACCGCTGCGGTCAAGCTGGCCGAGGCGCTGGTCGGCCTGGGGCTGCAAACCAGCAAGTTCGGCGATCTGGATTTCCCACGGCCAAAACCGTTTACCGGTCAGTACGCCCACCTGGGCGTGCCCGATCCCACTTGAGTTTGCCCCGGCAAGCCCATCGCTATCCTCGTCGGATAGACCAGCGCAAGGAGTCGTTCATATCATGAAAAGCGAATCACAGAGTAGTAAAAAGGCGGGTGATGAGAGTCTTGAGCCCCAGCAGGTCCGGATCATGGATCGTTGGTCATATTTGCTGGCCTGGCTGGGCGGTTGCGTTTCCATCGGCACGTTTGCCATGGGTTCCAGCGTGGTGGGGCAGCTCAATCTGCTGCAAAGCGCACTGGCCATCACGATTGGCTGTTTCGTGATTGGCGTGGCGCTGGCGATCAACGGCGCTGCCGGGCACAAATATGGTATCCCATTCATGGTGCAGGCCCGCAGCGCTTTTGGTTTTACCGGCACCCGGTTTCCTGGGATGGTGAGGGCAATCCCGGCCGTGGTCTGGTTCGGTTTCCAAAGCTGGATCGGGGCAGGGGCGCTCAATGTTGCTTCGGCAACGCTCTTTGGATACGACAATCTGGTGGTGTTTTTCATTGGCTTTCAGTTGCTGCAGATTACCTTGTCCGTGTATGGATTTCAGGGCATCAAATGGCTCGAGAACATCGGCAGCCTTTTCATCCTGGGTGCGCTGGTGTATATGTTCTATTCGGTGATCATGAAATTTGGTTCGCAAATCGACGATAGCATCCTGTACCTGGAAGGATCGTGGGGGCTGCCTTTCTGGGGTGCAACCATGCTTTTTCTGGGGATATACAGCACCATGATCCTCAATGTCAGCGACTACTCTCGAGAGTTGGATAGATATGTGCGAAGCGGGCTGCTTACGACCATATACTCCATGTCCATCCTGCCGGCCACGCTTTTCATGGGGTTGATCGGCCTGATGGTGTCCGGCGCCACGGGCATTGCCGACCCGATCAAGGTTTTTTCCAGTGCTGTCGACAACAAGCCCCTGCTGGTGATCACGTTGCTGTTCATCGCTTTTGCACAGGTTACGACCAATGTACTCAATAACGTTGTGCCGCCGGCTTATGTGCTGATGGACATCTGCAAGCTGAGTTTTCGCAAATCGGCTGTGCTGGTCGGGCTGCTTGCCTTTGCCACTTTTCCGTGGGTGCTGGTGCGCGACGACTCGGCACGGGGCCTGCAAATATTCGTGCAGACCTATTCTGCCTTTCTGGGGCCCCTGTTTGCAGTGATGGCGGTGGACTATTACGTTCTACGGCGTCGCCGGCTTGATCTTGCGCTGTTGTATGACGCGACGGGGCCTTATCGTGGGGTGAACTGGGCAGGCATTGTGGCCTCGCTGCTGGGCGCGCTGGTCGCACTCTATTTTTCTACCGTTGCCTGGTATGCCAGCCTGATTCCCGCCGGTCTTTCCTACTATTTACTAATGAAATACTGGCCTGTGGCAAGACGTTTTTGCATCAACGATGCCGCGGCGCAGCCGGAAACGACAACCGCAACGGACATGCCAGGCGCACCGGCGTCGGCTAACAGATAGACGGGTTCTTGTTATAATGGTTGCGCAACCTTCCCGAACCAACAGCCTTGTGCGACCATGTCCCTCACCGAAAATAAAAACAAGCAGGCAGCCCCCTCCGAGCAAGGTGTAGCGCAAACGGGTGTGTCCAAGCGCGGGCCCGATGAGATCGCCCAGGATATCGCCCATGCTATCCTGGCCAGGCAGCTTCCCCCGGGGATCTGGCTGCGTGAAGAGGCACTCGGTCGCATGTACGGCGTCAGCCGCACCAAGATACGCGCGGCGCTGCTGATTCTGGCACGTGACAATCTTGTTGAGACCGTCCCGGACAAGGGCACCTTCGTCAGTCGCCCTAGCATTCGTGAGGCGCATGAAGTTTTTGCTGCCAGGCGACTACTGGAAAGCGAAATCGTCAGGCTGTTCGTCGCCTCGGCCACCGAGCGTGAGTTCGCGCAGCTGGAAGCGCAAATTCATCATGAACGCGCCGCATTGGGTAAATCGGTACCGGAAAACATCCGGGAAGAGACGCTGGGCGATTTCCATATCAAGCTGGCCGATCTGAGCGGCAATAAAGTGCTTGCCCGATTTGTTCGTGAACTGGTGGCCCGCAGCTCGCTGATCGCCATGCGCTTTCAGTCATCCAACGAGTCCTCATGCTCCTCGGATGAGCATGCCGCTTTTCTTGCCATATGCCGACAGGGAAAAGTGCAGGAGGCAGTCGACTGCATGCTGGAGCATTTGAACCGGATCGAGTCCAGCCTGAGTCTGGAAGAGACGCCGCCGGCACCTGAATCTGATCTGTTCAGGGCGCTATTGCGTTAGGACAGCAGTGGACGCTGTCGGTCTTTCTGGCTATCGCATCTGATCATGTTCAAAACCGGTTGCACCGCCTGACGGCACCTCAGTCTATAATATTTCAATTTAAGGGCAGGAACAGGCAATGACGCCAGCAGAGCGTTTACACAAGCTGGAGCAGGCACTGCAGCAGTCGGGATCATTGCGACTGCGGGACGCCGCCGCCTTGCTGGGCGTCTCGGAAATGACGGTGCGACGGGATCTGGCGCGCCACAAGGGTAATCTGTCTTATCTGGGTGGTCATATCGTCTCGGCGCATTCGCTGCAGAACGCAGCTCAGTATTCGGTAGCACAGGAAAAAGATCATTTTGCCCAGGCAAAAAAACGGGCATCGCAAAAAGCCCTGGCGCTGATCAAACCGCATGATGTGATTTTTATCGACTGCGGAACAACGCTGCTGCATCTGGCCCGGCTGATTCCTGAGAGCCAGGCCCTGACTGTGGTCTGTTATTCATTGAATACGGCGGAAATCCTCAAAGACAAGCCGGCCCTGCGCCTGATTGTGCTGGGCGGCACCTACATGCCGTCTTCCGATTCTTTTTCCGGCCAGGAGGCGCTTAATGCACTGGATCAGCTCAGTTTTGATACGGTCTTTATGTCGGCCGGGGGCGTTGACGATCATGCAGGCGTCAGTTGCTGGAATCTGCATGAAAAAGACATCAAGCGCCGCGCCATGCAACGCGCAAAACGCCGTTATCTGGTGGTCGATTCCAGCAAGCTGGGCGTGCGCCGACATATCCGCTTTGCAGATCTGAACGAGTTTGACGCCATACTCACGGAACAGGGCTGACATCGCAGCCCTGCTTTGGCAGGTCTATTCAGCCGGCTGGACATCGTTCATGTTACGAGGACTGCGCGACAGTCCTCTGAGACCTTACTCTTTCTGTTCAGGCGGCTATTGCCTGCTGCGTAGCGAAAACAGCAAGCCGGCCACCAGGATAAACGCGCCGACGATCACTTTTTGCCAGGTTGTTGGGATGCCCAGCGTAATGAGTACGCTATTGATCAGCGTGACCAGCAGCACGCCCAGCAGTGTTCCGGTTACGGTTCCGCTGCCCCCGGTAATGCGGGCGCCACCGAGAATCACGGCAGCAATCACATCCAGTTCGGTGCCGACAATATCGAAGGGGTTGGCAATACGCGTGCTGGAAACGTGAATAATGCCGGCGATGCCCGCCAGCAAGCCGGCGTAACCGAAAACAAAGAGATAGACCCGTGTCAGGTTATAGCCAAGACGTTCGGCAATGGCAGGGCTGCCTCCCATGGCGTAGACCGCGCGTCCCATCATTGTCTTGTTCAATAACCACCAGGTGAGCAGCGCCAGAACGGGAATGGCTAGCGTGGTATAAGGCAGCGCAGTCTGCAGCCCCTGGTTGTTCTGGAAACTGACGATATTTGCCTGTCCCACCGCCAGCATGGAGGGCGGGATGTTCATGAAAAACTCGGTGCCGATAAATGCCAGCAGAAAGCCGCGGATCAGAAATTGCGTGCCGATGGTGACCACAAGGGAAGGGGCTGCCAGCTTTTTGACCAGCCAGCCGTTGAGCAGTCCCAGCGCCAATCCTCCTGCGGCGCCGGCCAGCAGGATCAGCGCAAAAGGCGCTTCGGGGAAATACAGCAGCACGATCTTGGTCAGGCCGTACATGACCAGCGCCGCAATCGCGGTGAAGGAGACGTCCAGTCCGCCAGAGGCGAGCACCACCAGAATGCCCAGCGCGAAAATGGCCGATCTGGTTGCCGCCCGCAGTACATCAAACAGCGAACCCAGTTGGAAAAACATGGGATTGACAACGGCCACGACCGCGAATAGAACGACAATGAGGCCAAGTGTAAAAAACTCGGGATGCCTGATCAGATACGGCGGGCGCTTGGGTGTGGTGCTGTCCTGTATGGCCGGGCTGGCCGAAGTCATAGTGGTCATGGTAGGCGGGGTAGAGTCAAAAGGGTTCAGGACAATAAGGCATGATAAAGCGTTTTTTCTTGCAGGCCTTCGGCCCGGAACTCATCGCTGATCCGGCCTTTTTTCATCAGCAGAATACGGTCACAGTTGGCCAGCAGTTCGGGAAGATCGTCACTGATAATAATGATGCTCATGCCCTGATCTGTCAGGGATTGAATGATCTGGTAAATCGTGTCTTTGGAGCCGACATCCACGCCCACGGTCGGGCCGTGCAGAATCAGCAACAGAGGATTGATGGCCAGCCAGCGACCGATGAGTACGCGCTGCTGGTTGCCCCCGGACAGGCTTTGCACGGGGTTCTGAACGTTGGGCGTGGCAATTTTCAGCCTGCTGGTCATCTCTTGCGAAAAGCGGGCAGCCTTGTCTTTCTGTATCTGTCCCAGCGCGTCGCACATCTGCGGCAGCACGGCAGTAATGGTGTTGTCGCTGATCGATCGGGTCAGAAACAGGCCTTCGACCAGACGGTCTTCCGGGACATAGGCAATGCGCTGGGCAGCGGCCTGGGCCGGTGTGTTCACCGCTATCGGTTTGCCGTTAAGCGTCAGGCCGCCGCGCTGCAGCGGTGCTACCCCGGCAAGGGCGCGCGCCAGTTCATTCCTGCCTGAATCGAGCAGGCCGGTGATACCGATAATTTCACCCTTGTGCAGGTCAAAGGACACGTTGTCAAAACCCTGGTCGCGACCAATATTGTGCACGCCCAGCATGATCTCGGCTTGCGGGGCATTGCGGCGATAGCGCTGATCGCTCAGTACCCGGCCGGTCATCAGTTCGCTGATCTGGTGTTTGGTGAAATTATTGATTTCACCCTGGGTGATAACCTGCCCGTCACGCATCACGATCACATTGCCGCCAATGGCATAGCATTCGTCCAGTTTGTGACTCACAAACAGCACCGCGACGCCACGCGCGCACAGGTCCTTGACGATGCGGATCAGGTTATCCACCTCCTTCTGGGTCAGCGAGGTGGTGGGTTCGTCCATGATGATGAAACGCGCATTGCTGGCCGCTGCGCGCGCGATGGCGACCAGTTGACGGGTGGCCAGCGGCAGATCTTCGATTTTTGTCTGAAGAAAATAGCGGTCGTCCGGCAATTGCAGTTGGCGCAATGCGCCCACCGCGCGATCGTGCAGCACCTGGTGACTGATCACCCGCGCCAGTCGACCCTGATGCTCAGCCAGTTCCACGGTCAGGGAGATATTGTCCATGACACTCAGATTGGGAATCAGGGACAGGTCCTGGTATACCGTTTCAATGCCGGCGCCCAGGGCGCTTAAGGCGGAAAATTGCTCGAAGCGTTCTCCGTCCAGAATCAGATCGCCGTCGTCCGGCGGCTGGGCACCGGAAATGATTTTTATCAGCGTGCTTTTGCCGCAGCCGTTTTCCCCCAGCAAATGATAGATCTGGCCAGGATGAATATCCAGGCTGACGCCACGCAGCGCATGTACGCCGGTAAAGCGCTTATGGATCTGGCGAAGTGACAGGAAGGCATTGCCGTCTGGCGTGGGCGGCACTGGCGCGTTGCTGTGCGTTGGGCTAGTCGTTGTTGTCATAATCGTACGGGCGGGTATCCCATGGCGGGCCGCAAGCGCGCGGCCCGGTGGTTGTCGAGGCGATCGATCAGAAGTTGTATTGCTTGTAGTTGCTCTTGTCTACGCGAACCCAGCCGGCGCCACGAATAATCATGCCTTTGCCAGGGCCTTTTTCGACAGTAACCTTTTCGTAGCCGGGCACACCCAGGTCGGTACCGTTTTCGATGGTTTTGCCTTCGAGCAGCATTTTGGCGACATTGTTCATGGCCAGTCCGGCATCTTTCGGATCCCAGAATGCAATGCCGGTAATGGCGTCTTTTTCCATGTAAGGACCGGCCTCGCCGGGCAGGCCAGTACCGAATACGCATATTTTACCTGCTTTGCCGGCTTCTTCCACGGCCCGGCCAATACCGATCACGTCCAGAGACGAGGAGCCCTGGAAGCCGGCCAGATTCGGGTACTTGCGAAGCAACTGCTGGGCCACCTGATAGGCTTTCTCGCCGTCGTTATTGGTTTCCTGCATGGTCGTGACCAGTTTCAGGTCCGGGTACTTCGCTTTGGCGTTGTCGATACCGCCCTGTGCCCACTGTACTTGCGAGCGGCTACCCAGTGAACCCACCAGCACGGCCCATTCGCCCTTGTTCGCCATGCATTTGGCCAGGCGCTCATTCAGGTCGGCACCATATTCATTGTTCTTGAACGCTTCCAGGTCGTAATCGGTATTTTTTAGATTGTCCGCTTCATGGGTCACGATTTTGATACCACGGCTTTTGGCGCGGGCCAGAATCGGTTCCAGGGTAGGCGGGTCAAATGGCACGATAGCCAGTGCGCTCACGTTCTTGGCCACCAGATCCTGAATGATTTTCAGTTGCTGGGCTGCATCGGCACGACCCGGACCGGTTTGCGAGGCATTGATGTCGGGATTGGCCTTGGCAAATTCCTTGACGCCTTCTTCCATGCGGGTAAACCAGTTGATACCCGTGACCTTGACCACCGTTACGATGGATTTTTTCTCTTCGGCCTGCGCGCCCGCAGCAAAACCGGTGCTGATTGCGCAAGCCAGCAGGCACATTGGCAGTGTCTTTAGTTTCATACGTGTCTCCAAAATCCCATCGACGGACAGTGATCGGAACCGGATGGGGCGGCGCAGATCAATCGTTTCAATAGTGCTTCAGGCCTTCAGGGCCTGACGCCGTTTAATCTTCAGCTTCAATTCCTGTCTGGAATAGGCCAGGAAGAACAATAGCAACAGGCCCCAGATGCAGTTGCCAGCAAACTCGGATACGCCGATCAGATTGAACATGCTCGATAACAGTTGCAGCGCCATGGCCGCAAAAAAAACGCAGACTACGCGCCCATAGCCGCCGGCAGGATTGACGCCACCCATGACCGCGATCAGGATAGCGATCAGCAGATACGAATCGCCATACTTGGCACTTGCGCTGGCAGCCTGACTGGCCGAGATCAACCCTGAGCAGGCAGCCAGCACACCGCACATGGTGTAGGTGCAGATCAGCATGGTGTTACGGGAAATGCCGGCGTAGAAAGCCGCTTTGGGGTTGGTACCCTGCATATACAGGCGCAGACCGAAAGGCGTGCGCTTGAGCAGCCAGCCCAGAAAAAGCGCCAGGGCTACAAAAAGATAAAAAGCAATGGGAATGCCCAGGATGTTGTCATTGCCAATTGCCGATAGCGGTTCAATATAGGGAAGATTGACTGAAGAGCCATTGGACAACACGGTGGCAATGCCGGTGAACACCAGTTGCGTGCCCAGCGTGGTCAGAATCGGCGTCAGGTTAAAGCGTGCAATGATAATGCCGTTGAGCATGCCGCCCAGCAGGCCGACGCACAGCATGAGCCCCACAAAGGAAAAAGTGAACAGCCAGGGCGCGGCTTCGGCGTCGATCCACTGCGGCAACAACAGTGCCCCGATCACCCCGGCCAGGTTAGCCAGCGCAATGCCCGACAGGTCGATGCCGCCATTGCCCGAAATCATGGAGAGCATCATGGCCATGGCCAGCAAGCCCATTTGCGGCAATTGCATGGCCATGGACTGCAAATTGAACACGCTGACGAAGTCGCCGCCTGAAGACAAAAAATAGCCAGCCATTACGATGACGATATTGATCGCCAAAAGAAATGTCAGTTGCCGGTCTTTGAAGGGGGATAGGTGGGTTGTCATGATTTACGCGCCCGTGGAAAGCAGGGAGTCAATTTGCCCGCGATCGGGCATAGAGGCCGCGGTACCACTGCGGGTGACGGAAATACCGGCAAGGGCCGAGGCAAATCGCAAGGCTGCCTCGGGCGACTTGCCTTCTGCCAGCGCGGTTGCCAGTCCGGCGGTAAAGCCGTCGCCGGCACCGGCCGTATCGATGCATTTACCCGCCCGGATGGCGGGAATATGGATGCTGTCGCTGGCGGTATGCAGCAGCGATCCCTGCTCGCCCAGCGTGACCACGACGTTACGAACGCCTTTTGCCAGCAACAGGTCGGCGGCGCGTCGCGCCTGTTCCAGATCTGCGACCGGCAGCCCCGTCAGCAGACTGGCCTCGGTTTCATTGGGCGTGATCCAGTCGCATAGCGGGAAAACTTCATCGGGCAGTTGCCTTGCCGGTGCGGGATTAAAGATGGTGGTCACGCCATGCTTGCGGGCCAGGCGCAAGCCATGCAGCGCCACTTCCAGTGGCTGCTCCAGTTGCGTGACAAAAATATGGGCGTCGGCAATATCCTGTTCGATGGCGTCCAGGTCGGCCGGCACCATATGGGCTGCGGCACCGGCGTAAACAATGATGGCATTGCGGCCGGTATCGTCCTCAACGAATATATGGGCGGCGCCGGTGGTCAGATCATCATGCAGGGTGGCGCGCGAGGTCACGCCGGCATCCTGCCATGTCTGCCGGGCGTTTGCGGCAAACGCGTCGTTGCCCAGCCGGGTGTAAAAAAACACCTCAGCACCGGCCCTGGCGGCTGCGACCGCCTGGTTGGAGCCCTTGCCACCCGGGCCCATGGCAAAGTGGCTGCCCAGCAGGGTTTCTCCAATAACCGGCATGCGGGTTGCCTTGAACAGCAGATCGGCAACATAGATGCCGACAATAACAATACGTGGACGTGATAGGCTCATATGAACAGAAACTCGGCTAAAGCATCAGGCAGGATGGCGGTTGGTCTGGGTGGGATTGAGCACGCCTTTTTTGAAGATAAAGCAGCCGTAGCTGCGGGTATCGGCGGTCGCAATGACACAGTAGGCACGACGGGCCCGTTCGTAGAAAGCGTGGCGTTCTATCGGGGCCAGGTGCAATGGATCTTCCAGCAAAGCCTGGACATCTTGCTGAACTTCGGGAATGTGTGCCGGGTCGTCCACCACTTCCATGCGCAAGGCCGGGTCAGGCACGAAACTGTCCAGCGCCATGACCGATAGCACCGCCCGGGCCACGCTGTCGGCGCTGGCGTCAATGCGCAGCAATTTGCCGATGCTGGTGTGGCGGGCGATAGAGTCCGAAGGGAAATGAGCGTCGCTGATAATCAGTTCGTCGCCATGGCCCATGGAGCGCAGGGCATGCAGCACGTCGGCATTTAGCAGTGGATCAATGTTCTTGAGCATTAACTGTCCTTGTTCAGGCGGGTATTATAATCAGTCACCGTAGGGAATCCAGATATTCTTGACCTGTGTCGCCTGGCGCAGGAACAGCTGGATGTCCGCGCTTGACCACTGATGCCAGTCGATGGCCTTGCCGTCGTTGCCAAACGTGCGTTTCAGGTTGCCGATCGAGTGCTGCTGCACTGTTTGTGACAGCTCGGCGTCACCGAACGCCCATACGCTGTCCACGTCGTCGTGGTCGGCCAGTACGGTGGCCAGCTCCAGGTTATCGCCGGTCACAATATTGACCACGCCTGCAGGTACATCGGACGTTTCCAGCACCTGATACAAGTCAGTCGCCAACAGGGCGCCGCGAGCGCCAGGCACAACAACAAGACTATTGCCCATTGCCATGCCGGCGGCAATCAGGGAAATCATGGAGAGCCAGGGCGATTCGTCAGGGCAGATTACGCCAATGACACCGATGGCTTCATGTACCGCGAGTGCCACACCACGCATGGGTGGCGTGTGCACGCGTCCATCGTATTTGTCAGCCCAGGCTGCAAAGGTGAACAGTCGTTCCAGTCCCAATTCGAATTCGCGTGCGGCTTCCTTTTTGCTCACGCCCGTCAGGCTGGCCAGACGCTGCGCGAGTTCATCGGTCCGGTACGACAGGTTTTCCGCCAGGTAGTACAGTACCTGAGACCGGTTGAAGGTGGTGGCATTGTGCCAGCCTGCCGCTTTGCGCGCCGCCGAGACCGCATTGCGGATGTCTTTGCGACTGCCTTGGGCGATGTGGCCGGCGATTTTGCCATCGCTATAGGTGATGGCGATGCTGGTGCCACCGTCGGGACGTGTCTGCTTGCCACCGATATACAGCTTGGCAGTACGGTCGATGCCGGGCAAATCGAAGCTGTCGCGGGCAGAGGTGACTGGCGCCACGCCGCTGCTGCCGGCTGTCTTCAGTGTCGATGCTTTGGCCCAGGATATCGGTTTGAGGTATTCGTAGATGCCTTCGAGTCCGCCTTCTCGACCGTAGCCTGATTCGCGCACGCCACCGAAGCCTACGGCGGCGTCAAACAGATTGCTGGCGTTGATCCACACCACGCCGCAACGCAGTTTCGGAGCGATATCCAGCGCCAGATTGATGTTCTCGCTCCAGACACTGGCGGCCAGTCCATAACGGGTGTTGTTGGCCAGCTCCACCGCTTCCTGGGGGGTGCGAAAGGTCATGCTGACCAGGACCGGACCGAATATTTCTTCCTGCGCCAGCGTAGAGGCCGGCTGTACGCCGGTGATCAAGGTGGGTGGATAATAGGCGCCTGTGCCGGGCAGGGCCGTTTCCGATGCCTGCCACAGTTCGCCGCCCTGGCTAACGCCATCGGTGACCAGTTTGCGGATGCGTTGCAATTGCGACTCGTCGATGATGGCAGACATGTCGATGTTTTTGTCCAGGGACGGCCCCACGCGCAGCGTTTTCATACGTGCGCGCAGTTTGGCGTAGACCTGCTCTGCTACACTTTCCTGCACCAGCAGGCGAGAGCCTGCGCAGCACACCTGCCCCTGGTTGAACCAGATGGCATCGACAATGCCTTCAATGGCGCTGTCGATATCGGCATCATCAAAAATAATAAAGGGGGATTTGCCACCCAGTTCCAGCGTCAAACCCTTACCGGAGCCAGCAGTCTGGCTGCGGATCAGGCGGCCCACTTCGGTGGATCCGGTAAAGGCGATTTTATCGACGCCGGTGTGGGCAACCAGATATTCACCTGCTGCCCCATCGCCGGTTACTATGTTCAGCACGCCTGCGGGCAGCGAGTCGGCAGCCAGTTCGGCAAACAGCAGGGCGGTAAGCGAAGTAAATTCAGCGGGTTTGAGCACCACGGTGTTACCGCTGGCCAGTGCCGGGGCCACTTTCCAGGCCAGCATGAGTAGCGGGAAATTCCAGGGGATAATCTGGCCAACCACGCCATAGGGCTGCCACTGCGACAGTTCTGTTTCCTGTAACTGGGCGATGCCTGCGTGATACAGAAAATGGCGCGCAGCCAGCGGCACGTCCAGATCGCGCGATTCGCGAATGGGCTTGCCGTTGTCCAGTGACTCGAGTACGGCAAACAGGCGGCTGTGCTTTTGGAGCATGCGGGCCAGACTGTAGAGGTGTCTTGCACGAGCGTGACCGCCCATGGCCTGCCAGCCTTTCTGTGCCTTGCGCGCCGCTTTGACGGCGGCGTCGACATCGCTTTGCCCGGCCTGGCTGAGGGTGGCCAGCACCTTGCCGGTGGCCGGTTCCAGCGTCTCGAAAGTCGCATTGTCGTTTGCCTTGGTAAAGCGTCCGGCAATGAAATGGGTAAAACGCGACTGGTGGCCAGCCAGCCATTGGCGGGCGGCGTTGTCGCTTTCAGGAGCGGTACCGTATTGCATGGTCATAAAGTAATCGTTGACAGTCATGGCGTTAACCCATCGGGTGGCGGTTGGTGGCCGAATAGCGGCCGGTCACGAAGTGCTCGAGCTGGCGCTCGATATCGGCCAGCAGGCTTGAGGCGCCAAAGCGGAACAGGTCAGGCTCCAGCCAGCGCCGGCCCAACTCTTCGTTGACCAGGATGAGGTAGTTGATGGCGTCTTTGGCTGTGGACACGCCGCCGGCCGGTTTGTAGCCCACCTGAAAGCCGGTAAGCTCATGGAAAGCGCGGATGGCGCGCAACATGACCAGCGAAACCGGCAGGGTAGCGTTGACGCCTTCCTTGCCGGTGGAGGTTTTAATGAAATCGGCGCCGGCCATCATGCACACCATGGACGCTTTGGCCACATTGCGCAGGGTCCTGATGTCCCCGGTCGCTAGAATTGCCTTCACATGCGCGTCGCCGCAGGCCTGGCGGTACTCGCACATTTCCTGATACAACGCGGTCCAATTGCCGGTGAGGACGTGCTCGCGCGTAATGACAATATCAATTTCCCTGGCGCCAGCCGCGATCGAAGCGGCAATTTCCTGCAGCTTCAGTTCATGCGGCGAGAGCCCCGCCGGAAAGCCGGTAGAGACGGCGGCAACCGGAATGCTGGTGTGGGCGAGGGCGCTGACGGCGGTGCTCACATAACGATGGTATACGCAGATGGCGCCCGTGGTCAGCGGCAGGGTGAATCCCATGGCATCAAGCAGATCCTGACGAACGGGCTGGGCAGCCTTGGCGCACAAACGGCGTACCCGCTCGGGTGTATCATCGCCGTTGAGCGTGGTCAGATCGATGCAGCTGACCGCCTTGAGCAGCCAGGCAGCCTGTGCCTGCTTCTTGACAGTGCGGCGACCAGGCAGGGAAGCGATGCGTCGCTCAATGGCACTCAGATTGGCGCGTTGTGCTTCAACCAGCGCCAGATCCAGTGGCATAATCTGGTTGCGGGCGACCGCTTGCCACTGACCAGAGTGGGTGGCAGGATTTTTTGGGGGACTCACGAAGTGTCTCCTCCTTGAAAGAGGCATAATTGCATGACGATATTGTTAATATTCTAACAATAATGTTAATTTTATAACAACCAGTATTTTCAGCTGCTTGCGGCATGCCTTTGAACGATACAACATATTGGCTTATACAAGATGGCTTATACAAGAAAGACAGGACCATGGACAAATATATTATTGGCGTAGACATTGGCACGCAGAGCACCAAGGCGCTTATCGCCGGAACCGACGGCAGTGTCCTTGCCCAGGCCAGTGTCGCGTACCATCCGGACACACCGCAGCCGTTGTGGGCGCAGCAGGAAGCAAGGGTCTGGCTGGACGCGTTCCTGCGCAGTGTGCGCGAATGCGTGGCGCATGCGCTGCAAAAAGGCATTCAGCAGGAACAGATCGCCGGCCTGTGTATCAGCAGCCTATATGGCGGCGCCGGGATTCCCGTCGATGCCGACTGCCAGCCCCTGTACCCATGCCTGATCTGGATGGACAGGCGGGCGACGGCAGAAACCGATGCGATTCGAGAACAGGTAGACCTGGAGCGCCTGTTTGAGATTACCGGCAACGGCGTGGACAGTTACTATGGCTTCACCAAAATGTTGTGGATCAAAAATAATGAACCGCAAATCTGGGATAAAACAGCATGGTTTCTGCCTCCCAATACCTGGATTGCCCACTATCTGACGGGCGAACTGGCCGTGGACCACAGTTCTGCAGGCAATATCGGCGGCGTCTATGACATGCAGCGCCATGTCTGGTCCGACCAGGCCATGCGCATGGTCGGGCTTGATCCGAAAAAAATGCCGCCCGTGTTGCTTGAGAGCACCGATGTGGTCGGCACGGTGACAGCCGACAAGGCTGCGCAACTTGGGCTGGCGCACGCGATTCCCATTGTGCTGGGCGGCATCGACGCAGCCATTGCCACATTCGCCGGCGGTGTACGCAAGCCTGGAGATCACGTGGCCATGCTTGGCACCAGCATGTGCTGGGGCTATTTGCAGACCGAAACGGAAAGTGGTCGCGATCTGGTATGTATGCCTTACGTCTACAAGGGGCTGACGCAGCGCTATGTCTTTGGTGGCGCGGCTACGGCGGGAGGCGCCGTGACCTGGTTCGTGGAACAGTTTTGTCAGGCCGAACTAGCCCAGGCCACGCAGCAGGGCATCTCGGTCTATACGCTTCTGGAGCAGCAGGCGGCGCCGCTACCACCCGGTGCGCATGGGTTGGTGTTCCTGCCGTACCTGATGGGTGAGCGCAGTCCGGTATGGGATGCCCGCGCCAGTGGGACCTTTGCCGGCCTGAATCTGACCCATACCCGGGCTCATCTGTACCGGGCGGTCATCGAGGGTATCGCGTTTGCCTTGTGGCACAACATGCGGGCCGTCGGGGACCGCCGGCAAAACCTTGACCAGCGTCTGGTGGTGGTCGGCGGCGCCGTCAACTCAGATCTGTGGATGCAGATTATTGCCGATGTTACCGGATATCCGGTGTACACCATTGAAGAGGCCGTTGAAGCAGCGATGGGGGCGGCGCTGCTGGGCGCCGTCGGGCTTGGCCTGGTCAGTGACGCCGAAGTGGAGCAGGGCTGGACCCATGTAGTGTGTCGCGCCACCCCGAACGAGCGAGCGCACCAGACGTACCAGCGGCTTTTTGCCGTATACGAAGGCTTGTATCCGGCGATGCAATCGTCCATGCATGCGCTGGCAGCCATGCGGGGTGGATGAGGATATAAGGGTAACCAATTGCGTTGTGTTTTTTGCGCAGCGACGTCGCACTCACCAGTTTGCTCGCAAACGTAAACATGCTTGCAGAAATGACAAGAGCGCGCGCCATTTATTTCAGCAGTTGTTTCGTCAAGGTAACCCAATAGCCGGCGCCATATTGCAACGCGTCGTCGTTGAAATCGTAATATGGATTATGGACAGGAGGGTCATTTTCTCCCTTTGCCGACCCCAGCATAATATAAGCGCCGTCACACACCTGTTGCATGTAGCTGAAATCTTCTGAACCCGTTCGTGCCGGCAGGTCAGTGTTGACTGCTGCGTCGCCGACCAGTGTCCGTGCTGCTGTGATGGCCGCTTGTGTGGGTACTTCTGCATTGATAACGGGAGGGTAGCCTTCGATATACTTCAGGTCGATCTGCGTTCCGTAGCTTTTCGCCATGCCGGCGCAGACTTCTTCTATCCTCTTGCGTGCCAGGGCGCGTGTTTGCACGGTAAAAGACCGGCAGGTTCCGCGGATCAGTGCATCGTCGGGCAGCACATTCCATGTGTCGCCGGCGCTGATTTGGGTGACGCTCAATATCAACGCATCCTGTGGATTCACGTTGCGACTGACGATACTTTGCAGGGCGCAAACAAGACTGGAAGCGGCGACGATCGAGTCAATTGCTGCCTGGGGATGAGCCGCATGCGCGCCTTTTCCCGTAATCCGGATCTCAAAGAAGTCAGAAGCCGAAAACATCGGGCCGGAGCGAATGCCGAATTTACCCAAGGCCATTTGCGGTACGTTGTGCATACCGTAAATCGAATCGCAAGGAAATAGATCGAACAGGCCCTGCTCCACCATTTGTCTGGCCCCGCCCTCATTTTCTTCGGCGGGCTGGAAAATAAATTGTACAGTTCCGTTGAAGTCCCGGTTCTCACTTAGATAGTGTGCGGCGCCGAGCAACATGGCTGTATGACCATCATGGCCGCATCCATGCATTTTTCCGGAATGCCGGGAAGCATGGGCAATATCGCCTTTTTCCTCCATATGAAGCGCGTCCATATCCGCCCGCAATCCGATAGTGGGCCCGGTGCCGTTGGCCAGCGTGCCGACAACACCTGTCCCGCCAAGACCGCGATGCACTTCTATACCCATATTGGTGAGTGCTTCTGCCACCAGGTTCGAAGTGCGGACTTCTTCGAATGCCGTTTCGGGGTGGGCGTGAATATCGCGACGCCATAGCGTCATTTGGTGCTGCAATTGAGGAGATATCAGATTTGAAATAGTCATGTTTCAGCTCGTCAGATTAATTTTGGTGGCATAACAAGCGGATTGTTCCATGACCAGGCGATTTACAACAATGACAGTGATCGAATAGAATCGTAGAGAAAAACGCAACAGACGGTCGGCAATACGCTAACCGCCTATTTACAACACAGCAGACCGTGTACGGCCTGACATTGAGAATAAAACGATGAAAAAAATGTTCAATGCACAGCGTTTGCAATATTTCCAGCAGGTAGTTGTTTCGGGCTCGGTGCGGGCCGCTGCAGATGTGCTCGGTGTTGATCCGTCGTCGGTGAGCCGTTCGATCGCGCTATTGGAAGACGAAAGCGGGTTGCGTCTGTTGCAGCGCAAGGGGCGGGGAATCGAGCCGACGGAAACAGGCAAGTTGCTGGCTTCCTACGCGCGGCAGCAAATGGCATTGTTGGATGGTTTTTACTCTGAACTGAATCAGATCCACAGTGCACAACGGGGGCATATAAATATCGGGGTTGGCGAAGGAATGCTGGATATGTATTTTCATCCAGTTATAACCAACTATATGCGCGAGCATACCAATATCACGCTGAATCTTACCGTAGGCAGCGTTGCTCAAAATTCTGCTGATTTACTGGAAGAGAAAATTGATATTGCTTTGCTGTATACGCCGTTCAATGATGTTCGATTTCGTGTTCATGGGAGTCGGCCAACCAATCCCATTCAGGCAATTGTCCATAAGCACCATCCTCTCGCACGCATCCGGCACCCTTTGAATTTGGTAGATCTCGTTCCGTACGCTGGCGCCACACTGCATGAACATTTTGGCTTGAGCCAATATATCAAAGCAGCAGAATTAAGCGAGCAAGTGGCGCTAAGGAATGTGCTTACCACCTCTTCCTATCGGGCGCTTTGGCATTTCGCCAACGCCAATCTGGGGTATACCCTTAGTTCAGGTGTGTTCGCAGCGGTTTACAACATGACGGACGTTGTTGCGCTCCCAATGGCCAATCCCCTTTTCAACCGTTGCAACATCGGAATTGTAACGCGTGCCGGAAAGCATCTTTCTGCGGCCGAGCAGTCGTTGCTCGATCACATGGTAGGCCATATGGAACAGGCACAGCCAGGCGGGGTTTAGTAGTCATTTCTATTGTTGTTGTTTCTGCATGATTTCTATTGGGCTCATGTCATTGATTATCCACTGACCGCGAGGATATTCTTGGCTGATCCATACGTTCAAATCTGACATCAATTTCAACAATATGCAGTCTGGAGCTTTCATGAAAAACTCAACCCGGCGCGTTCTCGCTGCCTTTCTTGCTCTTCGGTATGTCGCGTTCACCGTGCTCACCTTGTTGGCCCTTGCTTACAGCAGCATTGTGAGAGCAGATGAAGCATATCCATCCCGGAAGCCCATTTCCTTGATCGTGCCCTATCCTGCGGGTGGGGCCAGTGATTATTCAGCACGCATTTTCAGCGATGTGATAGGAAAAGCCATTGGACAGACAGTGATTGTAGAAAATATCGGGGGCGCCACAGGGGTCATTGCAGCGAATCGATTGTTGAAGTTGCCCGACGACGGCTACCAGATTTTTCATGGTTCCCCGAATGAATTGATTCTGCCACCGCTGGTCAATAAATCGGTCAAATTCAAATCGGAGGATTTTGAATTGGTTCAGCCCATTACGACCGCCACGTTGGTTGTCCTGGCTCGACGCGGGTTGGATGTGGACAATCTGGATGATGTAGTACGACTAGCGCAACAAAAAGGTCGTGCACCTGTGACGTATGCTACGGTCGGGATCGGGTCTCTTTATCATATGATTGGCGAACGTTTGACAAAAGAGCTTGATTTGAACCTGCAGCATGTTCCGTATCAAGGTGGCGGGCCGGCCTTGACCGATGTTGCGGGAGGACAGGTCGATTTGGCGATCCTGCCGTTTACGGTTTCCATGGTGCATCAGCAAGCCCAGGGGCGCTTCAAAATCGTATCCGCACTAAGCAACGAAGTGCCGGACGCGCTCAAGAGCATTCCGTTGATCAAAGAAAGCAAGTTGGTGAAAAACGTGGACTACCGGATTAGCGGTGGATATTTCGTCAAGACCGGCACGCCTGCACATGAAAAAAATGCGCTTCGTAAAGCGATTGGTACTGCACTGCAGGATCCGGAGGTCCGGCAAAAACTGCAGCACGAAGGCCGGCTTGTCGCCCAACCCATGAGTGCGCAAGAAAGTGACGCTTACTGGACGACTGAAATCAGTAAACTTCGCGAACTGGTGAAACTGATTGATTACCGGCCACAATAATAAGCAGTCCATTAGTCAGTCTTTTCCACATATGATGTATCTGACTCATTGAGCAATAAATAAGGAAGTAGAACAAATAGAATAATTGACTTCTTTATTTATTGTATATACTATAAATAGTGGATATCAGCTGTGATCCTGTGAAAAATAGGCGCAATATCGTCATGCGAGGTATTTCTTTCGCGGCGGTACGGGATATGGATTTTGGTACGGCCATAGCATTGCCCGACCGACGTCGGGATTCTGGAGAGGAACGGTGGCAGGTGCTCGGAATGATAAACGGTCGTCTTCATATGCTGGTGTTTACGTGGCGCGGCGAGACAATGCATGTCATTAGCCTGCGCAAAGCCAACAAACGCGAGGTGAAGTGCTATGAGCAAGCGGCCCGCTCCTGATCTGATTGATAAAGAAAACCCTGAATGGGGGCCGGAGGAATTTGCCAAGGCTAGCCCGTTTCCTGAAGTCCTGGCGGAGCGATTTGGTGACAAAACGGCGCAGGAAATGATCCGCCCCCGTGGTCGACCCAAAGCGGCGCAAACCAAGGTGCCGGTGAGCCTACGCATTGATGCGGACACGCTGCAGGCATGGAAGGCGACAGGTAAAGGGTGGCAAACCCGTATGGCCCGAGTGCTTTGCGAACAGGCGCCAGGTCATCGCTAGCGATTTCTTGCCCGACTCTGCCTTGCCGCGCCGGCGCACTCTGGTCTATTAGCTGCTTTTCCGGATTTGCGAGAAATCGCGTCCGACGCGACAGCGCATGCCCCTGTCGCAAATTTCTGACATAAATGATTGATTCGGCGTGGCTTTTTTGTTCATAGCCGTTAAGTGTTCTTGCCAAACGGCTCACGCAATGCTATAGTCACAGGCTAACCACTGTAGTTGGGTTCACTGATTGGCCGGCTTTTGAACTGGTTTCAGGCGCTATACAGGTATCAAAGAATGATTTCAAAGATTCACGGAGCGGGCACGAAAAGTGCGGCGCCACGTAGTCTTTATGCCTCTTATACCTGTGTGCGCCTTGATCTGTTTGGTCAATTGCTGGCTTTGCGATGCCGTTTTTTTGTGTCGCAACGCCGCTGACAGCACTTTGAATTGAACCTGCATGGGTATTGTTGTCCGGGAAGGCAATGCGTTGCAGTCTTGAGTTTAACCGGATGAATCATATTAAATTTAGCCCCAGCCAATCGTAGCTGGGAATTGGAGAAAATGATGTCGAATACGACACCTACGCCTGCCGCTTATCGGCTGGGACTGGTTGGTCGCAAGGTTGGCATGATGCGTATCTTCACGGAAGAAGGCGAGTCAATCCCTGTCACCGTGCTGGACGTATCCAACAACCGTGTTACCCAGGTCAAGTCTCTGGACACAGACGGCTATGCTGCCGTTCAGGTTGCCTACGGCGAACGCCGTGCAAGCCGTGTGGTCAAGGCGCAAGCAGGTCACTACGCAAAAGCCGGTACAGAAGCCGGTTCCGTCCTTAAAGAATTCCGTCTCGATCCTGCAAAAGCCGCTGAATTTACAGCCGGCGCCGTTGTTGCTGTCGAAAGCGTATTCGAAGCCGGCCAGAAAGTCGATGTGCAAGGCACAACGATCGGTAAAGGCTTCGCAGGTACCATCAAGCGTCACCATTTTGGTTCCCAGCGCGCTTCTCACGGTAACTCCAGGTCGCA
>NZ_JABUXU010000028.1 GCF_014897675.1 Advenella sp. FME57 | reverse complement strand
CGGACTTAGTAAACAATTGGCGCTGCTTGAGGCCCATGTAGACCAGCGCTTGTTCGTGCGGACCGGGCGGGGACTCAAGCTGACTGAGGCCGGAGAGATTCTCTATGAATCAGTCAAACCCGCCTTTCTGGAAATAGACCGGGCGATGGATCAGGTGCGCAAGCAAGGCATTACTCAGGGTACGGTGCGCCTGGCGGCCGTGCACACGCTTAGCTATTATTTCACGGCAGATTGCGTGGCCACTTTTGTCAGCAACCGGCCGCATGTCAATCTTTCACTCATGGGTAGAAGCTCGCCAGAAGTCGTGACGCTGGTCGAACACGGAAATGCAGAGCTGGGATTGGTCTACGATTCGGCAGTCAATTCTGATGTGCTTGTGTCTACTGCGCTGTTTGAAGAAGACATGGCGCTGATTGTCAGACAGGACAGCGCCTTGAGTGGGCCACAGGATCTGACCTGCACAACACTCCAGCTGGTCGGCTTCCCCCCACACTATGCCCTTCGCAAAATGATACACAGTGGCGGCCTGGAGCCACATTTCGTGACGGAAGCCGAAACGGTGGACGCCATGTTAAAGCTTGTTTCTTCAGGCGTCGGCGATTGCATTTTGCCGTCCAGGATTCCGACAAAAGTGCTGGCAGACTATGGCTTGAAGAAGGTGAAAATCGAACTGCCCTTATTGCGACGAAGAATGGTATTGATCAAGCATCATGACAAACCGCTGAGTGCTTTGGCCATTGCCCTGGAGCAATGCATATTGCAGTTGTCGAAAGCCATGAACGAACAGGTGGAATAGCTGCTATGAGTTTTGCTTTATAGCTATATTTGATTTGAATCAATAGAATCTGTCATAGAACCTTGAAAGTTTTTATATAAACAGATCATGTATGGAGGCCACAGCATGAATGCGCCATTAAGAGAAAAATCCTACTTCGATAAGCGTGCAACCCAGGAGATGTCCAAGCATCTGCAAATTGTAGAGCGGGACACAAAAGAGACTATGGCCTACGCCTGTCGAATCCTGGCCATGACCGAACAGGAAGCGGGCCTGGCAGGGCAGATCAGCGTAAGATCGGAGCGCCCGGGTGCCTATTGGACCTTGCGCTTTGGCCTGGGTTTTGACGAAGCGAAACCTGAAGATTTCATCGAAGTTGATCGCGATCTCAATACGTTGACGGGAGAGGGCATGGCCAACCCGGCGACTCGCTTTCACCTGTGGGTCTACGATGCCCGCCCCGATGTCAACAGCATTATTCATACTCACTCGCCCTGGGCGTCCGCCCTTGCCGCTGCGCGACAGCCATTGATTATCTCCCAAATGGATATGACTCCCTTGCATAACGATTGCGCATTTCTGGGTGAATGGCCCGGTGTGCCGATTGCCGATGAAGAAGGCGTCATTATTTCAAAGGCATTGGGACAAAAAAAGGCAATTATCCTGGCCCATCATGGGTATTTGACCGCGGGTACCTCCTGTGAAGAGGCGACCTACCTGTCGGTTTACCTTGAGCGCGCAGCTCGTATGCAGATCCGTGCGCAGGCATTTGGCAAGCTGACTCCCGTTGATGACAAGCTTGCCGCTGAAGCCCACGATTATCTGCTCAAAAATTCAATCGTCAAGGCGACCTTTAATTACTGGTGCAGGCAGACGCATGGTATTGCGCCGCTAGATCTGAAGTAGTTACTGGCACGTTAAACAGACGATAAAGTTCATTATTATTAAAAGGAACCGGGATGGCGAATAATACGACATCCGGGTCTGTCCGTTCGCGTTCGCAATATGTGACGGCAGGCCTGGCAAGCATGATGGGGACAACCATTGAGTGGTACGACTTTTTCTTATACGGAACAGCCGCAGCACTGGTTTTCAATACGATCTTTTTTCCTTCGTTCGATCCATTGACGGGGACGCTGGCTGCGTTTGCCACCTATTCCGTGGGATTCTTTGCCCGACCGCTGGGTGGTATTATTTTCGGCCATTTCGGTGACAAGGTCGGCCGAAAGTCTATGCTGCTCATTACATTGTTTATGATGGGGATTCCGACGATCCTGATCGGGCTCATTCCCTCGTATGAATCCATTGGCTACTGGGGCGCGGTGTTGCTGGTGCTCATGCGATTTATACAGGGTATCGCCGTGGGCGGCGAATGGGGCGGCGCTGTATTGATGGCCGTGGAGCATGCCCCCGAAGGCAAAAAAGGATTCTTTGGCAGCCTGCCTCAAGCGGGGGTTGCCCCGGGCCTGATTCTGTCTTCTTTGGCAATGGGCGCCGTGGCGTCATTGCCCAACGAAGACATGTTGGCCTGGGGGTGGAGAATTCCTTTCCTGGCCAGCGTTCTACTCTTGCTGGTTGGCTGGTTCATCCGCGTCAAGGTTGCCGAATCCCCAGACTTTGAGCGCATGAAAAAGAAAGGCGAAAAGGTTGGGATGCCGGCCATGATCGTCCTGAAGAAGTATCCGAAAGAAGTGCTTGTTGTTGTGGGCGGCAGGCTTGCCGAAGTAACCTGGTTCTACACAGTGGTCACCTTTGCACTGGCCTATACCACCAATACCCTTGGTGTTGATCGGATGGTGATGCTGGATGCCACTATCTGGGGCGCATTGGTATCGCTCTTTACCATGCCGCTGTTTGGCATTCTTGGCGATCGCCTGAGTTTTAAATGGGTATTCATGGCAGGTTCTATTGGCATATTGCTGTTTTCCTCCTTGTTTTTTTCTATGCTCGGCAGCTTGGACGTCGCGTCCATCAATATCGCAATGATCATTGCCATCGGTGTGGTCTACGCCTGCCTGTATGGTCCCGAGGGAAGTCTTTTTTCTGCCCAGTTCCCGCCTGAGGTCAGATATAGTGGTATATCGATCGCAGTGCAGGTCTCTGGCGCTATCGGCGGCGGCCTGGCACCACTGATTGCAACGTCGCTGCTTGCCTATGGTGACGGCGATCCACGCTATATCGTGTGGTACCTGAGCGGTTTGGGTGTGATTGCCATTATCAGCTCCATATTCATGCATGGCCCCGCCAAATTTGCGCCGCTGACGGAAATGCAAGAGGCCCGGTCATGAGTGGCAAAACCATAGACTATTATTTTTGGCTGAACTCCGACTGGGCCTATCTGGGGGCGGATCGCCTGGCGCGTATTGCGGAAAAATACGATGCAGCAATTAACTACAAGCCAGTAGACCTTCCTGATGTCTACGCCAGGACGGGCGGGATGCTTCTGCATCAGCGCTCGCCCGAACGCCAGGCCTATCGCATCGCCGAATTGAAACGGTGGTGCCGCAAACTGGACATCAGCATTAACCTGCAGCCTAAATACATGTGCCCGAATGCAGACCTGGCATCGTGCATGGTGATTGCAGCAAGCCAGAACGGCATCGATATCGCCCAATTGTCCAAATCCATTCTTCGTGCCGAGTGGTGCGAAGATGAGGATATTTCATCTGACATAACTCTGATTGATATTGCGAATAAACATGGCCTGGATGGCCTGACGCTGATGAACCAGGCACAAGCGCCGCAGATTATTGCTCTCTACCGGAAATTTACCGATGAAGCCGTGGCTTGCGGTGTATTCGGTTCTCCTTCGTATGTTTTTAAGAACGAACTGTTTTGGGGGCAGGACAGGCTGGATATGCTGGAAGAGGCGATCAGAAGGGCAGATTAATTCTTGTTCATATCCGCATGACGGCTGAGTTGTTCGGCCTGCCCTTTCATCTGCTCCACCACATATGACAGGCGTGATGTATCGAGACGATTTGACATTGCAGTGATGGTTAAGGCTGCCTGGGCTTGTCCCGCTGCATCGACAACCGGGACAGCGACTGCGCTGGTGCCGGACATTACGCCATTTTGGACATAGGCATAGCCCAGGTTTCTGGCCAAGTGCACCCTTTGTATGAGTTGGTCTGGCGTGAGGTCGCTCTGTGCCAGCCGCGTGGTATTAGCGGAAATGATTTGCCGCAGCTCATCTGGGGACAGGCAGGAAAGAATAGCCACGCCTGAGACACCTGCGCCTAGCGGGCGCCGCGCACCCACATCAATGGATAGCACTTGGATAGGATGATGGCCGGTCTGGCGGGCGATACAAATTGAATCCAGCCGATGGCGTATGCTCAGGAATGCAGTGTCGCCGATACTTTGTGCAAGGTAGTTCAGACACGTTGAGGCGGCAGATAAAAGGGGAAACCGTCTGCGGCGCGCCAGGCCCAGAAGCGTCAATTCGCTGCCAATCAGGTAGCGACGCGTCAGCGGATCCTGTTCAACAGCTTGTTCCTGCAGCAGCGTTTTCAATATACGGCGCGCAGTGGGCCGGTTCAGGCCTGAAATATTAACAATATCCGTCAGGCGCACGCCATGCTCTTGACCGCAGGCAACCAGTCGCAGGATCTGCATGGCACGGGAAACGGTCTGGCTTCCCGGTTGCGCAGTTGCACTGTCTTCGCTCGCGTCTGAATTCATGATGTTTCCTCTTGATAGTGATCGTTAAAGCACCGATTTTGGAGTTTGCGACACCGCAGGCAAGGTAACGACGTCTCCCAGGGTAGCGTAGTTGGGGCCGGCAAGACGGCAGATCGGACGCAAGGACGTACTGTCGATTTTTCCGTTATTCAACAAATTATCCCTGATATGCAGCACCTGAATCTCTCCGACAAAGAATTCTGCACCGGTATCGCCGTAGGGGGTTACGCTATGCAGCCGGCATTCCATGTTGATCGGAGCGGCCGCAAGACGAGGCGCCGACATCGACGATCCGGGAAGGGTTGCAAGATGCAGCAATTGTGCTTCGCTGACCTGTGGCGGGTATTCACCGGCGCTCTGGTGCAAGGGTTCCAACAGCGTTTCATCTGCAATATTGACGACGAAATTCTTATTGCGAAGAATGTTCGTGGCGGTGTCCTTGCGTGCTCCCGCCTTGCGCCCAATATTTATACCGATCATGGGCGGCATGTTGGAAACAATGGTGTAGCAGCTAAAAGGCGCGACATTGATGAGGCCAGCATCCGACAAAGTGCTCACCCATGCGATAGGTCTTGGCACGACGATACCGGTCAATAATTTGTAGGTCTGCTCGGGGCTCATGCTATTTGCAAAAATTTTCATTGGTTGGCACCAGAAATATGTCCAAATAATAACCGTCATTGTCAATGGAAATGCATGACAAACGCAATAATGCCCCATTTTTGTACCATGTCGTGAGTATCGAATCTATATTAAGTCCGTTATTTGGACGTAAATCGATTTTTCATATTGTCCTGTGATATCAACCCTTGCTATCTTTTGCCGCATGGTTCCACCATCGATTATAGGAAGAGACAAATGCAAGCACAAAAAATGATCGCTGCCGTATCCATACTGCTAGCCTCGACGGCGTATGCAAACGACTGGCCTGATAAGCCAGTTACAATCGTCGTCCCATATCCACCCGGTGGCAACGTGGATGTTGCAGCAAGACTCATCGCGCCCGGGCTGGCGAAAGCGTTTGGCAAGCCATTTATCGTGGAGAACAAGGCGGGCGCCGGAGGCCTGATTGCCGGAGAGCATGTCGCCAAATCCAAGCCGGATGGGTACACGTTCTTCATGGCGGCCAACGGCCCACTTCTTTATAGTCCGATTATTTTCAATCGTGATGCCTACCATTGGGATCGGGATTTCGAGGCGGTCACGTCGGTTTCGATGACTCCGATGGTGCTGCAGGTGCGTCCCGGGCTACCGATCAAAACGGTCAACGAACTCATAGATTTCGCGAAAAAACATCCCGGCAAGCTTAATATGGCTTCGCCCGGCGCAGGCACTTCCAATCACTTGATGAGCGAAATGATGCTGGCCAAAACGGGGGCCAAATGGATGACAATTCACTACAAAGGAAATTCACCTGCGCTCACCGATTTGCTTGGCGGGCAGGTGGATTTCAGCTTTGACCAGCTGTCGGTGGCCTTGCCCTACATAAAGGATGGGAAGCTGCGTCCCCTTGCCGTGACGTCACAAAAACGCCTTGCGAGCCTGCCGGAAGTACCAACCTTGGCCGAATCCCATATTCCGGATGCTATCGCCTACACCTTTACCGGTTTGATGGCGCCCAAAGGCACGCCCACAGAGATTCTTGAAAAACTCAGCGCCGCCACGACAGCGGTCTTGAAAGATCCGGCAATCGTTCAGCGCTTTGAGACGCTTGGCGCTGAAGCCCAGAGTATGACGCCCGAAGACTTTAAGGCGTATCTAAAGAAAGAAGACGCGCGCTGGGTGCCGATTATCAAAAAGGCAGGCATCAGCGTGAACTAGGAACAGAACATGTCAGGAGAAATGAATATGACAAAAAGAAAGAGTATCTACGCGGAAGGGTTCAGTCACAAGAACCCGATTCCGGCGGCCAGCCAGATTGGCTCTATGGTGTTTTCGGGCAGCATTCAGGGAACGGATCCCTCAACCGGTGAATATGGTTCGACGATACAGGAGCAGAGCAGGCTCATGTTTGATCATGTGAAACGTATCTGCCGTGCCGCTAGGCTGGAACCCACGGACATTATCAAGATGCATGTCTGGATGAACGACCGGTCGCAACGTGCAGCCTTGAACGAAGAATGGCTGGCGCTATTTCCCGATCCTGATTCCAGGCCGGCCAGGCACACCATGCAAGCCAGCCTGGATGGTGGCAAATTACTGGAGTGCGACTTTATTGCCGTGAAGGGGGAAGCAAATGCCTGATTATCTTGCCCCTGACCCAAACCCACGTTCGCCCAATCCCAAACCGCCTGCCAACAGTTGTGATTGTCAGTTCCATGTATTCGGATCGGCAACCAAATACCCCGTCAGGGCCGGCGCGGCCTACGAAATGCCCTCGGCCACGATAGAGGTGGCATTGCAATTGCATCGAACGTTGGGAATAGAAAGAGGTGTCATTGTCCAGGCAACAACATACGGGGCCGACCATCAAGTGGTCCTGGACGCACTGGAGGCGTCCGGACCGGGCTACCGAGGTTGTGCCAATGCACTAGTGCTGCTTGAAGGCAGTGACAGTGATCTCGAAAAGCTCGATTCGGCAGGCATAAAAGGAGCCCGCTTCAATCGCCAGGGGCTGGGCGTGAGTATGTCGGAAAAAGAATTTGATCATGCGATCGCACGCATTCGGGAACTGGGCTGGTACGCGAAGTTTCAGCCTGAAGCGACCGGCATCATGGATCAACTTGCCATGTTTCAGTCGCTGGACATTCCGGTGATGCTGGATCACATGGGGCGTCCCGATCCTCGCTCAGAAAGCGCCGACCCTAGCCTGAACGCTGTTCTGGAGTTGCTGAAAAAAGGCAACTTCTGGGTCATGCTTTCTCTGACAGAAAAGGTATCACGCGCTGGTGCGCCCTGGAATGATGTCATTCCCATTGCACAGGCCTATATTGAGGCAGCGCCGGATCGTGTCGTATGGGGGAGCGACTGGCCGCACCCGGTGTCGGTCAAGCAGCCGCCAAACGAGGGTGATCTGGTCGAACAACTGTACCGCTATGCGCCTTCCGAGGCCTTGCTTAAAAAAATACTGGTTGATAATCCAACCGCCTTCTTTGGATTTGAGAAATGAAGATAGTTTCTTTTGTGATACAAAACAGAGCGCGATTCGGCGTGGTCATTGAACATCAGGTTGTTGATCTGACCGACGCTTTCGGTCCGGATATCAGTACCGTCAATGCACTGCTGGGCAGCGACAAGCTGGCAAGTGTCGTTCAATCGCTGCCTGATGGTGCGCCACGTTACGCCCTGGAAGAACTGCATTATCTGCCGCCTATACCCAACCCTGGGAAAATCATTTGTGTGGGGATCAATTATCACCATCGCAATGAAGAATATAAAGACGGCACCGCAGCACCTGCCTATCCCAGCGTCTTCCCACGGTTCGCGTCATCCATCACCGGCCACGGGCAGCCGTTGATTTGCCCGGTTGAAGAGTCGGAGCAGCTTGACTACGAGGGCGAAATTGCAATCGTGATCGGAAAGCGCGGCCGGCGCATTCCGCAGCAGCAGACGCTATCTCATATTGCAGGCCTGACTTGCCTGAATGAAGGCAGCGTACGCGACTGGTTAAAACACGGAAAATTTAATGTCACGCAGGGAAAGAACTTCGATCAGAGTGGCTCTGCCGGGCCCTGGCTGGTTACTGCCGACCAATTCCCTCGTTATGACAATCTTGAAGTGATCACACGGGTGAATGGCGAAGAACGTCAGCGCGATACCACCGCGAACTTGATGTTCTCTTTCGAGTATCTGATCCATTACATTTCCCGGTGGACGACGCTGGAGCCTGGGGACGTGATCTCTACCGGCACGCCGACGGGTGCCGGGATTCGATACGATCCGCCAAAGTTTCTTCGGGAAGGGGACGTGGTGGAAGTGGAGGTGCCGACAATCGGCATTCTGAAAAATACTGTCAGAAATGGATGAATGATGCTCAGCAAGCAAATACACAAGAAAGCAATGCGCCTGTTGCTGGATGCAGAAAAAAATGCAACACCCGTTGCGCAGCTGGACGAAACTTTTCCTGGGTTGCAGATCGCCGACGCCTATGAGATACAGAAACTGGTCATTGCTGACAAGATAGCGCATGGCGCCGTCCTGCGTGGACACAAGATTGGCCTGACATCCAGGGCAATGCAATCGACGCTTGGCATCAATGAGCCTGATTATGGCCATTTGCTGGATAACATGTTCTATTACGACGGTGATCGAATTGCCGCAGACCGCTTTATTGTGCCGCGCGTTGAAGTGGAGTTGGCGTTTGTCCTTGGAAAGGCGCTCAAGGGCCCGAACGTGTCGCTATTTGATGTTCTGGAAGCGACCGACTTTATACAGCCCGCTCTTGAACTGGTTGACGGACGTACCCGGTATCCTCGACGGATTGTTGACAATATCGCGGACAATGCTGCTTCTGCTGCGGTTGTGCTGGGTGGCCGGGTCGTACGGCCCATGGACATTGACCTTCGCTGGGCCAGTGCGCTTTTGTATAAAAATGGCACCATCGAAGAATCGGGCGTATCTGCTGCGGTTCTTGGGCACCCTGCAATGGGGGTCGTATGGCTGGCGAACAAAATCGCTGATTTTGGCGGTGTCCTGGAAAAAGGGCACATCATACTGGCCGGATCCTTCACCCGTACCGTTCCTGTCGCAAAAGGCGATGTGATTCACGCAGACTTCGGCACACTGGGCAGCATCTCTGTCAGTTTCAACTGATCAAGGGAGAGTCGCAATGATTGCAGGCAAGAACAAATTCAAGCAGGCATTGGCCCAGGGACAGCATCAACTTGGGTTGTGGGTGTCCTTGTGTAACGCGTACAGTGCCGAAATTGTGGCTGGCGCAGGGTTTGACTGGCTTTTGCTGGATACCGAACATTCACCGAACGAGGTCTCTGGTGTGCTTGCCCAGTTGCAGGCAGCGGCGCCTTACCCCGTATCGGCAGCCGTTAGGCCCTCATGGAACGACGCAGTCCAGCAAAAGCGTTTTCTTGATATCGGTACGCAGACCTTGTTGATCCCTTATGTTCAGAACGAAGAAGAGGCCGCCAGGGCGGTGGCCGGCATGCGCTATCCGCCACGGGGCCACAGGGGCGTGGGCGGAACCATGCGCGCCAGTGATTTCGGCAGGCAAAAGACATACATGCACGAGTGCGAAAATGAACTTTGTTTACTGGTGCAGGTAGAAACGCAGGAAGGGCTCGATAATCTGGAGGCCATTGCCCGGGTAGATGGCGTGGACGGCGTGTTTATTGGTCCGGCAGATCTATCGGCCAGCATGGGACATTTGGGCAACCCGGGTCATCCCGAAGTGCAAAGTGCGATAGAGGATGCGATCCGTCAGGTTCGGGCGCTTGGTAAAGCGCCCGGCATCCTTACATTGGACACGCAATTGGCCCGCCACTACATGGAATGCGGGTCGCTGTTTACGGCCGTGGGTATGGACGTTGCGTTACTGGCTAGAGCGGCCGATCAGTTGGCGGCAGCATTTTCTTTGGCTGAATAACGCCAGATGTACTTTTTTTTCGAGTTTTATAGCAGGTACTGCCGATAAGATTCCTTTGCTGCTCTTACCGGCAGATACCCACCCGACTTTGTTTAAGGATGACATGTTTATTATGAAAGAACACCCTAATCCCTAAATTATCTTTCTGCGCCTGCTTTTCGCTTCTGCAGATAAATGGCGGTTTTGACTGCTGCACCCCGCAGCGGCTCGGGAGGAAGCCAGTTCGGTTTATCCATGGCCAGGACATCGACAAGTTCCTGGGTGCGATGCCCCAATATCAGCTCCGCAAGTAATTTTCCGTAGCAGGTGCCTTTCAGTACGCCGGCGCCATTGCACCCGACGGACGCAAAAAGATTTGGCGACATTTCGCCAAAATAGGTCGCGCCGTTACGCGTTAGCGCCGTTGCTCCGCCCCACAGGTGTTCGAATCGATGGCTTTTCGCGGCGGGGTAGCGTCGGCGATAACAATCAGTCAACAGTTCCAGCACGGTACTTTCGGTCTGCGGTTTTTCATAAGAATAGGCGCTTCGTACCATAAAGCGTTTGTTTTGGATCTTCCGTAGCGTGGTGCCCATACGGTTCGCTGGAATCAGCCCCCATTCAGGCTCGCTTCCGTGCAACGCGAGCTGCTGTGCATCCAGCTCGGGTGTAATCGCCGCGTAGGTGAAGATCGTGAACATCCGGTCTTTCAGAAAACCCAGTTTGCGCGCAAAGCCGTTGTTGGCAACAATGATTTTTCCCCCGCGAATCAGGCCTTGTGCGGTGAGAACCCCTTGTTCCCGACCCTGCTCGACCGACAAAACGGGGCAGTTCTCCACCAATGTGACATTGGCGGGCAAGTTGTCGGCCAGGCCGCGAATGAGCGCAGCAGGCTGCATAAAAATATTGCTATTGGTTTGAATGGCGTAGCGGTAATATTGAGTGCCCAGACGTTCGGATAGTTGGGCCTGAGAGATTTCCTGGTATGGCACACCCCATTTGTCATACTGACGTGCAGTGTTTTGCAGGCTGATGGCCCCTTCCGCGGTGGCTGCGCCGTGATACTTTCCCTTGGGATTCCAGCCGCAATCAATCTGATACGAATCCACCAGTCGCTTGAGCCAGCGTAACCCGCCGTCATAAACTCGGATTTGCTTTTGTGCCACCTCTGCTGGGCTGATATGGCCCGACATATTGGTGTTATGAGGCAGGGCGATGACGAACCCTGAATTTCGGGCTGACGAGCCCTCTCCAACGACACCAGCCTCCAGGACCAGGATGCTGGCGGACGCATTCAATTCTGCCAGCCTGCGCGCTGCGGCCAATCCGGTGTATCCGGCCCCGATAACGATAAAATCGTACTTGCTTTGAATCGAAATATTTGTCTTCGCTGTTCGCGCAGGCAACAGAGAGTTCCACCCGGACCGACTTTCGTAGACGGGGTAAGTTGTTCTAGACGACATGTTTAACCTTGATGTTTTTATAGAAAACTATGCACGAGCTTCCAGGCTTTTTTGGACTTCGTGTTGGACCGTGTCCCAGATCTGCGCTTTGAGTTCGTTGAACCGTGGTGACAGTTGAACACTCGCATTACGGGGGTGAGGCAGGTCATTGGGGATGTCCTGTACCACCTTGCCAGGCTTGGAGCCCAGTACAATAACGCGGGTCGACAGTAGCAGGGCCTCATCAATCGAATGGGTAATGAACACAATTGTCTTGCCGCTCTGCTCATAAATTCTGATCAGTTGCTCTTGCAACACTTGTCGTGTCATGGCGTCCAGGGCGGCAAACGGTTCATCAAGCAGAATCACATCCGGGTTGGTGGCAAGCACACGTGCAATCGATACCCGCTGGCGCATGCCTCCGGACAAGGCTTTGGGAAAGGCGTCTTCGAATGATTGCAGTCCAACCATATCGATATACTTCTGCGCAACTTCGTGCCGCTCTTTCTTGGCAACGCCCCTGAGCTTTAACCCGAATGCCACGTTTTCCAATACAGTCATCCATGGGAACAGCGCATATTGCTGGAAGACCATGCCACACTGAGGATCAACGTCGTTGACCTCGTGACCGTTGACGACAATCCGTCCTGTGGACGGACGCACAAAACCTGCGATCAGGTTGATCAACGTGGACTTGCCACAACCGGATGCGCCCAGCAGGACCACGAATTCGCCTTTCTTGACCTCAATATTCACTTTATCCAGAACATTCAATGGCCCGTAACTCTTGCTCACATTCTCAATATTTATCATGTCAATCCCCCTTTAGCGCTGCCAGCGCAAAACCCGGTTTTCAATACGGCGCAGAATCACGTCAATAATCAATACTGTGATACTGATCATGACCATGCCCAAGACAACCGTGTCAGTCTGGAAAAACTCTTTGCCGTTCATTATCATGAACCCGAGTCCCTCTTTAGCTGAAACAAGTTCAGCGGAGATGACGCAGGTCCAGGACAACCCCAGAATGATCTTGAAGCCGCTTATGATCTGTGCAAGACTTGCGGGCAAAATGACTTCCCGCATGACCTGGAACCGGCTTGCTCCCAGGTTTCGGGCCGCGAGCACCAGCACCTGGTCAACATTGCGTGTGGCTTCGATCACGTAAAGCAGCGCTGGCGCGATTGTTCCCATAAAAACAATGCTGTACTTCTGTGTTTCTGTAATGCCGAACCAAAGCAGTGATAGCGGAATCCAGCTCATGGAAGGTAAGGGCCGAATCAGCGAAATGATGGGATCAAATACTGCGCAGAAACGGCGGGATGTGCCCAGCACCAGCCCCAAGGGAATGGAAATGGCCACGGCGAGCGCAAATCCAATCATCACCCTGCGCGTGGATGCCAGCACGTGTGACATCAGCACGCCATCGTTCAGAGTCCGGATTCCACGCAAGACCACTTCGGTCGGGGAAGGAAGAAAGATGGGATCGACCAGCCCGAAGCGACACACCATTTCCCAAACTGAAACGAAAACGACGACCGATATAAAACTGATCAGGACGAGTTCCCGTTTTTTGGAAACGTAAGACATACTTGGATACTCCTGGTATTTTGTGAAATCGAATCTCAAATGAAATTCGGATTGATCCAGTCGCTCACTTTGGGAGCGCTGTCCAGTTGCTTGTAGGTAACCAGCATTTCGGCCAGCTTTTGAAGGCCTGTGACGAACTTTCCGTCTTTAGCCATCAGGTCCTTTTGCTGGTCTAGCGTGTACCATTCGGCTCCTTTAATTGTTTGCAACTGCTCCGCGTCGCTCAGATTGGTCAGCTTTTTGAGAATCGGAACCGCCTTTTCGGGCTCGTTTTTCAGAACTTCGCAAGATTGGAAATAGGCCTTGATAAAGCTTTTGACCGCCTCCGGGTTAGATTCCGCATAGGATTTCTTCACAACCAACAGATCAGGGCCCGGCGTCGTTCCAAATTCCTTGTACAGGCTGAAACTTGTATCGTCAGCCAGCAGCTTGACGCCTGGCATTGAGGACAGAATGTTAAATTGCGGGGTCCATGCGGCGCAGGCATCGATCTGACCTGATTTCATCGCTGCAATGATCTCGGGTCCGGAGATATTGATTACGTTAATATCCTTGTCTGGCGTCATACCACTGGCTGCAATCAAGTCCAGCACCAAAAGATGCGTGCTGGATGCAAACGCCGTGCCAATCGTTTTGCCTTTTAGGTCCGCGATGCTGTTGATCCCTTCCTTGACGAACAGGCCCTCAACCTTTCCGAAGTTTTCCGGCACACCCACTACATAGAATTGCTTCACACCGCGCGCCATCAGCGCCATCGTTGAAATGGAGCCAAATCCCGCCAAATCCACGTCCCCCGCCATCATTGCACTTAGCCGTGCAGAGCCGGTTACAAACGATTCCCAGCGCAAATCAATGCCTTCTGCCTTGAGCAGACCATTTTCGATTGCCAGATACGTGGGATAGTGCGAAAGCCATGGAGAGCCCCCGTATGCCATTTTTTGCAGCTCTTTTGCCGAGGCAAAAAGCCCTGTTCCTGCCAGGCCGATAGCACCCGCACCTGCGAGAGTGTTTTTAAGAAAAACGCGACGATTAGTTGATATCACTTTGACCTCCTTTAGTCAATATAGATTTTGAGTACTCTTTAACCATGGAATTTTTGTCTGCAACTTGGGCAGAACATGCTGTTCCAGTGCCTGACGACTGCTTCGATAGATTTTCTCTGCGGCATCTTCATTTTCTCCTCGTCGGGAGATCAAATAAACCGTTCGTTGCAATGCTGGTCCCGGCAACGGCAGAACTGCTACTTTGTCCCAGAATGACAGCCCCTGGGCGACGCATAACGGCGAGGTGATTGTCCATCCAAGCCCCGAGGCCACCATCGCCATGACCACATCTGCCGAATCAATTTCCAGATAATGGGGAATGCTGACATTGCACCGTCGCAAATAGCGCTCGATCTGTCCGCCGTAATGAGAGCGTGATGCAAATCGAATAAAAGGCATGGCCTGTGCGCACGCATTCAGATCCCGTTTTGCGATCAGGGCTTCCTTTTCTTTCGATACAACAATCAGGAACGGCTCCTGATAAAGCTTAGTTCTGACCAGATCGTCCATGTCCTCGACGGGGTCAGAGGACACAATCAGGTCCAGTTGGCGGTTCAACAGACCATTTGAATGGGTATGGGAAAGCCCCGACCAAGCCAAGATACGGCTGGTATTGGTCACCATCGATTTCAGAACGTACGGCCCTACCGTTGCAGAGAAGGAATCGATCATGCCCAACCGGATCTCAACTTGGTTGAACAAAGCCGCTTCGCGTGTCTGTGCAATCAGCCGGTCCATTTCTTCCACAATCTGCTTGGCCTTGCGACTGAGGGAAATGCCAGCGGGCGTCAACTTGAACGGGCGCCGCTTGCGATCGATCACTTGTGTCTTGAGAATCTCCTCAATATTTGAGACCACTTGCGACACCGCTGATTGGCTGATACCAAGATCTTTGGCGGCATGAGAAAAGTTTCCATGCGTTGCGAGTACCTCAAAAATCCTTAATGCCTTTATATCCAAGGAAGTGGCCTTGGTCATGTTTGCCTCCATTTTTTTATTAGCAATATACGGTACAGAGCAAATTTATCCTAGGATATGGCTCATACCATAAGTAAAAATTATAGTAAGTCACATTTGTGCTAATGATAGGGTGTTCAAGCAGGTATGTCGGCATGACATCGAGCCAAGCACGGCGCGCTCAACGTGGGGGTGACGGTTTAACTTGAAAAGGCAGGGTAAAGTGTTTGTGTTGACATTGCTGTCCACGCATTTGCGCTGACGTGGACACACAACTGCCTCGAGGAAGCGTGTTATGTGGCGTGGACGCTACCGCCGCAGGTAGTGCAGCAATATTGATGAATGAGGGAACGTATTGGGTGTGATCCAGAAAGCCCAGCATTCTCCAGGCTTATTCATCGGAGATTGAACAGAAGCCTGGTGATTCGAATTAGCACAAAAACAACTACAGGTAACGAGAGCGGTAATGCCAAATTATACAGCCACCACCCCAGCAGATGCCGGCAGGCTCTCGACGCGAAAGGTAGCAAGCAGCGGGTCGATCGCAGCAACCGGCGCGACGGCGAGGGATGACAATCCAAGCCATGACGCTAAAAGCCTAAGCTCTTCGATCAGCCGTTCGATCGTGTGGGGCGGTGCATCGGGCTCGACATGCGCTCGCTGGACGATCAGCGCGCCAGACTGGCGATCCCCCTTGAGATCTACACGCGCTACGATCGCGCCATCCAGCAGGAAGGGCAGCACGTAATAACCGTGCTCGCGCTTGTGTGCCGGCGTGTAGATTTCCAGCCGATAGCGAAAGTTGAACAGCCTCTCTGTGCGGGCGCGATGCCATATAAGCGGATCAAAGGGCGAGAGCAGCGTGGCGCCTTCGATCTTGCGACCGGCGCGCGCGTCCTTGTGCAGATAGGCTTGCTGCCGCCAGCCGCGCACGCGCACGGGGATGATGGTTCCTTCCTCGACCAGTTGCTGAAGCGGCTGCCGCACGTCCGCAGCGGGAATACGGTAATAATCGCGCAGGTCCTCTTCGGTGGCGACGCCAAGGGCCTTGGCCGATCGGGCGAGCAGGGCTCGCTGTGCATCCACAGCACTTGGTGTGGGGTGTTCAAGTACGGCACGAGGCAAAACACGTTCAGGCAGGTCATAGACGCGCTCGAAACTGCCCCGGCGATGTGTCGAGGCGATCTGCCCCGACCAGAAAAGCCATTCGATGGCGTGCTTTACTTCGCTCCAGACCCACATCTCCTTGGTGGCTCCTTTGGTAGCCGGTGCGGCGGCGGGCGACAGATCGGAAGCCGCCTGGGGGCCTTCTGCGCCGATGCGACGCAGGATGGTATCCGCTTCGGCTCGCCTTGCTTTGGCGAAGGGTTGTAGCTGCGTCCAGATTCCGTCGCCACGAAGCGCGCGATCCATGCGCCAGCGCAATAAAGGCTGGCAGTCCATCGGCAGCAGCGAGGCCGCATGCCCCCAATATTCGAAGAAGCGTTTTGACTTGGCGACAGTATCGGTGTCTAAAAGCGTGCGGTCGTAGGAACCCAGACGGGAAAAAAGTGGCAGGTAATGGGCACGCACAAGGACGTTCACACTGTCGATCTGGAGTACGCCAAGTTGTCCGATCGACCGGCGCAGGTGCGCGGTGCTAATGTTGCCATCACGGGTGATGCCATTGAAACCCTGCGCTGTCAGCGCGATACGACGAGCCTGGGCAGGGGAGATTTCCGACTTCGTTAATTTTGACATTCGCACAACGCCTTATCGTTTTCCGGGAGGCCGCAGGACGTGCGTAGACGCGCGGCGATTTTTTCCATTATAAGTATGGAATAAAAGAGCGCCTTACTGATGCGCAGGATTAGCTGAAAATAGTCGGTGAGGTTGTGCCGAGACTGCGTTGGTTTCTATATTCTTATTTACTCAATGAGCCATAAGCCGGAACCAACACCGCCATTCGGTACCTGTTTATTTGTATGTGATGATCATCGTACCCGTTCAATTTATTGGAATTTGTCCTTGCATTATTGCATCCTGTAGGATACAAATCTGGTCAAACATCTAAGGTAAATTTTATGAATAAGGTCAGTGGAGTAGCCATAAGTGAAATTGACGCCTCTGAGTACTTAACCACATCGGAGGATATCGTCGCATATTTGAATGCTGTCATTGAAGAGGATGATGGCGATCTGTTTTTGGCAGCGCTGGGGGATGTGGCGAAGGCGCTAGGAATGGCTCAGATCTCTGAAGTGACTGGCTTGGGTCGTGAGAGTCTTTATAAAACATTCTCTGGAAAGACCAAACCACGTTCCGAGACCGTTAACGCTGTCCTTAAAGCCGTTGGCGCGTCTATTCAGCTTACGGCAAAAGTGGGACGTTAATTTATTGGAAAGTGAGGCAGTAAATGTGTTAATAGCGCCTGAGTCTTTGCGTCTGGTATAACGATGTCTGGACTTTATTCATGGAAAGCCCTCGGCGTCTTCGGATCTTATAAATTGCATTCCAAAAAATCGATACCAGTCCAGCCTTTGGCGACGGTATAGCGCAACCGCTTATCTCTTGGTCGGCATCCTACTTCCCCAACGTGTTCTGCTTGCTCAACCGCTCATAATTATCCCGCAGCAACAAGCTCGCGAAGTAGATATGCTCGAGCATGAGCTGTTCGGCACGCGCGGCGTCCTTCTCGATAACCACTGTGACGATACGGTGGTGATCCTGATTCTAGCGGTTGATGACGCCATGGAATTTATCTAGCATTACGCCGTAGCGCTATCATTCTGCGCAGATGTGAACAATCCGGCGATCAATGCGCTGATGTACCAGATTAGCGGTCCATAACAGCTGCCTGTCGGTCCCGGGCTTTCCGATAAGTTGTACGCCCAGTGGCAGGCCCCCGCGTGATTGGGTGGTCGGCAAATGTATGGCAGGCCAGCCAAGCAGCGTCCAGATTCGATTGAAGGTGGATTCCCCAGTGCTTCCCAACCCGCGAGGCGCAGCCCCCTTTGCACTGGGTGTCAATATTACGTCTGTGTTCTGTAGCGCATGCAGCAAGCGCACTTCACAAGACTTTACGGTATTGAGTGCATGGTGATATTCGGCCTTCGAGATACCAGAACCCTGTTCGCAAGTTGCACGCAGCGTTGCACTAAAGTGCCGCCAGTTTGCTGCATGCGTCGTCTGTATTGTGTATGCCATCTCATAGAACATGATCGTTTTGTGCGCAATGGTCAGCGTCTTCCATTCGTCTTCCATGTTCAGGCACGAGACGTTAGCACCGTTCTCTGTCAAGCGAGCACCTGCCATGTCCATTTCGCTTATTGTCTCGGCAGCTGGGCCAGCGTGTAATGCATCCACGCGAGCCACCCGCAACGCGTCCATCCTGGCGGCGGTCGGCGCTGGTTGAGTTGGCAGCAACACCTGGGCAATCCGATCGGCCAGCTTCACATTTGTCGTAAACCAGCCCAGCGTGTCCAGGCGAGGGCTCACGCCCGTGACGCCTTTCATGGACACAAGGCCATAGGTCGGCTTGAATCCGACTGTGCCGCAATAAGCGGCGGGGCGGATGATCGAGCCTCCAGTCTGGGTGCCAAGTGCTGCCGCCACCATTCCGCATGCCACAGCTGCAGCCGATCCGCTGGACGATCCGCCAGGTGTATGTGCTGGATTCCAGGGGTTACTCGTAGGCCCGGCGTGGGCGTATGCCATTTCGGCGGTAACCGTTTTGCCAATTGCTACCGCACCAGCCTGCCGTAAAAGCGCTACGCAATCCGCATCGGCACCTGCGCACGGTAATGGCGCCTTTTGCATCACGCCGTTGCCGGTAGGCATGCCGGCAACATCGATAATGTCCTTGATTCCCACCGCCAGTCCTGAAAGCGCTCCTTCCTGAGCTCGCGCTTTCAGCTCCTTCAGTGTACGGGCCAGAACGTCCGGGTCAAACCAGGCCCAGGCTTGCACGGCAGGTTCTTGCCGGCCGATACGTTCCAGCAATTGGCTATGTATGTCGGGATCGCGAAGATCTTCGTAGGAATTGGTCGCATTCATCCCACACAGTATGCGGCAAGGCGGCAGGGCGTGGCGTGACTTTTTGGAAGTGGCGCCGTTCCGAATGATTGTTTGTCACGGCAGCGCAAGTTGGGCGAGAATACTTCGCATAGGAGGCATACTCTATGCATACATTTTCTGATCAGCTTGGTTTGCCCTGCGTTGTCATGCGCGGTGGCACATCCAAGGGCCCGTTCTTTCTGGAGTCCGATCTGCCCCCGCCCGGCGAGCAGCGCGATCGCATCTTGCTGCGCGTTTTGGGAGCCCTTGAGCCCAGACGCATCGACGGCATTGGCGGGCCGGACCCGCTGGTGAACAAGATTGCGATTATTTCCCCGTCCAAACGCGCCGATGCGGATGTCGATTATCTGTTCGCGCAAGTGTGCATTCACAAGAATACGATTGATTACAACGTTAACTGTGGCAATATGCTGGCGGCCGTGGGTCCCTATGCCATTGACCAGGGGTTGGTGAAGGCTGACGGCCTGGCAACCACGGTCAGAATATTCAATGTCAACACCGCCAAGCGCATCGTCGCTACGGTACAGACCAATAATGGACGCGTCCTGTACCAGGGCGATGCGCGCATCGATGGCGTGCCGGACCAGGCTGCGCCTGTCTGGTTGCGTTTTGAAGACATGGCCGGCGCCAAAACAGGCAAATTGCTGCCAACCGGAAACGTTGTCGATATCATGAATGGCATCGAAGTGAGCTGTGTAGATGCTGCCGTGCCCATGGCCATTGTCGCTGCCGACGCGTTCGGGCTGACGGGGCATGAGTCGGCCGAGGTGATCAATGCCAATGCCGATTTGCTGGCGAAGGTGGAAGACTTGCGCTGTACTGCCGGACGCGCCATGGGCCTGGGCGACGTATCGCGCTCCGAAATGCCCAAATTGACGCTTGTGGCAGCGCCTGCTAGCAACGACGCGACGCTGGCTGCCCGCTATTTCATGCCCTACACATGCCATTCCGGCTTTGCCGTGACCGGTGCGGTTTGCCTGGGGGTGGCCGCGTTTCTAGGCGGTTCTGTCGCCCAACGCGTTGCCCGGCAGACCACCGGGCCCGTCCGTATTGAACACCCGCAGGGAAGTATTGAGGTGGATGTACAGCGCTATAGTGCTGGCGCAGGTGGTGATCCGGACGTACGTGCGGTCAGTCTGCTGCGTACTGCCAGGCGACTGTTCGCAGGGACTGTTTATGTCCCGGATACCCTCGTAGCCGAAGCACCGGAATCTATTCTTCAGGAGATAGTCACATCATGAATCGCCGCCAATTCCTTCTTAGTGGATCAATCGCCGCAGGTACATTCGCTTTTCCGACTGTTTTTGCCTCAAACTATCCCACGCGCCCGGTGAGCCTTATTGTGCCATTCCCGGCTGGTGGCGGGACGGATACCCTGGCTCGTCGCCTGGCCCGGTTTGTCGCGGACAAGTGGGGTGTGCCCGTCGTTGTGGAAAACAGGCCTGGCGCCGGTGGTGGCATTGGCGCAGCCCAGGTGGCGTCGGCGAAACCGGATGGCCATACGTTGCTGATGACCACGGCCGGGGTCAGTTCCATTAATCCCGAGCTCTACAGCAAGCTATCCTATGATCCGGCAACGCAATTTAGCCCGATCAGCCGCGTTGCCTCGACCGTGTTTGTTGTCGTGGTAAATCCGTCATTACAAGTGAAATCGATAAAAGAACTTATCGCCCTGGCCAAAAGCGAGCCAGGTGCCTTGACCTTCGGCACAGCAGGTAACGGTGCCGCCGGCCACTTGCCGGCAGAATTGTTCAAGAATATGGCAGATATCGGCATCCAGCATATTCCCTATCGTGGTACTTCCCCTGCGCTTGTCGACCTGCAGGGTGGCCAGATCTCTATGATGTTTGCCATTCTTGGCGCGGCATTGCCAGTTATCAAATCAGGCGCCTTGCGCGCCCTGGCCACAACCGGCGAACAGCGCTCGCTCGTATTGCCGGATCTGCCCACGGTTGCCGAAGACGCACTGCCCGGTTACTCCGCCGATGAATGGTGGGGCGTGGCAGCGCCGGCAGGCACACCACAGGCGGCCATTGACCGCTGGAATTTGGCCATGGGCGAGTTTTTCAAAGACGCCGAATCAAATGCCTGGCTTGTGGGCAGCGGTTTTGAACCGGCTCATGATTCACCCAGCGCGTTTTCAGACCTGATTGCCAATGACCGCAAGAAGTGGAGCAAGGTTATTCACGATGCGGGCGTTGTTGTGGGCTGATCATTCCGCCTTTGGTGTTTCCGGCGTGCTGCCCAGCATGGTCAGCAGTCGCGAGGCTGCAGGTGACAAGATGACACCCGGATCGCAGACCAGGCACAAATCGAACTTTGCCCAGGAGTCTTTCAACGAAACCAGCGAGATATCCGGCGCGGTAATCAACTGCGCCGGACTCAGGGGGACCACTGCGACACCCGCACCGGCGCGGACCAGCGAGAAAACGGCAGAAAAACTCGTTACCAGCGAATCGACGGACGCCTTTTCGGATCGAGCAGAGGGCGGCGCACCTGCCAGCCGTCCGAGGGCGCTATCGGCGGCACGGCCAATATGTGGGTAAGCGAGTGTATCCGTATAGTGAACGGCACCTTGCCTCGCCAAAGGGTGATTCTTTGGTACTGCCAATACCAAAGGCGTGGTCCGATATGGACGTGCGCTTAATGCACCCAGCTCAGTATCGGCACTGGCAATACCAATATCTGCCCAGCCTTCGGCGACCGCCTGAACAACCGCAATACTGGTGGCTTCGCGAACCGATATCTTGATATCCGGATATTGACGATTGAAATACACCAGCTGATCGGCAAGCCCGCAAGCCAGGCCGGAGGTATTCGAAGCCAAGCGTACGCTTCCGGCCGTGCCATTCGTAAAGTCGGCCATATCGTCCTGAAGATTGTGAAACTCCTTCAGTATTGACTGGGCCCGGCGGGCAAGCGCAACGCCCGCCGGATTCAGGCGTGCCCCCTGGGAATGACGCTCCAGTATCGCCGTACCAAGTTGATCTTCCAGCTCCAATATTCGCTTGCTAACGGCAGAGGCAGTCAGGTGCATGCTTTCAGCGGCACGCGCAACGCTGCCCGTGGCCTTAACCGCCAGTACCAGCTGCAAGGTGAACAAATCAAAGCGCGGCATGGATGCCTGTACTTTTGTTTTCATGTGATCGATCAAAAGCGCTCAATGATGATGGTTTTGACTTCGGATGTGAAAGTGTCAGTATGGGGAACAGGGTGAAGTTGGGCGTGCGTTTGTTCAGGTAAAGGTGATTGTTGGTCAGTAAGTTAGCGTAATTTAGAGAAATTGTCGAGAATTGACGAGTGAACCTGTGCTGTATTTAATTTCGGCAGACGACATTTCGTGAGATGGGGATACTGTTGACGCACGACGCACGACGCACGACGCACTATGTTTCCTGCTGCAACAACCTTCAGTTTTTTTTTTGGTGGCTCAGACTTTTTCAGTACTCTTGCCAAATCTAGCCGGAAGATGCCGTCGTTCGTTGCAAACTTAATGAGTCATCATAGTGCGAAGCCATCCCGCTGTCATCATTCATCCACGGTAAGTCAGCCGTTGCACGGCAGCTTCGTCCACCTCGACGCCCAGCCCCGGGCCGCTCAGTGCAGTGGTAAATCCATCGGCTTGCGCTACCGGTGTGGCGACAAGTTCCTGTTGAACAGCCACAGGAAATGGCTTGAGTTCAAATAAACGTGTGTTTGGAGATGCGAGGGACAGATGCAGGCTGGCCGCAGTGGTGATTGCCGTGCTCCAGGCGTGCGCGTTTACCGTTAGCCCGGCGCGACCGGCGCATCGATCGATTTCTCGGAAACCGGTGATGCCCTCCGCGCGTGCCGGATCGATGCCCAGCACATCTACCGTGGCACTGTCGATCAGGCGTTGGTAGCCAACGACAGTCCATTCGCGTTCACCGCTGGCAATAGGCACGGCTACCGCGGTCTTAAGCAGGCGATAGTCTTTCAGATGTGTGGGATAAAACGGCTCCTCGACCCAGCCTATGTCGTGCTCGGACATGCGCCGCACGGTGTCGATGGCAGTGTCGGCATCCCAGCGCAGCCCGTTGCCCACGTCCACCAGGATCTCCACGTCCTGCCCCGCCGCGCGCCTCAGGCCAGCTACCAGTGCAATACTGCTTTCGGGATCATGGCCGATAGTGGAGAGCGATTTTTTGCCCAGCCCCAGCTTTACGCTGCGAAAGCCTGCATTGAAGAACCCCATGGCTTCGTCAATGCAGGCCGAAAGGCTTTCCTTGTTGACGTGGCAACTTGCGTTGGCGGGCAGCCGGTCGTGATGCTGACCCCAAAGCGCGGACAGAGGCTGACCTTGAATTTTTCCGTGTATGTCCCAAAGCGCCATGTCGATTGCGCTGATTGCGAAGGAAGCGATGCCCCCCTCGCCGTACCACCAACTATGATCACGCATTTTCTGCCAGCACTGCGCTACGCTGGTTTCTCCGGCCTGCAAAAGTAACGGCCCAAACCCTTCTTCGATCAAAAGCGCTGTTGCGCGGCAGGCTTCGGGCCACATGGCAATCGCCTCGCCCCATCCGACCACGCCATCGGTTGTTTCCAGCCGCGCCAGGACTGTCATGCGTTCCCGGTTCAGGTCGTTCGGGTCAACGTACCGCAGGACGTAGGTCTTCAAACGGGCGAGTTTCATTCGAGTGGTCTCCGATGGATTTGGGTCTTGACTTGTAAAAAAGACTATAGTTTAATGAAATTATTGTCAAGTGACCAAGTGGCCTGTCCATTTTGAAAATTACTGTAAACCACGCAGTAATCGACATATCCGTGCACTGGTTTTCTACTTTTGGATGTATTCGTATGCAGTCAGCCCCTAAATTCCAAGCCACCAACGTTGAACGCGATCCTGTTTCCGAACAGGTAGTGGCCCAGCTGCTCGGGATGGTCCGTGCCGGCAACCTTAAAGCCGACGATCGCTTGCCGTCGGAACGCGAGCTGGCGCAGTCCTTTGGCGTGAGCAGGCCCACCATCCGCGAGGCGGTGCGCGCGCTCGTGGTGCTGGGTGTGCTCAAGACGCGCCACGGTGGTGGTATTTTCGTATCCAGTCTTCGTGCTGAAGCGCTCCTGGGGCCGTTGCAGTTCTTTCTGTCGCTAGAGGAAACATCGGTTGATACCTTGTACGACGCGCGCCAACTCATCGAGGGCGGCATCGCCGCACGGGCCGCCAAGGCCGCAAGGGCCGAAGACGTGGCCCTCCTGCAGGCGTTGATTGAGCAGCAAAGGGCCGCTATCGATGACCCACAGGCATATCGAAAACTAGACATCGCATTCCATGAACACATCCACGCCCTGGGTGCCAACCCGTTTCTATCGCGGGCGGCGAGCAGTCTCAATACGCTTGGCCTGGAATTTCGCACCACGGCTTCTGAATCGCGAGAGGTTATCGCCCAGAGCCTGCTCGACCATGATGCCATCGTCGCGGCATTAGGCGCCAACGATAGCGCGGCCGCCGAGCAGGCGATGCGCCAACATATGTGCAACGTTCTGGAATCCACCCGCGAGTCGATGGCAGCCGCCCGGCAATCTCAACACACATTTACTCAAGGAGATGCCTGATGAGCACACTTCCCCGTTTTGATGGCGCTACTGTCGTGGTAACTGGCGCGGGCCGCGGCATTGGTGCTGCCGTCGTGCGTCAGCTGTTGCGAGCCAATGCATCCGTCCTGGCGTTAGTGGAGCCCGGCACAGAAGCCGATTCCGAACTCAATGGCTTGACGGCGTCCAACGGCGCGCAACTGCGGGTACTGGCCGTGGACGTTCGCAGCACGGCAGACGTCGCTCTTGCGGCAAGCGTGGCTGTAAGTGATTTCGGCCGGGTCGACGCGCTCGTGAACAACGCCGGCGTGATTCGCCCCATCGGATTGCTGGGAGACCTGGACGCCGACGCCTGGGCGCAGGTGCTCGCGGTCAATGCCGGCGGCGCTATGCGCTGTGTCCGGGCTTTCCTGCCACTGCTGCTAAAGCGCCGCGGCACCGTCATTAATATGAGCTCGGGTGCAGCATACCGGCCACTGGAAGGCTGGAGCGCCTACTGCGCAAGCAAGGCCGCGCTGGTGATGCTTTCGCGCGCCATTGACCTTGAATATAGCAGCCAGGGAATCCGCGTTTTTTCTCTTGGTATCCCGCCCACTGACACGACCATGCAGGGCGCTATCCGGGCCTCCGGCATGAACGAGCTGAGCAAGATCCCCCAGCATGACCTGACCCCACCGACCGTGACGGCTGCTGTTGCTGCCTGGTTGTGCGGGCCCGATGCGCGCAGCCAGATTGCAAAGATCGAAATCGACGTGCGCGACCCTGAATTTGCGCGCTTCGCACAGGAATCCAAATGAGCGTTTCGCGGAAAAAAAGGCGCGTCGTCGTGACCGACTACACCTTTCCCGATGTGGCGGCCGAGCGAGCCGCAGCCGAGCAACTGGGTGCCGAGTTTATCGCCTGCCAATGCAAAAACCCACAAGAGGTCGTGCGGGCGGTGAAGGGGGCGGATGTAGCGCTTGTGCAGTTCGCGTCGCTCACCGCGCAGGCTATTGCTGGCATGGCCGAAGGCGCTAGCATCATCCGCTATGGCATCGGCTACGACAATATTGATCTGGCGTCGGCGTTCGATCGCGGCTTTGCCGTAGGCTATATGCCAGATTACTGCACTGAGGAGGTGGCCGACCATACCGCTTCCCTGGTGTTGGCCGCACTGCGCAAGCTGTCGCAATTGGACGCGTCGGTGCGGGCGGGCGACTGGAACGCAGTCGCAGTGGCCAAGCCTATCAAGCCCTCAGGCGAGACGACGATTGGTTTTCTGGGAATGGGGCGCATCGGCAGCCTGGTGCTCGCGCGGTTGCTGCCCTTTGGCTTTCGGTTTCTGGTGTCGGACCCGCAGGTGAATGCAGAGCGCGCGGCTGAAATGGGAGTGACCAGCGTAGATCGCGAGGCGCTGTTCAGACAGACCGACGTGCTCTCGCTTCATGCGCCCGCCACAGCCGAGACTACGCATGCAATCAATGCGCAAACATTGCGCACCATGAAACCCAACGCCATTATTGTCAACACCGCGCGTGGCCAGCTGATCGATGAAGCGGCGCTGGCCGAGGCATTGGCTTCCGGCGTGATCGGCGGCGCTGCCCTTGATGTGTTTGAGACGGAGCCGCTACCGCCGCAATCGGCGCTTCGCGCAGTTCCCAATCTCATTCTTACACCGCACGCCGCCTGGTATTCCGATACCTCCATTGTGCGGCTTCAGGAACTCGCAGCAATCGATATCGAGCGATTGCTGTCTGGTCTCGCGCCGCGCCGTCCGGTACCTGGCTCTCGCATTCGAGCCTAACAGGTGGATCGCTAGCCGGACGAATGTGCGTTAGCTATGCACCATCGAACAACATTATGTATGGATAAACGGAGAACAGCATGCCCCAATACACCAGTGCCGAGCGTCGTGTCACGATCGATGAAATTTGCGCCAGCGGTTTTTCTACCCCACTGGATGCGCCGACGGTACCTCGTTTTCCCTTCGGATTTCGCAACGTTGAGGTGCTAAGCCTGGCGTATCGTTCGGACCCCGACAAGATGGGATACTTGCTTCCACCACCGCTCGAACTCAGTGGCGACGTGGTGTTGATTCATATCTACAAGATGAACGACACCGATTGGCTCGGGCCTTACGGCGAAGCCAATGTGATGTTCGGCGCACAGCTGCCTTCGAAACAGGTCAGTGGTGCCTACTCGCCTTACCTTTACCTGAGTTCAGACGTAGGCGTGGCGCACGGGCGCGAAATCCATGGCCAACCTAAGAAATTCGGACTCCCCAAGCTTGAGGTCCGGGACGATGCATGGGTAGCCACGGTTTCCCGAAATGGCATCGATGTCATTACCGGCACAATGGCCTATAAGCAAAAACGAGGCGACATTGCCGCGCTTTCCCAATTGATGGACTTTAGAAACAACTTCAATCTGAAGGCGATCGACCATATTGACGGTACACCCGCCATTCGGCAACTGACCTCCCGCAGCCTGACCGACGTGGTTGTGCACGAATGCTGGGAGGGAGATTGCACCGTCGAACTGCGGCCGAACATCCAGGCGCCTGTTTACCGATTGCCGGTTGTGGAAATGCTTAGTGCTTTCTATTGGCGCGCGGACTTCACGCTAGTGCAAGGCCAGGTTTTGCATGACTATCTTGCGCCTGACTTAAACAACAATTTGAACCATACCTAATGTGGCGAATTTGACAAAAAACACTTAATACTACAAAGGAGACAATCATGCCCCAGGACAACGAGCCGTTAACCGACTCCGCCCGCCGTACCCGTAACGAATTATCAAAGACACAAACGCAAGCCGACCCTTCCGACATCACGCCCAAAAAAATAAGGCGTGTCTTGTGGGCCGCGATCGTCGGTACAGTGATCGAATGGTATGACTTCGTCCTCTTTGCCGTGGCCTCGGGCCTGATTTTCAACAAACTATTTTTTCCGTCCTTGTCGCCGACAGCGGGTACGTTGGCCTCGTTCGCGACGTTGGCTGTCGGGTTTCTGGCGCGTCCGATCGGCGGCCTGATCATTTCTCATTTTGGGGACAAGAAGGGCCGAAAACCCGCGCTGGTGTTCACGATCGCGCTGATGGGCCTATCGACAATCGCTATCGGCCTTCTTCCCACCTATGCACAGATCGGTATCATGGCGCCCGTGTTGCTTGTCGTGTTACGTCTGTTGCAAGGGATCGGGGCCGGCGCGGAGTACGCAGGTGCCCTGATTCTTGTGGCGGAATATGTTCCAGCCAAGAAGAAGGGGTATTACACTGCTTTTGTCTTGTCGGCTACGGTGGTTGGTCTGCTTCTGGCATCGATTATCTTTCGCCTGATCTCCCAGTTACCTGAAGAAGATCTGTTGACATGGGCGTGGCGCATCCCCTTCCTGTTCTCAGCTGTGCTCGTCATCGTCGCGCTATATATTCGCAAGAGCCTGGAAGAGACCCCTGAGTATGTCAGGGCCGTCCAACATGCGAGCGAGCAGAAGCGTGCGGCCTCCATTCCGCTCGGCGAGGTGCTTCGCAAGCAGCCCAAGGCATTGATATGTGGCTTTTTAGCCATGTCAGGCGCCAACGCCGCCACTTATACGCTCAATAGCTTTGCCTTGAGTTACATGGTAAACAACTTGGGGTTTACTAATTCAGATGCCCTGAATGTCATTATCCTTGCTGCCATCGCCGGCATTGTTTGTACTCCCATTATGGGAAAACTATCCGATCGTTTCGGCCATGCCAGGATGTATGTATTGGGTACCCTGTTTATCTTGCTTTATGCTGCGCCCATGTTCTGGTTGATGGATTCGAAAAATATCGTTCTGGCTGCTTTGGCGATGATTATCGGCTACGGTGTGGGGTTTGGCTCGGTTGCAGGGTCGCAGGGCGCATTCTTAACTGGCCTGTTCCCGACCCGCTATCGCTTTACCGGGATCACCTTTGTGCGGGAAATGAACGGGGCCACGGTAGCTGGAATGACGCCCTTTATCGCGACTTGGCTTACCGAACAGGCGGGTGGCAGCTCCACCTATCTTGTTGGTTATTTGATCACGCTTTGCGCTATTTCAATCCTTGCTATTCTGGTTCTGCGGCATAACAAGCAGCCTGACGAAGAGGTTGCCCTGCAAACGTGAGGCGAGAGCAACGGAATGTTGGTCGGGACGGGGAGGGTAGTGCTCGCCGTGCCCCGCCATGGGCGGTCGTTGACGTAAGACGGGTTGAGGCGTCAACGGCGAGTTGAGTTTATTCAAGATTTTGTGATATGA
>NZ_JABUXU010000027.1 GCF_014897675.1 Advenella sp. FME57 | reverse complement strand
AATGCGGCATAAATTCTCTACGAGATGACTGTGTTATAAATGGGGTATTTACACTATGCTGCTGGCCTTCAGGTTACGCCCATCGTGCTGGACATCAAACAGACGCAAAAATCCGATGGGCTGTGGCTGACCAATACTTCAAACGCAGATATGGATGTGCAAGTACGGGTGTTCAAGTGGGATCAAAACAATAGAACGGATGTGCTTAATCCTACATCGGACTTTGTAGCCAGTCCCCCAATGATCAAAATTCAAAGCGGGAATAAGCAATTTGTTCGTTTGGTCAGAGTAGGGCAAGCTCAAGCTCAAATCGAGCAAGCATATCGTATTGTTGTAGATGAGCTGCCATTGGAAAGTGCTGCAAGCAAGGGATTAACCTTCGCGCTTCGATACTCGGTTCCTGTCTTCATCCAGGGAATGGGCACGTCTACACCTGCGCTTCTCAAGTGGCACCTGGAACCAGGTACAAAAGGAAACGTGCTGTTGACCATTAGTAATTCGGGAACGACGCGTGCGAAGCTGAGTGATTTGAAATTCACCAGCAATAAAGGTCAAACTTTGGTTATTAACCAGGGTTTGTTTGGTTATGCACTCGCCAATAGCACCCGACAGTGGTCTGTTTCAAGACAGTCTCGTCTTTTTGCTTCTGGTGGAACGTTTCATGCGGTGATGAACGGCAAAACACTGCAGGTTTCAGTGCCCGGCTTCGGCTTATAAGTCTCGAAGGCCGGATACATCACGCAAAGCCATCTATTACCAATAAATGGTAACCATTTGAAATAATACTGTTGTTTTATCCGCTTTGATGGTAAATGGCCTTGCTCGAATTCATTATGCTTGCTATTTTGATTGATTGATAGAAGTCAATTGACTTTTATCGTCAACGTAGCACTTCTCTGTAAAGGGATAATAATGATAATGAAAGCTACTATGATGGCCGCTTGTGTGGGCGTGGCGTCAATGATGGGTACGATGAGTGCCTATGCAGCAACAGATTCCACAACATTTGATGTCACCATTTCAATTACACCATCTTGCAATATCAGTACGTTGGGTAATGGGGCTCAAACACTGGCCTTTGGCTCGCATGATTCTTTCCAGACTCAGGTTGCCGGCACGACAAATTTGGTTGTGACGTGTACCAACGGCGCTGCCTACCAGTTGGGCTTGAACGAGGGACTGCATGCAAGCACAGCAGCTGACGTTAATACCCGGCGGATGATTGGCGTTAGCACCGCGCCTGACAATACAGCGGATTTTGTGCCGTATCAGCTTTATCAGGATGCAAGTTATGCCACGATTTGGGGCAATACGCTGGATACAGACACTAAAGCGGCAACCGGAACGGGCACCCAGGACACGCATACCGTATATGGTCGAGTTCCAAGTACCAACTACACCGTCGGGAATTATCAAGATACCATTACAGCCACAGTGACATTTTGATTCGGCTATCGGAATAATTATGTCTCAGGAGCATAACAATGGCTGCGAATGGTTGAATGGATAAAACCAGGAAAGATAGCTAGTCTGCTGATAGTTTTCTGTGCTCTGGCCGATTTGGCCCGGGCGCAGAATATTCCTCCACCGATTCGGCAAAATGACGCCAGCGCAAAGACTGAAGAGGGATTGAACACTGTCTATCTTGACGTGTCGCTTAACGGAAACCCGATCAGCAATTTAACACCTTTCACTGAAAAAAATGGCAAGTTGTCTGCCAGTCCAAGCGTCTTGCGCAGCTTGGGATTTCGCGTGTCCGAGGACAGCACTTCACCAATTGCACTGGATGATGTTGACCTGTTGAGTTACCGTTACAATCAAAACTTGCAGCGACTGTCCATGACGGTCCCGCTAGATGAGCTGGACCTGGAGTCCACGATGTTGACAAATGTGCCGTCTTCCGATATTGAAGTCTCTACGGGTACGGGGCTGCTGCTGAACTATGACATTTACGCATGGCACTCAACAAATCGCTATAAATCCATCAGCGCTTTTTCCGAGCTCAGGTTTTTCAGCCCGTTGGGCGTGTTAAGTAATACGGCGCTGTTCAAGAAAGAATCAGGCACTCAGCAGATTGCAGGGCAGAGTGATTCAGTGCGCCTGGACACCCAATGGGAAACGTCCTGGCCGGGCAGTGCAGTGAGCCTGCGGCTGGGCGACACGCACACCGCCGCTGTGCCGTGGTCGCGTCCCACCCGCATCGGCGGCATTCAGCTGAGTCGCAATTTTGCTTTGAAGCCCTATTTTTCTACCGCGCCACTACCCTCATTTTTGGGTTCAGCGGATATTCCTTCCAATGCAGAACTCTATGTGAATGGGATCAAACAGTTTGAACAAGAGGTACCTGCAGGTCCCTTCAATATTCAGACTATGCCTTATATCAGTGGCGCAGGTAATGCCACATTGGTGTTGACTGATGCAATGGGCAAGCAGCGGGCAGTCGAGCTGCCGTTTTATAACAGCACAACATTACTGAAAAAAGGACTGGCCGACTGGTCCATCGAGGCCGGTTATGTGCGCAAATCGTACGGGATCAAATCATTTGATTACGGCCATGACCCGATGTATTCCGGCTCAATTCGCTACGGGGTGACCAATGCAATCACTGCCGAAGCACATGCCGAAAGCACCAAGAAGCTGGTGAACTACGGCGCAGGTGTAAACGCGCGGCTGGGTCAGTTCGGCGTCGTGTCTGGTTCATATGCAAGCAGTAAGCATAATAATGTGCGGGGCAGTATGTACAGTTGGGGGTACCAGTGGCAGGGCAGTCGCTTTCACGTGAGCGCGGACCTGAAAAAAGCGCAAAAAACCTATCGTGATGTTGCCTCACTGTATGGTTCAGAGGTCCCTGAAACCAACCGGATTTTGTCGGCTGGTGTCAATTTGGACCAATGGGGCCAGTTGGGCGTGAGCTACATTAACCTCAAGTATTTCGAGCAGCCGGCAGATCGCTATCTGAATGTGTACTGGAACAAACAACTCAATGACACAGTGAATGTGACACTGAACTACAACAAGGATTTGAACAAATCCGGACGTCAGACGTTGTTTCTGGGCGTGTCCTTCAGTTTTGACAAACGCTATTCGGCCTATGTGTCGGCCACCGCACTCAATGACACCAACCGCTACACGGCCAGCGTATTCCGGCGGTCTGAAGACGATGAAGGGTTGTCATGGATGGTTCAGTCGCAATACGAACGACAATCTGCTGGCTTGTATGCAAGCGCAAATTATCGAGGTCGTTATGGCGAGTATTCAGCGGGGGTCCAAAGCGACAGGGGCAATAGCGCCGCGTATGCCAATACGACAGGATCCCTGGTGCTTATGTCGGGCGGCGTATTTGCCAGTCGGCAGATTACAGATGGCTTTGCAGTGGTCTCGACCAATGGCGTCAAGGATGTACCGGTCCAGCTGGAAAATCGTAACTATGGTACAACCAATAATAGCGGGTTGCTGATTGTGACACCTTTGAATTCTTATCAAAAAAATCAGATTTCGATTGATCCCTCGGTATTACCGGCAAACATGATGATCGATAAGGTTAATACAACGGTCGCACCGGAGAGAGGGTCAGGTACGCGTGTCCTCTTTAAGGTTGCGCCGGCCCGTGCGGCAACGGTGGTCCTGCATGATCGTAACGGTCAGCCGTTGCCATTGGGAACACGGGTTGTGCTCAATGGCGGCTCAGAAACCATTGTAGGTTACGATGGCATTGCGTACTTGGAACAATTGCAGCCACATAATCAGGTCACCGTATCATTGGAGTCTGGCACCTGTCAGGTGCAATTCGATTACACCAATAACGAAGACACAATCCCACGGCTTGGGCCGCTGGTATGTAAGGAGTAATCACCCATGCGCGTACTTAAATTGTTCGGTCTACTATGTGTTTTCACTCTTGCTTCATTATTTGCGACGGAGCGCGCGCAGGCAAGTTGTACTGCAACTATTACTTCTCTGAATTTTGGGGTTATCAATCCTGTCACGCCGACTACTGTCGATGTCAATGCGACTATCAATTACACTTGTTCTTCTCTGATTACTTTGTTGAGTTATATAAAAGTATGTATCGAAATCGGCCGTGGTCCGCAAGACACGGATGTAAATAGCCGAGTGTTGACTCATACTACGATTTCGTCAGAAAAACTGACATATAACGTGTATTCGAACCCAGCTCTGACGACAGTTTTCGGCAATGTCTATGGTTCAGCCAGTCCACCTGTCATTATCCACCATGGTCCGTACGCCATCGGCTTGCTGGCGACAGCACGGGGTTCACAAACCGTTCATGGTCGAATTCCAGTGACGAATCCTTTCATGCTACGCAGTGTCGGACAATATAATTCAACCTTACCTGTTACCGTGCGGATGGCGATTGTCTCGGTTATAGGTCAGAGTCCGTGTACAGTCACCGGAACGCCAGCGAACATTTCGTTTCCGATTGCTGCCAGTTTAATTAGCGCCTGCAAGATTAATGCGCAACCATTAAATTTCGGTAGCCAACCGAGCAATTTTTCAGTAAACGTAATGTCAACAAGCACGATCGCTTCAACCTGTACTAAGGGAACACCCTATCAAATTGGTTTAAATAACGGTTTGTATGCTGTGGGAAATCAGCGACGCATGAAAGCTGGAGATGGTCAGTTTATTAATTACGAATTGTACAAAGATTCAGCGCGTTCCCAGCGATGGGGCGCTGCGCTAAATACTGCCGAGACGCTTGCCGGTGTGGCAACAGGAGCAGCGCAGAATGCGTCGGTATATGGAAAAGTTGTGCCCCAGACCGGACTCAGGGCAGCCAACTACAAAGATACCATTACGGTAACGATTACCTATTAACCTATTGAAAATAGATCCTGCGATTTGGTTTAATCATGGCCGGTGCCCTTGGGGTTAGCAGCCAGAATATACACATCCAACAGGAGAGGAAGGCATGAATGGCACCGGCCAATAGGGTGTTTATCGCGGACTACTTCTCTCAAAGACTGGGTTTCACCCAGTACTGACCGTCTGGGACTACTTTACACAAACCCAACGTCAGGGCTGGCATAATATGAGTACGCTCACTTATCTCGTTGTGCCGAGCTGCTCAGCAACTTCTATACTACTTTGGTAGTCGTGTGATTGGTTCAATTTTTTTAGGATCGCTATGGCCCTACATCATGCATTGTCAGGCGAGTTGATCGACATTCGCCCTCTGGAAGAAGAGCTCAAGACAACCGTTACTAAAACATTGTACAAATCAGACCGGTTGGAGGTATTCCGGATGATTATCTTGGAAGGACGGGCTACACCTGCGCATCATGTCTCAGGGGAGATAACGGTCCAGTGTCTAGAGGGAACTATTGAGTTCATCACAGGCGAAACTACCCAATTGATGCGAAAGGGCGATTTAATCTGCCTTGCAGGTAACGTCAATCACGCGGTGAAAGCGCTGGAAGATGCCTCGGTTCTTGTCACTATTTTGCTACTCGACTAGTAGCGCGCATCTACACTACATCAAATAGGTATGTTATGACGTTTGTCGTCACCGAAAGTTGTATCAAATGCAAGTACACACATTGTGTTTCGGTGTGTCCAACTGATGCGTTCCGCGAAGGGCCGAATTTCCTGGCTATCGAACCTGAAGACTGCATCGACTGCGCATTGTGTGTGCCGGAGTGCCCTGTAGATGCAATATTCGCAGATAACGAGGTTCCCGCCAGCCAGGTGCATTTCATCCCAATTAACGTGGAACTGGCGGGCAAATGGCAAACCATCTCCCGAACCCGAGATGCCTTACCCGAGGCAGAAAAATGGGCCGATGTTAAGGACAAGCTGGAACTGTTGGAGCGCTGACTAACGATAGTCCACACCGAGCACGTGCTCGTCAATCACGTGCTCGCGTAATATCAAATCCTCAAATTCAACCGCGTACTTCAAATTTTCCTCTATTTCGTCAAAGCCAGATATTCAGATTTGAAACCGACATTTATGCCCTTATAGCGAATGTTTCACCATCGCCAGCCGAATGTGTTCGATCGCTCGAGATGGCTCAAGCCCCTTGGGGCAAACCTCAGTACAGTTCATGATCGTGCGGCAACGAAAGACACGGTAGGCATCGTTCAGGTCATCCAGCCGTTCTTCGGTGGCCTGATCTCGGCTATCAGCAATAAATCGATATGCATTTAACAATCCTGCGGGACCGACGAACTTGTCAGGATTCCACCAATATGATGGGCATTGGCTTGAGCAGCACGCGCACATGATGCATTCGTAAAGACCGTTAAGCGAGTCCCGTTCTTCAGGAGATTGCAAGCGCTCTTTCTCGGGCGGAGGGTCGTCATTAATCAGATATGGCTTGATCGACCAATATTGCTTGTAAAACTGGGTCATGTCTACGACCAGGTCGCGAATGACCGGTAAACTGGGCAAGGGACGCAATACAACGGTGCCTTTCAATGTTGCTATTGGTGTAACACACGCGAGCCCGTTACGACCATTGATATTGATAGCATCTGAGCCGCAAATGCCTTCGCGGCACGATTTGCGAATGGTCAGCGAATCATCGACTTCCGTTTTAATGCGCAAGATGACGTCCAGCAACATGTGATCATTGGGACCGATCTCTATATCAAAGTGCTGCATCCTCGGTTTTGTATCTCTGTCTGGATCAAATCTGTAGATTGACAGCTGCATAGATGCTCCCCATGTAAAGTATCGCAAGTGATGGCTCTTCAGGCACCCACAGTGAATAACACTTGCGTAATCCAAACCGTCATGCTAATTAGGCCGAGCGCGATCAATGCCAGGACGGTCATCCGAAGCGGTAAAGGCTTGACGTAATCCATAATGACGTCGCGAAGTCCTATCCACGCATGAATAAGCAATGCAACGAAAAATACGACGGTTGTAGTGCTGAGTGCTGTGCCGGAAATCGAATCACGCCATGCTTCATACGAAGCGGGCGGATAAAACGCGAAGTACACCAGCAGAAAAAGAAAGAAAAAGAGTAGATAAATTGCAGTGAACCGTTGGATGATCCAGGCGCCGAGACCGCTAATTGGTGTTTTTTTCATAGAAAAGCCACGGCGGCAAGGACAGCAAACAACGGACTGATGCAATTGACTATCCAGGCGCTGCGACGCGCTGCCGGTAGACTTGAGCCTTTATCAATATCGCTGAGTAGGTGGCGAATGCCTGCCAGCATGTGATGGCCCAGCACCCAGGCGAAGACAATAGCCAGACAGCGAACGGGAAGGCCATGAATGAGAGAAATGGCCCGTTTGTAGCCGTCGGGCCCATCCAAGGACAAATCCAGAAGGTAAATACTAAACGGAAAGCCTACAGCCAACAGGATTCCGCTAAGGCGGTGCATGATGGAAGTGATGGCCCCGACCGGCATCTGGATCTGGAATACATTAAAAAAGATGGGCCTTTTCATGGTCCTCCCGTATAAATGTTATGTTGATTCGAACGATCACGGTACCTCTTTTGCTTAAAAAAGAGAGACGACGACATACACCCCTGCGCCCAGTCCCATATGAGCTTTAGATCAACAAGCTACGTAGCACACTCGAACGTATTTTTGAAACAGTAAATCAGCCAACGATCAACAAAGCAGCACAAAAATCGATTAATCAAGGTAGAGGCGAAAAGAAAACTGCAGTGGCAGCAAAAGCGCGTCAGACAATAACCATTATTCTTGATGCTGAGCTACATACTAAGATCAACGTATATTGCTGTACAGCGAAAGAGGGTAGTCCTGCCAAAAAAAGTGAACGGTTTGAAAAGTAGAATTTTCTAACAGCAGTATTTAGAATTTCAATTTATGGTGGAAAAAATTTTCCCACTCATTCCGAACGCGTCGCAATCATGCGTTCAGCGTAACTGCAGTACCGCTGGTATTGAAAGGGATAAGCGTGCCGGTAATTCCCGACTTGATCATCTCCACCATTTTGTTCAATGGGGCTTCGGCATCTTCGCTGCGCAGCGGCCGACCTTTTGTACCTGACAACGCGGCGGCAAAGACCAGTGTCCAATGTGGCATGTATTGACGCGATTCTGCGCACAACGCCTCAAAGGTATCGAGCTCTTCCGGGGATTTGTCCAGGCAGGCCAGAGGCGTGAGCGCACCACCTGAGCCGGCCTCGAAAGCTGTGCGTTGTTCTGGCGTGCAGTCGTCGGGCAGTTCGACCGAGACGAAGACAAACAGCAGCCGCTGAGGCTCGGCTTGTTGGCGCGCTGCGGCGAGAAGTTCATCAAAACAGGAAATGTTCATGCGCAACTTACCTTGTGTTCTTTAGCATGGTCTATGCGTGAGCGAATGGCCAGGTTATTCATTGTTGAGCTGGCCGTCCATTCTGACACGGCGGACATTGGACTGATAGAGCAAAATCAGTGATACCCAGACGATACCGTACAGTAGCATAAAGGTACTTGATCGGATACCCGAGAACTCAAGCACGGCACCAAACATGACCGGCAGCAGGAATCCACCAAGCCCGCCAGCCAGCCCCACGATGCCGGTAACAATACCCATCTGTTCGGGAAAGTCATCAGCAACATATTTGAAAGTCGACGCCATACCGAAGGCAAACACCGAGCCTAGAATGAACAACAGTATGGTAAAGACTGGCGCTGGGAGATGAATATGGAAGCTGAGCGGGCCATTAATAGTGTTGATGGTGAAGGTAGTGTCCGGATAGGACAGGGTGAACAGGCACACCCAGGCGACCCAGAGCCCCCACCATGTTATCTTGTGCGCGCCGTAGCGATCGGCCATGCCGCCGCCGACTGCCCTTAACACTGAACCGGGTAGCGAAAAACCTGCCGCAAGCGCGGAGGCTAGTACGATGGAGTATCCGAACTCGGCCATCATGTACTGGGGAATCCAAAGCGAGAGCGCGGTAAAGCCGCCGAAGCAGATGGAGTAGTATTGGCAATACCGCCAGATGCGTGGATCTTTGATGATACTGAGCTGCATGGCCAGCGAAACGGTGGATTTCTTGACGCCAGGGTCCTTGACCGAACCGAACCAAAAGACGAGCGCTGTGGCCAGCAGGGCAATGGCATATATTTTGGGAACGGCGCGCCAGCCCAGCGCAGACTGCAACGCTGGCGTGACAAAGAGGTTGACGGCGGCACCGACGGTGCCAGCGCCGAAAAACCCCATGGCAAAACCTCGCCTTTCGGGAGGAAACAACCTGGCCACATAGGGAGTACCGACAGCAAAAGAGGCGCCCACGACGCCCAGGAACAAGCCGAGCAGCAGGAATTGCCACAGCGCGGTGGCATATGAGACAAGATAGACCGGGATCGCGCAGGCGACAAGCAGGGCTGTCATAACGATGCGGCCACCAAAACGATCGGTCCACATACCCAGTGGCAGCCGTAGCAATGCGCCTGTGAGTACTGGCGTTGCCGTAAGCAGCCCAAACTCGGCGCCGTTCAGTCCGAGTTCTTTGCGCAAGGCAATGCCAACGACGCCGAACATCATCCAGACAACGAAACACACCATGAATGCGAAGGTCGTTATACACAAAACAAACATCGGTGATTTATGCGCTGCCATAGTTGCTCCTGGTGGGTATGTGCCGGCGTGCCCGCCTCTGGCGTTACGTGCTGGGGCGGGATGCGGGCGCTTATTGTCCGCATTACTGTAAAAGAGGTCCTTGGGTAACATCCAGTGTGATGCCTTGAAGTTGCGCGCCAGACACCAACAAAGTCAGATACTGCTGGATAGCTTTGTGCCTGACGTAGTCACGCAGGTATTGTTCGATCTTTTCGGAAACAGCCTCAAAGGGCAATTCCCGACCGTCCAGTCTTCGCTCTACCATTACGATATGAAAGCCATAGCGCGTTCTGACCAATCCAGGCAGCAGGCCGGTCTGTTTGGTGTCAAATAGCGCTTTGTCGAACTCAGCAACGCTTTCCCCCCGGGTGAGCTGGCCGAGACTGCCGCCAACCTTGCCCGACTGGCAATTGGATAAGCTACGCGCTAGTTCGTCGAACTTGTCGGGATGCTGTGCGACATCGCGATGGACTTCCTCGGCCCGTGCGCGCAGCTTGGGCATGGATACGCCATCAGTGAGAGCGAACAGAATATGTCGGGCATGGACAATATCCGGGCTGCGAAATTTCGAAACGTTGGCGCGATAATAGCGCCGGGATTCTGCTTCATTGGGCTCTGGCATTGCGCATTCCAAGGCCAGGAGGCGGTCGATCGTATCGTCATCAATACTGGTGGCGTCATCCAGCAAATTTTTTGCACGGGCCTGCTGGGTCAGCAGTTCTCGCAACACCAACGCGCGTCGAGCGGCGAAATCTGGATCGGGTTCGTCTGGATGCGACGCTGTTTCGATAGCGATGACGCTGTCTTCAATCAACACACCATTGACAAGTAACTGGCTACTGTTAAGCGATGTTTCTGCGCTGGAAGTGGAATTTATCATGCAGACAATCCTTGAATCAGCGTTTGCGTACGATCTGATGAGGGCGGACAAGATAGCCGACGGTAGCCAAGCCGCTCCAGATGTGTACTAAACGCGTGAAGGGTGAAATCAGGAAAATGGTGAAGCCCAGAAAAATATGGGCTTTGTAGACAAAAGGCACGGTGGCGATCAGCGCAGCACTGCCCGTGTCGAAGGTGACGATGCCCTTGACATAGTTGGTCAGGATTTCGAACATGGCGCCATCCATATGCTGCAACGACATTGGCACCGTCAGTAGACCCAGGGCCAGCTGCACCCACAGGAACACCAATACCAGGATGTCGGCATGGGCGCTGTTGATACGTATGCGGGGATCTGCCAGCCGACGATAGAACAGAATGCTCAACCCGACAATAGCGACGATGCCGGCTGCGCCACCGCCGACCATGGCCAGCAATTGGTGCTGCGATGCTGACAGGAAAGGGGCGACCATCCAGTGGGGTGCCAGAAATCCCACAAAATGGCCTGCGATCACAATCAGTATGCCAAAGTGAAAGAGATTGCTGCCCAGGCGCAATTGTCTGCGCCGGAGCAACTGGGAAGAGTCGCTTTTCCAGGTGTATTGCTCGCGGTCGAACCGTATCAGACTACCCAGCAGCAAGATTGTCACGCAAATATAAGGATACACACCAAATAGCAGCATATTTGTAGTGCTTGAACTCATGAACTGCCTCCTAAAATACTCTTGTCCTGAAAGCTGGATGAAAAGCCGGTGTAACGCGCGTCGTGTCTATTGGGGCGGGCGTGTAGGATAAAACTTGACAGGCTGATCCTGCGTTGGCGCCTGGGCATTGAGGAAACTAACGGGCTCGTCCTGCCATTCCTTGTCCAGGACCTCAGTGTCGATGGTTGCGTTGTCTTCATCGCGCGGAGCAATCCACACATCTTTGGATAGTGGAGGCTGTCCCGCCATAGGAAGTAGGGCTGCAACGGCTGCAGCGTACCTAATTCCCTGTTGGGCCAAGTGTGTGGCAATAGTGCGATTAATGTCAGCGACTTCGCCCAGCAGGCTGCGGGCGCGCTTCGCGGGTTCGTGCGCGGCAAACTCCAGAAAAACGGGCAGGTAGTCAGGTAACTCCTTGGCACCCAGAAACAGCCCGCTTTTTTCGTACATGGCCAGCAAATCCACCATGGCCTGTCCGCGATCGCGTGATTCACCATGCACATGCTCGAAGAGATAAAGCGAAGTGTTGCGTCCACGATCAAAAGTCGCGACATACGCTTCTTGCAGGTCCAGCAAGTCTGCTCTGTCCAGATAGTCGACCAGTTCGCACAGTGATGCACGGGTGGCGGGCGGCAGGGCTGCATGATCGGCGACAGTTGTCCGAATCTCGGGTAAGGAGTCGAGCAGCGCCTGATCGGGATAGTCGAGCAGGGCGCTGAGCATACTCAGTATCAGACCGTGGTCTTTCATTTCTTTCATCTAGTCTCCCGCCGCCCGTATAGGGATAGTCTTGCGTTTCTTGTCTATTCCCTTGAAACCGCCGAACAGACTGGTTTCCGTGGTGCCGTCAGAGCAACCGTTGCCGAATGAGAAACCACAGGAGGCACGCAGGTCAAAGGCATCTTCCGCATATTCACGGTGAGTGGTCGGGATGACAAAGCGGTCTTCATAGTTGGCAATCGCCATATATCGGTACATGTCCTCGATTTGTTCGATGGTCAGGCCGACTTCTTCGAGCAGCGCCGGATCGTCATATCGGTTGACATGTCTTGTCCGCATGAAGGCGCGCATCGCCAGCATGCGCTTGAGTGCAAGGCGCACCGGCGCTTCTTTTCCAGCGGTCAGCAGATTGGCAAGGTAGCGCAGTGGGATGCGCAGGGAATCGACATCGGGCAGCAGGCCGTGGGTCGCTAGCCTGCCATCATTGGCGGCGGTGCTAATCGGCGAGAGGGGTGGCACATACCACACCATGGGCAGCGTACGGTATTCGGGATGCAGCGGGAAGGCTACTTTCCAGTCCATGGCCATTTTGTAGACTGGGGAGTGCCGCGCACCTTCCAGCCAGTTTTCAGGGACACCATCGCGCAGCGCCTGTTCACAGACAGCAGGGTCGTGGGGATCCAGAAAGATGGACAGTTGAGCTTCGTAAAGATCTTCAGGGTTTTCTACTGATGCCGCCTCTTCTATGCGGTCCGCATCGTACAACAAGACACCCAGGTAACGGATACGCCCGACACAGGTCTCCGAGCAAATGGTGGGCTCACCGGCCTCTATGCGTGGATAGCAGAAAATACATTTTTCAGATTTACCGCTTTGCCAGTTGTAGTAGATTTTCTTGTACGGACAGCCCGATACGCACATGCGCCAGCCGCGGCATTTGTCCTGGTCGATCAGGACAATGCCATCTTCTTCTCGCTTGTAAATCGCACCCGACGGACAGGATGCAACACAGGCTGGATTCAGGCAGTGTTCGCACAGTCGTGGCAGATACATCATGAACGTATTCTCGAACTCGCCGTAGATTTCCGTCTGGACCTGGTCAAAGTTGTAATCGGCCTTTCGTTTCTCGAACTCCCCACCGAGTAACTCTTCCCAGTTCGGGCCATATTCGATCTTCTCCATGCGCTCGCCAGTGATCAACGAGCGTGGTCGTGCTACCGGCCCCACCTTCACATCCGGCGCGTCGTGCAGATGCGCATAGTCGAAGGTAAAAGGCTCGTAATAGTCGTCAATTTCGGGCAGATCGGGATTGCCGAAGATCTTGGACAGCACTCTCCACTTGCTGCCCGCATTCAGCGCTATTTTGCCGTTGGCCTTGCGTTTCCAGCCGCCATTCCAGCGCTTCTGGTTCTCCCAGTCCTGCGGATAACCTACGCCAGGCTTGGTTTCTACGTTATTGAACCAGGCATACTCTACGCCTTCTCGTGAGGACCATACGTTTTTACAGGTTACTGAACAGGTATGACATCCAATGCACTTGTCCAGATTCATCACCATGCCGATCTGTGCGCGGATCTTCATTTGTCGTCTCCCTTTTCTTTTTCGGCCATGGCCAGGGTGGGGGCACCGTGCTCCAGCGTATGCAGATGCCTAGCCGCTTCGCTGTCTGACAGTACAGAAGCGGGGGTAGACTCATCTTTCCAGTCTATGGTGCTCATTTTTCGGACAATAACGAACTCATCTCGGTTTGAGCCGACCGTGCCGTAGTAATTGAAGCCATAGGCCAGTTGTGCATAGCCACCTATCATGTGTGTAGGTTTGGGAGTGATGCGTGTAACGGAGTTATGAATACCACGTACGCCGGTGACTTCGGATCCGGGTGTATTGATGATTTTTTCCTGCGCGTGGTACATAAACACAGCGCCTTTGGGGATGCGCTGGCTGACGACAGCGCGCGCGGAGAGCGCGCCATTCACGTTGAATGCTTCGATCCAGTCGTTATCGACCACGCCTATTTTCTGCGCGTCGATTTCGGACAGCCAGACGATAGGCCCACCGCGCGACAAGGTCAGCATCAAGAGATTGTCGGTGTAGGTGCTGTGTATGCCCCATTTCTGGTGAGGGGTCAGGAAGTTCAGCGCGATTTCGGGGTTGCCATTCGAATGGGTATCTTCCATGCCCAATGTACTTCGCGTATCCAAGGGCGGTTTGTAGACACAGAGCGATTCGCCAAAATCGCGCATCCAGCGATGGTCCTGATAGAGCTGCTGGCGGCCCGACAGGGTGCGCCACGGAATGAACTCATGAACGTTCACGTATCCCGCATTGTACGAAACATGCTCGGACTCGATGCCGCTCCAGGTTGGAGAGCTAATGATTTTGCGGGGCTGGGCCTGGATATCGCGAAAGCGTATTTTTTCGTCTTCGCGGCTGCGGGCCAGGTGAGTATGATCCAGTCCGGTCATTTTGGACACGGCTTCCCAGGCTTTGACGGCCACCGCACCGTTGGTTTCGGGTGCGAGAGACAGCACGACTTCGGCCGCGTCAATGCCTGAATATATTTGCGGTCGGCCTTTCGAAATGCCTTCTTCGCGCACAACACGATTCAGACCACGCAGCAGTTCGATTTCTTCGCCGGTCTGCCAGGTAATGCCTTTACTGCCATTGCCCATCTTGTCGAGTAAGGGGCCTAGCGAAGTGAATTTCTTGTAGGTGTTAGGGTAATCGCGCACAACAGTCATGACATTGGCCATGGTTTTGCCCGGCACCGGATCGCATTCGCCCTTGCCCCAGTCGGCAATGTCGCCGGTCTGCGATATTTCATCCGTGCTGTCGTGCTGGAGCGGGAAAAGCACGACATCGCGCTCTTCCCCGAGATGGCCCTCTGTCAACTCAGAGAACCGTTTTGCGATGCCTTTGTATATATCCCAGTCGCTTTTCGACTGCCATGCCGGATCGACGGCGGTGGACAGGGGATGAATAAAAGGATGCATGTCTGAGGTGTTCATGTCATCCTTTTCGTACCAGGTGGCTGTCGGCAGTACGATGTCCGAATACAAACAGGTCGTCGACATGCGAAAGTCCAGAGTGACGATCAGATCGAGCTTACCTTCGGGAGCTTGGTCGTGCCATACCACCTCCTGCGGGCGCACTCCCCCGCTAGCACCCAGGTCTTTGCCTTGCACGCCATGTTCGGCACCCAACAGGTGCTTGAGAAAATACTCATGCCCCTTGCCCGAAGATCCTAGTATGTTGGAGCGCCAGATAAACATATTGCGCGGAAAATTCTCCGGCGCGTCAGGGTCAGTACAGGCCATTTTGATGGAACCGTCCTTGAGCCCGCTGGCAACATAAGCTGCCGCGTCACCATTGGCCGTAGCTTTTCCGATATCCAGCGGATTGGTGCTGAAGTGCGGCGCGGAGGGCAACCATCCCATACGCTCGGCCTTGACGTTGTAGTCAATAGGATTTTCGGGAAACTCGTGTTTGTCGGCCAGCGGTGACAAGAGCGTTGATATCTTCAGCGTTTCGTAGCGCCACTGATCGGTGTGGGCATAGAAATACGATGTGCCATTCATGAAGCGGGGCGGACGATGCCAATCCGTGGCGAAGGCCAGGGGTAGCCATCCCGTTTGCGGACGCAGTTTCTCCTGACCCACATAATGAGACCACCCGCCGCCCGACTTACCTACGCAGCCGCACATGACTAGCAAATTGATTGCCGACCGATAGCTCATGTCCATATTGAACCAGTGGTTCAGGCCAGCACCGATGATAATCATCGACTTGCCTTCCGTCTTGTGGGCATTTTCGGCAAACTCGCGGGCGACGGCGATGACGTCTCGCCGGCTGACGCCTGTGATTTTTTCCTGCCAGGCGGGAGTGTAAGGTATATCGTCGTCAAAGCTGGCCGCAACGTTATCGCCGCCTAACCCCTGATCCACGCCATAGTTGGCAATGAATAAGTCGTAGGCTGTGGCGACAAGCACTTGGCCATTGCGTGTGGCAATTTGTTTTACACCTATCCGGCGTGCCAGCACGCTGTCGTGGCCGGTATGGGTAAAGTGCGTGCTTTCGGCGTTACCGAAATAGGGAAAAGCAACGTCAATAACCTGGTCGTGATCCTGCACAAGTGACAGGCGTGCACGGATAGGGTTACCCTGTGCATCCTCTTCTTTGATATTCCACTTGCCCGCATCGCCACCTTCTTTCTGGCCCCAGCGAAAGCCAATCGATCCGATGGGCGCAACAGGCTTGCCGCTGATCTCGTCCAGCACCACGGTCTTCCAGGCGGCGTTGTTGTCCTGCCCCAGCGCATCGTCGAACTCATCAGCCCGCAGCATCCGCTCAGGCACATAGTGATCGCCTTGCCTGACAATGCGCACCAGCATCGGCATATCGGTATAGCGTCGGCAATAGTCTGCAAAATAGTCGCTTTTACCAGCGACGTGAAATTCTTTCAAGACGACATGGCCCATAGCCAGACCCAGCGCCGCGTCGGTTCCCTGCTTGGGGTGCATCCAGAGATCGCCGAATTTGGCTCCCTCGGCATAATCCGGGAAGATGGACACGACCTTGGTTCCGCGATAGCGAACCTCGGTCATGAAATGCGCATCAGGTGTGCGTGTTTGTGGAACGTTGGAGCCCCACATGATGATGAAGGTCGAGTTATACCAGTCTGCCGACTCGGGTACGTCGGTCTGTTCTCCCCAGGTCTGGGGAGAAGAGGGCGGCAGATCACAATACCAGTCGTAGAAGCTGAGGTTGACACCGCCGATCAGCGATAGATAGCGGCTCCCTGACGCATATGAAATCATCGACATCGCCGGTATGGGCGAAAAACCGACGATGCGGTCTGGTCCATGGCGCTTGATGGTATGCACGTTGGATGCGGCAATGATTTCGTTGACTTCGTCCCAACTGGATCTGACGAAACCGCCTAGGCCACGTCGGCGGGTATACGATGTCCGCGCGTCACAGTCGTCGACGATTGCTGCCCAGGCCTCAACGGGCGCCAGCGTACTGCGTTTGTTGCGCCACAGTTTGAGCAAGGCGCTGCGAACGAGCGGGTACTTAAGCCGGTTGGCGCTATATAGATACCACGAATAAGAAGCCCCGCGCGAACAGCCGCGGGGCTCGTGATTGGGCATGTCGGGGCGGGTGCGAGGATAATCGGTCTGTTGTGTTTCCCAGGTAACGATGCCGCCTTTGACATAGATTTTCCAGGAACAGGACCCTGTGCAATTTACGCCATGGGTAGAACGTACGATTTTGTCGTGCTGCCATCGCTTTCGGTAGGCTTCTTCCCACTTACGGTCTTCTTTGATGGTTATACCAAGACCATCTGAAAATTCAGGCCGGTCAGTGGAAAAATACTTGAGCCGATCAAGAAAATGGCTCATGGTGTAGCCTGCGCTTCGAATATGTGAACAGGGGCCACACTCAGTGGGTAACACATGCAAACCATAGTTCCTCCTGAGCCGCAAATAGGACAGACCTAGGTCGGCCTGAGCCTTGGCACTGCATCGAGCAGTATGCGACCGATGTCTGGTCAAAGCGATGCAGCGTGTAATCATCATATATGAGTTTAACCAATTCCTCAACATATGGATTCTCTAAATGGCCCGACTTTGATGCAGTTCGGTTGGTTAAAGCCCGTCCCTTAGCGTGCGTCGAATTTCGTATTCTAAGTTCAGGGAAATCCAGTTCGGATTTAGATTAACTTACTGAGCTTCAACCAGCCTATTTAATGTGAAAACAGAACTGGTATTCTAAGGTCAGCAAAAACACCCTTGGTAGCGCCACCTAGGACAAAATCACGAATGCGAGAATGCCCAAAGCCGCCCATGACTAGCAAATTCGCTCCCATAGCAAGTGCCGATTCTTGCAAAACCTCGGCAATTGGGCGCTGATCAAGCGTTACCGTGTGAGCTTGAGCCTGAAATCCGCGTCTTCTCAATGACGTAGCGAGAGACTCTGCCAGGTCAACTCTTGCAAGTTCTTTTTCGCCTTGAATCGTCAGCACCGTAATACGGGTGTGTTCTGTCATAAGTGGCATGGCATCAGCAAGTGCGCGCGCTGCAGCACGAGTTCCGTCCCAAGCTACTGCCATGTGCTCGATCGGTCCCGAGTTCTCCGTCTGAGGAACGAGAATCACTGGCCGGCCAGAATCAAAGATGACTGCCTGAACAACGTCTTGGACGACGGGGAGATCCTTTGCCCAAGGGAATAGAGCGATATCAAAATATCGTGCGTCGCTGGCTACAGTTTCTTCTATCATCCCCATGCCCAATGTCTTGCTAGAACTCTCGACTCTTATAGTCTTATCTGCTTCATTATGAACCAACGCTTCAAGCCGCCTACAGTTTGCTTGACTGGTTTGTTCCGCAGCGCCAATGATTTCGGGGATACTCAGGAACAACCCATCCAACGGAGAATATACGTTCGGAAAATTCACAGCGAAAGTTGTGACATGAAGCTCGCAACCTATCATAGGCGCGAAAGCCACGGCAGCCGTGACCGCCTCGTTCGGAACCACGTCTGGATAGGTGAGCAGGGGCATGTAGATAAGACGAGAATTTAACATAAGAAACTCCTTTGTATTGGATTTGTTTGCAACGTATTGCAGTTAACAACAGGAAATAATCGAAGCGTTCGAGCTGCGCAACTGGTATCTCAGTCGTTCAGCATCTTCTCTGTGAAAGAAAAATTATTTGTTGACATAGGTTCAATCATTTCAGATTTGGATACTGGGCAAAAAAGGTTTCGAACCATTCCCATAGCGGTTTCGGGTCGAATAGCTGTGTAGGCTGATGAATCAGTGCTGACTAATAAAGTATTACCCTTACCAAAAATCAATTCATAAGAAGTGGATTGAAGTACCTTGAATAGTTTTGAGTCACAGTCGATGCGATTAGTACTAATCAGTGATTTAACATTCTGAGATTTAAATAAGGGTGAGTCCGCGCCATTGATTAGAACAACATAATCCATAATCTGATGCCCATTATTCTGCGTCCAATTTATGCTTTTTAAATCAATATAAAAATCAAACCCACCACCATCAGCCAAGAACTCCCAATGGCGCTCTTCAGCCACTCGTGTAGGAACAGGATTAGTAGTATTACACCCACCGAACAGCATCGCCACCGAAACAGAGATACACAAAGTGAACTTGGTCATTTCGTGGTCTTCTTATGTTGATTTTCCAATAATTTTTGGCGGGGAATACTTTTTTTACCAAACGCCTCTATGGTTTGTCGCACAACGTTTGAAGTAACACTTCCTTTAGATGCTTGGCCTAAAAGATAAGTCGGAAATTTGTTGAGAATGTAGTTGTTTTGTAGCCAATTTCTAAACTTACCAAGCGCGTCATTGGGATAGGCATATGATGGCTGAGGATTGGACTTGGCTTGGGGATAATAGTCCGGGTACTCATGGCGGTATTTAATGCGCTTTCCAAATTTAAATTCGAGATCATTTTTTGTCCAGTACTCGCTCCAAGCACGTCCTACGGAGATATCAGGGAGTACCTTGTCACTGATAATGACGCCGGCATTAATCAGGGGAATAATCATAATGGCGATCTCTTTAAATACTCCCCAATACCCATCAGGAACCGTATTCTGTGTCAGATCAAGTCGATCATGAAAGTGTTTCCATTGTTCAAGAATTCGTTGTTCGGGTTTATATCCAACAGAATCGTATATGAATTTTCGAAAGGTAATACGGGCCATCGACCTGAAGGCATTGATCGCTTGTAGTCTCGGTCTATTAGTAATAAAAGCATAATATTCGAGTATTGCAAAGCAGACGGGCTCTGTGTATACGTTTATTTTTCTGCCTTGATATTCAGCGCCCAGATGCAGCGTTGCTTCTGTATAACCAATTTCATCCAGTAGTTGATTGATTTTTTTACCGCGAGGTTTTCGCTGTTCATCTGCCCATGCGATCGATAGCTTATTCAGCACTTTTCGGTCGATTCCGCACATACGGGCCAGCCCGCGTTCTGTAAGAAAGGGAAGGCCATTTTCGAGTACACCCATTTGCACGCCGTCCATTTCAGCCTGTTTTTCAACAAGAAAGGGTGCGTTCGGACTGTATTTTTTTGAAGCACTCAATTTTTTCATAATATTTTCTGTCATGGATATATTCGAAAGTCTGAAAGATCATGTGTGGATAGTTCAATAATCTATATCGCGTGACTCTCCTTGCGGTATTCGGAAATTCTTGTAATGGAACTTCAAATCCTGGCTGCACTTATTCAATAGGCGCTACTTCGATTCCTACTAGATTCCGCTCACTATTGAGTAGCAACTTTGGTTAATTGATTCTAGCGCTTTCCATTGCGGTTGCAATAATTATTTAGGCAATTAAGGGGTGCAAAATCGCTCAATTTGCATTGTTATTGATATTGCGCAATGTCGGTGATCTGCCAAAGCGTACGCTAAGCATATAGGTCCTCATCTGTGGCGATGGTGACGCAACAATCAAGCAAGGAGAGTTACATGTCAGTTTCAACAATGCCATTAGCCCGAGTGGCAGTCGTAACCGGTGCCATGGGGGGATTAGGGACCGCACTGTGCCAAAAATTGGCGCTCAGTGGTATGAGGGTAGCTGCAACTTGTTCTCCTGATAATGATCATGTTTCTCAGTGGTTGGAACAACAACGGCACAACGGCTTCGAGTTCCAGGCATTCTGTCTGGACGTTGCTGATATCACTTCTTGTGAAACGACTGTCGCACAGATTGTGGACGATATGGGTGCAATTAGCGTACTTATCAATAATGCTGGTATTACCCGTGACATGTCGATTCGAAAAATGACGTGGGAGGATTGGAATGCCGTGCTTCGCACCGATCTGGATAGTATCTTCAACATGACCAAGCAAGTCCTTGATGGCATGATCGAGCAGGGCTGGGGACGAATTGTCAATATTTCGTCTGTCAATGGTCAAAAGGGCGCTTTTGGGCAATCGAATTACTCCGCAGCGAAGGCTGGAGTGCACGGATTTACCAAATCGGTTGCGTTGGAAGTGGCCAGAAAGGGTGTGACGGTAAATACCGTTTCGCCTGGTTATCTACGAACGCCCATGGTAAGCAAAGTGCCTGAGGATATTTTAAATAGCAAGATTTTGCCGGAAATACCGGTAGGACGCTTAGGTGAGCCCGACGAAGTTGCAGCATTGGTTGCTTTTTTAACTTCAAATGACGCAGCTTTCATTACCGGCAGTAATATTTCGATTAACGGTGGCCAACATATGTATTGAGACTGAAATGAAAAAAATAGATCAAGAGTTGATTCAACCAGGTTCGTCGGATGCAATTGTTCACGAGAAGCTAGTGCCATTTACTCACGGTATTGCAGCAGCATCAATAGTTGGTGCCTATCTTGATTGGATTAGTCACGTTGCGGCATCCCCTGACAAACAGCGAGATATGTCTGAAGGTGTTTTACGCCAACTGGCTGCTTGGACCAGATATGTACAGGAGCTGACGCCAAACAAGTCGGTCACCCAAAATACAGAGCAAGCAAATGATAAGCGCTTTACGAATGCAGCATGGGATCAAGCGCCGTATAATTGGTCAGCACAAGCGTTCTTATTAGCAGAGCAGTGGTGGTTAGAGGCGATGGGCAACGTGCGAGGTGTTTCTTCGCATCATGAAGATGTTGTCAAATTTGTCACTCGGCAATGGCTCGATATGATCTCTCCGTCGAATTATTTAATGTCTAATCCAGAGGTGCTACGCTATACCTTCTCCACTGGCGGAGTTAATTTGATTCGAGGAGCGCTCAATTGGCAACAGGACGTTTCGAATCTATTATTGCAGCGAAAGCCCAGAGGAACAGAGAATTTCATCCCTGGTAAGACCGTTGCAATAACACCAGGAAAGGTCATATACGCTAATGATTTGATAGAGCTGATCCAGTATGAGCCGGTGACCGCGAAAGTTTACCCAGAACCAATACTAATTGTTCCGTCGTGGATCATGAAATACTACATTCTTGATCTATCTCCCCATAACTCCCTGGTTAAATACTTGGTTGGCCAGGGGCATACTGTTTTTATGATTTCATGGAAGAATCCTCAAAAAGAGGACCGTGATTTATCATTGAACGATTATCTCGATCTGGGGGTCATGTCCGCCCTGGATGAAATCGTGAAAAAAAACCCACAACGGAAAATTCACGGAGTCGGGTACTGTCTTGGTGGCACGCTGCTGGCGCTTGTCGCTGCTGCGCTGCAACGTCAAAAACCTGATACTTTGGCCACGCTAACGTTACTGGCAAGTCAGTTGGACTTCAAGGATCCAGGTCAGCTCGGGTTGTTTATAGACGAAAGCCAAATCTCCTATCTTGAGATTCTCATGTCGAACCAGGGATACCTAGACGGTACACAAATGGCAGGTGCTTTTGCACTTATAAACTCAAAAGATTTGGTTTGGTCAAAGCTGGTTCACGAGTATTTAATGGGCGCACAAACACCGATGACCGATCTACGAGCGTGGAATGCGGATGCTACGCGAATGCCATATCGAATGCATAGTGAGTATCTACGTAAATTTTATTTGAATAACGATCTGGCTGAAGGGCGGTTTGTTGTGGGTGGAAAGCCGATCGCGTTGAAAGACCTTCATCTGCCCGTGTTTTGTGTGAGCACTGAACGTGACCATGTATCGCCTTGGAAGTCTGTTTACAAAATACACTGGTTAACAGATTGTGAAGTTACGTTTGTATTGACCTCTGGCGGCCATAACGTTGGCATCGTGAATCCTCCCCAAGTAAGTGGAAATAAGAAGATTAGCTATCGAGTCTCGTCAAGACTAGTTGGAGGTGAATATGAAGATCCTGATAAGTGGATAGTTAATTCTGAACAGCGAAATGGATCATGGTGGCCACAATGGCAATTATGGCTCGCCAGCCACTCATCGAAAGAAGTACCTATAACGGCTAAACCGAAAGACACGAAAAACCTAGTAGCAGCACCTGGAAGTTATGTGTATATCACTTGATTATTTTGGAGAATATTATGAATGTGGTACGAGATAATGCGCTGGAGTTATATCAGCAGCAAGTAGAGGTAAGTCGCGAAATATCTGAATTGTTCTTCGATGGAACAGGTCGTATTGAGAACATGCTGCATGAACAGACACATCGGATGTGTGAAGAACAATTGAAATTTTTTCAAGCGGCAGCCGCAGTTCGGGACCCGCATGGTCTGATGTCGTTGTATTCGGCCTTTTTTTCCGATGCGCCCAATGAATGTATCAGGATGCAACAACAAATTTTGAACGTTACTACGGAGACGCAAACTAAGATATTCGATATTGTAAACAAGAATATGAACGTAATGGCGACACGTGCTAGCTTCTTGCAAACAGCAGCAGGTAGCGATACCAATTCGGCAAGTGCATTGTATTCAGTCTGGCAAAAGTCTTTTCAGGATGCAATAGACTTGGCAACGCAAGGGGTCAAAGCGATGCCTTCCGTGGTTCCTCATTCAGGAAACATGCTGATGACTGGAAAAGAAGAAGCTTCTGCTAAGAAGCAGGCGACCAGCTCAGTAAAGTAATGTAGCTTGAGAAGGGTATTGACGATGAGTATACGGAATCTGGATTACTTGTTTCGGCCAAAATCCATCGCTGTGATTGGCGCAACGAATCGCGCCCACAGTGTGGGTGCAACAGTCATGTTAAATTTGATAAGCGGGGGGTTTGCGGGGCGCATTATGCCAGTAAATCCAAAATACGATAGTGTTTCTGGCCTGCCGACATTTCATAATCTATCCGCTCTGCCCGTCGTTCCGGACATGGCAATTATCTGTACACCACCTGCTACCATACCAGACTTAATATCTCAACTGGGCAGTATTGGAACCAAGGCAGCCATCGTGTTGACTGCTGGTCTTGGGGATACTATTACCAACGAAAAGATCACCGTGCAGCAGGCCATGCTTGATGCAGCAAGGCCACATTTGCTCAGAATCCTGGGGCCTAATTGTATCGGACTGATTATTCCTAGTCTTCATTTGAATGCAAGTTTTGCAAGCGCCTCTTTGATACCAGGAAAGATAGCTTTTGTCTCACAATCAGGTGCGCTCGCTACTGCCGTACTGGATTGGGCCAGTTCAAACAATATTGGTTTTTCAAAATTTATCTCTCTGGGTAATAGCGCCGACGTCGATTTTGGCGATATTCTGGACTATCTTGGCAGCGACCCAGATACCCGTAGCATCTTACTTTATATTGAGTCTATCAAGTTCGCCAGAAAATTTATGTCGGCGGCACGAGCTGCTGCTCGCAACAAACAGGTCATTGTTGTTAAAGCGGGAAGATCACCCGCCGGCGCAATGGCTGCAGCGTCGCATACTGGAGCGATGGCAGGTTCTGATTTAGTATTCGATGCCGCAATCAAGCGAGCCGGGATGCTACGAGTGGATACGACTCAGGAGCTTTTTGGCGCCATAGAAACATTATCGCGAGCCAAACCAATACATGGAGATAGACTGGTTATTCTGACCAATGGTGGGGGGCCAGGAGTAATGGCGGCCGATGCATTGAGTTTAGCAGGAGAGCATTTGACGGTTATGTCGAATGATACCTTGCGCAAACTGAATGCGGTATTGCCATCTACGTGGTCAAAGGCTAATCCAATAGATATCATTGGAGATGCGCCAGTCGAACGGTATAAAAATGCATTGTCTGTGGTGCTTGGTGATGGTTCTTCCGACGCTGTGTTGTTCATTCATGCGCCCACAGCGATTGTTGGAAGTGAAGCGATAGCACGTGAGTGCATGCCGTTGATTGCCGCTTCAGACCGCAATCTATTCGGATGTTGGCTTGGTGGAAAAGGGGTATCGAAAGCAAAAGAAATGTTTAGTGCTGCGGGTATTCCTACTTACCCCACGCCTGAAGAGGCAGTCAAGGCATTTTTGCAATTGATAACTTATCGTCGTAATCAGGAGCTACTGCTCGAAGTGCCGGAATCACAGCCTGTTGAGTTTTCAGTGAATAGTCAAATAGTGAGAGATATCGTTGGGAAAGCATTGAAAAATCAACGTAGTATGCTTAACGAAGTCGAAGCAAAGGAAGTGTTGGCTGCTTACGGTATTCCAGTGGTGGAGACGTTGGTCGCGACCACATTGGAAAGTCTGTCCGAGCTAGCCCAGCAGACAGGTTTTCCGGCAGTACTGAAAATACTTTCGCCCGATATCACTCATAAATCAGATGTAGGCGGTGTGGCGATTAATCTGAATTCGGTGAAAGAAGTCTTGGCCGCAGCGAAACAAATGACCGCTCGACTGCAGCGGCTCACTCCGCCAGCCCGGTTAACGGGATTTACTGTTCAGGCTATGATAATTAAGCCAATGGCTCATGAACTTATACTGGGTGTTGCAAATGATGGAACATTTGGGCCTGTAATTCTATTTGGCCGTGGAGGAACGTTGACGCAACTCATTAATGATCGTGCAGTAAGTCTGCCGCCACTGAATGAGGCGCTTGCTAAACAGCTGGTAGCCAATACTCGCATATTCAAAATATTGGAAGGTTACCGAGATCATCCAAAGGCGGATTTGCCAGCGCTTTATTCAATTCTGGTTAAGCTATCACAGCTGGTGATTGACATTCCTGAAATTCTGGAGCTCGATATAAATCCGTTACTCTTAGATGAGCATGGAGCAATCGCGCTTGACGCGCGAGTAAGTATTGCATCTTCCTTACTGAAGGGGACAGAGCGTCTTGCTATTCGACCCTATCCAAAAGAGATAGAGGAAGTGCTCACGTTAACATATGGAAAAGAGTCGACTTTCTTATTACGCCCTATCGTTCCTACTGATTTAAAAGCATATCAACTTTTATTACACTCTCTGTCGAGCAAAGATGTTCACAATCGTTTCTTTTGTTCAGTAAGTGAGTTACCTCAATCAGAAATCGCCAGAGTCACCCAGATTGACTACAATCGTGAAATGACGCTGGTGCTCACTAGTTGTGATGATGTTGGCGCTGAGTCGATTTTAGGGGAGATACGGCTTGTTTTTGACCCAGACAATCAGAAAGCTGATATGGGAATTGCTATAAGTACCGAATGGCAATCCAAAGGATTTGGCTCAAAATTATTATCCAAAGCTATTTGTTACTGTCGTGAACGGGGCGCAGCCCGCATTGTCGGCACTGTATTGGCTGAAAATGCTGAAATGTTGAACCTTGCCAGGAAGTTTGGATTTCAGTTATCCAATCGGGAAAATGACGTCATTAGTATCAGCTTGACCTTACAGTAGATTTCCCATATAAAAGCCACAAGCTTATCTGTTTAGAGCGCTGCAGATAAGCTTTAAGTGGATATTGCAATATCAGCTGACTACCAGATTATCTTTGACCCATGTTACACCAGGTACGGACCATGCTGCATGTTGCGCCGCGTCTCTTTCAGGCCAGCTATGCACGCGGCCTTCAAGTGTAACCTTATTGCCATCAACACGAACCTGAATTCCTTTAATTTCGACTTCAGCGTTTCGTTTGAGTGCTTTTTCAATGCTGGATTTTACGTCAGCAGCAAGAAATTTTGGCGTCACTTCAATCAAGTTCGCAACACCTTTTACGCCCGTTAGTTTGCGCACAGAGTTTTCAGCGCCAGTTTTTTGAAAGTTCCAATTGACCTGGCCTGAAAGTGTTACCCAGCCTTTTTCGACTTTCACTTGTATATTTTCCGAGGGGACAATGACGTTCCAGTCAAGTACATCTATTGCTCGTTCGGCAATTTGGTCATCCGCCGTTTTGCTATCCGAGGGAAATCGTACCTCAATTTCTTGTGCTATTCCACGCACACCCTTAACACGTTGCGTAGCGCGTTCGGCAGTAATTTTTTCAGCGTAGCTCGCTACGTGACCGGACAGCGTAACAATGCCATTTTCAACAGCGACTCCGATGTCGGCATCGTCAATGCTGGGCTCAAAGCTGAGCTCATCGATTACATCTTGCCGAAGGTCTTGATCATTCATAGTACTCTCCAAATTCAATAATATTGAGATTAATTGGTAGGTTCGTGTAGCAATGGCTACAACGCTATTTTGGGGGTAATGAAAGACTACGATGTTGATAACTGTCAATTGCATGTATGAGTTTTTGTAAGATGATGAAATCCTACCTTTGAGTTTTAAGGAGTGATGAACATGTATACAAGAATTTTGGCTGCCATTGATGGCAGCGATATAAACAAAGCGGCATTTGATTATGCTTTGCGGGTTGCAAAAGACAACGATGCTATTCTCTTTGCATTGTATATTATCGAATATCCAAATTTTTACGTACCCGATATGAACTATGACCCCGCACCTATCTATGATGGACTGGTAGCCGAAGGCGATGACATAACAAGATCAGCAGATTGGCGGATGAATCAGTTGGGTATATGTGGTCATTCTAGTGTTGTAGACAATTTCTATATAGAAAAGAGTACAGCGGAACAAATTCAGATTTCCGCGGACGAATTCAGTGCTGACTTAGTTGTTCTGGGTACTCATGGGCGTGGTGGCTTCAAGAGGCTCCTGCTCGGCAGTGTTGCAGAAAGCTTTGTCAGAATTTCGACTAGACCTGTATTATTGATTCCAATAAATGCGGCTGTTAGCCCGCCTTTGATGATTTGACAACAGAGGCTCTTTAATAGCTTTACTTATCGTTTGTCGAGATCTCAATTTTTATAAGCCTCTCACAGCGATGAGAGTACGCACTACTCGGCATTTCATCGTGCCAGACGGGCGTCAAGGTAAACGAGGGGTACGAACCGATGAAACTTTCATTTTTTGGCGCTGCAGGTGATGTCACAGGATCTCGGTTCTTGCTTGAAGTGCAAGAGCGACGAATTTTGATAGATTGTGGTTTATTTCAGGGGTTGAAGCAACTTCGTTTACGCAATTGGTCAAAGTTTCCCGTCGCTCCGAGTAGTATTGAGGCCATTTTACTGACCCATGCGCATTTGGACCATTCAGGTTATTTGCCACGCCTTGTTCACGATGGGTATCGTGGCAAAATTTATGCCACTCAAGGCACAATTGACTTGTGCGAAATCTTGCTTGCCGACAGCGCACATATACAGGAGTCTGATGCAGATTTTGCCAATAGGCATAGACTATCTAAACATACCCCCGCTTTGCCGTTATATACGATTAAAGACGTTCAAAATACCATGCGCCAGTTCAGACCGGTCCCATTCGATACTGTACATCAACTTGCTCCTGAAATACATGCCGGCTTTTCCCGTGCCGGGCATATTTTGGGAGCTTCCAGTGTGGAAATATATTGGAAAGGACGACGAATTGTTTTTTCAGGCGACGTGGGTAGGTATAACGACCCGTTAATGTGCACTCCTGCAAACGTGAACTATGCAGACTATTTGATACTGGAATCAACCTACGGAGACCGTCTTCATGATCAGCGCGATCCGAAGGAACGATTGGCTGAGATTATCCAAAAGACAATACAGCGGGGTGGGACGGTCGTCATTCCTTCGTTCGCTGTTGGACGCGCACAATTGCTACTAGTACTACTACATCAGTTGAAGAAGCTTGGTCGCTTGCCGGCAAACCTGCCTATATATGTGGATAGTCCTATGTCAACAGATGTGGTTGATATCTATCGTTCCTATAAGAATGAATTGCGGATAGATGAGGCTCTTTGCACCGAGGCTTTTAGTTGCGCACAGTATGTTCGGGATGTTGAAGAATCGAAAAAACTAGATAGTATGCCAATGCCTAAAATAATTATCTCTGCCAGCGGTATGGCAACCGGCGGACGAGTGATACATCATCTAAAACGATTCTTGCCTGATTCCAGGGCATCAATAGTGTTCGCCGGCTTCCAAGCGGTGGGCACGCGTGGTGCAAAAATCCTGCATGGCGCTCAAAGTATCAAGATACATGGTCAGTATTACCCCGTACGCGCAGAGATAAACAATCTATCAATGTTGTCAGCGCACGCGGACGCGGACGAATTAATGCGATGGCTTAGCAACTTCACGCTACCACCAAAAGAGACTTTTCTGGTTCATGGAGAGCCGGAATCGGCAGACACTTTGCGACTTAGAATTAAAGACGAATTGGGTTGGTCGTGTCGCGCTGCCAGCTATATGGAAACAATTGAACTATTGTGATGCGGGCGTGCCATAGTTGCTTGGAGATTTGGCAAGCGTGCGGCGAACAATGAAGTCTTGAGTTACTACATCAATGCGGCTTTATCGTCGCATCATTTATAAGGTTAGTAGTGCATTGATGGTAGTCAATATATCTGGCGCCGGTTGGCTTAGTATTTAATTATTGTTTTTTATTAATGCAACGCCAAGGAAACCATCATGAATACCACACCTACCATGAATGCGCTAGTTTATCTTGAACCCGAACAAATAGCCTGGGGAGAGGTTTCCAAACCTACCCTATTAAAGCCAACCGATGCGATTGTCAAGATGACCAAGACCACAATCTGTGGCACCGATCTACATATTCTAAAGGGCGATGTGCCAACGGTCACGAGTGGACGGATTCTTGGTCATGAGGGGGTTGGCATAGTGGAAGCAGTTGGCAGCGCTGTTACCGCGTTTAAGAAAGGAGATCATGTCTTGATTTCTTGCATTACGTCTTGTGGAAAATGTGAGTATTGCAAAAAGCAGATGTATGCGCATTGTGAGGACGGGGGCTGGGTACTGGGTAATCTAATTGATGGGACTCAGGCCGAGTATGTGAGGATTCCGCATGCTGACAACAGTTTGTACGCGATCCCACCCGGCGGGGACGAGGAGGCGCTGGTTATGCTTAGCGATATATTTCCGACGAGTCTTGAAATAGGCGTGCTTTATGGAGCAGTGAAGCCGGGAGATGTTGTGGCTATTGTTGGCGCGGGGCCAATTGGCATGGCCGCATTGTTAACGGCACAGTTTTATTCTCCCGCCAAAATCATAATGATTGATATGGATAGATCTCGTCTAGATGTGGCGGTAAGGTTAGGGGCAACACACGTGGTCGATAGCAGCAACGGCGACGTCGCCAAAGCGGTGCTTGCACATACAAAGGATGGGGTAGACGTCGCGATCGAAGCTGTGGGCTTGCCACAGACTTTTGACATATGCCAGCATATTGTTAGGCCAGGAGGGCATATTGCAAATATTGGTGTTCACGGCAAAAGCGTAAATCTGGAGTTGCAGAAACTCTGGATACAGAATATCACCCTGACTACCGGATTGGTCAATACAAATACTACTCCAATGTTACTCAAAACGGTAGAATCAAAAAAATTGATGCCGGCAGATTTAATAACGCATCGCTTTACTTTTGATCAAATCTTGGAGGCTTATGAAGTGTTTGGTAATGCTGCAGAAAAAAATGCACTTAAAGTTATCATCAGCGCCGGCGATGATTAAGGTCACTTTACAGTGCATCTTCGGCTATTTGAAGTTTGTATCAGTGAACTAGCTGTCTACATCGGGTAATCAAGTTGCCCACTCAGATCAGTCCTGATTTCCATGATATGGAAAATCAGGACTTCGGCGAGGTTTTAAGTGGCCTGTCAGCAGTCAAATTCGAAAAGAGTTTGTTTTTATGTGTTAGATGATCAAGCAGAGCGTGTCTTGCCAGCCTTGGGCGACGATTAGTTCTCAGCCTAGTTCATTTCTAATTAATCACTATACTTCTTGTTCATCATGTGAATGGCTTCATTCATATGTGTTATTAGATGCAGACAGTGGAGCGTCGGAGAACGGCCGAATTGCTTTGCAATCTATATTTGCTAATTTCAATGAGAAGCGAGATTGCCGGAGGGCAACTCGAGACGTTTCATAGGTGGTAGACGGAAGGTGTGAAATCGATGAAGTAGTTCTGGCTCTAGTATTTTGACGTTATTTCTGTCTACTTCTATGAGTTGCATCGAAGACAGTGTAGTCAGGCAGCGACTGACGGTTTCTAGGCTCAAGCCTAAGTAGCCGCCCATGTCACGGCGAGTCATCGGTAGATAAAATTCTTTTGAGGAGTATCCCAGAGTTGCAAACCGTCTGGCTAGTTCCTCCAGAAAACGGGCTACTCGTGCTTCACACTTAAGCGGCTTCGATAAGCTTACGGCAGATTGGTCCTCGTTAATTTCCCGACTCATTGCCATATAGACCAATTTTTCCAAGCATTCGTATGAATAATTTGAAGCCAGTAAATTTTTAAATGGGATTACGACCACTTCACAATCAGTTAGTGCTACCGCGTCTGTGCTGTGCTGTTGGTCGTAAATTCCATCAAATCCAAGAAGATTGCCTTTCATTGAAAATGAAAGAATCCGTTCATCACCTTCCGTATCGCGTAGTACTCGTTTTATGAAACCAAATCTTACAATATATAAAGAAAGGAATGGCTGGCCTTGACGGTATAGAAGTTGGCCTTTTTTGATGCGTCGATGATCATATTGTGTTTCTGTTGCGCATACTTCAATATTTTTGAAGTTATCTAATTGCAATAGTGATTTAACGTCCTGCATAGAGGAAAACAGTTCTGCAGATCTATCGTTAATGGGAGCGGTACTTATCCGTCCATTATCCCGGGCCTCTGTAAGCGTGTAGCTGTACATAGCGAATCCTCGGCTCTTTTATGGTGCAGTTAGTAGGAGTCATCCTGTCACTAGCTAATTTGTCAAATCCTTTGAACATTTGTCCAGGAATTGCGAAAAGGAGGCTGGTTAGTTTCCTTTATGCTGTTAGCGGATGTGTAATTTTTGCTACGTGTTCTGAATTAGTATCAATTATAGGAGTTCTTTTACTAAAGTTTTTGATTTATGTCAAATAAAATGGATCTGTTATTTTTATCTAAATGTAACACAATAATGGTTAATTTTTACATAAAAATATCTTTACCGCAGTTCTAAGGCATTTATAGGCTATCTGCGCGTATCACGTGGTCCTGACGTTAGTCATCCATTCCGTACCCATTTATTATGACTCTTAGCTATCCAATTTCCCTATTCGCCTCGTTCTTTATCGTATTGAGCGTACATATAGCACTTGTCTAGGAGTTCCAGTCGCCAGCCCGCTGCATTGGCTTCAATTTTATTGCCGACTGTATAAGTGCGGGGAATATTGATGCCCGTCAATAGTGAGTGGCTGTGAAAAGGATAGGATGATTTCTCGCGGGTAATTGTCATGTGTCGCTCGCGGAATCTTTCTGGATCGATATATGGCCTGAATCACAATATCAATCATACGAGGCTTAATTATGGACAAGAGTTTGATGCAGCTAGCCCAATTTGTTGAGCTTTCTCAGCTATCGCCATGGCGCAGTATTGATGACTTTTATCCGGGAACTATCCTACGTTCCGAGCTTGGTAATAGAGGTATACAGCCAAGAATTACAATTGATATATTAGAGAACGAAAAAAAATACACTATAAAGCTAGCGATAAAGGGTATCAAAAAGAGAGATCTTAAGGTAGTAGTAGAAGGCAACAAGATTACAATTGTTGCTGCAGAAATCCGAGAAAGCGAAGAACAAACAGATGCGACAGCGTTGCGTCGCGAATGTTGCTTTGACCATCAATCGCGAAGCTTTTCACTAGCGCACGAGATAGAAGATTCCAATGCTTTCGCAAAATATGAGGATGGAGTACTGGAATTGATTTTACCTAAAAAACAAGTAAAGATAGAAACAGCCTGCTTATTATCCAGTGACAAGCGGAGTCGAATCATTCACGATTTATTTACTTTTAATCCAACCGAACCATAATGAAACAGCTCTCTAGCGATGATATCCGAAAGTTGCATCTGCTGCTCAGTCAGTTGCGCACTGGAGTTTTCGATGAAATTCAAATTTCAAAAGCAAATTTGGCTAATCTTCACGAGGCTATTGAAAACGAGGGAAGAACGGGTTCTGATACGTCAGAGTTGATTCGGCTAGAGCAGCTACGTACGTCGGAGCTGGCGATTGATAAGGACAGATTTGCCGCAGTTAAGGAAGCTGAGCAGAGGATGAACGATGGGCGGTACGGTATTTGTATAGAGTGCGGCAAGCTAATTGCCACAGCTCGTTTGTTTGCACTGCCGACAGCGACCCGATGCGCTGAGTGCCAGGATAACAAGCATTTTAATTTAGATTAAAAAAAGGCGTGTCATGTTTACCAAGATTGAATCGACCAGATTTTTATAGACAGTTCGTAGCCTCAGAAAAGTATTGCTGTTC
>NZ_JABUXU010000026.1 GCF_014897675.1 Advenella sp. FME57 | reverse complement strand
GACACAGGAAGACGCGCAATTGGTCAATAGTAGGGGCAGAGCCGGCAGGAGCAACCGCGACCAGATAGGGGCGCGACGACAGCGGCATAAAGGCTTGGGATGCCAGCGGATGACGCTCCATCATGCAGACTTCGAAGGGCAGGGTGCGTGGCAGGCCACGGAAAATCGACACAATCGCCTTGCCCTGCGGGCCCGGCTCAATATGGGCCAGATCGTGATAACGCTCGGTGTTGCCCTCGTTGATCGTAAAGTGCTGCGCCGCCTCGCTGGCCTCGATGACCTGGCCAAAGGGTGCGAAGGCGCTGCGTGTCAGCGGCTCTATTGTCAAACTCCTGAGTGTCATGCTTGTCGCTACCTTTAATCCTCGTTTGTTCCAGTCTGGCCATTGAGCGTATTATGTGCTTGTTGTCGGTCAATATCGCCTTCCCAGGCACCGATAACGATCGTACCGACACAGTTGCCGATCAGGTTGGTCAGGGCGCGGGCGATGCCCATGAACCAGTCAACCGACAGCACCAATACCAGTCCGATAGCAGGAATCGCGGGAATGGCGCTCAGGGTCGCTGCCAGTATCACGATGGCCGAGCCGGGTACGCCGTGCGCGCCTTTGGATGTCAGCATTGAAATTGCCAGGATCGTAATCAAATCGGTAAATGACAAGGCCGTATTGGTCGCCTGCGCGATGAAAACCGCAGCCAGGGTCAGATAAATGGAAAATCCATCGAGATTGAACGAGTAGCCGGTAGGAATCACCAATCCTACAGTGGAGCTTTTTACGCCCATGCGCTCCAATTTATGCATGACCTGGGGCAACACGGCGTCTGACGATGCGGTACCCAGCACCACCAGCAATTCTTCGCGCAAATAGGCAAGCAGTTTGAAAATATTGAAACCGGCAAGTCGTAGAATCAGGCCCAGGATGACCACCACAAATATCGTGCAGGTGACATAGAACAGGACCACCAGCATGCTCAACTGGCCCAGCGTTCCGACGCCATATTTGCCGACGGTAAACGCGACTGCACCCAATACACCCAGCGGCGCCAGGCGCACGATAAAGCCGATGATTTTGAAAAACACATGGGATAACTGGTTCACCAGCGCCGCCACCGGCCGCCCGCGTTCCCCCATCACGGCCACCGCCGCCCCGAACAGAATGGCAATGAGCAGCACCTGCAGGATATCACCGGAGGCAAATGCATCGGTAAAGGTTTTGGGAATCACCCGCATCAGAAAGCTGACCGTATCTGTTGCGTGCTCAGCCTGGGTCGCATAGGGCGCCAGCGCGTCGGCGTCCAGTGAGGATGTGTCCACGTTCATGCCATGGCCGGGCTCGAACAAATAGGCCAGGCCAATGCCCAGCGCCAGGGCAAAGGTTGTGACGATCTCAAAGTACAGCAGGGCCTTGGCGCCTACCCGGCCAACTTTCTTCAGGTCGCTGCTGCCGCAGATACCGTGCACCACCACGCAAAATACCAAAGGCGCAATAATCATTTTGATCAGCTTGATAAAGCCGTCGCCCAGCGGTTTGAGCTGCTCGCCAAAGTGTGGCCAGAACACGCCGATAATCGCGCCCAGAATCAACGCCACAACCACTTGGCAAAAGAGACTTCGATAAATAATACGCATTTTAGATCCACTCCCCGGGAGCACCGTTGAGTGCACCAGCCTGTTGGTTACCTGTGAAATGTCGTCTGAAATGTCAGATAACATTTCAACTATAATTAGAATGACTTAAAATGCGATAGTCGTGAAAACCCTTAAAAGGCCTCTCTCTTACCATGCGAACTCCCACACGCTCTTCGGACCAGTCTTTGGCGGAACAGGCTTTTGATGCCTTTCGGGATTTGCTCGCTTGTGGTCAGATACGCTCGGGCCAGATGATTTCGATATCAGAACTGGTTGAGGTGACCGGCCTGCCGCTGGCCCCCGTGCGGGAAGCGGTAAAGCGAGCCGCTGCGGCTGGACTGGTTTCGATTTTGCCCAAGCGCGGCGTGCTGGTCCTTGAAGCCACCGCAGAGGCGCTGCATGCCGGTTTTCACCTGCGTTATCTGTTTGACCAGGAAGGCGCCCGTCTGTTGGCGCAGCAGGCGCCGGACCGTGAGCTGGCTCACTTGCGCCAGGAACATGAGCGCGTGCTGGAACAGGCTTCAGAAGGCGCCATATCGGCTCAATTACAGTTGAAAGCGATGGAGGTAGATTGGTCACTGCATGCCTGGCTCACCGGAGCGTTGAATAATCCGGTTGCGCTGGCGGTCTATGACGAAAATCGTTATCGCCTGAGTGTCATGCAGCACTCGCGCCGCCCCTTGCCTGAAAGAATCATTCCGGCCATGACCGAACATTTGCAGATCATTGATCACATCCAGGCCGGCGCGCCGGAACAGGCCGTGCAAGCGGTCAGAACCCATTTGCAAAAAACCCTGCGCTGGTGGGGTATCGTTGACAATAACGGCCAGGTGTTCAAAACGGCCAGATAAGCGCAGGCAAGCGTGGACCGCATGTGGTAGCGGTGGCGCGTCCATGTCTGCGTGGCCACGTTACCCGTGTTGGGACTGGCTGGCACAGCGTACACCGTCGTTGCTTGACCTGAGTGGCGCATACAAGGAGAGAATATGACAAATGTTTTTATTGTTGGCGGTTCGGGAAAAGTGGCTCGGCATCTTGCCCGGCAGTTGAGCACGCGCGGGCATACGCCCCATTCACTGCATCGGGATGCCCTGCAGACAGAGGAACTCAAAGCCCTGGGCGCGACTCCCGTCTACGGAGATCTGCTCCAATTGGAAACAGCGGAGCTGGCCCGACTCATGGCAGGCAGCGATGCGGTGGTGTTCTCGGCAGGGGCAGGCGGCAAGGGCGGAGCCCAGATGACCAACGCCATTGATGGGGATGGGCTGGCGCTGGCCGTAGCGGCAGCCATGGCAGCCGGAATCCGGCGCTTTGTCCTGGTGTCGGCGTTCCCGGAGGCCGGTCGCGGCAAGGCAATGTCCGAGACCTTTGAAAATTACATGGCAGTGAAAAAGCGCGCCGACGTGCATCTGGCAGCGACGGATCTGGACTGGGTCATTCTGCGGCCCGGCACATTGCTGGATACTCCCGGTACCGGCAACGTACGCGCGGGTCTGGCCATTCCCTATGGCGGCATACCGCGTGCCGACGTCGCGGCGGCCCTGGTCGAAATCATTGAACATCCTGAAGTAAACCGGATCATTATTGAGCTGACTCAGGGCGACACGCCGGTGGCCCAAGCCGTGCAGCAATTGGCGTGCGCCTGACTGACGACGATTGGCTTAGCCGGGCTCACTTTCGGCAGGCACCGGCATTGGCTGCACTGGCCGACCGATCACACTGGGGTCGGGTTCGGCCAGCATCCGGGGAAAATCGGCAAGTGCATGAAGGCCCCGGCTTTCCTTGCGCTGGGCTGCACATGCCGCGATCAGCCAGGCACAGTCCAGACGATTGCGCAAATCCAGTTGCGTTGGTGTCCAGGCCTGCGGTGTTTGTGCCAATAGTCTGCGCCACCGTCCTAACTGGTCAAGTGCCTGGCCAATGCCCGACGCTGTTCGCATGATGCCCATGTTTTTCCCCATGAGCTGCCGGATAACGGCTGCATCAGGTATCACAGACTCATCAGCCAATGCAGACACATCAGGGTCGTCATTGACCGCTTGCTGACCGTTGTCGGCAAGCGACGCTGTTGAGCCGGCAGGTTGCGTACGGCCCACTTGACTGCATTGCTCAATAATGGCTCGTGCGCAATTTCGCCCGATCACAATGCATTCAAGCAGCGAATTGCTGGCCAGCCGATTGGCGCCGTGCAGGCCGGTATCGGCAACTTCGCCTACAGCATACAGACCGTCAACATTGGTGCGTCCGCTCAAATCGGTAACAATGCCACCGCAGGAGTAATGTGCTGCCGGCGCAACCGGAATAGCTTGGCGGGTGATGTCCAGCCCCACGTCCAGGCAAGTCTGGTAAATCATGGGGAAGTGTTCGCGAATAAAGCCGGCCGGACGGTGGGAAATATCCAGCCATACAGGTTGCCCTTGTTGCCTGGTTATTTCAGTGTGGATGGCCCGCGCTACAATATCGCGCGGTGCCAGTTCGGCGCGCGAATCATAATCAGGCATGAAACGGCGTTTGGCGGCGTTCACAAGCACACCGCCCTCGCCCCGGACTGCTTCTGAGATCAAAAAGGAGGCAGCGTTCGGCAATGCCAGGGCAGTGGGGTGAAACTGTATGAATTCCATATTGGCAATCCGGCAACCCGCCCGCCAGGCGATGGCCTGGCCGTCACCGGTGGCGGTGGGTGGGTTGGTGGTATAGGGGAACAGCTGTCCCAGTCCGCCCGTGGCCAGGACAGTGTGGCGGGCGGTCAGGGTTAACGTTTTACCCGAGGCCATATCCACGGCATCAATTCCCTGGCAGGCAGTTCGATTTGCATGCCCATACGAGAGTAACTCACGCGTATTTAATTCATGCGTAATTAATGCATCGACGCACACGGTGTGCTCAAACACGTCCACGTTGGGCCGCTGTCGCAGTTGTGTCTGCAACACCGAGGTGATCGCTGATCCAGTGCTGTCTGCTGCATGAACGATACGGCGATGACTGTGGCCGGCCTCGCGCGTCAGATGTAATTGATCCGGGCCAGCAAGGGTAAATTGGACTCCATGGCGTCTTAACCAGTCGATCGCCGCCGGCGCGGCTTGCACAATGTGGCTGACACTTGTCATATCGCACAGGCCGGCGCCGGCAACCAGCGTATCGCGAATGTGGTTGTCGGTATGATCTTCGGCGTCCAGCACCGCCGCTATCCCGCCCTGGGCCTTGCTGCTGGCGGTGGTCTCCAGCGACAATTTGCTGACAATGGCAATCCGCATATTACAAGGCAGGGTTAGTGCAACCGACAGGCCGGCCAGACCGCCACCGACAATCAACACATCATAGTCGTGCGCTGTGGCATTCATCATGCAGGTCCGATCTGGGAAAATAAATGAACATCGCGGCTTAGGTCGCCGCTGGCCCGGATGTTCTTTTTGTAGGCAGCAGCAAAATCGAGCATGCGGCCGATGGGTTTGTGCGCCCGATAGCCCAACTGTGGATCTAGCACGATTTGTCCGCTATGCGTTTGCAGGCAGTTGGCCACGCCGGCAAGCCCATTCATTGCCATCCACGGGCAAAAGGCACAGCTCTTGCAGGTGGCGCTCTCGCCTGCCGTGGGGGCTGCAATGAAAGTTTTCTCAGGCGCCTGTTTTTGCATTTCATGCACGATGCCCTGGTCGGTTGCCACGATAAAGCTTGTCGCCGGCAATTCGGTAACGGCCTGGATCAGCCGGCTGGTGGACCCGACCACATCTGCCAGGGCGACCACCGAGGTCGGCGATTCGGGGTGCACCAGCACACGTGCTTGCGGATTGGCTTTTTTCAGGTCAGCCAGTTCTTCGGCCTTGAATTCATTGTGCACCAGGCAAGAACCCTGCCATAGCAGCATGTCCGCGCCGGTTTGCTGCTGTATGTACTGACCCAGATGGCGGTCGGGACCCCACAGAATTTTTTCACCCCTCTGGTGCAGGTAGGTAACGATTTCCAGGGCGATCGAAGAGGTCACAACCCAATCGGCCCTGGCCTTGACCTGCGCGCTGGTATTGGCATACACCACCACCGTCCGTCCCGGGTTGGCATCACAGAAAGCCGCAAAAGCATCGGGCGGGCAGCCCAGATCCAGCGAGCAATTGGCATCCAGATCAGGCATTAACACCTGCTTTTCGGGGCTCAGGATCTTGGCGGTCTCGCCCATGAATCTGACGCCGGCCACAACCAATGTAGTGGCCGGATGATCCCGACCGAAGCGGGCCATTTCCAGCGAGTCCCCGACGCAACCGCCGGTCTGTAGCGCCAGGTCCTGTAGTTCACCATCAACGTAGTAGTGAGCAACCAGGGTTGCCTGCTGTTTTGCCAGAAGATCAACAATCAACTGCCGATAGGTGTCCCGGTCCTTTTTGTCGAGCGGCTCGGGCACGCTGGCCCAGGCCTGCTTTACCTGACAGGCCGAGCCCATGCCCGCGTCAGATATCGGCCGGTCCAGCGTCGGAAAATCAATGTCAAACGTCTTGCGTACAGAGTTGGAGTTCGATGTCATGTGCCTGTATCCCGTGCCATTTTCGAAAATATATTATGCTCTAATTGAGTATAAATCGTAAAGCACTTTTTATTTCCCAGGCGTAAGCGTTGTGGTGCAAATGCCATCAGGGCCGTTCTGATAGAATCCATACATCTTTGAGGGATATGTACAGGTATGGCTTCAGGTTTTTCCGTGTCGAGCACTGCAGAAGGCGCTACCGAGGTTGTCGCGGTATTGATCGCGATTACCAATCTGAACGCGAGGGTGCTGACCGTGGAAAACGGCAATATCCTGCCCTATGGGCCGCTATCGCCCGTGCATAGCTCGTTGCAGGCTGGTGTGCGCCAATGGGTCAAAAACCAGACCATGCAACCCATGGGTTACGTCGAGCAGCTCTATACCTTTGTCGACACGCTACGTACCCGCGCTTCAGGGCAGCCCCTGCTGTATGTCAGTTACCTGGGGCTGGTCAAGGAAGCCGATGAGCGCCAATTGGAAGCCAACGCCAGCTGGCAGGACTGGTATCGTTACTTTCCCTGGGAAGACCATCGCGAGGGCAGGCCGGAATGGATCGCTCGCGTGTTTTACCCTTATCTGAGAAAATGGGTCGCCTTTGCAGAGGATGACGCGATTCGCCAGAGCCGGCAGCGACGCGTGGATCTGTGCTGGGGTCAGGGAGAACATGCCTGGATCGAGGACAATACCCTGTACCGCTATGAATTGCTCTACGAAGTGGGCCTCATTCCGGAATCACCGCTGTTTGATGGGGCAATCCCTGAAACCATGACGGGCAAGCCCATGCAGCACAACCATCGCCGGGTGCTGGCCATGGCCATGTCAAGGTTGCGGGCGAAAATCAGATACCGCCCGGTCATTTCCGAATTGATGGCCGCTGAATTTACGCTGCTGCAATTGCAGAAAAGTATCGAAAGCCTGGCCGGTGTAGAGCTGCACAAGCAGAATTTCCGCCGCCTGATGCAGCACCAGGACTTGCTCGAGGCGACCGGACAAAGCACGGTCCAGGAACGGGGGCGCCCGGCACAGCTGTATCGGTTCAAGGATACGGTTTTGCTCGAGAGCTTGCTCGCGGGCAGCAAACTGCCTGTCAATAAATAAACTTTCCAATAAGCCATTGTCGGTTTTTTATAGCTGTTATATACTCAAATTGAGTATATAACAGCTCCTAGGGGGCGATTTTTTAACAGGACCTGCGTGCTTATGAATCCGGCTGCTCACGAATTACCCGACGTTGTTTTATTACCATTTGTGCAGGCAGCGCTGGCAGAAGATATGGGGCGAAAAGGCGATATTACGTCCCAGGCGACCATCCCTGCTGGCAAGCAGGGGCGCCTGCATCTGGTGTCGCGCCGCCCGGGCGTGATCGCCGGAATGGCGCTGGCCCGGCTGGCCTTTGCGCAAATTGATCCAGCCATCAAAGTAGATATTGTCCGGCAGGATGGAGCGCATGTTGAGGCAGGCCAGTTACTGGCGACGGTTTCAGGGGATATCCGGTCCATGCTTGCCGCTGAGCGTACGGCGCTCAATTTCCTGACGCACCTGAGCGGTATCGCCACGCAGACCGCAGATATTGTCAAACTGGTAGCCGATACGAACGCACGCATTACCTGCACCCGCAAGACAATTCCGGGCTTGCGGGTACTGCAGAAATACGCAGTTCGCGTCGGGGGCGGCTGGAATCACCGGATGGCGCTGGATGACGCCATGCTGATCAAAGACAACCACATTGCGCTGGCCGGTGATCTGCGTACAGCCATTGCCCAGGCCCATGCGCATGCAGGACACTTGACGCCCGTTGAGCTTGAGGTCGATACCCTGGAACAGCTGGCGGTTGCCCTGGAAGAAGGCGTCAGGCTTGTGTTGCTGGACAATATGGATTGCGATACCTTGCGCCGGGCCGTGGCAATGTGCCAGGGCAAGGCGCAAACGGAAGCGTCCGGCGGCATTACGCCAGAAACGGTGCAAGCCGTGGCGCAAACTGGTGTTGACTATATCGCGATCGGATATCTGACGCACAGCACCAAAGCGCTGGATATCGGCCTTGATTTTCAGGTATGAATGCAATGGCGATGTGGCGGTCACCACACAGGCGTAGTCACGCTCTTGTCACGTTACGCCGTCAATAACACGGCAGTCAGGCGGCAAGCAAGTGGCAATGAACGGAGGTTAGACTTAAGCACCCGACAGCGCTGCTTTTTTTCGCAATAGGTTCGGTGCCGATACGGACACAACTCGCACAAGGTGCTTAAATTCAGTGTTTGTGCAGCCCATCGTCCTGTACGCGATTATTAAGCGCCAGGCGCCGATCCCAATCCTTATTGCAATGATTTTGGAGGTCACATGACCAGATCGATTGTTGTGGCAGTGTTCGCAGCCGTGCTACTGGCCTGCACGCCTATCTTCTCGGGAGCAGTCATGCAAGCATATCCGTTGCATAGTGCAGCAGGCAATGACGACGTTGCTGCCATCACGCAACTTTTATCCGGCGGGGCAGAAACAGACGCACGCGATAGCTCTGGCGCGACCGCGCTGCTTGTTGCCACCAGGGCGAACAAGGTGCGCGCTGCGCAAACGCTTATCGCGGCAGGCGCCGATGTCAACGCAAAAGACAATATCAGTGACAGCGCCTATTTGTATGCCGGCGCCAGAGGGCATTTGGAGATTCTCAAGCTCACGCTGGCTCACGGCGCCGATCTGGCGAGTACCAATCGATATGGGGGAACGGCACTGATTCCTGCTGCCGAACGCGGCCATGTCCAAACCGTCAGAACGCTGATTGAAGCCGGGGTCGATGTTGACCACGTTAACAATCTGGGATGGACCGCATTGCTGGAGGCAATTATTCTTGGCTCAGGCGGTGAGCAGCACCAGCAGATCGTGGACGCCCTGCTGAAGGCGCAAGCCAATCCCAATCTGGCTGATCGTGAAGGCGTTAGCCCACTTGCGCACGCGCGTTCACATGGCTATCGCGAAATAGAAAATAGGCTGCGCGCCGCTGGCGGGCGTTGACAATCGAAAGGTCACATCAATGCAAGACAATACAAATTTTCTCCAGCAGGCGATCGCGCTTGCCTATACCAACGCAGAAAAGGGTGGTCGCCCATTTGGGGCGTTGGTCGTTCGCAACGGCCAGGTGATCGCCCAGGCGGTCAACGAAATCATGACGACCAACGATCCTACCGCACACGCAGAGTTGCTGGCCATCAGGGCGGCCAGTCAGCATCTGGGTTTAGCCAGTCTGGCAGGGTGCAGCGTTTTTGCCAGCGGTCACCCGTGTCCCATGTGCATGGGGGCAATGAGGCTGGCGGGAATCAAAGACGTTACATACGCCTATAGCAATGAAGACGGTGCGCCCTATGGTCTGTCTACAGCAGAAATATATGCCGACCTGGCCAAGCCGTTTGCCGAACAGTCCATGACCATTCGGCATGTGCCAACCCGGCTTGCTGCCAGGCCCGATCTGTACGCCCATTGGAAACATCAGGAACAAAAAGGGGCTTGAATCCATGATGTGGGGCCAATCGACGCTTGTGCGAGCCATGCTTGTCGCAACTGTTGCGCTTATAGGGTTCAATCTGCGACCCTTCATGACAAGTATCGGACCTCTTGCCGGCAATATTCAGGAGCATACGGGGCTGGGCCTGCAAGGCATGGCCCTGCTTACGCTGGTGCCGATGTTGCTGATGGGCGGTGTGGCGTTTATCGGGCCGGCCCTGCAAAGTACTTTTGGTGCGCGCCGTTCTGTCATTGGCGCATTGCTGGTGATCTGTGGCGGTTGCGCTTTGCGTCTGCTGAGCATAAGCGGATGGAGTCTTGTTGCGACCGCAGCGTTGATCGGTTTGGGTGTTGCTGTCATACAGGCGATTTTTCCGGGGATCATCAAGCGTGAGTTTGCCCGTCATGTCGGTCCCATGATGGGACTTTATTCGGCAATGCTCATGGGCGGTGGAGCACTGGGCGCACTCACCGCGCCTGCCGTATCTTCGAGCACAGGACTATGGGCCGTTGGCCTGGCCTGGTTCGCATTGCCGGCTGCTGTGGCGCTCATGCTGGCATGGTCCTTTCTGCCGATTGATGCCGGCATGAGCAAGGCGGAAGGCGCTGCCCGGCTGTTGCTGGCCCGACCTCGTACATGGCTTTTGATGCTCTGCTTCGGACTGATGAATGGTGGCTATACATCTGTAGTGGCCTGGCTGGCGCCGGCTTATCAGGAGCGTGGCTGGAGTGCCGGGGCCAGTGGCGGCTTGCTGGCAGTGCTGGCGGTGAGCCAGGCGCTGTCGGCACTAACGCTGCCACTGTTTGCAAGGAACTCACTGGATCGCCGGCCCTGGCTGTGGCTCACACTTGTGATGCAGGGTATCGGTTTTGCTGGTTTGGCGTTAGCGCCGGGCTACGCAGCGCTTGTCTGGGTGATTGTGCTGGGGTGCGGTCTGGGTGGCTGCTTTGCCTTACTGATGATCGTAGCGCTGGACCATCTGCCCGATCCCGCACAGGCCGGGGCGCTCTCGGCCCTCATGCAAGGCGGCGGTTTTCTGATCGCCGCGGCGCCGGCATGGCTTGTTGCGGTACTGCACGAGGCGACGGGTAGTTACAAGGCCGGATGGATGGGACATCTGGCAACCGTGCTTGTTGTCACCATCCTGGTCTTGCGTTTTTGTCCCCGGCGTTATGCACGTGCCATGCGTGCGCCTGTCGCCAGGCGCGCGCAACAGGAGAGGTTGCTACCGGCCGCTACCGTGATGCCAACCCACGATATGCGCTGAATCATCAATCGCTTGCGCGGTTGCGATATTCGACCGGATGCCAGCTGAAATGGGTCTTCGCCTCGGAGCGGACATGGCCGATCCCGGGAAATGGCAAGTGGGGTGCAGCGATCAGCTGGCGCTTGTCGGCGAAATCGGAAAACGCATTTTTTCTTACCGATATTGCGTCTTCTGGCTTCAGGTCATAAACAATGGCGATGTCAGGTTCGGGAAATTGCAGAGACGCAACATGGACAATGTCTCCAACGAAAACAATGGATTGGTCTTGGCTGTTGACGGTAAAGAACGCGCTGCCTGGCGTGTGTCCCGGGTGAATGGACGCTTTTACGCCAGGCATTACGGTTTGCCCGTCATCAAAAGTTTTAACTTTTCCCAGTTTTTCATATACGCCTATTGTCTTGATCGCTTCTGCGAAATACTTATCATCATAGCCGGTTTTCTTGGCATTGCCGGCATCCAGGAAAAAGGCCAGATCTGGCGCACCGACATGGACGGTGGCATTTGCAAACGCCGGCTTGCCGTTTATCACCAGGCCGCCGGTGTGGTCAGTATGAATATGCGTAATAAGCACGTCGGTCACTTGTTCGGGTTTGACTCCCACGCTGGCCAGGCTATCATAAAGTTTGCCGCCGAAGCCGGGCCCAAAAAGCTCTCCGGAGCCGGTATCGACCAGAATAATACGTTCGCCATCGCGAATCACAAATGCATTGATGGATGCTTCTACCGGGTTCGCAAGGAAAGCCTTGTCCAGCAAATTGTCGATATGAGAATGCGATGGACCAATCAGTAATTGATAAAGATCCTGCGGTACGGTGCCGTCAGATATAGCGGTAATGGTCATGTTACCAAGCGGCATAGAATAGGAATCGGCCACTTGCGTATAAGTAGCGGTCTTGGCAACGGGCGCGGTTTGGGCAGAGGCGGCGGGCAAGGCAATCACACTTGCGATGGCCAGCGCACCTGAAAAAAGAAGGGGAGTAATACGTGACATTTCGTTGATTTTCCATGGTTGGGTGGAGAAATCACATCATGCGCCATTGTCTGGCGCTGCACAAATTGTAAATTTCAATTCGACCTATCGATATGACTGATAGCTTGCAAACTCAATGACCATGCTTCGTCTGCACAGCGTCGAAAACCATCGACCGCAGCCAGCGGTGCGCCGGATCGGCATTCACTGTCGAATGCCAGAACAGCTTCATTGAGAATGTATCCAAGGTCAGTGGCGGGGTAAACAATTCCAGGTGGCTGGTAAACCGCTGTAGAAAACGTTTGGGTAGCGTGCAGATGCAATCTGTCGAATTCAGAATCAGCGGGGCCAGGGCGTAGCTCTGGACCGACACCGTTACGCGGCGTTGCCGACCGAGATCGGCAAGCGCCTCGTCAATCATGCCGTTGAACATGCCGCCGCTGGTCGAAATCAGCAGGTGATCCAGTTCGCAAAACGTATCCAGGGAGAGGGGACCTGTGCCGCGGGGATGGCCGATGCGTTGCGCCGTCAGGAACTCCTCGTTAAAGAGCAGGCGTCCGATCAGGTTTGGCGCCGCATCCTGCGCGGTGCCAATAAACAGATCCACTTCGCCTCGTTCCAGTTGCCCATTCACCTGGTTTTTATCGGGTAATGTAAAGGCGACCCTGACTGCCGGCGCCCGGGCTCCAATCAACGGTAGCAGCGCCGGGGCAAGAATAGCCGCCGGGTTATCCATCGCGGCAATACGAAATGTGCGTTCACTGGTGGCGGGATCGAAAACGTGCGCCGACTGGACAAACTGCGTCAATTGCTGCAACAGGCGTTGCAGTTCCGGCTTGAGTGCCAGGGTATGCGAGGTGGGCGTCATACCGCGTCCAGAAGATGACGGTACGAATAGCGGATCATTGAAAATACGACGCAGCCTGGTCAGGCGCCCCGATAGCGCCGACTGCGTGATGTTCAATCTGGCTGCAGCATGCGTCACATTCTGGTCCTGCAACAGCGCATCCAGCGCGAGCAGCAGATTGATGTCCAGGTCTCCGATCGGCCGGGTCATCGGCGATACCCTATGGCATTGGGGCTGTGGGCGGCAATGCGCGATGATATCCAGGGCAGCAGTACTATTACAATTGTCATCACCTTATGGGTCATGGATTATTCTGCAATATACATGGAAAGCATCGCATTTTGCCTGAAGCTGCCTGATCGCATTGATATTATTGCGATTGTGTTGCTGTCTTGTCGCTGGCGGGTTTGTCGGTGCTGCCGGGGGTTTGTGGAACATCCGGGCGCGGGTCAGGCACAAAGCCATCCCGATTGGGCATCTTGATTGCAGCAAGCGATTTTGCATCCAGGCGCGCGTCTTGCTCCACAAGCCCGTTCAAGTGAAGAAGATAGGCGGTAACGGCATATACCTGTTCGTTATTCAGGCTCTGGGGAGCAGTCAACGGCATGGCGCGTCTGATGTAGTCAAATAAAGTTGGAGCGTACGGCCAGTAGCTGCCCACTGTCTTGACCGGCTTTCCGCTGGCCAGTTTGCCAATGCCGCCCACCAGTTTGTCGCCACTGCCTCCTTCGCCCTTGCTGCCATGACAGGAGGCACATTGCTGGGCGTAAATGGCGCCGCCCTGCGTGACTGTGCCGCTGCCATCTGGCAGATTGCGTCCATCGGCAAACACATTGATGTCCCACGCGACTATTTCTTCAGGCGTGACTGGATGGCCAAAGCCGAATTTCTGTTCTGCATGAGCCGCGCCCGCAGTTGCACCCAGTAGCGCGACGCATGCAAGCAGCGCAACGGCGTGTCTGGCTGCATATGTTCCTGCAAGAGAAGTTTTAAGCGCGTGCATGAGTCACCTTTCCGTCAGATGCGATACGCCAAGGGGTAATCGCGTTGTTGTGATAGGTGCCATTGACGCCGCGCACCTCGATGAGTGATTCCAGCGTAGGCTGTATGTACCCTGTTTCATCGGTGGCCCGGCTTTGTATTACCACGGGTTCGCCGTTCCATTCCCATGGAAAGAGAAAGCGTGTCAACGCCTTGCTCAGGACCGGCGTCTGCAACCTGGCAGGTTGCCAGGTTTTCCCCTCGTCAACCGAGATCTCTACTTTGGTAATGCGTCCTTTGCCGCTCCAGGCAATACCGCGGATTTCATGAAACCCCTTGCCATCGATTTGCTGTCCGCCCGACGGGCTGGTAATGATGGATTTGGCTTCCATCACAAATGTGAATTCGCGGGCCTTGCCGTCGGGCAGGATGTCCGTGTACTTTGACGTTTCTTCGCGCGAATGCACCGGCTGGTCTGCGACCTGCAGACGGCGCAACCACTTGATGCTCATATTGCCTTCATAGCCGGGCACCAACAGTCTTAGCGGATATCCCTGCTCGGGGCGCAGGCGCTCTCCGTTCTGACTGTACACGAGCATGGCATCGTCCAGGCACTTTTCCAGCGGAATGCTGCGCGTCATGCCTGCGCCGTCGGCACCCTCGGCAATCACCCACTTGGCCTCGGGCTTGACGCCGGCCTCGTTCAGAACTGTCTTGAGCGGCACGCCGGTCCATTCGGCGCAACTGACCAGGCCGTTGGCTTCGGCTGCCGTCTTGCCATAGACCGCGTATCCCGGATTGCCGGAGCATTCAAGAAAATAAATCTGAGAGTGCGAGGGAAAGCGCCGGATATCATTCAGAGTGAAAGACAGTGCATTGTCTACCAACCCATGCACGACCAGTCGGTGTTCAGCGGGATTGATATCGGGAATGCCATTGTGGTGGCGTTCGTAGAAGAGCCCGTTAGGCGTAATGATGCCATCGAGTTCCTGTAGTGGCGTGCGGGTCGAGGAAGAAAAATACTGTTTGTCCGTCTTGCGAAGATGGCGAATAACCCCGCTTTCAAATTCGGATGGCTTGCCATAAGGACGACTGCCAACCAGGGCGCCTGGTTGCTTGGTCCACGGTGGGATGGCCAGCGCATTGTCGGCTGCGGCCGCGGCTTCTTTGCCCGCTGTCGCGGATTGGGCGGCTGCGGCACTCAGTCCGGCGCTGCTTGCAAGAACGCCGGTGACTGCAGTAACGCCATTACGCAAAAATTGCCGACGCGTGTGCTGTGCGTCTGCGTCTGTTACCGCCAGAGCTTCTTCAGTCGATTCGTTAGCCATGTAAATGGTCTCCGGTGCGAATGTTGATTGGATCGGTGTGGCTGCAACTAGTATAGGGTTGCGGTATGGTTGCGTCTAGTACTTACAGCTTATAAATTTAGCGGACGCGGTTATGTGTGAAACGGCAAATTGCAAAAGATGGGGGGCGGGTGTTATCGGTAGATTTATGAGTAGAAGTGCCGGTGAACAAGAAGTCCAAATTTGCACAAGCGTAAATGCAATAATGCACGCGGTTTGGCTACTTTATTTTGAGGAATGTTATGTAGTCGCTTCCAAACCCAGGTGGCTGGTCGGACCGCTCATACTATCTTTTCCGAAAGGAAATCAAATACCTGTCTTGCGCTTGGTGACAGGTCTCGAATGCGGCGGGCGCCAATCAGGATTTTGCGCTCCGCCCATTCTTCATCAAGCCTGACCCTTACTGTATCGGGCACTCTGTATAGATCCACACAGCCTTCAGGCAGAATGCCGATGCCCATATTTGCGTTGATGAGCAGGCACATGGCATCATAGCCCGATGTCTCAATATCAATCCTGACATTGGTCGACTCTGCCCGCGCTGCATTAATAAGCTGGTAATTGAGCTGGGTGCCTGCGGTAAGCGTAATGTGGCTATAGTCGAGCGTATCCCTGAAAGAAACCCGATCGCGCTTTGCCAGGGGATGTCCGGCCGGCACCAGAACGATCAGCGTATCCTTGCGAAAATGCGCAACCTCGATATCGTCCTGATAGGGAATTTGAGTGAAGATGCCGATGTCCAGTTTGCCAGCGGCCAGCGCCCTGGTAATGCTAAGGCTGTTTTTCTCTTCCAGGTGCAATTGGATATTGGGATACTTGCCTGTAAAGTCGGCCAGTAACGGAGCCAGAAATTGCGTTATGGCGGTGGGGTTGGCCGCGAGCGTGACGCTGCCGCGCTGCCCTTTGCCAAAGTCGCTAAGCTGGTGTTCTACAGCTTGTACGCTGTTAAGAATCGCGCGTCCTCGGTACAGCAGTTCCAGACCGGCAGGTGTTGGTGTGACACCGCGATTTGTCCGGTTCAGCAGGATCAGGTCCAGCTTGTCTTCCAGTTCTGAAAGGCGGCGGCTAACTGCGGCCGCCGCGATATTTTCCAGTTCTGCTGCGCGACTGATCGTGCCCTCATCAACAACCCGTATAAATAATTTTAATGTGAGCAGATCAATTTTCACGGCACGTTCAGTGGCAGAGCGAACCCGCTAGTTGCCCGACAGCAAGAATCCGGCGTTAGGCACTCGCGTTTCCAGGTTGAGAGTTTTCAGCATCTGATAAACCGTGGCTGCAGCAGCAGACAGCACAGGCTTGCCGATCTTGTCTTCAGCCTTCTGGATGGCAGGCAGCGACGGCATTTGCACGCAGGCCGACAGAATCACCGCATCCACACCCTCTATATCCAGGCGTGTCACGTGTTCCAGCAGATTAGCCGGATCCAGGCGACCGACTTCAAGGTTATCAGATACTTCCAGGCTGATGGAGTCATGAACACTGATTCCTTCAGCTTCAATGTATTCTATCACGCGCTGTGTGAGTGGCTTCATGTAGGGGGTGATAATGGAGACCTTGCCCAGGTTCTTTTCTTTCAGGCTGTCTACCAAGGCACCGGCCGAGCTCAGGATAGGAATGTTGGTGTTGTTCTCCTGAACCGCTTTTTGCAGTCGCGCCTGTGATTGGCGATGATAGCCGTTGCCCTGGGCCATAATGGCCACCAGGCAAGCATAGGCCATGACATCCATGCGGGCATCGCTCAGTTCGATGGCGCAACGGTCGCTGGCCTGATCCATCGCGGTCAATTCCTCTGGCGTGACGCTCATCATACGCATGCGCGCCGAGTGAAACGTAAAGGTTTCGTTAGGGAACAGGTCGCGGCGCGCGTTCAGCATGGCCGGAATTTCCGTTTCCATGGTGGTATTGGAACTGGGCACAATCTGGCCGATTCGGTAGTTTCTCATTTCTGACCCTTTAAAATCGTTGAAAATTGATTGTAATCAGGCATTTAAATTAACCAAATCAACCATTTACTATGGCGCCATCGCATTTTGCGATAGCTGAGGGCACGGGAAGCAATGCATAACACGATCTCTCTTTCCACTCTGGGTCCCAGAATCTGTATTCTGGGACCGTCAAACGCCGGAAAATCTACTCTGGCCACGGCGATTGCCTGCAAATGCAATCTGGAGCCGGTACATCTGGACCAACTTTTTCATGAAGCCAATACCGATTGGGTACCTCGCCCTGCAGCAACGTTTTCAGCGTTGCATGATGCGGCAATCGCGGGCGAGCGCTGGGTGATGGATGGTAATTATTCCAAGTATATGCCGCAGCGTTTCGAGCGGGCGACCGGTATTATATTGCTGAATGTGCATACGACGACCAGCCTGTACCGTTACTTGCGTCGTACACTATTTGAGCGTGAGCGTTATGGAGCCCTGGAAGGTGCTCAGGATAGTCTCAAATGGGAAATGATCCGCCATATTGCAGTTGTCACGCCAGGAAATCACAAACGTTATACAAAACTGCTTGAGCAAACCGCATTGCCTACAGTGTTGCTTTCCTCGGTGCGCGCCATTAAGGACATTTACCGGCAATGGGGACTGCAGATCGGTCGCTGAAACTGATCTGCGGACTAATGCGGTGAATACGCTGGCCATTGGCTCGTTGCTCGCTGCAAGTAACAAGGTATCCGGCCATTGTCCCGACTCATTCGCAGCGTACGCTTGATGTTTCGCAATAGTCTGTCTTGCAGTGGCTGTGGCGATTCGGTTTTCTTTTGCTGTTGATCAATACACACTCTATCGGAGGATTTATGTTCAGAAACGTATTACTGTGTTCAGTGTTTGCCTGCGCTGCTGTATTCGCATTCGCAAGTAACGAGAGTGACGCTGCGACGCAAAGCGATATGAACCAGGCGGCCAGTACCGACTATAAAAAAGCGGATGCGCGCTTGAACAAGGTTTATCGGGAAGTGTTCAATAAGCTTGAGGCCTCCCAAAAAACCGATTTGAAAGCAGCCCAGAACGCCTGGATCCAGTTCCGCGATCTGGACTGCAAATTCCAAAGCTCAGGAGCGCAAGGTGGCTCCATACAGACAATGCTTATCGCTGGCTGCCTGACGGATAAGACGCAAGAGCGGGCCGACGAGCTCAATACGCTGCTTCAATGCAAGGAAGGTGATGTTTCTTGCGTTACTGCGCCTTGATAAACAGTGCTGCCATGAACGATTGATGGGCGGGCAGCAGCCTTGCCCCGTGTTTTAGCCTGCGATTCGAACAAGGAGCGGGCGGTGCGCTTTCGTTTCAGATCGGGAATGACATATGCAAAAATTTTCATTGGAAATGCAATATCGTCGCCTCCTGCCGGGCGACGTCGCGTTGCTGCGGCAATTGAACTTATTGTTTAGCCGGGCATTTGACGATCCGGGCAGCTATGAGAGCAGGCCTGCGACTGATGCCTATCTGATGGATTTTCTGGCAAAGGAGCATGTTTCTGTCTTCGTTGCATTAGACGACGGACGCGTGCTGGGCGGGCTGGTGGCGTACGCGCTGGACAAGTTCGAGATGGCGCGGCGGGAATATTACATATACGATCTTGCTGTCGACGCAGGCCATCGTAGGCAGGGTATAGCCACAGCGATTATCCGGCATTTATGTGAGTTTGCGGCAGATAACGCAGGCTGGGTTGTCTACGTCCAGGCCGACAGGAATGACGATCCGGCCATTGCCTTGTATAACAAACTGGGCGTGCAGGAGCATGTGCTGCATTTTGATATTCCGGTACCGATTCGCAAGAAATAGCAAAGAGAAGGCCAAATAGTTTGGCTGTATTGGTGCAGCGGTCTGAATAATGAGCACCCGGATCATAAGGCGCTGATCGTTAACGTCCAAATCAGGCCGCATGGGCCACGCTTATCAAATAGTCACGCTCTGTACGGCTGCACGAGCGACATTATTTCAGGCGAACCAGCAGTGGTTTTCCAATACCAGACGCCGATTTTCCTTCCGAACATTAAGAATGTTATTAATCTGTAAATTAGGTTTAACGTCGCCTTTGACGGTATTAGGATAATAACTATAGGCTTCTTTTGAACATCGTTCCGACATGACATTTGTCATAAGGATAGGAGGTGCAAATGGTCTGGCATACTGTTTTTTTCTTTGTTCTGACGGTCATATCCGCAATACTGGGTTTTGGAGGGTTTCTGACCTGGGGGGCGCTGGTGGCGCAAATTCTGTTTATCGTATTTCTGGTGCTTACCCTGCTTACCATTTTCATTCGGAAGAAACGCTAAGGCGCACACTAACAAGTGATGGCCCCTGCCCCGCGTCGAACAAGCGGATATTGAAATTGGTGGTGGCAGCGCCTTATGCTACGGTGGTTGCCACGGAACTCACCAGCCGGTCAGAGGCCACTTGAAAGACTGTTTTTTTATGCTGTTCAATAAGCTATGCAGGAAGTCGCGCCAAGGCATGGTGGTCCGGCATGCCGGGTGGTTTATACTGCGGCTATCGGATGGCGTCGCTCAATGTGGTTCCGTGATTGAGGACAGGTTTGGCGCGTTGATCGGATGTGGTGGTGCCGGGCGTGAGCAGGTTTTATTGTCATCCTGCACCGTTACCCGAAAAAATCATCCAGCAAGGTCATCCGCGAATACATCCACAATACTCCCACAAAAGTAAGGCACCCACCAGGGTGCCTTTGACTTGTATCCTATAGCCGATTCTGCTCGGCCCAGAAGTCGTTAACCTCGCGTTCGGTGTCCTCGCGACTACTGCCATATTTCTCCTGTAATATACCGCACATTTTCTGTGCATTACCGTTGACTTGCGCGATGTCGTCATCAGTCAGATCACCCCATTTTTCCTTGATGGAGCCTTTGATCTGTTCCCATTTTCCTTGAGCAATGTCCTGGTTCATTTCTATCTCCTTTCAACGTAAGTGCATTGAGGTGGAACAACTCGGGGGGTGGATTAACCACAATTCATACTAGCAATTAAAACGCTCGCCTGAGCATTTTTGTTACATGTTATTAATAAATATAGGTATATGAAATATATAGATTTTTTGTATTTTGAGCGAGGCAGCCTGCACCATGGCGGACGGATCGCCGACGTTGCGAGGGCAATGCCAGAATTTATTTTTGATGCAAATGCCTGCCTTACGAGTATTTACAAAACGCCGTCGGCGATGTTTGCATCCTTCTGCATCGCAGGCAGATAATGAAGACGCTCACATCGACACGGAGATATCATCATGCCAGCAAAATCCCAAAGCCAGCAACAGGCAGCAGGCGCTGCATTATCGGCCAAAGAGGGCGAAAAAAAAGTGGGTGATCTGAAAGGCCCATCCAAATCAATGTATAAATCCATGTCCAAAAAGGAACTCAAGGAAATGGCCAGCACCAGCCGGTCCGATAAGCCGAAACACAAGCATTAAAGCCAGACTAACGCCAGTTGCGCACGTGCTCGTGGCTGAAGGGCGGGCCCGTTAAGCAGCGTTTCCCAGGGCCTGTGCCGTATAAAAGGGAATGCGGCTTAACGCATACAGTGCGCTGCGCTTGCGGATTTTTCGACTGCTGCCGGTAAATCGTCTGGTTTCCGTGAAGACAATCTCCTGGTTGTTGCCAGCTTGTCTGAACGCCCATGCATAGCATTGCGTTCCTGCCCTGATAGCGGGATCAATGTCATCGACGACACCGGTATTGGACACGGCAACATTGGCCGGGCTTCGGGCCAATGCGCCCACGGCCATTTCCCTGGCCACCTGCTCGCTCGTAAGATTAAATTTCTCGATCGTGTCAGCACTCACGTTCAATAGTTGCTCCTTGGCGGCCACTGTATACGTGACAAATGCGCAATCGAGCAGCCTGCCTGCGTTCGGCGCTTCCGACAGGGTCGAGGCGATCAGCCCTGCTGTGCATGATTCTGCAGTGACAAGGGATAGATCATGATCTGCCATATATCGGGCAACGAATTTTATAGAGAGCATTGGCGATCCAGCGTTGGTAAATAAAAAAACCGAGTGGAGCGGTACTACACCAGTGATGGGATTTTAAACCAGTCTAAAAAATACAGATCAGCGGTTGCAAACCCATACTCCGGTAGCCAATTGAAATATTTGTTGATTGATATCAAAACGACCGTCACATGCATAAGATATAAATACGATAAGATTGAATTTTCAATTAATGATTTCAGCGCTGTCGCCCAATACCAAACGCCGTATCTGTGCGAATTGAAGTGCTGAAGTATTGATCATTGCTGGTGCCTTATGCTGCTTGTCCTGCCGGTAAAAATGCTGCGATAGGTCATGATCCATGATTTTGTCCGTACTGGCAGCCATTGGGCCGCCGGCATACAGCCGTCATAATTTGTTTCAGAGGGGATGTGGGCCTGGATAACAAACAATTTAATTTTTTATGAATGGAGGTATTCATTGTTGCTGTTTGATTCATCAGATAAATATGGTTTGATTTCTCGGGCATTGCACTGGCTCATGGCTTTGGGCTTTGCCTGGATGTTTTTCACTGCGGCGCTGCATTATTTTGCCGATGAAACGCCTATTACTGATGCGTTATGGCCGACGCATTCGGTCATGGGGTTCACCGTGTTCTGTTTGGGCGTCTTCAGAGTAATCTGGGCGGCACTCAATATTTCACGCCGGCCACCGTCGCTGTCCACCGTGTCGGGATTGGGGCACAGCGTATTGTATGCACTCATGCTGGCCATTCCTGCTCTGGCGCTATTGCGCACCTACGGCTCGGATCGCCCATTCTCTTACCTGGGCATTTCGCTGATGGAACCCACCGGCCAAAAGGTCCAATGGATGATTGATCTGGCCGGGCTGCTGCATGGCGAACTTGGCTGGACGCTGCTGGCGCTGGTGCTTGGTCATATTGGCGTGGTCTATGCCCACAGAAAAGCATCTGGTGCGATCGATGTGCTGCCACGCATGCTTTGATCGGGCTACGTTAAGAATCGCCATAGCGCTCTTGTCATGAGACAGATCGCGTAGAGAACAGGTCTGCCAATAGCCAGCATTGCCTTCATACGGCATGTTGGCTTTTTGTGACTGCCCGTTTCGGTGTAACTCCTCTTCGTGCGACACCCATGCGCCATGGGCTCACTGCTCGTGAATCCGTCTGCCAAGGCATTCAGGCGGAGAAGGCTACACAGAGTGCTGTTTGCGGGCTTGACCTCTGACTGTGACTGCACTTCGGTGCTCAATACGTATTTCCGTTAGCGATCAATCCGCAACTCTGTCATGTGCTGCTTGCCACGATCTTGGCAGATCATTAATGACGGGTGTAATATGGAGAAAATGGAGCCGGCAACATGACAGCGAAGTTCAAAAAAGGTGACCATGTCAGCTGGAATAGCGAAGCGGGCAGCGTTTCAGGCAGGATCATCGCTATCCATACCAGCGACTTCGACTACAAGGGACACGTTCATCGTGCCTCTAAGGATGAACCCCAATACGAAATAAAAAGCGACAGGACCGACCACATTGCCGCACATAAGGGCAGTGCGTTGCGGCACATTAAGTGAAAAGCATTCTCTCGGAGCATCCGTGCAGTAGCGGCCTGCTTGACATGGCTCATGTCACTCGGCCACTGTTGCCATTTTTCTTAGACTTGCAGTCACAGACCCAGATACGACTGCATTGCAGATCCAGCGCATTTCAAGTATGAAACAGTCGATAAAAAATAGCGATGATCCTTCGTTCGCAGAGTATATAAATACGATTCGCAGTTGTCGGGTTTGTCACGACCAGCCTCGATTTGGACAGGCCATGGGTCCAGAGCCGCGTCCCATTATCCAGGTGTCTCAGACAGCATCCATCTGTATCGCCAGTCAGGCGCCCGGCACGCGGGTGTATGAAACCGGACGTCCTTTCAATGATGCATCCGGTGTTCGACTCAGGCAATGGATGAGTATATCTGACGAGGAGTTCTATGACGATTCCCGGGTCGCGATTATTCCTATGGGATTCTGTTTTCCAGGACTCAGAGCCGATGGCAGCGATTTGCCGCCACGGCGCGAGTGCAAGGAAATATGGCGCACGCAATTATTTGCCCGCTTGCCTAATCTGAAATTGCTATTAACAATAGGCGGCTATGCACAGCGCTGGCATCTGGGCCCGCAGGTGGCACGCCAGGGAGTCACGGAAACGGTGCGGTCCTGGCGTCAGTACTATCTGGCCGACCCTTCTTTGCGCATTTATCCGCTACCGCATCCGTCCTGGCACAACAATCGATGGCTTAAGCAGAACATATGGTTCGAAGACGAAGTGCTGCCGCAATTGCAACAGGATGTACGCGACTTGATTGCGCAATAGCTGCGCTTTCAGGCAGTTGCCGCAGCAACGAAGATTGTTGCAAAAACTTCGACAGTACACGAGTGTAATCTTGCACAGTCATGCGCAGCCGGCGCCGGTATTGCATGTTTTATAGATTTCGGCTGTCATATTAAATCAGGGACAGCTTGTTTTGCAGTACGATTATTTTCATACGCGCTCACCTCAAAAGGAACCATCGTGCCGGAAACAACCACTATCATTGCTTTTGCTGCGGTCTCCCTTGGAATGGTGCTCACCCCCGGGCCCAATATGATTTACCTGGTGTCGCGCTCGATCTGCCAGGGGCGGCGCGCTGGCATGATGTCCCTTCTGGGCGTGCTGCTTGGTTTCATTTTCTATATGGTTAGTGCTGCGCTGGGTATTACCGCCTTGCTTTTTGCCGTCCCTTACGCCTACGAAGCGCTCTGTTATGGTGGCGCCCTGTACTTGCTCTATATGGCCTGGCAGGCTGTACGCCCTGGTGGCCAATCTCCATTTCAAGTGAAAACATTGGCGCCCGATAGCCCCAGAAAACTGTTTTTGATGGGGTTTCTGACGAACCTGCTGAACCCCAAAATAGCAGTCATGTATCTTTCCCTGCTCCCGCAGTTTGTTGATCCGGAAAAAGGCAGCATTCTGGCCCAGTCGCTGGCTCTGGGATCCGTACAGATTGCTGTCAGCATCAGTGTAAATATGCTGATTGTCATTCTGGCCGGAAGCATTGCCTCTTTCCTGGCGGCCCGCCCGACCTGGGTGGTGGTCCAGCGCTGGCTGATGGGTACCGTGCTGGCCGGGCTGGCCATCAGAATGGCCATGTCTGCCAGACGTTGATCATATTTATCGGTTCGAGCAAGGCGAAAATGCCTCGCTGGCGGGACAGGTCGGGGCTTTGCTTACTGGCGTTAGGTTGCGTTGCCTGCGAAACGGCATCGCAACCTAACGCACGTTGAATCATTGCACCATTACAAATGCAATTGGCTGCTTTCCCTGATGATCAGATCACATGGCAACATGTCTTCAACGATATTATTGTCGCCGCCTGGTCCGGCCGCCAACTGCTTCAGCACGGTTCGCGCTGCGTGCTGGCCAATCTGATAGCGTGCCGGGCGCAGGGTCGTCAGGGCCGGGCGCAGTCTTGCGGAAATGGAGGCATCGCCAAACCCTGCAATGGCGCAATCGCGGGGCAGGACAAGATCGCATGAAGGGGCGTGCAATATGGCGCCCGCCGCCATATTGTCATTGGCAAAAATCAACGCCTGGGGCCGGGAATCTGCAGGTAAACGGGACAACGCTTCAATGCCAATGGCTCCGGCCTCGAACTCGTCATTTTCCGGAATAATTTGCACGTCCGCGTTCAGGCCGGCATTCGTCATGGCTTGGGCATACCCTTGCGCGCGTTGTTTGGCGCGGAAATCTTCGGTGGTGTGCGACATGACAAACTGGAGCCGGGTGGCGCCTTGTTCCAGAAAGTGCCTGGCCAGTATGGCTCCTGTCTCGATATGCGGGAACCCCACTTGATGAAACGGCCGCCCCGATACCAGTCCCCAGGCTTCGATCACGGGAATGTTGAGTGCGCGCAGCATGGCCTCGGCTGCGGGCGTGTGGTCGTGGCGTGTCAGGATCAGGGCGGTGGGATGCCAGCCAACAAAAGTGCGGATGGCCTGTTCTTCCAGTTCCTGAGAATACTGGGCGTTGGCCAGCAGCAGTTGCAGTCCCGATGCCTGCAGTTCGTCTGTCATACCCTTGACCAGATCGGCAAAGGTGGCGCTGGCGATGTTCTGCATGACCGCGCAAACCACCCGCCCATGTCCTGAAGCCAGCCCGCCTGCTACCTGACTGGGGACATAGCCGATCCGGTCAATAATTTCACGCAAGCGTTCTCGCAACGCTACGGAGACCTTTTCCGGCGAATTGAAGTAACGCGAAACGGTAATTGAGGAAACGCCGGCCAGAGCGGCCACGTCATGGATGGTGTATGAGCCTGCTTTGCGACGCGTGGTACGTGATGTTTGTTTTTGAGTCATGGTTTATCCCAATGGCGTGTTGTTTGACCAACGCCCTACAATTATATCAATGTTACCGGTAACAGTTACCGGTAACATACCGAACCGGCTAAATGTATTCTTACGATTGTGTGTTCCGACGATTGCCTGCACCTATGACCCGACCCATCCTCCTTGTTGTCACACCATTTTCGCAGGAAGCGCTTGTGCCCTTGCAGGAGCACTTTGATATTGTGCAATGGCAATCCTTGCCATCGCCCGAGGCATTTTGCGCCCAGCACGGGTCAGAGGTGCTGGTCTTGATTACCAATGGCATGGCTGGTGTGCCTGCACTGTGCCGCGACGCCTTGGCGAATTTGGCGCTCATTGCGTGCAACGGGGTAGGGCACGACGCCATTGACCTGGACTGGGCCGATGCCCGGGGGATTCGTGTTACCAACACACCAGACGTTCTCTCGGCGGATGTGGCGGATTTTGCAATGGCATTGGCATTGGCGGCATTCAGGCGAGTGCCGGCGGCAGACCGGTATGTGCGCGAGAACAAGTGGAGTCGCCTGGGCGCATTTGCGCTGACCAGGCGGTTCTGGGGTTCAAAAGTCGGCATTGTGGGTCTGGGTCGTATCGGCCATCTGATTGCCAGACGTGCTGGCGCATTTGAGACCCAAATCGGATACACGGGCCGACGACAACAGGACGGGGTTGCCTACGCATATTTCCCGACGGTGCTGGCACTGGCCCGGTGGGCAGACTTGCTTATTGTGGCCACACCTGGTGGCGCCGATACCCATCATCTGGTGTCTCGGGCCGAGCTGGAGGCGCTCGGCCCGGAGGGCGTACTGGTTAATGTCGCGCGTGGATCTGTTGTAAATCAGTCGGCGCTGATTGATTGCCTGGAAAGCGGCCGGCTGGGCGCAGCGGCGCTGGATGTCTTTGAGGAGGAGCCGCAAGTGCCCGAAGCAATTGCCCATTGCGCGTCCACGGTCCTTAGCCCTCACATTGCCAGTGCCACCGTGCAAACCCGCCAGGCCATGGCTGCACTCGTGGTGGACAATATTTTGCAGCATATCAATGTCAAAAGTCTTATTTCACCTGTGAACTGACCCTATAACAAGCAAGGAGATAACATGAACCCATCCAATCTAATACGTCGAACCTATACCATGGCCGTGCTGCTGGCAGGCATGATGTTTTTTTCACCTGTTTACGCCCAGACAGATCAATATCCCGAAAAGCCAATCACATTTGTCGTGCCGTACCCAGCGGGCGGGGTGGCTGATCAGTTTGCCCGAAGCATGGCTACCGAGTTGGGAAAGCGTCTGGGGCAGTCTGTAGTAGTCAGCAACCGTGCCGGCGCCAACGGTAATATTGGGTCTGCCTATGCAGCCAAGCAGTCTGCCGATGGTTATACCCTGTTGTTGGGCTCGACCAGCACCCTGGCCGTGAATCCGCATTTGTACAAAGATATGGGTTACGACCCGATCAAGGATTTGCAACCGGTGACATTGACGCACCAAATGCCAAATGTGTTGATTGTCGGCGCTGGTACCCCTTATAAGAGTGTTGCAGATTTAGTCAAGGCCGCCAGGGGCGAACCGGGTCGTATCGCCTTCGGATCTGCTGGCAATGGCAATTCCATGCATCTGGCGGGAGAGTTGTTCCAAAAACAGAGTGGCACAAAATTGATGCATGTCCCGTATAAAGGTGCACCTCCGGCCCTAACCGATGTCATGGGAGGGTCGCTGCCCACGATGTTTATCAATCTGCCTTCGGTGGTCGGCTATGCCGATTCGGACAAGATCCGGATACTCGCGGTTGCAGCACCCACGCGAGCCAAAGTATTACCGAATGTGCCTACGTTCGAGCAGGCCGGTGTTCCTGGTGTGATCTCCAGCGTCTGGAATGGCATTCTCGTTCGCAGCGGGACGCCCGACGCCATCGTCAGCAAACTGAATCAGAACATTGTGGCAATCCTGCAATCACAAGCGTTTCGCCAGCCACTGGAAAATCAGGGGTATGAAGTGCTGTCTTCCACACCGCAGGAGTTTGCAGATTTATTGCAAAAAGACACCAAGGTTATGGGCGAGCAAGTTCGCGGTGCTGGTATTCAAATAGATTGATCGAGGTATTGTTGTGCAGAAAAAACTACATCAATTGCGCAGCCAGCGCTGGTTTGCGAGCGATGATATTCGAGGATTTGCGCATCGTCAGCGTATGCAGCAGCAAGGGCTCTCGCGTGAGGAATTCATGGGCCGCCCTATTGTCGGTATTCTGAATACCTGGAGCGACCTGTCGCCCTGCCACGCGCATCTTCGGGATCGTGCCCAGGCGATCAAGCGCGGCGTATTGCAGGCCGGCGGATATCCGCTGGAGCTACCGGCCATGAGTCTGGGCGAGGTCATGGTCAAGCCCACGACCATGCTGTATCGAAATTTTCTTGCCATGGAGGCTGAAGAGTTGATCCGCAGTCTCCCACTGGACGGCGTAGTGTTGCTGGGCGGCTGTGATAAAACCACGCCGGGCCTGGTGATGGGAGCCATTTCCATGGATGTGCCGGCACTGTTCTGCCCGGCAGGCTCCATGCTGAATGATCGCTATCAGGGACAGGCAGTCGGGGCGGGAACACACACCAAGAAATACTGGGAGCAATACACCATTGGCGACATCGGTCAGTCTGAATGGATCAGTCTGGAAGCCCGGATGACCCGCGCGCCTGGCACATGCAACACAATGGGCACCGCCAGCACCATGACGTCCATCGTCGAGGCTATGGGGCTTGCCCTGCCCGGTTCAACCAGCCTGCCAGCCATGGATGCAGCACATACCCGCATGGCCTGGGCCTGCGGCCAGCGCATTGTCTCCATGATTTGGGAAGATTTGCGCCCCTCTCGCATTCTGACCCGCGATGCATTCCTGAACGGGGTTGCAACCTGGATGGCGCTGGGCGGCTCCACCAATGCGGCTGTCCACTTGCCAGCGATGGCCGGGCGAGCAGGGGTTGCACTGGACCTTGATGATTTTGATGCATTGGCACGCCAGGTGCCGGTACTGGCCAATCTGTTTCCTTCGGGCAACCGGCTGATGGAAGATTTTTACTACGCGGGTGGTCTGCCCGCATTATTGCAACGTATTCGGGCGTATTTGCAACTGGATGCCCTCACTTGCACCGGAACAACATTGGGCGCCAATATCGAGGGACAAGCCTGTTCCGATGACGATGTGATCCGCCCGCTGGACAACCCGGTCATTCCCGCAACACAACAGTGTCCAGAGGCAGGGATGGCATTGGCCGTATTGCGGGGCAATCTATGTCCGGATGGCGCGGTGATCAAGCCCTCTGCAGCGACCCCGGCCCTGTTACGACATACCGGGCCTGCTCTGGTTTTTGATTCCAATGCCGATATGCTGGCGGCCATCAACGATCCGGACCTGAACGTAAACGAGAATACCGTCCTGGTGCTGCGCAATGGCGGTCCGGTTGGCGGGCCAGGGATGCCGGAATGGGGCAATCTGCCTATTCCGAAGAAATTGTTGAAGCAGGGGATTCGCGATATCGTCCGTCTGTCTGACTCACGCATGAGCGGTACTCATTATGGCACTTGTGTATTGCACATAGCGCCGGAGTCGGCCGTGGGCGGTCCCTTGGCACTGGTGCGTACGGGCGATCTGATCCGGCTGGATATCAATGCGAGAACACTTGATGTTCTGGTTTCCGACAGCGAACTGGCGCTGCGCCGCAGTCAATGGCGTGCCCCCGAACCGCCCTATAAACGCGGCTTCACGCGCATCTACCAGCACGAGGTGACACAAGCCAATCTTGGTTGTGATTTCACTTCCCTGGCCGGAAACGAGAAGACTCCGGAACCACCCATCTACTGATTCAAACCCTTGCATTTGCATTAACGACAACAGGAGTATGTATGCCCGCAGCAACTGATCTGCTAGAAAACCCTTTTCGCGCCCGCCTTGCTCAGCCCGGGGCGCCGCTAGGCACCTGGCTCATGTCCGGTACGTCGAGTACCGCTGAGGCGATGGGGCGCGCCGGCTTTGATTGGTTGCTGGTAGATCTGGAACATGTACCGCTTGATAATCAGGATGCCCTGCATGTATTGCAGGCTATCGCGGGAACCAATGCCTGCGCGGTAGCACGCCTAGCGGCAAATGATCCTGTTCTGTTCAAGCGAGCCCTGGATCTTGGCGCCCAGACCGTGATGGTGCCTTTTGTTGACAGCGCGCAAGCCGCGCGGCAGGCGGTCAGCAACGCCAAATATCCCCCGCTTGGGACGCGTGGCTTTGCTGCAGTACATCGGGCCAGTGGCTATGGCACCGCAGCCGATTATGCAAAGCGCGCAAATGACTCGGTCTTCACCATTATTCAGTTGGAAACGCCACAGGCCGTGGCTGCGCTTGAGGACATTGCTGCCGTGCCCGGGGTGGATGCGCTGTTTCTTGGTCCTGGTGATCTGTCGGCGAACATGGGGCATATCGGCAATCTGGCCCATCCGGAGGTGCAGCACGTGATCGCCGACGTGGCGCGGCGTTGCCAGGCCATTGGCGTGCCTTGCGGCATTGTGGGGCCCACCCCGGAAATGGTCTCGACCTTTATCAGTTCCGGCTATGCGTTTGTGGCAGTGGCCTCTGACATGGGCATGATGATGCGTCAGGCCAGCGCGTTTATTCAGGATATCCGCCCGGCACAGGCAAAGGGCTATGACGGTGGCGCTTATTGATCTGTCATCGTTGACGGCAAAGTAGTGTGCCGTTGCACTTGAACAATGAAGGAGACAAATATGATATTTGGCATCACGACATCGAATCGGAAAAAGCGTATCAAATATGCAATGCTCTTGGTCGCTACATCGGTCCTGAGTACGAGCGCCACAGCCCAGAACGCCTATCCGGAAAACCCGGTGACCATTCTGGTGCCGTTCGGCCCGGGCGGCACGTCGGATATCATGGCCAGGATTCTTGCAAAACACCTGCGCGAGGCGATGGGTGGCAATCTCATTATAGATAACAAGGGCGGCGCGGGTGGCGCAATCGGCATGATGCAGCTTAAGCGGGCCAAGCCGGATGGCTATACTCTTGGTTTATCCGTCATCGGCCCGGAAGTGTTGCAACCTGGCATGCGTAAGACCGGTTACACATATCAGGATTTTGATCATATCTGCGGGACCTATTCAGTGCCGCTTGTGATGATGGTGCCCCAGGACTCAGTATTCAAAAACATGCAGGATGTTGTCGCATTCGCCAGGAAAAATCCCAAGCAACTGACTTACGGCACGTCCGGTACAGGCACGTTGCTGCATATTGCCATGGAAATGCTCATGAAACAGGCAAATTCAACGGCGCTGCATGTGCCCTATAAAAGCTCTGCAGAAATGGTGACTGGGCTATTGGGAAAACAGGTAATGGTGATCAGCGATACCACAACAGTGGCCAAGCAATACAAGCTGCGTCCCCTGGGCATTTTTTCCGACCAAAGGCTCAAATCCAGTCCACAGGTGGCCACAACTCAGGAAGGTGGATGGCCGATCCAGGCAACCATCTGGGGAGGGCTGATTGCACCCAAGGGACTGCCGCAGGACATCGTCGCGAAACTGGAAACAGCATGCGAAAAGGCGGTGAACAGCGAAGGTTACAAAGCTGATGTGGAGCCCCTGGATACGCCACCTCATTTTATGGGAGCCAAAGCGTTCGCTGACTTTGCCAAAGCTGAATCGGAAAAATACACCAAACTGATTCAGCAGATGGGTATCAGTCTTGAAAAATAGGAATGATTCGATTTTTCACAACAGCAGGGAGGGTGTTTTCTGGGGCAATACGTAACGACCCTACTTGACATAATTTTCTCAAAAGATATACTTATTCGATCAAGGGGAGTAGCTTTCCGCCGCCGCATCGTCATTACGGCTGTCATGCCTTGGCATGACGCCCGGTGCCCGGGCAACACACCTGGTGTTGTAAGCAAGACCTTGCCATTAAAGGGCAAGGTCCATAAATCCTGATTAAGAATAAATGGCCTGTGTCCTTAACGGATCAGGCCATTTTCGTTTCTGTCGATACTTTCTGTATTGGCTGGCAGCACGTCACCCTGTCGTGCTGCCAGAACGGGCCGATCCATATTCAATTCGAATTTTTATATTATTGGATTCCGGGTGAACTTATGCTTGAATTTTTTCAGACTCTGAGCTGGACAGCGGTCTTTCAAATTATCATGATTGATATCCTGCTGGGTGGTGATAATGCGGTTGTGATTGCGCTGGCCTGCCGTAACCTGCCGAAAAAGCAGCGCATGCAGGGAATTTTGTGGGGCACTGCCGGTGCGATCATTCTTCGGGTCGTGCTCATTACATTTGCATTGACACTATTGACGATTCCCTATCTCAAGATTGTGGGCGGCTTGCTGCTCATCTGGATCGGGATCAAGCTGCTCATCCCGGACGATGATGGGCATGACAAGATCGATGGCGGCGCGTCGGTCTTGTCTGCGGTAAAGACGATTATCATCGCGGACTTTGTCATGAGCCTGGATAACGTCATTGCGATTGCCGGCGCGGCGCAGAGTGCGCACGCAGATCATCAGACGGGGCTGGTTATTGCGGGTCTGATTATCAGCGTGCCTATCATCATCTGGGGCAGCACACTGGTGTTGAAACTTATTGATCATTATCCCGGCGTGGTGCTTTTCGGTGCAGCATTGCTGGGCTGGATCGCAGGTGGCATGTTGGTCAGTGACCAGGTTGTGATAGAGCGTTTCGGCGAAGTCACCGGTACGGTCAAGATCGCCGTTGAAGTCGGTGGCGCCTTGCTGGTCGCGTTGGTCGGAAGCTGGCTGGCGCGACGCAAGAAAGTGGTATCTGCAAAGCAGGCATAACGCAGCAGCTGTACTGGCAACGACACAGGCGGTCTTGGTGGTCGCCTGTGCCGGTATCCTGGCGGGGTCGTCGCCCAGTTTGTTTCGGATCGCTTAAAGCGGCCTGCCGCGGCCAGTTCTTCGCGTAATCAGTCCGTAAAATTCGGGCCGTCGGTGGTTTTCAAAATTGAACACATTCTTGCGGAATACGTCTGCCAGCGCCAGATCCGCTTTAACGGTGATTACCTCGTCTTCTTCTGTGCTCGCTTGTGCAACGATCTCACCTGTGGGCGCAACGATCACGGATCCCCCTATCATGTGATGGCCGTCCTCCGATCCGCATTTGGCCGCCGCCGCAGCCCACACGCTATTCTGGTATGCGCTGGCCTGCAGTGTAATCAAATGATGATGCATTCGCAGATGAACCGGTTCCGGCCAATGGATATTCTGCGAGGGCGTGTTATACCCTAGCACGATGACCTCGGCGTTTTGCAAAGCCATGACGCGCCAGGTTTCGGACCAGCGGCGGTCATTGCACAAACACATGCCAATATTGGCGCCCATGGCCTCCCATACGCCAAATGTCTTGTCTCCAACCTGGAAGAATTTCTTTTCCAGATGTTGAAACGGAGCATCCATTTTGTGATCATCGTGCCCTGGCAAATGAATTTTTCTATATTTGCCAACTATTTCCCCTTTTTCATTGACCAGTATCGCGCTATTGTAGGGAGTACCTTCCGGTGTGAGCTCTGCATAACCTAGATAAAATGCGATCTTGCGTTTTCTGGCTTCATCAAACAGAGGTTGTACGGACGGATTAGGCATGCTCTGTTCAAAAAAACGCGCTTGCGCTTCATTTTCGTCCATCCAGTATCGAGGGAAAAAAGTGGTTAATGCTAACTCCGGGAAAACAATCAGGTTTGCACCACGCCCGTGTGCTTCTTTGAGCATTTCAATCAAGCGGTTGACGACCGATTGACGAGTATCGTCAAGGTTTATGCCACCAAGCTGGGCAACGGCGATTCCAAGAGTGCGAGTAGGATGATCTTTCAAGATATATGCGTCCACTATAGATGATGAAGTGAATCATGCCATCGTATTGCGGTTGTCGTAAATAGGGCGTGTGTCGGCAGTCCGTATCGTTTAAATGCAATCACCGGTTGGGTGAGAGTCTTTCCCCTATTGGCGTTGGTGCAAGGTGGTGTAGAAGGGCAGGCGACAACGTCGATAGTCAAAGGTTATGGGCTGCAGACAAAATTTGATATCGGAATCGGCATTATTGCTGCGACAAGGTCTTTTTTAGAGCGGCAACGAAGCGGCGAGCCAGTAAGGGCAATGGACTCAGATTGGACCGGGTCACCCAAATTTCTATCGTGGCTGCGGGCGATATCGGTTTGATAATAATGGATTCGTTCTCGCCGGGCAGGCAACTGCGGTCTACGAGAGCAGGCCCCAGTCCCTGGAGGACGAAGGCGTAGGCGCTGACAGGGGAACGTACCTCTATTGCTGCAGGACAATTGGCGCCGTGTTCTCCAAAGAAGTTCAATAGTGCATTGGCCAGTGGGGTGTTTTGCGGATAGCCTATCCAGGCAGCGTTTGTAAAATCATGTGGCGCAATCACCTCATGATTGGCAAGCGGATGGTCTTTTGGAACGATACAGACAATTGGTTGCTCTCCAATTTTCACTGAGCTCAAATGCGGATGATCCGATGCGTTCATCGAAATGCCGATATCTGCCTGTCCGCTCAGAAAATAGGCAACCTGCTCATCGAACGTGACATTTCGATGGTCGACGTTGGCGCTTTGGTTGCTGGCTCTGAAATATGCGAGCGCCTGCGGAATCAGTTTCTGACCAAAAGTGGCGCTTGAGATAATTTTCAGTTGCCCTGACCCATCGTTGCCCAGGGATGCAGCAAGACTATTTACTCGCTGCACAGTGTTATAGACCTCTTCTACTTGCGTGTATAAACGTCTTGCCTCAGGGGTCGGATGCAGTCCATTGCGAGACCGCTCAAAAAGCAGGTAGCCAAGTCTGCTTTCCGTCAGAGCAAGGACTCTGCTGATGGCAGGCTGGGACACGTGCAGTGCCCGGCCGGCATTACTGATCGAGCCGGCGACCATAATGGTGCGAAAAACCTCGATTTGCCGAAGACTCAGCGGTGGTCGGGCATGACCGGCATCTGCACCCATATAGTCAGAAAAATCGTCATTTTCCATAAGGCTTCCAGTCTTTATCGATAACGTCGGATTATAGCTTGGCAATATTTTTCGATAAGGGGGTTGTTATGTGTCGGTGCTAATCTAGGCGACACTGCATAAAATGAAAACAGGAGACCGTTATGTTTCGAATTATCCCGCAGGTGCTGGCCTTACTCATGCTGTCCGCATCCTCTTGCCTGATGGCGTTTGCTCATGCCGAAACGGGACAGTGGCCTCAAAAACCCGTTTCATTCGTCTTGCCTTCTGCCGCGGGAGGATCGCCAGACGTACTGTCCCGGCTGGTAATGAACCAGGTTTCGCAGCAGATGAATGCGACGTTTGTCGTTGAAAACCGCCCTGGCGCTGCAGGCAGCATTGGCATGGTTCAGTTAAAGCGTGCAGCAGCGGATGGCTATACCATTGGTTATGGCAATATCAATACGCTGGCAGTTAACCGCTCTCTGTTCAATACGCTGAACTACGATGTGCAAGCCGATTTTGCGCCCGTTATACATCTGTTTAACTTATACAACGTATTGATTGTACCTGCGGATTCCTCGGTAAAAAGCGTTACCGATTTAATAGAAAAAGCCCGTAAGGCGCCAAACAAGTTATCTTATGGCGCCTCGGGTGTGGGTACAACCGGGCATATGGGGGGCGAGTTGTTCAAAAGCCTGGCAAAGATTGAAGTGCAGTTTATTCCTTATACGGGAGGGCCGGCAGCATTACAGGATCTTGTCGGCGGACGACTGGATTTTATGTTCACCAACTCGTCTGAGGCGATGCCGATGATCAAGAGCGGTAAGGTTCGGGCGTTGGGGGTCAGTAGTCTGAAGCGGTTGGAACTATTACCAGAGGTACCTACTTTGGATGAAGCAGGTGTCAAAGGCTATGAAACAGTTGCCTGGGGCGGAGTAGTTGCGCCAAAAGGCACGCCAGGCGAAATTATTCAGACATTGAATAAGGCACTGGGCAATGCACTTCGTGCGCCCGAGGTGCTAAAGGGGCTCGCCTTATTGGGCGCGGAGCCGGTGGGAGGCTCTCCAGAGCAATTTACCCGCCTTATTGATTTGGAAACCAGAAAGTGGCGCCAGATTATCGAGACGGCTGGCATTGAGAAGCTCAATTGAGCCGGGAACACCAGAGGCAGGAAAACCAAATGCAAATGGACACCGTAATCGCGGGAGCAATACTGATCGATGGAAGCGGAAACGAGCCGTTTGAAGCTGACATTGGCCTCTATGGTGAACGTATTGTTTGCTTGGGGCAGTTTCAGCATCCTTCGGATGTGTCGGTAGTTGATGCTACCGGGTACATGATTGCACCAGGTTTTATCGATTCCCACACTCATGATGATGGGTATTTATTGGCGCATCCCGACATGTTGCCAAAGGTATCGCAAGGCATTACTACAGTGGTAACGGGAAATTGTGGCATCAGTCTGGCGCCATTGGCCAGAAAGGCGGTGCCACAACCGCTAGACTTGCTGGGACCGATGGATCTTTTTCGCTTTTCCTCGTTCAAATCCTGGATTGAAGCGCTGCGTGCTACGCCAGCAGCCGTTAACGTTATACCGTTGGTAGGTCATACAACGCTACGGGTTGGGGTGATGAACGACACATCGTGTGCTGCATGGCCTGCCGAGCGGCAGGCCATGCGTCAATTGCTTAAAGAGGCCCTGCAAGCGGGTGCATTCGGCGTGTCTACCGGTACTTTTTATCCTCCAGCAGCGGCGGCAACCACAGACGAAATTATCGATGTGTGTTTGCCCATGAAAGAGCACGGCGGCATATATGCAACTCATTTGCGAGACGAGGCGGATCAAATCGTTATGGCGATGCAAGAGGCGCTGGAAATTGGACGAGCGATTGACTGTCGAGTCGTTTTTTCGCATCACAAACTGGCAGGTGAGAAAAATCACGGACGGTCACGCGAAACCCTGAAAATGATCGCTGAGGCTGCGCAGCTGCAGCCCGTTTGCCTTGATTGTCACCCTTACCCTGCTACCTCGACAATGCTGCGTCTGGATCGGGTCCGTATCTCGCGTCGCACCATGATTACATGGTGTCAGAATCATCCGGAAGTGGCCGGCATGGACTTCAGTCAAATCATGAACGAGTGGCAATTGGATGAGCAGGAGACGTTCGAGCGACTGAGTCCGGCAGGCGCTATCTACTTTCTCATGGATGAAGAAGATGTATGTCGGATTTTCAAATTCCCGATGACAATGGTTGGATCCGATGGGCTTCCTTTTGACTCACATCCTCACCCCAGGCAGTGGGGAACGTTTACCAACGTGTTGCGCACGATGGTACGGGAGCGCAAATTGCTGACACTTCAGGAGGCAATCCACCGAATGACAGGTCTTGCCGCTGAAAATTACGGATTGCATGAGCGAGGCCTGATACGCGAAGGTTACTTTGCAGACCTCATTATGTTTGATCCGGATAGTGTCGCCGATATGGCGACGTTTGAAAACCCGATCAGAGCCAGCAAAGGCATCGAGGCGGTCTGGGTAAATGGTGTCAGGGTCTGGGATGGGAAACAGACAGGCGCTTTGCGTCCGGGAAAGGTGCTCACGCCACGCCGCTTGAGTTCTTCAAATTAATGTCCGGGCGACGTCCGATTCCAGTAGATGGAGAGGGATTTGAACGCGCGCTTTGACCCTTGCGGCTACAGCTTTTCTCCCGGCAGTTGGCTGGCCTGCCGGATCCAGTCGCTGATTTGCTGCTCATCAAATTCGCCTTCCCGAATATCCAGATAGCGCACTTCCTTATGCTTGGACTCTCCTGGCGGGATCGGCCGCAACGAGGTGCCGCGGAAAAAAGTGATCTTGATATATTTCGTAAAGCAATGCAGGCTCAGAAACCACCCATCGTCGTTGACACCATAAAAGGGCGAGTTCCATTTCACGGCTTTGTTTACGCTCGGCACGATGTGTTCGATAAGGGCATCAAGTCGGCGTCCGGTCTCGTTTTTCCAGCCGGGCATGGCCTTTATATATGCCTGCACGGGTGCATCGCCATATCCTTTGGGAATCTGGGGGTTGCCGCCGGAAAGCAAAACAACGTGTTCTGGTGCCGACTTTGCCGCGGTACTGTTGTCGGGCTCTTCTTTGCGTGCCGCCCGAGCTTTGGGTTTGGGGGCAGCCGTTGTGGATTTTCTCGAACTGGCCATGACTGCACTCCTGTCTTTTCATGTTTGGTTAGATACGTCGCCTGACGAGACGCTATTGCAAATAAAATTCAGGCAAGCACGAGTCCGGTTAATCTGATTCGTGCTTGCGCCTTGTCACGACAGGTGCGACACAATCTTATCATCCACTGCATATAGCGTAAAACATGGCGCTTGAGCAACAGAGTCAGAACCCCCAGCCAGACCCGGCGCCAAGCAGGGTAGCAATGCCCAGCACCAGGAAAATACAGGCCGCGATTGTGTGTACCAGCTTCATGGATACGCGCTGGCCCAGCTGTTTGCCCAGGATTACCGCGGGTACGTCTGCAATCATCATGCCCAGGGTTGTGCCGATGACCACTTCAATCGGAAATGCGCTTTTGGCCGCCAGGGCGACTGTGGCCAATTGTGTTTTATCGCCCATTTCTGCCAGGAAAAAGGTTATCAGGGTCGCACCAAATACGCCGAATTTTCTGCCCAGCGGCGCTTCTTCCTCGTCTATTTTATCGGGAATCATGGTCCATGCAGCCATGGCAATAAAAGAAATGCCCAGTATCCAGCGCAGTGCTTGCGGGCTGATGGCAGTGGTAATCCAGGCGCCCACTGCACCGGCCAGTGCGTGATTGACGATGGTGGCACACAGAATGCCAAGAATAATAGGGATGGGTTTTTTGAACCGGGTTGCCAGAATGAAGGCAAGTAGTTGCGTTTTATCGCCGATTTCGGCCAGCGTAACCACGCCGGTGGAAAGCAGAAGGGTTTGCATGAATCAATACCGCGACCGGACAATAGACGAATGATCACCTTTTTTCTCCGGCCATAACGAAAAAAAGTGATCAAAGGTCTTGCCAAGCGATATCGCTGTCTACGCCATGATGCACGCATCAAGTATGTTGACGTAAACCTCAGGAAAATGAGCGGCTACTCCCCAATGATGGCTAAATTATATCGGACCTTTTACCGTAACGGGATAAACCGTAGAAAGTATATGGAAATATAAAATGCGAATAATTATCATTAGCAAACAGGCGAGTGCTGGCAGTGAGGAACGGCGCTGATCAACAGCCACGGGAGTACGTCAAATGTGTCATATGATCGCAATCCTTTTGCATTTGGCATAGACGATGTACACCAGTTAGCCGCAGCGGCAGGCCTTGTCGCAGAGGAGCGAACCAGATAAAAAGGAGCGTTTCGAGAAAAAGACAGGCATCGCCTGTCTCCAGTCTTTTTAAGGTGCTTAAAAATGCGGGTATCCGCGTCGTTTGTCGACTAGACGCCCGTGCACATATCCACTGCACCAGCTATGGCCTGCCAGGCGAGCCTCGGTGTGGATTTGTTAAATCATTTCACGGTCGC
>NZ_JABUXU010000002.1 GCF_014897675.1 Advenella sp. FME57 | reverse complement strand
GAACAGCAATACTTTTCTGAGGCTACGAACTGTCTATAAAAATCTGGTCGATTCACTGGGTAGACCAGTACCCAAGACAAAAGAATCAGGATTGGCCCTGCAAAGTTTGAAATGAAACACATTTAGAATCGATCACTCCTTTCAAGCACAAATTCCAGGCCGATTGGAAATACCGATTCAATGTCTCGGCATCATCGTAGCGGCTATCACCCAACATGGCTGCAAAGACCGGGCCAGTAATAATGCCATTGATCAAGTGTTCTGCCAGCAATCGTGCAGGCGTATCCGTAATCAGATATCCAGCTTTCTGTGCCTCTCGCACGAGTTCCATATATCGATTCATAATCGGATCATTCTGGGAAAATTTTTCCGTAAATTGCCCAAATACCATCTCCTCACTCAGCGCAATACGCTTCAGGGCAATAAAATCCGGCAATAGATTGACAGACAACATCCACCTCGTGGTGTTTTTCAGGTTTTGCATAGCATCCATTTTTTCATCCACAAATGCCACGGCTTGCATTTTTTTCATCGTGTCCACTCGCAGCCTCTGCAACACGCCTTCGAATAGTGCTGCTTTCGAGGGAAAGCGACGATAGATCGTATCTTTCCCTACCCGACAGGAGGCTGCCACCTTCTCCACTGATGTTCCAGCATAGCCCTTGGCAGCGAACAAAGCCGTGGCCGTCTTCAGTATGATTTCGGACAGCGCCGCTTCACCTTCTTTTGAAGGCCTCCCCCCGCGCTTGGGCGGCATGGGGTCTTTTTCGGTTTTTCTCTTTATTGCCTGCAGATTCATCTTATTTCCCCGTTAATAGATTGTCAGTTTCCAACATTGATTCTAAAGATATTCATTATCTCAGAAATAAATCAAACGGAACCGTCCCGTTTTTATTATAATAATTCTCATTTGCATAAACTCGGTGACATTTTGACGCCAACGACTGGTCATTCGCCAGATGAAGGATCTGCAACCATGATGAAGTTTTCCTACTTCCTGCCCCCCTTGGCCGGGTTTTATTTTGCCCTGTGCTCAGCTCTTTTGACAGCAAACGCCGCTTATGCTCAAAGTCCTGTCAGATTACCGGCCGTGATTGCGGCGCCGGAGAGCGTGTCTTCGGATAGTCGAAATAATTATTGGGTTCAAGATCAGTCATCTGCCACAAAAAGCGGCAGCAGTGTCATGAACACTCCCCAATCGGTATCGACCATTACCCGCAAGCAGCTTGATGATCAGAATTATCAGACGGCCAGTCAGGCAATGGGTTACAGCGCAGGCGTGCTAGCCGGGGTGGATGTCAACGCACGCGCCGACAGCGTGTTTTTGCGCGGCTTCGGCGCTTTTGGCACGGCGACGCAATACGCATCTTTTCTTGACGGAATGAAGCTGGCCAAAGGACAGGCTTTTGCCGTTCCGTCGATGGATCCGTATTTGCTGGACCGCATTGACGTTCTGAAAGGTCCGTCAGCATTGATGTACGGCCAAACGAGCCCAGGAGGTGTGGTCAATATGGTTAGCCGTGAGCCCGGGGCTGACCCCCATGGCGAGCTTCGACTGGAAGCCGGAAGTCATGGTCGGACACAAGGTGGATTCAGCTCACAAGGAGCATTGGATCCGGAAGGTGAATGGCAATACAGTCTTGCCGCAATCGCACGCGATGCCGGTACTCGCTACAGTGGAGTAAGAGAACAACGGCTTGGCATCGCGCCAGCCTTGACGTGGCAACCTGACGCTGGAACGAAACTGACGCTGTCGGCGTTCTATCAGCGAGATCCGGAAGGTGGCTATTTCAACTCTATCCTGGCGCGGCAACTGGCGCCCGAAAAGTTTCGCAACTACCTAGATCGTAACCTGAATGTTGGCGACCGCGATTTTGATCATTATGACCGCACACAGTACGGCATTGGCTACGCGTTTGAACACGCGCTGAATGAACAATTGACGTTCAAATCAAAATTCCGCTATTCGCATGTCAATACGGACATGTCATCCTACCAGATGACCGGCCTGCTGAATGAAGCTGGTTTGATGCCCAGACAAGCGTTGAACTCTGTCGAACGGGCGTCCGGTATCACATTTGACAATTATCTGGAATCTCGCTTTGCTACCGGCCAAGTTAGACATACCGTCGTCGCCGGCGTCGACGTCCAGCGTTCGCAAAGCGACTGGCTGTACCGCTATGGACAGGCCCCGGCACTGGACGTAACGGCACCGGTTTCCGCCGTGCCACTAACGCCATTGGCGCCGATCATCGATAATCACGAAACTCTCAGGCAAACCGGCCTGTATATCCAGGATCAGCTATCCTGGAACCGTTGGCACGCCGTCATCGGTGCACGCTACGACTGGGCATCGCAGGCAACTAAAAACCGCCTGGTCAACAGTTGGCAGCGACAATCCGACAAAAAGCCCAGCTATCGGCTGTCGTTGCTGTACCGGTTTGATAACGGACTTGCGCCGTACTTCAGCTATTCCACTTCCTTTGAACCCACTTCAGGCGTCGGCGCGGACGGCAGCGCTTTTGTCCCCCGGACGGCAAAGCAATATGAAGCCGGTATCAAATACCAGCCCACAGGCATCAACGCCATGTTCACCGCATCGATATTCGATATCAGGCAAAAAAATGTGCTCACTCCGGGCGCCATGCCCGGCTTCAATGTACAACAGGGTGAGATCCGCTCCCGAGGTCTGGAACTGGAAGTTCGTGGCAACATCACGCCGAATCTGGACGTGATCGCCGCCTATACGTTGCTGAATACGGAGATCACCGAATCTAGTATGCCGGATGTCATTGGCAAGCGTCCGCAGGCAGTTCCACGCCAGTTTGGTTCAGTATGGGCCAATTACAGAGTCTCCAAAGGCATCTTGGCTGGCCTGCGCATGGGTGCCGGCATCAGGCTGGTCGGTTCCAGTTTTGGCGATGATGAGAACGAGGTCCGTTCCGCTGGCCACGGCGTGGTGGATGCCGCTTTAGCCTATGACCTGGGAGCCATTTCACCTGCAATGAAAGGTGTCCGGGCTACGCTAAACGTCAACAATCTGTTTGATAAAAAATATTATGCCAGCTGCAGTTCCGGGTTTTTTTGCCAGTATGGCAATGAACGTCAGGTATTGGCAGGAGTACGATACACATGGTAATGACAACACGCTACCGGCTTGCCCGAAGAAAATGGATTCTCGGTGCTGCGCATGCCGGGCTGGCATCGATCTCGTTTCCCGCATTTTCCACCACCCGAAAAACCATCACGGACGTGTCAGGACGGCAAGTGGAAATCCCCAGAAGCCCAAACCGCATCATTCTGCTTGAAGCCCAGGACATCCTGTCCATGGCCTGCGTTCATCCGAACCCGGCAACGCTGGTGGTGGGATGGTCCGGTACAGACCGGATCGACAGTGCTTATGTACGACGGACGTATACAGAAAAGGCACGAAAAATTGCGGATATTGGTAACCAGACCTCGACAAGCCTCTCCCTCGAAGGCGTGCTGTCCCTCAAACCCGATGTGATAGTAGCATCAGCCTATATGGCACCAGGATTCGAAGACAACCCCTTCGTCCAGGCCATGACAAACTTCAACATCCCGGTAGTGTTCAGCCAGATCAGCAGCAATTCCCGTAACAAATCCGGCAGCAACGCGCAACCTGCTTCCGTAGATGACGTCGCCATCAGCACCATGCGATTCTGGGGCGAGTTACTGAACCAGCAGGCCAAAGCAGAAAATTTTATCGCATTTGATTCACTCCGCCGCTCACACATCCGCTCACGCACCAGAAACCTGTCGCCCGTTAAAACGTATTTCGAAGTCATGTCGACCAACACGGACTGCTGCTGGGCAGCCGGATCACAGACCTGGGGAGAGCTTTTGAGAGCAGCGGGCGGGCGCGGATTGAATGCTTCCCTTGGTTCCTCCTGGTATACGAAACTGTCGCTGGAAGGATTGATCGCCGAGCGACCCGATGTCTATATTGCGACCGGCGGCGACTTCAGCGCCGCCTCACGTCCTTCAATTGCGCCCGGTACAGATAAAATCAAGGCAGCAGCAAGCCTGGCACAAATGATGCAGCGTCCGGGCTTTGCGCACCTGCCCGCCGTCGCAGAAAAAAAAGTGTACGGCATATGGAGTGGCCTGATAAGTAACATTATTCTGCAAGGTCTGTTTATGGAAGTCGCGGCAAAGTGGTTGCATCCAGACGCATTTACCGATCTTGAGCCCGCCTCTTATCTGGCCGAATTGAATCGTACATTCTTGTCCCAACCCCTAGCAGGCCCGTTGTGGACTGCTCTGCCACCATCCTGATATACCGTTCTGCCGGGCCCGTTTAAAAATGCACATGTGATTGACAAAAGGAAATACACGCATGACGAACTCATACTTCACTCAAGCCGAATTGGATTTCCCGAATGCCAATGACTATTTGATCCGTTTCATGGATTCTGTCGAAAGTCACGACATGCACGTGAACACAATTGATAACGGATTCAGATCGACATCCCGGCATGGTGGAGAAGGATGCCTGACTGTCGAAAGAAGTCGGCTGAAGCTGACCGTTCGGGCAGTCGATCCCGACGATTTCAGTCGCATTCGCCACACCCTCACTTCGCTTATCACCTTCATTGCGCGGCGCGAGCAACTGTCTATTTCATGGAACGGCGACTCTGTTGGCTGTCGGCTACCCGCCGATCTGCGGGTCCTGACTGTCAAATCGCTCACTCCCATGCCGCCGGCATATCTTCGGATCCGTTTTCAAGGAGAGGACCTGCACTCTTTTGCAGATACCACTCAACTGCATTGCCGGCTACTGTTTCAGGAGCATGGCACGATCAACCCAGAATGGCCCATGCTTGACGAACAGGGCGGCATCGTATGGCCCCGGCGACAAGGCCGTCTTGCCTCGCGTATCTATACGATTCGCAATATCAGTGCCGACGAGGGTTGGATAGATATTGATTTTCATATCCATAAACAGGCAGGCCCTGCAACAAAATGGGCGCAAAAGGCTGCGGCTGGGGATATTTGCGGTATTTTGGGGCCAGCAGCTTTTGGTCCGAAACCGGCAAATTATTACATTCTGGCCGGAGACGAAACGGGCTTGCCGGGCATTGCACGCATTCTCGAAATACTGCCTGATTCAGCGACAGGCGTAGCCTTTGTCGAACTTGATCGGGATGTACAAAAACCGCTATTGAAAAACAATACGCATATTGCCATTATCTGGTTAAGCCGCAAAGACATGCGCAGTGACAGCCCTCTGGTCAATGCTGTCAAAAATCATGCGTGGCCGGTTGAGACGGACGGTCTGTTTTACTGGGGCGGATATGAATATGACACACATAAAACCATCAACCGTTTTTTAAGGCAGGAAATTGGCCTCAAAAAGGAAAACTTTGTGTCGTTCTCATACTGGCGACGCCACATGAGCGAAGATGATATTGTAGAGATTGGCGGAGACGCAATCAGTGACTAAAGATTCTCTCTACCAATCCATTCGCTGGCATCGGTGTCTATGAGATCGCAAACGTCAACGACTTTGGCGCCGTCAGTGATGCCGATGCGGCCTTCATCATAGCGAAGAATCTTCATGTGGGGTCTCCCGGTTCAGTTGAAAGAATTAGCTTGTAGTACACCACTACCTCGATGGCTCGACAAGCCATATTCAGCGACCGCTGGTATCTCATTTAGAGAAGGGTAAAAAGTCATTAGGGACTGGCTATTGGCTTGAACCGAGATGGCGCGGGTCACGCTATTGCCCTACTTGCGTTCGTGTATACATGCAACGACGTCGGATGTTGAAAGGAATCGCGGTCCTTGGCGCCGCTTCTGTCGCAATGTCTATGAGTTTTCCTCAAGTAGGATTAATCGGTGGCGTTCGAGAGGACTAATTGAGTCCTGCCCCCTAACCACAATGACCAAGCGAATATCTGGTGAAATTCGCGCGTTGGTCCTATCCTATATCAAAATCTATCCAAAATGCAATCATTCTAGTTTTTGCTCTTGACGTGGGTATCTTGCCTGTAGCTGTTCCCTTGCGTGATCAAACCGTTGTTGTGCCTGCGTCATATGATTTGATTGCCGGATCTCCTGCGCGAAGTTGCTAAGCATCCGCGCCTCTGCTTTAGCCCCGATCTTGTATAACTCCTTGGCTAACTTGCCATATTCGGTCGATACCATATCGCGTGTCTGCATTTGTTCACGCAAGTACGGATGCACAGGTCTCGAAGAATCTTTAACTGCCTGTGCCAACTCAATAGCCTGTTGCCGGTAAACATCAGGCACTTGGCCCCGTTTGCGCATATGACGAAGGCTCGAATGCTCCGATTTTTGCGTCTTTCCGCGATGCACGCGTCGCGTCGCCGCACACTCCACCCCTTGCTCGCGCATCTTCTCTGCGAAACGTAGCCGCCATTCAAACAAATCGGCCTTACGTGGATCCATACGCCGTCCAAACTCGTTTTTCATCATGACACACAGATGTACATGTGGATGTTTCTCGTCCAAGTGCTGTACAAAAGCATATTGATGACCGTCAAACTGTTCACGTGCAAATTCCCGTGCCGCATTTTTAACTGCTGCAGGGTTAGTGCCTGGCGGCATCGAAAGCACCACATTAATGGCTTGCCGTTTCCTGCTTTTCTCAGGAACCCCCAGCGCCTTCCAGGCATTGCTCACACCCTCATGAATCTGTTTTTTCCCCGTATAAATCAGACCATCCTGATCTTCAATATCCAGTTTTCCATTCCGGCTAATATAGTCTAAGTGATTACGTACGGCCCCGATACCGCTGGCTGATCCTTTGCGCGGCGGGATTTTTACCATGACTTCGGGCTTTTTCAGTGCTGCGGACTTGATGTTTTTCAAACCCGTACCGCGTTTTAAAGGTCGACGCATCGCTGCCCTACCCTCAGCGCCTTTTCTTGGCCGAGTTGACCGGGTTTTAAACTCCAAGAACCACTTATCCACCCGCCGTTCTAATTGTTTCATTGCAATCGCTCCTCATTAGAGATAATCAGATCCCGCACCTTATGCGTATGATCATCGATAACCCTCATGACGTCGTTAATTTTTTGACTGGTTAACTCGACTGGTCCCTGAGCATTGAAGGCGCGTGCAATTTGATTCAGATTGCGGCCAATCCTTAATAATTGAAAATTAGATTGATATAACGCCCGGACCTCTTCGTTATTCAAAATTGCCGTGTTTGTCAAATGACTACGCAGTGCCAGACGAATAAAGGCGCTGATCGACATATCCGCTTGCTCTGCCGCCTCTCGCAAGAATGCCGTTTCAACTGCATTTAATTTCAAGGAGGGTTTGATCCAATGTACTTCAGCCTCACCCTGCTCCTCCTGATCTTTGCTGATTTTGACCACCGCTTGCATTGGAAAATCAGCAAGCGGGCAGTTTTTCTCACTCAAAACCCGGGACAACACCAATTTGGCGTACTCAGATACGCTATTTATTCCCAGCTTTTCAGCCTGGGTCTTCAGCTGGTCATACTCTTTGGCAGTCAATCCATAGACTTGAATGCGCTTCGCTGTCATCGTTCCACCTCCACTTCTTGACGCTGTGGCAATACTTGCTCCACAGCCAGGGTTTGCTCTTGGTAAAAGGAAACTAATGCCGTTTGCCTGGCATCTGCAGGCAAATGTTTTACCACCTGCTGCATCATGGCCTCCATTGTGCTAAAGCGCTCCTGTTGATCAATGGGCAAAGTTTGCAGCTGTGACTGATAAACCGCCTGCGCGCTTGGCTCTGGCGTTTCTGACATTTGGGTCTTGGCGGGATCAGCCCTGTCTGGTGCACGATCAAGGTACACAGACAGATAGTCCTGGATTTTCTCCGCATCCTGGCACGCCCGAACAATTTCGGTGGGATCTTCTTTTAAGATCTCGACCCAAGAACCGACGTAGGCCATATGTTGGCCAGGATCATGCGATATACCCAGGCGTTGGCCTACCAGCAGCGACCCGATCTCGGCCCGCAGCTCCTCCCGCGCATACCCCTCAGAACCAAAAGCATTAATAAAGGGACGATTGAGCCGAGATTCGTGACCCGTCCAGTGACCAAGCTCATGTAAGGCCGTACTGTAATATCGTTCGGCGTCGGCAAATTGCTCTTTAAGTGGTAAAACAATCCTGTCCTGAGCTGGGCTGTAATAGGCCCTGTTTCCAGACTGATGATCAATCTGCGCGCCGCTTGCCGTAAGCAATTTGTCGATCTGCTCAACTGCGTTCCATTGATGCTCTGGGCGAGATAATTGCGGCATACCCGTCATTTGTTCTGCATTAAATACAACAAAGGAACGAATAATGGGCTTATCCAACTTCGTTTGCTCACGCACAGCATGGCCCTTGTCATCCTTGACTGGCTTGCCCTTGTCGTCCCGCAGTTGCTTTTCTTCATAAAAACGAAAAGTCTGGATCAAAGACCCCTTTTCTCCTTTATTAATCCGGTAGCCTCGTTCCTTAGCCTGGTTAAAGGTCAACCATCGGGGGTCCGTATACCCTGCCAACATGAGATTCATGACATTACTGCCGCGATAGGATTTTCCTGTTGATTCGTTATAGGGCAAACCAATGGGTGCCGTATCCCAGGGCCTTTGCCAAGGCGCCATCCCCGCTTGCAACTGGGTAATGATCTTCTCGGCCAGTTGCTCATGAAATGCCGTTTTTTTCTCGGCCATGTTCTTTCTCCTCAAATGCAAAAAGCCGCTACGATCTCGCGGTAGCGGCTTGTTCTGTGGGATTGCTAAGTAACGTAAAGGCTTAGCTTTCGTCCCGCACTGTGTCCATATCTTGGCCTTGGGCCAGCGCATGGCGCTTGACATGGGTCAAATGATCCTGTTCGTAGCCATAGATGTTCGGCATTTCAAGCATGAATTCAAACAATTGCTGGCACGTATCCACCAGCTTTACCTCTTGTGCATTCATAGTATTGACTCCCTTACTTAGTTATTTACTCATTCATTTGAGAGCGACGCCACTGCCACGGCTCGACCGCCGCGCCGTTTTTCCACAACCCCCGCTTTTCGGTTCGTGCAAGGGATTCCAGTGGTTCATATCTTGAATCCTGAACTTTGCCATCATCACGATAGGCCCAGGCATGGCCCGAGCGTACCAATAGCTCATTCACAGAGAGCCGGCTTTTCTTCTGAGTGGCTGGATCCAACGTCGGCATATACACCTCCCCGAGCGTTCGGCCAGATTTGTCCTGGTTTCCCAAGGCAACATCGACAGAATATCCTTGGATATACTGGTCTAGGTACTGCTTCGCAGCAGCACCATTCTCCTGAGACAGCTCTGGGGCATCAATCCCCACCAGACGAATACGCACTGTATTTTTGTCGATCAGCACATCAATGGTATCCCCATCAATGACCCGCTGAACCACAGCATTGACAGTCGGGACGGTATTATCAGCACGATCAAACCACATCGCCCCAACAATCACCCCGACTAGCAACACGACCGAGCCGATTTTGGCAAGGTAATTTCGCATAAATCCCCTTGAAATACTGACCAATTCATACTACCGATCAAGCGTGATATTCCTCTGCTGTTCCCTTTCCCGGTCCTGCTGATGCACTTGCTGAGTCGATTTCTCAGCCCGCTCTCGCATGGGTTCGGGCACGTTCAACGTGGTGCCATTCACCGCTTTTTCCATATTGGTACTGAAATTGCGGTGCGCATCTTCCCGGCGATCATGACGAAGATAGCTAATGACCGTATTGGCCATCTTCTGCATATACCGAAAATTGGCCTGGTTGGCCGGATTTAAACGACTGGCAAAACCTTGCTTCGATTCAGCCTGTTGCCCGCTCGTGCTCGCGCTTCGCATTTGATCGGCGGCTATCTTAACCTGAGACGGCACGCTTTGCCCGCCAATATCGGCCATGCGGACATCAGCATCGACATCGGCCTTGGCAGAGGTCTCAATATGCGCCTGAGTAGGCAGCTCATTTTGAGAAACTAACCTGTCAGCAACTGAGCCCGCTTGCGGATCTGACGTGGTTGTCGTCTCGATACTTGGCCCCTCAGCCATTTCTTTCTCCTGATGCAAGAATTTCACTTCCCACGCATTTCGATGCGTCTGCACCTTTTCATGCCCAATAACCGTTTCTCCATCATCACCATAGACAGGCTGATCCACTTCAACAGGCTCACGGCCACGATTTTTTAGCATAATCTCATCGCCTACCTTGGCCCCACTCTCTTCAATGGCCACAGGCAGGCCAACCCCCCAAATCGTGCGCTCTGTCTCACCGTGGCGCAGGGTGACAAAGTAGCTCGGCTTATTTTTTTTATCCTGTAAATACGGCGCTACGCCATGCTCTAGAAGGACACCCGATGTTAGGTCTTGTTGATCTGGACGCTGTGACTTATCAGTGGCTTGTGGTTCTTGATCTGACACCATGGCCTTTTGACCGTCCTGCACTTGATTCAAACTCCGTTCTTCAAAGCGTTTATTAACCATACCCAGATCCTCGGGGCTCGGTTTATGACCTCGCGTTTTAATCCCTTGGCTCTCGGCCTCGATGAACATCAGTCGCTTGAACTCCGGCGTACCAGACAATTTAAGCCTTTCCCAGCCTTTCGCCTTGGCGACCTCAACCATATCATGCACCGTCTGAATATCCTCCTTTACGGTAGCAAGGTACTTGCCCTTGTCCTGAAAAATCGTGGTCACCCCATTACCGGCATCTACATATTTGCCCTCAACAAACAAATACCTCACTTCCAAACCATCAGGCGGGGCCTTATAAGCCAGATCCAAGATCGGCTTTTTTAGCACTGCCTCCTCAGCGATGTGCTCCGCTGGTGACTCAACGGAAGACGCTGCTGATGCAGTGTCAACTTCCTCTTCCTCCCGTTCAATCGCTGCTACAGGCGGTTTTACCGGAGATACTGGATCTGCGATCTGGGCCTGTTCGATCACCTGTTCCAAGTCGGGTTCAATCCGGTTTATCTCTTGTCGCCCAAAGACAGACGCCGGCAATGCCGGCGTTTCTTTATTCTCGATCTCTGAGGTATCCTGCTGAATCTGGGCAGGCTGTATTCCCTCGTTGACCGCCTCTGATCCACGAACCTGAGCCAAATCATTGAAATCTGAGGCAATTGCCTCGGGCCCATGTTTTTGCCGGAATGCTGCAAAATCGGTGTCGGTAAACTCCGGCATGACCGCACGAGCCTTTTCTCCCATAATGTTAGCAGCCTGTTCGGCATAGTTAATGCCTACCCCATTGGCATCATTATCAGCACAAAAGGTAACGGCAATACCCGGCATTTTTCCCTTCAACGTCTCGGCAACCGGTTTCATGTTGTAGGCGTGGACAGCCATCAACACAGGCTGACCGGTTGCCTGGCGCAAGCTAGCCGCCGTCGCAAAGCCTTCGGAAACCAACACGCCGCGCTCAGCCGTTGCTTCTTTAGGATGGCCGATCAGAAATGCGGATCCTTGCACCTGACTGCCCCGGCCAAAGGACTTAAAACCATTGGAACCGATCGATTGCAAGGCGACCAGCTCTTTGTTCTGTCGCAATGGGATAAGTAATTGATTGCCGTCTTGGCGAATGGCGCCGATAACGACCGGATCTGTTATTCCCTTGGCAACCAGATAAGGATGTTTGGGATTGGCTGCACCGGCTTTGTCCCAGCGCGCCTGCGCCTCGGCCTTCGCTTGAGCGGCTTCAATTGTCCGCTCAGCAAGTGCCTTCTCTTCTGCTAAGCGGCGCTCCTCCTGCCTGGCCGCCTGCTCGTCGGGACTAGGCGGTGTGTAGGGAGTCCCCGGCGTATACCCCGCGCGCTTGGCTTCAAAAAATACGGAGCCAATATTGACACGACCTGGTTTTAGGCTTTTCCAGGCCGATTTTGCAGCCTTTGCGTTGTAATTATCTGATTGCTGCGACCAGGCGTCCCAAATATCAAAACCGCCCTCTCCCAACTCCGATTTGATGCCGGCACCCATCCGCAGCCACATTTCCCGATCACGAGAATCGACATGGTTCAGGGCCTGTCGGATTTCATTGTCACTTGTCGTTGTTTCATTTGCCATCACTCATTCCTTATTAAGTGGTTGCTCACTGTGCATACTTGCAGTATTACTCGTAAACGCTTCCTAAAACCCGCTCAAAAGCGCGGGTGCCGCTGTCCTGCCATGCTTTGGCAACTGCCTGTTTTAAGTCCGCCAAATATTGCGGTGGAGAGTCCTGTGCGCAAAGCCCAGCAATGACGCTTTGCATCAGTTCCTCCTTGTTTGCCACAGTATTTAAAGGCATGCCGTCCAGCTCTTTCGCGGGCACAATTTCCAACGATCCGCTCTGCTCACTGCCCGCTGCTGCATCAGGTCGGTTAATGCGTGCAGCAGTGTCGATCCTCGGGACAGGCGGCTGGGCAAAACCCAATCGAGGCAAAAACACCTTATCCTTGTAATAAAAGATCTTGTCCGCATAGATGGTTTGCATACCAGACAGATTAATGACGCACTGTTCGTGCGGCATGGTCTTGACCTCTTGCGGTAACATGACCGGACGACGCTGATCGCTGTAGGACTGACTATTGCTGCTGCTTTTGCCGCTGCTGCGCGAGGTGGACCGACTCTTAAAGGTTTCAGTACCGATGATTTCTGAGTATTCCTGCGCATCTTTATTGTCACGAGGCGTGAAGATGATCTGACATTCAAAGTTCGTCGTCAGCGTCCTGGCACCATCAACGCCATACATAGCATTAAGCTGAGCCAGATTCTGAAAGATTGACAACAAACGCAGGTTGTACCCCGCGATATACGCAACGCCAGATTCGATAATATCTACCCTGCCAAGCGCTGCAAACTCATCCAGGAGCAGCAAGCATTGGTATTTAAGCGTAGGATTCTGGCTGGCCAACTGATCGGTGTTCTCACTGATCAGTTGGCTAAAAAATAGGTTAATCAGACGAGAAAACCGGGAAATATCGTTTGGAAGGATGCCCACATAGATTGTCATGCGCTGGTGGCGCACCTGGCGCAGATCGAAATCGTCGCCACTCGTGACTGCCGCGACCATGGGATCCGAGAACACACTGAGTGGCGCCAGAAAGCTGGACACAATGCCCGAGGCCGTGGCACCGGTATTGGAGGCGTAGCTGAGCAGATTGTTTTTACACTCCCGGCTCAACTCTGGGTCTTTGACTGCCTTCTTGATCCAGTCTGCCAAAGGCTCGCCAGTAGCCGGAGTCGACAGATGCAGCATGGCCGATAGTGTTGGCCTGATGCCGGTATCCTCTTCTGTCTCAATCAGGTACAGGCATAGCCCCACAAAAAGCTTTTGCGCCATTTCATTGAAAAACCGGGTATTGCCCTCCATCTTTCCCGAAGTCGGATACAGGATGTTGGCAATAGAAAACGCCCCACCTGGCGCAAAATTGCGATCCCGCTTAATGTAGCTCAGGGGATTCCACCGATGACTCGTAAAGTCCTTGGTACTCGGGTTGAACAAAAACACCTGCTGACCGTGCGCCGCCCGGTAGCCCGCCGTGATCTCAAAGTTTTCCAACTTCGGATCAAACACCACCAGGCTATCGCGATAGTGCAGACAATTGGGAATCACAATACCCACGCCCTTACCAGAGCGAGTGGGTGCAGCCAGAAACGCAAACTGCTTCCCAGCCCAGCGCAAATATCGATTCTTGTATTTGCCAATAATAATATCCGGTTCAGTGTGGCTGTCTTTTAATAGGCCTGCTTTAGCGATCTCTCCAGCACGAGCAAAGCGGGCCGAGCCGTGTAATTCGCGCTTCGGGCGTGAAAACAGCGTGGCAAAACCCAAAATGACCGGAGCAAGCGTAATCACACCACTGATGCCGACTGCTACCTTATATTGCAACAGATCCCAAATACCGCCATCCTGGGAATGTTTATACAAATCCCATAAAACAAAAATACCAGGATCCATCGGCACCTTAGCGAAGCGGATAAATACAAAGCTGCCCACAAACTGACCGATAACGGCAAAAAGTAGAATACTGACAATCAGTATTGCCAGCCATATCAGGAATGTTTTCATCAAGAGCGTCTCCTAATCAATGAACGACTAACAAGCCTTCATCCAAACTGCTCAAGCGGGTTTGCCTGGATTCGAGTGGTTTCGACATGTTCCTGAACGGGTGCGGCCTGCTGCGGTTGCTCTTCTGCCCCCTCGCCGTGCCGGATTCTGCTGTGGATCATTTTCATGTCGTGAACCTTGACCAGGACCGATAAGCGATTCATGCCGCTGCGGCTATCCTCATAGATCTTGGTTTGCAGCGGGCCGCGGATCCAGATTTTGTCGCCTTTTTTCATATATTTGGCGACAATCTCAGCTTGATTACCCACGAGTGACGCGGTATGCCATTGTGTGCCCTCTTTGACTTCGCCCGTGTCCTTGTCGGTCCATTGCTCTCGTGTCGCAATGGAGATGCGCAAACTAGCCGTACCGTTGGCAAAATAGCGTAATTCAGGGTCCTTACCGAGGTTGCCCAGGACGGTCACTTCATTGATGTAAGCAGACATGAAAAACATCCTTTTAGAATAGAGATTGTTTTTTATACCAATTTAGGTATAATGCAGATATGGAAGAAGGAAAGATAAAGTCTTTGTATTGGGTCGCGTCCAGCAAAAAAGATCTGACTGCGATGCCGGAAGATGTGCAAGATACATTCGGATTTGCGTTACATCTGGCTCAAATAGGTACGATGCATCCGCAAGCCAAACCATTAAAGGGTTTTGGCTCTGCTGGAATAGTCGAGGTCGTGGAAAATGCAGACGGTGGCACGTACCGTGCGGTGTACACAGTCAAATTTGGAAATGCCGTCTATGTTCTGCACTGTTTTCAAAAGAAATCTACCAAGGGAATAGCGACCCCAAAACCTGATATGGACCTAATCCGCGCAAGGCTGAAAGAGGTTCAAAATCACGCATTAGGAGAAAACAAATGATTGCTATTGAAAAAAGCAGCGGCAATGTCTATGCAGACTTAGGATTTACCAATGCGAACGAAATGCTCGTTAAGGCACAACTGGCTGCCAAAATAAGTGAAATTATTCGATCTCGTAGTTGGACACAACAACAAGCTGCCACTGCACTTGGTATCTCACAACCTAAATTGTCCAATCTGCTGCGCGGCCAATTTAGAGGTATAAGTGAAGCAAAAATGCTCGATTGCCTCGTGCGTCTTGGACGTGAAGTACAAATCGTCATCGGACCTGAAAAAGCAACCGAAGAAATCGGGCACGTTAACGTTATGTGCGTCGCTTAATATTTGCGCTGTAATAGTGCGCATAAATGAGACGAAGAGCATTTTGTCTCAGCCATCCAAAGCTATGCTTTTTTGCACCGGGTCGTAATACAGTTCGGTCATGTACGTGTCATTAAAAAAACACACAATATCAATCGTCTTTTTTGCACTCCCCAGTAGATATTGATAATCCATACCTGCCCCCACCGGCGACTGCTTGGCCAGATCCGCGATCCGATGAAACACGCTCCGGGAATCATTGGCGTGCACGGACGTTAATCCCCCGGGATGCCCAGTATTTAGCGCTGTCAGATAGTCCCAGGCTTCCCCGCCGCGCAGCTCGGTCAGAAAGATTCGGTCGGGCTTGATCCGCATGCAGGATGCAATCAATGCCTGCGCGGTGACATGTTCCTTAATAAATAAATGAACATGATTCGGATGATTGGGCAGATCCAGCTCGTGAGAATCTTCAAGGGTCGCAATGCGAACATGGTGAGGAATCAGATCGGCAATAGCTTTTGAGAAGGTAGTTTTTCCAGAACCTGTGCCGCCCACCATGCAAATATTGAGTTTATGCTGCACAGCCAATTGGAAGAAATTTGCAAAGTCCCGATTGGCCTTGTAATGCAACAGGTCGAGTTCAAAATCCTCCAGCCGCACATCATATGGAATACGCAATTGCTCGGCCACATCCCGATACTGACGACCGCTGTAGAGCCCCGCAAGGACATTCATCGCTTCTAAGGCAGTTTCGCTCATATCCCGAACCCTGTCCAAGCGGCCGGTATTAATATAGTCATCCAAACAAAACCGTTCCTGTGACGGTTTTCTGAAGCCATACACGACGGTCTGTTCCTCACACGCGGGCGGGATCAAAATATGGCCGCGTTCTCCATCTGGCAGCATGACCGAATGCATGGGCTGGGCCAGGCTAATATGCTTTTGATTAAAAATCGCCAGCACGTTTGCCAGCTCCATCAGGCTTTTAAAATCCAGATCAGGGCTCTCCTCGCGGGTTACCCCGCCCTGCTTATCAATAAAAACCTCGCCTGGGCGGTTAATCATGACATCCGTCACCCCTGGCCGATTCAGATACTCCGAAATGCCCAGCCGATCCAGTATGTTGCGGGCACTAATGTCAGGGGCATAGCCAATATCTGGCCTTTGGCTCACAACATCCATGTTTACTCCCTATTTTGTTGATGAGCTATAGAAGTACGGTTGCACCAGCTCATAGACAGATCTGAAATCCACATCGCGAGCCACCATGACATTGACCAGCGTGCCCTGATTGACATATCCCGTTGGCGCGATATTAATGGTATTTTTTAGAGCCTCGGTGGCCATATCCTCAGCTGAATCCGACGAACTATCGAAAGTGACCCCGCCCTGGTTACGACTACTGCTGTCGGCCATGCGGATTCCGTCTTTGATTAGACTGAGCATAATCGCCCCGCCAAAACGCTTCCAGAAATGCGTATCCACTTGAGCCTCTTGGCCAGAAGCGCCCAGCGAATCGGCACTAGCACTGTTGACAGTCACAGAAACCCCTGCCTGCGTCTCAATCGTGGACCACAGCACATACACCCGCGCCTGGCCCTGTACCAGCGCAGCTGTCTGCTCGCCGATCACTTCGGAGCCACGCTCGATAAGCAACACCCGACCATTGGCCGAATACACGTCTTTTGTGACCATGCAACGGGTGATGCCAGGCTGTGTGGTCACGATTTTCGTATTCAGGGTGCAAGCAATATTGGTGCCCTTTTTGAGCAAATAGGTCAGATCGGCTCGCCGCTGAGCAACAGTCGGCTCTGTCGTCGTGGGCCGCAGCTTCGACGCAAACCCGTTTGCGCTAATGCTTTCCGTACGGCTGACAGGTTGCCTATTTTGCCGCTCTTGCCCCTCTTGGCTGTTAGCAGATTGGCCTGCGTTCGCATCAAGAGTGACCGGACCCGTCAAGCGTCGGTCGACAGGCGTAGGCTCTTTGTGCTGATTCGTTCCTGGCTTTTGCGCTTCATCCGCTACGATAGGGGTTTTGGGCTCCTCGGCTGGCGGGATCGCCACGGGCGGTGGGTCAGGGGCCGGCGGAGTTAACTCCGCCTGTTCCAGAGCAAAATTCTTGGGACGGCTATTTTTCACCATATCCACCTCTTTGGGTGCTGTATCCTGGGATGAGTCCCCACTGCCCGACATGCCCATCACGGTAATGACAATGAGTAATACCGCTAGGACGATCCCTCCAAAGACAAAAACCTTACCTACATTGGTTTTTTTCCGGGAACTCAGATTCTGAGGTAAACCCCGCTCTACCTCATCATCCCCGACCTTTTGCTGAAGCGTCTCATGCTCTTGTTGATCTTCCGCCTCCACCCGGTTGGACCCGTATTCATCCGAACTGTCCCCTGCCGAAACTGGCCGTTCTTTATCATCTTGACTCATCACGTTATCCTTATTTCACAACCCGCACACGGCCATCCATGCCGGCACCGGTTTGATTAAAACGCCCTCGCTGGCTAAAGCCCCTGTTATCGACGCCCAGCACTGTATTGCCCAGACGAAGCACAAATTTGTTGCTGAGCTCGTGAATCACAACGGTATTGCCCTCAACATGCAGGTTCACAAGGGACTCCGACCCATCAGGCATGATTTTGTAAATGCTTGGCATGTCCCGGCCATTATCAAACTCAAGGTACGTAAAACGACCATCGTCATACATCGCTGTCGGCGTCAATGATTTATCGCCGTATCCCCAATAGTTCTGATTAGCCCGAACAACGTTAGGCCGCAGTTTCTTACCGGAGAGAATGTCGTGTGCCTGGTCGTTCTTGGCTATCTGCGCCTCTCTGCTCGCCCGCTGGGTATCTGGATAGCGAAAGCGCAGTACATACGTCGTCGCCTGCTTACCTCGACCATCAATTGAGAGTTGGAACACATACGTGCGCTTGTTTGTCGTCACAATTAGGTTCGTTTCGGGGTTGGGCGCCGTGGGTTTGAAGATGATGTTGTTGCCTTTGACATTCAGTTTCCAGGCTTCCGAATCACCCATGCCCAGCGCAGCGTTATCTCCCTGCAGGCGTTCATCATCTTCCAACTGCACCAACACAGCCCGGCCAATCTGAGCCCGAATATGGAACACATTATTTGGGTTGTAGGTCACAGTCTGAATACGCGGATCCTGACTAGAACCCTTAGGCACTGACAAGGCGCTGGCCTGGCCAGACACAAAAAAGACCGCAATTGCGGTCACCAGTGCAAAATATTGGTTTCGTTTCATGGTCATCCCCTCACCTTAACTACCCGATACGGCTTCCGGATCGATCCGGTAGCTCATGACCTGGAACCCTAATGGATTCACAAGGCGATCTTTTTCAGTGATCGGTTTATTGACATACCGGTAAGCAATCGTTGCCAGCATGCGCTGAGGTGCAGGCGCTTTGGCCTGGTCTGACGCCAACATCTTGACCTTGCGCTCGAACCGTACCTGAGCCACCTCCCCTACCCAACTAACCCCGATGACACGAATATCCACCCGTGCCTTGTCTTTGAGCACCCGGTAAGGCGCAACAGGAGAATCAAAGAAACCGGCGATATCGTTCTGAATTTGCGGTGAGCTCATCAGCATGGAAGCGTCGTAACCCGCCTGGACAGTCCACCAGTCGTACCCCTCCCGAAAACGGATGTACTGGCTGAGCCAAAACTTATCGATGGCCTCGTCGTACTTGATTTTTTTGATGTCCCGAACCGAGGTCACAATGTCCGTCGCACCGGTATTGTTATCTACCCGCAACACGAAGGGCTCGACTGTTTTCAAGGGCGTCAGGCCAACAACGGCACCGACGGCCAGCGCCGAAATAAACACCTGAGCCCAAGCCACACGCCAGGCTCTCTTGTTACTGGATTTAATGTCCTCAATCTGCGAACGCTCAAACTCCTGGGCTTTCTGAATGAAGGTGATTGCTTCCTGTCGTGGCGATATCTCGCTCTTTCGTTTTCTCTTTTTAAAGAACATGGCGCAGCTCTCCCTTTATTTTGTAAGCCTGATTGATGGGAAACGGCTTGCCTTTGGGTTCGGGCGCCGACGTGTGACTCGCACACGCAGTCAGGACGACAAGCATCAACATGCTTGAAAACAGCTTTTTCATGACCTACTCCTATGAGTAAATTGCTTTTTAAAGAACACATTCATCTTCGACAGACGAAAAAAAGCCGCATTGGGAAAAATGCGGCTTATATAAAAATATAGATTTAATGCATCACTATGACGGGTGCAACGTTTTCATCACCACATCAGGCGCGGCTTGCACAATCTTGAGTAATACGGCTGCTGGCCCTGTCGGCGTACGCCGATTTTGCTCCCAGTTTTGCAACGTTTTAGGGCTTACTCTAAGCAGACTGGCAAACTCTATTTGTGAGAGCCCCGTTGCTTCTCTAATTACCTTAACATCAGGTGCGGTTACCAATGTGCGACGTGATGCGGGCGATTTCCCTGTGGATATCGCCTTCGCTTGTTTAAGACTCTGGACTAAATCATCGAATAATGCTTTTTCCATACCTATAACTCCTTAACTAACTTCCTCAACACGGCAACTTCCCGTTCTGTGAGCGAATCTTTCTTAGACTTTGGAGAAATCAATAGCATATAGATCTGTTGATTATCCTTTAGCCAATAATAAATAGCACGAACCCCACCACTTTTACCTTTACCCGCTAAGGCATAACGGACTTTTCTGATACCACCGCCTCCTTTGATAATATCGCCTCGTTCGGCATTTTCCGCTAATAAATGCTGTAAGCCAGCATGTTCATCATCACTAAGCAAATCCATTAATAACCGGGTAAATATAGGGGTTTCTATAAATTCCATGATGTCCATCATATACGCCAATGGCGTAGTTTGCAATTTTTTTGGAAAAAACCGCATCTGTAGCGGCCCTTTGTGTCGGATGTACGAAATAATGACGACTAGCTATCTCGCATAGAGATCGCTCAGTTCATTCAAACCTCGCCAATGAATCACACCGATGACGATCAACGTGATCAGACCGATTCCCAAAGTCATCTCCGACCAGCCGTACTTCGTATAGGTAAGGCCTCCCAGCCCGATCACCCAATTAAAGGTAAATAGTCCGCACATAATTAGGCAGAAGATCGGATATCGGCGTAGCCACATCATCAGGACAAATGCCGCAATACCCACTAACCACGATTTGGCTGCCATCCCAGCAACACCCGCCACCCAGGTCAGCTCCAAGTTAAACAGTAACGACATGCCACGAATGACCCGGTCCCGCGCAATTGCGCGACGATATACGGTTTCTAATCCTTGACTCATAATGATCTCCTTTAATCCTGACTGGCTCGGTTAGTAACGCTGCCACCTCTCCTACCCTTACTGGTGAGATTATTGTAAATACGGCTAATACCACCGGTAAAACGACCTACGGTACGGCCGTGAGAATCCGCCATAGCGCCACCGGTCAAGGCAGATGCAATACTCGGAATGCTCAATGCAGTAAGGGTAAGGATAAAGGTCAAAACTAACAGCTGACCCACGATATCCCATGCCTTAGCTAGGTTCCATGTCGCGGAATCTTCAGCCCAGCGTTGAACGTGATTTGAGACGAAATCACTCTGTATTGCCGTTAACAAAGTGAACATGGCAATAGTTATTGCATAGTTAAGGCACTGTCCTATCCAGTTCATTGCATACTGTCTAGTACCTGGAAATAATGCTGCCCCTAAAAATAACGGACCAATCATCAGAGTAAGAGCGAGGCACACCTTACTAATTAAGTAAAAAGCAAATGCCAATAGGAACAACCAATATCCAGCAATTAATACAATAAACTTTGCACCCATTACGGGTAAATGAGTCGAAAACTCATACCAGGCGGCATCTTTGGAAATATCATCTAAACTGGCTACCATTAAATCAATACTCTGCAAACCGGTTTCAACGGCGCCAATACTCGTTTTTTCATACCCAAAGAGCTCACTTAAATCATCCGGCAGCGCGTATATTATTTCTGCTAATTTAGCGTAGTTACTGGCATTAAATGCGAAGGCGATAATTATTAGCCAAACCAACACGCGTCTTGATAAATCTACGATAGACTCATCAAACCCCCTGTTGTAATAGTAAAACGTCAGTAGAACAACGTACAGGCTCAGACCCATCGAAAACAAAGGGGCAATTCCTTCTATGAATTGCCCCGTTCTCTCAAACAGATCTGGCCCGAGTTTGGAAGTAAAAAGTTCCGTTACCTCGGAAACAGTGCTCATGACTATCCTTTATTCATACAAATCCACTCACTCGCAAGCAGCCTTATTGAAGAATTTTTCACACACTTCTTGACCTAAATCTTTTTTACAACTCTGAGCATGTACCTTGCTATCCTTGCCCGCTAGCTGCGCCTTGCGCTCACATAAAGCCAACTTTAGATCCTCATTTAAAATTTCACCGTCTTTAGGCATTGGAGTTCCTTCTGGGATAGGTTGACCCGGTGGCGTCGGTGGCGTCTCGGCAACTGCCTTCTCTCCGCACCCTGTCATAACACTTAAACCCAAAACGCCAGCAATCAAAAAATTACGCATGTCATATCCTATTCAGATGAACCGATGCAGCAGCAGGCATACTATCCTGCCACTGCCCTCACCCATAAGAATGCAACATTCGAGCGTCAACTACAACCACCATTCGTTCTGTTAGCCCATGCTTTTAGTGAACAATTGTTATATTCAGACAATTTCCGGCTTTCGATTTCCTTCTGGTTTTCGTGCAGCCTGGCCATCATATCCAACTTAACCTGAGTGTTCATAATGGCCGCGTTCTCCGTGGCAATACGGTTTTGCAAATCGGCTGCACCCTTCACATCCTGGGTCAAATCAATCTGACCCATCAAACCTTCGATGTTACCCAGTCTTGCCTTAGTATCTTTAAAGGCCCGTTCAGAGAACTCCTGAATCGAGGCCAGATTCTTCAAACCCGCTTGCGGATCAAAGCCCTTCAGATCTGTAATTTGAGACACGTCGACATTGGCCGCTTTGTAAATATCCGCCCACTCTGACGGGATCACGTCCTTGACCTGACCTCTGAGAAGACTTCCCATATTGCGAGAACCGGTCACAGCTTTGACTTGATTTTTCAGTTGGGTAATTTGTGATATTTGGTTTTGAATCTGCGTCTGCATATGCCTGACCTGCTCGGCCATTTGCATCAGCGCCGCTGTATCAATGGTTGGAACCCCTATCCCATATGCCTGGGTGGACAAAGATAAGGCCACAATCAGCGCGGATTGCATTATGAATGTAAGAGTCTTCATTGTAATTTTCCTAAAAAATGGTAGCGAAGAACGTGGATGGCCAATTCAGGCACACTATTGTCAGAACAGAGATCAGGTGCTAAGCCGCTTTCTTTCTCTTGGCCTGCCGCGCGTCACGCACCCGCTCCTTAAAGACGGGATACCAAACATTCACCGGCTCCGCTCCCAATTCGTAGTGAACATCGTCAAAAATGGCTACATTGTCCGATGAACCAGACAACACGGCGATCTCATCCTCGAAGCCGTACAGATTCAATTTTGCAAACGCAGACTGTCGAGATTGTCTGATCAGAAAAGTACGCGACTCCAAGGAGAGTTTTACCAGCTCCTCGAATTCCTTCTGTGTGATACCGCAACGAGCGTAGCTACCCTCAAACTCAGCATCGGGATTGGGCAAGAATATCTTGGTCGGTGTCTGCTGCACAATGGCCGCAAAGATCGGGCTGTTAATCGCGTCTTCTGGGCTCTGGCTCGTCAAAACCACCCAACCACCCAATTTACGGTCAGTTTTCAGGCTCTTAAGCATAAAGTCCTGAGTCGTCTCGAATCTGGCTGGATACCAGAACTCCTCGATGACAGTCGCCAGAATTCCACCCGAAGCAGCCACTCTGTCCATCATTTGTGACCGCAGATAAAACAGATAGGCCAGGACAGGCTCCGTCGGCAGGTAGTCGTCCTTTAAAATGTCCGTTAGATCAAACCCGATCCGGTAAAATGTAGCCGGATCAAAATCATTAGACGGATTATCCAGACACCATGCATATCGCCCGCCTTCACTGCGGCACCAACGCGACAGCCGGGTTCTAAGACTATCGGCATTGCCTGGATCGTGCGGAATCGATTGAAGCAGAACACTGAAATTGCGGTTCTCAAAATCAATGGTGTTCATCAGGGTATCGACAGCGAGCTGGATCTGCTTCTCTTCTACTGCCGTGACTTTTCCCTCAGATGTCTTGCCGCATATCCCGACGAGCTTATATAGAAACTCTCGAGTTTTGGGGCTATCCTGTATCTGGAACGGATTACAGCCTGTAGGCCGGCCATCTTTCAGAGAGTAATAGGTGCCTCCTGTCGCTCGAATGAAAATTTTCATTCCCTCGTCCAGATCCATCACAAATAAATGCGGGTCAAAACGGTCGCAGAAGGCTAACAGCGCTGTTTCCAAGGTTGTTTTACCGGTCCCCGTCGCGCCCAGAATCAACGTATGGCCCGCGATCTTGTCGCCGATATTGTCCTCCTTCGGATTAGAGAAGTGAAAATTGAAGTCATAGATAGTATTGGAGACGGTTTGCAGCGGCATAATGGCGGATCCATCGCCAATGGGATTGCCCTGGCTCTTGCCGTGAGAATAATTGTGCATACCGAACGTTGTAGCCAAATTGACTGTCGATTTTGGGAAACACCGAGGCTTGTGCTTGGAGCCAGGCACTTGACTAAAATACGTGGCTGGCGCGGACAGGCCCGCTTTGACAAACCGATAGCCACCCGAGTTCTGAAACCGGGTATAGACCTTGGCTCCGTTCTGAGAAGCTTGTTTGGCAGTGTCCCCATACACAACCAGAACACTGTGATACTCGCCAAACATCAACTCCCCAGAGGCCAGACCACCTTGGCCCGCTTTGAGTTCGTCCTGCTGAGTTAGAGCTTGGTCTCCCACTGACCGCAGGTTATTAAGCTGCTTTTTGATGGTCTCTTGCATTGTGGGAGAATCGACGTACACAAAAGATTGTGTCAGCGTAAACTCACACGGTAGATCCAGAATGCCACTGAGCACCTTGACCTTGGAAATCCCAAAATCCTTCAAATCAAGGGAAGTCGCAAAGCGTGTCCCTGTTTGACTACGAATCTCGCACACATCGGTCCCAAAGTGTAGATCCGAGCTGGCTAGCGTTTGAAAGGCATCAACGTTGGATAGGGGTATCTCCTCCTGAACGCCATTGATCAGAAAGCCGAAGAACGAAAATACTTCAGAAAATAAAACACCCTCTTGGTTCTGCCATGCCGTCAGCGTCACCGGGTCATACGGTTGCAATCCTTGCATCAATACGGTAAGCAGGTCCTGAGCCTCTTTGATACCATCATCAAAATCCTCGTACTTAATCAACCCTGTCAGGTAAAAGACATTCTCGAAATAGTCCCCGGTCGCAAACTTCGCCAAATACTTGGCTGCAAATTCCTGACAAAACGGATTATCAAACGCATATTCACGGTCAAACACTTTCTTGCGCCGCTGCAGCGTTGTCCACAAACCGAGTCGACCACCGAGCGTTTTACCTGCGCCAGACAACAAACGCGCCAACTGCGTAAAGTGGGCGGCAAGGTGGGTTTCATTCTCACTCTCAAAAGGCAAACCTTCTAGACGGATCACAAACCCGATATGTCCGGTCTTAATGTGAAACAGCTCAGCGGTGATATGTTGGGATATCTTGGGCAGGAACATATCGCCGGAGGTCTGTTTTTTCAGTATGTTGTTCAACAAATCGCTGATAATCATTTAAATTTCTCCCAAAATGGGTCGCCAAAAGTGTGGTTGTGCCGTTAAAAAACGCCGCATTACGTCGATAAAACCAGCACCGCAGCTCAAAGCCGATGATTTTTAATGCCTGGTCGTCATTGCGTGAGACGGTTTTCATAAAAATGACCACGGGAATGGGAATTAACATCAAAAGTAAGGCTTTGCCCTTGAGAATGGTCAGGAGCAGCATGGTGGCGGCCAGGCTGCCACCAGCCACCATCGCCAGTGGAACAACAGGGATTCCCAGCACGAGCGCTGCTCGACCCAATGCATTAAACGTGGGGAATCCCATTTTTTTATAGTTCTCTTCTTCGTGCATGGATAAACATTCCTTATGCTTAGACGCTAATAGAGCCGCCTTGTGAAAATATCCATGTCGTCACAACAATTGCGGCACCGGCTGCAAACACCCACAAACCGATATGCAACAAATCCATCCACGTCTTGCGGCCACCTGCCCCCTCAAAAATGCACCACAGCACTGTGATGCCGCACATCGTGCCGACGAAAATATAAATTCCATCTCGGATGCCCTCGCCCATGCTATTAATTTCATTGGCAAAACCCTGGGCTATTGCCAGAGGCGAAGCTAGTAACAACGCCACTGTGAAAGCGGCTTCGGCGATACAACGCAGTCTTGTCTTGTGAGGTGCATTGCTGGATACGTGTGTCATCGGTATTTCCTTAAAAATCAAACATGAAGAACAAAAAAACACTCCTCGGAGTGTCATCAGGTACAACAAAGAGCAAGAGTTGCGATGAATGGCAAAGCAGTGGCTTTGGCCATCACTCGACTTCGTTTGTGATTCAAAAAAGCCACTGTCAAATACCAGCGGTCAAAGATCGCGACAAGGCCCGATCCCTATGGTTATATAGGTTATACAAGGTTAATGGGCTCATAACATATTGATAAAACGGGAGAAATCCGGCTTGTTTGACGGTCAAAAATCGCAATATCAACGGTCAAAGATCGCAATTTCAGCGCTCAAAAGTCGCAGCATGTGTGGATAAGTCAGCGCTCAAAGATCGCAGAATGACGGTCAAAAGTCGCACATCGGTGAAAAATCACTGTTTGTGCACAGGGGTTAGATGAAAAAGTCGAATTTTTCTGGATATAACCTGCACCGAAATGAGCCAAAACAGCTTCAGGCGAGATTTTTGACCGCTGGTCCCCTTTTATTCTGACGGTCAAAGATCGCAACGCCGTCATTGCCATCACGACTTATCCACAGCATTGACGGTCAAAAGTCGCAAAGTCTAATTGACGGTGTCACTCACATGAGTGCGCAAGTGCGATCTTTGACCGCTGCTTTTAAGCAATGGATTCGGTCATTTTCGACAAAAATATCAGCCACCCAGCCATTACTTTTTAATTCCTGGCACTTGGACTTGGCAAATGTGCGCGCTCTGGCGGCAGAATCCATCTCAACGCCACACAGATTGACAAAATTCTCGACGCTCAGAGGCAACGGCGTTTTGTGCGAACTCACGTAATCGACCAACCGGCGGGCGGCGGGTGATAGGTTTTTGTAAGCATCCCAGTTATGAGAGGTAAACAAATTGCCTGCAAATAAAAGCATTATTTTTGGGCTCATCCGAACATAGTAGGTATGTTGGTCACCCTTCTCATCGTTGAGGCTGTCATACTCAAGCATACTGAACGAACCGCTCACCCCATAGGCCTTTTTATTAGTGACAAGCACTTCCGTGGCCCGTAAGCGGCTAATGCACTCTCGCAGCCTCTGGTAGGCCGCTCCACTGCGAGGCCAATCCAAATCATGAAGTAACTGGGTCAAATTGAATTCAAACGTGCTTCCCAGATCAACATCTTTTGCATAATGTACCAACTGCATCCAGACCAGCTCATCATCAACCGCCCGTAACTCAAAGCCCGTATATAGTATTTCCACGTCATGCAGATGAAACAGTTTGGTGCGCAGCATATTTTTACGTGGCTGCTTATTATTACGTGCGGTAAATAGTGAACTTCGACAATAGTCGTTGGGCATGTGACGCAAATCCTCGCGTCCCCCGATCGCTGCCGGAAATTGAAATGCCAATTGGCTTTTGCTCTGCGGGTCAATGCCTTTTGACAATAAATAATTCTTTCTGTGTAGCGCTTCTGCTTTGTCCTGCAGCTTCTGCACTTGCACAGGGAGTGTTTCGGTATACATACTCACAGTTACCTCGTTTCTCTTGAATTACCAGTCTGAGAAGGCATCCCAACCGGCTGTCTCGCGTGTCTCATCAACCTTAGTGGCTGCTACCTTGTCAGATTCGTTCCGATTTTTTACCTTTTGGGCTGAACGATTTTTGACCGTCGCCGTCGCCGGTGTGGACAAAGGCGTATTGATACTGATGGCCGGTATTTTGAGTTTTTCATTATCAGAATTTTGTGCAGCGGCCAATTGAATCCGCTTCACATAAGAGGGCTGCCCCTTAAAGTCCTGGGTAAAGCCTGTCCGGAAATTACCGCTGTAATAGCAGGACAGTGCTTTCTGTAGGGCAACCTGAGCGTCTGCAGATCCTGCACGATCAAAACAATCCTCAAGGATCTGCGCGCCCGTTTTCAAGTTCTGACAAGGGTCAAACACCGTTTCATATGACAGACCGAATCGGGACAGATTGTGTTTATTAATCTGAGCCAAGCCCATGCTGAAATTCTTACCGGACTTATGCAACGCCTTCGCAGTCGCGACTGCCTCCTCCAGTGTTTGAGGCTGGGCGACTATTCCACCCACCACACCGATGGCATAGGGGTTAAAATGACTCTCCGTTCGGGCCAGTGCCTGAAGCGTACTGATATGCACGGCGGGTGCGCATTTAGCTGCCAACTGATTAAATGTCAGTGCCTCGGACTCATTCTGCGTGGCACCCTCGTCCTTGGCAGCCTGAGCCGGACGCCATAAGCATAATCCAACCAGCATAGCCACTATCGTGGTATTGATTCCATTCATTGCCATCCTCTCATTTGTAGAAACACCGAGCCGATACCCAGCGTCAATAAAACAGCCAACATCAGGAAGACGACGACCTGTTGCCTCAGGCGCTGTATGCGGTCCAAAACCTTACGCTGCACCCGGTTTTCGACCTGGAGAGCAATCTGCTGGTTTTTAGCAAGCAACTCCGCCACCACCCGCTCCCGGTACTGGACAAGCTCGGAATACATCGAATCGATCTTGATCTGACGCTCGTCAAGTTGTGCGAAGAACGCTTTGTTTTGGTTGCTGCGGTCAGAGCTTTGTTTCTCTAACGCGCGCTGCAGGCGCTGTTCTTGCAACAAGATCACGGCAAACAAGGGGTCATCGGGCGACAGTTTGACTTTTGTCAGAGCAAAGACTTCATTAACCAGCTCATCTTTCCTGGTCTGCATACTGACCTCCCTCCAACAAAAAGCCGGTCACGAGACCGGCACCATCAAACTACTGAATTGGAGGATCAATGAAATGACCGTCCTCTTTTTCTATTCCGATATAAATCGGGATCACCCCTTGCGTGTACTCGTTCTCGTCGTACACTTTGCAATAGCCCGGCAACTGGTTTCTGACGTATTCCACCCGTTCGATACGAACCGTATCATCGTCGCGTGACCACTTGTTCCAGCCCTTATCAACCGTTGTTTTCTCGTAATAAGCCTTGTTTAGGTTGTTCAAATAGGCGGCATCGCAATTGCCTGCACCCCTGGCAATGGCATTGACCAAAGCTGGCATATTGTTTTCCACATTATGAGATGTTGGGCACAGATTCAAGAAATCTCTGCGAGCCTCGAATGTCTTGTCAGGACGGGTGAATTTAATGGAAAAGTATTTATTCAAATACTCATTGCACTCACTTTCTCCACGGCCAGCACCACTGGCAAGGCATAGCACGGCGCCGCAGGCCAGTCGCTCGTCCCCTTGGGATTCTTCTGCGTCTTGGGCATAGGCCGGCCATAAAAAAACCGCCCAATTGGCGGCTATCACTACAATAAGCGCTGGCACGCTATGCCTGACGCTCTTTCTCCACGATTTGGGATTCATTTTTCTCTCCGAAATTAATAGCGTCTAATTGCTCGTATATACCGCGCTTAAACATCAAAATCCGTTGTTTGCTCATTATGAAGAACTTGTCCGATTGCGTGACCTCGTCAAAGGTGAGGTTCTGAGCAGTCATACTACGAATATCCATGCCAAACGTATCCTTAGAACGATCTGGAATATCAACTATTCCGCAAATCAACGCTTTGTTACTTTTATAGACACCCATGTCTTGAAACCCCTGGACATTATCGACAACTTGACCCTGAAAATTGTTTAGCCAGACAACCGTTTGGGTTTTCAATGATTTCAGGACCTTAGCAAGTGCTAAAATCGTATCGCCAAATGCCTGGCCACCCTGTAATGGCACATGGCAATAGACTGTGGTGCCTGCTTCGCGCAAAAAGTCCACAACACCATTCTCATTCATATAAGCAAGCAGTGGAATGAAAGAAGTTGACCCATTATCGATAATCCGGATTCCGTCAACAGAAATGAGTTTTTCCACCAAAGGGTCAAACTGCCTGGCATCGATCTCGTTCTTTTTATTTAGGATATTGATAAGCTCCACTTTCAAAGCAGCAATCTGGCTGAAACTCCTATTTACCGGATCCGTATCAAAACAATGTACCGGGTCCACGTTTTTTTCTAAATAGTATTGGGCAAGGATAGAGGAAATAAAGGTTTTGCCAACGCCTCCCTTCCCTTGGATAACGATATGAACTGATCTCATATAATCCCTTAAAATAATAACGAATTCGTAACAAAATAATCTCTTACGCGCTTCGGTTCTCTGATATTTTCACGATCAGTACTATCGAAAACTGTACTATTGCGGGAAATCGCAGTGTTAAAAATCAGGAACTTACAACAACTGTATATCTCGATTTATAGTACAGTTGTATCCAGCCAACTCATTGAATTTAAAAAACAAATACCCGCATAGACAATCCGGCTACGAACCAAGGGGTCGTGGGTTCAAATCCTGCCGGGCGCGCCACATTACTTAGGGTCTCCATATGGAGACCTTTTGTTTTTTGTACGCGCTGGATTACCGCGCCACTGAATCGTGATATAGAAATTGCCCGGGACATCGGCATTACCACCATTAAACTTGGTTTTTCGCGAATACAAGTTTAATGAATACCGCTTGTCCCCCTTTTATGATGAAGAGCCCGAGCCAGAGCCCGGCCCATCACCTTAATTCACACTCAGATTCAATCGCTTAATGATCGGTCCCCAGCGCTTGAGCTCCTCGTCCATATAGCGGGCAAACTCTTCCGGCTGATTACCCACAGGCAGCATGTATTGCGCCTTCAGGCGCTGCTGCACGTTTGGATCATGGATTGCCGCAATCAGTGCATCGGTCAGGGTTTGTCGGACATCGTCCGGCATGCCGGCAGGCGCGACAAAGCCTATCCAGCCTGATCCTTCAATGTCTTTTACTCCCTGCTCGGCAAGCGTCGGAATATTCGGAAACATATCCGTAGATTCATTGAACACAACTGCCAATGCGCGCAACCGTCTGTCGTTCACCATGGGCATGACAGCAATCGGTGGAAGTGCCGCAAACTGCCCATCGCCTGACAGCAGGGAGGACAGCGCCGCCGGTGAAGACGCATATGGGACATGAACAGCCTTTCCACCCACACGTTGCAGAAGTAACTCGACTGACAAATGCGCGATCGTGCCTGTTCCGGTCGAAGGAAAATTGTATTGCGACTTCGGATTACGCATGGCCTCAAGCAATTGCGGCAGTGTCTTGATGGGAGAGTTTGCCGGCACGACCAGCACGTTTGGCTGGTGCACAGCCAACGTCAGCGGCACCAGGTCCTTTTTGGGATCGTAGGGTAAGTCCTTGTAGATAAGCGTGTTGTTGACCAGCGGGCCGGTAATGGATACGCCAAAGGTATAACCGTCGGGTTTGGACTTGGCGATCACATTGGTTCCCAGATTGCCGCTGGCACCAGGACGATTCTGTATCACGATGGGTTGACCCAGTGTCTTGCTTGCCTGCTCGGAAATGACGCGCGCCATTTGATCGGGACTGGAACCGGGACCGAACGGCACGACAAGCGTCAAGGGACGCTCTGGCCAGGATCCTGCTGCCATGGAAATTGTCGAGATACTAAGTGCAATGGCGGAAAATCCCGCTTGAAACCATCTACGCATTCTGCGTTCTCCTTTTATTGTAAAAATATGGCTTTGAATAACGAGTAAACAAACGGAATCAACGAATGGCTCGCATGAAGGTTTCCATTTTGGTGGCCGTTTCAACAATTTCATGATTGGGATCGGATCCGGTCACAATACCCGCTCCGGCAAACAGCCGCAATTTGTCTTCACCTGTATGCAGTGCGCATCGCAAGGACAATGCCCATTCACCATCTCCATCGGCCTGCTGCCACCCCACCAACCCGGCAAAGTAACTACGATCGAATGGCTCCAATTGGGCCAAGTGCGAGAACGCCGTTGCTGTCGGATAACCGCAGATGGCAGGAGTTGGGTGCAGCGCACAGGCCAGTTCCAGCGCGGACATGGCAGGATTACGCAGCCGACCTGTAATGTAGGTCGATAAATGCCACAGTGTATCGGTGCCAATGACCGAAGGACCCTCAGGGATGTCCAGATCAACGCAATGCTCTTGCAGGATACGCACGATATCATTGACAACGTAGGAATGTTCGCGCAGATCCTTTTCCGACATGGCTAAGCCATCCCGCAGCAGTTGATCCTTTGACGGATCCTGATTGCGGCCGATCGAACCGGCCAGCGGATTCACATGTATCGTATCTCCTACACGGCGCACCAGGAGTTCCGGGCTGGCACCTACCATCATGCCGGCAGGAACCGTCTGGTCATCGTCTTCCCATACGGGGATGGCGAACGTATAGCCGAGTGCGTTGCGTGAAAGCAGATCTGGCAGAAGACGCGAATAGTCCAGCGGACGATCAAGGGTGACCTCCATGGTGCGCGCCAATACAATCTTGCGCAAGCCGTCTTCCGACATAAGGCCAAGCGCCTTGCGCACCATATCACCGTAATATTCGGGTTCAGGGACGGGCTTCTGAGCCGCAATTTGTGGCCTGCCGCTGGCTTCGGAACGTTTGACCTGCTCAGCGGGGATAGACGCGCTGTCTACGTGCGAAGCAATTGCCAGGCTGGCACGGCGGCTCACATCAAATGGCACCAATCCAAACATGACAGGCTCTGCCACACCATGCTTGCGCGCCTTATCGAACAGGGCATTCACCGTTTCTGCATTCGCCGGCTGATAAGCTACGGCAGCCACATCGTGGCGGCTTGCTCTCCATTGTCGCTGAGGAGACGCAAAGAAAAAATCGCCGATTCGAAAATCATTAATAAGCCATTGCCCTACTGACCCGTTCGACGCTATTTCGTCATTTGTATTTGCTGCTGCCGAAATATCTGGCTCCCTGGACATATCAATACCTGTAACAGTCGATTAAAAACACTGTACATTAGCACAAAAGCCTGCATCATGCTTGGGCTTGCGGCGCAGTCCGGCCCATCAGATCCGCGGTTTCATGGAGCGCAATTCAATCGCCGCCAGCGTCACGCTGCTCCATACTCTGCCGGCCATGTCTGTCGCTCCGGAGATGACAAAGCAACGGGTTGAACAGATCGCTCCTGAACTGCTCACAGTTGTCGGACAGCTCGTGATGGATCCCGATATCAACAACTGAATCATCAACCACAACCGGTCAACGGCGTCTGGCGACAAGCTTCGCAGTCAACTACGCTCCAGCGGCTCAATACGCTCGCCAAGCTCCAGAGAATGCCGCCTCACTCAGCGCCGTTTTCCCGCTTTATCCACCCATAAATCCTGGCGTTTGGCAGACATGCTATAAAATGGCCGTTGCACCTCTTTCGGAGAAGGAAGCATGTCTGTTCAAACGTTTAGCCGATGCGCCGTTGTCTTGTCTCTCGCCGTCTTTATTGCTGGCTGCGGTGGAGGCGCCAATAAAAAGCCTGTCGCTGCCGATCGCCACAACGATTGCAAGTGGCATCGCAGCAGTTGTCTGTATGAAGGCTCATATGAGCCGGGAGAGCGGGACTACGCAGAACAAGAAGCCAAACGCCTGAATGAGGCCCAATCTATCAGGTTGGTTCACAGCTCCTGGCAGTGATCGTAGAACCGCCCCGCGCCTTGTCCCTGTCCTGTAGGCAATGAAATCATTGCGGATAACATTGGCACTGGTCTTGAAAAAGCGCTATTGAAACATGCCCGTATGTTCACCCCTTGCGAACACACTTAGCATAACCTTGCGCGCTTGCACTGAAAATCACAATTACAATCGCCATTGCCTGTTGCGGCTTATTTCGCACAACCACCCTGTTGACATGTACGCCATACGCAAGGCCAAGTGACAATCTTGCCAGTGCGTCCGGGCAGCGGCTTCACGCCGGGCAATACTTTCAACTATCCAATCTAATGCTAATGCAGCCCAATCGCTGAGCAGAATCTGTGTGCGTTTATGATACCGATTTAATATCAAATAATCTATTTTTAATATTGGACCAATATCGTATTTATGCTTATGCTTTTCCTTATTCGGAAAATCATAATATGAACGACATCACATCCTCTCCCAGCGCATTGGCCGGTATTACCATTGTTGACCTGACCTCCGTGGTCTTTGGTCCGTACGCCTCTCTGATCCTGGCCGACTATGGTGCCACGGTGATCAAAGTTGAACCGCTACAGGGCGATTCCACACGGTATACCGGACCAGCCTACCAGGAAGGTTTGTCCGCCGTTTTTCTGGGTTCCAACAGAAACAAGAAAAGTATCGCAATCAACATCAAAACCTCGGAAGGGCTCGAGGTGCTGCAGCGATTACTGGAACACGCAGATGTCTTCATGCATAGCATCCGTCCCCAGAAACTGAATAAGCTGGGACTGGATCCGGCCACACTGACACGGCGCAATCCGAAACTGATCTACGCAGCGCTACTGGGTTACGGATCAAATGGCGCTTATAGCGGCATGCCGGCGTATGACGATATTATTCAGGGCTTGTCCGGCATACCGGATCTGATCAGGCAACAGACCGGCGCCGTGCGCTATATGCCGATCATTGCCGCCGATAAAACCTGCGCCCTGATGGCTGCCCACGCGATTCTGGCCGCCCTCTTCCAGCGCGAGCGCGATGGCCGCGGGCAACTGATCGAAATCCCGATGTTCGAATCCATGGTCTCGTATGTGCTGGTTGAACATTTCTACGGACGTCATCTGGCCGACAAGGATCTGGACGCGGGTTATGTCCGGGTGCTGTCCGAATGGCGCCGACCATACCAGACCACAGATGGCCATATTTGCATGATGCCCTATACCGATGAGCACTGGAAGCGGTTCTTTATAGAATCGGGCCATGGCAAACTGGCGCAGGACAGCCGCTTTCACAGCATCAGTGCACGCACACAGAATATCAACCAGCTGTATGAGCTGACTGGCAGCATCGTTAAAAATCAGTCCACCGCACATTGGTTGCAATTTTGCGATGAGCAGGAAATTCCTGCGGCACGTATCAATACGCTCAACGAGCTGGAGCAGGATCCCCATTTGCAGTCTGCGGGCTTTTTTTCGGAGCTGACCGACCAGGGTCACCGTTACCGCTTCACAAACAATCCGGTCAGCCTGTCAAACTCACAAGTGCCATTGAAAATGCCGCCGCGGCTTGGCGAACACACCCAGGAAATTCTGGATCAGCTGAGCTATTCGCAACAACAAATCAATCATTTACGTGAGCAACATATTGTGGGCGCTGACCAGCCGGACCAAACCACTTAACAGGAGTATAAAAAATGCAAAACGACCCAAAAATACTGGGCATGGGATTTTACTGGCAGGATCTGCAAGTGGGACAAAAGTTTGTTACCTTCAAGCGGACCATCACCGAAACCGATATCATCAATTTTATCAGTTGCACCGGCATGCTCGAAACCATCTTCATAGACAAGACCTTCGATGCCGGCGCCATATCGGGCAGGCCCGTGCCCGGTGCGCTTACCTACGGCATCATTGAAGGCATTCTCATGCAATCAATGGTCCAGGGCACCGGCCTTGCCTTGCTCGAAGTGCATAAAAAGATGCTGGCGCCGGTCATCGCCGGCGACACCGTTCATGCAGATGTCCTGGTCACCGGTATCAAACCGACCAGCAAGCAGAATCGCGCCGTCGTCGATACTCACATTGACATCAAAAATCAACACGATGTGGTCGTAATCAGTTATGACGTAAAGCGGATGCTGGCTGGCCGCCCGCAATAATTCAGACATGACATCGGCAAAACAGAGCGAGCAACTATGCTGACAAATCTTGAACTTGCCCGGCTGCCAGACCAGGACGAAAACGTACGGCAACCGATTCGCGCATTCATCCAGGAAAATACGCAGCACATGACTGCGTTTGACCGCGCCCGGTCATGGATGGGATTCGATGCTGATTTCAGCAAAAAGCTCGCGCAGCAAGGCTGGCTGGGCCTTACCCTGCCGCAGCAATATGGAGGCGCCGACAAAGGCTACTTCACCCGTTTCGTGGTATCCGAAGAATTGCTGGGCGTCGGCGCGCCCGTATCGGCACACTGGATTGCCGACCGGCAAAGCGGCCCGTTGATCCTGCGTTATGGCACCCAGGCACAACGCGATTTCTATCTGCCTAAAATCTGTCGGGCCGAAGCCTTCTTTTGTATTGGCATGAGCGAACCCGACTCGGGATCCGATCTGGCCAGCATCCGTACTCGGGCCATAAAAAATGATGATGGATGGACGCTCAATGGCAGCAAAATCTGGACCACCAATGCCCAGCACTCGCATTACATGATCGCATTGGTGCGCAGCAGTGGCACCGCCCAGGAAAAGCACAAAGGCCTCTCACAATTTATTATCGACCTGAGCCTGCCAGGCATCACCATCCGGCCCATTCATGACCTGGCCGGCGATGCCCACTTCTCGGAAGTATTTTTTACAGACGTACAGTTGACGCCAGAAGCTTTGATCGGCCAGGAAGGCGCGGGCTGGGAGCAGGTCAATGCAGAATTGGCTTTCGAGCGCAGCGGACCGGAACGCCTGTATTCCAGCATGGCATTGGTCGAATGCTTTATCCGCGAGTGTCGTCAACAGGATTGGGGCAGCCCGGTTATTCAAAGCACGGTGGGCGAAATCACAGCGCGCCTGGCGGTGTTGCGCACCATGTCACTTGCGGTGACAGCAAAACTGGCCAATGGACAGAATCCGGCGCTTGAAGCCACGCTGGTCAAGGATTACGGCACTTCGCTCGAGCAGGACATTCCCAAACTGATCGACCGGTGCCTTGGCCTGTATCCCGCTCACATGCCCTCGACAGAACTGATCAATACACTGTCGTTCGTCAGCCAGATTTGCCCGAGCTACTCGCTACGTGGCGGTACGCGCGAAATATTGCGCGGCATTATCGCACGAGGCCTGGGCTTGCGCTAAGGAAACAACATGGACACATTACTCGAAGATGCCCTTGGCGAGCTGTTTCGGCACGTAACGTCAGGCGCATCGCCTGGCCTGGAAATCACGGCGGATCAGCACAAGAAAATATCAAATGAAATTTACGCCAGTGGCTTTGCCGACCTGCTGCTGCCGCAAGCGGCCGGTGGCAGCGGCATCAGCCTGTATGAGGCGGTTGCATTGCTGAAGATGGAAGGGTATTACAACGTGCCCATACCTTTTGCTCAGACCGTGGTCACACGTGTTTGGGCACACACGCACAGTGTGGATCTACCGGAAGGCTCGTTCAGCTACGCCAGTTCGGCGCTTCAGATTGATGCACAGACCCGTTCGGCCACATTGCACAAGGCCTGGCATGGTCACTGGGTTGATCACATGCTGATCGCCACGGACCAGCAATGCTTCCTGGCGCACAGCCATAATCGTCGGATTTTGCAAGCCTACCATGGCGGCCTGTTCGCAGCCGTGGCCTGGCCGACTCAGGGCCTGAGCAGACTCGATCTGCGCGAGCAGGCAACGCACGACCTATTTCATTTGAGTGTCTTTGCCATGCTGGCAGCGACCGTGGGTGCCATGGAAAAAACCTTCGAACTCACGCTGGAATATGCTGCCCAGCGCCAGCAATTTGGCCGGCCGGTAAGCAAATTTCAGGCCGTGCAGCACCAGATCAGCGAAATGGCCGAACACGTGTGCGCTGCCGATATGGCATTGCAGATGGCGGCCGCCACTGACGGCAGCGCCCAGACTGCCCCTGGCTCCCGAGCGCTTGCCATCGCGCAATTTCAAATCGCACATATCGCAGACAGAATCGCCGATATCGCACATGCAATACACGGCGCAATCGGCATCAGCCAGGAATACCCCCTGCATCACTACACCCGCAGAATCCGGGAATGCAAGTCCTGCTTCGGCTCAGCCCAATACTGGGCGGCTGAAATCGGGCAACACATCCTGCACAAAAACAATGACACGCTTTTCGCATTCCTGACTTCGGCCCAGGATGAACAAAGGACAGGCTAGATACCGGTTCCAGCGAACCGGCTCGCCAAATAAAGTCTGGCCGTAAGCACGCTCACGCAGGTGCAGTCCACAATCACATGAGGAGACAATCATGTATTTCTGCAACACCCGCAAATCCGCCGCAGCCCTGCTTCTTGGCTGCACCCTGACCAGCCTTTGCAGCGCAGCCGCTACAACCGATGTCACATGGCCACGACAGCCGGTTACCATGGTGGTCCCCTTTCCACCGGGTGGCCCAACCGACATCGTGGCAAGGCAATTGGCAAAGCAGCTGGCGCAACGTCTTGAGCAACCGTTCGTGGTGGAAAACCGCGGCGGCGCCAATGCGACCATCGGCATGCAACATGTGGCCACCGCCAAACCCGATGGCTACACCATCCTGTACAACACATCCTCCATTGCCTTGAGCCCCGCTCTGTACCCGGATTTGTCATATGACCCCACGACGGCATTCGATCCCGTATCGACAACGGCCAATGTGCCAATGGTCGTGCTAGTCAATCCAAAGATACCGGTAAACAATCTGGAACAGCTCAAGGCACATGTGATCGCACACAAGACGAGTTATGCCTCCAGCGGAATGGGCAACATTACCCACCTGGGCGGTTTTTTGCTTAACAAAGGGCTCGACATCAAGGCATTGCATGTGCCATACAAGGGCAGCGCTCCGGCTATGGTCGATTTGATGGGCGGCCAGGTAGATTACATGGTCAATACACTAAATGATTCCCTATCGGCCATTCGCGGCAAAAAAGTGAAGATACTGGCACTGGCAAGTCTGCAGCGCAACGAGCAGGTGTTGCCCGGCGTGCCGACGGTAGACGAAGCGGGCGTTAAAGGCTTTGAGATTGGCGCCTGGCAAGGCGTCGTAGTGCCACGCGGCACCCCACAGCCGATTATCGACAAATTGAACAAAACTATCCGGGACACACTGGACTCACCCGACTTCAAAGCAACCCTGCAAAAACAGGGCACAGATACGCTTGGCTCAACGCCCCAGGCGTACCGCCAGTTTATCCTGCAGGAAACCAAACGCTGGAAACAGGTGGTGCAGGAAGCCGGCGTCAAATCCAATTAAAGTGGCCTGGCTGTCGATTCTACAATCGACAGCCAGCATACACGTCATGACATTCAACATAGAATGATGGAGACAACATGAAAAAATCCCCCTCAGCAGCGCTTTGGGTCGCAGCCGTACTCACCGCAGCGATTGTCCCGGTAGCCGGATGGGCAGCCTATCCGGAAAAACCCATCAAAATGATCGTCTCATTTCCTCCGGGCAGCGGGACCGATACCAATGCCCGTTATGCGGCAAAAAACATGTCGGAAAAACTCGGTGTGCCTGTCATGGTGGAAAACAAGCCCGGTGGCAACAGTTTCATCGCCGCCGAAGCCGTTGCCAGTGCAAAGCCGGATGGTTATACCCTGCTGTTTGCCAGCAACTCGCCCGTTGCCACCAATGTAGCGATGTTCAAGTCCCTGCCCTATGACCCCGTCAAGGGCCTGACACCGCTGGCCAAACTCAGCTTTGGAGCAATGGGCGTGGCCGTCAATGCCTCTGCACCTTATTCATCGATTCCGCAATTGCTCGAGTATGCCAAAAAACATCCCGGAAAAATGAACTATGGTAGCGGCAGCGCTTCCTATCGAATTGCCACTGAATTATTTCTGTCCATGGCGCAGATTACCGCCAGACAAATTCCTTATAAGGGCGCATCCCCAGCGCTCACGGACCTGGCCTCGGGCCAGGTGGATTTTGTATTTGCCGACTATGGCGCCATACTGCCGCTGGCCAACGCAGGCAAAGTCAAAATCATTGCCGTCACCGGCACCGATCGCCTGGCCACGGCCCCATCCATTCCCACCCTGAAGGAACTGGGCTATACGGACTATTACATGGTCAACTGGACAGCGGCTTTCGGCCCCGCCGGCTTAACCGAGAATGTGCGCGACCTGCTAAGCAAAACGCTGGAGGACATTTATCGAACTGACGATGCCAAAGCTTTTCTGGCGAAAATAAACTGGGAAGCCTTCCCCGGCGACTCGGGTGATCTGGCCCGCTTTCAGCGCACCGAAATTGAGCGCTGGTCCAAGGCGGCAGCACGTGCGGGCATTGCCAAACAGTAAGCTTGCCGGCGCAGCATCAGCCATAGTCCTGCCAAGCTTGATAAAATCGGTCAGACTGTTCCGGTAATGCGTACCGGCAACACCCCTACGTATGCGATTATCAGGATATTCAAATTGGAACTGCGCCGTATCAGACATTTTGTCGTGCTAGCCGAAACGCTGAACTTTCACAAGGCAGCCGAAAAATTGCATATTGCCCAGCCCCCGCTTTCGGTCTCTATCCAGAAACTCGAAGCCGAACTGGGGCTTACGCTGTTTCATCGCAATCCCAAAGGCGTGTCGCTCACAGAAGAAGGCGCCCACATTCTGCCGCTGTCGATCCGTCTTTTGCAGGCTGCCGAGCAAGTGGAACAAACGGCACTTGAAATCCGCGAGGGCACCAACGGCTCTTTGCGTATCGGCATAGTTGGCTCGACCACCCAGCAGTTGTTTCAGAAGCTGGTATCGGCATTTCGTACGTCATATCCCAAAATTTCGCTCTCTTTCAGCGAAGCTACCTCGACACAAATCGTGCAAGCTGTCAGTTCGGGCAAGCTCGATATCGGGCTTATCAGGACCCCGATATTGGCCAGCGCCGATGTCAATATGCAAATTCTGGAGAACGATCATTTCATTCTGGCGCTGCCCGAGGGGCACGCATTGGCCAACCAGCCGGTACGGCTGAGCGATCTGGCCGACACCCCGTTCATCGTCTATTCGTCCGAGCATGCTCGCGGCCTGCATTATGCGATGATGGCCGCATGCCAGTCGGCCGGCTTCTCGCCAAAGGTATCCCAGGTTGCCGTACAGGTGCAGACGGTCCTATCGCTGGTCGAAAGCAATTTTGGTCTGGCCCTGGTGCCGTCAGTGATGGAGAATATCAACCGCTATCGCATCATCTACAAACGGCTTGAAGATGAATCGACCGTCAAGCGCATTGGCTACGGATTGGTATACAGGCAGGAAACCGAATCGATGGCCACCTCCAGATTCCGGGCGCTGGCCTCGGATATGTCGGTTCGTACATGAGCGCCATATACTGCAGCATTATTGGGCTGCTATGCACTGCCCTGTTGGATCTCCAGTTGCTTGTGTAACCGGCTGAACACCCGCAAGGCATTGCCGCTCATGATTAGCTTTCGTGCATCAGGCGTAAGCCAATCAACGGCATCGATATAGCGTTTCGTGTCGTCATAGTTAAAACCGGTTTGCGGATCCACGCCCTTGACTGCACCAATAATTTCCGATGCAAACAAGATATTTTCATGCGGTATGACGTTCAATAGCAACTCGATGCCAGGCTGATGGTAAACGCAAGTATCAAAGAACACGTTTTCAAGCAGTGTATGCAATGGCGGTCTGCCCATGTTCTGGGCAAGACCGCGATAACGCCCCCAATGATATGGCACGGCCCCGCCTCCATGCGGGATAATCAATTTGAGCGTAGGAAAATCACGAAACAGATCCGATTCGACAAACTGCATGAAAGCCGTTGTATCTCCATTCAGATAATGTGCTCCGGTAAAATGGAAATTGGGATTGCAGGAGCAACTGGTATGAATCATGCCGGGAACATCAAGTTCAACCATTTTTTCAAAAAGCGGGTACCAATGACGTGTGGTCAACGGCGGATCGGTCCAATAGCCATCAGTGGGATCAGGATTAATATTGCAGCCGACGAACCCCAGTTCCTGCACACACCGTACAAGTTCAGATACACAATTGCCAGTGCTTACGCCTGGCGATTGCGGCAATTGACAGACACCGGCCAGCCTGGTCGGGAACAGGCGTACTGCGCGATGAATCAAATCATTGCAATGCCGTGTCCAAATCTCACTGCTGCGCGCGTCACCTATATGATGCGCCATACCACCGGCACGTGGAGAAAATAAGGTCAGATCGACCCCACGCTCTTGCTGAATACGCAACTGGTTTTCCTCCAGGGACTCGCGAATCTGGTCATCGGTAATATGACGCATTCGTCTGCACTCGCCGCCAAAATCTTCGGCCAGCATGGCGATCTGGCATTTCCTGAAATCTTCAAGCGCTTTGGGCGCTGTCGTATAGTGTCCGTGGCAATCAATAATCATTCCCCATCCCATTTTTTATGCAATGCCAGGCAAGTCGCTTCGTTTGCAGGCGGTTGATTGGATTCAGTATCAGTTGGCGCGAAGGTTCGCCTTTTCTACTACCTTCTCCCATTTGTCTACCTGTTCAAGATAAAACGTATTGAACTGCTCGACCGTTCCGCCACCAATTTCAATCGCCATTTTCTCCAGCTTGCTTTGGACCGCGGGGTCTTTCAGGGCGGTGTTGATATATGTATTAAGCGTCTGGATAATTTCAGGTGCAGTCGCTTTGGGCACCGCGAACCCCCACCAGACTTTTGCTTCAAGATCGGAATACCCAAGCTCCTTGGCTGTAGGAACATCCGGCAATTGCGCAATGCGTTTATCATTGTCAACCATCAAAGCGCGCAATTTTTTGCTTTCCACCTGGGGCACCGCCTCCAGAGGATTGAGAAACATAAAAGAAACCCGGCCTGAAACCAGATCAAGTTTAGCTGGTGCGCCTCCCTTGTAGGGAACGTGCAGCATGTCGGTATCGGTCGTTATCTTAAGCAGCTCAGAGGCCAGATGGGGGGCACTTCCACTGCCGGAGGTGGCAAAAGACACGGCACCCGGCTTAGCCTTGGCCTCGTTCAACAGCTCAGCAAAAGTCGTGTACGGTGAATTGCGGGCGACGACAAGAATCAACGGTGCATAGCCTACATAAGCGACCGGAGCAAGATCTCTGACCTCGTTAAATGCCCGTTTGGGATACACCGCCGGATTGGTTGCCAGGCCATTGGCGCCAATCAGCACTGTATAACCGTCAGCTGCAGCCCTTACCACTGCCTCGGTCCCAATATTGCCATTGGCTCCCGCCCGGTTCTCCACGATCACGGGCTTGCCGGTCTGGGCATTGATACTGTCGGCAAAAATCCGGCCTAGCGTATCGACGGCCCCTCCGGGGGGAAAGGGAACAACTAATGTAATCGGTTTTTCTGGATAAGCCGCGTTGACCGGCACGCTAATGACACTAAGAGCCGCAATGGCGCAAATGAAAAATTTCCTGACTATCTGTTTGGTTATGTGTTTCATGAGCTTGTCTCCTGCAATTTTTATGATGATTGGCGTTATCACTGCCATCAGGTCTGTGGCGAAGCAATTATTTTTCCTACCACCGGGCCATGCTAATAGTTCTTCGTTTTAATTAACAGAAGCATTTCCGACTAGCTGATATTCCTTAAATACATATCTGAACCCGTGCAGTTGAGCCCCTCATGCAGCGGGGACAACAAGACATTGCCATGATCTTAGCGAGTACCTCGAGAGTGGCTGCCCACAACTTGCTGCAACAGTTCACAGGTGCGGACCACCAGCGTGGTGCGTGGCCGATCCGCCGAGGTAGCCAAAGCCAGTGTGCTGATCATACGCGGTGCGATGATGCGACGCATGTGCAGATGGTCCTTAGCGTCGCTGATTGCCACGGCGTGATCCGTCGCTATGGCGTATCCCTCGTTCTGAGAGACTAGCTTAACGATCGTCGCTACTGCGTCGATCTCAAGCGCAATATTGGGCTTAAGCTGCATGGCAGCCAGCCGAGTTTCAACCATCATGCGCAGCGGGTGCGGTCGGCAAGGGATGATGAGCGGCAAGCCTGCCACTTTACGCAAGGATATCGATGGACCGATGTCCGACGCCTCCCTGTCCTTGTATGCAAGCAAAAGGAGGTTATCCTTGCGAACCGGGCATAAATCAAGACTTGGTGACGGTATCGGATCATGCAACAAGGCAATATCAATCCGCCCTGCTTGTAGCCATTCGTATAGATGGATAGTCAACCCTTCAGTGATGCATAGGTTGGCTTTCGGATATTGCTCTCTGAATGACTTGATAAAAGGAATGCTTAGTGCCCGGGCTGCGGCGTAAGGAAGGCCAATCGTCACACGTCCAAGTGCACAGCCTCTGGCGTCTTCTACATCATGACGGGCATGCTCAAATTGCATCTGGATGGTCCGTCCGTGTGCCAGCAACCGTTTACCTGCTTCGGTAAGACAGACACCGCGCCCATTGCGGTAGAACAAGGTCTGCCTGAGCTCTACCTCCAGGCCTCTGACCTGCCGGCTAAGCGCAGGCTGCCCTACACCAAGCACCATCGCCGCCTGCGTAAAGCTGCCTAATTCGGCTACACAAATAAAGCACTCAATCTGCCGCAAATCCATCGTCCACCCCTTAAAGAATAAACCTGCGTAATAAACGGTTATACCATTAAGCTTGGGCACGTGTCGTGCACAGGTGATGCGGGCATACGCCAGCAACGCTGTCAAGCCGAAATCACCGGCAGTGGGGCTGCGTTTATGATGGCGGGCACAACACAATTGTGTACCGATGATCAAAACTGCTGGCAAAAAAAGAGCGTTGAAATATCAACCATTACAGTTGGCATTCAACGCTCCAGGGCCTTTTTTAACTCGCCTTTGTCCCGCTTAATCACATCGCTAAAACATATCGAATAAGCTCATCACTTAAATCATTGCTTAAGCCAGTAATTTACGCCAGTCACTTAAGTCAGGCGCATTTGGGCGCTCGCGCGCGAGCCGGTGCATCGCAGGTCAGGCTTCGCCTTCACCGGTAGCCGGCTCGGGTGCATTGCCTGCACGCACTTTTTCTTCAATGCGACGTCCAACGTCCGCGTCAATACGCTTCCAGTAGTCGAAGGCACGTTCCAGGACCGGGCTACGTACACCGCCCAGCAAGCTGCCGGCCACCTGTTCTATCAGCTTGTTGCGTTGCTCATCATTGAAGACGTGGCGGACGAGCGTGCCGGGCTGGCCGAAATCATCATCGTCGGCATGCAGCGAATAGGCTTGCCGAACCATATCGCCATCTGTTTCCCAACCGTCGTCCATTTTCCCGGTACTGTCGGCCCAGTCACGTCCGGCACTGTTGGGCGCGTAAACGGGCGCATTACCACTGTGCTCATAAGCCATCTGACCATCGAACATATAGGTATTGACAGGAACTTTGGGACGGTTCACCGGCAACTGATGGAAATTGGTGCCGATGCGATTGCGCTGCGCATCGTTGTACGCAAAGGCACGTCCCAGCAGCATTTTGTCCGGAGACAGGCCGATACCCGGAACCACGTTGCCAGGCGAAAACGCAGCCTGTTCGATCTGTGCAAAAAAGTTCTCGGGATTGCGGTTCAGTGTCATCGTACCGACCTTGATCAACGGATAATCTTTGTGCGACCAGGTTTTGGTCAGATCAAAGGGATTGAAACGGTACTTGCCGGCATCGGCATAAGGCATGATCTGCACCGACAGCACCCAGCTTGGATGCTCGCCGCGGGCAATGGCATCAAACAGGTCACGCCTGTGAAAATCGGCATCTTTACCCGCCATTGCAGAGGCTTGCTCGTTACTGAAAAACGCCATTCCCTGGTTTGTATGGAAATGATATTTGACCCAGAATTTTTCACCCGCGGCGTTGATCCACATATAGGTATGTGAACCGTAACCGTTCATATGACGCCAGGTACGCGGCAGGCCACGTTCGCCCATCAGATAGGTGACCTGATGCGCTGTTTCAGGGTTGCTGGTCCAGAAGTCCCACTGCATATGATTGTCGCGCAATCCGGAATCGGGCAACCGTTTCTGGCTGCGAATAAAGTGCGGGAATTTCATCGGATCGCGCACAAAAAAGACCGGGGTATTGTTGCCCACCAGATCGTAGTTACCCTCGTCTGTGTAGAACTTCAGGGAGAAGCCGCGCACGTCGCGCCACGTATCAGGACTGCCTGCTTCCCCGGCCACGGTAGAGAACCGCGCCAGCATCTCGGTCTTACAGCCTTTTTGAAAAACTGCGGCTTTTGTGTATGCAGAGACGTCTTCCGTCGTTTCGAACTCGCCAAATGCACCGGCCCCCTTTGCATGTGGCTGACGCTCCGGCACTTTTTCGCGATTAAAGTGTGCCATTTGCTCAAGAAAATGGACGTCGTGAAGCAAAATTGGCCCGTTAGGTCCGACAGTAAGCGAGTTGCGATCGCTTTGCGCGGGCGCGCCAGCGCCTGTGGTAGATCCGGAAGCGGGCTTTTTGTCTGATTCATTCATGGAAAACATCTCCTGTTGCACAAAAAATAAGCAAAGCGATCTCTGCAATGATCGGCTTCACACCGTTAATATAGGCCATTTTCGGCCGCGATTGGGCCAGTCTATCGTACTCATGTTTCATCCGATCGGATAGCGGCAGGCGCACGACCTTTTCGCCTGAACACCGCGACCTTCTTTGCAATGTCATAGCACCAGGGCTATCATAGGCTGCACGGATTCGTTCGAAGGCTTGTATCCGGCAAAAGTATGATGCCCCCTTGACGCGCTGCTGTATGCGCCTGCATTTGGTTACCGGCTGCAGCCGGCGATGACCTGGTCCGCCAGAGGCCGGCAAATCATCAGCGAATCCGATCCGACAGCACAATAGCAAGGAATATGATGGGACTATTAATCGACGGAAAATGGCAGAATCAGTGGTATGACACGGCCGGCAGCGGCGGCCGCTTTGTCCGCAGCGACGCGCAGTTTCGTCACTGGATCACAGCAGACGGCAGCCCCGGTGCGAGCGGCGAAGGCGGCTTCCGGGCCGAAGCCGGTCGTTACCATCTCTATGTGTCACTGGCCTGCCCTTGGGCAAATCGCACACTGATCCTGCGCGCACTCAAAGGCCTGGAAGACAAGATCAGCGTGTCCGTTGTCAATCCGTACATGGGAGACAAGGGTTGGACCTTTGAACCAGGCGCTGGAGTCGTGGGCGATCCGGTCGGCAACGCCCGGTATCTGTATGAAGTCTATCTGAAAGCGCAGCCAGACTATAGTGGTCGCGTCACGGTACCCGTCCTGTGGGATCTGGAACGCAACACGATTGTGAACAACGAATCAGCGGAGATCATCCGCATGCTCAATAGCGCATTTGATGGCATTGGCGCAACACCTGTTGACTTCTCCCCTGCTGCGCTGTTGCCGCAAATCGATCAGGTCAACGCGCGAATTTACAACAACATCAATAACGGCGTGTACAAGGCGGGCTTTGCGACAGATCAGGCGGCTTATGAAAAAGAAGTAACCAGTCTGTTTGCCACACTGGATGCGCTGGAGACCGAACTGGGCCAGCGCCGTTATCTGCTTGGGCAGACAGTGACCGAAGCCGACTGGCGCCTGTTCACTACCCTGATCCGCTTTGATGCGGTGTATCACGGCCATTTCAAATGCAATCTCAGACGCCTGATCGACTACGAAAACCTGTGGAGCTACACCCGCGAACTCTACCAATGGCCGGGCGTTGCCGCCACCATCGACTTTGATCATATCAAACGGCATTACTATCAGAGCCACCAGACCATCAATCCGAATGGTATCGTTCCGCTGGGCCCGATTCTGGATCTGGAACGCCCGCCCAGCCGCAAGCTATAAATGCAGCAAGCCATAGTGCCTGCCCCGTCGCTTAAACGCGGCGTGCAGGCCGCCGCAATATGATGTATGCCATAATCCCTATGGACAAAACAATCGCTGACATTAGAAAGGCAGAGGTAAAAATGTCTTCGCCCTGCAGGTTGAACAAATCATGGGCCTTGCCCGAGATCCATTGCATAAATGATGCACCCAGAAACAGCGACGTGTTAAATAGCGCAATGGCACGGCCCTGCATGTTCTGAGGGTATACCTCCTTGGCATCGGCCAGTTGCCAGACGGTATTGCCGGCGCCGACCGCTATAACGACGATTGCGGCGATACTAAGCCACAGCTGCTGGCTATAAGCCAGGATAACGAACGCAATCACCAGAACCCAGGGCTGCATGCATAAATACGCATAGCGCTTGCCGGGGCCCGGATCCAGGCGCCCGAACAGCATCGGGCTGAACACGGAAATAATGGACAGCAGCAGGGCCAGGTTCCCCGCAAAAACCAGGCTTGCGTGATGACGCTCGACCAGCAGCGGCCCCAGCCATAAGCCTCGCAGCGTCAAAAACGCGGCATAAATGACGAACACCAGCGACAGAATGCCTGGCGTTTCCCGGATTTTCAGCAAGGCCTTATAGCCCGATATTGAACGCACTGCCACAAGGATCTTCTGTTTAAGACTGAGCGATGAGGCCTCCAGTTCACTGTCCACATTACGAACCCCAAAGTAAATCAGCAGCCAGGTCAGAAAACTCAAGAACGCCAGAATATAAAAGCAGCTGCGCCAGCCGAAATGACCAACCAGCCAGGCGGTCGGCGTTGCGGTAAAAATCAGCCCCAGACTGCCCGATCCCAAGGCAAAGGCGTACATCATTGAAAACTGCTTACCCGAAAAATGCCGGGCCATCAAAACAATACACGCCAAAAAGGCCGGGGCACAACCAAAGCCAATCAAAATCTGCCCCCACTGCAACATCGCCGGAGACACTGCCATGGCCGACAGCACCGCGCCCACCACTGAAAATGGAGAAACAACAAGAATGGTTTTTCTAATACCAAAATTGTCGATCAGAATACCGATCACCACCTGCAGGCAGCCAAATGCAATATGAAAAGAACCGATCACGCCTGCCAGCCTGTCGCTGTCAAGCATGAACTCGGTCTTCAATGGCACGGAAAGAATACCGCCCATAGTACGATAAGCCTGACTCAAAACAAACCCGGACAACAGAAAATAAAGCATGAGCTTGACTTTATTTATTGAGATCGACTGCGTATTCAACGGATGCCTCTGATTGAGATTTTAATTATCGAAGTTTGGATTGTAACGCACCGCAGCATGAAAGGCCGTTGACATGCCGGGCCCGCCCATCGGCTTTCCGCCTGCTGAAAACACGATGTTTCTTGCGATCATTTCATCAGACTTCGGTCTCGCGACGCTCATGGCAACATGAGCACCAGGCACGTATCGCATCGACAGGCGAGCCCAAAAGCACTCTAATCAGATGATGGCAATAGCTGACGTTCTGGCGTGAACAAAACATTCTCTCGCGTGTAAAATATTCCCGAACTCTCCGTCAAAGGTCAGCAATGGCAGCCCCGGTTCTATCCACCCCTCGTTTAATGCTAAGGCAATGGCAAGATAGCGATTTAGCCGCCTTTGCCGCCTTGAATGCCGATCCGCACGTGATGCGTTATTTTCCCGCTGTGCTGAATCGGCAGGAGAGCGACGCCCTGGCTGCCCGAATACGGCACCGACTTGACACCACGCAATTTGGATTTTGGGCAGTACAGATTACCGGCGTGGCTGATTTTGCCGGATTCATCGGACTATCCGTGCCCTCTTTCGACGCCCCGTTTATGCCATGCGTGGAAATTGGCTGGCGGCTCGCCCGTCCATACTGGAAAATGGGCTACGCCAGCGAAGGTGCGCGTGCAGCCCTCGACTACGCCTTTGGCGCGTTACACTTACCACAGGTCGTGGCATACACTGCGGCAATCAACACCCCGTCCATCTCGCTCATGCAGCGATTGGGTATGTGGCACCACGCCAGCGATGATTTCGGGCACCCCGCGCTGACCGAAGGCCACCCCTTGCGCCAACACGTGCTCTACCGCGTGACACAAACCGATTGGAAAACAGGTAAACCGCCCCATTGATCGTGGGACGCTACTTGGTTCTGAGGGCATCGTTATAAAAAGGTAAAATGTTTCCCGATCGCCTTGGCCTGTATACCCAAGGGATGAAAAGACATTATTATTGTTCGAGACCCTGGCCAGGATGCCAAACAGGAATCTGGCTTTATCCACCTGCCCCGCCATTTACCAGATAACACACTGGAGAATCGTTGCCATGACAGCCTCCGAACACATTGACGATCTGATTGCAAAACTCACAGACTGGCGTGGCAACATGCTGGCCAATATCCGCAAGACGATTCTTGCTGCCGACAGCGACATCATTGAAGAATTCAAATGGATGGGCAGCCCGGTATGGTCCCGCGACGGAAATATTGTGGTTGGTAACGCGCACAAGAACAAGGTCAAACTCACTTTTTCCCAGGGTGCCCACCTGCCCGACCCAGAGAAGCTATTTAACGCCGGGCTGGACGGAAAACAATGGCGCGCCATTGACCTGTTTGAAGGCGACCGGATCAATAAGCCCGCACTAAAGATACTTATCCAGGCAGCGGTTCTGTTCAATCAGCAAAAACTGCAGGCCAGACAATCGAAAAAATCTCCAGCCAGGAAAAATTGATTGATCGACGTGAGCCAGGACCGCCCAGCGTTGCGGCAAATCAATCACAACTGAAATTGCGGTCCCGTCGGCTCATATCCATTGCTGCCGTTATATCTTCCGACAGTAATGCCACTGGCCATTAATTTTCTGCCTCAAGCACTGCGCCGGCCAGTTCCATCAGAACCGGGCTGAGTTTGCTCACGATATCGACTGCTGGCAGATGCGTGTTGACGCTGACATTCAACACATGAACAGGCTGATACTTGAAACGCAATGGCGTTGCCAGCGCAATCACGTTCGGCTGCCAGGATGCGACGCAAAAACCTGATTTTCGCACCTGCCGCAGCGATTGCCGAATTTGCCGCTCCAGCGAGGCCCAGTCTGCATGGCGTCGCAGGTGCAGGCGTTGCATCAATTCATCGCGCGCCTGCGGCGCCATGCTTGCCAGATACGCCCGGCCCAGCGAGGTCAGTTCAATGGGCACCCGCTGCCCCGCGACCACATTGCGCAGCGAGACTTTCTTATTGAATCGGACCGATTCCAGATAGACCATTTCATCATGGTCAATGACCGCAATCCCCACATTGATTTTGTGCGCCTGGGCAATGCGTTGCATCAGCGGCGCTGCAATTTTCAACACAGGCGACGCCGAACGCATTGCATGCCCAAAGCTGAGCAACGGCGCTGCCAGCCGATAGGCGCGTTCGCGAGCTTCGTAATCAAGCATTCCGGTGCGCACCAGGGTTTGCGTCAAGCGGCTGACCGTTGCCGGCGCCAGGCCAGTGCGTTCGGCCAACTCACTGTTTCCTATCAAATCCGCTCCTGGACGGAACGCTCGAAGAATGTCGATCCCGCGCTCCAGTGAGCGATTTTGAGCCGGGCGATCCAGGCGTTCCTGCACGTTTTTGCTGACCATACGTACTCCTCTTCAATTCCATCTAGTGAAATTTCGTTATTACGTATTGCAAGTTTAACGCATAAACTGCAATCGTAATATTGATACGCCAACACAAGCTTGGGCCGCCGCAAGGCAGCGCCTGAACAACCAGACAATGACAGGAGACCTCATGAAAACTAGAAACATATCAAGCGCTTGCCTGAAGGCAGCCTTCTTGGCAATGACCGGCCTGACAGCGGCCTTTGCGAGCCAGGCTGCACAAGCAGCCTTTCCTGAACGGCCGGTGCGGCTGATTGTCCCCTTTGCCCCGGGAGGTGGCACGGATATGATTTCCCGGCTGCTGGCAGAAGGCATGGCGCGTGAGCTGAAACAACCGGTAATTGTAGAGAACAAGCCCGGTGCAGGCACCACCATCGGCTCGGACGAAGTGGCCAGGGCGCGCCCCGACGGATACACGCTGCTGATGGCGACCTTTGCCCATGTCGTCAATCCCTATCTGCATCCGAAGCTACCTTACGATACCGATAAGGCATTCGCCGCAATCAGCATGATCGGCCACTCTCCCAGCGTGCTCGTGGTCAGACCCGACAGTCCGATCAAATCCGTGAAGGATTTGATCGAGACAGCAAAACAAAAGCCCGGCACGCTCACCTATGCGTCTCAGGGCGTGGGCACCTCGGCGCATCTGGCCGGCGAACTGCTCGAGTCTCTGGCGAAAATAAATATGTCGCATGTGCCTTATCGGGGCGCTGGGCCGGCGCTGAATGACCTGTTGGGCGGCCATGTCGATACGATGTTCGGCACTGCCGCTGCGGTGGGCCCCTCCTTGGAAGCGGGAACGTTGCGGGCATTGGGTGTGACCACAGCCGAGCGCTCTCCTGCGCTGCCGGATATTCCCACTATTGCCCAAAGCGGTTTAGCTGACTATGTGCTGGACAGCTGGTATGGCCTTTATGCACCGGCCGGTACGCCGCCGGAGGTCATCGCAACGCTGAATGCCGCTGCGCATAAAGCATCCGGCACCGATACGTTCAGGAAAAAGGTTCAAGGCGAAGGGCTGGTGATATCCACAGGCACACCCCAGGCGCTCGATGACTATATCAAAGGCGAGCAAGCCCGTTGGAAAAAGGTAATTTCATCCAGCAAAATCACGCTGGACTAGTCGCAATCGAAATAAAGGAAGCAGTGATATGACACACACATTGATCGATGTCCAGGTGCAATCCGGTATTGCAACTGTATTTCTCAACCGACCTGAAAAACGCAACGCCATGAGTGACGATATGCGAACAGAGTTCATTGAGGCCCTGGAACAAATCGCGGCCAACAAATCCATTCGGGCGCTGGTTCTGACCGGCAATGGCAAGGGCTTTTGCGCAGGCGGGGATATCGCGGGTATGCAGCGGCGCATGCAGGCACAGCCCGGAGAGGTCGCCATCAATGGCTGGAGTCGCCAGCAGCGCGTCCACCATGCAGTGTCGCTGCTGCATACTATGCCCAAACCTACCATTGCTGCGGTCAACGGCCCGGCCTCGGGCCTGGGCGCCGATACAGCCATGAGTTGCGATTTTATCGTCGCCTCGGAGGCCGCCACTTTCAGCTGGTCATACATCAATCGAGGGCTCATTCCCGATGGCGGCGGCATGTACTTTCTGCCACGACGCATCGGCCTGCCCAAAGCCAAGGAACTTATATTCAGCGGGCGCACCGTCGCTGCACAGGAAGCACTGGCTCTGGGGATCGCAGATCGTGTGGTCCCGCCCGACGCATTATTGAGCAACGCACAGCAATGGGCAATAGAACTGAGCGCCGGTTCAGGAACCGCACTGGCCCTGGGGAAAACCATTTTGAATCAAACATTCGAACTGACAGCAGCGCAAGCATTTGCCCAGGGGAGCCAGGCCCAGGGCATCTGTTACACCAGCACCGAGCACCGGGAAGCCGTGATGGCATTCCTGTCCAGAATGGCCGAAAAAAAGACCACCAAATAACGGGAAAAGCAACACAATCATGAATGCAATATCACGTCTTATTCGGCCACGCAGCGTGGCAATCATCGGCGCCTCTGCCGATTTGGGAAAAACAGCGGGAAGGCCCCTGGCCTATTTGCGCAAACATGGCTTTGATGGCGCCATCTATCCCGTCAACCCGCGCGTGACGCATATTGGCGACGTACCGTGCTATCCGGATATTGACTCGCTGCCGGCGGTTCCTGATGTGGCCATCATATTGCTGGGCGCCGGGCGTGCGCATCAGGCAGTTCGGGAACTGGCGCAAAAAGGCACCGCGGCGGCCATCGTGCTTGCCAGCGGCTATTCCGAAGCAGGAGCCGAGGGAAAAGAACGCCAGCAACAACTGCGGCAGGCCGCTGGCGCAATGCGAATACTGGGACCCAATACCATTGGTCTGGTCAATCTGACCGATGGCATTCCGCTGTCTGCAAGCGGAGCGCTGGAAATGGATCAGTTCCCGGTCGGCGACGTTGGCGTGGTTTCGCAAAGCGGCGGCATTCTGGGCGCCCTGCTCTCGCGCGCCGCGGCACGCGGAATCGGCATGTCCAAGCTGATATCGACCAGTAATGAAGTGGACCTGGAAATGGCCGATTTCATCGACTATCTGGTTGACGATACGTCCACCAAAGTGATTGCACTGTATATTGAATCAATACGCAATCCACAAAAATTTCGCGCCGCTGCATTGCGGGCGCGACTTGCGGGAAAGCCTATCGTGGCGTTCAAAATCGGCAGATCCGAAGCGGGCGCCCAGGCGGCCATCTCGCATACGGGCGCATTAGCCGGTCAGGACACGATGTATGACGCCCTGTTCCGGCAGACCGGTGTGATCCGCGCGCAGCGATTCAGCGACCTGCTGGATATGCCAAGCGCATTATCGACCGGACGCATACTGCGCGGCAGACGTGTCGCCATTCTGACGTCAACTGGCGGCGCCGGCACATTGGTGTCAGACAGCCTGGGCGTGGCCGGTTTTGAAACCCCGGCGCCAGGCGCCCGGACCGCAGCCGCATTGCTTGCACTGCAGGGTGATATGCCGGCGGCGCTGGATCGCAACCCGGTTGACGTGACCCTGGCCGGTCTACAGCCTGATCTGTTGCGTGGCGCAATCGCCACCCTGTCGGCCAGTGACGACTATGACGCACTGGTCATGATTGTGGGTTCGTCCAGCCTGGGCAATCCGCAATTGATGGCCAATGCCATTTGTGATTGCCTGCCCGAGACAGACAAACCCATTGTCGCATTCGTCAGCCCGCATGCGCCAAATGTGGCCCGTCTGCTCAATCAAAGGCAAATACCTGCATTCATGGAACCGGAGTGCTGCGCTGTTGCCCTGGATGCCATGTGGCAAACCCAGGCAGAACCTGCCCTGCAGGCGCCGTGCATTGTCCAGTCGACCCCACTGGCAGACCTGCCGGCGGGAACATTGAACGAAGCCCAGGCCAGAGACCTGTTTTCTCGATTCGGCATTGCCGGCGCCGGACAAACCATTGTCTCGAATCCGATACAGGCACAGGCGGCCGCCCTGCAATATGGATCTGCGGTCGTGCTGAAAATACTGTCCAGCCAGATCATGCATAAAAGCGATGTTGGTGGCGTGTGCGTGGGCGTTGCACCCGAGCATGTGGCCGAGCGCATCACCCGGATGCAAACAGAAGTCTATGCCAAAACCGGCGTGCGTCCTGAACAGTTTCTGGTACAGCAGATGGTGACCTCTGGCATCGAACTGATCCTGGGCTTTCATCGTGATGCGCTGGGCAGCGCAATTTTGCTTGGCATGGGCGGCGTGACTGCAGAATTACTGAAGGACACCACAATGCGTCTGTTGCCGCAACAAGGTGGGCTCAGTCTTGCTGACGCCTATGACATGATGCATGATCTGCGTACCTGGCCCCTGCTCGATGGCTATCGCGGCCGCATAAAAGCCGATCAGCAAGCGTTGGCCCAAGCCATCGTGAACTTTTCCAATATGGTGGCCAGCGTGGGAGACAGGCTTATTGAAGCCGAGATCAACCCACTGTTTGTTCTGCCCGACGGACAGGGAGTAAAAGCGGCAGACGGCATCGCGATCCTGGCCGGTTAATGGGGCCGATTAATCTGGGTAACTAATCTGGCCAATTGATCGGCTCAACTAATGGATTGAGCAATGCAATGAACACAGGATTGCCGGCGCTATCGCTTCATGGCCTGGCGGCCGACACCACAAAACGCAGGCTCGGCCATGGGTCATCGCAAACTTCACAGATCAAGCACCAGCAGTTCGCTTTTCGCTCTGGAAACACACGCAGTCAGATATTCGGATTGCTCATCAGGGCTCAGAATGTAGTCCTGATGGTCGACCTCGCCCTCCAGATAGCGAACTTTGCACATCCCGCACAAGCCTGAAACGCAGGACGTCTCCAGCTCTATTCCAGCGTCGGCCAGCGCCTCTACCAAACTTTTATCGGCAGGCACACCGATCTGCTGCCCCGTACTGGCTATTCTCACCTTAAAGCGGCCGTCAAATTCTGAATCCGATTCTTTATCTTTACGCTCAGCCACTGGCGCCTTGAAATACTCACAGTGAACTGTCCCGTCGGGCCATTCCTGTGTTGCCTGCGAACAGGCTTGCATAAAGCCGGGGGGACCACAAAAATACACGTGTGTGCCGTCCTCTGAAGCGTTCAGCAGCGCCGCAATATCCAAACCTCGGGCCGGGTCGCCGTTGTCGAAGTGCAAATGCACCTTTGCATGGTCAGCGAAAGCGGCGGTGAAAGCAGCACAGGACGCGTCCCTCGCACAGTAATGCAATTGATAATCCATCGACCATTTATCAAGGGTGTGGATCATCGATTTTAAGGGCGTAATGCCAATGCCTCCTGCCAGAAGCAGGATTTTTCTGGCGTCTGGCTGCAGCGGAAAATGGTTGCGCGGCACACTGACTTTAACCATGTCCTGCACCCTTAGCGTTTCATGCAAGGTTTTTGAGCCACCCAACCCGGTCTCGGACTTCAGAACAGCAATGACGTAGCGCTTTGTGTCCGTCGGATCATTACAAAGCGAGTACTGCCGGATCAGCCCTGGCTGTATGTGTATATCCAGATGCGCCCCGGCAGTAAATACCGGCAAATCATCACCCTGCGGATGAACCAATTCGTATGAATGGATGCCGGTGGCCTCATAACGGATCTGCCTGACCATCAATGAAAGCGTTGACGCTGTCGCGCTCGCCGGATTCGTCGCTATATCTGTGCTCATATCGTGTCTACCATCTTTGATATCGTTATTGGAAACGTGCTCACGGCGGGCTGCCTGCCCGCCTGATCGTTTACACCTGTTTACCGTAAGTGTCTTTCGCCGTTTTTTCCAGCAGTTCCATCCTGTCGCGTACGAAGTCCGCCCGGGCAGGGCCCGTGTGCTTGTCGCTTTCAGTTAGAATGGCAACAATCTGCTTGGCGACAAATCGACGCTGCGCCACTTCAGCCTCAACGGTCTCCGCTACAGGAAGATCAAAGACGTTGCCCGAGCAATAACTATTGGGTGCACCGCCCGTCTCCAGTAACCACTGCCTGAATCCGTCGGCTGACGCGGCCGGGTTAGTCCCCCGAATGCCATCCCGCAACAGTTTCCTGAACATGTACAAACCGGCGTCGAATTTGGTCGGGTTTTCCAGCGCATGGATAGCAATCGGGCGCTGGCTGATAATGGCTTCATAATCGCCTGGTGCATACTGGCATTCTTTATAATTGGCCCGCTCCCGGTGATTGGGTGGAATGGGCGGCATATCTTCCAGCTTATATTTGCCAAAACGCTCGGGTCGGCGCATGGCAACCTGACCCTCCAGAAAATCGATGCTTTCATAGCCGACCATGCCTTTGTCTCCCACGCTACGCGTGTCGATCCCTGGACCCATGACGCGCCATCCGATCATTTTGGCATTTTCATCATCAACGGGTACGGTCCAGCGGATGATATGAAAGCGGCTGAACAACTTTTTATTCGAACCATCTTCCGAGGTATATGCATGCAGGCTCAAATTCGGCAGTATCTGGTGCTGTACGCGGATAAACAAACGGTCCTTGTCCACTCGCCGGGCCCCTGAGCAAGCCAGGCTGCGGCCCTGGTGTACAGGAATAAATTGCATATCAGGCGGCACCTCCATAGAAGCGGCGCCAACTTCATCAAAGGTCGTGCCTTGATAATGCCCATCGACCACATTTTTTGCTGCATGCAGTGCCATGGTGTGATAATTATCTGCCGCATTATCCTGGACCTGCAGCCAATTGCAATGTTGGAAATTGCTGAACGGCACCAGTTCATCACCTTGTGCAACGGTGAAATTTCCTTCCCACTCGGGAAAAGGCGGCTCTTTATCCGGCGGGCCCATGTACGCAAAAATAAGTCCGTTACGTTCCACCGCTTTGTAGGCCCCCTGTTGAATCGAACAGGCAAATTTCTCTGCTTCTTTTTCTTCGCCTTTGGGAAACGGCGCACGCAGGCAGGTACCGTCAACATCAAACACCATGCCGTGATAACAACACATAATGCCGCGTTCCTGAATGGCCCCATACTCCAGCGAAGCGCCGCGATGGACACAATGCGCATGCAACAAACCAATGCGCCCGCTCCCGTCCTTGAAAGCCACCAGCTCTTCGCCCAGGATTTTCAAAAAACGGGGCGTGTCGGTCAATTCCATTGCCATGCAAACCGGATGCCAGAAACCGCGCATGTATTCTCCCATCGGTGTACCCGGCCCCACCTCGGTCAATTCCGGATCATGGCCTGGAATCTTGTTGGTGTAATAGCCGCCGTAAGGAATCAGTTTTTTTGTCACTGCACCTGCGGCGCCGGCGCCTCGGCCCTGTTCTGCTTTATCCATTGGTCTGCTCATTTCATCGCTTCCTCTAAAGGTTGTGAATTCCCATTGCGGGTTAAATTATTGATTTAATGTATACTGAACTCTGTATACAAAGAATAAAACGCCAACTGAACGCTGTACATATGGGTAAACCCTTGTGTTTGTATTCTGTATACAGATAATGCACTACAATTTGTAAAATGAATCGGACGCTCCGGCGCTTGTCCTGCAATGTTGCATCCGTGACCGGCGGCGTTATCAGACACAGACGTGTTAAAAGAGCATCATGAACAACAAACTTATGAAACTGCAGTCTCGTCCCGACTACGTAGACGAAGTGTATAAAGCGCTACTTGACGCAATTAGCGATGGCACTCTTGCGCCGGGAATGCGCATCACCCAGGAAGAGATCGCCGAACAGATGGCGGTTTCCCGCTCGCCGGTGCTACAGGCATTACGCTTACTGAAAAAAGACGGATTTGTTCAGGACGCGCCAGGAAGAGGCATTTTGGTATCTCCTCTGGACCCTGACTGGACCGGCAGGCTTTACGAAATCCGGGGCGCGCTGGACATGCTTGCGGTTCGTCTTGCTGCCGAGCGCAAGGCAGAAATAGATCCGGAACTGATCGTTAATGGTCGTCAAGCCTCCAAAAGTGGTGTGGTCAAAGCGCTTATCGATACGGACATTGCCTTTCATACCGCCATATACCAGGCTTCGGGCAATCCGCTGATTGCCGAAAGCGCGCTGGTGCACTGGAACCATTTGCGACGAGTCATGGGTGCGGTGCTGCAATCGTCTGCACAACGGCAATCCATTTGGGATGAACATGAAGCCATTGCCAACGCAATCGCCGAAGGTGACAGCAAACGCGCGGTGGAACTGACCGATTTACATACCAGTCGCGCCCGTGTGAGTCTGGTAAAACGACTGGATGAAGTACTCAAACAGCAAAGCAACCAGGACACAGCCTGATCACTCTGCTTGTCGTTACAGCAATCAGATTTCTGCCGTAACAATGGGCCGGCGCACGCTCCCTGTCTCGTTCTGAGCCTTCGTTGCTGCTTGCTTTTTACTGTTCACCATTCTGCCCGGGACGGCAAAGACCAGCGCGCTACCGATCAACATGCTGATCGCCAAGCCATACACGCCGCCACCGGTAGCGCCGGTATGGGTCTGAAACCAGCCGATCAGATATGGACTGACCACACCCGAGATACTCCCGACCGAGTTTGCAAGCGCAATCCCGGCAGCCGCCGCCGCTCCCCCCAGAATAGCCGGCGGCAACGTCCAGAACTGGGAAATGGTTGTCATCACTCCCATCGTTCCTATCGTTAATGCAACAATAGCAATTGTCGGGCTATGGGCAAAGACGACACTCGCGCATAGGCTCAGCGCGCCCACGATACCCGGGATGGCCAGATGCCACCTGCGTTCGCCCTTTTCGTCCGAGCGTCGGCTGACCAGAATCATTGTCAGCGTTGCGGCTGCATACGGAATTGCGGTAAGCAGTCCGATATTGAGAGGATCGTTTACACCGGTAGCCTTGATCAGCGACGGCAGCCAGAAACTCACGCCATACAGTCCCATGGTGAAACAGAAATAAATGCAGCTCATCAGCCAGATTTTAGGATCAAGCAAGCCTTCTTTGACTGAATGCAATTGGTGGCTCTGCTTGTCCGCATCCAGGTTCGAGCTTATCAGCCGTTTTTCTGCAGCATTGAGCCATTTGGCGTCAGATACCCGGTCATCCAGATAGAAAAAAGCAATAATACCGACAAGAACGGTCGGAATGCCTTCCAGCACAAACAGCCACTGCCATCCCGTCAGGCCATATACGCCGCCCATACCATTCAATATCCAGCCGGACAGTGGTCCGCCAATCACACCTGACATAGGAATGCCGGTAAGGAACAGAGCGGTCACTTTACTTCTGCGTGATGATGGAAACCAGTACGTCAGGTACAGCAAAATGGCGGGAATAAAACCGGCTTCAGCGACCCCCAGCAAAAATCTCAGAATATAAAAACTGGTTGGTGTAGTCACAAACATCATGCAGGCCGATAGCGCTCCCCAGGTCACCATGATCCTGGCAATCCAGCGTCGCGCGCCGACACGCAACAGTATCAGATTGCTTGGCACCTCAAACAACAAATAGCCCACAAAAAATATCCCGGCGCCCAATCCGTAAACTTCTTCGCTGAACGACAGATCATTCAACATTTGTAATTTGGCAAAACTCACATTGATACGGTCTAGATATGCGCACATATAACAAAGAAAGAGAAATGGCAATAACCGCCACATCACTTTCCTGTATAGCCCTGCCTCGTCTTTGACAGCACCTTGTTCAACATCATTTTCAATCTGCATTATTGTCTCCACCGAAAAAAAGGATTATTTGGCCGGCCCGATTGTTGTCATCTCAAGCTTGTTCGCTTCGCATGACGCGGGTCATGTGAAACGCTGCCAAATAAACATTAATCAAACATGTCAGGCTGCGTAGCCACCAGTTGATCCCAGATTGCCTGGAAATGCAGCCAGCCGATGTATTCACTGCCCACATGTTCCCGGCTATAACGTGCGCGCTCTGGCGTTACCAGGCGAGGCGTAATCCCGGTTGCCTCGATCATCAGTTGCTGCTGGCAGCAACGCTCAAGTGCAATAAACCAGAATGCCGCAGCCTCTATGCTGTGACGGCTCGCCGTCAGCAAGCCGTGATTCTGATGAATTGCCGCTTTCACGCCGGCAAATGCATTGGCCACTTTATGCCCAGCCTTGACCTCTACCGCGACCTGCCCGGCTTCGTCGCCGATCACCACATGATCTTCAAAAAACGCAGCTGCATCCTGACTGATGGGCGCCAGTGGTTTTCCCAAAGCTGCAAATGCAGTTCCGTACACCGTATGTGCATGGCACATGGCAACAATATCCTGATGCTGCTCGTGTACGGCTGCGTGCAAGACAAACCCTGCCCTGTTAATGGCGTGCCTGCCTTCGACAACCTTGCCGGTGTGATCGGCAAGAATCAGGTTTGATACCTTTACTTGTGAAAAATGAACTGCCATCGGATTGGTCCAATACAGCCCCGGGTCTTCCGGATCCCGAATGGTCAGGTGTCCGGCAAACCCGTAGTCGTAGCCCTGCAAGGCAAATGCACGGCAAGCGGCGACAAGCCGTTCTTTCAAATGCTGCCTGTGCGCCGATACAGTCGTAAACTGCGGGAGCTCGGGAAAGATCAACTCTTTTTGTTCAGGCTGGTAAATGGATACACGACCGTCATCGAGCGCAATATCGGTTTTTTCAAGTACAGCTGCCATGCGTTTTCTCCTGTTAAATACTCAATAGATGAACTTTGAACGTCCACATCGTCACACGCCCCCGCAACCTTGACAAACGATAGTTCTTCATGGAATCATGAATGTGATTCATGGATAATGAAAAATATGAGAAACATCCCGCACTTCACCTTGCTACGCGCCTTTGAGTCGGCCGCTCGCTTAAAAAGCTTTACGCTGGCTGCACAGGAATTGCATTTGACCCAATCGGCAATCAGTCATCAGGTCCGCAAACTTGAAGACTATTTTGGCTGCGCGCTCTTTATCAGGCGCAATCGGCGTGTAGAGCTCACACTCGAAGGCCAGCGGTTCCTGGAGAGTCTTTCAAGAATATTTGACGTTATTGAAGCTGCCTGCGCCGAAGTGTCGCTCGCACCCAAGGCTCAGGTGCTCGCGCTCTATTGCGCCCCCAGCCTGGCCGTCAAATGGCTCGGACCCAAGTTGCCGCATTTCATGAAAGCGCATCCTGATATTACGATTCGCCTGACTACCGGGTCGGAACAGGTGGATCTGGTTCGCATGCGCGAACTGGACATTTCGATTTGTTATGGCACGATCATCGAACGCGCCGGCATTGTGAATGAGCCGCTTGGCACCGAGAGAAATGTGCCCTTGTGTTCACACTCGTTGGTGGAGGCTGGCGCAGACGCAGCGGCACTGATAAAAAAACTGGTTCTGATTGATTCACAATTGAATAATGTGACCTGGGCCAGCTGGTTTACCTTGAACAACCTTCGGTTGCCGGCCAGGCCTCGGCCATCATTTGATCGTGCCGCGATGTCGCTATCGGCGGCAACCGACGGCATGGGCGTGGCATTGGAAAGTACACGCCTGGCCGAGCGCGAGTTGGCCCGCGGCGATCTGATCGAACTAGGACAAGGTGTCTTTAAAGAAATGGATGTGGTCACCCACACGGTGTCCTGGCGTGCCGATGAAAGCCAAGTGCCAAAAATTCGTATCTTCAAGGATTGGCTATATCAGATCGCCGAAGCGCAGCCTACATAGGTGGCGGAAACAGCACAGGCGGCTGTCCGTCTTCCCATGGTGCATATTTGTGCATCACCCGCGCAAAGATTGCTGACTGCTTCCAGTTTTCAAGCCAGCGCAGCACATGCGGCCAGGCCTGCGTTTCAAACCACGCAAAATCAGTATGCGCAAACTGCCTGACAAACGGAGCAATGGCCATGTCGGCAAGCGCGCAATGCGTACCCGAAAGATAAGGCGTACGACTCAGGGTGCCTTCCAGTGTCATTAACCAGCCTGCCGCCTGAGTGCGGTGCTGCAATCCGTGTTCAAGATCGTAACGTTGCGGATATTTGTAGCGGTCAAGATGACACTTGAAATCCTGCTCGCAGGACTCGATGAGCGCCAGCATATCGGCCAGCGAACACCCCGCCGGCGCCAGCCAGCCAGATGGATCATTTTGGCGCAAGGCCCATAGCATGATATCCAGGCTTTGTTCAAGCACCTGCCCATTGGGAAGAATCAATACCGGCACAGTTCCCTTTGGCGAGGCAGCCAGCATGGCAGCAGGCTTGTTGCGCAGAACGATTTCACGCAATTGGCAGGTCTGCGCGCTGGCCGCGATAGCCAGCCGGGCGCGCATGGCGTACGGGCAGCGTCGGAACGAATAGAGAACAGGATGGGACATAAAAAAGCCAGAATAAAAAAAGGATGCCTGCCTCACATTCGTGAAGTGCAGGCATGCTTTGACTCTACCACATTCGCTTGCCAAAGGTGCTCGCAGTGCTATTTTTTGCTGGTATCGCCGGCCGCAGGATTTTTCAGCGCGGCCATGGCCTTTTCGTAATCGGCATGCGCGGCTGCGCGGTCCTGGCCACCATACTCAACGCTCAGATATTCCACCACGGCAGGAATCATATCGTCCTGCAACGGCGGTTGGGGTCTTATGTATCTTCCTTTTTTTGTAGCACCGGCGCGCCACACAGCGCCACTATGAGCCGTCGCTGCATGTGGGCCGGCATGACTGACATGCAACAGGCTGGGCAATATGCTTTTTATATTACGACAAGTGATTTAATCGGTATAGAACCAGTTGGTTTGCCCTCATGAGGCCAGGAGCGCGCAGCTCGCATGCAAATACGCCAAATCAAGCACTTATTAGATATTGAGGACTACAACAAAAATATACATGGATACACAGTTGCAATAATGTCGCAGTAACAGAGCCACGCCATACCAGAATGCCTGGCATACTCGATCAGCCTGCATCGTCCAGAAGCACTTTCACCTGGCCGCGCCGGCATACGATATGGCACCCCTGGTGCTTCAGCAGAATGTTGCGATCGTGTCCAAGCGCATGCACTTGCCGCAGTTGCAGCAGCCACTGGTTCAGTCGCGCTTCAGTAGGCATGGCAATATGCAGGCGATGCAACCACTGGCGCAGCACGTTGGCCTGGCGATGTTGCGGCAGTTCGCGCCAACGGGCCAGAGAAAAGCCAAGTCCGTCTTCAGAAAGCAGACAATGCTGCAGATCCATATCGCCCAGGTCTTGCAGCAGCAAGGTGCTTTCTGCCATCACGCGCGCATGACGCAGCAGATTCCCCTGCCACTGGGGCCAGCGCTTATTCAGGACCGGTGTAAGCAGGGTGCGCACGGCGGCTCGGGTATATTTTTCATCCCGATTGGTCGGGTCCTGCACGGCCATCCATCCGGTCTGCGCTTCATAACGGGCAGCGGCGTCCAGGATCCGGTTGCGCCCCACAGCCAGCCATGGACGGGATAACCGCAGGGACCCGCGCCGGGTCTGGGCCGCCATCCCTGACATGCCCTGCACGCCGGCTCCGCGTAACAGGCGCAGCAGCATGGTTTCGGCCTGATCGTCACGATGATGGGCAAGCAGCATATGATGGCAATCGTGATTTAACGACCAGTGTTCGAATGCGTTATAGCGCGCCAGTCGAGCCGCCGCTTCAATACCTTTGCCTGAATCGGATGCGACCTGCACCGGCAGCAAATGAAATGCCACGCCAACCTGTTGTGCCAGTTGTGCCGTATGCGCGGCCCAGGCGTCAGCCGCCGCCACCAACCCGTGGTGTACATGAACAGCATGTATGGTTTTTTTTTGCTGCGTGGCAATCTGGGCTGCGGCAACCAGCAGCATGGCCGAATCGGCGCCGCCGCTTACCCCAATTGCAATATTGCCTGCGTCTATCGTGCAAAGAACAGCATGCAAGGGCTCAAGAAGCGTGGTGTCTTCAAGCCAGCCCGGCTGCTGCAAGAAAGAATTATTTGTCCTGGACACGACCATAAGACATGAGTCGCTCCAGTCTTCTATCCAGAAGCTCATCAACGTCCATACCAGACACCTGCCGCAGCGCTTCGGAAAGCGAGCGCTTCAGGGTTTTGGCCATGGTCACGGCATCGCGTTGCGCGCCACCCACCGGCTCGGGTACAACTTTATCGATCAGACCAAACTCCAGCAGCCGTGGCGCGGTAATGCCCAGTGCTTCGGCCGCCACAGGTGCCTTGTCGGCACTGCGCCAGAGAATGGAGGCACAGCCTTCAGGGGAAATGACACCATAGGTGGAGTATTGCAGCATCTGCACGACATCACCTACTGCGATGGCAAGCGCGCCACCCGAGCCGCCTTCGCCAATTATCGTGGCAATAATGGGAACGCGCAATTCTGCCATGGCATACAAATTGTGCCCGATGGCTTCAGATTGCCCGCGCTCTTCGGCGCCAATACCAGGATAGGCGCCCGGTGTATCCACAAAAGTGAATATCGGCAATTGGAATTTTTCTGCCAGACGCATCAGACGCCGCGCCTTGCGATAGCCTTCGGGGCGTGGCATGCCGAAATTGCGCTTGGCGCGCTCTTTGGTGTCGCGCCCTTTCTGGTGGCCGATAACCATGCAGGCTTCGCCAGAGAATCGGGCCAGGCCCCCCACGATGGACAGATCGTCTTCATACATGCGATCGCCATGCAGTTCGTGAAAATCGGTGAAGATTTCACGGACATAGTCCATGGTATACGGTCTTTGCGGATGCCTGGCAACCAGTGCGGTCTGCCAGGGCGTGAGTTTGGAATAGATACTGTTGGTCAGACTCTCGCTTTTTTGCTGCAGTTTGGTGATTTCTTCGGAAATGTCGACTGCCGAATCAGAGGAAACATGGCGCAACTGCTCGATCTTCTGTTCGAGCTCTGCTATAGGTCCTTCAAATTCTAAAAAAGTAAATTTCATAGTTGTCTTGTCATGAATGGTTGTTCACGCGCACCCGGCTACGCCTTTAAAGGCTGCGCCATAAGTACCATGTCGCCACTGTTCGCCACGGTTGCCATGATTGTGCTACTTCGCGTACCTCGTACCGTGATACAGGTTCACCGCTAAAATAGTGCGCCGAGATTGCCTTGAGCAGCCCCTGGTCATCGATTGGCAGAATATCTGGTCTGTGCAAATTAAAAATAAGGAACATTTCCGCCGTCCAGCGGCTGATGCCCCGAATTGCACATAATTCGGTAATGATATCTTCGTCATCCATTTTAGACCATTTCAGCGGATTTACTTTACGCTCGTTGAAATGATTCGCCAAATCCAGAATGTATTCCGTTTTTCGCCTGGACAACCCCGCTTCCCGCCATTGCGCCTCATTGTATTCAAGAACAGTGGCCGGCGATGGCCGATGACCGCAAAGCTGTGTGAAATTTTTCCAGTGCAGGTCTGCCGTCTTGGACGAAATCTGCTGGCCGATAATGGCCCGCGCCAATGTGACAAAGGCCGTTTTGTTGGTAGCCAGCCATAAATCGGGATTGGCCGGAATGATTTTGCGAAGAATGCGATCTTTCTTGATCAGAAATGTAACGGCCTCGTCCCAATATTCGGGCTTTACCGGCGCAGGTGCTGCAGATGACATGTCTTCCCCTATCAGGCGCGACGCCATTGCGTCAGGCCACCTGGTTTATCCTCAAGTTCCACGCCCTGCTCCTTGAGCTGTGCACGGATCTGATCGGCCTTGCCGAAATCACGGTCCTGCTTGGCCTGGCGACGCTGCTCGATCAGTGCTTCGATATCAGGCTCGCTCAAGGCCGTTGCGGCTACAGACTGACCTTCACGCTTGATATAGCGTGTCGGCGACTGCAGGTAATGCTGCGGATCCTGTTGCAACAGGCCCAATACCCCGCCCAGTGCCCGGATCCGGCCGCTGAGCGTTGCGCTGTTGCGCCGGTTTGCTTCGGTAACCATATCAAACAGGACAGCAATGGCCACAGCGGTATTGAAGTCGTCATCCATGGCGGCTTTGAACGCCTGTTCAAAATCCAGCGACCAATCGATGGATGCAGTATCGGTCACCCCGGTATTGTTGAACGTCTGATAAATTCGATCCAGCGCAGCCTGTGCATTGTACAGGTTATCTGGCGTAAAGTTCTGCGGGCTCCGGTAATGGTTGCGCACCACAAAAAACCGCAGCATTTCCGCTTCGCGCATGTTGATCCGGTAATCGGCCGATGCGCTATCGGGCTCTGAGCTGACAGTATCACGGATTGTCCTGAAATTGCCCAATGATTTGGACATTTTTTCATCATCCACCATCAGCGGGCCACAATGCATCCACCAATTGGCCAGCGTACCGCCGTAGGCGCCTTCGGACTGCGCGATTTCGTTCTCATGATGCGGAAACTTCAGATCAGGGCCGCCGCCATGGATATCCAGAGGCTGGCCAAGCAGTTCCCGGCTCATGGCCGAACATTCAATGTGCCAACCGGGACGACCGCGCCCGAAAGGCGAATCCCAGATGGAGTCTTTGGGTTCGTTGGGTTTAGCCTGCTTCCACAGAACGAAATCGAACGGGTCACGCTTGCCGTCGGAGACGGCAACCCGGTTGCCCGCGCGCAGATCATCCAGCACTTTGCCCGATAGCTTGCCGTAACCAGGAAAACTGCGTACCGCATAGTTAACGTCCCCATCGGGGGTCTGGTACGCCAGGTCCTTGTCCTGCAAGTCCTTGATAATTTGCAGCATACCGGGTATATACATGGTGGCGCGAGGCTCCCGATCGGGAGGCTGTACGTTCAGCGCCCGCTCATCGGCATGCATGGCGTCGGTATAGAAAGACGTAACGGCATGTAAAGGCTGGTTCAGCGACACGGCCTTATTGATGATTTTGTCGTCGATATCGGTGATATTGCGTACATAGTCGACCTGATAGCCGCTTTGGCGCAGCCAGCGCTGAACCACGTCGAAGCTGACCAGCATACGGGCATGGCCCAGGTGACAGAAATCATAGACCGTCATGCCGCAAACGTACATCCGCACTTTGCCGGGCTCTACCGTAACAAAAGGCGCTTTGGCGCGGGAAAGGGTATTGAATATTTGCATGGCGGAAATAAAAAACCAGACGTGCCAACGGTCGGGATTGACCGGTGCAACAAAGAAAAAAAAAGCCGTAGCAGGTTAGGGTTTATACGCCGCACGCTCAACTAAGGCTAAAATACGAAGGAGTAAGTATAGCAAGTCCTCACCAGAGGCTGCATGTACTTGAAGGTTTTCTTTCACGATTTTCTGGATAAGCGCTGTGAAACTTAATGTTATTCACCGTTCGCTGTTAGTGTGCTCCCTGTGCCTGTTGCCAGCGCTGCAGGCAATGGCCCAGCAGGCGACAACCCCGTATCAGGCCGGCTCGACGCCTTCAGGCGGCGCCGCCGATGGCATCCCCTCGCCAATGTACGCCCAGGACAACGGCGCCAACGCGCGCGAGCCCGGCTGGCAGGGGCTGGCAAACGTTCTGAAAAAGCTGGAACCGTCGGTTGACACGTCCATTCCGGAAACGGCTTCGGGCGCGGCAAGCCGTCTGAGCGCAATGATCACGCAGGGCCAGGCAGCCAAGGCGCTGCAGGAGATAGAACGGCGCCAGAATGCCAATGACCGTATTATCGCGCCGGCAACAGATGTTCAATTGCTGTTTCTGAAAGGGCGCGCGCTGGCAGCGCTGGACCGCAAGCCGCAGGCGCTGGAGGTCTATCGCAGCATGACGTCCAGCTACCCGGAGCTGGCCGAACCATGGAACAATATGGCCGCGCTCTATCTGCAAGCGGGGCTTACGGACCCGGCCTATGAGGCGCTCAAAACCGCTCTATCAATTAATCCCCGCTATGGGGTTGCATTGCGCAACATGGGTATGGTGCAATTGATGCTGTCCCAGAAAGCGTTTGCCGATGCCTCCCGTCATGGCATCCCCGGGGCGGCAGCCCAGGCGCAGGCCATCGGGCGCATCATTGAAGGTAACTGAACGTGATATCACACTTTGCATTTTCACGCCGCATCGCCGGCTTCGCTCTGGGGGCCGTTCTGTCGGTCGCCGCGCTACAGGCGGCACACGCCGCAGATTCTTCAACTAAAAAGGAAACATCCATGAGTCAGCCACAGGTCAAACTGCAAACCAATCAGGGCGATTTCGTCCTGGAACTGGATGCTGAGAAAGCACCGGTTACCACAGAAAACTTTCTGAAATATGTCAATAATGGTTTCTTCGACAACCTGATCTTTCACCGCGTGATCAAAGGATTCATGATCCAAGGTGGCGGTTTTGACGTTGACATGAAACAGAAAGAGACCGAAGCGCCGATCAAAAATGAAGCCGATAACGGCTTGAAAAACGACAAATACACCATTGCCATGGCTCGCACCAACGATCCGCAATCGGCCACTGCCCAGTTTTTCATTAATGCCAAGGACAACGATTTCCTGAACTTCTCGGCTCCTACTGCCCAAGGCTGGGGCTATGCCGTATTTGGTAAAGTTGTCCAGGGTCAGGACGTGATCGACAAAATCGAGGGCGTAAAAACCGGTAACCGTGGTTTCCATCAAGATGTGCCGGTTGAACCCATCATCATTGAAAAAGCCAGCGTTGTCGAAAACTGATTTTACGCTGCCCGGAACAGTCTGGGTCGCCTCGGATATTCATCTGGCGCGGCAGGTTCCCGAAACCTGCCGCGTTTTCTATGCTTTTCTGACAGAGGCGGCAGCGCATGCCAACGGGCTTATACTGGCAGGTGATATTTTTGACGCCTGGATTGGCGACGATGCCGCGCTCAATGGTCCCGAACCATGGCTGCAGGAAGCCATCGGGCATCTGGCCGAAACGGCCAAAAAAATCCCGCTGTTCATAGGCCATGGCAATCGTGATTTTCTGATGGGTCCGGATCTGGCCCGTGCGCTGGGCGCGACGCTCATGCCCGATTCGACCCTGTTTCACACCGATGCCGGCCCCATCCATATCAGCCACGGCGACGAGCTATGTACACACGACGTGTCCTTCCAGCGTTTCCGTAAACTGTCGCGCCATCCATTGATACGACGGCTGTTTCTGGCCCTGCCATTGCAAGTACGACGGGCGATCGCGCGTCGCGCCCGCAAGACCAGCATGCATGCGCATGGCACAAAACCAATGTATCTGATGGATGTCGCCCATGAGGCGATATCGGACATATTCCGCGATCATCCCGCGCTGATTCATATGGTCCATGGCCATACACACAAACCCAAGTGCCATCAATTCGAAGACTATGGGACGCAACGGTGTCGCTGGGTGTTACCCGACTGGGAATGGGATCACCCGCCTTTTCGGGGCGGCTATCTATCGATCAGCGCAGCTGGGATCACCATGCACGGCTATACGGCGCCAGACGCCGGTCAAACAGCACAACAATAAGCCCGCGCGGCACGGCCGGATCGGACCGCAGCTCCCCGCTTGAGTCCGCCACAGTCCGCGCCGTATACCCCTGACAGTCGCCTGCGCGCTAGCGGCCCTGAAATAGCGGCTTGCGCTTTTCCCGAAACGCTTTGCTGCCCTCCCGATAATCCTCGCTCATTCCCATCTCGCGCTGCAGTTCAATTTCCAGTTCGAGTTGTTCGGGCAGGCTGTTATCGGCGCTCGCGTACAGTGCGTGTTTGGTTGCCGCCAGCGCGCGCGTCGCGCCGGTGGTCAGTTGCGTATGGACGGTTTGCATTTGCGATTGCAGTTGATCATCGGCAATGCACTTCCAGATCATGCCCCATTGTTCGGCCTGTTCGCCAGATATCGGTTCTGCCAGCATGGCTGCGCCCATGGCGCGCTGGGTGCCGATCAGACGCGGCAGAAAATGAGTGGACCCGGCGTCCGGCACCAGACTGATTTTGGCAAATGCCTGAATAAATTTGGCAGATTTGACCGCAAAAACCAGATCGCAGGCCAGCGCCAGGCTCATGCCTGCCCCGGCTGCCACGCCATTGACGAAACAAACAATCGGTGCCGGCAAGGCACGCATCCGCAAAATCAGTGGTTTGTAATTTTTCTCCAGCGCTTCGCCCAGGTCACGAAACTGGCCCGGCTCCAGCGGCTGGCGCTCACCCAGGTCCTGACCCGCACAAAACCCGCGCCCTGCCCCGGTCAGAATGACCCCGCGTAAATCCGCCCGCGACTCAAGAAAGTCCAGGACGTCGCGCAACTCGCTGTGCATCTGCCCCGTAAAGCTGTTGAGTTTGTCCGGCCTGTTGAGCGTGATATATCCCACGCTGTCGCGATACTCAAACAAAATCGTCTCATAGTCTTTTTTTTCCACAGCTGCACTCCCCTGAAAATTCCAAACTGACCGACGCAAGCATGGCTATCGGCTTCAATAAACCCGTCATCATAACCAATCTGACAATAAGTCATTGGCAAACAATCGGTACAGACCCTATCTCACTACAAATTTCCGGGGATCGCAATTCTGTATTCCGGAAGCCCCCGTTCGCCTGTTTTTGAGCCTGGCATCGCTTGAGGGAAAACGTGAGTTAAGTGTGTCTGAAGTTATCCTTCGGGAAAAACAGATTGCCAATCGGGGACCCCGAATCAATACTGTACGACATATGCAATTTTAGATACAGGAATAGCCCATGACCGTGAGCAACCAGGCGCTGGACACCGGCGCAGACAAGTACTACCACACCCAGCTACAGGCCGGCGTGTTTACCATTCAGCGCTGTGGCCAATGTAACAACAGCATCTTCTACCCGCGCATGATCTGTCCCCACTGCGGCAGCGACGACCTGCAATGGTACGAACCCTCAGGCAAGGGCACGGTGTATTCCACCACCGTCGTTCGCAACAAACCGGAAAAAGGCGGCGACTATAATGTAGCCCTGATCGACCTGGAGGAAGGCCCCCGCATGATGAGCCGGGTAGAACAGATCACGCCTGACGAGGTGAAAATCGGCCTGGCGGTCAGCGCCCGCATCAAGCAGACAGACGACAGCACGTTGCTGGTCTTTGTTCCAGCAGGAGATCAAGCATGATAGACGCGAAACTGCGCGGTGCAACCGCAATTGTCGGTGTCGGACATGCAGGGCTGGGGCTGGCAGAGGGCTATACCGAAATGGAAATTCTGGTTCAGGCCGCCACGCGTGCCGTGCACGACGCCGGCCTGACCATGCAGGATATCGACGGCATTGCCACGGCCAGCGTCGCCTCGACCATGTGGGCGATGCCGGTGATCGAGCACCTGGGCATCAAACCGACCTTTATTGATAACACGATGGTGGGCGGCTCCAGTTTTGTTGCGCACCTGATGCCGGCCATGCAGGCATTAGCCTCCGGCCAGTGCAATGCCGTGCTCGTCTGTTACGGCAGTACGCAACGCAGCTCCACACTGAATCGGGCCGCGATCGGCAACATGCGCAAGGTCATGGACCCGCAGCCTTACGAAAACCCTTATCAACCCTTGAGCCCGCTAAGCTCCTATGCACTGGCTGCCGCCCGGCACATGCATCAATACGGCACGACTCGCGAACATCTGGCCGAGGTAGCCGTTGCCGCCCGACAATGGGCCCAGCTCAATCCCGAGGCTTCCATGCGCGATCCGCTCACGATTGATCAGGTGCTCTCGGCACGCATGGTGTCTGATCCGCTGACCGTGCGCGATTGTTGCCTGGTGAGCGATGGCGCCGGCGCCTATGTGCTGGTGCGAGCCGACCGGGCCAAAACGCTCAAGCAGAAACCCGTTTACGTCCTGGGTAACTCCACGGCCGTGTGGAATCGCCAGATTTCCTCCATGGGCGATCTGACCGTGACCGCAGCCAAACAGTCCGGGAAAATTGCGTTTGAAATGGCCGGCGTCAAGCCCTCGGATATTGACGTCGCCGAGGTATATGACGCGTTTACCATCAATACGATTCTGTTCATGGAAGACCTGGGTTTTTGCCGCAAGGGCGAAGGCGGGGATTTTGTAAGCAAAGGCGGCATCGCCCCCGGCGGACACTTGCCGGTCAACACTAACGGCGGAGGCCTCTCTTGCGTGCATCCGGGCATGTACGGGATTTTTATTCTGATCGAAGCGGTCAGGCAGTTAAGAGGACAATGCGATGCCCGCCAGGTTGCCAACGCCCAACTTGCTGTCGTCCATGGCAACGGTGGCACGCTCTCGAGCCAATCGACTGCGATATTGGGTACCGAAGCGGCACTTTGAGAATCATTAACTGTCGCCCAGGGAACAAATCATACGGACCTGGACAAGGGACAACGTCAGGCTTGGCGCAATGACGGTAGATGAAGATCTGCCGGCAGGCTGCCGTAAAGACGCCAGGCAGGCGCATACACAACAATAGCCGGGCAAGCTGCCCTACATTGGAATGAGATGATAAACAAGATTCTAGAAACACACGAAGCAGCATTGAGCCAGATCCCCGAAGGGGCGTCCATCATGGTGGGCGGCTTTGGCGACGCAGGCATTCCATTTGAAATGCTGGCCAGTCTTGCAAAAATGGGGACTCGCAATTTAACGATCATCAGCAATAACGCCGGCACGCGCGAGGTCGGTATTGCCCGTCTGATCAAAAATGGCCAGGTCAGAAAAATCATCTGCTCTCATCCCCGCCCTCCGCAATCGGATGTGTTCGCGCAGGCGTTTCGTGCCGGCACGATTGAGCTCGAATGCACTCCACAAGGCACCCTGGCCGAAAGAATGCGTGCAGCCGGCGCGGGACTCGGTCCGTTTTTTACGCCTACCGGCTATGGCACGCGCGTATCGGAAAACAAGGAAGAACGCGTCGTCAACGGTGTTGGCTATGTGCTGGAAGAACCCCTGCATGCCGATTTTGCGCTGGTGCGTGCCCATCTGGGAGATCGTTGGGGCAATCTGACCTATCGCTGGGCAGCCAGAAACTTCAATCCCGTCATGTGTACTGCCGCCAAACACACCATCGCGCAAGTCGATAAAGTGGTCGAACTGGGCAGTATTCATCCCGAACAGGTCATGACCCCGGGAATTTTTGTGAAACATATCGTACTTGCAGGAGCGCAGCATGACTGACTACATCCGTCTTGACAGGGAACAGATTGCCAGACTGGTAGCCAACAGCCTGCCCGATGGCGCCTATGTCAATCTTGGTATCGGCATGCCTACGTCTGTCGCAGACTACCTGCCGCCAGACAGGGAAATTATCCTGCACAGCGAGAACGGCATTCTGGGCATGGGACGCAGCGCGATTAATGACGAAATCGATACCGACATCATCAACGCCAGCCGTAAACCCATTGTCCTGTTGCAGGGCGCCTCTATTACCGAACACACCAATTCATTTGCCATGATGCGTGGCGGACATCTGGACTACTCGATCCTGGGCGGCTTTCAGGTTGCCGAAAACGGGGACCTGGCAAACTGGATCACCGATGCGCCCAATGCGATTGCAGCGATTGGCGGCGCGATGGACCTGGCCGTAGGAGCAAAGCAGGTGCTGGTCATGATGGAACATACAACCAAGACCGGTGCAGCCAAATTATTGCATCATTGCACCTACCCGCTGACAGGCGCCGGCGTGGTCGATTATGTTTACACCGATCTGGCCATCGTCCAGGTGTGCGAGGGCCGCTTTATTATACGTGCCATGGTGCAAGGACTGACACAGCAACAGTTGCAGGACCTGAGCGAGGCGACGCTGCACATGGATGGCCCATGCCAGACAATCCGGGTGGACAGTGCAGGACTACCCTATCTGGATTGAACAGCAGATTGGCAGTGTAATGTAGCGGGTGGCGCGCAAGTGCCAGGAGGAACCCGAAACATGCCCTACCATTGAGCATCAAAAAGGTTGCGCTACCTTGCCCTATCCTGAAAAACGCCCGCAACCGGCGATTACAAGTGTGATTGATTACACGGCGACAAAGCACCACTGGCAGGCATCTATTGTCTGCCATCAAGAGCAATATAAAATCCAAGGAGACATCATGAAGACAAGATTCAACAGACTGCGGCATCTGATGCTGCACGCAAGCGTGCTGGCATTCGGGCTGGCGCTAAGCGCAGGCGCTCAGGCCTTTCCCGACAAACCCATTACGCTGCTGATTCCTTATCCACCGGGCGGCAGCGCCGATATGCTGGCCCGGCCGATTGCCGCGCAGATGCAGAAAACAATCAAACAACCGGTTGTTCTTGAATACCGTCCCGGCGCCGGTGGCACCATCGCTACGGCACAACTGGCACGATCCAAACCCGATGGCTATACCGTGCTAATGGTGCTGGCTGCGCACGCGATCAACCCCAGCATGTATAAATCGCTGCCCTACGATACCGAGAAGGATTTCGCGCCGGTGTCGGTCCTGGCTACCTTGCCCATGCTGGTCACCGCCGCCAAGCAGACACCGGCAAATACGACGCAGGAGTTGATCGACTATGCCAAGGCCAACCCGGACAAGCTCACGTTTGCCTCTGCTGGTAATGGCAACACCAGTCATCTGGCGGCAGAACTGTTCAAAAGCGCCACCGACACCAAAATGATCCATGTGCCCTACAAAGGTAGCGGACCCGCCGTGGTGGCCATGCTCTCCGGCGAAGTCTCGCTGATGTTTGACAGCATTTCCACCTCCCTGCCCCATGTGAAGGCGGGCAAACTCAAAGGCCTTGCCGTTACAGGAGCAAAGCGTTCGGCTGTCCTGCCCGATGTTCCTACTGTGGCTGAATCCGGTGTGCCAGGCTTTGAGGTCAATGGCTGGTACGGTATCCTGGCGCCGGCGGGCACCCCTGAGGACGCACTCATGCAACTGAACAAGGCATTCAATGATGCAGCCCAAACGCCTGCAGTCAGGCAGCAACTGACCCAATACGGCTACGAAATAGAGGGTTCAACACCCGGGCAATTTGCCGATCTCATTACAGCTGAAATAAAAAAATGGAAAACCGCAGTCGACCAGTCAGGCGCCCGCATCGAATAACGCCGGGCCTGCAGCTGTGTATTGCGAAAGGCGCGTTTCCTATGCGCCTTTCGACCACGAACTGACCAATGGAGACATCATGTCAAAACGTTCCCTGCGTTTCACTCCCCTGCTGTTGCTGCTGTCCCCCGCCCTCGTCTGGGCAAGCGATCACTGGCCTGACAAGCCCGTCAAACTGGTGGTCGGCTATGCAGCCGGCGGACCGGTAGACACGGCCGCCCGGCAATTTGCCAAATTTCTGGGCGACCAGGTCGGACAGCCTGTCGTTATCGAAAACAAAACCGGCGCCAGTGGCATCATCGCTGCGGAAAATGTAGCACGGGCTCCGGCCGACGGCAGCGTGCTGTATTTTCTGGCCAGCCCGACGCTGACCATCACACCGCATATTCAAAAAGGAATCCAGATCGACAAGGATAGGGATTTCCGCTACCTGGGCAACCTGGTCGAATATACCAATGTGCTGGTCGTCAATAACAAACTGCCTGTTAAAAACATCAGTGAACTGGTTGCCTACGCCAAAGCCAATCCTGGCGCCTTATCCTTTGGTTCGGCAGGGGTAGGATCATCCAACCAACTATCTGCCGAACTGCTCAAGCAGCGAACCGACACAGAAATGCTGCACGTTCCCTATCGCGGCAATGCGCCGGCCATGATCGATGTGATTGGCGGGAAGACGTCAATGATGTTTGACATCACCGGTACGGCGATCAATTACATCAACAGTGGCAAGGTGCGGGCCCTGGCGGTCACCTCCAAAGAACGTAATCGCGCTTTACCCGACGTTCCATCTATGTCCGAAGCGGGCATTGACGACTATGATGTAACCGGCTGGTACGGTGTTGTCGGTCCCGCAAAACTGGACGACGCTACCGCCGGGCAGATTGAAAAAGCCTTGAAGACGGTCTCTGAATTGCCCGAGTACCGCAAGCAGATGGAAAAAGTGGGCTACACCATTTCGCTGCGCAGTGGCAAGCAACTGAAGTCACGTATCGATAACGAATACCGGTTGTGGGGCGAGGTCACTGCAAAAGCCGGCATCCAGGCAGACAAATAGAACCGGCCATCGCCCGACGCTTCAGCTAACGCAATCAGGCAGTACGCGCTATCTCACTGTAGAGGGAGCCGCGTACGGCCTGATTGTCCTTGTTGCGTGCTACGTCAGCCCTGGATGGTAATGTTGGCATCGGTAATGGTCTTGTGCCACTTGGCAATTTCATCGCTCAGAAATTTGCCGAACTCTTCCGGCGTCATAGGCATCGCCTCCGATCCGCTGCCCTGCATTTTCGCAATGACGCTCTTGTCGTTCAACTGCGCGTTGAGATTTTGATTGAACTGTTTCACAATATCGGCCGGCGTGCCCGCGGGCGCAAACAGACCACTCCAGGAATAGGCTTCGTAGCCTGGCAAGCCTTCATCGGCAATGGGGGGCACATCCGGCGCCAGGTCCGATCGCTGAGGATTGCCTACACCCAGCGGAATCACCTTGCCTGATTTAATGAAAGGCAAGGCGGACGTAGCATCGGCAAACATCAACTGCACCTGCCCGCCCACCAGGTCCTGAACTGCCGGCGCACTACCCTTGTAGGGCACGTGTTGCAGCTCAATGCCGGCCATGCTGGCGAACAAGGCGCCGGCCAAATGCGTGCCGCCGCCCGTTCCCGAGGAACTATAGGCAATTTTACCGGGCTGTTCTTTTGCCAGCGTGATCAGCTCCTTGACAGACTTGACCTTCAGGGACGGATGGGCAATCAGTATGATCGGGAACCGGGCAACCGCGCCTACCGGTACAAAATCCTTCTGAATGTCGTAATCCAGGGATTTATTCAGGCTGGGTAAAATAGCGTGATGAATGGCGGCAAAAAAATAATTGTACCCGTCTGATTTAGCCTGAGCCGACAGCCTGGCCCCCAGAATTCCACCGGCGCCCGCGCGATTTTCAATAATGGCCGTCTGCTGCCATTGCTGCGTCAGACCGTTAGTCACGATGCGCGCGACCGTGTCTACCGGCCCGCCCGGCGCAAAAGGAACAATAAAACTGACCGCCTTTGCCGGCCACTGCGCAGCAAAAGCCATGGCCGGTCGCAGGCCGTATACGGCGGCAGCGCCATAAAGCGCGGATTTGAGCAGTTGCCTGCGTTGCATCATCAGGGTTTTCAAAACAGTCTCCTTATTGTCATGTTCGCAATGACATGACGTTCTTGTGGGTTCTTCACCCTCCAATTATGCCGCGAGAACCTTCCATTTCCTGTTTTTTATACGTGAAGGATCCCCTCAGCGCTGCCTAAGACCGGTTGCCACAGTTCATGTGGGTGTTCGCGACTCCGAGTACTATTCACAAGATGCGAGAAGCCAACTTGACAAGCTATTTAGCGTTTTGCTGCCGGTACATATCGCAAAGCATCTGTAAAGTGGCCGGTCGGCTCAAGCCGCGCTCATGGGCAATGGCGTCAAACTCATTTGCCAGATCCGATTTAAGCCGAAAGGTGACCAGCTTAATCAAGCCAGCAGCAACCAATCGTTTGTTCGTCTCTGTTGCGTTTTTTGCTCTCAGTCTGCGACTGTGTTCAGTGTTGCTGTTTGCCATAGGGAACACTCCTTCCTGAAATTGACAATGTCGATAAACGCCGGCTCGTCCAGGTCCGTATGGGCTGCGTGTCAGTCCATCGCGTTTATTATAGAATCTCCTATAATTATACGAATTGAGGCAAATCAAGTAATCGTGCCACATCACAATTATTTTTTATTTTCCTGATGTATCAGACGTATATAGTCCGACAATCCATTCAGTTATCGAATTGCCGGATCCCCGTTCACCCTACTCCGATAAGATCTTAGCGATTCCATTGAACGAATCAGCCCATTTCAAGACCCCCACCACTAGCGATCATGCATCCGATGCGATACATCAAGCAGATGGCCGATGAATTTTTCTGCATACGCGGGCAGGTCCCGCCCAGCCAGACGACAGACATTGCGTTCGCGATCGGCCCATTCATCTGTGAGTTTGAGTATATGCAAGCGCGGAGCCCTGCTGTAGGCGCGGGCGCATTCGACCGGTACGATAGCCAGCCCAATGCCGGCGTCAACCATGCGGCAGACCGCTTCGAAACTGCCAACATGCACGCGCTGATGCAAGCGCTTGCCCAGTTTGTAGGCTTTGTCATCCAGAAACGTCTGGATCGCACTTTCGGGGTTAATACCGATAAACTGGTACTGGTCGATCAGGGTTTCAAATGAAATTTCTTTCTGATCTTTCAACGGGTGCGCCAAATGGGTAACGGCCACCAGCTCGTCCCGAAACAGCGGCACCACATCCAGGCCATCCAGGTTGACATTGCTGGAGACAATGCCAATGTCTACTGACCCACCACGGATGGCAGAGACAATTTCCTTGGATAGTTTCTCTTCCAGTTCAATATCAATATCGGGATTTTCGGCCAGAAACGTCGACAACGCTTCGGACATGAAGGAGTGGGTGGCAGCGGTGTTGGCCATGATCCGCAGCTTGCCCTTGATGCCGGTGGAAAACGGCTGAAGCTCGGCATGCATGCATTCCAGTTGCTGGAACACCCCCTTGGCATACTTCAGAAATACTTCTCCGGCGGGGGTGACGCTCACGCCGGTAACCTGGCGGATCAGCAGCCGCACCTTGAGGGAGTCTTCCAGATTCTTGATACGGGCGCTGGCAGCCGGCAGCGACAGAAAGGTTTTTTCTGCAGCCTTGGTCAGGTTTGAGACTTCACCAATATTGATGAACAGTTTGAGGTCTGTCAGGTCATAACGCATCTTAAGCTTACACGAAGGGGGGGGTTGAGAAATACGAACAATGCCGTCCGCCATTATGGCCTATCATGAAATCGAACAACAATAGATAGTAATCCCTAACTGGATCGACCGGCCATGCTGGCGAGCGGATGAATGAAATTTACAGGAGAAGCCGATGGGCTCAATTGCAGAAGGAAAAGTAGTGATTGTTACCGGGGCCGGAGGTGGTATCGGCCGGGACATTGCAATCGCCTATGCCAAGGCCGGCGCAAAAGTGGTTGTGAACGATATCGGGGTGTCTTTGAGCGGTCAGGGGGGAACTGATGGCCCCGCGCACGCTGTGGTCGACGAAATCACCGCAGCTGGCGGCACCGCAGTCGCCAATACCGACAGTGTCGCCGGCTATGAGTCGGCCAGCCAGATTGTGCAGACGGCCATGGACCATTTCGGTCGTATTGATATCGTCGTCAACAATGCCGGCAATCTGCGCGACCGCCTGTTTCATAAAATGAACGAAGAAGAATGGCGCCAGGTCATTGACGTGCACCTGCATGGAACATTTTTTGTCAGTCGCGCTGCTGCTCCCTATTTTCGAGAACAAGAGTCGGGCGCTTATGTACACATGACGTCAACATCGGGGCTCATCGGCAATTTCGGCCAGTCCAACTACTCCGCAGCCAAGCTGGGTATCGCCGCCTTATCCAAGTCGATTGCACTTGACATGGCCCGGTATAACGTCAGATCCAATTGCATTGCGCCGTTTGCCTGGAGCCGCATGACCAGTTCGATTCCCGCCGAAACGCCTGAAGAAAAAGCGCGGGTGCAGAAACTGCAGAAAATGGAAACGCATAAAGTCGCGCCGATGGCTGTCTATCTGGGCAGCGATGCCGGCGCAGACGTAACCGGTCAGATTTTCGGGGTACGGGCCAATGAAATTCTCCTCTTTAGCCAGCCTCGTCCGGTACGCTCCGTGCACATGTCCGATGGCTGGACGCCCGAGTTGATCGCTCAGATCGCCATCCCGGCCATGCAGGGCCAGTTCCATAAACTGGAGCGCTCTCCCGACGTGATCAACTGGGATCCCATCTGATTACAAGGAGCAGCCGCATGCCACTGGATTACGAACGGATCAAGAACTGGCGTTTTGCCGATACCCGCCACAGCTATACGCAGCGCGACAGCATACTGTACGCGCTGGGTATCGGCCTGGGCTCGGACCCGCTGGATCCATCACAACTGCAATTTGTATATGAAAAACAGCTGCAGGCGTTTCCTACGATGAGCAGCATTCTGTGCTATCCAGGCTTCTGGATGCAAGACCCGGCAACCGGGATCAACTGGGTCAAACTGGTGCATGGTGAGCAACGCAGCATCTGGCACAGACCACTGGCCGCCGAAGGCGTACTGACCGGCAAGACACATATTTCGCATGTAATCGACAAGGGCGCCGACAAGGGCGCACTGGTCATTGCCGAACGCAATATGTACGATGTAAACAATACGCTTGTGGCCACAATCCAGCAGACCACATTTTGCCGTGCTGACGGCGGGTTCGGCCAAGGAAATGCCCCCGTGGCTGCCCTGCCAAGGGTGCCTGAACGTGCACCTGATTATCGGCGCAGGATTCCGGTGGCGCCCAATGCCGCTATTCTCTACCGACTGAATGCAGATCCGAATCCGCTGCATATTGACCCGCAGACAGCTGCCGCGGCCGGGTTCGAACGGCCGATTTTGCACGGACTGTGCACCTACGGGCACGCCGCAAGAGCGGTTGTACAGGACTGCTGCGACAACGACCCTGCCGTGCTATACCGTTTCGATGCCCGTTTTTCGGCGCCGGTGTATCCGGGTGAAACACTGCTTTGCGACATCTGGCGCGAAGGCGCGGATCAGATTCACTTTCAGGTCAGCGTCCAGGAACGCAACGTTGTTGTGCTCAGTAACGGCTATGCCGCCCTGCGCGGCACGCAGTAACCGGCGAAGATCACGCATGCAATAGGCAGCATCGTCGTGCATCACAGCGGATCACAGACAACGAAATGAGAAAATGCCGGGCAATGCCGGCATTTTCTCATTTTCTGCTGGTTCGATAAAAACTAGGCGACCTGGTTCCAAGCCCATAGTGCAACGACAATACCAAAGACGATACGGTACCAGCCAAAAGGACGATAGGATGCACTGGACAGGAATCGCATCAGGGCGCGCACCACAACCAATGCACTAATATAGGCGGCAACAAAGCCCAGCAGGACCGCGAGCAAATTGCTCTCGCTCAGCTGGCCACCATGCCTGTACAAGCTCAATACCGTGGCGGCGATCATGGTTGGCATGGCCAGGAAAAAGGAAAACTCGGTGGCCGTCTTGCGATGAATACCAGCCATCATGCCGGAAATAATCGTTGCGCCCGAACGCGACGTCCCCGGAATCATGGCCAGACATTGAGCGAACCCCACAACCAGCGCCTGCTTCCAGGTGATATCTTCCAGGCTTCTTGTCTGATGAGCCAGTTCATGCTCCTGCAGGGTAGTGTGCTTGGCCATTGAAGGACGCCGTTCCACCCACAGCATAATGATGCCGCCCACTACGAGCGTAAAAGCGTAAATCATGAACTTGCCATCGAGCAGTTGACTGATATGTTTGATCAGCAGCAGGCCGATAATGGCCGCCGGCAAAAAGGCAATGATCAAATTCATGGTAAAGCGCTGCTCGGTCCGGTTACCGGTGAAGGTGCCGACAATAATCTCGCGCAGGCGCTGCCGATACAACCACATCACCGCCAGAATGGATCCGAGCTGGATCACGATTTCATACACCTTGAATTGCCCGGAGTCAAAGCCGATCCAGTCCCCCAGGATCAGCAAATGGGCGGTGCTGGAAATCGGCAAAAATTCGGTTATCCCTTCGACAATACCCAGAACAACGGCTTTAAACAGGTACCACACTTGATCCATAATGACGGGCTCCGAACCGGACAACAATTTACTGCTTCAGCGAAATAAGCATTTGAGTGAAGATTTTGGGGCTGGCTGCCAGCACATTGCCGGTTTTGAGCCAGGTCTGTTCGCCTTCGAAATCGGCAATAAGCCCGCCTGCTTCCTGGATCAGCAGGCTACCTGCTGCCAGGTCCCAGGGTTTGAGGTGAACCCCGCAATAGCCATCGAAACGACCGGCTGCAACATACGCCAGTTCCAGTACGGTCGCGCCAAGGCGGCGAAAGCCGGAACAGTCGTCGACCAGCCCGTAGTAGCGCTCGGCGCCGGTACGGTTGGAGCCGGAAACAGAAGGGAAACGGCCAGAGATCAGTGCGTCGGAAAAGCGGGTCCGGCTGCCGACACGCACCCGGCGGTCGTTCAGAAAGGCGCCACCACCACGGGTGGCAGTAAACATTTCATTGCGGGCCGGATCATAGACTACGGCCTGAGTGACGACACCCTTGTGCAACAGGGCGATGGACACGGCGTAATTGGGGAACCCGTGTACGAAATTGGTGGTGCCATCCAGGGGATCGATCACCCACTGATACTCCGGCACTTCGTTTTCCTTATCCCTCGCGCCCGGGATGTGGCCGGATTCCTCGCCCAGAAAAGCGTGGTCCGGATAAGCGTCGCGTAACACCTCGATCACTGCCTGTTCTGCGTTCCGATCAATTTCGGTAACGTAATCGTTGGGGCCTTTGCGTGCAATCTGGACTTTATCCAGATCGAGACTGCCACGATTGATAATGGCGCCGGCACGGCGGGCAGCACGTACGGCGATGGTGAGCATGGGGTGCATAGCTTTCCAGACTTCGGTTGAGTAGTAAAATACGCATTTTAATGGACAATAAAGCAGACTTCTGCAAATCCCATCATTTCTGTCCATATTCATGCCGTTCGAAGGAATTTTATGTCACCGCTACATACCCGGGTCCGCTTTATCATGGTGTCGCCGACCCACCCTGGCAATGTGGGTTCTGCCGCAAGAGCAATCAAAAACATGGGATTTGGCGATCTGGTTCTGGTCAATCCGAAAGATAGCGGCATCCTGGCCCATGAAGAGGCCCTGGCGCTGGCCAGCGGGGCCACCGACATCCTGCAAGCGGCACATCTTGCGCCCGACCTTGACGCGGCCCTGGCCGGCATTACCCTGGCCTTTGCCCTGACTGCCCGTACCCGCGACATGGGCCCGCCTTCGCTGGACATCCGCCAGACAGCGCAGCTATCGCGAACGCATCTGAATAATCATGCCGATACGCGTATTGCGATTGTGTTGGGAACAGAAAGAACGGGGCTGGACAATGACGATATCAGCCGCTGCCATCGCATATGCCATATTCCCGCCAACCCTTCGTACAGCTCCCTGAACGTTTCACAAGCCCTGCTGCTGGCGGCCTGGGAGCTAAACTACGCCATGCAGGCGCCGCCGGCAGTCCGGCACACCGGCGCAACGGCCCCGGCTCAGTCCGGCAATCCGCTTTCCACAGGAACGCAGACATCAGCTGGCCGCCCCGACCTGTTGCTAGCGAGGCCCGCCCATGCCTATACAGACATGGTCGATCGCGACTATGCCCCCGCCGAAAAGGTCGAAGCGTTCATCAATCACTGGGAAAGCGCGTTGATCGGGATCGATTTTCTCAATCCCAATTATCCGAAAAAGCTGATGCCACGCATGCGCTATATGTTTACACGCATCCATATGACCCAGGAGGAAGTGGATATGATGCGTGGGGTGTGTACCAACATTCTGAAAACTGTCTATCGGCCATAAGCTGTCTGATCGGCCGGGCTGGCCCAGAACCTGAGGCTCAGCGCAGACCCGCCGCAGCCCCGACAGCCCCTAATTCAGCGGTAATGGTGAATGCGGACGCCGATCCACCCTCTTGAGCGGGCGCGAACGCGACCGTAACGCCCTGGCTGGCCGACAGTAGCGCGCCCCGCTGCCGCGCACCGCCTGGCATTTTTGCTGCACCAGCGTCGGGAGATTGAATAATGGCTATTTGGCGCTGGCCTGATTATTGACACCCACTTCCTGCACGGCCACCCGCAATGGACTCGGGCTTTCAAACCCTTCTTCTTTCAATCGCATCGGCACCTCACGATTCAAATCATTCTGCAGATTGAAGAAATTGTCTGCACTGGCCCAGACCCGCAATGTGAGGGTAATGATGCCGTCCTTGCGATCGCCTACGAAAACCGACGGCGCTGGCATTTTCAAGGCGCTGCGCTGTTCGCCGATCAGTTTGAGCAGCACTTCGATCGCCCGGTTGACGTCATCGCCATAACGGATATATGCCGGTACATCCATGCGGCGGTTGTGGTTACGGCTCAGATTGATGATCGTTCCATTCCAGACCGTACTATTGGGTACCGTTACCTGCACGCCGTCGGCCTGCACAATCCGCGTCAGAAACAGCCCGACTTCGTCGACGGTGCCCGAAATGCCCGCAGCCACTGTCACGCTCTCCCCCACTCGCAGGGGCCGCAAGCCCAGCAACATGATGCCGGCTGCAATATTTTGCAGCGTGCCCTGCAAAGCCAGGCCGATAGCCAGGCCGGCGGCGCCCAGTACGGCAATCAGGCTGGCCGTTTGTACACCGAATTGCGACAGCACGGCAATAATGGTAAATATCCGCACACTCCAGATCACGACCGTGCGGAACATGGGAATGATCGTGGGATCGATTTTTTCTGATCTAGCGCTCAGGCGCTGCACCATATTGCCCAGCCACCTGGAAATGGTCCAGCCAATGCCCAGAATAATGAAAGCGACCACCAGGTCAACGGCGAAGCGCTGCAAAAATGGCCAGAAACTTTCGATTTGTTGAATATCCATATAAATCACTCTCTTGCGGGTTTTTTCAAAAAACGGAAAGGCTCGCGCCGGCTGACGCTACCGGACAGGCCCACACCGATAGCGGGCATTCGCTACGGCAGAATTTTAACGTGTCATAATGACAGAATATACTTCAGGACAGCAAAGCGACACCACTTTCCGGCACCATATTACAGGACAGCAAAGCTTTCGTATGGGATCAGATTGCAATATGGCCCGCTTTCGTTAACGACCATAACAATCAGCGCTTATCCATGACCACACAGCAAAGTACGCCCTCTACCTTTCATTCTCCACAAAGAATCGGTTTTTCCAGTTTCCGCGACCCGGCCCTGGCTTTCGAAGAACTGCTGCGCATCTACGAGCGCAATACACTGTTCATCCGTGAGTCCTTTTACCGCTACATCAGCGGCGAGAGCCGGTCTGATCAGCGCACACGCGCCTGCTACCCCGCCATTCGCCTGCATGTGCCCGACCATCAGGAAGTCGATTCACGTCTGTCATACGGGCATACTACGGAGCCCGGCCTATATCAGACAACCATCACCCAGCCCCTGCAGTTCAAGAGCTACTTGCTTGAGCAAATCGGGCTGATCATGAAAAACCATCAATTGCCTGTAGAGATCGGCGAATCCGATATCCCTATCCCGCTGCATTTTGCATTTACCGGCGGCCAGTATGTTGAAGGCGTCTATGCGGACACGATCGGCTCTTCATTGCGCAATTTCTTCGATGTCCCTGATCTGGCCGTCATGGACGATGCCATCGTCAATGGCACTTTGCGTGAAGAGCCCGGGCTGCCAGGACCGCTGGCCCCCTTTACCGCGCCACGCATTGATTATTCATTGCACCGGCTGCAGCACTACACGGCAACCGCGCCGGAGCATTTTCAGAATTTCGTCCTGTTTACCAACTACCAGTTTTACGTTGACGAATTTATTGAGCGGGCCACCCAATTGATCGAGGACGAATCATCGGGCTATACGGCATTGGTCGAGCCGGGCAACCACGTTACGCGCAAGGGTCAGCCGGATCCGTCCCAAAAGCTGCAACGGTTGCCGCAAATGCCCGCCTATCACCTGAAGCGCGAGGATGGCAACGGCATCACACTTGTCAATATTGGCGTGGGGCCGTCAAATGCCAAGACTATTACCGACCACATCGCAACGCTGCGGCCATCGGCCTGGATCATGCTGGGCCATTGCGCCGGGCTGCGCAACACGCAGCGCTTGGGCGACTATGTGCTGGCGCATGGCTATGTGCGGGAAGATCACGTCCTGGATGCCGACCTGCCACTATGGGTGCCGGTGCCGCCGCTGGCGGAAATCCAGATCGCCCTGGAACATGCAGTAGAGGAAATATCCGGGCTGTCAGACTGGGAGCTTAAACGCATCATGCGTACCGGAACCGTGGCCACCATTGATAACCGTAACTGGGAGTTGCGGGACCAGCATGAACCGGTGCAGCGTTTCTCGCAATCGCGGGCCATTGCACTTGACATGGAATCGGCAACCATCGCTGCCAATGGTTTTCGCTTCCGCGTCCCGTACGGCACGCTGCTATGTGTGTCGGACAAGCCCCTGCATGGCGAATTGAAGCTGCCCGGCATGGCCTCGGACTTCTATCGCAAGCAGGTCAGCCAGCATTTGCGCATCGGCATGCGGGCGCTGGAAAAACTGCGTGAAATGCCCCGGGAGCGACTGCATTCGCGTAAACTGCGCAGCTTTATCGAAACCGCTTTTAAATAACCCGTATTTTGAATTCCGTTATCAATGCCGCTTTTCCGGTTTTTGCGCTGATTCTGACCGGTTATGTCGCCGCTCGACGACGGATCCTGTCGGATCAGGCAAGCCAGCACCTCAATAGCTATGTGGTCTGGCTGGCATTGCCGGCGCTGTTGTTTCATGCCATGGCCACGGTCAGTTGGGAAGAACTGAACCAGATTCCGTTCATTCTGGCCAGTACCGGCGGCATGCTGGCCACCTTTTTCATTTTCATGGTTTGGCAGCGGCGCCGCTTCAGCCTGCCAGACAATAGTGTGGCAAGCCTGTCCGCGTCCTATAGCAACGCCGGCTATATGGGCCTGCCGCTATGTATGCTGGCCTACGGTCAGGCCGGTATCATACCCGTCATTATTACCATGATACTGACCGCCTGCGTCCTGTTTGCCCTGTCCATCGTCTGTCTGGAAACCGGGTTGAAAAAACATGGCAGTGTATGGACCAGCCTGCGGCATACCGGTGCGGCATTGGCAAAAAATCCGCTGATTGTCTCGCCCCTGGCGGGCATGGCCTTGTCAGGTCTGGGCATTGCATTGCCGGCGCCCCTAGCGGAACTGACGCGCCTGCTGGGCAGTTCGGCCAGCCCCTGTGCCCTGGTTACCATTGGCCTGTTTCTGGCGCAAACGCGCAGTATCCGTCCACACCCGGCACTGGGCGCGGTTCTTTTCATGAAAATGCTGTTTCTACCGGCTGCCACCGCATTCCTGGCCTTTATCGTCTTTGACATGCCGCCGGTGCAACGCGAAGCGGCGGTACTGCTTGCCGCCCTGCCCATCGGCACCGGCCCCTTCATGCTGGCCACCATGTACCAGCGTGACACGCATCTGGTCTCGCAATCCATCTTTATCTCAACCGTGCTCTCGGTCATCAGTGTCTCTATGCTGCTGGCCTGGTTTCAGGGCTAGGCGCCTGGCGGCCGAATTATCGTTCCCACACCGTGCATATGCAAGGTGCCGGCCTGCGAGGTAATATACTGTTTTTCACTGACCGAAAAAGTTATGGTTGCCGCTCGCTCGGGCAACGCATGCATCACTGCCTTTTTGCGGAGCATTACATGAAACCTTCAATAGTCATACTGGATGACTGGGAACACGGGCTTGCCCGCCTGGTAGACTGGTCCGATATAGAAAACCGCAGCCGTCTGACAATCCATCACGACCGCTTGCGCGACGAGCAATTGCTGGCCGCAGTGGCCCAGGCGCAATGCATTGTATTGATGCGCGACCGCACGCCTTTTCCCAAGTCGCTGATCGCGCAATTGCCCAATCTGAAACGCATCATTTTTACAGGCACCCGCAACAACACGCTTGATCAGCAGGCAGCCGAAACGGTCGGCATCAAGGTCACGGCGACCGAATTCGGTCCGTCCAAAGCCAGCACCTGCGAGCTGGCCTGGTCGCTGATTCTTGCGTCTGCAAAAAAACTGCCGGACCTGCTTGTCAGCCCGCAACAGCCGCTGTGGCGTACGCCCGCAATCTGCCAGCATCTGCCCGAAGTACTGGAAGGCAAGCGTTTGGGGCTGATCGGTCTTGGACACATCGGCAAGCGCATGGCTGCTGTCGCTCGCGCCTTCGGCATGCAAGTGCAGGCATGGAGTCCGCACATGACACCAGAACGGGCCCGCGAAGAGCAGGCAAGCAGCGTATCACTGGAAACCCTGCTGTCGACTTCCGACGTGGTATCACTGCATATTGTGGTCTCCGATGCCACGCGCAAGCTGCTCAACAGCGACACGCTGGCGCTGATGCAACCGGGTAGCCTGCTGGTCAATACCTCGCGATCCAGCCTGATTGACACGCCGGCCCTGGTCAAGGCCCTGCAACAAGGCCGCCCGGGGTTTGCCGCGCTGGATGTCTTTGATGATGAACCAGGCATCAATCCCGAGCTGCAGGCGCTGCCCAATATATTGCTAACCCCGCATATGGGCTTTGTCAGTGAACAGGTATACCGCAAATTTTCGATCAATGTACAACAACAATTGATCCAATGGCTGGACGAAAACGTGTAATGACAAACAGCATCTTGCCTCACAGCGCGCTTATTCTGGTCGATATCCAGCCAGACTTCATGCCGGGCGGCCCGCTCGCATGCGAACAGGCCGATGCCATTGTCGCGCCCGTACAGACCATACTGGCGCAGGATCGTTTTGCCCATTATGTCGCCACCCAGGATTGGCATCCAGGCGGCCATATTTCCTTTGCGTCCTCGCACAGCGGCAGCAAACCCTTTGACAGCATTGCGCTTTACGGCCATCCTCAGGTGCTATGGCCGGATCACTGCCTGCAGGGAACAAACGGTGCGGCACTGCATGAGGCCATCGACTGGAACAGGATGAATGTCATCGTACGCAAAGGCACCGATCCGGTTGTTGACTCGTACAGTGCGTTTTGCGAAAACTACAACCCCGCAGGCGAGCGCCCCTTGACCGGTCTTGCCGGCTGGCTAAGGGATCGTCAGGTTCGGGATGTGTATATTGGCGGCCTGGCAAGAGATGTGTGCGTACTATGGACCGCGCAGGACGCGCGGGCTGCCGGATTCAATACATTTGTCATCTGGGATGCAACCGCCCCGGTTACCGTGCAAACGGATACAAACACGCGCAAGACACTGCTGGAACAAGGCATCCGGATCGTGTACAGCGACAACCTGGCCGGCACTCCTTAAGATCTGCGGTGCAAGAATCAGTCTCGCATTTTGCGACTTCTGTCATGAAGCGCCAGCATTGGTGGCTGCCCTAGCAATGCCGCATTTTCTCTGCAACATCACACCATCAATGGCAACCGCCATATGCGCATCAGGGCACGTTGTCGTGCCCTGCGTGATATCAATGCTGCTCGATAAAGCTCTTGAGAAATTCCTGCGTTCGCGGCTCCTGAGGGTGAACCAGTACCTCATCAGGTGTGCCCTGTTCTACAATCTTGCCCTTGTCAAAAAAACAGACCCGATCGGAAATTTGCTTGGCAAACTGCATTTCATGCGTGACCAGCAACATCGTCAGATCATGCTCTTCTGCCAGCCGCTGAATCACGTTAAGTACTTCGCCCACCAGTTCAGGATCCAATGACGATGTCGGCTCGTCAAACAGCATAATGTTGGGCCGCATCGCCAGCGCGCGTGCAATGGCCACGCGCTGCTGCTGACCGCCGGAGAGCTGGCTAGGAAACTTGTCGCTCTGATCAGACAAGCCCACCAGTTCGAGATACTTGTCGGCACGCTCGTTGGCTTCCTCTTTGGACAGCTTGAGCACCTGCACCGGCGCTTCGGTCACGTTGCGACGCACCGTCATATGCGGAAACAGATTGAACTGCTGAAATACCATACCCATTTCCTTGCGCATTTCACGCAAGTGCTCTTCAGCAGCGGGTACCAGTTCGCCATTTTTCTCTTCATGCCATAACGGCCTGCCGGTCACGTAAATCACACCATCATTGATGTTTTCAAGTGTCATCAGGATACGCAGCACCGTGGATTTGCCGGAACCGGACGGGCCGATAATGGTCACTTTTTCGCCTTTGCGAACCTCGAAATCCAGTTCATCCAGCACGGTCACATCACCAAATTTCTTGATGACCTTTTCGAAGCGGATAATCGGCTCGTCAGTAGCCGGGCGAGCAGCAGCACCATTGGCATTCGCAACATCTTCGCCCTGCGGTTTATCCAGGGCCGTATTCGAATTATCATTATTCATCGGATTATTCATCGTAAAGGTATTCCTCGTTTTGGCAGGTGGGTGTCCAGATATCGCACCCCATAGGACGCGACGATCGTCAGGATCAGGTAAATGATCCCCACCATGGATAGCGGTATCAGATAATTGAAGGTACGATCACCTATGATTTTTGCAACATTGAGCATTTCCAGCACGGTAACGACCGACAGCACCGGCACATCCTTCATGATGGAGACCAGATAGTTCCCCATTGCGGGAATAATGCGCGGGATCGCCTGCGGCAGAATGATGAAGCCGAACGTGCGCACAGGCGCCAAGTCCAATGCCCGCGACGCCTCGGTCTGTCCGCGCGGGATGGACTCGATGCCAGCCCGGTAGACCTCGGACAGGTAGGCGCTGTACTGCACCCCCAATGCCAGTGCCCCGGTCATAAAAGCAGGCAAAACAATGCCGTGCTCGGGCAACACATAATAAAGAAAGAAAAGCTGGACCAGTAACGGCGTATCGCGGATAAATTCAGTGATGAATTTTGCAGGCCACGAGATGATGGCCAGCCGGGCACTTTTAAGTCCGGCCAGAATCAGGCCCAGCACCATGGCTACGAGAAAGCCCAGCACGGTCGCTTGCAGCGTAACCACCAGGCCTTTGAGCAGTATCGGAAAAATCGAAACAGCAAAAGCCCAATTGCTGCTGGTATCCCATTCAATACCAAAAAACATGATCAGGCCCTCCCCGCGCGCCAGCGCCCGACAGATCGCTCCAGCAGCTTCATGATTCCGGTCAGAATCAGTGCCATGCCAAAATACATGAATAGCAAAATGGTGTATACCGTCGTGCTGTCCTGTGTGTAATTGCGGATCTGTTCGGCACGAAACGCCATATCGCCCAGGCTGATCAACGATACCAATGCAGTATCTTTAAGATTTTGCACCGCCAGGTTACCAAAGCTGGGCATCATTTCCGGGATGGCCTGTGGCAGGCAAATAAACCGTAATGTCTGGCGGGGTGTAAAGTCCAGCGCCTTGGCCGCCTCAAATTGCGAGCGAGGTACTGCCTGGAGGGCGCCGCGCACGACCTCGGCACCATAGGCACCGATATTAAAACCCAGGGCCAGCGTCCCGGCGACCAGCGGCGCCATGCGAAAGTCCAGGCCCAGGGCCTGGCCCAATAGCGGCAGCGCAAAGAACAGCCAAAACAGCTGCACCAGCAGGGACGTTCCACGAAAAATCTCGACAAAGCAGATCGAGAATCCGCGATAAAACCAGTTGCTTGAAAGCTTGCCGACACCGAATACAAAAGCGGTGATCGCACCCAGTATGGTCGAATAGACTGTCAGTTGAACGGTCACCCACGCACCCTGCAACAGGGGCGTCAGATATATATTCCAATCCATCGGTCACCTTATATTTTTTGGAAATGAAATGAAGGATGCAAGCGGCAGCCTGCACGAGCCGGTGAGTTTGAGCCTGGCTGATGTCGCCAAACCAAGGATGGGTCTGCAATTGCCTTGCAGACCCATGTGCGCACGCCATACGGCTTGCGCATAACCCTCAAAAGAGCTACAACCTGATTACTTTGCTGCGCAAAGTTGTTCTGTCGTTTGCTTGGTAGACTCTTCCAAATCATGTTCGGAAAAGCCATAAGTAGTCAGAATCTTTTTCCACTCGGGTGTTTTCTTGAACTTGGTCAGCTCTTCGTTAACTGCTTTACGCAGATCATCCGAGCCCTGATCAAAGGTGAAACCACCCCAGCTGCGTGCAGGTTTTCCATCGATCACCGGGTCTTCAAATTTTTCTGCTGGCTCGACTTTGTCACTCTTGTTGGCCAGTTCACTGACCGTCAGACTGGTTGCTGCATAGGCTGCGGCACGACCGGTAGACACTGTCGAAATCGCATCTGCATTATTGGAGATAGTCACCATACGGCTGTCGTCAACACCAAGCTTTTGCAGCATTTCGAGCTGGTCGGCACCCGCCATGATGGCGATTTTCTTGTCTGACTTGCTAAAGTCTTCATATTTATGCAGATTGTCCGGGTTGCCTTCGGCAACCAGCAGGCCCTCGCCATATGAGCTGTTAGGTTCAGAGAAAGCCACCTGCTGACAACGCTGGGGCAGGATAGCCATCTCTGCTGCCACCATGTCGAACTGATCGGCTTTCAAGCCCGGAATAAGTGAACTGAAACCAGTGGTGACCCATTTGATTTCCTTTACGCCAAGCTGCTCCATAATGTGCTTGGCCACTTCCGGTCCGGCGCCTTTGGCCTCGCCTGTGGGATCGACAAAGCCGTAGGGTATTTCGTTGGCAACTGCAATCCGTACCACGCCTTTGTCTTTAATTTCCTGCAACGTGGCAGCTGACGCAACTGTACTAAAAGCCGCAGCGGTTGCTACAGCGAGAGCCAGCAGGGTTCGAGTTTTGAGCACTCTATTCATCGTTCTACTCCCCTTGAAGTTGATTTATCCTGAAGTTTTTATCTGGAAATAGTCCTGATAAAAATTGCATTTGAAATAACTTTCAAACGCAGCATACAGCACATTTTCATGCATAAAATTCATCGCATAAAGAGTGTGTTTTCTGCGCTAGCGGTTATCGCTTCATCTATAGAAGTAACATAGATAAACGGTACTGCACAACCGCAATACATTAATTTCGATATATTCGTTACATTCGAAAATGCGTCATTTAGATGAAATATATGCATGGAAAACCCTAGGTTTATTTCAACTGAAATAAATTTTCTAAATGAAAACCCCATTGTCATGCAATTTTATAATCGTCATAAAAACAGGTTATTCTTGTCAATCAGACACCAGCCTGTACGGGTTATTTCGACCATTCACTAATCATTCGATAAGTGTTTTATCCTAATCCGAATCCATCCAATCATGGGGTAATCTGGGTCAATTGAAATTTTCTCATGTGACACAAATTGGAAATTTATTCATACAAAAAGTTACACCCATGCGATGCACAGAGCGACGCAATGACGTCTAATAAATTGAAACGCTATATCCCGGCGCGCCATCAATTTTTCTGCTGGAAGCACTAGTCAGCCATAAATATTTCATATGCAATGGCCGTGATGTTGGTAATGTTGGCGATAGGCGTGATGCTGGCGTAGCCCCCATAGATGCGCCAAAGGCGCCACACTTGCGGCCCCTGCTGTCACGACAGGAGAAGTTTATGCCGAACCGGGTCGTGTCATGCAATAAAAACAGGGACACCAGCCTCGGTCAGTCCTTGACCCTACCGATTGCTGCAGCCTGCTGCCAGGTTTTCAACAATTGCCTGAGCGTGTCAAGCGCCTGTGGATTCGTCGGCCATGCAGAGGGTGGTCGGGTCGCACCACAATGTTGGCCCAAAAGTTGCAATGCAGTCTTCACCACAGTCGCATTGGCGCCGTTATGTGCTTCCGCCCGCTATTGCTCGCAGGGCAGCATCTGCACTATCAGCTGATTTGCCGCTGGTAAATGATTCGCCGCCCAACCAGGTCCAGGATAATCGTAAAATAGCCGATTGAACGCCAGAATACTTTAGACAACCTATCACTCATGCCAGCAGAAACCAGTAAAAGTGCGACTCCCGGCCACACCCCCATGATGCAGCAGTACCTGCGCCTTAAGCTTGAGGCCGGGTCTGTACTGCTGTTCTATCGTATGGGAGATTTTTATGAAATGTTCTATGACGATGCCGAGCAGGCCGCCAGACTGCTGAATCTGACGCTCACCAAGCGGGGAAACTCAAATGGCCAGCCTATTCCCATGGCAGGCGTTCCGGTGCATGCCATGGAAACCTATCTGGCGCGCCTGGTGGCACTGGGTGAATCGGTGGCAATCTGCGAGCAGATCGGCGATCCGGCAACAAGCAAGGGACCCGTTGAACGCAAGATCGTGCGCATTGTTACGCCTGGCACGCTGACCGACGAAACCCTGTTGCCTTCTAAGCTGGACCGGCCGCTGCTGTCTATCTTTCTGCCGCCCAAAGGCAAGGCGCCAAAATACGGGCTGGCATGGCTCAACCTGGCCAGCGGTCAATTCAAAGTCACGCAATGCGACAAGGAAGCCCTGGACTCGGAAATCCACCGTATCGCTCCGGCGGAAATCGTGCACGCTGACTCCTTTGCCCTCGAAACCAAATTCGGCGGCTCGATCAGCCATACTGCCGACTGGCACTATGACCTGAATGACGCCAACGCCCTGCTTTGCCAGCATTTTCAGATCGACTCGCTTGGCAGCTTCGGCATGGCCGATATGCCTGCCGCCATTTGCGCGGCCGGCGCGCTGCTGCGCTACGTCGAACGCACGCAAACGCAATCGCTGTCGCACGTCCAGCACATCATGGTGGATCACGCGCTGGATTATCTGGTCCTTGACCCGGTCACACGCAAAAACCTGGAAATTACCGAAACCATCAGCGGAGAGAGCCGGCCCACCCTGTTCTCTTTGCTGGACCACTGCGAAACACCCATGGGCAGTCGCAAGCTGCGTCACTGGCTGCACCACCCCCTGCGCTCCAATAGCCAGATCAACGCACGCCAGACCGCTGTTGCGGCCATGCTGACCGGACGTCCCGACGGGCCCGTGCATCCCCATATCGCATTGGATAACCTGCGTACAGAACTCAATGCGTTTCCCGATCTTGAGCGTATCGCAACACGAATCGCCTTGCGTTCGGTGCGGCCCCGCGAGCTGGCCAGCCTGCGCGATGCGCTGGCCCGGCTGCCCCAGTTGCAGACTGTTTTGCGCGACCAGCATGCCAATGCAGAACGCCTTGACGTACTCAACGACGAACTGACCCTTGATGCGAGCTTGCACGCGGCGCTGCAGGCCGGCGTCGCGGCGGAACCGGCCGCGATGATCCGCGACGGCGGCGTGATCGCGCCCGGGTTTGACGCCGAGCTCGATGAGCTGCGTACCCTGGCCAGCGAGAGCGGCGCCTTTCTAGTAGAACTGGAGGCCAGGGAGCGCCAGCGCAGTGGCATTGCCAATCTACGCGTGGAGTTCAATCGTGTTCACGGATTTTTCATTGAAGTATCCAAGGGCCAGGTCGACAAAGTGCCCGAGGACTACCGCCGCCGCCAGACGCTCAAGAATGTCGAACGTTATATTACGCCGGAGCTAAAAGGATTCGAAGACAAGGTACTGTCGGCACGCGACCGGGCGTTATCGCGCGAAAAATGGCTATACGAGCAACTACTCGATACCATGCAGGCTTGGGTGACTCCCCTGCAGCGTTGCGCGCAGGCCATTGCCGAACTGGACGTCTATCTTGCGCTGGCCAGTCATGCCAGGGATAACGAATGGGTAGCGCCGCAACTGGTCGAACACCCGTTGATCGATATCGAGGCCGGCCGCCACCCGGTGGTCGAGCATACGATTGAGCAATTCACGCCCAACAGCTGTCTGATGGACAATGACAGACGCATGTTGCTCATTACCGGCCCCAATATGGGTGGTAAATCAACCTACATGCGCCAGACGGCCCTGATCGTACTGCTGGCGCGCATGGGCAGTTTTGTGCCGGCCGCTGCCGCCACAATCGGCGTGATTGACCGCATTTTCACCCGTATTGGTGCTGCCGACGATCTGGCAGGCGGCCAATCGACCTTCATGATGGAGATGACAGAGGCTGCCACCATCCTGGCTGCCAGCACACCCAACAGCCTCGTGCTGATGGATGAGATAGGCCGAGGCACGTCTACCTATGACGGTCTGTCGCTGGCATGGGCCATTGCCTGCCGGTTGCTGGACCACAATCATGCGCTGACACTGTTTGCCACCCATTATTTTGAAATTACCCGGCTGCCCGACCTGAACCCGTCAGCGATCAATGTGCATCTTGCCGCCACCGAAGCTGCCAGTGGCATTGTGTTTCTGCACGAAGTTCAGGAAGGACCGGCCAGTCGCAGCTACGGTATCCAGGTCGCGCAACGGGCAGGCCTGCCCGTTGCAGTCATTCGCCAAGCCAAGCGGGAACTGGATCGCCTGGAAAGCCAGGCAGGCGACATCTCACAGCTTAATCTTTTTACTGCCACGCACGAGACCGATGACCAGCAGAGCGACAATGCGCTTGAGCTTACCGCCTTTCGCGACGCCCTGCATGAACTGGATCCCGATAATATGAGTCCACGCGAAGCGCTGGACGCCCTGTACAAATTGCATAACCGCTTTGGCGGAGAATCATGACATCCATTGACATTCACGCACCCATGACATTGCTGGGTGGACGTAGCCCCGCCGAATTTATGCGGACTTACTGGCAAAAGAAACCGCTGCTGATCAGACAGGCCATTCCTGGTTTCAGTAGTCCCGTACCCCCTGCCGGGCTGAAGAAACTGGCAAAACGCGATGATGTCGAATCACGCCTGATCTGGCAGGAAAATGACGAATGGCACATGGAAAATGGTCCGTTCGCACGCTTTCCCAAGGTGGCAGAACCCAATTGGTCTATGCTGGTGCAAAGCGTGGATCTGCATGACGATGCAACCGCAGCACTGATGCAGCAGTTCCGTTTTATTCCCGACGCCAGGCTGGACGATATCATGATCAGCCTGGCCTCCCGCAACGGCGGTGTCGGCCCGCATTTTGACAGCTACGACGTTTTCCTGCTCCAGGGGCGCGGACAGCGACGCTGGCGCATCAGCCAGCAGAAAGACCTGTCGCTGGTTCCCGATATTGCCTGCAAGATTTTGCAGCATTTTGAACCTGAAGAAGCGTTTGTGCTGGAGCCGGGCGATATGCTCTATCTGCCACCGCATATTGCACACGATGGCATCTCGGAGTCGGACGAGTGCATTACTGTTTCTATCGGTTTTCGTGCCCCGTCCCTGGCCGTTCTTGCGCGCGGGCTGCTGGAGGTTGCCGCCGATCAGTTGAGCGCGCGTAATGGACTGGGCTTTGGCCCCTACTCCACGCCTGCATTACCGGGACCAGACCTCTCGGGCATATTCCAGGATAAACGTTTGGCACCCACCGCAGAACCGGCCGCCCTGCCTGATGAACTGATCGACAGCGCACTGGCTGCTGTACAGAAAATTGCGTTCACTGAGCGCATGGCGGCACGCTTTCTGGGCTGCTGGCTGACCGAACCAAACTCCCTCACTGTCTTTCCGATTGCCCAAGAGATGGTCGATCTTGAAGACGTGATCAACGGCAATGGCAACCTCGTGCTGGATCGCCGCAGCCGCATGGTCTATCGGGGCGCAGACTTGTTCATCAACGGCGAAGCCCTGGAATTGAGAACCAACGCCACGCTTAAAAAATTCGCCGACACGCGTGTATTGACCTGCGCCGACCTGAAAAAAGCCAATGCTGCAACGCTCACGCTATTGCAGGAATGGCTGGATGACGGCTGGGTTATTGCGCAATAGCCGGACAGAAAAAAACCCGGCAATCGCCTGCCGGGTCTTCTGAACTTCAAAACACTATTGTGGACTGCAGTCAGATTACATTCTCTCGGCCAGTACCGTCAGAATGCGACGCGCGGTCGCGCTGTTATCTGCCTGGCCCTGTTCGTTGCGTACAGTCACAACAGACTGGCTGGCTTCGGAAGTAACCACAATCGTGTAGGGCAACGGCGTCAGGTTGCCTTTATCGCCCCACAGCCGGCTGATAAAGTTGGATGCCTGGCGCTTCTCGCCGGTGTCGGTATCCAGGTAACGGACTGCATAGGTGCCGGCCTGCGGGTCACTATTATCCACTGTGAAACCGGCAGAATTGATCGCAGCGCCCACCTGATTGTAGGCCTGGCTTTGGCCCATTTGCAGTGGCAATGCGGCAACATCGGCCATCACGACCGGATGGGTTGGCGCGGCAGCCGCTGCAGCGCTTTGACGCACCTGTGCTTCAGCCTGCTGCTTGGTCGCCCCCAGGAAAACCATCAGGCGCGACAGCATCGCGGCGTTCAGACCCGGATCTTCCTTGGCAGGCAGCCATTTGAATGTTGTACCATCGCGATCCATGGGTGTTTCGACCATGCGTTCGTGATTGATGAACACCAACGTTTTGCCATTTGAGCGTTCCAGACGCGTACGGAAGCGTTCACGCTCGCCGCTGTCTTCAACCATATTGATAATGGCGCCCAATGCCCGGTTAAGCAGATTGCCAGGAATTTTTGCACGATTTTCGGCCCAGTCGGTTTCAATCAGTCCGGCTTGAGGATTATCGCGATTGATCGTAAAGCCTGAATCGACCCAGAAGTCGATCAGTTTAGGATAGACACTCCCCGCTTCCTGGCTCACTTCCAGCCAGCGGTTGGCGCCGGAACTCTGGATTTTCAGTCCGGGGGTTTCAGGCAAGACCGACGCACCGGATGCAGCATTGCGATTGGCCTGGGCCACTGCCTTATTATATTCGTTGGCCGATGCATAGCCGCCTGGTGACTTGTACGCCGGATTAATCTGTGACGACGACAGATCAGGCGGCAGGCTTAGCGGGTCACCTCTTACGGTACTTTTGTAGTCGACCTGTTCGGTCTCACCCATGACTTCGTCCATGACATTACATCCCGCCAGAAGGGTGAGTGACAGTAAACCAGATACTGCAAGAAAGCGTGCATTCATACGCATATTCTCAATCCTATATTATTTGACCAGCCCGAGATCTTTCAGGGCAGTCAGAACAGTTTCATGATGCTGGGCGCCCAGATCACACATTGGGAGCCGATACCCGGCCTGGATCAGGCCCATTTGCACAAGCGCCCACTTGACCGGAATGGGGTTGGCTTCGACAAATAGCACTTTATTGACACCTGCCAGTTTCGCATTAAGTTCACGAGTCCGCGGCACATCGCCAGACCGTGCGGCTACACAAAGTTCGTGCATCAGCGCGGGAGCTATGTTGGCCGTGACCGAAATATTTCCATTACCACCCAACAGAATCAGTGCCGCTGCAGTGGGGTCATCGCCACTGAAAACCTGAAAGTACTCTGGTTTGTCCCGAAGCAAGAGGCCCAGACGGGCAATATCAGCAGTGGCATCCTTGATGCCGATAATTCCCTGCACTTGCGCCAGTCGCAATATCGTATCGTTGGACAAATCCGCAACGGTGCGACCGGGCACATTGTACAGCATGATGGGCAGGCCGCCTTCGCGGGCAATAGCCTCAAAATGACGGAACAGGCCTTCCTGGGTGGGCTTGTTGTAGTAGGGCACAACCGACAGACCCGCATCAGCCCCCACTTCCCTGGCTTTTTTGGTCAGATGAATGGCTTCTGCAGTAGAGTTTGCGCCTACCCCGGCAATCACCGGGATTCGTCCGGCCGTATGCTCTACCGCCACCCGGATAAGATCGGTGTGTTCGCTCACATCTACTGTGGGCGATTCGCCGGAAGTGCCCACAACAACCAGACCGTCAGATCCTTCCTGGATATGCCAGTCGATCAGCTTCTTGTATGCGTCGTAATCTATATCCCCATTGGGTTGCATTGGAGTCACAAGGGCAGGAAAACTGCCGGTGAATACAGGATACGAAGAACTGTCGACCGCCATGATAGAAACGTCCAGAAAAGGTTGATATTAAATGCCTAGCATATAGCTAATTCGGTAGTTTAATTGAAATGCATAAAATTAAGAGAAAATTTAATGACAATCCCGTAAAACACGTTTCAATCGGCATCTGTCGCTGGCAGGCAGTCAGATTCGACCGGGCCGTTTGGCCGGTAGCGTGGCAGTTTACATCCGGATACGCAAACTCACTCAGGCAGGCCAATGGTTGTCGGATCCCCTGAGCCCCTGCGGAGAATGGTGGGCGTCGCCGTCGTCAGATCAATGACCGTGGTCGGCTGGGTCGGGCAGGCACCGCTGGCAATCACCCCGGCCAACGCGTGGCCGTAACGATCGGTAATTTCATCCGGATCGTTTAGCGGCATGTCTTCGCCTTCGGGAATCAGGGAGGTTGACAGCAACGGCGTGCCCAGCTCCTCAATCAGCATCAAGGTGACCGGATGGTCTGGCACACGAATGCCAATGGTTTTCCGGGAAGGATGCGAGACCCGCCGCGGCACGTCCTTGGTGGCCTCCAGAATGAATGTCCAGGGGCCGGGGGTCGCGTTTTTCAGCAAACGATATTGCGCATTGTCGACTTTGGCGAATTTGGCGATTTCCGCCAGATCGCGCACCAGCAGCGTTAGATGATGGCGTTCGTCCAGACCGCGCAGGCGGCGCAAGCCATCGGCCGCCGTCTTGTCGTCCAGACGAGCCACCAGTGCATAACTGGAATCGGTGGGTATGGCCAGTAACCGGCCGTTATCCAGCAATTGTGCGGCCTGTTTGAGCAGGCGTGGCTGCGGGTTAACCGGGTGTACATCAAAAAGTATGGACATAATTATTATTTCACTCTGTGGCTGGCTGTGCACCTATTGTAGCGAATTGAGTGACACATGGTGCGGGTTCGGGTTAGAATCACGGGCTGGATTGTCTCCGTAGCTCAACTGGATAGAGCACCCGCCTTCTAAGCGGGTGGTTGTGGGTTCAAGTCCCGCCGGAGGCACCATATTTGCCTGGCTAGCTTAAAAATTCCAGCATAAACCTGCACGCCCATAATTTTCAAGCCATTGCGCGGTGCCACTGCGGTGCCCAACAATGTCCAAATAATAACCTCATATGGGTACAACGCAATACGCAAAATGACACAATTTTGCACCTGGATGCCAAATTTGAGCGCCCTGGCGCATATCTGGTGCGCGTGGCCCCTGTTGCCATACTTAAACAAAAAAGAACGTTTGGCAAAGACCATTGCTCAGCCGATGCAATAAGCCGTTAGGCCAATGGCGTAAAAAAAGATCGTGGCAGGCTCGCAATTGCGCCGGACCACGATCTATAGACAAAAACAGTGTCGTTCTGAGTCGAACTGCGCTGCTACCTGCGTTTTCCTGTCATTCGGAAGCGCGCAATGCCTTCGCAGATCCGCCTGCGACCGTTGATTTGACACGTTTATAAACAATGAAGGCGATGATCACGAATATGATTGACATACACACCGAACTGATCGGCCTTGTCATAAAGGTGCTCATATCACCGCGTGACAACAATAACGCACGTCGGAAGTTCTCTTCCAGCATAGGGCCCAGTACAAAGCCAAGCAACAAAGGAGCAGGTTGGAATTTGAGCCGGGCGAGCAAATACCCAAACATGCCAATAACAAGCACGGCCACAACATCAAAAAGATTATTGTTGGTACTGTACACACCAATACTGATCAGGAAAAGCACGGTCGGATAGATCAGACGGTAAGGCACGGAAAGCAGCTTTACCCATACGCCGATAAGTGGAATGTTCAAGATCAAAAGCAGCAGATTTCCTGTGGCAAAGCTGATCAGCAGACCCCAGAACAACTCCGGATGCTCGACCATCATTTGTGGCCCCGGCTGAATGTTCTGAATCATTAAGGCTCCAAGCATCAGAGCCATCACGGCATCTCCAGGAATCCCCAATGTCAGGGTAGGAATAAATGCTGTGATCGCCGCAGAACTATTGGCCGCCTCAGGTCCGGCGACGCCTTCGATAGCGCCTTTGCCAAACCTCTGCGGGGTCTTCGATGATTTTTTTTCAATGGCGTAGGACATGAACGAAGCAATTGTCCCCCCCGCGCCGGGAAGAATGCCCAGAACGCCACCCAGCACCGAACCGCGCCCAATAGCAGGCATGGATTGTTTGATCTCACCTTTGGCTGGCCGTATGGCGCTGCCAGTAATCTTTGATTCTGAAATGACGGACCCCTGGCCAATCTTGCCTGCATTTGCCAGAACATCTGTGATACCAAATAGCCCCATGGCCAGCGTAACCAACGCAATTCCGTCCTGCAGTTCGGGAATGCCGAAATCAAATCGCGCAACCCCGCTATTGACATCAGTGCCGATGACGCCAATAGCCAGACCAATCACCACCGAAGCAATACCTTTGACGGGAGACCCGGTCGACAAGGTCGCCGCAGCCAATAATCCCAATGCCATGAGAGAAAAATACTCAGCAGGACCGAATAGAAAGGCAACATCAGTCAACATCGGGCTGAAAAACAGCATCAGAACAATGCCGGTCATGACGCCAATGAATGAAGCAAACATGGCGATGAACAAGGCAGACCCACCACGTCCCTGTTTTGCCATTGGGTTGCCGTCCACACACACGACTGCGTGAGAAGCCGTGCCAGGCAAATTAAGCAAGATCGAGGTTGCGGCACCACCAAAACTGGTGCCGTAATAAATTCCTGCCAGCATCATTAATGCAGCGGCTGGCTCCAAAGTATACGTCAGTGGCAACAGCATGGAAATCGCAGCCAGTGCTCCGATACCAGGCAATACGCCTATCAGATTACCAACGAAGACGCCAAGAAAGGAATACAGTAAATTGTGCAGGGAAAAAGCGGTGGTAATACCCAGAATTAAGTTATCTAACATCCGTTAACCCCACACAAATAATGGAAACTGTATTTGCATTCCATAATAGAATATGCCCACCGCAGCGATCGTCACGCAGGCCGCAAGTGCGAGCGCAACCTGTATGGAATTGTTCCTGTCACCTAATGCTGAAATAAAAATCAGCGCGAACGTTGCCGGCACCAGTCCGCCATATTGGCCAAGAATAATAAAACACAGCACTCCTCCTACGACGCATAACCATGGCCGCACCGCAAGCCCGGACATTGACGCCCCATCACCGGAAGTATCTGAAGATGACGGCGTGGCCGCGATCAGCACCCCTATTCCGATAAGCAATAGGCCGAGCAGCAGTGGAAAGTAACCAGGACCCATTCGGGCCAGGGACCCGATCCCATATTGCATCCCTCCCAAAGCAACGCCTATGCCCAGCAAAAGCAAAAGCCCCGCCGAAAGCAAATCACTCCTATTTTGTTTCATGACTTTTCACCTTGATCATTGTCTTCTCTCGTATTCATATGTCTGCCAAGCTGGCCGCTGTTTTTGTAAAGAGCAATACTAAACTGGCTAAAAATATTTTTCATGACCAGGTTCTGACCATTTGGTCATACTACTGTTCAGCGATCGATTTGTTGGACATAATGGATCAAGCGAAAAGGGACCACGACGACAATACGTTCCCAAAAAAACCTGCCTCCTGAATCAGTTTTCCATGAAAGGTAAAAAATGTTGCGCTGCTTGATTATTGAAGATGATCACGAAATTGCTCACTATATTGCCAATACTCTGCGTGAACAAAACCACCTGGCTTTCATCTGTGATAACGGATTGGACGGACTGCTTACCGCGCAGCAAAAAACCTGGGATATTATCCTTCTTGATTTGACTTTACCCAATGGAATCAATGGCCTGTCGATTCTTACAAGCTTAAGGCAAGCGGGAGATAAAACGCCGGTGATCGTACAGAGCTCGCTGGCGCTTATAAATCACCGTGTTGAAGGACTAAAGGCGGGGGCCGACGACTATTTAGCAAAGCCATTTTCCATGACCGAATTGATCGCTCGGATAGACGCGATCGTTCGTCGCGTACACTGCGACTCAACTCAGTTTGATCTATCAGTAGGCGATATCAAGATAAACCTGCAAACCATGCAAGTTGAAAAGTCAGGAAAAAAAATCAATCTTCCCTCATTTGAATTCAAACTGCTTTCGTATTTGATAATAAACGCAGAGAACGTCGTAACAATAGGCATGTTAAGCCAGGCTATTTGGCCATATTCTTTTTCGCCACCCCCCAACTTGATCGATCAGCACGTAAACCACTTGCGGGACCGGCTCGAGGACCACTCGGCCAATCCGCTCATAAGAAAAAGCGGCGATCAGGGTTACCTGCTGACCACCAGACAGGACTGAGCAAATGCCAAGCCATTGCCGATATTTTGTCAATGCGCTATCCTGCCTGTCCATCATGATGGTAACAACAATAGACTAAACAACGCACCCGTTCGCAATAAGCCGAACCAGCTTGACGCTGGTCGTTCCTCGTTGAGCGCCGGGCATGCCGTCGGAGCAAGGTTTACCCGTTTCGTCCTGCCGATCAGGATCATCAGAACGTACCAATGGCTAACTGTCCAAATATTTAGAATTTACGCCATTTGCAAAAGCCAATAGCGACGACGGCCTGATTGCCGATACACTACAGACGCGAACAGCGCAAGCAATCCGAGTACCGTCACACGACAATTACAATTCGTAAATCATATCCAGACACAAAGGAGCACGCATATGGGACCGAAACAACAGCATGATTTAACTGATCTGAAAACCAATCAACGTACCAGCTTGTCTGTGGGCAAGGCGGCCAATCGCCGGAACTTTCTTGTCGCTGCCTCAGCAACTGCAGCCACCTTGCTCACCTCTACCATTGCCCTGAAGCCAGCCGCGGCCCGAGAATTTGGGCGGCATACAGCGCCCATTCGTTATCCGGACCCAGATATTGTGGTGCTCGACAAACGCTTCAAATACAAACTGGGCAATGCGGCCATTATGCGCTTGCATACCGGCATGCAGTGGGCCGAAGGCCCAGCCTGGAATGCGGTCGGCCGCTATCTGGTATGGAGCGATATTCCCAATAATGAACAATTGCGCTGGTCCGAAGAGGACGGGCATGTAGGCCGTCGCTTTCGCTCGCCTTCAGGCAATTCGAACGGCAACACCTTCGACTTCCAGGGTCGGCAGCTGTCCTGCGAACATGATACGCGTCGCGTTGTACGTTACGAGCACAATGGCCAGGTGACTGTGCTTGCAGACAGTTTCGATAATAAAGAACTGAATGCACCGAACGATATCGTGGTGCATCCGAATGACGGTTCGATCTGGTTTACCGACCCGGGCTATGGCGCCCTGATGGAATATGAAGGCAACCGGCATCCGGCCAGCGCCGATTCGGCCAGCCCGATCCAGAAGGAAGCCGTCTATCGGATTGACGCGCAAACCGGCGCCATCACCAAAGTAGCCGATCAGCCGTTCAAACCCAACGGACTGTGCTTCAGTCAGGACTACCGCAAGCTTTATGTCGCCGATACGGGAAACTCACACTATCCCTCGGCAAAGAATCAGATCTGGGTCTTTGATATAGACGGCGCCAAACTGACGAACCCGCGCACCTTTGCGACCATGGAATTCGAAGGCAAGTCAGGCTCGGCTGACGGGATCCGCTGCGATGAGGACGGCAATATCTGGGCCAGCGCCGGCTGGGGCGGCGACGGTTACGACGGCGTGCATATTTTTGCGCCTGATGGCGTGCGCATCGGACAAATCCGGCTGCCGGAAATCTGCTCCAACGTATGTTTTGGCGGCGCCAAGCGCAATCGCCTTTTCATGACGGCCAGCCAGTCGCTGTACGCCGTTTATGTGGAGACACGGGGCGCGCATATTACATAAAACCCCATCGAGCGCAACGGGCCGGCAATGCTTCAGAAATGTAAAAAAAACCGCAAGCCATTGAAGCGCAACGCCGGACCGACTATTGTTATTGCGACCCACTTGGCATGGCATCAGGCGAAAACGGCGCGACTGCCTGATGCATCTTTGCGCGGATGACTGATTTGCGCTTGATACTACTTACCGGAGATTGAAATGATCAGCTATACCATGGTAGGAACCAATGACCTGGAACTATCTATCCGCTTCTATGACCCCCTGTTTGCTCAAATGGGGTTGGAACAATGTTTCAGGGATGACAGTTGTGTTTCCTGGGGTAAAAGATCGGATATTACTTTCCCACGTTTTTTTACCGGCTATCCCTATGATGGAGAAAAAGCCCACGCAGGCAATGGCGTCATGACGGCCTTCGAATTTGATAATTCGGAAATAATCGACCAGTTGTACGCCATTGCTATAGAAAAAGGGGGCTCCAGCGAAGGCGAGCCCGGTTTTCGGCCACGTTACGCAGAGGGATTCTATGCCGCATATGTCCGCGATCCGGATAACAATAAAATTGCTTTTGTGGGGCGCCTTGCTTTAACCTAGTTTTTTTATCGAAGACATGTGTGATTAGCCGCCACAACGATCATGGAAAAACGGTGAGCCAGCAGGCCTTGAAGCACCAGCCACCATTACACATCATGGATTTTTGATTTGGGGGTGGAATACGCTTAAGGATAGCCCCCTACTTCCAGTAGCCCAATGCAGCAAAGGCACCGCTTTTTCCTTTCAACAGCCCCTTTTCTCGTTCGCTATTATGTCTGCATCAACACGGGAGCCTGAAACCGGCTTGATGTCGCTGATCCATTCGACCAGCGTCTCCAACAACGGCGATTGCACCGAATCTGCAGTAAACAGACTGAAGCGAACCGTCGGCAACGGCGGCAAACCCAGCGCGTCGTCCGCCATGACCAGATCGGCTGTCATCTGGCTTTGCGTCATGGGTGCGATTGCAAAGCCAGATCGCACAGCACAACGCATACTCTCAAAACTGCTGCACACCATCGCAATTTTCGAAGCCATCCCAACCCTGGCCAGCTCGGCGAGCGCTACCTGCCGATAGGGACACGGCTCAGGAAAAAACGCAAGCGGCACCGCTTTAGACCCAGTGAGCGGCAACTGTATGTGCGGGCCACAAGCCCATACCAGCGGTTCCTGCCACATTAAACGCCCACTACGGGCCGATTCACAGTGTGAACCCAGGACGATATCCAGAGCGCCATCCTGCAACTGGCCCAGCAACGTTCCCGGAATGCCCACTGTCACCGCGATATCCAATAATGGATGCAACAACAGAAAGCTGCTCAATCTGTTCAATAGCGTTGATTGAGCAAAGTCTTCTGCAATGCCTAATCTGATTCGGCCCGACGCTTTATGCCGACCCACTTCAACCAGGGCATCCCTGCCCAAGGCAAGAATGGCCCGGGCGTACACCAGCAATTTTTTTCCATCTGCTGTCAATGTCATGGACCGGGTTGTGCGTTGCATTAACTCCACCCCCAGCTGTGCCTCAAGGCGGCGAAGGTGCCCGCTGATTGCCGATTGCGTTAAATTGAGTCGACTTGCGGCGCGGCCAAACCCGCCCTCGTCGATGACGGCAACAAATGTTCTGAGTAGTACATGATCAAGCATATATTGTAATTTATTATGAATATTACAAAATTAATCAATTTGTACACTAAGTTCAATTGTGCTGCAATGGCGTTTGTTTCCCTGGCCACAAAAAACGGACTCACCATGACAAATCTATTGCATATTGCAGCATCGCCACGCACCGAGCGCTCCGCCTCTCGGGAGGTTGCCCAACACTTTATTACCAGTTATATGGATACCAACCCAGAGGCCACGGTGCATACAATCGATCTATGGCAGACTGCCCTGCCCGAATTCGATGAACAGGCCATGGCGGCAAAATATGCGGGATTGAGCGGCACGCCATTGAGTGCCTCACAGCAGGCAGCCTGGGATGGCCTGCGGGCATTAGCCTCGCATCTGCATCAGGCCGATATTGTGGTGCTCTCTGTCCCGCTTTGGAATTTCGGCATTCCCTATAAACTCAAACAACTCATTGATCTGGTTACGCAAAAAGATATTCTTTTTACCTTTGACCACAATGGTTTCAATGGAATGCTTGCCAACAAGCAAGCAGTGGTGGTTTACGCGCGCGGACTGGACTACGGCGCAGACTCCGCCACGCCGTCCAGTCGTTTTGATCTGCAAAAGCCTTATATGGAAATGTGGTTGAACTTCATTGGGATTACCGACACGCATTCGATCGTTGTCGAAAAAACCCTGTTCGGCAATGAAATCGATCACGCTGCCCGACATGCGGCGGCGACGCAAGCGGCACAACTAGGCCAGCAATTGCGAAGGTAAAACTGCGAAACAAATGTACGGGCGGCGCGCCTTGCTCCGAATGCCGACTGGAGCAAGGCGCTGACCCGCGTGCGTTGAGGATCAAATCACTGACTGCAATTGACCGCCCCTACAGGGCCGGATCCGGTGAACCCGCATACAGGGCTGTGTTCGTTGAGGTAACCAGCATTTGATATCGTTCGAACTGTGCAAGAATATCGTTGATGACCTGCGCAGAAGTCAGCCCAAGAATGTCATAACCACGACTGCCATCGGCAAACACCGTACGCGCCTGCCATTCGTGCGGATGCACCGTTTCATTACGAGCCGCGGCAGCGGTAAATGCTGCCATTTTCCTGGCCTCAGGCTGCACGCCATAGACAAAATTGCGCTTATCCGTGGCAACAACCGTAAGCCTGATCGTTTCGTCGATCGTAGTGATATCAACATCGAGCCCGCGTTTTTTGAACTCCTCGGCAACTTCATGCATTGCAGGACTGGCAACTTGTGAGATGAACCGTTGTGCATCCTCTTTTCTGGGCGTATGCATGATTGCAGACAGGCGGGTACGCCAGGAAACCTCGGAGCCGGGCGCAGGTGTCGCAATGGTCCGCCGTCGATCCAGACGATACATATCGGCTTTCATTCCTTTGAGGAGCCCCAGAACCAGCAATAGCATAATGACCGCAAAAGGCAGCGCGCTCATCAAGGTGACCGTCTGCAGCGCAGTCAATCCACCCGCAAGCAGCAGCAAGGCGGCAGTGGCACCTTCGAGAACGCACCAGTAAATCCGCTGCCAGACAGGCGAATCTTCCCTGCCTCCGGCAGCCAGTGTGTCAATGACCAAGGACCCGGAATCGGACGATGTGACGAAAAATACGGCCACAAGAATCACAGCCAAGGTTGAAGTCAGGCCAGACCAGGGCAGGAAATCAAAGAACTGAAACAACGCAACCGAGGCATCGGCGGCGACATCACGTGACAATTGGCCAGCAGCGACACCCATATCAAGGAATATGGCCGTATTGCCAAAGACGGTCATCCAGAGGAAAGTGAACGCGCTTGGCACGAGCAGCACCCCAAGGACAAACTCACGAACAGTGCGTCCCCTGGAGATGCGGGCGATAAACATCCCAACAAAAGGCGACCATGCAATCCACCAAGCCCAATAAAACAGGGTCCAGGCTTGCATCCAGTCCTGCGTGCGAAATGCCTGGGTGGTAAATGAACGGGCAAAGAAGTTGTCCAGATAGGCACCGATATTCTGCACAAAAGCATTCATCAGAAAGCTGGTCGGTCCGACAAACAACACGAACAGCATCAGCACAACGGCAACGACAAGATTGAATTCAGATAGTCTTCTGATGCCCACGTCCAATCCGCTTACAACAGACAGTGTAGCCAACGCCGTTACCACCGTAATCAGAAGAATCTGAAACCACGGCTCTTGCGGCGCCCCCAGCAGATGAGCCAGGCCGGAGTTGATCTGCAATACACCAAGGCCCATGGAGGTGGCGATACCGAAAAGTGTGCCGCATATGGCAAAGATATCCACGGCGTCGCCCATCCAGCCATTGATCCGTTTGCCAAGCAAGGGATAAAGGCCGGAGCGGACAGTGAGCGGCAGGTTATAGCGAAAGCAGAAATAGGCTAGCGATAACCCGACAACAGCATAGACTGCCCAGGCATGTAGCCCCCAGTGAAAAAAAGTAATGACTTGGGACTCTCTGGCAGCAGCGGCAGCGTCACCCACACCGGAAGGCGGGGCGGAAAAGTGCTGCATGGGCTCGGCAACGGCAAAAAACATTAGGCCGATACCCATGCCGGCTGCAAACAACATGGCCATCCAGGTCAGATAAGGGTAATCCGGTTCCGAGTCATCCGGACCCAGCTTCAAGTTACCATAACGACTGAGTGCAAGATAGGCGATAGCAAAAAAGAACAAGGCTACGGCCAGAATATAGAACCAGCCAAAACTCTCGATCACAACACTTTGCATCCTGCCGAAAATTTCCTGCGCATCGGTCGGGAACAGAATTCCGATCAATAGAAACAGGGCCACGATGATCGTTGACCCCCAGAAAACTCTCGGATGTATCGTACTCTTGATTCGGAACCTCATTATCACTCTCCCTTGTACGTGCTCTGCCCAAAAGTGTAACACTTCGCCGCTGCACTTTCTTGCGCTTGTTTAAAAAACGGCTTCCTTCTTTCATCGAAGCCTGCGCTTGACGCATCGGCAATAACGTCTCCAGGCCATGAGTAGGACCCGGCGGGATGAATCTGAATCCGCTTGCCTGGCTGGATACGAATCGGCCAGACGCAGCCATCGCCGCGACAGATTGCAAATGCAGAGCAGAGGTGTCGCCCTGTGCTTGCGCTACAAATAGGGCGACGCCAGCCAGATCAGTTTATTTCGGAGCGTCGCCAGCAAGCCCTGCTTGCGCAAGGACTCAAAGGTCACTCGCTCGCCATGCGCAATTTCATTATCGATGGCCTCGTTGATCCACCCTGCCAGGCGCCGGTCGTACACCTCGATATCGATCTCGAAATTAAGTCGCAGGCTGCGTGAATCCCAATTGGACGAGCCGATCAGCGACCAGCTGTCGTCCACGGTCATTAACTTGGAGTGATCGAAATTGCCGGACCCTTTCCACACCCGGCAACCGGTCTCGATGATCTGATCGATCTGGGCCATCATGGCGTACTGAATCAGACGCAGATTATTCCTGCCGGGGATCACAATATCCACTTGTACACCGCGTCTGGCTGCAGTGGTCAGGGCCCCGATCAAGACCTGGTCTGGCAGAAAATACGGCGACTGGATCCGGATATGCTGTTGCGCAACGGCGCAGGCGGCCAGCAAAACCTTGTGCGTGCTTTCGATTTCACGATCCGGGCCGGAAGGGACGCAGCGCGCGGCCATATCGGCGGGCATGAACGCCGGTTCGGCCGCGACCCAGTCACCCAGTTTCAGTTGCTCACCGGTAGAAAATAGCCAGTCGTGACAAAAAACGACCAGCAACTGGGCCACAATCGGACCTCGCATCTGAAAATGAATATCGCGTGCCGTATTGTCATGGGCAATTTCCGTCAGAAACTCTTCACGGATATTCATCCCCCCGGCAAACCCCTGCGCGCCGTCCACAACCAGAATTTTACGGTGGCAGCGCATGTTGGCGTATGGCATGCGCCAGGTGACGGCGTTGGTTTCGAAAAGCTCCACCATTACGCCTTGCTCTCTTAGCCGATGCACAATGGTTGGATGGGAATAGCGCACCCCGATAGAGTCGATCAGCACCCGGACGCGAACACCGCGCAGGAACGCGGCGATCAGGCTGTCGGCAAAACGATGCCCGACAATATCATTATCGAAAATATAAGTTTGCAGCAATACCGAGTCGACCGAGGCATCAATGGCGGCAAGCATGGCCGGATAGGTCTGGTCTCCACCGTTGAGCGGGACGATTTCATTGCCACCGCACAGGGTGAAACGGGTCACCGTGTCGCTGGCTTTTTTCAGTGACAGACACTGGGCGGCGGCGTGGCGTGTCAGATCACTGACTGTGACACTGGTATGATCAGCGCCCTCCTTGAGCAGCCTGTCCCGGTGGGATTTGATCCGGGTTTGCCGAATGCGATTGATACCCACGACAAAATACAGAACCGGCCCCAGAAATGGAGAAAACAGCACAACACCAACCCATGCAATAGCAGCGCGAACATCGCGCTTGGTCAGCGCGATATGCATCGCTGCCGCAACGCTCAACACCACACTTGCTGCGAAAATCAGATGGGTTTGATATTCAACCAGAAATTTCCACAGAGAAGCCATCACAAAGACACCCGCTTACCTTCATAACCACTAAAAAGACAACATAATAGTGTGTTGCGCCAGTTTTTTCTTGTGCGCTGAATATATACTTGCTATACTCTTACGCTTACTCAGATGGTGACTGTAGCTCAGTTGGTAGAGTCCCGGATTGTGATTCCGGTTGTCGTGGGTTCGAGCCCCATCAGTCACCCCAAGTTTTCTAATAAAAACAGAAGCTTATCACAGCCCCCATGTAACTGCACTAGTTACATCGGAACAAAACAATCAATCAATTCTGATCCAAGGGTCGTGTAACAGACCACGCGTCTGGTTCCTCCTACCTCATCGTATCTTCTCTAACTGGCTCTGCCCCATAAAAGGGGATGGCTATTTACAAAACACGATTTAAGCGCAGCACCTCACCACATGCTGCAGCCCGTTAACAAACGTTGGGCATTCCCACACACGCAACACCCGGTCCATAAGCAACACTACTTGTCGCGCGGGCGACGATTCAATTTCCACACCGAAACTGCCGCGGCAATAAAAAAAGACACCAACAAGCCGGCGAAGGCAGCCACCACAAAATTGCCAAGCAATATCCAGAATATAACGGTCAGCAGCAACCCGACCGACAGCGGCCTGGCCGCCACGGCAGACACTATATTTCCCAGTTTTGACAATACACCTTTCACTTTTCTTTCCTGATTCTTGCGCTTTGTTGCGCACACGACTAACATGATTCTAGGATATACCCTAATGCGGGTTATTTTTGTTTCGCTGTAGCTGAAAATGCCTTAACTTTACGTTAACGTCAATTAAAGAATTTGCCTTCCGATTTTCGTGGCCTGTGACTCCGCTGCAACTCCGGGTTCACATCGGCAGGCAATCATGATGAGTTGCAGCAAAGAATCGGCTGCCATTCATCAGGACGATATAGCATCGCCCCGAAAGGCGGTGAACATTCCAGACCGTTGTTCATACCGTTCACAAGACGACTATGACAATGTCAGGGAATCATGCGCTTATATGCATATGGACCATATCGGAGACAAAAGTATGAATGCCCCACTACCTAAAGTGGCACAGGATGCCCTGAAGAATACCACCATTGACGACAAATATAGCCTGGAAAGAGGCCGCGTCTATATGAGTGGCACCCAGGCGCTGGTGCGCCTGCCCATGCTGCAGAAAGACCGGGACCGGCGCGCCGGGCTGGATACCGGCGGATTCATTTCCGGGTACCGTGGCTCGCCCCTGGGAAATCTGGACTTGAGTCTGTGGAAGGCAAAAAAATACCTCGCCGAACATGAGATCTCGTTCCAGCCCGGCGTCAACGAAGAGCTTGGCGCCACCGCGGTTTGGGGTTCACAGCAGGTCAATCTGTTTCCCGGCGCAACCAAACAGGGTGTATTTGCCATGTGGTATGGCAAAGGACCGGGCCTGGACCGCTCTATGGATGTATTCAAACACGCCAACTCGGCCGGCTCCAGCCAGTTTGGTGGCGTGTTGCTGCTGGCAGGCGATGACCATGCCGCCAAATCATCCACGGTGGCCTATCAGTCCGAGCATAACCTGCAATCGGCCGGCATCCCCGTTCTATACCCCAGTAATGTGCAGGAATATCTGGACTTTGGCGTACACGGCTGGGCCATGAGCCGGTATTCGGGCCTGTGGGTTGCCATGAAATGCGTTACCGACGTGATCGAATCGAGCTCGTCGGTCGAACTGGATCCGGACCGCGTCCAGACCATTACGCCGCCGGACTTTGACATGTCCGAGGGTGGTTTGTCCATTCGCTGGCCCGATCCACCGCTGGACCAGGAAGCCCGGCTGAACAATTACAAATTCTACGCAGCGCTGGCCTATGTGCGCGCCAATAAGCTGGACAAGATCATTTTTGATTCGCCCAAGGCCCGGTTCGGCATCATGACTGCCGGCAAGGCCTATCTGGACGTGCGACAGGCGCTGACCGATCTGGGCCTGGACGAAGCGACCTGTACGGACATTGGCATTCGGCTGTACAAAGTGGGCTGCGTCTGGCCGCTTGAAGCGCAAGGTGCCCGACACTTTGCCGAAGGCCTAGATGAGATCCTGGTGGTCGAAGAAAAACGCCAGATCATGGAATACGCCCTGAAGGAAGAACTGTATAACTGGCGCGACGACGTCCGTCCCGATGTCTACGGTAAATTTGATGCGCGCGACGATGGCGGCGGCGAATGGTCAGTACCCCGCGGCAACTGGTTGCTGCCGGCCAATTACGAACTATCGCCTGCCATTATCGCCAAGGCCATTGCCAAGCGCCTGGAAAAGCACGCGCTTCCCGACGAGGTGCGCGCCCGCATTCAGGCCCGCATTGCAATTATCCATGCCAAGGAACAGGATGCCAAACGGCCGGTCGTCGTGCAGGAGCGCAAGCCCTGGTTCTGTTCCGGCTGCCCTCACAATACGTCGACTCGCGTGCCCGAAGGCTCGCGTGCAGTGGCCGGTATTGGCTGTCACTATATGACCATCTGGATGGATCGCAACACCGATACCTTTACCCAGATGGGCGGAGAAGGCGTCCCCTGGATCGGACAGAAGGACTTTACGACCACCAAGCATATTTTTGCCAATCTGGGTGACGGTACTTATTTCCATTCAGGCATTCTGGCGATCCGCGCCTCAATCGCAGCCAAAGTCAACATCACCTACAAAATTCTATACAACGATGCAGTTGCCATGACAGGCGGGCAACCTGTGGATGGCACGCTAACGGTGCCACAAATCAATGCCCAACTGCATGCAGAAGGCGCTGTCCGCATCGTGATTGTCAGCGACGAGCCTGAAAAATACAAAGGGGTCAGCCTGATTGGCAACCCCGACGTATTCCATCGCGATTCGCTGGATGATGTACAACTGGAACTGCGCGATACCGAAGGCACGACAATCCTGATCTACGATCAGACCTGCGCGACCGAAAAACGCCGACGTCGCAAACGCAATGCCTACCCCGATCCCGACCGGCGCGTCTTCATCAACGAAGCGGTGTGCGAGGGTTGCGGCGACTGCGGCGTCAAATCGAACTGCCTTTCCGTGGAGCCGGTGGACACGCCGATGGGCAGCAAACGCCGCATCAACCAGTCCTCCTGCAACAAGGACTACTCCTGCCTTAACGGCTTTTGCCCCAGCTTTGTGACCGCTGAGGGCGCCAAAGTGCGCAAGCCCCAGACCGCCACGCTATCATTTGAAAAAATAGAAGCGGACATTCCAGCGCCTTCGACGCCCTTGATCGAACGCTCGTACAACATTCTGGTGCCTGGCGTAGGCGGCACCGGGGTGGTCACCATCGGCGCCCTGCTTGGCATGGCGGCACACCTGGAAGAAAAAGGCGTCAACGTACTGGACATTACCGGACTAGCGCAGAAAGGCGGCGCCGTCGTGAGCCATGTACAGATCGGCAACCGGCCGGCAGACCTGCATTCGACCCGCATAGGCATGGGCGAAGCCGATCTGATTATCGGTTGCGACGCCATTGTGGCAGCGTCCCGCGAGATTACATCCAAAACCCGCAAGGGCATAACGGTAGCGGCTATCAACAGCGCCAAGGTGCCGACCGCAGAAATTTTCCAGAACCCGAAATGGCAGTTCCCTTCTGCCATTACCGAGCACGATATGCTGGATCTGCTAGGCCGGGAAAAATGTGATTTTCTGGATGCCAATGGCTATGCGGTTGCGCTGCTGGGCGATGCCATTTTCGCCAACCCGCTGATGATGGGCTACGCATGGCAAAAAGGATGGATTCCCCTTCACCACGAAAGCCTGGAACGCGCCATCGAACTCAATGGCGTTGCCGTTGACAAGAACCTGGCCGCCTTCGAATGGGGTCGCTATCTGGCGCATCATGGCCTGCAGTCTGTACCGCTTGGCAACAGCAAGCGCACGACGCGCCACGAGAACCTGATCAGCATGCCGGAAAGCACCGACGCGCTGATCAAGCGCCTTGAGCAACATCTGACGAAATACCAGAACGAGCGGTACGCACGACGCTTTACGCAGGCGGTCGCGCGCATCCGCGAGACCGAAAAAGAACGTGGCTTCAGCGGCCATATCCTGACCGAGGCGGTGGCCCGCAACCTGGCCAAGCTAATGAGCTACAAGGATGAATACGAGGTGGCTCGCCTATACACGGACCCCGCCTATTTTGACAAACTGCGTGAGCAGTTCGAAGGCGAGCCGGGTCGCGACTATGCACTGCATGTTCATCTCGCGCCGCCCGCGTTCAGCAAAAAAGATAAAAAAGGGCATCTGATCAAGAAGAAATATGGCCCGTGGGTGATGAAGACCTTCGCTATTCTGGCGCACCTCAAACCCCTGCGCGGCACCGCGCTTGATCCCTTTGGCCGCACCGAAGAGCGACGCGCCGAGCGCGCCCTGATCGAAGAGTATTTCGCCTTACTGGATGAAATCGATCAGAGCCTGAATGACGCCAACTACGATACGGCTGTGGAGCTGGCCCGCCTGCCCGACGATATCCGTGGCTATGGTCATATCAAAGAGGCCAATATGCAAAAAGCTGCGGCGCGGCGAGCGCAATTGCTTGAAGCCTATCGTCGTACTGCATTAAGCAAGGCAGCATGATGGTATTGGCAGCGGCGCCCCGTTGCGCCGCTGCCAATCGCCGTCGTCGGTCGCATCCGGCCAGTCGATGCCACATAGGGTCCCGTCGCCTGCGTTTACAAGACGCTGACACGGTTATGCATCCAGCCAGCGAAGCGGGCATTGTTCTCATCCTGGGCCGACCAGATAGACACCAGCGCCGCTTGCCTGCGCATTGATTCGAAACTTTGGTGCACACTGCTTTATCATCAGAAGTTACAAACCCGGCATGGTTCCTCACTATAATAGGCGGTTTGACAACCCATTTCGGAGCCATTATGAAAACCAAGCCCGTTCTCGTCCAGGAAGACGTACAGAAAATCATCGATGCAGCGGCCGCGCACGCCAGCAAAAACAACTGGGCCGTGACCATCGCCGTGACTGACGATGGCGGCCATCTGCTGGCCCTGAAACGCCTTGATGGCGCTGCGCCGGTTTCCGCCCATATTGCGCCGGCCAAAGCCCATGCAGCAGCGCTGGGCCGCCGCGAAACCAAAGGCTACGAAGAAATGATCAACAATGGTCGCTACGCATTTCTGTCGGCACCAGCCATTTCAGGCATGCTCGAAGGTGGCGTGCCTGTTGTGGTTGATGGCCAGACCATTGGCGCTGTCGGCGTATCAGGTGTCCAGGCCAGCCAGGACGCTGAAACAGCCATAGCCGGTATCACCGCAATTACAGGCTGATCCACCAGCCCATCGCACCGCCCGGGGTTGCCGTGATCCACACGGCGCCTGCCTGGCGGGCCTCATGGCTGAGTACTTCCGAGAATGGTCGCCCTGCCCCGGAATGTAGCAGGCAACAAGGAAAAGCGCACCAATTGGATCCAATATACTTATATATTCATCAAAATGCGCCAAAATAAATCAGGGCAATCACCTAGATAGTGCATTTTTCGCTGCACTGCACACAATATAGCGGTATTATATTTACCCCTCGCATAACAATCATTGTGCATCCCGCCGTTTTCACCCTGCAGCCCTACGCGTTGGGTACGCCCGGCGTGCATACGTTTGCCTGTAACCCTTAATCTGATCATTACATTCAATTCATATGACATATATTGATACGACGCTGGCCCGACTGGCCAAATCCAGCCCATCGCAATCGGAGTTCTATCAGGCTGTCCTGGAAGTACTCGAATCACTTTCTCCGCTGTTCGAAAAAGAAAAGCATTATCTGGATCAGAACATCATAGAACGTATCGTTGAGCCTGAGCGTCAGATCATGTTTCGGGTTACCTGGGTAGATGACAAAGGTAAAATTAACGTCAACAAGGGCTACAGGGTCGAGTTCAACTCCGCCATCGGTCCATACAAGGGCGGCTTGCGTTTTCACCCCAGCGTCTCGTCCAGCATTATTAAATTTCTTGGCTTTGAGCAGACGTTCAAGAACTCGCTCACCGGCCTGGCTATCGGCGGCGGCAAAGGCGGCAGTGATTTCGATCCCAAAGGCAAGTCAGACAATGAAATCATGAGTTTCTGCCAGGCCTTTATGTCAGAACTCTACCGACACATCGGCCCCACCATCGACGTGCCGGCCGGCGACATTGGTGTCGGCGGCCGCGAAATAGGCTACCTTTTCGGCCAATACAAACGCCTGACTGGACGCTACGAGGGTGTGCTTACCGGCAAACGCATTCCATGGGGTGGTTCGCTGGTGCGCACCGAAGCGACCGGCTATGGCGCGGTCTACTTTGCCCAGAATATGCTGCAAAACAAAGGCGACCATCTGGATGGCAAAATCTGCGCCGTATCGGGCGCCGGCAACGTGGCCATCTACACGATCGAAAAACTGTATCAACTGGGTGCAACGCCAGTGACCTGCAGCGATTCGCGCGGCATGATATACCACAAATCCGGTATTAATCTGGAAACGCTCAAGCAGCTCAAGGAAAAGCAGCAGGCGCCTCTGCAGAACTATCTGCAAGCGCATCCCGATGCCGTTTACAAGGCTGCAGCCGACTATGCGCCTGGCCGCAACGAGGTATGGTCCGTTCCCTGCGATCTGGCCTTCCCCAGCGCAACACAAAACGAACTGAACCAGGCCGACGCATTGGCCTTGCTCGCCAACGGCTGCAAACTGGTGGCAGAAGGCGCCAATATGCCTTCCACGCCTGAAGCCGTCGAGGAATTTCTCAAGGCCCGCATCCATTACGCGCCTGGCAAAGCAGCCAACGCCGGTGGCGTTGCCACCAGTCAACTCGAAATGGCGCAGAACGCCTCCATGATTCAGTGGAGTTTTGACGAAGTTGACCTGCGCCTGAAAAACATCATGAAGAATATTTTCACCAACGCATGGGAAACGGCAGACGAATTCAACCAGCCAGGCAACCTGGTGCTTGGCGCCAATATCGCCGGCTTTCGCAAGGTCGCTGATGCCATGATCGATCAGGGCGCGGTCTGATCTACGATTGCCGCCAACCGATTGTCGCGCTCGCTGCAATCGATTGGCCTGAGACACAATAAAAAAACTCCTGGTCATTTCTGATCAGGAGTTTTTTTTGCACGGCCTTTACGTTTACCAGTGATACATCAACTGCCAACACCGCAACGGCCTGCGGTACCAGAGTATTGCTTCTGACGAAACAATACTCTTTGCCGGTATGGCTTACTCAGCAGGTTTTTCAGACGGCTCGCCGCCTTCTGCCGGCGCATTTTCCTGCGCACCTTCCAGCCCGCCCAATGCCTTGGCTGACAAACGCAAACGACCGCGATCATCAGCTTCAATAACCTTGACCTTGACCTTCTGTCCTACTGTCAGCACATCATTGATGTTGGCAATACGGTAGTTGGCGATTTCAGAAATATGCAACAGGCCATCACGACCAGGCAGAATCTGCACGATACCGCCAAAGTCCAGCAGACGCTGTACGGTACCCTCGTAGACCTGACCCACTTCAACCACGGCAGTCAGTTCAGCGATACGACGCTCGGCTTCCTTGGCTTTGTCCAGGTCGGCGCTGGAGATAGTGACCACGCCTTCGTCGCTGATATCGATATGGCAACCGGTTTCTTCTGTCAGCGCACGAATCGTGGCGCCACCCTTGCCAATCACATCACGGATTTTTTCCGGATTGATTTTCATGGACAACATGCGCGGCGCAAAGGTAGATAGTTCTTCACGCGAACCGGTCAGCGCCTCGGTCATTTTACCCAGAATATGCATGCGGCCTTCGCGGGCCTGAGCCAGTGCGACCTGCATAATTTCCTTGGTAATGCCCTGGATCTTGATATCCATCTGTAGCGCAGTGATACCATTTTTAGTGCCGGCCACTTTGAAATCCATATCGCCCAGGTGATCCTCGTCGCCCAGAATATCGGTCAGCACAGCAAACTTGCCACCGTCCTTGATCAGGCCCATGGCCACACCGGCCACGTGATCCTTGACAGGTACGCCCGCATCCATCATGGCCAGTGAGCCGCCGCAAACGGAAGCCATGGATGAAGAACCGTTAGATTCTGTAATTTCAGATACGACGCGAATGGTGTACTGGAAATCTTCGTGGGCAGGCAGCGTTGAAATCAGTGCGCGCTTGGCGAGGCGGCCATGGCCGATTTCACGGCGTTTCGGTACGCCGAAACGACCGGTCTCGCCGGTTGCATACGGAGGCATATTGTAGTGAAGCATGAAACGGTCGCGATGTTCGCCCATCACCGAGTCAATAATCTGCTCATCCTGCTTGGTGCCCAGCGTAGCGATAACCAGCGCCTGAGTTTCACCACGGGTGAACAGTGCGCTGCCATGGGTACGAGGCAACACGCCCAGACGGATAGAGATAGGACGTACCGTACGGGTGTCACGACCGTCAATGCGAGGCTCGCCAGCCAGGATCTGGCCACGCACGATTTTGGATTCCAGATCGAACAGAATATCGTCGACCGCAACCCCATCAGGTGCATCCTGACCAGCCTGCGCTGCCTGCTCAGCCAGCGTTTGCTTAACTCCGGCAATCACTTCACGCAGTTTGGCCGTCCGTTCCTGTTTCTGACGGATTTCGTAGGCGCTTTTCAAGCCCGATTCGGCAGCGGCGGTCACCGCAGCGATCAGCGCTTCGTTTTTGACTTCTGGCTGCCAGTCCCACTCGGGTTTACCGGCTTCGGCCACCAGGTCATGAATGGCATTGATTGCAACCTGCATTTGCTCATGGCCAAACACCACGCCACCCAGCATCACTTCTTCGGACAACTGTTTGGCTTCGGACTCAACCATCAGCACGGCATTTTCGGTACCGGCAACAACCAGGTTCATTTCTGAATCCACCAACTGGTCCTGTGTCGGATTCAGCAAATACTGACCATTGGTATAGCCCACGCGCGCAGCGCCGATAGGGCCGTCAAACGGAATGCCGGACACGGCCAGCGCAGCTGAACTACCGATCAGTGCCGCAATATCGGGATCAACCTGCGGATCGACCGACAGCACGTGAATAATGACCTGTACTTCATTATAGAAACCTTCAGGAAACAGCGGACGCAAAGGGCGATCGATGAGGCGGGACGTCAGTGTTTCTTTTTCGGAAGGCTTGCCTTCGCGTTTGAAAAAACCACCGGGAATACGGCCGGCAGAGTAGGTTTTCTCTACATAATCAACGGTAAGCGGGAAAAAATCCTGTCCAGGCTTGGCATTTTTTGCTGCAACGACGGTGGCCAGCACAACGGTATCACCCATTGAAACCACAACGGCGCCTGAAGACTGGCGGGCGATTTCGCCGGTTTCCAGCACAACAGTCTGATCGCCATACTGAAACGACTTGGTCACTTTGTTAAACATTTTTCAATCCTTACAATAAAGCCAGAGAGATCTGTCCGTTTTCAGCCGCACACCACGATTCTGTGTACGCGTCCAAACCCCGTTCCGGCACAATAAAAAAACCGTGCCAGGCGCCAGCCTGGCGCTCTGCACGGTTTTGTGTTGGGCGCAAACCCAATATCACTTACGCAGACCGAGTTTTTCGATGAGTGAGCGGTAAGCGTCAGGGTTACGACCTTTCAGGTAGTCGAGCAGTTTACGGCGACGGCTAACCATGCGCAACAAACCACGACGTGAGTGGTGGTCTTTCATGTGTTCTTTGAAATGACCGGTTAATTCGTTGATACGAGCGGTTAGCAATGCAACCTGCACTTCGGGAGAACCTGTATCGCCCTGAGCGCGACCGTATTGAGTAACAATTTCAGATTTTTTGATATCAGCAACTGACATATCGAATAAGCCTCATTAACTGGCGGTAAAACCGAGGCGTTTTACCGTGAAGTATTAAAAATAAAATATCGGATAATTTCCCGACCGAACCACCATAAGCATAAAACAGAAATAGCCTGATGGATATATCTGCCGACACCGGCGTTTGTGATTGCATTGGCCTTCCAAGCAAGCCTGGTCACTACCGTGTCAGGACTTTGCGAGAAGCAAAGCAAACGATCAGCAACAGCCCCAGCGATCCGACAGCTAAAAAACAACTGTCATATTAACCATTGGTTTTGATGCACGATTGATTGCGCCGCGCTGAGCATCTGTTCCCGGAAATACGGCATACACTTTTGCCCGGATAGACGACTGCGTACCCCACCATACTCGCTCTGATCTGTCCTGTTGCGGATTTACACGCTACAATGAACACGTCAGATGCCATGCAGGGCTGCATTTTTGGCTTTCAGTCAAGACCGACAATTATATATGATTCAGCCCGAAAACACACGCAAACCTTAGCCATACAGGTTCAAATATGCCTAATTTCCGTTGTTTTTCCCAATTTCCGGGCTTTTTTTCCAACACTGGCCTGCACCGCCGGCGCAAAAGTCCGTTTTTTTCGCAGGCGGCTGCGCCGCGCAAACTGCTGCGCACCGTGAGTCTGATTGGCCTTTGCGTGACGTTGGGTGCTTGCGCCAGTTACCGGGACGTACCGCCCAATTCGCCAAAATCCGTCGTCCTGGAGACCATGGGGTCGCCCAATTTCACCTGCCCCACCGCCGATGGCGGCACCCGGGCCATCTGGACCCAGCAGCCCAACGGTCAATATGCTTACGGTACGCGTTTCAATAGCGCGGGCATCGCCGATCGGATGGAATCCATCCTGACCGATGAGAATTTTCGCAAGCTGGACAAGGGGGTATGGACACCACAGGACGTCACCTGCGAGTTCGGCCCACCCGCTAAGGTGACCCGCGTGGGGCTGGGCGAGAAAAATGAAGTGGTCTGGGAATATCGTTACAAGCAGGCCAATGCCTGGAACTCACTGATGTATGTCTATCTGGGCCGTGACGGCCAGCAGGTAACACACCACCATCCCGGCCCAGATCCCGCCTATGACCATGAGTTTGAAATCATGGGCTTTTAAGAACGTGCCGGATTCCGGCACGTTCCTGGTCAGTCTTTTTTGAACCAGTCTTTGGGTTTGTCCTGGTCCGGTGACTCCGCAATATGCGGTTCATTGCGCGTCGGCGATTGCGACCGACCAGCTTGATCCGCCTGATCCGCCTGATCCGCCTTATGCACCGTCGCAGCGTCCTCTGGCTTTGCGCCTGCAGCCTCTGCCTCCCTGCTCTCGCGGCGGCTATCGTGTAACTGCTGCGCCCGACGCCAGCGCCAATACCACACGGTCCAACCCGACAACCCATACACAATAAACAACAGGAAAAGCACAATGGGAGGATCGGACGATACAAAAGCAAAAATAAGCACCAGCACCAGCATGATGTTTTGCGGCGACAGCTTTTTCTCCAGCGCCAGAGACTTGCCGCTGAAAAACGGCGCATTTGAAATCATGCAGATACCGGCGTATACCGTCAGCACAAAGGCCAGCCAGGCCAGCGATTCATAGTCTGGGATACGATTATCGACCGACAGCCAGACAAAACCGGCCACCAGCGCCGCCGCGGCGGGACTGGGCAACCCCTGAAAGAACCGGCTATCGACCACACCGATATTGGTATTGAAACGAGCCAGACGCAACGCCGCACCAGCCACGTATATAAAGGCAGCGATCCAGCCCCAGCGTCCCAGTGCCTGCAACTGGTATTCATACATGACCAGCGCCGGTGCAATACCAAAAGACACCATATCGGACATGGAATCATATTGCTCGCCGAAAGCTGACTGGGTATTGGTCAGCCGCGCCACGCGACCGTCCATGGCGTCCAGCACCATCGCGACAAAAATGGCGATGGCTGCCACCTCGAAACGCCCGTTCATGGCTTGCACCACGGCATAAAAGCCGGCGAACAAATTGGCCGTCGTAAATGCATTGGGCAGCAGATAAATAGCGCTGCGCGGACGTGGCAGATTTTCGTTCATAACGTATCGCTTTGATTGACCGATGAAGCCGGTTCGGGCAGGTCAGCCAGTGCAGTAGAAGTGGCCGACACCTTATCGCCAATGGCTACCCGCGGGCGGGAAGCTGGTGGCAGATAGACGTCGACACGTGAACCGAAACGAATGAATCCATAACGCTCTCCGGCCTGCCGGCTATCGCCCGGCTTGACATAGCACAGAATGCGGCGGGCCACCAGACCGGCAACCTGCACAACAGTCACCTGCTCGCCGGAATCGAGCGCGATATGAACCGCGTTTCTTTCGTTCTCGACCGACGCCTTGTCCAGCGCGGCATTAACGAAAGAACCAGGGTAATACTGAACCTGGGTTACCCGCCCGCTAACCGGGAAGCGGTTGGAGTGAACATTGAATACATTCATGAACACGCTGATCTTCAGGGCCTGTTGCTTGGTATATGGGTCGGTGGTTTTGTCTACCGACACAATCCGGCCGTCAGCCGGTGACAGCACCACGCGTTCGCCGTCAGGCGCCTGGCGTTGCGGGTCACGAAAAAACTGAATCACAAAAATGGCCAGCAGCCAGAAGATCAGCCCTGCAGCAATGGACCACCACGACACCAACAGCGCCAGAATGAGGGAGCCGGCGATAAAGGGCCAGCCCTCTCGGGCCAGAACAGGATGCGGGTAGGAGGGTTTATACATGCAATTGGAAACCGGCTGATTAAAACGTCATTTTAGTCGCAAACACCTGCAGCGGAGAATGGGGATACACCAAAAGTGTAATTTTTGTATTGCACCCTGCATTTTCCTGGCGATCGGTGCAATGATGCCCGCTGTGCCAGACCCGCCCGAATCAGCGAAGTACAACACGCTGCTGGCCCACACTTTGCCCTCAAGGCAGCGCAGCATTTGCCAGACGATCGTCGCAGGCACCCTTTGCCTGCATTGTTTCCACATGCCAGCTCCCTGAACCTCAGGGCACCCTCTCCAGCTATTGTTATGCGTTGTCACAGTTGCCGAGTGGCTGTGGCTGTGGCTGTGGCTGTGGCTGCGGCTGCAGGCTACGGCTACGGTTGTGGTTATGGCAGCAACTACCGTTGCGAGCCTCCTGCCAACGCGCTGCCCCCGGGCATATGCGGGGGAAATGCAAATGTGATTATGTCATTCATCGTGGCAGCGACGGTTTCGCATCAGCAATACATTTTTCCCGCGCGCGCCATACTGGCGCCACCAGCAAACCGCACCGGTTTTGCACATCGGCAAAATCGCTTTGGTGCGTAGTAATGCCACCATAATGCAATGTGTATCTATATGTATATTTTGTTTTAAAGTACATTAAAATCCATTAAAAATAGAATTGCAGTTTTAGTCCAAAAGACAGTTTGTCAAAAATTAGGGTAAAACCTGAACCCTAAGCATGAGCATTTCGTTCATACTAGCAACACCGTTATAAAGGAGTTTTCCATGAAGTTATCAAGTCTCGTGCTTGCTGCACTTATTTCTTCAATTGGTTTGTCCGCCCACGCCGAAGGCCGTCTGGACAAAATCAAAAGTACAAAAACAATTTCTCTGGGTCATCGTGACTCCTCTATACCCTTTTCCTATCTGGACGGTGGAAAGCCAATTGGATACTCCAAGGAAATTTGCGACGGCATCGTCAAAGCGCTGGAAAAACAGTTGGGCACAGAACTCACTATCAAACAGGTTCCCGTGACCTCGGCCAGCCGAATTCCCCTGATCATGAATGGTACGATCGACCTGGCTTGCGGCTCGGCAACCAACAATGCTGAACGCCAGAAACAGGTCAGCTTTGCGCCGACCACATTTGTGACCGCTACCCGCTTCGTCTCGGCCAAGGCTGACAATATTAAGGATGTCGCCGGCTTCAAAGGCCAGACGGTGACCTCCACGGCCGGCACCAGCAACATCAAATGGCTCGCCGCTACCAATGCCAAGGAAAACCTGGGCATGAATATTATTCCTTCGAAAGACCATGCGGGCGCCTTCCTGACAGTTCAGGCCGGTCGTGCCAAAGCGTTCTTCATGGATGACGTGTTGCTGGCCAGCCTGGTTGCCAACTCTGAAGATCCTGACAAATGGATCGTCAGCGACACAGCGCTCACCACCGAGCCTTACGCGATGATTCAACCCAAAGACGATCCCGAGTTCAAGAAAGCGGTGGATGACGCAGTGATCGCCATGATCAAGAGCGGCGAACTCGAAAAGCTCTACAAAAAATGGTTTGAAAATCCCATTCCTCCGAAAAACATCAATATGAATCTGCCTATGTCGGAAGCCCTCAAGAAAGCGCTTGCCAATCCTACAGATTCACCAGACCCGGCTACATACCAATAAACCGGCCTCTGTCCGACGGCACAAAACCCGCTTTCGCTGTGTTTTGTGCCGTTTTTTGTTTTCTATAAATTGCGTTTCAAATTATGTCAATCTCCACAATATTTTGTGACCCGGCCAATATCGATAACGCGTCCCTGTTCTGTCAGATATCCCCCAGCGGGAATACCTATATGGAGGCATTCGTCTCCGCTGTCGGTTGGACACTGCAGCTGTCTGCTATCGCGTGGGTGCTCGCATTTGTCATGGGCGTCGCGGTGGGTATCGGGCTGACCAGCCAGAATCGGCTGGTGTCCAGAATCTGCTCTGGCTATGTCGAGCTGTTCAGAAATATCCCCCTGCTGGTGCAACTGTTCCTCTGGTACTACGTGATCCCCCAGGTGCTGCCAGAACAAATAGGCAAGGCAATCATCAGCATGCAGTACCCCTATTCGGTCTTCTGGCCGGCGGTTTTGTGTCTGGGGCTGTTTACCTCATCGCGGATTGCCATCCAGCTGTCCTCGGGCATTCGCTCGCTGCCGCGCGGACAATCCATGGCGGCGACGGCGCTTGGCCTGACACGCTTTCAGATGTACAAGTATGTGCTGTTGCCCATGGCAATGCGCATCATTACCCCGCCACTGACCTCTGAAATGCTCAACCTGCTGAAAAACTCTTCGGTTGCCTACACCATCGGCTTGCTGGAGATTACCGGCGCAGCCGCCTCCATGCAGGAATCCACATTCCAAACTTTCCCTTCATACCTGGCGGCAACCGCCCTGTATGTCATCATCAACTTATTGATTCTGGTAATCATGTCGGCCGTTGAACGTTTCTTCAGTGTTCCTGGCTTTATTTCAGGAAAAGGGTAGGAGCACATGATGAATTTTCAAGATTTACTTCTCTCCGCCTCATCGGTCAGCATTGCCGCCTTTGACTGGGGCGTTATCCAGCAGGCCGCGCCCGCACTGCTAATGCAAGGCCTGGTTTTTACGCTCAAGCTGACGCTTTATTCCACGGTTCTGGCATTGATCTGGGGCACTGTACTGGCAATGATGCGCCTGTCGTCCATCAATATTTTCCGTTGGTTCGCCGGCTCCTACGTCAACATCATGCGTTCGCTGCCGCTGATCCTGATCCTGTTCTGGTTCTTCTTCCTGGTGCCGTATATTCTGGGTTGGGTCGACTTCATGTGGGCCACCTATATAGAAGGCAACGAGTCTGCCAGGATGGTATCGCGGCCACTGAACGGGTTTACCTGCGCATTGATTACCTTCACGCTGTTTGAAGCCGCCTACTTCTGCGAAATTATGCGTGCCGGTATCCAGTCGATCGCCCGCGGGCAGGTGGGCGCAGGCTATGCGCTGGGACTGCGTTACTTTCAGGTAATGCGACTGATCGTGCTGCCACAGGCTTTCCGCAATATGCTGCCTGTGATTTTCACGCAAATGATTGTTCTTTTCCAGGATACGTCTCTGGTGACCGTGTTGTCACTAAATGACCTGCTGGGTATGGCACGCATCAACGCCGACATTACCGGTCGCCCAGTTGAGCTGTACATATTCGCAGCGGCTATCTATTTTGTCATCTCTTTAGTTTGCTCTCGTCTGGTCAAAGTGATCGATCGGCGTTTGACGATTATTCGATAAGGTATTTCTCCATGGCTATGATTGAATTTAAAAACGTTAGTAAATGGTATGGAAAATTCCAGGTTCTGACCGATTGCACAACCGAAATCAGCAAAGGTGAAGTTGTGGTGGTTTGCGGTCCGTCGGGCTCAGGCAAATCCACACTGATCAAAACCGCCAACGGCCTGGAGCCCTTCCAGAAGGGCGAGATTTTCTTCAACGGCGTCTCGGTGGGCGGCCCGAAAACGGACCTGCCTAAACTGCGCTCCAAAATCGGCATGGTGTTTCAGCACTTCGAGCTGTTCCCGCACCTTTCCGTCATGGAAAACCTGGCGTTGGCTCAGATCAAGGTTCTGGATCGCTCCAAGGGCGAGGCCATGGAACGCGGCCGCAAGCTGCTGGACCGCGTGGGACTCATTGAACACAAGGACAAGTTCCCGGGCCAGCTGTCTGGCGGCCAGCAACAGCGTGTGGCCATTGCCCGGGCGCTGGCCATGGATCCCATGGCCATGCTGTTTGATGAACCCACATCGGCGCTTGATCCTGAAATGGTCAACGAGGTGCTCGATGTAATGGTCGATCTGGCCAAGGAAGGCATGACCATGATGGTAGTGACCCACGAAATGGGTTTTGCCCGCAAAGTGGCTGACCGCGTCGTCTTCATGGACGAAGGCCAGATTGTTGAAGATTGTGCCAAGGAAGAATTCTTCGGCAACCAGGAAGCACGCTCCGAGCGGGCCAAGCATTTCCTCTCGAAGATCCTGGGGCATTAAACCGCTGGTTTTTCCCATAAAAACCGCTGGTTTTTCCCATAAAAAAAAGGCTGGGCAACATAGATTGCCCAGCCTTTTTAATTTACCGCTATATACGTTTACCGCTGCATGCGTTCAGCAGTGCCGACGTTCTCGCCCCGCCACGCTAACGCACTGGCCGAACATGCTTTACACGCGTTCGATGATGACAGCAGCACCCTGGCCGACACCAATACACATGGTGCACAAGGCATACTTGCCGCCGGTACGCTGCAATTGATACATGGCGGTCGTTACCAGACGCGCACCGGACGCACCCAGGGGGTGACCCAGGGCAATCGCGCCACCGTTCGGGTTCACATGCGCTGCATCGTCAGGCAGGCCCAAATCACGCGTCACGGCCAGCGCCTGTGCAGCAAAAGCCTCGTTCAGTTCTACCACATCCATTTGTTCGATCGTCAGGCCGGTTTTTTCCAGCACTTTGCGCACGGCCGGGATGGGACCCACGCCCATGATGCGTGGTGCCACACCGGCCACGGCCATCCCTACTACGCGTGCCTTGGGCTTGAGGCCATATTTCTTGACCGCCTCTTCTGAGGCCAGCAGCACCGCGCAGGAACCATCATTCACTCCTGATGCATTGCCCGCCGTCACGCTGCCATCAGGGCGTACAACGCCCTTGAGCCTGGCAAGCGCTTCCGGCGTCGTCGCACGCGGGTGCTCGTCCGTATCAACTACCACGGGATCGCCCTTGCGCTGAGGGACGCTCACGGGAATAATCTCCTCCTTGAATACGCCATCGGCAATGGACTTTGCAGCGCGCTGCTGGCTGCGTAATGCAAATGCATCCTGATCGGCACGAGAGATCTTGAAGTCGTCCGCGACGTTTTCAGCAGTCTCCGGCATGGAATCCACGCCAAACGCCGCTTTCATTTTCGGGTTGATAAAGCGCCAGCCGATCGTGGTATCTTCGATTTTGGCAGCCCGGGAATAGGCGGATTCGGCCTTGCCCATGACAAACGGCGCACGTGACATGCTTTCTACGCCGCCGGCGATCATCAGATCGACTTCGCCCGATTTGATGGCGCGCGCAGCCGTACCCACGGCATCCAGACTGGATGCGCAAAGGCGATTCAATGTCGCGCCCGGAACCTGTACGTCAATTCCCGCCAGCAACAGCGCCATGCGGGCAACGTTACGATTGTCTTCGCCGGCCTGGTTGGCGCAGCCATAGATTACATCGTCCAGTTTGCTCCAGTCTACGTTCGGATTACGTTCCATCAATGCCTTGATCGGCAGTGCAGCCAGGTCATCGGTGCGCACGGTGGACAGACCGCCACCATAGCGACCAATCGGCGTACGGACAGCATCACAAATATAAGCGTTATTCATACATTTCCTCTGTGTTATTTCATTCTGATATTAATAGCTATCGGATACTCAGGCGAAAATCAGTTTCGCGCCAGTGAGCGACTGCAGTTCTTCATCTGTGATATCGACGAGTTTTTCCACCACTGCCATACCCGCCGGCGTGACTTCCAGGACGGCGATATCGGTGTAGACACGACTGACCACGCCCAAACCTGTGACTGGGAGCGTGCACTTTTCCAGAATCTTGGGCGACCCGTCTTTGGCATTGTGTTCCATCAGGATGTACACCTTGCGGGCGCCCACAGCCAGATCCATGGCCCCACCTACTGCCGGTGGTTCGCCGGGGCGGCCCAGCGACCAGTTGGCCAGATCGCCGTCTGCAGATACCTGCATCCCGCCCATGATGCACAAGTCCAGATGTCCGCCGCGCATAATGGCAAACGAGTCCACGTGGTGAAAGAATGCGCCGCCGGTCAGCAATGTGACCGGTTTTTTTCCGGCATTGATCAGCTCACCGTCAATGTCATCGCCTGTCGCGGCAGGGCCCATACCCAAAATGCCATTTTCACTGTGCAGCAGAATTTCGTCTTCTGGCTTGAGGTAGTTGGCGACCAGCTCGGGCATGCCGATACCGATATTGACATAACTGCCGGGGGCGATATCTTTGGCCAGGCGTTCGGCCATTTGGTTTCTGTTCAATTTATTCATCATATGACCTGCTTAACTGGAGATGGCCGGATTGGCTACTTCGACAATCCGATTCACGAAAATGCCGGGGGTGATAATCGTTTCCGGATCAAGCTGGCCCAGTTCGACTTTCTGCTTCACCTGAACGATGGTGGTTTTTGCCGCCATGCACATGACCGGCCCGAAGTTGCGGGCAGCCTTGCGATAGATCAGATTTCCCCAGCGGTCGCCCTTCTCTGCCAGCACCAGTGCAAAATCGCCGTGTATCGGCGTCTCGAACACATAGTCAACACCGTCGATATTGCGCGTTTCCTTGCCCTTGGCCAGGTCGGTGCCATAGCTGGTTCTCGTATAGAATCCGCCGATCCCGGCGCCGGCAGCGTGCAGTCGTTCTGCGATCGTGCCCTGCGGAACACACTCGAGCTCAATTTTTCCGTCTTTGTACATCTCGTTAAAGACGTGCGAATGCGAAGCCTTGGGAAATGAGCAGATCATTTTACGTACGCGACCTGCCTTGATCAGCGCCGCCAGCCCCGTGTCATGATTGCCCGCATTGTTGTTGACGACGGTCAGCTCTTTTGCGCCCTGATCGATCAGGGCATGGATCAGTTCCGTCGGGTGGCCCGCGCCACCAAACCCGCCGATAAGCACAGTGGCGCCATCAAAGACATCGGCAACCGCAACCTGTATATCGTCTATAAATTTGTTGATCATCTGTTATACCTGTATTCTCTTTTGTCTGAATCTATATTTATGCCATTACTGGTGCAAGTCATTATTTCATATTTCGCTTGTGTTATTTACCCGAGCGCGCGCCACAAGACTTTTCCTGAGGACGTTTTAGGCAGCGCGTCGGTGAAGGCGACAATCCGTGGCGCCTTGTACGCGGCCATTTTCTGGCGGCACCAATCCAGGATGTCCTGTTCAGTGACCCTGCCGCGGCTACCGTCGCGCAATACAACCCAAGCCTTGACGGTCTCGCCGCGTTTTTCGTCAGTCACGCCAACAACGCAGGCCTCAAGAATCGCGGGATGCGCATACATCATGGATTCCACTTCGGCTGGCCAGACCTTGAAACCCGAGGCATTGATCATGCGCTTGAGCCGATCCACCATAAAGTAGTATCCGTCCTCATCCATGCGCCCCAGATCTCCGGTGCGCAAAAAACGCTTGTTGTCAATACTGATGAATGCGTCGGCCGATGCCTGTTCATTGTTCCAGTAGCCCTGCATGACCTGAGGCCCATGCACGACGATTTCGCCAACCTCACCCTGCGGCAGCTCCTGCAAGGTGACCGGATCAATAATACGGGAATCCACATCAAAAATCGGAATCCCCAGACATTGCCTTTTGGGATACCGCTCCGGGTTTATGTGCGTTGGCGCCATGACTTCGGACATCCCGTAACCTTCGATGTAGGTCAGGCCAAACTCGCGTTGCAGTTTTTCTGCAACCGCTTCGGGCATGGCCGCCCCACCCCCGCTGATCCGGGCAATACTGGACAGATCATAGGCAGACAGGTCGGGCATGGCCAGCAGATCAACCACCATGGCAGCGATCAGCGCCAGCCGGCCAACGCGATGGCGCTCGATGCATTGGGCCGCCACCACACGATCCCAGCGCGTCATAATAACGATGGTCGCGCCCAGATAAATGGCACTGTTCATGACCCCTTCCATGCCGGTAACATGAAAAAACGGCAACACGCCCAGAAAAACTGCGTCCTGATTCCCTCCGTCATACCATACCGCTGCGGACACCGTGTTATACATGGTGGAGCGGTGGGTATGAACGCAGCCTTTGGGATGGCCGGTGGTGCCTGACGTATACGGCATGACAGCCATATCTGCCGGCACGGCCGATGAGGGCAACGGGCCCCGGCCGCCGGCCAGTGCGTCGCGCCAAAGCACTACGCCATTACCGGCCAGGGCCTGCGCAGGCTCGGCAACAACATCCGGTACGTGTTGATCCGATCCTGCCGGGGGCAGATAATCATGATACGCCGCCACCAGCTTGCTGGCCGGCGCCGCAGCGCCAAGTAAAGCAACCTGCTCATGCAGTTCCTGACCATAGATGATCACAGTGGCGCCGGTATCACGAATGTAATGTTGCAGCTCGTCGGCCCGGTTCATCGGATTGACTGGCACCACCACCGCATCGGCCCGCAAAATCGCATAGTAGGCAAGCACGAATTGCGGACTGTTTTGCATATACAGCAACACCCGGTCACCCTTGCGCACGCCACAATCGTGCTGCAGAAACCCGGCAAGGGCCTGCACCTGCGCCAGCACCTGCCCATAACTGTAGCTGGCGCCGTAATACACCAGACAAGGCTTGTGCGGATAGCGCAGAGCTGATATCTCCAGATTGGCATGCAGCGCCGTTTCCGGTACGCTTAGCGACCGACTGCGCCCACGCGGCCAGACGGCGGAATAATCGGGGCGGTTCATGCCACTTCGAACAGCCCTGCCGCGCCCTGGCCACCACCGATACACATAGTGACCACCACGTATTTAACCCCCCTGCGCTTGCCCTCGATCAAGGCGTGGCCGACCATGCGGGCGCCAGACACGCCATACGGATGGCCGACAGCAATCGCCCCCCCGTTGACATTGAGCCGATCATCGGGAATACCTAGTTTGTCACGGCAATACAGCACCTGGCAGGCGAAGGCTTCATTCAATTCCCACAAACCGATATCATCGACCTTCAAGCTGGCGCGCTCGAGCAAACGTGGCACCGCAAAAACCGGACCAATGCCCATTTCATCGGGCTCACAACCTGCTACGGCAAACCCGCGGAAAATGCCCATTGGGCTCAGACCGCGCTGACGCGCCACTTCGGCATCCATCAGCACGCAGGCCGATGATCCGTCTGAAAACTGGCTGGCATTTCCCGCCGAGATAACGCCTTTGGGGAACACCGGGCGGATTTTGGACACGCCTTCAAGCGTGGTATCGGGACGGATCCCTTCATCTGCAGCAATGGTTACTTCACGGCGGGCAATGCCGCCGGTTGCCTTGTCAAAGACGCTCATGACAGTTGTCATGGGCACAATTTCATCATTGAACAGCCCTTCTGCCTGCGCCCGGGCGGCACGCTGCTGGCTGCGGGCGCCATATTCGTCCTGTGCCTCGCGCGAAATGCCATAGCGCTTGGCCACGGTTTCCGCTGTCTGCAACATACTCCAGTACAGCTCGGGTTTGTGCTGACGCAACCATGGGTCCTGGCGCATGAGGGTGTTAGCCTCATTTTGCACGCAGGAAATACTTTCAACGCCGCCGGCCACCAGCACCGGAACCTGGTCGACAATAATGCGCTGCGCCGCCATGGCAATGGCCTGCAGCCCCGACGAGCAGAAGCGGTTGACGGTTACCCCGCCTGCGCTGACCGGCAGGCCGGCCCGCAAGGCAATGGCCCGTGCGATATTGCCGCCGGTTGTGCCTTCAGGCAAGGCCGAACCGATGATCACATCTTCCACTTCAGTTGGATCAATACCGGCGCGCGCGACTGCGTGCGATACTGAATGCGCACCCAGCGTTGCGCCATAGGTCATATTGAAAGCACCCTTCCAGGACTTTGCCAGTCCGGTACGGGCGGTTGAAACAATTACAGCTTCTCTCATGTCTCTTCTCCAGGTCGGGCGCATGACATTGGGCTGTGCAGCGCCAAGATCAAGGCCAACCAAAGCAAACTTCAATTGTATCGGAACAGAAAATACATAATCCTACTGGCACTGGCAGACACGAAACGTCCAGTTTCCTGGCATAACCCGCTATCGCTTGCCGCCTGCCGCCTGCCCGTAGATGTAATACGGTTGGCAGGCGATACCCTGCCTGCCAATGCACTTTCTACTTCAGCGCTTCACCACTTTGCGCATGCTTTTCCAGCAAGACCGCCGCTTGCCATGCCCCGGGCCGGGCCGAACCAGCGCCAAATTGCCTCAGTGCCCGCACGACATTGAACAGGCCGGCCTGTTGCGCATAGTGCATAGGTCCGCCGCGATGTAACGGGAAGCCATAACCATTCAGGTAAACAATGTCGATATCCGAGGCGCGCAGGGCAATGCCTTCTTCAAGAATCTTCGCCCCTTCATTGGCCAGCGCGTAAACGCAACGCTCCACAATTTCCTGGTCGCTGATTTTGCGCGGCGCAACGCCCTTTTCCTGGCGGAAGGTTTCGATCAGTTTTTCGACCTCTGGGTCAACCTGCGGCTTGCGATCGCCCGCAACATAACGATACCAGCCCGCCCCAGTTTTCTGACCAAAACGTCCGGCCTCGCACAGGCGGTCGGCCACAACCTCTTCATAGGCTTTCGGATCGGCCTCCTTCTTGCGCTTGCGGATCGCCCAGCCAATGTCCAGACCGGCCAGGTCACCCACGCGATACGGGCCCATTGCAAAACCGAATTTTTCCAGCGCGCGGTCGATCTGCGAGGGTGCGGCACCCTGCAGCATCACTTCATCTGCCGCATCGCGGTAGGCATACAGCATGCGGTTGCCGATAAACCCATCGCACACGCCCGAGACCACCGGTTTCTTGCCGATTTTCTTGCCCATGTCAATACATGTAGCCAGCACATCTTTGGCCGTTTTTTCACCGCGCACGATTTCCAGCAGTTTCATAACATTGGCCGGGCTGAAAAAATGCAGCCCGATCACATCTTGCGGGCGTTTGGTAAAAGAAGCGATCTGGTCGACGTCCAGGGTTGAGGTATTGGAGGCCAGAATTGCACCTGGTTTGACGACACGATCAAGTTCACGGAATACGACTTCCTTGACCCCCATATCTTCAAAGACGGCTTCAATAACCAGGTCAACTTCGCTCAATGCGTCATAGGACAGGGTCGTGCTGAGCAGGTTCATGCGTTCTTCAACCTGCTCGGCCGTAATCCGCCCTTTTTTCATGGTGTTTTCATAGTTCTTGCGAATGGTGGCAACCCCACGCTGCAGCGCTTCTTCCTTTTGCTCAAGCAGGATCACCGGGATGCCGGCATTCAGATAATTCATACTGATGCCGCCACCCATGGTGCCAGCGCCAATCACGCCGACCAGGCCAATCGGACGCAATGGGGTATCGGCCGGCACATCGGGAATTTTTGTCGCTGCGCGTTCAGCCGCAAACACATGACGAAGCGCCAGTGATTCGGGCGAGGCCAGCAGTTGGGTAAAGTGCTGGCGTTCAAATGCCAGCCCATCATCAAAGGCCATGTGCGTGCTGGCCGCTACTGCCTCGACGCAGGCAGCGGGCGCAGGAAAGTGCGCAGAGCCTGCCTTGACCGCGTTGCGGGCGTTGAGCAACAAGGCGTCGGCATCGGCATCGCCAACTGCCAGATCGCGAATCCGCTTGAGCGGTGCATCACTGGCCAGGCCTTTGGCAAACTCAATGGCCGCCGCTTGCGGCTCACCGTCAACAACTTTATCAAACAGCGCGGTATCGGCAAGCGCAGCGGCTTTGACGATCTGGCCGGAGACAATCATGTTCAGCGCCTTTTCCAGTCCTACTACCCGTGGCAGCCGTTGGGTGCCGCCCGCTCCAGGCAGAATGCCAAGCTTGACTTCAGGTAAACCGACCCTGGCCGCTGCAGCAGCAACGCGATAGTGCGCGCCAAGCGCAAGCTCCAGCCCGCCGCCAAGACATACGCCATTGATGGCAGCCACTACCGGCTTGGCCGATTGCTCCAATACTTCTATGACCGTGCGCAAGGTGGGCGCCTGCAGCGCCTTGGGCGTACCAAATTCTGTCACATCCGCACCGCCGGAAAAAGCCCGCTCGGACCCGCCCAGCACGATCGCCCGGATTGCTCTATTGCTGTTGGCGCGATCGACGCCCTCTACAATGGCTTTGCGCAACCCATGACCCAGGCCGTTGACCGGCGGGTTATTGAATGTAATGACGGCGATTCCGTCCTTTTCTTCGTAAAAAGCGTGATCCATGGCGATGTCTCCTTGTCTGGCTCGATTAAATACATGGCACGTCGTTACTACGCCATTTGTTTCGCATAGCAGAACTAATGTGCCCCGAGAATTCTTTGATAATACTCCGTGGCAGTATTGGGTGTAAAGCGAATTGTCGGCTGCAAGCATTTCTGCTTTTTCTATCGGCCTGTCTTTTCATTTAACGCATTGCTCGCTATAATCAATTCCATAAATCAATTATATATTCCACTATGCAGAATCATAAAAGAAACCGGGCTACGCAGACACCGAGCTGCGACAATGACGGTTTCGCTTCTGCCGCTCAACAACCTGAAAAGGAATTCCGTCCATGGATATCCGCTACACTCCTGAACAACTGGCCTTTCGCGAATCGGTTCGCGTTTTCCTGAAAGAAGCGGTACCAGCTACGGTCCGCGACAAGACACAACAATGCCTGCCGCTGTCAAAAGCCGAACGCGAGCAATGGCAACGCAACCTGTTTGAACAAGGCTGGGGAGCGCCGTCCTGGGCAGTGGAATTTGGCGGCACCGGCTGGGATGCGGTGCAGCGCCATATCTTCGAAGAAGAATGTGCTGCTTTCGGTGCACCCGAACAATTGCCTTTTGGCCTGAAAATGGTCGCGCCGGTTATTCAAAAGTACGGCAGCAAAGAACAGCAGGAGCGTTTCCTGCCCCGCATTCTGTCCGGCCAGGACTGGTGGTGCCAGGGGTACTCGGAACCCGGGGCCGGCTCGGACCTGGCGTCGCTGAAAACGACGGCCGTGCGCGATGGCGAAGACTATATCGTCAACGGCCAGAAAACATGGACCACGCTGGCCCAGCACGCAGACTGGATTTTTTGCCTGGTGCGCACCAATCCGCAAGTGCGCAAGCAGGAAGGCATTTCATTCCTGCTTATCGATATGAAAACGCCGGGTATTACCGTGCGGCCCATTATCATGCTGGACGATGGCCATGAGGTCAATGAAGTCTGGCTGGAGAATGTTCGCGTTCCCGCCGCCAACCTGATCGGCGAAGAAAACAAAGGCTGGACTTACGCCAAATTCCTGCTTGGCCACGAACGAACCAACATCGCCCGCGTGGGCCGTTCCAAGGCGGCACTGCAGCTGGTCAAGACGGCCGCCGCCCGGCAAACCGGCAATGACGGCCTGCCGCTGTTGCAGGATGCGCGATTTCGCGATCGCCTGGCGCAGGTCGAGCTGGATCTGATGGCACTTGAAATCACCAATTTGAAACTGATTTCTCAGGAAGGCAGCAGCCACGCCCCAGGGCCCGAAGCCTCCATCCTGAAAGTGAAAGGCTCGGAGATTCAGCAGGCGATCACAGCACTGGCCTCGCAGGTCGCCGGCCCGTATGCGGCGGCCCATATCCTGCCGGACGATCAGGTACATGAATTGTCTGCCGCCTTTCCTCAGGCCCAGGAACATATGACGGCGCAATATTTCAATTATCGCAAAACCACCATCTACGGCGGATCCAATGAAGTGCAGAAAAGCATTATCTGCAGGATGATTCTGGGGCTGTAAACGGCCCGCCATCCCTTCCCGATACAGAACATAATACGCTACGGAGTCATCCACATGGACTTTACCTTTACCGAAGAACAACTTGCCCTGCAAGATACGCTTACCCGCTTTGTCGACAAAGACTATGCCTTTGAACAGCGCCGGAAAAATCTTGCCGCCAACCAGCATATGAGCCAGGACACCTGGGCAACCTTTGCAGAACTGGGCATTCTTGCCCTGCCCTTTGCCGAAGAAGACGGCGGCCTGCAAGGCACCCCGTTGGATACCTATCTGGTCATGCGCTCACTGGCCAAAGGACTTATTCTTGAACCTTACATCAGCACCGTGGTACTGTCAGGTACGTTTTTGCAGCAGCACGCCACAGCGCAGCAGCGCAGCGTGCTGATTGCCGCGATCGCAGATGGCTCGGCCCGTTTCGCCTTTGCCCACTACGATGCCCAATCGCGCTATCAGGAATCGCGTATCCATACCCAGGCCGTCAACAAGGCGGGCAACTGGATCCTGAACGGCCACAAGGCCATCGTGGTTGACGCGCCGGTGTGCGACCACTGGCTGATCACAGCCAGGACTGCCGGACAGGAAAATGACAGCAACGGCCTGTCTGTCTTCCTGGTCAAAGCAGACCATCCTGGCATTACGGCCAAGTCATACCGGCTGCATGACGGCCATCTGGCTGCCGATCTGGTGATAGAAAATGCCGAGCTGCCGCCAGAGGCGCTGATTGGCGACGCAGACACGGCCTACCCCGCCATCATGCAGGCGCTGGCTGCCACCAATGCCGCACTGGCGGCCGAGGCGGCCGGCCTGATCCAGGCCCTGAACGACGCGACCCTGGAGTATTTGAAAACCAGAAAGCAGTTTGGCGTGGCCATTGGCACCTTTCAAGCCTTGCAGCACCGCATGGCCGATATGGCCATCGCAGCAGAACAGGCTACTTCCATGGCGCTGCTGGCAGCCATCAGCCAGGCTGGCGATGATCCGCAGGATCGCATCATCAAAGGCGCAGCGGCAAGGGTGCTGCTGGCAAAACTGTCGCGCCATGTCGGCGAAGAGGCCGTGCAACTGCACGGCGGCATGGGCGTCACCGACGAGCTGGTCGTACCTCATTACTTCAAACGGGTCACTGTACTAAATAGTCAGTATGGCGATGCAGACTTTCATTTGCAGCGATATAGTGATAGTTTGCTAACGCCACAGAAAAACCAGGACCCCGCTTGAGGAAACACCCGTATCATGATTGACCAGACTATTCCAGAACACTACCGCCTGCTGAACCGCTTCAGTTCCTTTTCGGATCTGACCGGACCTTTTTATGAAAAAATAGTGGACGACCGCCATGTGGGCATTGGCCTGCGGGTAGAGGCAACGCATCTGAACAAGGTGGGTGTCGCCCACGGCGGTCTTATCATGACCGTTGCTGACAATGCCTTTGGCGATGCCATTCTTAACGCTCATGATGAGCCGGTGGCTTTCGTCACCATGTCGCTGACTTGTGAATTCATGTCGCCTGTGCGCGAAGGCGACTGGCTGGAAGCGACAGTGGATATTCAACGCAAGGGGAAGCGGGTGGTTTTCGCCAACTGCGATATGCGCGTGGGTGACAAAAAAGTGGCCTTTGCCACCGCCCTGTTTTCCATGATCGACAAGAAATAGCCAGCACGAACTGCCGGCCGGCAAGCCTGCCGGCAGTTGCCCGACGGGCTCACCAACACGCCTGGGTATTGTGCGGATCAGGCTGGCTGACCCACCGTCTCCTTGAGTTTGCTGACCACTTCCAGCAATTTGGGTCGCGCCTCTTCAAGCAGATATTGCTCGGATAAATTGAAGGACGGGCCCCCGCAACTGATCGACATAATCGGAAACTGCCGCCCCAGATTCAAGCCGACCGCGATGGCGTTCACATCCTTTTGCCAATCGCCAAATGAGCAGGTGCATCCCAGCCGCTCGTAATCGGCCAGCGACGAAGCGATACCGCTCATTAACGCATCACTAGCCAGCTCATCAAGTTCGCGTACCCGGCCGAATATCTCTTCGCGCTCCTGCAGCGGGATTTCCGCCAGATAAGCCCTGCCCATGGCCGTGGATACGATCGGAATACGGGCGCCCACGTCCATGCTGAGTGTCAGCGCCGACCGGCTGCGGCAGTTTTCCAGATACAACATCGACAATCGATCGCGCGTTCCCAGCGTTACCATGCCCTGAGTCTCGTCAGCCAGCGCCTGCATCAGCGGCCGGGCAACCTGGCGGATATCGAGCTTGGCCAGCAAGCCCACGCCCAGCGAGAGTGTCGCCATACCCAGTTGGTATTTACTGCTTTCCTCGTCATGCGTCAGGTAACCCAGCCTGGTCAGCGTATAGGTAATGCGCGACACCGTTGACTTGGGCAGCTTGCAACGCTGTGCAATTTCCTGATTGCCCAGCACTTTGTTGCCGGAGCGAAAGCAGGCCAGCACATCAAGGCCGCGGGCGATCGCCGTGATGAAATGGCGGTCGTCCTCATACTCTCTGGCCAAAGGGGGTTTGTTAAGGGTTTTCCGAATATCAGATGTCATAAATAAATTCGCAGGAACAATTCCAATGTGCAGAATATAGTACAGAATCGCATTGCGTGGCGCGTCATGCCTTCCGCATTTGCTCAATAGTATAATAATACCCGTTTTATACTATGTTTAAAAAGAAAATTCCATTGCCCGCGCGTCCAGAGTAGTCTATGATAAAGTGCTGACGGCTAGCGCTCAAGAGTAAAGCATGTACCGCATTGCAGAATTTTGTTTCGAATTTATGCAGGCGACCCTGATACCGCGACGTGCTATCCGATGGCTGCGCCGACCTGCCCCGTCGGCATCTTTCGTCTGCGGCATGCATCATGCATCCGTCCGCTGCCAATATTGCATATGATATTTATCTGACTGAGGTTGTTTATGGTTCATCCTGTCGTACAAAAATTGCGCGCTCAAATGTCGCTTCCCGTAATCTGCTCGCCCATGTTTATCGTGTCCAATCCGGATATGGTCATCGAGCAATGCAAAAGCGGACTGATCGGATCGTTCCCGGCCCTCAATGCCCGTCCGGCGTCGCTGCTTGATGACTGGCTGGCCCGGATCACCAGCACACTGGATGATGAACGCAGCCGGCATCCGGCGCAGAAAATAGCCCCCTTCGCCGTCAACCAGATTATCCATACGTCGAACGACAGGCTTGATCACGACATGCAGGCCTGCGAGAAATACAAGGTTCCCGTCATCATCACCAGCCTGCGCGCCCCGTCGGACGTCGCTTCTGCGGTTCATGGCTGGGGCGGCCTGGTCTTTCATGATGTCACAACCATCCGCCATGCCGAGAAGGCACTGGAAGCCGGCGTGGACGGGCTGATTCTTGTTGCCGCCGGCGCAGGCGGTCATGCAGGCACGCTGAGTCCGTTCGCACTGGTGTCGGAAGTACGTAAATTCTATGATGGCCCGATTATTCTTTCCGGCTCGATCACCAACGGCGATGCCATCCTGGCAGCCCAGGCGATGGGAGCCGATTTTGCGTATATCGGCACGCGCTTTATAGCCAGCCAGGAAGCGAACGCCGACCCACGCTACAAACAAATGATCGTCGACGCAGCAGCCAAAGACATTCTGTACACGCCGTTTTTCACGGGTATACCCGGTAATTACCTGGCGCCGAGCATTACGGCATCAGGCCTGGATCCGGACAACCTGCAAGAACAGGAAAAATCATCAACCAACTTTGGTTCAACCCGCGTCAAGGCGTGGAAAGATGTCTGGGGTGCCGGCCAGGGCGTCGGCACTATCGACTCAGTAGAGCCGGTTGCCGCGATCGCCCAGCGCATGCAACAGGAATACCAGACCGCGCGCCAGCGCCTTGCCAGCGAGAACGCCTAATGAACGATACAGCGACCACGCCCACGATCCTGGTCAATGTCAGCGAGCGGGTTCTGACGCTCACCATCAACAGACCGGCACAGAAAAACGCACTGGATAGCGCTACCTATGCTGCGCTCACGGCGGCGCTGGCGCAGGCCACCGCAAGAGAAGACCTGCATGCCATTGTACTGACCGGTGCGGGCGGCTATTTCACAGCGGGCAACGATCTGCGCGACTTTGTTAATGCGCCCGAAGGCGCCAGCCCAGGCCTGACATTTCTCAAAACCATCAGCAAGGTCAACATTCCCATCATCGCCGCCGTCGAAGGCGGCGCCATTGGCATTGGCGTCACGATGTTGCTGCATTGTGATTTTGTTGTTGCCGGCACCGGTACACAGTTCCGCATTCCCTTCGTGCCGCTGGGCCTGTGCCCTGAAGGCGCGTCCAGCCTGCTGCTTGCCCGTTACGTCGGGATTCGAAAGGCCAATGAATGGCTGTACCGTGGCACACCCTTTACGGCTGAAGAAGCCCAACAGGCAGGCCTTATCAATCGCGTGGTCATTGCCGGCCAGGCCGAAAGTACCGCCCAGGAACTGGCCCGCGAAATGGCCAGCCAGTCCCGACTTGCCCTGACCAGCACCAAAGCGCTGATGCAGCGCGCTGCGGCCCAAGACGTGGCCGCAACGCTGGATGCTGAAAGAGAACGTTTTGTGCAATGCCTGGCATCGCCCGAAGCAAAGACGGCATTCAGCCGGTTTCTGGCAAAATAACGCACTCATTTTTTATAAGGATTAATCACAGTCATGATACGTGATCAGGAAACCCAGACCCTTCTTGAAGAAGGCGTTCGCCGCTTCGTTAGCGAAGTCCTCGTTCCCGCCGAAAACGAAGTTGCCGAGACCGACGAAATTCCCCAGCAAATCCGGGACCAGATGAAAGAGCTGGGTCTGTTTGGTCTGGCCTTGCCTGAAGAATATGGCGGCCTGGGCCTGACCATGGAAGAGGAAGCCCGCATTGCGATGGAACTGGGTCGCACCTCCCCGGCGTTTCGTTCCTACATCGGCACCAACAACGGCATCGGTTCGTCGGGCATCGTGATCGACGGCACCACGGAACAGAAAGAAAAATATCTGCCACGCCTGGCCAGCGGCGATCTGATCGGCTCGTTTGCCCTGACCGAACCGGAAGCCGGTTCCGATGCCGGGTCCCTGCGTACAACAGCCGTACGCGATGGCGACCATTACATCATCAATGGCACCAAACGCTTCATTACCAACGCGCCTCATGCCGGCATTTTTACCGTCATGGCGCGCAGCAATCCCGACATCAAAGGTGCTTCGGGTATTTCAGCGTTCATTGTCGAGGCCGGCACCCCAGGACTCACACTGGGCAAACGCGACAAAAAAATGGGCCAGAAAGGCGCACACACGAGCGATGTCATTTTTGATAACTGCCGCATACCGGCAAGCCAGTTGATCGGCGGCAAGGAAGGCGTGGGCTTTAAGACTGCCATGAAAGTACTGGACAAAGGCCGCCTGCATATTTCCGGCGTCGCTATCGGCGCGGCCAAACGCATGCTGGCCGATGCGCTGGCGTTTGCCAAGGACCGCAAGCAATTCGGGCATCCTCTAGTTGATTTTCAATTGATTCAGGGTATGCTTGCAGATAGCAAAACGGATATTTACGCGGCCGAATGCATGTTGCTCGATGCAACACGCCGGCGCGACAGCGGCGAAAGCGTGTCGGCGCTGGCCTCCTGCGTAAAATATTTTGCTACCGAAATGTGCTGCCGTGTTGCCGACAGGGCGGTGCAGATTCATGGCGGATCCGGTTATATTTCCGAATACGCGATCGAACGTTTCTATCGTGATGTACGCCTGTTCCGTCTATACGAAGGCACATCACAAATTCAGCAAATCATTATTGCGAAGGATCTGATTAAAGACGGTAATATCTGACTTGTAAGATCCTGCACTAATCAGATCAGACATCCAGACGCGCCATCTGCAATTATCCGCATTACTAAAAAACAGGAGACAAGTGTGATAAAACCAGGCAAGTCCATTTATACCGCCGCCATTGCTATGCTCATGGCAGGCGGTATGCAGTCAGCCCAGGCAATGTCCGAGGCAGCCAAGAACTTTCCTAACAAGCCAATCACAATCGTGATTGGCTATACGGCCGGCGGCTCAACCGACATTCCATTCCGGGTGCTGGCAGAAAACCTGACGGGTATTCTCAAGCAACCGGTGATCGTCGAAAACAAGCCGGGTGCCGGCGGTGTTCTGCCGGCCATGCAGCTGCACAATAAGAAGCCGGACGGCTACACCCTTGCCCAAACGCCAACACCGGTGTTCCGCCTGCCCTACATCAGCAAGATTGACTGGAACCCGGCCACCGATCTGACCTATGTCATCGGCCTTGCAGGTTATTCTTTCGGACTGGTGGTGCCGGCCGATTCACCGATCAAGTCGATGAAAGAATATATCGAGTACGCCAGAGAAAATCCGGAAAAACTCACCTATGGTTCGCCGGGCATTATGACGACCCTGCATATCACCATGGAGGCCATTGCCCAGGACGCCGACATCAAACTGGTGCATGTCCCCTATAAAGGCAACGCGGAGTCGCTCAAGGCCATTATTGGCGGGTTTGTCATGTCAGTGGCAGATACCCCGGCATGGGCGCCTTATGTAGAGAACGGCAAGCTGCGCCTGTTGTCTACCTGGGGTGAAAAACGCAGCAAAAAATTTCCTGACGCGCCCACCCTCAAGGAATCGGGCATTAACCGTGTTCAGCTTTCTCCTTTCGGACTGGCCGTTCCCAAGGACACCGATCCGGACATCGTGAAAAAGCTTCATGACGCGCTCAAGCTGGCCATGGAAAAACCCAACTTTCGCGAAGCGCTGGAAAAATACGATATGGAACCGCTCTACATGAGCACCCAGCAATACACCGAGTTTGCGAAAAAAACCACAACAGACGAAGGCAAGGTGCTCGAGTCCTTGGGGTTCGAGAAAAAGTAAGCGCGCAAAGACAGAGGCGAGCGTTGTCCGGTACACGCCTGAACCAGTACCGGACAGCGCCTCACCCAATTGTGCGCATTGAGCGCGCTTGTTGATCACAATCAGGGGAAACCGCAACCGCTGCAGACCGCCGCAATGGGTCGGCCAAAAGCGTAGCGCTTTGCCCGCACCGCAATACGATTGACCAATTTACCCTTTATAGCTGATCCCACCCGCACGGGTGACGTCTGGCGCCTCACATTTCGTTGCTGCCCCTTCCGCAGGGCCCTGCCTGCCAGAGCACGCTTTTCACTGTCCCTTCTCAATATCCCCTGTTAACACCCCTTGGCGGTCCAAGCCCTTGTTCTGGTCGCACCCATCGTTCAAATATTTTGAACATACTCTACAAAACAGATGAAACAAACTCACCCTGCATTGCAGCATAATGTTGACTATGCAAGAACCGCAAGCAATTGCGGTATCTGAAAACAAACAACGATCATTGAAACTATTTTTAAAGGGTTTTACCATCATGTCCGCAAATGTTCTGCAGCACCTGAAAAACCGCCGTACCATCTACGCGCTGGATCGCGATGTCAAACTCAGCAATGACGAACTGGTCAGGCTGATTCAAAACACGATCAAGCAGGCGCCCTCTTCCTTCAATTCCCAGTCTTCACGCGCTGTCATCCTGTTGGGTAAACACCAGGACCGTGTCTGGGAAATTGCCAAGGAAACGCTCAAAGCCATCGTACCGGCTGACGCTTACCCGGCCACCGATGCAAAACTCAGCGGCTTTCAGGCTGCCTACGGCACCGTGCTGTTCTACGAAGATCAGGACGTAGTAACCGATCTGCAGGAAAAATTCGCTCCCTACGCCGAGAACTTCCCCATCTGGTCCGAGCACTCAACCGGCATGGCGCAACTGGCAGTCTGGACTGCGCTGGCTGAACACGGCATTGGTGCCTCGCTACAACACTACAATCCGCTGATCGACGATAAAGTCCAGGCAGAATGGGATATTCCAGCCAGCTGGAAGTTGCGTGCCCAGATGCCTTTTGGCAGCATCATCAACCCGGCTGGTGAAAAAGAATACATGGACGACAAGGACCGCTTCCGCGTCTTTGCCTAAACCACGTTTTTCTGTACTGCAGCGCCGTCTGCATCAGGCAGCCATTCCATCAAGCAGAACCCCAAAATTGGGGAGATTGCCCCTTGCATCTGGGTATTGTTCCGCTGTGCAAAAGCCCGTCCAGTCTAGTCCTGCGGGCTTTTGTCATTTTTTGGGAGGCGATCGGATTTCCTTTTTTATTTCATCAGGAGAACGCTTATTCTTGACCAATGTTTGTTATCCTTTATTGGTTATCCAAATCTCATAAGGATTGATTCAAATGAAAATAAAAGGGACATCTGTTCTCGCGTACACCGCTCTTGCTGCCCTGATTCTGCCCATGGCGGCTCAGGCGGCGTGGCCCGACAAACCCATCAAGGTTATCGTTCCCTACACGCCGGGCGGCGCGACTGACACCGTAACCCGCGTTGTCATGCAGAAGCTGTCGGAAAGGCTCAAGCAACCAATCGTGATTGAAAACAAACCCGGCGCAAACAGTACGATCGGAACCAGCCAGGCCGCGCGCTCCAAGCCGGACGGGTATACGTTTGTCACTGTCCTGGCCGCCTATTCCGCCAATCCGCATTTATACAAGCTGAACTATAGCAACGAGGATTTCGTTCCGGTATCGCATATTGCCGACCTACCTCTATTTCTTTTTGTCAGCAAGCAGGTGCCTGCCAAGAACATGAAAGAACTGGTGGAATACGGCAAGAAGAACCATCTGACCTACGCATCCAGCGGCACAGGTTCGAGCGCCCACCTGACCGGCGCCCACTTTGCCGATGAAGCCGGGCTTGAAATGACACACGTTCCCTATAAGGGCAGCGCGCCCATTCTTGCAGATTTGCTCAGTGGCCGGGTTTCCATGGTCTTTGATCCAATCCTGGTGCCTATGAGTTACGTCAAGGAAGACAAGCTCAATGCGCTGGCAATTACGTCGGCCAAACGCTGGGAAGGTGAAGATGACATCCCCACCATGGAAGAAGCCGGCTTCAAGGGCTTTGTGATGAACTCGTGGACTTCGCTCATGGCCCCGAAAGGAACGCCGCAGGAAATCGTGGACCGCGTCTCATCGGAACTTGCCGAAATCGTCAAAGAACCGGATGTGAAGAACAAGTTCAGGACGGCTGGTTTTGTGCCCATCGGCGGCTCTGCGGCTGAACTGAGCGAACTCATTAAACGGGATTCTGCACTGTACGAAAAAATCATCAAGGAAAATAAAATTACAGTGCAATAGAACCGCGATCATACCGCCGTCGCCACAGCAACCCGGTTCACCCCACAGCGGGGTAACCGGTTTTTTGATTTCAAAGGCCGTGGACAAACGGCGGCATGACCCATTGCGTTTGCAGCTGACCGGCGTTTCCAGCATCCTCTTATTTACCAGACTAGGGTAAACCCTAGCTTGTTGTCTTACAGCAGGCGACTATCATATGCGTTGTCGACATACGTGTTTGCAGGAGAGTTCAGCCCTGCTGACGCCGACGGAGCAACCACCCCGGAAACTCTCAGGCAAAAGGACTGCAAATAACGCGACACTCTGGAGAGAGGCGCATGCGCCCACCGAAGGGGAACCGGCTTCATGCAACAAGCCGGTGAAACTCTCAGGTACCGTGACAGATGGGGTATGCAGATCGTGTGATTTGCATCACCGCTATCGGAGACGTTTATGTCACGTGTCGCCATCATCGGCGCCGGCATTACCGGCATCACCACCGCTTATACCCTGGCCAAACTCGGCTATTCGGTCACTGTCCTGGACAAAAACCGGGACGCCGCCATGGAAACGTCGTTTGCCAACGGCGGCCAGCTTTCGGCAAGCAACGCCGAAGTGTGGAACAGCACCGCCACCATCATGAAAGGACTGCGCTGGATCGGCAAACGCAACGCGCCCCTGCTGCTCAATCCGGCCTTCAGTTGGCATAAATACAGCTGGCTCGCCGCATTCGTACGCAATATCCCCAACCACAAGACCAATACTATCGAAACGACCAGACTGGCCATTGAAGCGCGCCGTCATTTGTACGCCATGGCAGAACAGGAGAACATCGATTTTGATCTGGAGCGCCGGGGCATACTGCACTTCTATTATGACAAGGACAGCTTTGACAAGGCCTTAAAAACCAATGCACTACTGCAGGAAGGCGGCCTGGAACGCTATGCGGTCACGCCGGATGAAGCGCGATCCATTGAACCGACACTGACCGGGGACTTCTTCGCGGGCTTGTATACCCCATCGGACGCCACCGGCGACATTCACAAGTTCACCATCGGGCTGGCCGCAGCATGCCGCAAGCTGGGCGTGCGTTTTGTCATGGATACGTCGGTCACTCGCATTACCAGCGATCGGAACCATCATCAAATTTTCCATCAGCGCTACGACGATGTCCAGTCGGCCTATCTTGAAGCTGAGAATATTGTTGTTTGCGCCGGCACCGGCAGCCGGGCCATCGCCCGCATGCTGGGCGACACGATGAATGTCTATCCGGTAAAAGGCTATTCCATCAGCGTCCATCTGGACGACGCGGCCAGCCTGGCCGCAACGCCTCGGGTCAGCCTGCTGGATGAAGACGCCAAAATCGTTACCAGCTTTCTGGGTGATCGCTTTCGGGTGGCGGGTACGGCCGAATTCAATGGCTTTAACAAGGACATCCGCGCAGACCGGGTACAACCCCTTATCGACTGGACCCGCCGCCTGTTTCCCGAGATATCCACCCGACGCGTGGTGCCATGGTGCGGCCTGCGCCCGATGATGCCCGATATGATGCCGCGCGTTTGCCGTGGGCGCAAACCCGGCGTCTTCTATAACACCGGACACGGGCACCTGGGATGGACATTGTCTGCCATCACCGCCCAGATGCTGGGAGAAATGGTCGAAGCATCGGCGCAAAATCCCACATTGCAGCCGGCGTACTGAAACACAATTTGAGCGTGCGATATGCAGATCACCTGAACCTGCACATCGCCGCATTTACACCAGTATTTTTTGCAGAAAATCGCGGGCCCGGTCACTTTGCGGACGAGTAAAGAACGCATCCTTGTCCGATTTCTCGACAATGGAGCCCTCATAGCCGCGCCGGACAGGCGCCCGCCCGATAAGGCACATAACGATGTTGCCGTTTAATTTACCGAGACATTCGAGGTTTTGATAACCTGGGCCCATTTGGCCGTTTCGCTCTGGATGAACTTGGCGAAATCGTCAGGTGAACCGCCGGCAGACTGGCCGCCCGTGCTTTCGAAGGCTTTTTGCACCTCGGGCTTTTTCAGAATATTGTTGAACGCCGTATTCAGTTTACTGATAATCGGTTCGGGGGTGCCTGCAGGCGCAATCACGCCCTGCCAGTTGTATGATTCAAAGCCCTTGAGGCCGGCTTCCTGCATGGTAGGCACATCGGGCAGCAAAGGCAGGCGCTTGGCGCTGGTAACGGCCAGTGGATGCACTTTTTTGGACTGGATGGCCGGCATGGCTGCGTAACCCATTTCAAACATCATATCGATGTGACCCGCCATCAGGTCGCTGCCTGCAGGAGCGCCACCCTTGTATGGAACGTGAGTCAGCTCCACTTGTGCGTCGGAGGCAAAGAGTTCACCCGACAGGTGGTGGGCACCACCGACACCGGACGAACCGAAGGTTAGTTTGCCGGGCTCTTTTTTTGCCAGCGCAATCAGATCGGCAACGGTTTTGACGTTCAGTTTATTGTTGACACTCAGGATCAGCGGGCTTTCTTCGATAAGAATCACCGGCGCCAGGTCTTTGGCCACGTCATATTTCACGTTCTTTGGCATCAGCGTAGGGTTGACCGACAGCGGCGCCAGATTGCCACTGCCGATTGTATAACCGTCGGGTTTGGCGCGAGCGACATAGTCTGTGCCAATCACGCCGCCAGCCCCGGCCTTGTTCTCCACCACAACGTTGGCCTTGAGCTCTTTGCTCAGTTCTTCGGCCAGCAGGCGCATGCGGGTATCGGCAAAGCCGCCTGCTGCGTAGGGAACGATAAACGTAATGGGCTTGGCGGGCCAGTTGTCCTGGGCTGCGGCAGTGGCCGACACGCCCAGCACGCCGCAGGCTGCCAGAACCGTACTGATGGTCAGTTTCTTGAAATTTTTCATAATGTTTCCTTGAACGAGATAACTGATGAATATCATAATTTGCAAAGACGTTTTGCACCCTCTTCCAGAGTGGCGTCATCCTTTGAAAACGACAGGCGGATGACGCCCAGATCGGTTCCATCGGAATAAAACGCCGATACGGGAATGGTTGCCACGCCGAATTCTTCGATCAGCTTGCGTACCAGTTGTACGTCGGACAAATAACTGAAGTGATGGAAGCGAGCAAGCATGAAAAAACTGCCCTTGCTCGGCAGAAGTTCGAATTTCGAATCTTTGAGTGCGTGGGCCAGCAAATCGCGCTTTTCCTGATAGATGGTGGACAGGTTCAGGTAATGATTGGGCGTCTCCATCATGGCCGCCAGCGCATACTGCATGGGCGTATCAGCGCAATACATGAGAAATTGATGAATCTTGCGTATTTCAGCCGTGATTGCCGCGGGTGCGACGCAATAGCCGATACGCCACCCTGTCACATGAAACGTCTTGCCAAAGGAAGTCACAACCACAGCACGCTCGCGCAGCCCGTCGTAACGGGACATGCTGCGGTGAATGTCCTGATCGAAGACCACATGTTCGTAGACTTCATCGGACAGAATGATGATATTGGTGTCTGCCACGATATCCTGCAGCGCGGCGATATCGGCGTCAGACAGCACGGCGCCGCTGGGATTATGGGGTGAATTGATGATAATCATGCGCGTGCGGTCATTGACGGCGTCGCGCACTGCGTCCCAGTCTATACCGTAGCCGGGCGGCAGCAGCTTGATGCCTACCGGCACGGCCCCTTGCAATTTGACGATCGGCGCGTAGCTGTCAAAACACGGCTCGAAATAAATCACCTCATCGCCCGGATGGATCAACGCCGCAATGGCGCAATAAAGCGCTTCACTGGCGCTGCCCATGACCGTGACTTCGTTGAGCTCATCATAACTGTGGCCATACAGCAGCTGGATTTTTTCAGCAATCTTGCTGCGCAATGGCTCAATGCCAATCATGGGAGAATATTGATTGTGCCCTTCGGACATGGCGTCGATCGCATGATCGATCAGTTCGGGCGCACACGGGAAGTTAGGCGCTCCCTGCGCCAGATTGATAGCCTGATGACGCTCGGCAAGATCACCGATGACGCTGAAAACAGTGGTGCCCACGGCGGGTAGCTTCGAACGGATCTGCATGATCGTTACCTGATAAACGGAATGAAAAAAACCGGCCGCCCGGGCCGGTTGCGCTTGCTGCGCTCTCGACCTATTTGGCGACCCAGTCGGCGTTGAAATATTTTTGGGTAAGTTTGCTTATCGTACCATCTTTCTTGAGGGCATCAATCGCGCCATCAAGACGCTTTTTAAGTTCATCGTCGCCCTTGCGTATACCGAAACCGGTACCAACACCCAATACCGAGCTATCGTCAAGCGGTGCGCCCGTGATCTCGTAGTCCTTGCCTGCGGGCTTTTCCAGAAAGGCACTCACCGCGCTTGGCGTTTTCTGCACAGCCGCCTGGATACGATTGCTTTGCAGATCCTGATAAATCTGATCCTGTGAGGCGTATGAGACGATTTTTACACCCTTGGATGCCCAGTGTTTTTTGACGAAGGCTTCCTGCGCCGATCCCTGCAATACCCCTACAACGGTGGATTTCAGACTTTCCGGCGTGGCCTGCAAGCCCGATCCTTTTCTGGCAATCAGCTGGCTTGGAACATCGTAGATGGGCACCGTGAAGTCTATGACCTTCTGGCGCGGCTCGGTAATATTCATCGCCGAGTTGATGTAATGAAATTTACGTGCATTCAGTGCTGGGATCAGCCCGTCAAAGCTGGTCTCGACCCATTCGCACTTGGCCTGCAGCTGGGCACAGACCGCATCATTGAGCTCGACGTCAAAACCAACCAGCTTGCCGTCGGGCGTTTTGCTTTCAAATGGCGGATACAGGGCTTCGACGCCCACTTTGAGCACTTCCTGAGCAAAGGCAGGTGCGCCAAACGCGCTAACGGCCAGTACGCCTGCCGCGATAAGGGTTTTGATATTCATAGCTTGCCGACCTTAAAATAGAGAAAACCCCTGATAAACAGAGGTTTTGAACCAGGATATGACGCACTCCCGTCTATGACGGAACCGGATGCATACCTGTTTTTTGTGCGCCCTGGCGCCCACCATTTGGCAGTCGCCCTGCGCCAGAACTGAAAAACCAGCCTCTGGCGCAAAAGCCTACTCTTAATTTTTGGTTTGATCAACCAGTTTGTTTTTGGCGATCCAAGGCATCATGGCACGCAGTTTTTCGCCAACCACTTCGATGTCTGATTCGGCATTGATGCGACGACGTGACGTCAGTGTTGGTGCACCGGCGGCGTTTTCAATGATAAAGCTTTTCGCGTATTCGCCCGTCTGGATGTCTTTCAGCACCTCGCGCATGACTTGTTTGGTTTGGTCAGTCACAATGCGCGGGCCGGTCACGTACTCACCATACTCGGCATTATTGGAGATGGAGTAGTTCATGTTGGCGATACCACCTTCGTAGATCAGGTCAACAATGAGCTTGAGTTCGTGCAGGCATTCGAAGTAGGCCATTTCAGGCGCATAACCGGCTTCCACCAGGGTCTCGAAACCAGCTTTGATCAGTTCCACGGCGCCACCGCAAAGCACGGCCTGTTCGCCGAACAGATCGGTTTCGGTTTCTTCACGGAAGTTGGTTTCAATGATACCGGCGCGACCACTGCCGATTGCGCTGGCGTAGGATAGCGCTACATCACGCGCAGCACCGGATTTGTCCTGGTGCACGGCGATCAGGGATGGTACGCCGCCGCCCTGTGAATAGGTGCCGCGAACAGTGTGACCGGGCGCTTTGGGCGCAATCATGATGACGTCGATATCGTCACGGGGCACAACCTGACCATAATGAACGTTAAAGCCATGGGCGAAAGCTAATGCAGCGCCGGCCTTGATGTTGCCATGGACGTGTTCTTTGTATACCTGGGCGATGTTTTCATCGGGCAACAGGATCATGACCAGATCGGCCGTCTTAACGGCGTCGGCCACTTCAGCCACTTTCAAACCGGCATTGGCAGCCTTGTTCCATGATGCGCCATTTTTGCGCAGGCCAACGGTGACGTTGATGCCGGACTCATGCAGATTCAGTGCGTGGGCGTGCCCCTGGGAACCATAACCGATAATGGCAACATTTTTCCCTTTGATCAGGGACAGGTCACAATCTTTGTCGTAAAAAACTTTCATTTAAAGCCTCAAGAATTTAGTTAAATTTGTTTTGAATGTCTGCTTACCGCGCTTACCACCAGATTAAATCACCCGCAGGATACGTTCGCCGCGCCCGATACCTGACACGCCTGTACGAACAGTTTCCAGGATCGCACTGCGATCCAGCGCAGACAGAAACGCCTGGATTTTTTCCTGTACACCCGTCAGTTCGATTGTGTAGGACTTATCGGTCACATCCACAATATGCCCCCTGAAGATGTCGGCCAGGCGCTTGATTTCTTCACGCTCCTTGCCCACGGCGCGAACTTTGACCAGCATGAGTTCACGCTCGACGTGAGCCCCTTCAGTCAGATCGACTACTTTAACCACATCGACCAGCCGGTTCAAGTGTTTCGTGATCTGTTCGATGACATCGTCAGAGCCCGCAGTCATGATCGTCAGGCGCGACAACGTCGCGTCTTCGGTCGGCGCAACAGTGAGCGTTTCAATGTTGTAGCCCCTGGCCGAGAACAGGCCCACCACGCGGGACAGCGCACCGGGTTCATTTTCCAGCAGAATGGAGATAATGTGTTTCATGGTTTCCCCTTACAAGTCTTCTGAACCCAGCAACATTTCGGTCAGGCCCTTGCCTGCCTTGACCATTGGCCAGACGTTTTCGGTCCGGTCAGTGATGAAGTCCAGGAAGACCAGACGGTCTTTGTGCTTGCCGAAAGCTTCCTTGATAGCCGGCTCGACATCTGCCGGCTTATCGATCTGCAGGCCAATGTGGCCATAGCTTTCGACCAGTTTGACGAAGTCGGGGATCGAGTCCATGTACGACTCGGAGTAGCGCGACTGATAGTCGATTTCCTGCCATTGCCGCACCATGCCAAGATAACGGTTGTTCAGGCACAGCACTTTAGGCGTGAAATGATACTGCGTGCAGGTAGCCAGTTCCTGGATGTTCATCTGAATCGACGCTTCGCCGGTCACGACGGCAATTTGCGCGTCGGGATGCGCCATCTGCACACCCATGGCGTACGGCAGGCCGACGCCCATGGTGCCCAAACCGCCGGAGTTGATCCAGCGCCGCGGATGGTTGAATCGATAATATTGCGCCGCCCACATCTGGTGCTGGCCCACGTCCGAGGTGACGAAGGCGTTGCCTTCGGTGACCTTGCACAGCGTTTCGATGACAAACTGCGGTTTGATCAGTTCACTGCCATGATCGTATTTCAGGCAATCGCGGCCACGCCAGTCGTTGATCTGCTTCCACCAGGCCTGCAATGAGCGGCTGCTTTTTTGTTCGGCCAGCGCGTCTGCAACCAGCGGGTTCATTTCCTGCAGCACTTCCCTGACATTGCCCACAATGGGGATATCAACCTTGACCCGCTTGGAAATGGACGATGGATCGATATCGATATGAACGATCTTGCGCTGGGCTTGTGCAAAGTGCTTGGTATTGCCGATCACGCGGTCGTCAAAGCGCGCGCCGACAGCGATCAGCACATCGCAGTTCTGCATGGACATATTGGCTTCATACGTGCCATGCATGCCCGGCATGCCCAGATACTGATCGGAATCCGGGTTCTGCGCGCCCAGCGCCATCAGAGTGGTAGTTACCGGTGCACCGCTGAGCCGCACCAATTCGCGTAGCTCATCGGAAGCGTCGGACAGGATGACCCCGCCGCCCGCGTAAATCATGGGACGCTCGGCGCCCGCCAGTAACTGGGCGGCCTTTTTGATCTGCCCCAGGTGGCCCTTGACCACCGGTGCGTAGGAGCGCATCTTGACTTCAGACTTGGGCGGCGCGTATTTGCACATGGTCATGGAGATATCCTTGGGGATATCGACCAGAACCGGGCCGGGGCGGCCAGTGCGGGCAATGAAAAATGCCTTGCGCATCGTATCGGCCAGATCTCTTACGTCGCGAACCAGGAAATTGTGTTTGACGCAGGGCCGGGTAATACCGACCGTATCGCATTCCTGGAAGGCGTCTTCGCCAATGGCCTTGGTGGGCACCTGTCCGCTGATGATGACCAGCGGTATGGAATCCATGTAGGCAGTGGCAATGCCGGTGACCGCATTGGTCAGGCCCGGGCCGCTGGTGACCAGACACACCCCTACTTTATTAGAAGAGCGCGAATAGGCATCGGCAGCGTGCACGGCAGCCTGCTCGTGTCGCACCAGAATATGCTTGAAATCTTTCTGCTTGTAGATTGCGTCGTAAATGTAGAGCACCGCGCCGCCAGGATAACCGAAAACGTGCTCGACGCCCTCTTCGGCCAGGCAGCGCACGACGATATCGGCGCCATTGAGTTCCATGTTATTTCCTTTCATAACCAGCATTCCCGCGTTGATTGGTCCTGTGACCTAGGCTTTGGCGGGATCCGTCAACATCTGCAGCGCTTTGTTCCTCACGGAGGAACGCCACCTGCAGACATTGATGTACCAGCCTGGCCATCAATCTGGGTCTGCGCGCACACTGGGTGCGGGAGAGTTCGAAATGGAGACGTTTATTCACACTTTTGGCACGAATAACCGCTATTGTTCATTCATTTAGGCGCACTGCAATTGAAGCGGATAGCTAAAACAGGGTGTCCGTAAATACCAGCGACGGATTGTGCGCAGGTATAGTCCTCAAATGTACCGCATTGCAACACCAAACGCAATCGGGAATATTCATTATGCACAAATTTATCGCCGCCCGGCGGTACAATAGGGCTCTTTGCTGTGTCGCCTCTTTGGGCACCGCCTGTCGCCTGCCAGCGATCGGCACTCGGGAGCCTGCGTCTTTTCACTGGTTTGGTGTATGGATATTCGCGCGGAAAATTTCGTCAAATTCTTCTACAGTTCCAATTTTTTTCATGGAACGCGCCAAGCCACGGGGGTGCTGCTGCCGGTACTGGTAATGGCAGGTTTTTTCAACCAGCCCACGATAGGCGTGGCGCTGGCCATCGGGGCCCTGTGTCCGGCCATTATCGATCAGGTAGGCGGCACCAAGCGCTCGCGGCTGAATGAAATGCTGGGCGGTATCGTATTGGGACAGATCTCGGGATTAATCACCGGGCTGGCAAGCCCCTATCCCGCCCTGCTCTGGCTGGTGGTGTCGGCCCAGGTATTCTTCTATTCCATGCTGTCGGTCTATGGCCGGCGCGGGGGGCTGATCGGATTCGGGTGCCTGCTGCAGATGATGCTATCCATGCACACCCCCATGTCGGTCGGCGAGGCGCTCACCCATACCAGCTACACGGCCATGGGCGGTGTTTTCTACATACTGTACAGCACGTCCATCAGTCACCTGTTCAAGCTGCGCGAAGAAAGGCAGACCCTGTCTGCCGCCCTGTATGCCACCGCCGCTTACGTAAGCACGCGCGCCGATTTTTACGACACTCATAAAAACCTGGATGACAGCTACCGGCGGCTGATCCCGCAAATGATCGCAATGACAGAGCAGCACCAGAGCGCACGCGATGTCGTGCTGCGCAATCTGCCCCGCGACAACGACGCCAGCGACCAGCAGCGTATTTTGCTGTGGAATGTCTTTATCGACATGATTGCCCTGCTCGATACTATGGTGGCGTCGCAGACCGACTATGCCACCTTGCGTGCGCGCTTTCAAGACCACGACATCCTGCTGTTCATGCGCGACACCCTGTTCAAGATCAGTCGCACCCTGAATCGGACCGCCTATAGCCTGGCGCGAAACAAGCCGGTGGATTATCGCAACAGCGTCCGGGCGGAGTTGCGCGCCATGGAGTACGAACTGCTGCAACTAAAACAGGATGGCATCCAGCGTACTGAACCGGAGACCTATCTGCTGCTGGTGCAGATTGTGCGCCGCCTGCGTAATGCCAGCCGGTTTGTGGACCGCATTGCCGATAATCTGCGCGGCATGCGACTTGAACCCGTCGATAGCCTGAAGCGCGATAGCTCGCTGCGCCGTTTTATTACGCCGCAAGCCATTACGCTGACCCCCTTGAAGCGCAATCTGAATCTGAGCTCGTCCATTTTCCGCTACGCATTGCGCACCACATTCGTGGTCACCCTGGTGTTGCTCATTTCTACTGTCGTCAGCCTGGTCTATGGACACTCGGAGATTGTGCGCACATTTACCTCGCACAGTTACTGGATCATCCTGACAGTGCTCATTATCATGCGGCCCGGGTTCGCGCTGACCCGCCAGCGCACGATCGGCCGCCTGGCCGGCACGCTGGCCGGTTGCCTGATCACCATTGCGCTATTTAACCTGACCAGCAATCCGTTTATTCTTATTGCCATCATGATTCCGGCGATGGTGCTGGGCAATGCGTTCGTATTGACCAACTATCCGCTTAGCTCGCTATTGATGACGATCTATATTCTGATCGCCTTTCACTTCCTGAGCCCGGGCAACCTGTTGATTATCGGCGAACGCGCGCTGGACACCCTGGCCGGTTGCGCGCTGGCATTTGTCTGCGGGTCGATTCTTCCCTGGTGGGAGAAGCAGCGCATCATGCCGCTGGCGCAGGAGGCCATTGCGGCGGCGCATGACTACATTCTGGCCGTGCAGGCGTACATCAATTCGGTCCACGCCGATCCGGAGCAGAAAGTGTCATCGGCAGACAACGAACGCTACGTGCAGGCGCAGCTGTCTCGCAAGAATATGCACACGACCTTTGGCGCGTTCGCAGACAGTTTCTACCGGATGATGAACGAACCCAAATCCAAGCAGATCCATATTAAGGAATTGAATACGATTCTGGTGCAGACCGACGCCGTGGCCAGTCAGATCGCCGCCATTGCGCCGGTCCTGGCCGGCCTGGACAAAATACCGCCCAATATGCAGCAGACCCTCTCCAACGTGTCTGACTTGCTGGACAAGGAGGCACAAGCCATTACCGAGGCGCCTTCGCAAATTGAAACCGAGGGTCAGTACGGCAGCCTGGTCTTTCCGCTCAAACAGATGCAGCAGGCCGCGCTGCGCATCCGCCAGCAAGCGACCAATATTGGCTTGATGTAATCGCGACATACCCTGTCGACAGGATCGGGAAGCCAATCAGCAGGCCGGCACGAGCGCATTCATACATGGCACATCGTTAATCGTTAATCACTTATCGTTTATCGTTATTGACTGCGCAGCTTGGCGTTACACTGCTGGCCCTGCTCCATGGCGGCCCGCTGCCACGCTCCATGCGTGTGACACCTATGGCCATCTATTCGAACAGCTGCTCATCCACGTTAAGGGCGCCGGGCCAGAAATAGAGGATCGCCGACAGCAGCTGGATTGCAATCATGATGCCCCAGCCGGTCAGGTGCGCCACGGCAGGATAATGACCGTTATTTGCGGGCCAGAAATCCAGCACGAATCCTACGCCAACCTGCATGGAAAAAATGCTGATGAAAAAAATCATGTTGAAGGCGGTCGTCACGCGGCCTACAACCTTGCGTGGAAATACCTCGGCCAGCAAGGCATAGGCAAGAATACAACTGGCGGCAAGAAACCCGTAAGCGCCCCAGATCAGCGCCGGCGAAACGGGCACCCGGAACAGAATCAGCAACTGCACCAGCACGAACAGCGTCATTCCCAGCCCGCAAAAGGCACGCAGGCCCAGGCCGTAGCGCTCGATGCGGCGCGCCACCAGGCCGGTGATGACCGTGCCGGCCACCATGGTCAGCCCCAGCATGGACACCAGGCTGTCAGCTTGACGCGCCGTCAATCCGGAGACATCGGTCAGATACGGTTTGACCCACAGCGACTGGGCCGCATAGAAAGCGCCGCCCACGGCGCACGGAAAAGGCACCACGCGCCAGAACACTGCGTTCTTCAAGATAATACGAACGCCATGGATCTGCTTGGATACCGGCTCATGCGGCGCCATCCGCTGCTTCGATTCGGGCACCAGCAGCCAGATGACAATAGCCACGGCAATGGTGAACACGGCCATGCCCACGCTGATTTCACGCCAGGTGTATTGCGTTAGCAATACCGCCAGCGGCGTGCCGACCACTACCCCGCCCATGCCACCCAGCGCCACCATCAGGCCATTGAGCAGCGGCCAGCGCGAGGACGGAAAATTCTGGGCAATCGCCAGGAAGCCGGCGCCTAGACAGACCGAGACGCCCACGCCGATCATGATGCGGCCGATAATCAGCCCCTGCATGGTGTGCGTCATACCGTAAAGCACCGTCCCGGCCGCGGCCACCAGTAGCAGGATGGCATCGGTGCGGCGTGCGCCATAGCGGTCCAGCGCCAGCCCGGCCGGAAGCTGGGCCAGGGCAAAGCCGATAAAGTAAAAACTGGTCAGCAGCCCCAGGTCGCTGGCAGTCAGATTCATTTCGCGCGACAGGAACGGCGCAAAGCCGATATTCAGGCCGCGATACACATAGGACAGGAAGTAGCCCAGTGCAAAAAGTACAAAAATCCTTATTGCAGCCTGGCGGCTCATTGTTTTCTCCGGAAGACCAGCTTGTCTTCCGTGGACTCCTCGGCGGCAAAGGCATAGCCTTGACCATTGAATTTTTTCAGGGCCGCCGGCGTTTTCGCTTTGGTCTCAATGGCAAACCGCGCCATGAGCCCGCGCGCGCGCTTGGCGTTGAAACTGATAATTTTATAAACACCGTTCTTATAGTCCTGGAAGACACACTGGACAACGCGCGCATCCAGCGCTTTTTGGTCGACCGCTTTGAAATATTCTTCAGAGGCCAGGTTGATCACGATGCGCGAAGTCTGCTCGGCCAGACGCTCATTCAGGTATTGAGCGATTTCAGAACCCCAAAACTCATACAGATTCTTGCCACGACTGGTCTGCAGGCGAGTGCCCATTTCCAGCCGATAGGGTTGCATCAGGTCAAGCGGACGTAGCACGCCATACAGGCCGCTCAGAATGGCCACGTGTTCCTGGGCCCATGTCAACTGTGATTCGCTCAGCGTCGCCGCAGCCAGGCCTTCATACACGTCGCCATTGAAGGCCAGCACGGCCTGGCGGGCGTTTTCCTGATCAAATCTGGGTTTCCACTCCGAGTACCGTTGTACGTTCAGTTCGGACAACGCCGGGCTCAGCTTCATAAGTCCGGCAATATCGTCGACGCCCTTGGTTCTGAGCACTTTGATCAGTTCTGCGGACCGTTTGATAAAAAGTGGCTGGGTATGGGTGTTGGTAGAAACAGGAGAGTCGTAATCGAGTTTTTTGGCAGGGGAAAGCAGGAAAAGCATGACGGACAACCTTGAATGGAATGTTTGATGAATCAGGAAAGAACGCCGCTTCCGTCAGGGGGCCGGAACGTCGTCAATACATCATGGCAAATCGGGCCCGCCCGCCGGGCACAGCGGCCCGGCGGGGCTTGACCAACATAACTTAAGCAGCAGGGGTCAGACGCGCCAGACCACCCATGTAGGGGCGCAATGCCGCCGGAATTTCGATGCTGCCGTCGGCCTGCTGATAGTTTTCAATAAGCGCGACCAGCGTGCGTCCCACTGCCAGGCCGGAACCGTTGAGCGTATGCAGATATTCTGTTTTGCCCTGTTCGTTACGAAAACGCGCCTGCAGGCGTCGGGCCTGGAATGCCTCACAATTGGAGACCGAGGAAATCTCGCGCCAGGTGTTCTGCGCCGGAATCCAGACTTCCAGGTCGTAAGTCTTGGCGGCGCCAAAACCCATGTCGCCGGTACACAACTGCATGACGCGGTAAGGTAGTTGCAGCAACTGCAGCACTTTTTCAGCATGACCCACCATTTGCTCCAGCGCATCATAGGAGGTGTCTGGATGGACTATCTGCACCATTTCCACTTTGTCGAACTGATGCTGACGGATCATCCCCCGGGTATCACGGCCGCCGCTGCCTGCTTCAGAGCGAAAACACGGTGTATGCGCCGTCAGACGCAAAGGCAGGCTGGCGCCCGGCACAATTTCGTTCTTGACGGTGGCGGTCAGCGTAATTTCCGATGTTGAGATCAAATAAAGATCTTCCTTCTCGATCGGCTTGCCCTGCTGATCGGTCTGTGGTTCGTCTTCGCCACCCTTGGTCACCCAGAACATATCATCCTTGAACTTGGGCAACTGGCCGGTGCCCAGCAGGGTTGAACTGTTGACAATATACGGTGTGTAGCATTCGGTATAGCCATGCTCGTTCGTGTGCAAATCCAGCATGAACTGGGCCAGCGCACGATGCAGACGCGCCATGCCGCCGCGCATGAAAGAAAAGCGCGCGCCTGTGAGCTTGACTGCAGTATCAAATTCCAGGCCAAGACGTTCGCCCACCGTAACATGATCCTGGGCCTCGAAACCTTTGGTTGGCGGTTCGCTGTGATCGGTCACGTAGCCCGCCTGGGTGCCCAGCCAGCGCCGGACCTCAACGTTGTCGTCACTGTCCTTGCCCTGGGGCACAGAGCTGTGCGGCAGGTTGGGAATCGTCATGAGCCAGCCGTCCAGTTCGCTGCGAATACCAGCCAGCTCTTCTTCCAGCGCCTTGAGTTTGCCGGGCAATGCCTGTGATTCGGCCATGACTGCGCTGGCGTCTTCTTTCCGCGACTTGAGCTGGCCGATTTGCTTGGCCAGCGCATTGCGCTGCGCCTGCAGGGTCTCGGTCTGGATTTGCACCTCTTTGCGGCGGGCTTCGAGCTGATTGAAACGAGCCTGATCAAAATCGACGTTGCGGCGCTTGAGCGCGGCGATGACAAGGGGAAGCTCTTTTCGCAGTAAAACAGGATCTAACATGATATTTTTCTGGTTTCGTGTGGGAGAAGTATAGGGTAATCATTATATACAGCTATACGCGCCCGGTGGGGCCGCAGACCGAACAACGCGTACCCGCAACCAGTTTTCCCGGAGAAAAATCAAGTAAGCGGTACAAAGACAACAGGGTGCCAGCCCCCCGGCCCGGACACCGCGCGCCGCTTGCTGCAAGCGCATGGCTGTTGGTTTGCATGAGCAGGTTGCCGTGCTTGGCGCTGCGGCACCGGCCAGCAAGCTGGTGGCGACGCATCACGATTAGTGCCCCCGGCTGGATGGATCAGAACGTCCCGGCGTTATCGCCGAGCCTGCGCGGGCCCTCGCCGGTAATGGTGTAATGTTTTTCGCCCCCGCGAACCCTGCAGCACGGGTATCACAATACTCTGCCCTGTCGGTTTGGCCGTGCCTGATTTCACGTGCGCATCTTATCCTGCTTATCTGGCATGCCAGATTTATAGCTGTCAGATCGGACGTGTTTACACGGCACTTTGTCCGGCAAGCCTGATAGATGCGAGTCTGATCCGGCCCCGGATATCCTTTTGCCGGTCTTTGCCAGCGTGCGCAGCGATTGCCCTACTCTGGCCAGGACACGTGGCATTAAGATTAAGGGGCCGCCCTGGTTTTCGATTTCATGTCGTTGTGATGGCGCTGATCCGCGGCTGGCGCCGCCGGTTTCCAGTTTTTATTTTTACTGAGTTTTTCCCACCCCGAGGTGGGCGCAGGGCCGGCGCCGGCTTGCTGCGCCGGCTTTTGAGACACTTTGCCTTCGGCATCCATCGTCATGTCTGCTGCCATCGCCGAATGCATACCCAGCGCCAATGCGACTGCACTGGCCAGTGTCGCTATATCGGTATTTTTCATGCTCTCGCTCCTGTTATTGATAACGTAAGCTACCGCACCTCGCGTCCGGCGCCAATGGCAAATGGATACGCGGCAGCCGGGGCCTGACCGATAGCTGCTGCCGGCAATATTTAACTTACTCCCTGGACAGCGCAAAGGGTTACTTTATTACAGTCCCTTGCCAGATATATTACATCCTCTTGCCAGATATTTATGCAACGGCATTTCAGCTGACATATAAAAGAGACGAAGGCAGGTACCCGTGCGAGGCACTGGCGGGCAGTGAGCTTGGCACTTTTGAGCTATTTATTTAGCGCTTTTTATTTTGCCGCGCCTCACGGTCAAGCGAGCGCAGGTAATTGAGCTTGTCCGTGATTTTCGTTTCCAGTCCCTGTTGCACCGGACGATACCAGCCCGGTTCGCGCATGCCGTCGGGTAGATAAGTCTCGCCGGCGGCATAGGCATCGGGCTCGTCATGCGCATAGCGATACTCATGCCCGTAGCCCAGTTCCTTCATCAGCTTGGTGGGCGCATTGCGCAGATGTACCGGCACTTCCCGCGATTTATCCTGCTTCACGAAAGCGCGTGCCTGATTGTAGGCGTTGTAGCCCGCGTTGCTCTTGGCTGCAACGGACAGATAGATGACCGCCTGCGCCAGCGCAAGCTCACCTTCCGGAGACCCCAGGCGCTCATAGGTAGCGGCCGCTTCGTTGGCCATTTGCATGGCGCGCGGATCGGCCAGGCCGATATCTTCCCAGGCCATACGTACAATGCGGCGCGACAGATACTTGGGATCGGCGCCGCCATCGAGCATGCGGGTGAACCAATACAACGCTGCATCGGGATGAGAGCCTCTTACCGACTTGTGCAGCGCGGAGATCTGGTCATAGAAGCTATCGCCGCCCTTGTCAAAACGACGCAGATTCAGCGTGAGCGCGTTTTGCATGAACTCGGGGGTGATCTGCGTTACCTGTGCCGCAGTGGCAGCCGTGCTGGTCTGCTCCAGCAAATTCAGAAACCGCCTGGCATCGCCATCGGCATAGCCGGTCAGCACCGCAACGGCCTGTTCGTCAAAGTCCAGATCAATCGCGCCACTTTCTTTGGCGCGCACCAGCAACAGGCCCAGTTCCTCGTCCGACAGCGAGGTGAGCACATAGACTTGAGCGCGCGACAACAGCGCCGAATTGACTTCAAACGACGGGTTTTCAGTGGTGGCGCCAATGAAGGTGAAGAGCCCGCTTTCCACATAGGGCAGGAATGCATCCTGCTGCGCCTTGTTAAAGCGATGCACCTCGTCCACAAAAAGAATGGTTTTGCGTCCCTGCGCCTGAGCTACCTGTGCTTTGACGACGGCATCGCGAATGTCCTTGACGCCGCCGAGCACCGCAGAGATGGCAATAAAATGCGCATCAAAACCGTCAGCCATCAGGCGCGCCAGCGTGGTTTTGCCTACGCCCGGCGGCCCCCAGAAAATCATGGAGTGCGGACGACGCGCCTCGAACGCTACACGCAACGGCTTGTCAGGCCCCAGCAAATGCGACTGCCCGATGACCTCATCTATATTGCGCGGACGCAGTCTTTCGGCCAGCGGGGCATTCGCGCCCGCGCCGGCGCCATTGAACAGATCGCTATCGGAAAAATCACTCATAAATATATTGGGTTTCCAGAACCACTGCGCACGTCGGTAAACCGCAGCATTGTGCAAAAGGGCCGTCGCAACGGCCCCTTGAACTGGACTGCGGTAAGGGCACAGGCCCTTTGACAGCCTACATTTTAACGGTATCTACGCCAGGGGGGGCCTTGAACTGGTAGGCACTGGCTGGAATTTTCGCGTTGCTTTTGAAATTGCGCAATTTGATCGACGTGGTCTGTCCGAAAGAATCCAGAATGATCAGCTCGGCCGGCAGGTTATTGGCAAAGCCGATGTCCACATGTGTCAACCCGGCGTCAGACACGTTGGGGGTTGCGCGCATCCACACCATGCCCTGGTTATCAGGCAGCGCAGACAGTTTGAAAGAATCGTCCAGCGTACCGGAACCGAACAGAATGGCCGCGGGCGAGGCACCGACCGCTTTGCTCACCGGGCGTTCCGTGACCTGGCGCAGATCGGGATCATATTGATAGACGGTTTTGCCGTCGGAAATCACACTCTGCGCATAGGGCTTGACCACGCTCCAGTTGAATTTTCCCGGACGTTCAAAAGAGAAGGTGCCGGTCTGGGCCGCCCTGCTCTTGCCCTTGCCGCCGGAAGTTTTCTGGGCGAACTCGCCGCTGGCCGATTTGACCTGCGCCACAAAATCCTTCAATTGTTGCCGGGCGTCCGTCTGCTGCGTGTTCTGGACCTCGGGAATCTTCTCGAATGTCACGCCCTCAAGCGTCGTTGACAGGCCGGCATCCGGATTCATCATATCAGGGTTCACCTTGATGTCCTGCGCCAGTGTCGAGACAGGGACCGTCGCAACCATCGCCAGGCAGACTGCAAGTAACGTTTTTTTCATGAATGAACTCCTGTTGTTGTTCCTTCCGGCAGCCGGGCAATGCCCTGTGAATACCGCCGGAAACATGACCTGTTGTACCATTAACAGGGCAAGAAAGGATGTAACGAAATCGTAAATACAATTGCACTACTGTAATTTCACGGTGGCTGCAAATACTTACGGCATCCTTTAGGGATGCCGTGAGCAGGAACTTGCGGTTACTGCGTATTACAGGCTGGTCTTATGCCTTGCACGCCAACTTTAAGCGTCCGGTTCTTCCTGTCCGGCGGGCACCAGAATTTCCCGGTTGCCATTGGACTGCATGGTAGACACAATGCCGGACTGCTCCATCTGCTCCAGCAGCCGTGCAGCGCGGTTATAGCCGATGCGAAGATGCCGTTGAACCGACGAGATTGACGCGCGGCGGTTTTTCAACACCACGGCTACGGCCTGGTCATACAGGGGATCCGACTCATTATCGGTAAAGCCGGTCACACTGCCTACGCCATCACCGGTTTCGCCGCCAACGCCACCTTCTAGCAGGCCATCAATATAATCGGGCTCGCCCTGCTCTTTGAGATAATCTACCACGCGATGCACTTCGTCATCGTCTACGAACGCACCGTGCACCCGGTTGGGCAAGCCGGTGCCGGGCGGCTGATACAGCATATCGCCCTGGCCCAGCAACGCCTCGGCGCCCATCTGATCAAGAATGGTGCGCGAGTCAATTTTGGAGGACACCTGAAACGCGATACGCGTGGGAATATTGGCCTTGATCAGACCGGTAATCACATCCACGCTGGGGCGCTGTGTCGCCAGAATCAGGTGGATACCGGCAGCCCGCGCCTTTTGTGCCAGACGGGCGATAAGCTCTTCAATTTTCTTGCCCACCACCATCATCAGGTCGGCCAGCTCGTCGATCACCACCACGATCATGGGTAGTGTTTTCAACGGCTCGGGCTCTTCCGGCGTCAGTGAGAACGGATTGGGAATGGAGTCGCCTTTTTTGGCGGCCTCGCGGATTTTGCTGTTGAAGCCGCTGATATTGCGCACGCCCATTTTACTCATGAGCTTGTAGCGTTTTTCCATCTCTCCCACACACCAGTTCAGCGCATTGGCGGCCTGGCGCATGTCGGTTACCACAGGCGCCAGCAGATGCGGGATGCCCTCATAAATGCTCATTTCCAGCATTTTCGGATCAATGAGAATAAGACGGACCTGGGAAGCGTCGGCCTTATATAGCAGGGAAATAATCATGGCGTTGATACCGACCGACTTGCCCGATCCGGTCGTACCGGCAACCAGCAAGTGAGGCATTTTGGCCAGATCGGCAACCACCGGATTGCCAGCAATGTCCTTGCCCAGCGCCATCGTCAGTGACGAGGCGTTGTCATGATAGGTCTTGGAGCCAATGATTTCCGATAGCCGAACCATCTGTCGCCGCGGGTTGGGCAATTCCAGGCCCATCAGGTTTTTTCCGACAATGGTTTCAACCACGCGAATGCTGACCAGACTGAGCGCGCGCGCCAGATCCTTGGACAGGTTGACGATCTGGCTGCCCTTGACGCCGGTGGCCGGTTCTATTTCATAACGGGTAATAACCGGTCCGGCCTGCGCGGCAACCACGGTAACCTGCACGCCAAAGTCGCGCAGTTTTTTCTCGATCAGGCGCGACGTATATTCGATGGTCTCAGGCGAAACCGATTCGATATTTTCGCCAGGAGGATCAAGCAGTTCCAGTGCCGGCAGCTCTCCGCTGGCATTCTTGGGCGGCTCAAACAGCGTGCGCTGTTTTTCCTTGACAACGCGCTCGGAGGTGGGAAACACCGTAATCTGCGGCTCAATGCGCACCGAAGTCTCGTGCACCAACTGTCCTTTTTGCACCACCACCTGCTCTTCTCGCGCCACTTGAGCAATTTCGCCCACCTTGCGGTCCTGGCGGGCGGTCTTCAGATTGATCAGCGCATTGAGCATGCGCTGTATACCCGAGCCGATTTTTTCAGCCAGCGACAACCAGGAAAAATCCAGAAACAGGCCCAAGCCCAGCACGACCATGAAAAACAGGATAAGCACCGCGCCCGGCACACCGACCGCCGTTGCAAACAGGCTGCCAATATACTGGCCCAGCACGCCGCCGGCACCGCCCGGCAATTGCGAACCGATGTGCGCCAGCTGGCTGGCCTCAAAGCCCATGGAGCCAACAAAAAGCAAGGCGAAACCAACGCCCTGCTCCCAGTGCACGCGCGGTAGCGCCGCATCGGAATTGGCCACAATGCGACTCATGAGCAATTTGTAACCTACCCACATGCGCTTGAGGCACAAGGCCACAAACCACCAGGCCGACAAACCGAAAAGATACAGCAGGATATCGGACACATACGCACCCACCGCACCCAGCCGGTTATGAACCAGGGTGGATGACGAGGTGCTGACCCAACCGGGGTCATTCGGATGCCAGGTAAACAACATCACCGACAGGGCAGCGGCCAACGCAGCATACAGAACCCATTTGGCTTCCGTAAACATGGCGGCCAGCCGACTGGGTTCGGCATTCTGTGCGTTGCGCGCATTTCTGGCGGACGATCGTGACCCGGTATTGCGCGTATTGCGGGCGGAACGAGTGGGAGCGGTATTTGAAGTGCGTGCCATAACTATAAATTCGGTCAATAAAGCATTATAGCTTATTGATATTAAATGTTATTTATATTCTAGCCGTCGAATACTCATTGATTGTGAATTCTTTGTAAGCTGTTGTTTTAACAGGCCTCGTCCCCATTTAATGAATGTCAATGATGCAACATCACGTCGGACAGCATCCGTATTTCCCGGTGATGAGGTCGCCATCCGGCGACATTTTTTGGGGTCCGCTGCAAAACCGTGGCAGTTTCGGGGTTTTGAACGGCGCCGCGCAGCGATCTATTATAATTGCCCATTGGATTTTTAGGATAAGACACAATGGCTGACAAAACCAAACATGCAAAAGTGCTGATTCTGGGCGCCGGGCCGGCTGGCTATACCGCCGCGGTTTACGCAGCCCGCGCCAACCTGAACCCGGTGCTGGTTACCGGTATGGAACAAGGCGGGCAGCTCATGACCACGACCGACGTGGACAACTGGCCTGCCGACGCCCAAGGCGTGCAGGGCCCCGACCTGATGCAGCGCTTTCTGGAACACGCAACGCGCTTTAACACCGACATCGTTCAGGAACACATTAAAGAAGCCGACCTGTCGGTGCGTCCGTTCCGGCTGGTCTCAGAGTCCGGCACCACATTTACCTGCGACGCCCTGATCATTGCGACTGGCTCGTCAGCCAAATATCTGGGCCTGCCGTCCGAAACTGCGTTCATGGGCAAAGGGGTATCCGCCTGCGCCACCTGCGATGGTTTTTTCTATCGAAACCAGGATGTTGCTGTAATTGGCGGTGGCAATACTGCTGTCGAAGAAGCCTTGTATCTATCCAACATCTGCCGCCACGTGACGCTGGTGCACCGTCGCGACACATTCCGTGCCGAGCCCATCCTGGTTGACAAGCTGATGGACAAGGTCAATGGCGGAACCATGTCGCTGAAACTGTTCAATACGCTGGACGAAGTACTGGGCGACCAGAGCGGCGTGACCGGCGCAAGGCTGCGTCATGTGGACGGACGCCTGGAAGACCTCGCTGTGACCGGCGTGTTCATTGCCATCGGCCACCACCCCAACACCACCCTGTTCGAGGGCCAGCTGGAGTTGGAAAATGGCTATATTGTGACCAAAAGCGGCCACAGCGGCCTGGCCACAATGACTTCGGTCCCCGGCGTGTTCGCCGCGGGTGATGTGCAGGATCATGTTTACCGTCAGGCCATTACCAGCGCCGGCACCGGTTGCATGGCGGCACTGGATGTACAGCGCTGGCTCGAAAGCCAGCCTGAATAAAACAGGACAGGCCCGCCCAGCCAGTGGCGCGGGCCGCAATTGCTATGATTACCCCCATCAAAGGCAAACTCGAAGACCTGCGTCAGTTGCAAAAATCCAAGGTGCGCGAAGAAACGCGTCGCGCCAAGGCACAGCAGGCCGCGCCCAGACATAATAAGACAACAGCAGATCCCGCTGCGTCTGCCGTTTTTACGCCGGAAGATATTGCACTGTTTCGTCAAACGGTCAGATCCGTTACGCCGCTACCTGAAGCCAACCGCTATGCGCGCCAGGCACTGGATTACGGCAATAACGAGTATTTTCGTGCCAAACGGGCTCAAGCCGAGGGTGCCCCGTCGATTGATCGGCATAAGCCAGCCACCCCTGTTCGCGCACGCGAGCAAAAACGCACATCACTGGCCGATAAAGGCCGGCGTCGCCCGGATCTGCCCGAAGGCGCCTATGTGCAGCGGGCCGATAGCGTTGACTTGATCAAGAAACTGTTGTCAGGACAATGGCCGGTTGCAGCTACACTGGATTTGCATGGCGCCAATTCAGACCAGGCAGCGGAGCGCTTTGATCGCTTCATTCATTCCTGTCTGGCGCATCGGGTCCGCTGTATCTGTATTGTGCACGGCAAAGGCTATGGCTCTGCCCAAGGCACCGCTGTCCTGAAAGAGCAGGTGCTGGCCTGGCTGAAAAATATGGATGCCGTACTGGCATTTTCGCCGGCGCCCGAGAATATGGGCGGAGCCGGCGCCCAGATTGTTTTGCTAAAAACGCCTGCAAGCGATTGATGCAACAGGCTGGCCAACAAGTCGGACGACAGGCCGGCGATGCAGAGCGCTACTCAAGAATTCAAAGCGCAGCCTGACAATGTAAAGCACAGCCAACAAAAAGAAAGGCGGAATCAATTTATATTGATTTTCCGCCTTTCGTTTATTTTTATTATGGATACAGCTATCGTGCACGCACTTAACCGAATATTCCAATTAAGTGGTAAAGCCTGCTCATGCAGAGCGTTTGTCTCCTCACCTGCATGAAACAAATTATGCACGTGATTCGTATATATGACACTTAGGGAATGCACTAGTTTTTAGCATATTCAACTCGTTTTTGCACCTTTTTGCACCTGTTTTTGCATGGCACGCTGGCGGGCCTGCTCTTTACGGGCCGCTTTCAGGGCACGTCGCCGGCGAATCTGCTCCTGCATATCTGCACCAATATGTTCCTCCTGGCGCGCTGCGGCCAGATCGACTTGGCGCTGCCGTTCACGGAAGCGTTCGCGTTGTTCTTCGGTTTTATCGTCCCAGCAATGCGGGCAGCTTTCACCACGGATGTACTTGGGTGAAGCGCGCTCTTGCTCACTCAGGGGATGACGGCAGGCGCGACACTGAATGTACGGACCCGGCTTGAGCCCATGGCCGACAGAGACGCGTTCGTCAAAGACAAAACACTCGCCTTCCCACAGGCTTTTTTCGGGAGGAACGGTTTCAAGGTACTTCAGAATCCCGCCCTGCAGATGGTAAACCTCGTCAAACCCCAAGGATTTCATATAGGCCGTGGATTTTTCGCAGCGAATCCCGCCAGTGCAGAACATGGCCACCTTGCGTGCTTTGGTTTTGTCCAGCAGCCCGCCTTCGGTAGCCTGGCTTTGCACCCAGTTGGGAAATTCGCGAAACGTCACGGTATTGGGGTTGACCGCCCCCTTGAACGTGCCAATATCAACTTCGTAATCGTTGCGCGTGTCCACCAGTACCACCTCGGGATCGGATATGAGATCGTTCCAGTTTTCCGGCGGGACATAGGTACCGGCGTTGGTGGTGTTGACATTGGGCTGCCCCATGGTCACGATTTCCTTTTTCAACCGCACACGCATCCGGTGAAATGGATCGCGCTCATCGGACCAGGACTCCTTGTGCTCCAGGTCCGCCAGGCGCGGATCGTTGCGAAGGTAGGCCAGAACCGCATCGATTCCTTCCTTGGGACCGGCAATCGTACCGTTGATTCCCTCCCGGGCAAGCAGCAGCGTTCCCTTGACGTGATTGCGCTCGCAAAACGCCTGCAACGGCTCTTTGAGCGATTCGAAATCGGGGAGATCGACAAACTTGTATAGGGCGGCAACGGTATGAGACATAGAACTGAATTTGGGGGTTTGAACGGCAAGTCTTTCATTTTAGCTGTCCTGCCGGTGGCAGAACAGCCTTCTGTTTGATTATTCTCAACTTGCCTGAAAATTAACCAGTTATTGTAAATCAAACCCCGGGAACTTCAGTGAGAAGCCGGCTGTTCCTTTGCATATTTAATGAGCGCGCCGGTGCGGTACAAGCCATGGACAAACTTGCCAAACGGCATGGTAATGAACAGCGACAGGATAACGGCCAGATGAATGACCAGCAACGGCGCCAGCGCGGCGGTTTCCCGAAAGGCCATCAAGGCCAGGCCGGTAACCGCGGCCAGAAACAGCTGGGCAATAAAGGCATAGTCCATTCCCATTTGCCTGATATTGCGAATATCGGGATCGGCTTTTTGCTTGAGCCAGAACTGCCCTGCCGTACCCATGGCCAGCGAAATCCCGCCGATGGTACCGGTCAGCTTGGGAAGGCTAAAGAATGCATAGGGCGCCTGCCAGCCAAACACATAATGGAAAATGGTCCCTGACACCGTGGCGGCAAAACACAACATGAATCCATAAAAGGTAAGGTGATGAAAGCGGCGACGCCAGGGCGAAATATTATCGTCCGGGTAAGTGCAGCCGGTCTTCACATTGCCATGCAGATACTTCAGGCTCAGCGCGTCCGACAGACCCTGGCGGACATGCGCCCAGGTCAGCAGCAACGAGGGTTTTTCGCCCACATCCTTCAGGAAATTGCGAAACCCCATGCCCATTGCAATCACGACCCACAATGCCGCCAGCCCGAAAACGGTGGCCAGCACACCATGTGGAAAAATGGCATAGAACTGCCCATTCAGATCATTCATTGGCGGCCCGCCGATAAGCGCTGCTAAACCCAGCAGCACGACAAGCGCAAGCAAAAATCCCAGGCTGGCCAGCAGGCCGCTTTTGTCAAAACCGCGGGCAATGGCGCCGGGCCATGCATACGTCTGATAGGTTGTCTGGCGTACCGCAGCCAGTTGCACTGGCAGATTGACATTGAATTCATGCGGTGGCGCGTACTGGCAGGCGTAATAGCATTCGCTGCAGTTGTGACACAGATTGGCCAGATAATGCAAATCGCCGCGGGTAAAATCCAGACGTTGCTCAAGTGCTGGAAAGACCGCACAGAAGCCCTCGCAATAACGACAGGAGTTACAGATCCCCACCGCGTTGCGGGCGTCCTCGATAAGATGTTCAAGCTGCTGCATGTTTTGCTGCCTCCGTGCCTGCAATACGACCAAATACGGTTCCGATGGCCATCCCGAAACCAGCCACGTAACCCTTGCTCAGAATATTTCCCGCCATGATTTCACCGGCGGCGAAAACGTTGTCCGCCAGCGTTTCATCGTCCATGATGACCTGCGCCTTTTTCGTTACCTTCACCCCCATATAGGTAAAGGTGATCCCGGTGGCCAGCGGGTACGCATAAAACGGCCCCGTATCGATTTTTTGCGCCCAGTTGGTTTTATCCGGTTGCAGACCATGCGTACGGCAACCGTCCAGCACACTATGATCGAATTGACCAGGTTCAACGCCAGCATTAAAGGCGGCCACCGTGTCCACGGCCGTTTTCACCGGCAGCCCCAGGCTTTGCGCGAGCGCTTCAATGGAATCGGCACAAATGGATTTGAATACGGACGGCATGAACCGACCAATGGCCTTCGAATCAATAATGCAATAGGCAATCTGGTCGGGTTGCTGGGCGACCAGACGCCCCCAGATGGCGTAGCGTTTGGGCCAGAAGTCTTCGCCTTCGTCATAAAAGCGCCGCCCTTCCTTGTTAAGCACGATACCCAGCGAGACGCAGTCTACACGGGTGACAATGCCCCCGTCATACTTGGGCGCCCTTGCATCAATGGCCACGGCATGACCCTGGGTCGGGTCGCCGATAATACAGGCCTTGTTGCGCATGAGCTCGCGCAGCATGACGCCCTGATTGAATCGGGTGCCGCGGATCAGGAAATTGCGTGCCGCCGGCCCCCAGGCCTCTTCCAGCCATTCAAGATTTGACTCAAAACCGCCTGATGCAATCACCACGGATTTACCCGCAATGGTCAGTGTCTGACCGTTTGTGAGCAGCTCTACACTGACACATTTACCGTCTGAAAAATTCAGTTTTTTGGCTTCCGTGTCGTACAGAATCTGCACGCCGGCCTTTTCGGCCGCCTTGTAATAGGCGTTGACCAGCGCCTTGCCGCCGCCCAGGAAAAACGCATTGGTGCGCCCCAGGTGCAGCGTGCCGCCCAGCGATGGCTGAAATCGCACACCCTTGGCCTTCATCCACGGCGCACAGTCCTCAGTTTCACGAATAACGTAGCGCGCCATTTCTTCATTGGTTTGTCCTCCCGTTACCCGATACACATCCTGAAAATACTCATCTTCCTGATACTTGTCTGTCAGCACATCGGTGGGCGCGTTGTGCATACAGCGAAAATTGCGAGTATGACTGCTATTGCCCCCTCGCCAGGCGCGCGGCGCACTTTCGACCAGAATTACCGATGCGTTCTGTTCAGCGGCTGACAGCGCAGCGCACAGTGCCGCATTGCCGCCCCCGATAACAAGAACATCACACGCCAACGTGTCATTCATGCTATATATCCTTACTTAATATACTGTTGTATTCTATTGTACACAAATATTTATGGCTGTGCCTGAAAAGACAAAACAGCCGCAAAGCTTCCCAATTGCGTTATGCTGTGCCAAAAGAAAGGAATCGCATCATGGCAAAATCCAAACCCTCTCCAGCCCCTAACCGCTCCGACGCCGAATCGGAACAAGCCAGTGATCGTGGTGTCACATTGAGCGACCAGGCGTACAACTATATTGTCCAGTCCCTGGAAAACGGCTCCCTGCCGCCGGGCACCCGTTTGCGCGAGACAGAGCTGGCCGCCGATATCGGCTTGAGCCGCACCCCCATCCGGGAAGCGCTGAACCGGCTGATGTCCGAAGGACTGGTCACCAACGATCCGAAGCGGGGCCTGATTATTACCGAGCTGGACCAGAACATGGTTGGCGAGCTTTACGAAATGCGCCGAGTCCTGGAAAGCACGGCCGCCGCGCTGGCAGCGCGCCATGCCACGGATGTTGAAATCGCGGTCTTGAGGCAGATCATAGATCGGGATGAGACACTGGACGATCCTGCCGCTCTGTCATATAACAACCGGTTATTTCATCAGACGCTGTACCAGTGCGCGCATAACCGCTATCTGCTCAAAACATTGCAGGTGCTGCAAAACGCTATGCTGTTGCTGGGCAAAAGCACCCTGGCCGAAAGCGGGCGTCCATCGACCGCACGCGAGGAACATGCGCAGATTATCAACGCCCTTGAGCAACGCGACCCGGACAAGGCGCAGGAAGTGTCAAGCCGGCACATTAGTGAAGCCTATAAGGTCCGGCTCAGCCGCTTCCTGCTTGATCGCAAGTGATCAATCAACGCGCGCGCCCGATGATTTGACCGCGTTGCCCCAGTTGCCGATCTGCGCCTGAATAAATGAGCCGAATTCGCCTGGCGTCATCTTGGCCGCCTTTGCCCCTTCGTTGCCCAGCTTGCTTTTGACGTCTTCGTTGTTGAGCGCCTTGCTGGCAGACTGATACAGCACATCAATCACCTGCTGCGGCGTATTTGCGGGCGCCACCAGGCCATGCCAGGACACCGCTTCAAATCCTGGCACGCCGGCCTCGGCAACGGTGGGCAGTTCGGCCAGCGCATCGGAACGCTCGGCCGACGACACCGCCAGCCCCTTGATGGATCCGGCCTTGATATGACTGATCGCGCCGGGAATGGTGGTAAACATGAAATCAATCTGTCCGCCGATCAGCGCACTGATCGCGGGCGCCCCACCCTTGAACGGCACATGCACCAGATCCAGATGCTCAGCGTCTTTAAGCATGACACCGGCCAAATGGCCCGGTGTTCCGCTGCCGGCCGATCCCATATTGGTCTTTCCGGGATTGGCCTTCATATAGTCAATAAGATCTTTAAGCCCGTTCATCTGCTTGTGCGCATTGCCCACCACCAGCACATTGGGCACGGTCGCAAACAGCGTGACCGGCGCAAAATCCTTGACCGCATCGTAGTTCAGTTTCCTGTATAGCGTGGGGTTGATCCCATGCGTACTAGCTGTCGCGAGCAGCAGCGTATAACCGTCAGGCTTGGCGCTCGCCACCGACTGAGCAGCAATCGCACCGTTACCACCGCCTTTGTTTTCTACAACGATGGACTGTCCCAGGTCTTTTGACATGGAAGCGGCCATTGTTCTAGCCAGAATATCCGAAGAGCCTCCGGCAGGATGCGGCACAATAAGACGGATGGGCTGCTCGGGATAAGCTGCAAGCACAGCAAGCGGGCTAGCGGCCAGAAGGATCGCAAGCATACAGGGTTTGAATAAGGTCATTGGTAGTCTCCAGCGATTGAATTCGAATATAAATATACTACTGGATACATAAGAATACAATAATAGATGATCCCAAAAATGAAAAACCCTGATACCCCCAAGAAGTGAGCGTCTGGCCGCACGCGTGGTGGCGAAAATTGACCATCAACCTGCCAGCGCACATTCTTCTGTCGGCCCTTCACTCTGGGCTGGCTGGTCAAAATGCGCGACCAGAAAATCGATGAATGCCCGGGTGCGCACGGGCAGATTGCGCTGGCTGGGATAGTAAACGTATGAATCTGCAGCCGGCAATGTAAAGACAGGAACACGATGTCCTCAAGTAATTGAAAAACGCCGGGCCTGATATCAATCAGGCCCGGCTCAACCACCTCACGTCCCTGCGCAATCATCGTAGCCACGGATTTTCATCAGTGGATCTGCCTGCTACACAAGCTGCGCAGCCAGTGCCTCCTCAATCCACGCATCGTCGTATTCACCCCTGGATATTCCGTCAAGCACCTGGGCTTCGGCCTGCATTTTGCGACGGCTGGCGGCGGCAACCGCCTGAGCCTGATCACGTGCAATAAAGACCACCCCATCGCCATCACCCACGACGATATCTCCTGGTTGCACAACACAACCCTCAATTGCAACTGCAATATCGGTTTCACCTGGCCCATTCTTTAACGGCCCCTGATGCGTCACACCTTTCGAATAGCAAGGAAAGTCATGCGTGACAAAGGCGTCTGCATCGCGAATTGCGCCATACACCACAAAACCAGCAAGGCCACGCATCTGCGCCACGCTCATCATGATTTCCCCAAGCAATGCGCGCTCGGTATGCCCTTCGCCATCGATAACCAGCACCTGCCCAGGCTGGGCCTTGCGCAACGCATCATGAATATGAAGATTGTCGCCGGATCGCACTTTTACCGTGTAAGCCACGCCCAGCAACGGCGCACGCTTGTGTCGAGGGACCAGTGTGCGTGTTCCTGCAATGCGACGCATTGAATCACTGATAATTGATGTGGGAACTCCCTCAAACAACGGTGCCAGCGCATCCATATTTTTTCTCCTAAAATTGAATATTGATTCAGTCTACTTTTGCACCGGATTCTTTCACAACGCCTGTCCATACCGGCGCTTCCTTAGCGATGAAATCGGCAAACGCTCCGGCAGAATTGGCAACATCGGAAGAACCCATTTGTTCGAGCGCTTTGGTCATCTGAGGCGTCTTCAATGCAACATTGACTGCCTTATTGAGCCGCTCCACAATGGCAGAAGGCGTGCCGGCCGGCGCAAAGACGCCGTACCAGTTTTCAATGACAAAATCCTTGAAACCCGACTCAACCATGGTCGGCACATCCGGCAGCACTTTAGTGCGCCCGGCGCTGGTGGTTGCCAATGCCTTGACGGACCCGGCTTTCACATGCGGCAACAATACCGTGGTGGTTTCAAAGGCGACGGGAACATGCCCGGCAATCACATCATTGAGCGCGGGCCCCTGTCCACGGTACGGCACGTGCAGCATATTGACCGACTTCATTTGCTTGAGCATCTCGCCTGCCAGATGCTGCGGACTGCCGCTGCCACCTGAAGCAAAACTATACTGGTCCGGATTTTTCTGCAACGCCTGGATCAATTCCTGCGCGGTGTTGACCTGCACTTTCTTTGGATTGACATAGAGTACTAATGGAACGGCAGCCACCTCACCCACGGGCGCCAAACTCTTGAGCGGATCCAGATTCAGTTTATACAAATTACGATTGATCGCCACGCCCGTGTTATTGCCCAGCAGCAGCGTGCATCCGTCGGGTTTGGCGCGACCGACAAACTCCGTGCCGATATTACTGCTGGCGCCGGGCTTGTTGTCAACGATGACTGTCTTGCCCAATTCCTTTTGCATACCCGGCGCCAGAAGGCGCGCCAGAATGTCGGTCGTCCCCCCTGGCGGATACGGTGAAATAATAACGATATTGCTGCACTCCAAGTCGTCGGCAGCCAGGGCCGAGCCCGATGCGGCCAATCCGATGCCCGCCATGAATGCGGCACGAAGCCCTACTCTGACTCGGTGCAGAGTCTTGTCTGTGTAATGCATGTCTATCCTCCGGTTATTCAATTTATTGACTGCGCTGCAGCTGGTGATAGCCCAGCTTTTCGCGTGCCTGTTTCAGTGTCAGGCCGGACTTGACGCTGTCCAAGATGGATTGTTCTGTATCGTGAATCGCCAATGCTTTATCCAGTACTTCCTGAATTCGACCGGCCGGCACCACGACAATACCGTCACGATCGCCACACACCAGATCGCCCTTGTTAACCCGGACATCTCCCAGCGAGACGCTCTGGTTGACTGCTTCCACCTGCACCCGGTCCTTGCCTGTGCGCATGAATGTACCGCGGCTGAAGATTGGATAGCCACATTGCACGGCTTCTTCTACGTCCCGGCAGACTCCGTGAATCACGGTACCAGCGATGCCGCGAGACCGGGCGATCTGACTGAGGATGCCGCCCCACACTGTGCAATCGGTGCGCCCGCCGTTGTCCAGCACAATGACCTGTCCTGGTAGTACATCATCGATAAAATCGCCTACGGTGCCAGGATCCTGCTTGTCTACTGGCGCGAAACGCAAGGTATAGGCGGGACCAAAAAAACGAAATGTCCCTGTTACACCACTGAGGCCATGGGCACTGCCGGGCAGCCCGAAAAAGTCTAGCGCATCCGAAATTTCCGCATTGGCCAGCACTCGATATTTAGCGTCCTGCCAGATTTCCTGCATAGCATTCCCTTTATTGTTCAGCCTAAGTTGTCGGAAAATATAACATATATTGTCTGTTATTTATATAAAAATTGTCAGACAATTTAATAAAATTGATTGATCCGGCGATGAGTTATACTTTCGCGTTGACGCATAAGCCCAAACACACCACGACCTAGTTATGACATCGAAACGTTCTGCAATCGCCAAAGCAATCAAACAGGAAATCATGCAGGGGCGATGGTCGCCGGGGGCCCGCCTCACCGAACGAGCATTGTGTGATTTCACCGGCGCAAGCCGTTCATCGGTCAGGGAAGCCCTGCAATTGCTGCGTCAGGAAGGCTATATTGACATCCGACCCAATCAGGGCGTACGTGTGACCACACTGGACGCCCGGGAAGCCGCGGATATTTATCAGGTGCGATCGGTGCTGGAAGGCCTGGCAGCCCGCAATTTCATCAATATGGCAACGGCAGCCCAGCGCGCTGCGCTGCAAGAGGCACTGACGCAATTGGAAAGCGCCATCGAACGGGAAGATGTGGCAAGCCAGCTCAAATCCATTGAAGACTTTTACGGCGCCTTACTAGACGGTTGCTATAACAGTGTCCTGAAGAGTAGCCTGGAAGAGCTGCATGGAAAAATATCACGATTGCGGGCAACCTCGATCCTAAGCCCGGGCCGCATCCGCAATACGCTTAAAGAAATGCGTCGCATCGGCATCGCCATTGAGCAAAACAATGAGACTGAAGCCTGGCAGGCTTGCGTTGACCACATGCAGCATACATCGGCCGTTGCCATTCGCATGATTGATCATCTGAAAGAGCAGCAGTAATCTGCCCGCCGATACCGGAAAACAAAGCCAGCACATGCAAAACCGAATGAATCTGCACATAGAGAATCTGCATTTTTAAAATCTGCGTATTGAAAATACGAAAAACCACAAACAAAAAACCCGCATGATATAAACCATGCGGGTTTCAGAACGACGTAATACGTCAGTCGATATTACATATTTTCGATCATGACCTGGCCAAAGCCGGAGCAGCTCACTTGCGTTGCGCCTTCGAGCAGACGGGCAAAGTCATAAGTGACTTTTTTGGACAGAATGGATTTTTCCATTGAAGAGATGATCAGATCAGCCGCTTCAGTCCAGCCCATGTGACGCAGCATCATTTCTGCAGACAGGATTTCTGAACCTGGGTTCACGTAGTCTTTGCCGGCATATTTGGGGGCTGTGCCATGAGTCGCTTCGAACATGGCAACGGAGTCGGACAGGTTTGCGCCGGGGGCGATGCCAATACCACCAACCTGGGCGGCCAGCGCGTCGGACACGTAGTCGCCGTTAAGGTTCAATGTGGCGATCACAGAGTACTCGGCAGGACGCAACAGGATCTGTTGCAGGAAGGCATCGGCGATGGAATCCTTGATAATGATTTCCTTGCCTGTCCGTGGATTCTTAATTTTGCTCCATGGGCCGCCATCGATCAGCTCGGCGCCGAATTCTTTCTGTGCCAGTTCGTAGGCCCAGTCACGGAAGCCACCTTCGGTGAACTTCATGATGTTGCCTTTGTGAACAATGGTCACGCTTGGCTTGTCATTGTCGATCGCGTACTGGATTGCCTTGCGCACCAGACGCTCAGTACCCTCGCGTGATACGGGCTTCACGCCGATACCGGAAGTCTGTGGGAAACGGATTTTATTGACGCCCAGTTCGTTCTGCAGGAACGCAATCAGTTTCTTGGCCTGATCAGATTCAGCTTCGAATTCGATACCGGCATAGATGTCTTCGGAGTTCTCACGGAAAATGACCATATCGGTTTTTTCCGGCTCACGTACAGGTGAAGGCACACCCTTGAAGTAACGCACCGGACGCAGGCAGACATACAGGTCCAGCTGCTGGCGCAGTGCCACGTTCAGCGAACGGATGCCGCCGCCAACTGGCGTGGTCAACGGACCCTTGATGGAAACAACGTAATCCTTGACCACTTCCAGTGTTTCTTCGGGCAACCAGACGTCGGAACCATATACTTTTGTGGATTTCTCACCAGCGTAGATTTCCATCCAGTGAATTTTGCGTTTACCGCTGTAAGCTTTCTCGACCGCAGCGTCCACAACCTTGAGCATCACAGGCGTGATATCGGCACCGGTGCCGTCGCCTTCGATGAATGGGATGATCGGCTGGTCAGGGACATTCAGTGAAAAGTCGGCGTTGACCGTGATTTTTTCGCCCGATGAAGGGACTTTGATGTGCTGGTAAGACATGCTGGCTCCGTAACCCACAAGTAAAAAACATAAAGACAATCGTTGGATAAACGAGTCTTATATAAGACATAGTAGTTTAACTGAAAAATGGCTGTTTTGCGGCGGGAGTCCCCCATATTTAAACAAAATATGGTAAGCCTGCCATCCCGTTAATTTAGCGCGCTTATCCGGCCAGCACATCAAGTGCGCATGTTATGATGGCAACAATGTGACCGAATGACTCACCGTGATGCAACCGAATGGCCCACGGTGCGTGCGCAGCAACGAGCCTGACAAGGGATTCGCAAGGACCGCAACAGATGCTGTTGGCGCCCTTATGTCGGCATTTAGCCATTACATCTGGCCCTCACATTTCACACGATCAACCTGTGCGATGCGGGCTTGAAGATTATCTCGTTATTTTATTCCCTATTTTTATGTTCAATCCATCCCGCGATCAGGTTCGCCAGTTTTTTACGGAAACCTGGGCCAAACATCGTCAGAATAAAATCCTCACGCCAATGGAGTCCATGGCGCTGACCTGGATTTTGCAACATCCGGAGTACCACACTGCGCTGGAGAACCCGGATGCCGCTCAGCAGGAGTTCTCGGTAGAAAAGGGACAGGTCAATCCGTTTTTGCACTTGTCCATGCATCTGGCCATCAATGAACAGGTATCCATTGACCATCCGCCAGGCATTCGCGGCATCTATGAGCAATTGGCTGCCCGCAGCGATGAACATCACGCCATGCACGAAATCATGGAATGCCTGGGCCAGGTTATCTGGGAATCACAGCGACTGGGCAAGCCGCTGGACACCGATCATTACCTGGAACTGCTGCGCCAGCATTCAACCAGGCATTGAAATCGCCGATGTGGGGCCAACAGACCTCATCCCTCTTCTACCATCGCACTTGCGCATAACGCACGAAAACAACCAGACCTGCACCCCGGCCGCTTTCCGGCCGAAGTCGAGTGCATTGCGGACTCGTTCATCGAACGCTTTGCGCGATGGGAGATGCGGTCAACGCACCAGACCTCTCGGCCTGTGCACCTGTCGCTCTGGCCAAGACAAAAAAAACCGGAACATATCTATTCCGGTTTTTTTCTGTCTGGCGTTCATGCATGTAATGAATGACGACACCTTTATGCAGCTGCAATATTCCGATCGTGATAACCGGAAGCCAGCTTATTTGCGGTTGTGTGTCAGTGGACCTTCCTGTGCAGAAAGCCATGCTGCGATGTTGACAATATCGGCTGAACCCAATTTCTTGATTTCGTTGCCCATGATCGGATTCTTGCGAATATTGGCAGAATTGGGCGCATTGCTGACGCCACGCTGGTATGCAGTCAATGCATGGACCAGATAGTCGTCATGCTGGCCAGCCAGAATGGGGTACATCGGTGCAATGGTTTTGTCGCCGGCGGCGCCGTGACAGGCCACACAACCGTTCTTTTCAAATGCGGCCTTGCCGGCAGCCAGATCAGCCGCCTGGGCAGATGCCACACCCACAAGTGCGCATATGGCACCTGACAATAAAATAGAGACGCGTTTCATATCAGTTCCCGGATTATTTTACTTGAGAAAAATAGGCTGCGATATCCAGCATATCCTGATCAGACAGGCTTTTTGCGATAGCGACCATGGAAGGGAAAGTCCGGGCACCGGATTTGTATTCTTTCAATGCAGCAACAATGTAGTCCGCATTCTGGCCCGAAATCATGGGAACCCGATAGACTTCGGGAAAGCTGGCACGGTATTCAGGAATGCCGTGACAACCAATACACATGGAGATTTTGCCTTTGGCAGCTTCGATGTCCCCTTTGGGAGCAGCAGCCTGCTGGGCAAATGCCTGACTAAAGAAGGCACAGGGAACCACAATGGCGAGCGCAGCAACTGAGCGCTTGAAAGCGGATAACTTCATATTTTGCTCTTTTGTTAGCGAATTTCGAGATTGAACGTACCGCGAGACTGCCAGCGGGTCGGATCAGCTTTAAAGCTTGAGATTGTACGACATAATTGATCTAGATTAGGGTAGTATTGGGGGTCAGATGCTCAAATCATCCCTATTTTGTTGCAGAATTGAAATGAAACCTAGCCAATCTCCACCGAATCCAAGCCGCTTTGCCGGCACTGAACGTTACGTTGCCACCGACGACCTCAAGCTGGCTGTCAATGCCGCCCTTACACTGCAGCGGCCCCTGTTGATCAAGGGCGAGCCGGGTACAGGCAAAACCATGCTGGCCGAAGAAGTAGCCGGGGCCTTGGGCTATCCACTACTGCAATGGCATGTGAAATCCACCACCAAAGCGCATCAGGGCTTATATGAATACGATGCCGTCTCGCGCCTGCGCGACTCGCAGCTGGGTGACGAACGGGTTCGCGACATTGCCAATTACATCCGCAAAGGCGTGCTGTGGCAGGCCTTCGAATCCGATGTGCCTACTGTAGTGCTGATCGATGAGATCGACAAGGCCGATATCGAATTTCCCAACGACCTGCTGCGCGAACTGGACCAGATGGAATTTCATGTGTATGAAACCGGCCAGACCATTCGTGCCAAACACCGTCCGCTGGTCATTATCACCTCCAACAATGAAAAGGAACTGCCCGACGCCTTTTTACGCCGTTGCTTTTTCCATTACATCCAGTTCCCCGACCGCGATACGCTGCGCGAAATTGTCAAAGTGCACTACCCGGAAGTTAAAACCGATATTCTGCGCGCCGCGATGGATCATTTCTTCATGCTGCGCGATGCGCCGGGCCTGAAGAAAAAACCGTCCACGTCCGAATTCCTGGACTGGCTGGCCCTGTTGCTGGCCGAAGACATCGACGCAGCCCGCATTGATGCGCATGCGGCGACCTCGGTTCCAGTCATGGCCGGCGCGCTGCTCAAGAACGAGCAGGACATCAGCCTGCTGGAACGCCTGTCGGGTCTGTCCCGTCAGACACGGCGCTAATCAAGCGCACTGGTTTCGGGGTGACAAGCAAACTATGTTTATCGACTTCTTCTATCACCTGAAAAATCACAAGATTCCGGTCTCGGTCAAGGAATACCTGACCCTGCTCGAAGTCCTGCGCGAGCGCGTCATGCCGCCGTCACTCGATGACTTCTATCATCTTGCGCGCCTGACGCTGGTCAAGGACGAAACGCTTTTTGACCGCTTTGACCAGGCCTTTGCCCTGTATGTCAAGAAACTGCCCGCCTCCCTGCCCGCAGGCCCCGACATTCCGCTGGACTGGCTGATCAGCCAGATGCAGAAGAACCTGACGCCCGAAGAGAAAGCAGCGCTTGAAAAGCACGGCTGGGACAAGCTCATGGAGATGTTCAAGGAACGCCTGAACGAGCAGAAAGAGCGCCATGCCGGGGGCAGCAAATGGGTGGGCACCGGCGGTACATCACCGTTTGGCAATAGCGGCTATCACCCGGAAGGCATCCGCGTTGGCGGCCCGTCTGCAGGTAACCGAACTGCAGTCAAGGTGTGGGAGGAGCGCCGTTTTCGGGAATATGACGATCAACAGGAACTGGGTACACGCAATTTCAAGGTTGCCCTGCGGCGCCTGCGCCGCTTTGCCCGTGAAGGCGCTGCAGAAGAGCTGGATCTGGATGACACCATTCGCAGCACGGCGCGCAACGCCGGCTTTCTTGATGTCAAAATGGTGCCGGAACGGCACAATGCGGTCAATGTGCTGATGCTTCTGGATGTCGGTGGCAGCATGGATGATCATATCGCGCGCGTCGAGGAATTGTTTTCGGCCTCGCGCACTGAGTTTCGTAATCTGGAAGTCTGGTACTTTCACAATTGTCCCTATGAGCGTTTCTGGCGTTATGACGCTGGCGGACGCCGGGTGTATACCGACACCTGGGAGCTGCTGCGAACTTACAACACCAACTGGCGTGTTATTTTCGTGGGCGACGCCACCATGAGTCCATACGAAATTGTCCACCCCGGTGGTTCGGTGGAACACTACAACAAGGAGGCTGGCGCCGTCTGGCTGACCCGCATCCTGGACGCCTGGCCCAAGACCATCTGGCTCAATCCCGAACCACAAGCCTACTGGCAATATCGGCAGTCAATTGATGTCATCCGCAATATCATGCAGAACCACATGTATCCGGTTACCATGACGGGTATCGAAGCGGCCATGCGGCAGTTGTCGAAATAATCTTTTTCAGTACCATCGGCGTGGCCTGGCATTTTTATATCTGACAACAACATCATTAATCAGCTCGTCCCTGACGGACGAATAAAAAAACACCGGTGCTGTACGCACCCTTTCAATCGACGCCCAGAATTACCGTATCGGGATCGATATGAACCCAGATCCGCTCTCCCTTGCGCAAGGACTGTGCCTGGTCCTGCCCCGCAACAGTGATCAGATGAACATCGGGTGCAATCTGCACCTCGAGTTCCTGCTGATCCTGCACCCGCCGGGTACTGCGGATAAGCCCGCAAAATACATTCTGCTGCATGTGGTGGTGTCGAGCGAACCGGATTGCCGGCGCTTTGATGAGCAGATAGACGGCCACGCCCTTTTTCAGACCCAGCGCCTGCGTGCTGGCGTGCGTAATATTGACGCTCACATGCACCGAGTCGTGCAGCCTGACGCTGATTGCGTCGCGCATGCCATCGCGCTCAATGGCCGCGACCACGCCCTGCAAATGGTTACGCGCACTGGTTTTGCGCAGGGGCAAGGGGCGTGCTGCCAGGCCGCCTACTGCATCGAGTTCAATATCGGGCTCAACGGCATGATCCTGTTGTTTTCGCAGTTGTTCATAATACTGCAGCAGCGCCTGCCCTTTTTCACTGAGCAGTGTTCTTCCGCCGCCGCGCCCGCCCTTGGCGGCAATCACAACAGCATGACCAAGACGGGTCTGCAGATTGCGCAACCTATCCCAGGCCGTCTTGTAAGTCACGCCCGCGGCCTGGGCCGCGCGGGTGATGGAACCCAGGCGATGCACATGACCGAGCAGTTGCAGATCGCGCTCGTCCGCCAGCACGTGGTGCTCCAGCCCGAAACCGATGGCCGTGCGCACATTCAGTCGTGGCTGCGGGCTTTCAGCGACCGTGTCCGTGCTCGCCGAAGAACGGGTTGCAGGCTCAGGGACGCTGGCAGATTCCTCAACAGGTGCTTGCCGCCGTATCATGCTGCCCCCCGCTCACGAATACTGCCATTGTGAGCATGCAGCAGCAGATCTCCAAAAACAGCCACATCGACAGGGTCGTGTGTGACCAGAATCAAAGGCAATTGCAGTTGTGATTGCAATTGGCTGATCTCCTGGCGCAAGTGTTGCCGCAAATTGGTGTCCAGCGCGGCGAAAGGCTCGTCAAGCAACAGCAGGCGCGGATGGCTGGCCAGCGCCCGCGCCAGCGCCACCCTTTGCTTTTGTCCGCCGGAAAGCTGTTCCGGATAGCGATCGGCATAGGCTTGCATATGCATCTTGTCCAGCCAGTAATCCGTTTCTTCGCGCCAGGCATTGCGCGTCGGGTTCAACAAACCGTGCGTAAGGCTGAAGGCCACGTTTTGCCGCACTGTCAAATGGGGAAACAGCGCATAGTCCTGGAAAAGGTAGGATATTTGCCGTTGCCGGGGTGTTCTGGCAATGCCCGCAGCAGAATCGAACAAGACATCCTGGTTCAGCACAACCCGGCCGCTGTCCGGCCTCATCAACCCGGCCAGGGCACGCAATGTCATGCTTTTGCCGGCGCCAGACGGCCCCTGGATCACGATGCGCCGGGTACGTGCAGAAAAGTCGACATCCAGTGTGAAACCATGCCGCGCGGCCGGCAATTGGCGGCGAATGGACACATCCAGCTGAAACGGCGTATGGGGTTCATTCATAACAGAATCTGCACCCAGTCGGCTCTGGTCGGGCGTCATTGCAGCCTCTCTCATTGTGGCTCTCATTGCTGCTCCAAACGGCGCGGCGCCAGATATCTTGCGGAAAACAGAATGATAATGCATACAATGGATATGACCGTCACAATGAAATTGGCCTGCGCATCGGCCCCCGCTTGCACGGCTTCATACACCGCAATGGAAAGCGTCTGGGTTTTCCCCGGAATATTGCCGGCAATCATCAGTGTGGCGCCGAATTCGCCCAACGCACGCGCAAACGCCAAAAGCAACCCTGCAAGAATGCCGCGCCAGGCCAATGGCAATGTGACGCGCAAAAACAGCGCCATCTCATTTAGTCCCAGCACCCGGGCGGCATCTTCATAATTGCTGTCGACACTCTCGAAGGCGGCGCGCGCCGGCTTAAATACCAGCGGAAACGAGACCACGACCGCGGCCACGACCGCGCCCTGCCAGGTAAAGATCAACTGTATGCCAAACCATTGATCCAGATAGCGCCCCAGCCAGCCATAGCGTCCCAGAAGCACAATCAGATAGTAGCCAAGAATGGTTGGCGGCAGCACCATCGGCAGGGTCAAAATGGTATCGAGCAGGTCCCGGCCGGGAAAGGCGCGGCGCGCCAGTAACCAGCCCGTGCCAATGCCCAGCACAAGATTGATCAGGATTGCAAAACCGGCAACCTTCAGGGAAATCAACAAGGGGATCCAGACGGGTTCCATAACTTATTGACGTCAGGGCTTTTTGAAACCGGCGTTGGCAAAGATGGCCTGTGCCTGTTCAGAATCAAGAAACTGCACGAACGAACGGGCTTGCGCCGCGTGGGCCGAAGACTTGATGACTGCAACCGGGTAGCTAACGAGCGTATCGATCGGCAAGGCCTGGACCACGCTGACCTCGTCGCTACGCACGGCAGCATCGGTGGCATAGACAAATCCTGCCTGCACTTCACCGCGGGAGACATAATCCAGCACCTGACGTACGTTCTCGGCCCAAATGAATTTGGGCGCGAGCTTACCCCACTGACCGCTTTTTTCCAGACCTTCCCGGGTGTAACGGCCGACAGGCACGCTGGCCACGTTGCCCACGGCGATTCTCTTGACTGCCGAGGCCTCCAGGCTCTGCAGATCCCTGGCTGAGTCATTGGAGGAAGCCGGGACGATCAGCACCACTTCATTACGTACGAAATTTTTTCGCGATGCCTCATCAAGCAGCCCGCCTTTAGCCGCGTCATCCATGCTTTTCTGGTCGGCAGAAGCGAATACATCCACCGGCGCACCCTGGCGGATCTGCTGCACCAGCGCCCCCGAGGCGGCAAAGTTATACTGAATTTGGGTATCTGGATGGGCTTTGCTGTATGCCGCTGCCACTTCCTTAAAGACATTGGTCAGGCTGGAAGCGGCCGACACTGTGAGCGTGTCGGCGCCAGCCGCAAGGGATGTGACCGAAAAAACAAGGCCGACGGCCAGTGCATGCACCTGGCGATACCTGCGAATATTTTTTTGTTTCATGGCTTCCTGCACAAAATAAACATTGAGGAGGTATCGGGTCCCAGCGCCTGAAACGTTCACGACAGCTGGCATAACCCGATATATAGTCAATTATATATCGAAATTTGCTTGCGTCCGATTTTAACGCAGAGCGTGCCCGCCAAACCCAGGCCCGGTTGCTGCTATCGAACTTGCCGGGTGACTCTGCCTGCTGACGCCCTGCCTCATTCCGCCGCGATCAGCGCTCAGTGCACACGGCTATGTAGTCTTGGCACACGTGCCTATACTGCATTGGCGCGTTGCACGGAATCCGCCCATTTGCGGGCTACCTGCCTTGCGGTTGCACAGGTCGCGTCGTGCGTAGCCACACGCACCGCCCGTTCCAACAACTGAATATCTGCTTCATGCTGTCTGGCAACATGCGGGTCTTCAAAAAAGATCACCCGCTGGCATTTTCTGTCCAGAACCAGATCGGCGATCTGTGCATCACCCCCCAATGGGCCGCTCAGATAACGATCCACCCAGGGTTTGTCTGCCGGCCAGCCCTTGGACCAGGCCAGTTCGTTCAGCAGGCCGCCGGTTGTGCCCGTGGCAACACGACGTTCGAACATCGACAGTATCTCGAAATACTGCGAGGCATAGGCGACCATCTCCGCTTTAAGCGCATCATGGGAAATCAGCGCCATGGTCTGTCCACGAATCACGTCGGACGACAGGCAGTCAGACAGGGGCTCCAGCCCTGCCAATACACGCTCAACTTCCATCCATTCGATGGCGCCAGCCACAGTCGAAATAAATGGCTTGCCGTGGGTAATGCACTGCCGCTTGAGCGCTAATGCCTCGGGGAAAATCGACGAGGGGTCCACCGGATCAATAAGATAAATGGCACCATCCAGTGTAATAGGCGTTGCTTCGTGGACGGTTACGCGAGATACCAGCTTCATCAGCCCCCCTTCCCGCCCATATGGATAACGGATATTTTTCCGGTAACCCGACAAAAAGCCTTCGCGTTGGAGGGCGTCATACGTACGGCCGACGGTATGCAGCTCTATATCCAGTTCGCGAATCGTCTCGGATGAAGCCTTAAGCCAGGTAAACAGACCCGCATCAGGTGTTGCATGGTGCAGGCGATTGGCTGCAAGCGCAAAACGAAGACTGCTTGTTGATGACATATGACATACTCCCCGATATTGAACGTAGCGAACACAAATTCATGCAAAAAAAAATGCACGTAGTGATACGTGCATTCTAAATAGGAACCGCAGCCTGGACAGGCATGTTCAGTGATCAGCTGAAAAAATCTTTCACTCTGTCGGTCCAGGATTTATTCTTTGGGGAATGGCGATCGCCTCCATCGTTAAGCGAGGTCTCGAACTGCCGCAACAGCGCCTTCTGTTCGTCGCTCAACCGAATTGGTGTTTCGACAACGACATGGCAATACAGGTCACCTGGATAGGAAGCCCGAATACCCTTGATGCCCTTGCCACGCAAACGGAAAACTTTGCCGCTCTGCGTGCCTTCAGGAACTGTAATTTCGCCTTTGCCACCCAATGTGGGCACTTCCAGATCACCCCCCAGGGTTGCAGTCACAAACGGCAGCGGCACTTCACAGTGCAGATCGTCGCCATCACGTTTGAAAATACTGTGTTCCTTGATGGAAATTTCGACATACAGGTCACCCGCAGGACCACCATTGACGCCTGGTTCGCCGTTACTTCCCGAGCGAATACGCATCCCGTCATCGATTCCGGCTGGAATCTTAACCTGCAGGGTTTTATTCTTGCGCTTGCGGCCTACGCCGTCACATGCCGTGCACGGATCCTTGATTTCCTTGCCTGTGCCATGGCAGGTCGGGCAAGTTTGCTGAACGCTGAAAAAGCCCTGCTGCATACGCACTGCACCCGCGCCATGGCAGGTGTGGCAGGTCGTAGGCTCGGTGCCGGGTTTGGCACCGGAGCCATGGCAGACATCACAATTTTCCCAACTTGGTACGCGAATCTCGGTTTCCATCCCCTTGGCAGCCTGCTCAAGGGTAATATCCAGCCGATAGCGCAGATCGGCGCCGCGGAATACCTGCGGGCCACCGCCACGCCGTCCACCACCGCCACCGCCACCGCCGAAGATGTCGCCGAAGATGTCACCAAAGACATCCCCAAAGCCGGCACCACCGGCGCCGCCCATGCCTGCATTGGGATCCACGCCCGCATGACCATAGCGGTCATAGGCATCGCGTTTCTGCGGATCGGACAGAATCTCGTAGGCTTCCTTGGCTTCCTTGAATTTTTCTTCTGCCTCATGACTGTCCGGGTTGCGATCCGGGTGATACTTCATGGCGAGTTTGCGATACGCCTTCTTGATGTCCTCGTCCGAAGCGTTTTTGGCCAGACCCAGGGCTTCGTAGTAATCACGTTTTGCCATCGTTATACGCCTTTAGATTTCTTCTTCAATATATAAAAAACAATACCCGGCCCTGTCATTTTTCAGACCGGCCGGGTTTTCTAATCAGACAACCTGCATTATTTGTCGTCGCGTTTCACTTCTTTGAAATCGGCGTCAACGACATTGTCGTCTGCTGCCTGGGCCTGTTCAGCACCAGGCTCGCCCTGGGCTTGCGCCTGGGCCTGCATGTCCGCATACATTTTTTCACCCAGTTTCTGGGATGCGGTTGTCAGCACTTCGACTTTGGCATCGATCGCAGCCTTGTCACCCTCTTTGAGCACTTCTTCGAGCTCTTTGAGGGCCGCTTCGATCGCGTCCTTGTCGGCCGCTTCCAGCTTGTCGCCATATTCAGTCAGTGACTTGCGGGTTGAGTGAACCAGTGCATCGGCCTGATTACGAGTCTGGGCCAGCTCGGCGACACGGTGATCTTCGTCAGCGTGTGCTTCGGCGTCCTTGACCATGCGTTGAATCTCGTCTTCGGTCAGACCGGAGTTTGCCTTGATCGTGATTTTGTTTTCCTTGCCGGTGCCTTTGTCTTTTGCGGAAACGTGCAAAATACCGTTGGCATCGATGTCAAACGTCACCTCGATTTGCGGCAAGCCGCGTGCTGCAGGTGGAATACCCTCCAGGTTGAACTCGCCCAGCCCCTTGTTACCGGCAGCCACTTCACGCTCACCCTGGAAGACCTTGATGGTCACGGCAGGCTGATTGTCATCTGCAGTAGAGAATGTCTGCGTAAAGCGGGTTGGGATCGTGGTGTTTTTCTGGATCATTTTGGTCATGACGCCACCCAGGGTTTCAATACCCAGGGACAATGGTGTCACGTCCAGCAGCAGCACGTCTTTACGGTCACCAGACAGCACCGAGCCCTGAATGGCGGCACCGGCAGCCACTGCTTCGTCAGGGTTCACGTCTTTACGTGGGTCCTTGCCGAAGAACTCTTTTACCTTTTCCTGCACTTTTGGCATGCGGGTCATACCACCGACCAGGATCACGTCGTCGATATCTGACACTTTGACACCGGCGTCAGTGACCGCTGTGCGGCAAGGCGCAATGGTACGTTCAATCAAATCTTCAACCAACGCTTCCAGTTTGGCACGGGTAATCTTCAGGGTCAGGTGTTTCGGACCAGATGCATCAGCAGTGATGTATGGCAAGTTGACTTCAGTCTGCGTTGCGGAAGACAGCTCGATTTTGGCCTTTTCAGCCGCTTCCTTCAGGCGTTGCAGCGCCAGCACGTCTTTGCTCAGATCAACGCCCTGTTCCTTTTTGAACTCGGCAATGATGTAGTCGATAATGCGCTGGTCAAAGTCTTCACCACCCAGGAAGGTGTCACCATTGGTAGACAGCACTTCGAACTGTTTCTCGCCGTCAACGTCGGCAATTTCGATAATGGATACGTCAAAGGTACCACCGCCCAGGTCATAAACTGCGATCTTGCGGTCGCCTTTTTCGGTCTTGTCCAAACCAAATGCCAGCGCAGCCGCTGTTGGCTCGTTGATGATCCGTTTGACTTCCAGACCGGCAATGCGGCCTGCATCTTTGGTTGCCTGGCGCTGACTGTCGTTGAAGTAGGCAGGCACCGTAATAACGGCTTCGGTCACTTCTTCGCCCAGATAGTCTTCGGCAGTCTTTTTCATTTTTCGCAGCACTTCAGCGGAAACCTGTGGAGGCGCCATTTTCTTGCCACGTGCTTCGACCCATGCGTCACCGTTGTCGGCCTTGACAATCGTGTAAGGCATCAGATCAATGTCTTTCTGGACCGCTTTTTCTTCGAATTTGCGGCCTATCAGGCGTTTGACTGCATAGAGCGTATTTGTCGGATTGGTCACTGCCTGGCGTTTGGCCGGTGCACCGACCAGGGTTTCGCCATCTTCCATGTAGGCAATAATGGAAGGAGTCGTGCGTGCACCTTCGGCATTTTCCAGAATTTTGACCTTATCGCCGTCCAGCACTGATACACAGCTGTTGGTGGTACCCAAGTCAATACCAATGATTTTTCCCATTTGAGTCTACCCTATTATCAAATAATTCAAAATAATGGATCCTGCTTGCACATGTTCGCGACACAGGATCTTTCGTTGTCTAGTACGTGGGGCTGGCCGTTTGCGATTTCAAGAGAAAAAAACCGTTTTTTTGTGTTTTTTTTCATTTCTGGCACGTTTTTTGATCACAAACAGCCATTTGGACAGAAAAATGGCCGGTAGACCTGAATCTGCCGGTGCATTATATTTACCCCTGGCCCGCCGAGACGGTCACCAACGCAGGACGCAGGACCCGCTCGGCAATGGTATAGCCCTTTTGCAAGGTATTGGCAACGGTGCCGGATGGCACGTCGGCAGGAACGGTGGAAATGGCCTGATGCACATGCGGATCAAACTTGTCCCCTGCTGCGGGAGCCACTTCTTTCAGATTATTGCGGTCAAATGCCGCTGTCAGTTGACGCAAGGTGGTTTCAAGCCCATCCCTGAGCGATTCGAGCGACTGGTTTTCAATCGCCAGCGCAGCTTCCAGGCTGTCCCGAACAGGAACCAGGCTTTCTGCAAAAGACTCAGTGCCAAATTTTCGTGCCTTGGAGACATCATCCTGGGCGCGACGACGCACATTTTCCATTTCGGCATGAGCACGCAGCAACTGATCATGATACTGGCTGACTTTGGCTTCAAGTTCGGTATATTTGGCTTCCAGATCGTCAGTCGGCGTATTTACCGCGTCCTGGTCAGGCTGTTCAGTGTCGGCAACCTCAGCCTGAGTGGTTTCTTCGTTATCAGCCTTGGGGGCCTGGTTCTTGTTTGGATCAAATTCCTGTGTCATTTCTACTCCTGCATCAAATCAATATAGTTATCCCCCACTTGGGGGCGGCGAAGATAAATTCAAGGGTGAATCTGTGCCCGTGTTGGCGGCGCCCTACCCTCCCGTAATTGGGCCGTTACATCACCGGGGCGGGGGCACGAACGCTGCGGCCTGCTCAATGGGCGAGCGCGGCAAAACCAGGCGCTAATGCGACCGGCAGCCGCAATAACAACGGACTTGCCGTCGTATGGACTTAGAAATCGTATTCTGGCTGCACTTGCTGGCCGATATGCAGTACATCGCTGATTTTGTCGGTCAACACGGCGTTTACGCCAAACAGCACCCCCAGGTCAGCACTGCGGGTTTGCATCAACGTAATACCCGGTTCGTCTGCGATTGCGGCCGATGCCGGGTCAACATTCGGGATCGTGCAGCGGGTACACGGTTTGACGAAGGCAAAATTGAGTTTTCCTGCGGCGAGCCCGAAAACGTAATCCTCTTCGTATTCGGGCAAACCATCCAGCACGATGTTGGGCCGGAAACGGATCATGTGCACCGGCGCCTGCTGCTTGCCGGCAAGCGTTGCATTGAGCGCATCCAGTGAAGCGGTGCTGGCAAACAAAAACGGAAAGCCGTCGGCGAAGCCGAAGGTCTGGTCCTGAGCGTTTAAAGGCTTCCAGTCGCGGTGGCGCTGTTGCCAGCTCTCGGGAAAATCGGGCAGGACGCGTCGTTGCGATTCAGGATGCAGGCGTAGCAGGCGGCAGGGCTGGCCCAGCACCTTGCTGAACCATTGGTCAGCCTGGGCACTGACGGACATGCCTTGCGGCTGGCCGCCCCACACCCTGACGGCAATCGCTTTGTCATCCGCCTGCGGGGCCAGCAGCGAGATCGTGAGTGTCGAGGCACCGGGCGCCTGCAAGAGCAACTGGTTCAGCGCAAGATCAAGTGCCGGCTGGATCAACACCATGCGCGGCACCGTGCGCTGGGTCAGCATCGCGCCGGCGGCATCAACCAGAATAAACTGTCGGTCCCATTGGACCCCTGCCGCGCTGATTTGTGCACGATCGAGCGCGATGCCGGCGCAGGACTTGATGGGATACACATACAGACCACTAATGGTGACGGCCATGATGACTCTCTAAAAGACAAATAAATAAAAGGTTCGGTCAGACCGCATCCAGGTCGGGCCAGCCGGCAATATGTTGCCGGATCAGGCCCGTCATGGCATTGATCCATGCCGGGTGGTCATTCAGACAGGGAATATAGCGAAACTGCTCGCCTCCTGCCTGACTGAACGCACGAGCACACTCAATTCGGATTTCCTCAAGCGTTTCCAGACAATCGGCTACAAAGCCAGGGCACAGCACGTCGACGTGACGAATATTGTCTCCCGGATAGGCCTGCAGTACCGACAGCGTAGAAGGGCCGAGCCATTCGGCCCGGCCGAACCGGCTTTGAAAGGCGATGTCGATCGGCACCCCTTCTGCGGCCAGACGCAGCTGCAGCGCCTCGGCCGTTGCCGTACAATCACGCAGATAGGGATCGCCCTGCTCCACCGAGCGTTTGGGCAAGCCATGGAAACTGAGCAGCAGTTGCTGGGGCTTACCGTGCTCGCGCCAATAGTCGCGCACATTTTGCGCCAGCGTATCAAGATAACCGGGCATCTGATGAAACCGCTTGACGAAACGCAACTCGGGCAAATCACGCGCATCGCGAAACAGCGCCAGCGTTTGCTCGAAAATGGTTGCGGTTGTGCTGGCGGCAAATTGCGGATACAACGGCACGATCAGAATGCGCTCGCAGCCTGCTTCACGCAATTGTGTAAAGGCCTGCTGCATCGACGGTCGTCCATAGCGCATAGCCAGCACCACGGTGGCGGCAATCTGCTCGCGATCCAGCTGCGCCTGCACGCCCTGGGCCAGGCGCTTGCCATACACAAGCAACGGCGAACCATCCTCCATCCAGATCTCACGGTATTTTGGCACCAGTTTGGACGGCCGCAGCGGCAGGACCGCAAGATTGAGAATTGGTTTCCAGACGGCGGGCGCAATTTCAACCACGCGCGGATCGGACAGAAACTCCGCCAGATAGGCCCTGATTGCGCCTGCATCTGGACTGGCCGGGGTGCCCAGGTTAATCAGTACAACTCCTGTATTCATGCTTTCCTGTAGGTTGCGGATACGGTGCCGCCCATCAGACTGTGCGCCAGACACGAACAGCGCGGCAACTCAAAAAAAGCGCCATGTATGGCGGCTTTTACAAATGCATTATCGACATGGGATTGTACCCGGATTGCGCACCGGCCATGGGCCGCAGCACCTGCAACCGCCACAATGGACCGCCCCACGCTGCCTGCACCAGTGGGGCGTGCTGCCCTTACTGATGACTGAGCGCGTTGGACAACAGCCTGGCCGTCAGATCCACAATAGGAATGACTCGATTGTAGGACATACGGCTTGGGCCGATCACACCCAGCGTACCCACGATTTTCCCGTCAACGCCATAGGGCGCAGTGATAACCGAGACATCTTCCATGGGCACCAGGCGTGAATCACCGCCAATGTAGATCTTCACGCCCTGTGATCGGTCTGTCACATCGAGCAGTTGCATCAGATCGGTTTTCTGCTCGAACAGCGAGAACATCTTGCGCAAGCGATCCATATCGGTGGCAAAATCCGTGATTTCCAGCAGCCGACGCTCACCGGAAATAACCACGGACGACTCCTGATCATCGTCATTGCCTGCGTCCACCGCGGCTTGCATCAACAAGGATATTTCCTCTTTGAGTCGATTCAGCTCGGTTCCGAGCTGCTCGCGCACTTGCTCAAAGGATTTCCCGGCGAAATTATGATTGAAATAATTTGCGGCTTCGATGAGCTGAGCTTCGGTGTAGTCGTGCACGGGGGACAGAATCCGATTCTGCACATCGCCATCGGGCGTCACGATAATGAGCAGGATACGCCGCTGCGACAACCGGATAAATTCAATCTGGCGAAATACCTGCGAGCGCTTGGGTGTGAGCACCACGCCGGCAAACTGGGTCAGGTTGGACACCAGCGATGCGGCCACGCTAAGCGCCTTGCTGGGCGCCGTGTTGGAAAAAATATCATGCAGCTCGGGGGGCTCTTCCAGTTCATAGGGCTTGATCACCAGCAGATTATCCACAAACAGGCGATATCCTCGGGGCGTGGGAATGCGACCTGCGGAGGTATGCGGGCTGTGAATCAGGCCCAGATCTTCCAAGTCCGCCATCACATTGCGGATGGTGGCCGGCGAGAGCTCGAACAGCTTGGACAGCGTCCTGGAGCCTACCGGCTGTCCGTCATCAATATACCGCTCGATCAGAGCTTTCAAAAGTGCGTTTGCGCGATCATCCATGGTGGGTCTGTTGTGGTTTGTACCAGAGGATATTTTACGGGCACGTTAATTGTTAAACCTGCAGTCAATGTAGAATAACGTATTATGACGGTTGCCGTAGGTTTCATTTCCGGTACTTCTAGTTACTTTTCATTGTCGTTTCGTTTATTGTATATGGTTTCATTATGCATTTTTCAACCATAGCGCTGGTCGGCAGATATCACGACTCCGGTCTTGATGCCCCATTACGTGCGCTGGCTGGTGTGCTGCACGCAGCAGGCCGACAGGTTCTGATTGAAAAGGAAACGTCCGAGAATACCGGAGTGACCGAATATCCCACGGCAACGACTGCCGAAATCGGCAACCAGGCTGACCTGGTTATTGTCATGGGCGGCGATGGCACCATGCTGGGCGTCGGCCGCAAGCTGGCCCAGTACGATGTCCCGCTGTTGGGCATCAACCACGGGCGGCTCGGCTTTATCACCGACATTCCCGTGCAGAACGCCCTGGAGGCCATCGAATCGGTTCTTGACGGCCAGTACGATATTGAACACCGCTCGCTGCTGCAGGCCTCTGTCGTGCGCGACGGTCAAACCCTGACCTGTGCCCTGGCACTGAATGATGTGGTGCTGAACCGGGCAAGTCGCGGCGGCATGATCGAAATCTGCGTGGAATACAATGAAACGCTCATGTATCGGCAGCGTGCCGACGGGCTGATCGTTGCCACCCCGACCGGCTCTACCGCGTATTCGCTTAGCGCCAGCGGCCCGATCCTGCATCCGGCAGTCAATGCGTTTTTGCTGGTCCCGGTTGCCCCCCAGACCCTGTCGAACCGCCCCATTGCGGTGCCCGACACCGGTATGCTCACCCTGACCCTGACCGAAGTGGGTCGGGTAGAAACAGGCGCCAGCGTGCATTTCGACATGCAAACCTGGTCCGATCTGCAATTGGGCGACAAAATCGTGGTTACCAAGGCAGACCACCAGATCCGTTTTCTGCATCCCAAAGGTTACAGCTTTTTCTCTACCCTGCGCCAGAAGTTGCATTGGAATATCATGCCCGAAGCCGCTTAGCAATCCGCGCCAGGGCCCCAGACCCACACAACCCAGCAATCCCATTCATCACAGAAGTACGTATTCATGCTCCGTTCCCTGCATATCCGTGATTTTGTCATTGTTGAACAGACCGAACTGCACTTCGACGCCGGCTTCTCGGTCTTTACCGGGGAAACCGGTGCGGGCAAATCCATCCTTATCGATGCACTGGCGCTCACGCTGGGCGCCCGCGGCGACAGCGGCGCCATCCGCGAAGGCGCCGACAAGGCCGACATCAGCGCCATCTTTGACGTGCCTGGCTCGCTGCGCGCGCTGCTGGCAGAACAGGAGCTGGAACCAGAAGACGACCAACTGGTGCTGCGTCGGGTCATAGACCGGGCCGGCAAATCCCGGGCGTTCATCAACGGCGTGCCCGGCACGCTCGGCCAGCTCAAGACCATAGGCTCGCACTTGCTGGATATTCATGGCCAGCACGCCCATCAGAAGCTGCTGCAACGCCATGAACAGCGCATCCTGCTTGATGCCCACGGACAACATGAAGCGTTGGCCAAACAGGTTCGCTCCCAGTGGACCGATTGGCAGCAGGCCCAGCAGAAACTGGAGCGCGCCCGTAGCAGCCAGCGTGATGCACAAGCCGAAAGGGAACGGCTGGAATGGCAATTGAATGAAATCAGCCAGATCAATCCGGGCAAGGATGAATGGGCGAGCGTCAACGCCGACTACAATCGGCTGGCCAATGCTTCTGCGCTGCTTGAAGGCGCTTCCGGCGCACTCAACCTGCTCGATGGCGAGCAGACTTCTGCACTGGCAATACTGAACGCCGCACTGCACCACATCGAGCCCTTATTGCGCAATGACGAGCGTCTGCAGGGTGTGCACGATGCCATTGAATCGGCCCGTATCGCCGTCACTGAGGCATCATCCGATCTTGCCAGTTACCTGGACAAGGCCGAACTGGATCCGGACCGCCTGGCCGAAACCGAGGCACGCATGGGCGCCATGTTCGCCACCGCGCGCAAATTCCGGCTCGAACCCGAAAAACTGTACGATCGCCTGCAGGAACTGACTCAGGCCCTGGAAGCCCTTAACAGCGAATCAGACTTGGAAGGACTGGAACAACAGGTAGCCAGACATGAAGTGGCGTATCGCGAGGCCGCCGAAAAACTGACCAAGGCGCGCCAGGCCACAGCAGGCACGCTGTCCAAAGAAGTCAGCAAAGCGCTGCAGACCCTTGCCATGAAAGGCAGCACATTTGAAATAACGATCCAGCCGGCCGAACCCGGCGCCTCGGGCATGGATAATGTGCTGTTTAATGTGGCAGCTCACACTGGCAGTGAACCACGCCCACTGGCCAAAGTGGCCTCTGGCGGTGAACTGGCCCGGATATCGCTGGCCCTGTCGGTCATGGCCAATCGCGCACACCAGGTGCCTACCCTGATTTACGACGAAGTGGATACCGGCATTGGCGGCGCGGTTGCCGAAGTGGTCGGCAAGTTACTGCGCGATCTGGGACGACATCATCAGGTTCTTTGCGTAACTCACCTACCGCAGGTGGCCGCTTGCGCGCATCACCATTTCGAAGTGCAGAAAAAACAGGGAAAAAAAGAAACCGTATCGCGCATTGATCTGTTGGATGACCATGCCCGTACCGAAGAGATTGCCCGCATGCTCGGGGGCGTCAAAATAACCGAAACCACGCGCCAGCATGCCCGCGAAATGCTGACTCACAGCGATTGAGCGCGGCAAACCCACCGGGCAATAAAAAAGGCAGATCGCAATCTGCCTTTTTTTGACAACACCCTACTGAACGGCCATGCCGCCTGACGGATGGTGAGTCGAACCGAAGGGCCTGCGGATTGCCGGCCCTATGCCGCCTGTCTAGCGACGGTGCTTGGATTCGCAGTCACCGCAAATGCCGTAAAGAACCATGGCGTGGCTTTCCAGCACAAAATTGTTGTCTTTGGCAACTTTTGACTGGCGTCTTTCAATTTCCGGATCGGAAAACTCAACAACTTTTCCGCAGACAGAACATACCAGGTGGTCATGGTGTGCGCCATCATCCAGTTCATAGACGGCCTTGCCATTATCAAACTGGCTTCTGGACAGAATTCCGGCCTGCTCGAACTGCGTGAGCACCCGGTAGACAGTAGCAAGGCCAATATCGACGTTTTCGGAAATAAGCAGCCGATAGACATCCTCGGCACTCAAGTGACGAATTTCTGCCTTACGGAAGATGTCCAGGATCTTGAGCCTCGGGAAAGTGGCTTTAAGACCCATGCTTTTGAGTTCACTGGGATCGTGTAATTCGTTCAAGGCGCGCTCGCTGATAAATGGGAGGTGGATAAGATATTGCGGAAAACACGCTTCCGACTAATTTTTGAGATTACCTGGCTAAACAATCCTATTGATTGCCCAGAACTATTATCATAACGCTTTTACGAGTCCAAATACAGGAACGTCGCCAAGTCATGAACCAAACTCGCCTTTTCCCCCGTATCCGGTATGGTCTGGTCGCCTCCCTCACAGCACTTACCGTGCTGGGTGGTTGCGCCTCAGGAGAATGGGGTTTCCCATACAGGCCTTCTGTTCAACAAGGTAACTGGATCACCGCCGAAGATGTCGCTCTCCTGCAAAAAGGCATGACAGAGGATCAGGTGCGCTATGCACTGGGCTCGCCGACGCTCAAAGACATGTTCCACCCCGATCGCTGGGATTACCCATATTATTTCAAACCGGGCTATGGTGATGCCGTACAGCGCAAATTCTCGGTCTGGTTTGTCAATGGTCGGGTAGACCGCTGGGAAGGCGATGAACAGCCGTCCTTCCAGCCCTTCGAGCAAGAAGCGCGCCTGTATCGACCCGGCGACAAAGCACCCGAAACGGAAGTGACCGATCCACAGGCACTGCAGGCAGCGCCGGCAGGCACTGACAGCAACGCGGTCACGACTTATCCGATGGATGATGGCAGCACCCAGGGGGCCGCGGGTTCTGCCCCTGCTGCGCCATCGAATGAACCGATCAACATCGAACCGGCTCCCGGCGCAACCCGCACCCAGTAAAGCGCTCCAATATCCTGTACCCGGGCCAATGGTTCGGGCAGGATAATGCATTACCACGGGCTGCATTCCCGATTTGACTCCCTATTCATTTGCATGCCCGCACCGGGCTGCAACCTTCTTCAGGAAATATCTCCACCATGCGTATTGCCATTTCCGGAGCCAGCGGCCGTATGGGCCGCATGCTTATCGAAGCCGTCCTGGCGCACCCCGAACTCACGCTCGCTGTGGCACTGGATCATGCCGGCAGCGGCCATCTTGGGGAAGACGCCGGCGCCTTCCTGGGCAAAAATACCGGCGTGCAACTGGGCAGTGATCTGGCTGCGCTCAAAGACTGCGATTGTCTGATTGATTTCACCCGTCCTGACGGCACCCTGGCGCACGTCCAGGCTTGCGTACAGCACAATGTAAAAATGGTCATCGGCACAACAGGTATTGACGCCGCAGGCCAGGCAGCGATCGCGTCAGCCGCCCAGAACATTGCCATCGTGTTTGCGCCGAATATGAGTATTGGCGTCAACGCGACGCTACGACTGCTCGAGGCGGCGGCAAAAATGCTCAACAGCGGTTATGACGTGGAAGTATACGAGGCCCATCATAAGCACAAAGTGGACGCGCCTTCCGGCACAGCGCTGATCATGGGCGAAACCGTCGCCAATGCCTGGGGCAAAAAACTGGAAGACATTGCAGACTGGAGCCGCCACGGCCACACCGGCGCACGCAAGGAAGGTCAGATCGGCTTTTCCGTGGTGCGTGGCGGTGATGTCATTGGCGATCATACCGTGATGTTTCTGGGCACCGGAGAGCGTATCGAAATTACGCACAAGTCCTCCAACCGCAGCACCTATGCCCAGGGCAGTGTCCGGGCCGCGCTGTTTTTGCAGGACAAGCCTTCGGGCCTGTTTTCCATGCAAGAGGTGATTGGCGGCTAATGCCCATGAAGGACTGACACCTCAGTGAGATAAGATTTGCGGCTGCCATCAGGCAGCCGTTTTTGCATTTATGATAATGACAGTCATGATAACAACAGGTCCGATGGATCAGTCGAACAGAACCGGCTCGCGCTCCAGCGTAACATCGAATTTCTGCTGCGTGGATGCTATTACCGCATCGGCCAGCGCCAGTACATCTGTTGCCGTTGCACCACCATGATTGACAAGCACCAGCGCCTGGCGTTGATGCATGCCCACAGGCCCGAGCGAGCGCCCCTTCCAGCCGCATTGCTCGATCATCCAGCCGGCCGCGAGCTTATAGCTGCCGTCAGCTTGGGGATAAGAGACGAGCGCCGGGTAGTCTGTTTTCAATTGTGCTTGCTTTGCCGCAGATACGATCGGGTTCTTGAAAAAAGAGCCGGCGTTGCCGATTTTGGCGGGATCAGGCAACTTGGCCTGCCGGATCCTGCAAACCGCGTCAAAAATCTTTTGTGGCGTGGCGTCCTGTGCCAGTTCAGGAACGTTTTTGAGATCTGGATACGAGATGACCGGCGCCCACTGTTTGGGCAGACGAAAGCGCACCGCCGTAATCAGATAGCCCTGTCCTGCCGGTTTCTTAAAGAGACTGTCGCGATAAGAAAACGCACATTCCTGCGTATTGAACAAACGGGGCTGGCCTTGCGCCAGATCCCAGGCGTACACACTGTCGATCCGATCCATGACCTCGACCCCATAGGCGCCGATATTCTGCACAGGGCAAGCGCCCACCGTACCGGGAATCAGTGCCAGATTCTCCAACCCGTACCAGCCATTACGAATACACGCACCGACAAAGTCGTGCCACCCTTCACCGCCCGCCGCTTCCACAACAAAGGCTTCGGGGGTTTCTTCGATCAGCCGGATTCCCTTGAGCAAATTATGCACCACAGGACGGGACAGATGCTCCCGCAGTATCAGGTTGCTGCCGCCACCCAGCACATAGATCAGTCCGTCCGCGGCCTGCCGCCATTGCGTGACCATGGGCAACTGCTGTTCGCTGTCGAGCCGAAAATAATGCGCGGCATGCGAGACCAGTCCCAAGGTATTGAGACCCGTAAGATCCTGAGTTGTATCATCCCGCATCAAAAAGCACCCGCTCGTGTGAAATTAATTTGACATTATAATTAATTTACTGCTATAGTTTCGCCTCTTCGCAAAGAGATTCATGTGGCAGCAGCGATTGTTCCGTTATGGCGACGGAATCACCCCGGTGATGCATAAAAAACACAGAATTGGATTTTTGAAGAACGCAGCAAGAAAATGTGTTGCAAATCTCAAATAGCTTGTATATAATTTATGGCTTAGTTGATCGAGATTGCAAACGCAGTTACCGGATAATTAAACACTATTCGATTAAATGCAAAGTAATTTTCAGCTGAATTGCGGGAATAGCTCAGTTGGTAGAGCGCAACCTTGCCAAGGTTGAGGTCGCGAGTTCGAGCCTCGTTTCCCGCTCCAGAATTTATAAAAAGCCCAAACTTCGGTTTGGGCTTTTTTGCATCTTGCCTATCTATTCAAAGATATCCCGTCTATCACTTGTTCCTGTAACGGCTGAATGCCCAGAAGCATACCCTTCACAATACACATCATTTGCCCCCCGTCCGTACGGACACCCCATCAATAGGCGCCGTCATGTCGCAGCAGCCTCGCAAGACTGAACATAAGCATCAAACGCAAGCTCTGTCGCAGTGATCCCGTTCATACACGCAGGCACGCCGGCATAAACAGCTATTTGCAGAAGAATTTCTATCACTTCTTCACGTGTCACTCCTACATTCAGCGCCGCGCGGATATGAAATTCCAACTGCGATGATGCTGTACCCATTGCCATTAACGCTGCTACGGTCAGCATCTGTCTTGTTTTCAGATCAATGCATGGTCTGGATACAATATCCGCAAACGCAAAGCCCAAAATCAATTCTGCAAAGTCTGGAGACAATCGATCAAGTCTGGCAGCGACCTTGTCAGGCGCTTCGGGATCGAGTGTCTTCAACAGTTCAAGAGCGCGTTGACGCCGATCCGAGAGGTTCGTCGATTTCATACAGCAACCCCCTTCATACCTTCCTCTGTATACCGATCACCTGCAACATGAAGGCTGGATACACTGGATCTCAATAGATCTCTTTCCTGCGCTGTAAGCGTTATAGACGCTGCCGCCATATTGTCTTGCAGGTGTCGCAATGAGTTGGTACCCGGAATGGGCACAATCTTATCTCCTTGCGCCAATACCCATGCCAGGGCAATTTGTGCCGGTGTCGCTCCCTTGTCGCGTGCAAGCTCGGCGAGAATCGTGACATACGATTTATTTTTCTCTACATTTTCCTCCTGAAAACGTGGTAGTTTCGCCCTGAAGTCATCCTGACCTATGTCGTCAGCACTCTGGAAACGGCCGGTTAAAAATCCCCGTCCCAAAGGTGCATACGCAACAAAACCAATACCCAGCTCTGCGCATGTCGGCAATACCGCCTCTTCGACATCCCTGGTCCAAAGAGAGTATTCGCTTTGAACTGCCGTAATCGGATGGACTGCATGCGCGCGCCGGAGCGTGGCAGCACTTACTTCGCTTAACCCGATATGCGCAATCTTGCCCGCTTCTTTCAGCTTGACTAACCCCAGCATGGTTTCTTCTATCGGTCGTTCTTTGTCAACTCGATGGACGTAGTAAAGGTCAATTTGCTCAATACCCAGGCGCCTCAAGGACGCTTCACATGAACGGCGCGCATACTCCGGACTGTTGTCGATCGTTCGACTGTAATGCGTCCCGTTACGCACAATACCGAATTTGGTCGCAATTTTGATATCCGGACGTCGTGTAGCGATGAACTTACCAATGAGTTCTTCATTGTGATACGGGCCATACATATCAGCCGTATCGAACATTGAAACGCCCAAATCAACGGCTCGGTCCATAACGCCCATCGCGGTCACATCATCACGGGGGCCGTAGAACTCACTCATACCCATGCAACCCAGACCGACCGGCGAGACAGTTAAACCATTTCCCAGAACACGATGCTTCATCAGTTTCTCCTTGTGTATAAATCAGATATATACGTAGTATCATGTCCCGATAATGTTCTATCAATCTATATTTACGGCAAACTATTTACCAAAAACGGGACATGAATGACCAATCATCTGCATTGGGACGATGCCAGGGTATTTCTTGCCCTGGCCAGAGCGGGCACGCTGACACGCGCAGCCAAGCAACTTGGCGTGGGAACGGCCACCATGATTCGCCGTCTTGATCGGCTCGAGTCCGCATTGGGTGTAAAACTATTTTCCCGGCATCAAAATGGCTACTTTCTCACTGATGAAGGGCAGAATTTGCTGAATCGTGCAGAAGGCCTGGAACAGGCAGGACAGGCATTTGGGGCGACAGCCATGCATGAAGTCGCGGGACACGTGCGATTGGCAACAGCGGAGAATCTGGCCAACCCGGTCATCATTCCAGCGCTCGAGCCTCTTTATGAAGCGCATCCAGGTCTCACGCTAGAGTTAATAACCGGAACACAAACCGTGAATCTGCATCGCCGGGATGCAGATCTTGCCGTGCGGATGGTCAAACCAACCCATGGCAACGTAACACTTAGACGGATAGGTACATTGGGGTTCGGCCTGTATGGTTCTGCTACTTATTTGGCAACGCGAAGTACCACCGCCACATCTTCCATACACGAATCCGATAGCTTGATCGGGTGGGTGGAAACGCACAATCATCTACCATCAGCGCAATGGATTACCCGGGTGTTAGCAGGTCGCCCTGCCAAACTGATGACCAGTAACCTGAGCAGCCAGTTAGCTGCAGCTCAGGCAGGTCTTGGGTTGGCCGTGCTGCCCCACTTTCTGGCGCGACAGTCTGGTCTTCAATGCGTCATGCCTCAATTGGGAGTGGATCAGCAAATCTGGCTTGTTATGCATAGCGATCTCGTTCATTCAAGAAGGATCAGGGTTGTGGCAGATTATCTAATAACGCATTTTGAAAAAAATGCGGATAGCCTGGCGCATGCTGAATCCTGACATGAACACCCCACCGACACGACACGACACGACACGACACGACACGCAAATTCGAGCACGATATCGTAGTTGGGCGTGTCTTCGGCCAAAGCCCGCCATGTCCCAGTCTTTAAATCGCGCCCGGAGAAATTCAATCATCTGCCGTTATTCTGCCCTTCCATTTCAAACCCGCCTGACACCCACGCCGTAATGAACATGGCGCTCACACGTGGACGAATCGACGCTTTACGCCCATGGTGAATAGAGGCACATTGATGAACGAATCACCCGTCGTGCAGATGCGTAAAATTTATTGCTTTTTTCTCATCGTAACAATATGATACGAGCTGCTCGTATTCACCAGTTCATTTTTCATGATCCCTTCCGAACACATCGCTTTGCTGGTTTCCAATAAACTTGGCGACGCCCTGTTGCTCCTTCCGTTGGCCCACAATCTGGTGCGTAGCGGCCATCGGGTCACCGTGTTCGGACGACAGGCGCATGCACTGGCCTCGTGGTTGCCGGGTCTGGAAGTGCGGCCTCTTCCTTCCGAAGGCGTGTTGGCATTGACTCAATTTGACAGCCTGTTCCAGATGGATATTGATCAGCCCATCGTGCTTGATCCGCACAACTGCCCGCGCCCGCTCAACTCATTGACCTTGTGGTTGCGCCAGCAGCCGGCACAGCCCAGGCTTTTTCTGGACGAATTACGCCATTTTGCCAGAGCCGTTTATGGTATTGAAGACTGGTCCAGCGCCTGCGGCCTGGTTACCCAGCATCCGGAGCGCTGGGGGCGAAACCGCAGACGTATTGTGATTCATCCGACCGCCGGGTCAGCGGAACGCTATTGGTCAGATTCCAAATTTATAGAATTGGCGCGACGCTTGTGTTGCGATGGCCATGACGTTGCCTTTGTCGTTGAAGAACGCGAGGCTGCGGCATGGCAGGCTGCCGCGCAGGGACAACCTTTTACTGTGAATCATTTTGCATCGCTGCAGGCGCTGGGCGATTTCATCCACGAGTCGGGCTATCTGATCGGTAACGATTCAGGCATTGGCCATCTGGCCTCGGCCCTGGGTGTGCCAACCGTCACAATTTCCCACCGGCCCCGTAATATGTTGCGCTGGCGCCCCCAATGGGCGCCGGGTGTGATCGTGCCGCACTTGTGGTTGCCGCTGCGAGCATGGCGTCGCAAGTACTGGCGCTATGCAGTCACGGTCGCTGCGGTCACCCGGTCATTGCGCCAACTGCAGCAAATGGAAGCGCGCAACGACCGGTCAACCGTACCGGCTGCGCCGGAGCTGGTAGAGGCAGTGGCGACCGACATACCGCCAGCATAGCAATACGCCAGATACCCTGCATTCATGCCCATATCGTTACGAGATGAGGATATCGTTCACATACTGGATTTGTCGACGCGTTGTATGGCGTCGCTTATGCCGGTCCTGCGATGAAGCAGACCCATCACGGCATCAGCAACGCGGCAACATCTGCCTCCCTTTGCCCGGCCTTTTCAACGACCTGGCGGCGTGAACTATTCTTTTAAAGTATCGGCCCAGTCTGCAATGACATTGGCCGTCTCGATCGGCTTTTCAGCCGGCAGGGCATGACTTGCATTTTCGATCACTTTGACCGTTACCCGATCGCCAAATTCCTTTTTCAATTCTTCACGCGAGGCTGGCGGACGAAAGGGATCAGCTCCGCCTTGCAGATCGAGCATCGGCACTGTGCCGCCGGCCCACCAGTCATCCCGATTGGTCAGTTTGCGAGCCGCGCGCTGGCTTTTGGTCACCGCCTGATTCCAGCCCTCAAGCCAGGGCTCCGGGTTGCTACCCTGCGCAAAAAAAGCCAGCTTTAAGCCGTCAAGACGTTGCTCGCGCGAGGATGCAGGATCATTGATCATCGTAATGGCTTCGCTCAGCTCTTTCGGCCAGGACTTGGCACCCGCCGCAACAAGAACGACACCGCGCGCCAGCTCAGGGTGGTCCGACGCAATCGTACGGGCAATCCAGTTGCCATATGCATGGCCCGCGACAATGGCTTTGTCTCCCTCGTTGCGAATGACGGCGGCAAAGTCCTTGGCAAAATCATGAAAGGAAACGCCTTGCATTGGACCATGACTGTCGCCGATACCGCGCGGTTCCGGCCGCAGCACGCGGTAACCCCGTTGCGCCAGGCGCTCGGCCAACGGACCAAACTCCTCGGTTCCCCGCCCTGTTGATGCAATCAGCAGAACAAGTGGCCCTTTTCCTTGTGCGTGATAGCTAATCGTCGCGGCGCCGTTCTTCACCGACTTGACGGCAGCCTCCTCTGCGCGCGCAGACCCCATACCGATCATTGCAATGGCGCCAACAGCAAGGGCCGCAGCCCGAAACTTTATTCTCATCTCTACTCTCCCATTATTATGTATGACAATTACTCAAGCGAAGTTAATCCGGTAAAACTTGTGGCTAACCATCTTTCAAGGCAGCAGGAACGCATCGCATCCGGCACCTGATATTGCGGCTCTTTGCTTCTGAAAATGGTTGCTCCGTTTTATTTGTTGATGAGGTCTCAAAGCGTCATGCATATCGCTTATCACGCATGTCACTTGTCATGCCTATCGTTTGTTACTGTTATGAGAACCTGGGTCAAATGCGCCTGCGAGCTCGCGAGCACAGCGGCACCCGCGAACTATCGGATCAGCATATAAAAACCAGACTGGCAATCTCATGACTGTGTGTCCTTTTGCACTTTTCCTTTGCACCGCAGCCCCCGAATTGATCCAAGCAACTGTTGGGCGCTAATGACGGATGGCATATTTATTGATCAATGCGATGCCCGCTCATCCTAACTGCTTCCTGTTTTAATGTCAATAAGCTATGTTATTGACCTTTTTATTGAATAACTGTAATTTCAATATCTGCTATAGCGAAGGTATCTTGTATTTCAATACCGAATTTAGTACCATATTTTCACAAACAGTACTGTTAAAGGAGGCTGTCGTGCAAAATACCGTAACCATTGGCGAAATCAAGCGACGTGGTATGGCCGCCATTGAAGACGGGCTGCGCCACGGTCCGGTACATATCATTAAACGCAACAAATCGGCTGCCGTTGTGCTGTCTGAAGAGCAATACCAATCTCTCGCTGGCGGGCACCAGCCAACAAGCCCCGGCATGACAGCATTACAGTGGCTGTTGATGCAACAATCTACCGGCACCCGCGAAAAGGCAGAAATCGACGCATCGCAAATAGAGGAGCGGGATTGGTGATTGCATTTTTTGATGCCAGCGCCCTTATCTACCTGATCGAGGGAAAAGAACCTTTTGCAAGCCGAGTACGCAGCCAGATTTCTGAAGCAACCCAGGCTCACCCAAATATGAGGGCGGCAGTCAGCCGTCTGTCCTGGCTCGAGTGTCGTGTGGGCCCCATGAAGAACAATGATGCAGCAACCCTGGCGTTATTCGACGCTTTCTTTGCTCGACCGGATCTTGTATGGATTGAACCGAACCAAGCAGTCGTGGAGCTGGCCGCAGCTATTCGTGTGCGTCATGGACTACGTACACCAGACGCCCTGCAGGCAGCAAGCTGTCTTCAACTGGGCTCGCGCCATCTGTTACTGTCTGGCGATACTGTGTTCCAGCAGGTTCAGGGTCTGAATGTCACGGTGCTGAGCTAAGCATAAGTAAAAATTTGCTGCGCTTTGCACGGTCGCAGCATGCAAATAATGGATTTGCGAACACCGGCTTGCTGATGTGTCCTTCAGATTAAACGGGCTCTGGCAAACAAACAACCAGGCCTGTTGCGCAACATCACTCCGCCAGCCTGTCTGCCGAAGCTAGCAGGCCCTGTAAAATACTGTCGGCCAGCACCTGCGAAAACGACTTGGGCAGCCGGGCCCGCACAGCACGCACAACCGCGGGTGTTCGGGCCACAAGGTCATCCACAACCGCTTGTGCGCCGCGCCCGTCAGGCGTTACCACGCCATATCGCTCGCCCACATTCAACCAGTGCCGTCGCTCGATTGTTCGCATCAGGTAATGCGCGTTTTTTGAGCGCACGGCCATCGCCATTTTCACTCTGAAGGGCGACAGCTTGCCCTTGCCTTCTCCCAGAAAAGGCAGAACGGAAAGGATGTCATATAGCGGCGTGAGTTCATAGCCTCCACCAGGCCTGAGAAAAACGCTGAAATTTTTCGCATGACCATCGGACGCCCACAACATCCAGAAGAGTATTTGCGACTGGAAAAAAATACGTTTATCACGTTCAGAATAAAGAGAGGTGTCTAGCATCCTCATGATGCGATCCACGCCAGGCCCGCCGTCGGCTTCATATTTCAAATGCGGTGGGGTTGCCGTGATCTGGCAAAAATCTTCCTGCGGCAGCCGGACCAGCCACGGCTTTTGCTCACCATCGGCAATCCAGGTTCGATCGAATCGCGTCACCGACAACACCTTCATATCTTCGAACTGCAGCGGTTCGCATTCGGCTACTGGCAGCCCGTATGTGCGCAGGATCTCGGCACAAAGCCATTCGTTTTCGACAGACTCGCTCAGATCCAGTTTCATATTCCCGACCAGCCCCATTGGCAGCTTGAAAATATGGGTCGTGGGTGTCGCGCCGTGTGGCCGGCACCATCGGCCCTGGAAGTGCAACAGGGCCGTTTTTTCCTGCGCACCGGCAATGGAGATGCGCAAGTCTTGCGCATCGGAACCGGCTGCGCCAGCCAGGGGACCGGGATTGAGCGTATCGCGCAACAAGCGAGCGACCTCGGCCTCGCTCAAAGGCGTGGCCTGAACAGCGTTTATCGCCTCTGGCTGCATGCCTTCGGGGAGCAATTGCAGGGCACCCACGCAATCGCGGCCCACCTGCATCAGTAAGTCAAATGCATCGGTGGAGCCGGTCTGGTACCGACGCGCCACCCGTTGGCGAATTTCTTTGCTGTCAGGTAACAGATTTTCGAAGTAAGCCCGCACGGCCTCGCCTCGATGTGGCGGATTGCCAGGCGCAAAAGGAAGAGACAGGGAAAGCGCCCGACCGCGCGCCGAGGTCACCCAGCTATCGGCATATTGCAGGACCTCGCCGTCGCCTGGCCGGGTATGCCAAGTCCCCACATAGTCTGCGTTCATCCACAGCCCGAGTGCGCGAGCATGAGAGCGTCTGCCCATGGCGCTACCAGGCCGACGGAGCTACGCCGTCTGAGCTGTTGGGCTCACCACTTTTGCGCAGCACAAGATCCACACCCAGAATGCTGAGCAATCGCAACAATCGATCTGCGCTCACGGTGTCGGCGTGACGCTCCAGTGCAGACAACGTCTGCTGCGTTACGCCCAGCCGAAGGGCGGCTTCACTTTGCGTGAGTCCGGCCTCCTTGCGAAATGCCTGCAGCAGCATGGGCAGCTGTGCCGATGTATGAACAGTATAGTCACGCATGCATACCTCCCTGAGGTTTTACAAATTATAAGCTGTAAATTTAAAATACAGCACTTAGATTGTATTACCAGTATACATATTATAGATTGTATTTTCAATATACAACTTATTGGCTGTATTGTGTATTTAGAGATGCACGCAGGCAAAAGTACGGTTATGTCGCAATTTCGCCTTCCATTGGCAATGATTAACCGCTGATAACCACTTCCACACCCTGTTGCCGAATCGCCTGCAACACCGCCTGATCGGCAGCAGCATCGGTGATCAGGCGCTCTACCTGCGACCAAGGACAGATACGAAAGCTCGCAAAGGCGTTAAGCTTGGTATGGTCTGCCATGACCGTGGTGCAACTGGCTGCAGCGATAAAAGCCCGATTCATGGAAGCATCTTCGCTGTCCCGCATGAAAATACCCGCGGCAGATACCGCATGCACGCCCAGAAAGGCTTCGCGAATCTGAATGCCGGATAACACATCATTATCGGCGCGCTCTATAGTGGCCTGCTTGCGCGGATCCAGGCGCCCGGCCAGTACATACACATGGGCAAGATGACTTTGCCCGGCTGCCGCGGCAACCGTCAAGCCATTGGTAATCACATGCAGATCCTGATGACCGCTGAGCGCCTGCGCCAGCGCGTGGGCGGTCGTCCCGGCATTGATGAGAATGCTGTCGCCGTCAGAAATATATTGCATGGCGCATTCGGCAATGGCTGCCTTTTCAGCCGATTGCTGACGGTGCCTTTCGGCATAGTTGTACATCTCGTAGCGGGCATTGCCTTCGGCCAGCACCTCTTGTGAGGCCACTGCCCCACCGTGGGTGCGTTCCAGCAACCCTTTTTCACCCAACTCAAGCAAATCGCGCCGGATGGTGATCGGCGACGTTGAAAATGCACGTGCCAAGTCCCGCACCGTCACGGCGTTGGTTTCCTGCATACGCGCCAGAATGCGCTGTTGACGTTCGACTTTGAGCATATATGATCCATTTTGGCTGAGAACCACTACCATAACTTGAACAATCGTGATTCTAACCGATAGAAAAAAAGATCGCAATTGATCGTTTATGTTCATATTCATGTCATATTTGATCATTAAAGTGGGCGTCATGACACCACATTCCACATATAAAACGATCATCTTTGATCTGGACGGCACACTTCTGGACACCTGGCCCAGCCTGCTGCAGGCCGTACGCACGGTCACTCCCGGGGTAACGAGCATAGAACCTGCAGCATTGCGCCTGGCACTAAGCCAGGGGATCGGCGCTATGTTCGCGCGGGCTACTGACCAAATGGAACTGGACGCTGACGCGGCGCAAGCAACCATGCGCGACATGGAGCGCGCGTATTTTGGCCATGCACTCTCTGCCGCCGTGCCTTACCCGAACACAGATCATACGCTGACCCAATTGCAAGGGGCTGGCTTCACGCTAGCACTGTGCACCAATCGCGATCGCGCTTCCACGCTGGCCCTGCTGGACCAGGCAGGCTGGCGGTCACTTTTTTCACATATTCACTGCCTGGATGATGGCCTGCCGCCCAAACCGGACCCAGCTGCCATCCTGGCTACCTTAGCGCATCTCCAATGCCCGCTGCGGGATGCATTATTCGTAGGCGACTCCTGGATCGACGCGCATTGCGCGGCACAGGCTGGCGTCGACTTTGCAGCCCATCTTGGCGGCTACCACACTCACCCGGGTGAACTGGCCCCTGCCGTGCTGAGCTACCGTCATACGCGTGAACTCAGTCAATGGCTGGCCGAACGGTTCGCCCTTCTACCGGAATTGAATCATGACTGATATTTTCCTTGACCACATCAGCAAGTCTTACGGCAGTACTACCGTGCTTGACAAGCTATCGCTCACCATACGCAATGGTGAATTTCTAACCCTGCTTGGCGCTTCCGGTTGCGGAAAATCAACCCTGCTCAAACTGCTGGCAGGGCTGGAAATGCCGGATACCGGAACGATCAGAAAGGGGGATGCGGATTTACTGACGCAATCGCCCGGCCAAAGAGACTGCGCCATGGTGTTCCAATCCTATGCGCTCTATCCTCACATGACAGTAGGCGACAATATCTGCACCCCGCTTTATATGCGCATGCTGCACTTTGCACAACGACTGCCGGGAGCACGCTGGATCAGTCCGGCAACGCGCCGCAAAACCCACGACGCGCAAAAACAGGGACGAAAAATTGCCGAGATCCTGGGTATTGCCCACCTGTGGGATCGCAAGCCCGTGCAGCTTTCCGGCGGACAGCGCCAGCGTGTCGCGCTGGCGCGTGCGATGGTGCGGCGCCCCTCCCTGTTCCTGTTCGATGAACCCCTGTCGAATCTGGATGCCAGCTTGCGCCAGTCGTTGCGCAGCGAAATCCGGCAACTGCACGATGAACTGGGCGTCACCTTTGTCTATGTCACGCATGACCAACATGAAGCCATGTCCATGTCAGATCGTATCGCGGTGATGAAGGGCGGTCACATCCTGCAACTGGGCACGCCCCAGGAAATTTATCACACCCCCAGCCATACCGATGTGGCCGCCTTTGTAGGCGCGCCTCGGGTCAACTTCCTGGCAGTCACGCAGAATGCAGCAGGCCATGCCTGCCTGCAGGATCAGCCACTGCACGATTTCTTTCCAAGGCATGCCGCACAACTGGCATTTCGTCCGCAGCAGGCCTTGCTGACTGCCTCGGACGATACGCTGAGCGTCAGAGGCAGAATCACCCTGGTCGAATTCACGGGACCAGAATGCATGGTAACAATGCAGACGCCGGCCGGTGAATCTGTCGTCGTGGTGCTCGATACGGCGCCACATTTGAAAATTGGCGAAGTACTGCAGGTGCATGTGCCACACGAAGCCTGGCACGTGTTCGATGCTCAGGGACACAGTTTGCGCTCAGACAGGCAATGCCTGTCATTGGCAGCCTAGGAGATCCGTATGCGTATCAAGCCACTGCAACTGTCGCTGTTACTCGGCCCCTGCCTGGTTCTGACTGTATTGCTATTGATCGTGCCGCTGCTCATCGTGGCGCTCATGTCTTTGACGGACTGGCAGTTCGGCGCCAGCTCCTGGAACTGGGTCGGGCTAGGCAACTACGTCGATCTCTGGAATGACCCGACCTTTCGCAAAAGCTTTGCCAACACAGTCTATTACCTGGTCATCGTATCGGTGTGCTCAATTGGAGTCGGGCTGGGCGTTGCCTTGCTCATCGAATCCCATGAATCCTTGCGCGGCTTTTACCGCACTGCCTTTTTCATGCCGGTTGCCTCCACGCTGATTGCCATGGCTGTGGTATGGCAATTTCTCATGCATCCCACCGTGGGTTTTCTGAATAAAGTGCTGTCATGGTTTGGCATCGGCCCCCAGAACTGGTTGAACGATTATGACCTGGCCCTGCCGTCACTGGCTGCCATCGGGATCTGGCAAATGTCGGGGCTGGCCATGGTCATGTTTCTTGCTGGTCTGAAAAATATTCCAATGGAGTTGCGCCATGCCAGCCTGCTTGACGGCATGCGCCATCCGCTGGACCGCCTGCTGCGACTGACCCTGCCCATGCTGGGGCCAACCATGCTGTTCGTGGTTACCGTCTGCTGCATTCGTTCACTGCAGGTTTTCGATACCGTGCATGCGCTCACTCAGGGCGGGCCGAACAAGTCGACCGAAGTCCTCCTGCATACGATTTACGCCGAAGGTTTCAATTTTTTCCGCATGGGTTACGCAGCAGCCATCGTGCTGGTGTTCGTCGCCTGCATTTTCATACTCACCTTGATCCAGCAGATTGGCATGGAAAAACGGACCCATTACCAATGAAAAATCCAATGCACGCTTCGCTTTCCTGGCAGATATTCCGACATGTCGTACTGATGGCGGGAGCCGCAGTCTTCCTGCTGCCCTTTGTCTGGATGCTGTCCACTTCCCTGAAACCTGCAGATGAAATTTTTCGCGAAGGTTTTCATTTGTTGCCACAGCATTGGGCAGCAATCGAAAACTATACGAAAGCGCTGACCCAGGTTCCCCTGCTTCGCTATTTATTCAATGGCGTGGTGGTCTGTGCGGGCATCCTGATTCTGCAAATTATCGTCGCGCTGCCAGCCGCCTATTGCTTTGCCAAGCTGCAGTTCCGGGGCAAACGCCTTGCCTGGGGATTGGTACTGATGTCGCTGATGATTCCCTTTCAGGCGACGGCCATCCCACTCTACATTCTGTTATATCACGCAGGACTGCTGGACACCATGGCCGCACTGATCATTCCCTTTATCGCGTCCGGGTTCGGTATTTTTCTGATGCGCCAGTTCTTTATGGGCGTGCCCAATGACCTCATTCATGCTGCCCGTCTTGACGGCATGAGCGAGTTCGAACTGGTCTGGCGCATCATGATGCCGGCAGCCATGCCGGCGCTGATCGCGTTCTCGATATTTTCGGTGGTCTGGCACTGGAACGATTATTTCTGGCCGCTGCTGGTCATCAATACCGCTGACCTGGCCACGCCGCCGCTCGGAACGATGTTCTTTAAGAATGAAGAAGCGGGGACCGATTTCGGACCGCTGATGGCGGGTACCGTCATCATCACACTACCATTACTGCTGTTTTTTCTGTCCGCGCAGAAGCGCTTTATCGAAGGTGTCACCCTCTCGGGTGTCAAAGGTTAAACAAAGGAATTCATCATGCGAACCAAAAATCTATTGCGCGCCCTGGCGTGCCTGTCCCTGACAAGCAATGCGGCCCATGCCGCCAAAATTGAACTCATCGTCGACTACCCCTATCCTGATGTGTTCAATCAGGTACACGCGGAAATTGCCAAACGCTTTACCGAAAAATTTCCCGACTATACAGTCAAGTTCCGTGCGCCTACACCGGAATATGAAGAGGCTACGCAACAGGCATTGCGCCATGCCGTTACCAAACAACTGGCCGACGTGTCCTACCAGGGCCTGAATCGCCAGCGTGTTTTTGTCGATCGCAATATCGCAGTGGAACTGACTCCGTTCATCAATGCGGAAAAAGACTGGGCCCAAAGCGGCTACAGTCCCGCCCTGCTCTCGCTGGGCCAAGTCAACGGCAAACAGGTGGGCATCGGGTTTTCGCTCTCTACCCCCATTGTTTACTACAACATGGATTTGCTGAGCAAAGCCGGCGTCAAAGCGGATGCGCTGCCCAAGACCTGGGACGAGATCATCGCCATCGCCGACAAATCACGCAAGGCCAACCCCGGCACCAATGGGCTGCATTACGACTGGGAAATTACCGGCAACTGGTTATGGCAGGCCATGGTTTTCTCCAAAGGCGGCACGATGCTGAACGCCGATGAAACCAAGGTAATGTTCAACGATAAAATTGGCCAGGAATCCATTGCGCAGATGGGCCGCATGGTCGACAACGACACCATGCAGAATCTGCGATTCAAGGACGCAACCCAATTGTTCGTAACGGGCAAACTAGCTGTCCTTTCATCATCTACGTCGCGGTTGTCGAGCATTGCCGAGCAAATCGGCGACAAGTTCAAAATGGTCACGGGTTACTTCCCCATCTATGGCGAGCAAGGAAAAGTTCCGGCCGGCGGCAACGTGGCCATGATGTTCACCAAAGACCCGGAGCGCCAGAAGGCAGCCTGGGAATACATTAAATTTGCCACAGGGCCCGAGGGCGCCACCATCATGACAAAAGGAACCGGCTACTTCCCTGCCAACACATTGCCCATTGACGATCCGGCCAAGCTCAAAGGCTACTACGATGCCAACCCCAACCAATACACGGCTGTCAAGCAGATGCCCTGGTTAACCGGCTGGTATGCTTTCCCCGGAGAGAACGGCCTGAAAATCACCGATGTCATCAATGACCGTCTGCAAACCGTGTTCGATAAATCGGCCCAACCACAGGCGGCCCTGGAAGCCATGGCGCAAGACGTGCAAAACCTTCTCAAGTGATATGACAATCATGAAATTCATCCATCTGACAGATACGCATCTGGTTGCTGATGCCGGTGTCCTGTACGGCACCAATCCAAAGCAACGCCTGCAACAAGCCGTAAAGCACATGCTCGCGCACCAACCCGACGCGCAGGCCGTTGTGATTACCGGTGACCTGACGCACTACGGGCACGCCCAGGCATACGTCCATTTGCGCGAATGTCTGGCGCCATTGAGCATGCCGGTATACCCCATCCTGGGCAATCACGATAGCCGGCAGCAGTTTCGACATCACTTTGCACATATCGATACCGACGAAAACGGGTTTGTTCAATATGTCCGTGATTTCGGTCCTACCTTGCCTTGTTTCTCGATACCAACGAACCGGGCGTACATTGGGGCGTCTATTGCGAGACCCGGGCCAACTGGCTGCGCGCACGCCTGGCCGAATCGAGCAAACCGGTGCTGCTGTTCATGCACCACCCCTTCTTTCCAATTGGCATTCGAAGTATGGATGCACTTTCGCTCCTGGAGACGGCACCTTTTTTCGGTGCGATTGAGGGTTTTGAACATCGCATCCGACAGGTCTTTTTCGGCCACATCCATCGGCCGATTTGCGGAACCTTCCGAAGCATGGCGTATTCCACCCTGCGGGGCACCAATCATCAGGTGGCGCTTGACCTGCATGGGGATGAAAGCTGCATCCATGGCAGTCATGAGCAACCTCAGTACGGCGTCGTTCTGCTCAATGAAGAACAGGTCCTGATCCATGCCGAGGATTTCCTGGACAGCGACCAGCGCTTTCGGCTGCATGAAATGGCCGACGATACCACCGCTGCCGCCTGATTGCCGAACAGCCTTGCTCATCAAGGCGAGGCCCGGTAAAAGCCGATGTATCTGTAGTTGGCATGTTTGTATATACCTCAAGGGTATATACAAACAGCTATCCCATCCAAGACAATTGACGCCAAGCCCGTGCATCCGTCCTGGGTTGCCCGGCTGGCACATCGGCCATGCCGATCGTGATTGAAGTGCACTGCCTATATCACCGACAACGATATTGAACAATTGTCGCTTCCCTTCCCTGGCCCTGTGAAAAACCTGCAACGTTCTTAAACAACCGCTGGCATCAGGTATCTGCTAATCAGGCATCTGCAATATTGTTCCGTTAATGTTGTTTCCGTTAATGGCCGCCGGATCCTGAACGCCTTTTATTTGCACCACAGGGGATAACATCAAACGGGCACTGCCGTCGGTAAACAAGCCAGTCAGGCCCCGCGCTTGCGTATAATACGATCTCCATTGATATTGTCCATAGCCGTCAGCGTTGGCTGACCATGACGATTGAAATCGGCGTCTGGTTTGACCGGCCTCCGGCTTAACATATGCCAGTTCCGCATCCGTGAATCCACAATCACTTCAACAGGAATTTCCCCGTGCTTCATATCATTATGGCGGTCATTGGTCTATACGTCAGCGCACGCGGCATCTGGCCGCTTTCGCTGAGCCTGACCGCCAAAATCGTGTTGACCCTTGCCGTCCTTTGCATCGCCGAACATCATCTGATCACCCGAACCTGGTTTGGCTCCATGGCCTCGCCGGAGATTCCTGGCGCGGTATTGATGCTGCTGGGCTGGCTATTTAGCACGCTACTTCTGCTGGGTTTTTTCATTGTCATAAAAGACCTGCTGGGGATGGTGACCTATCCCGTATCGGCCGCCACCGGTCGTGTGCTGCTCGCCTCGCCGCGGCTGCTTGTTGCCATCACCATTATCACCCTTGTGATAGCCGCCATCGGCGTCTGGAATGCGGTGAAAGTGCCGAAAGTGAAGACGATTGAAATTGCGTTGCCGGACCTGCCCGCAGCCTTTGATGGTTTTCGCCTTGTTCAATTGACCGATTTGCATGCCAGCCGGCTGCTTCAGCAGCCATGGATGGCCGCTGTTGTTGACCGGGCCAATGCACTCAGCCCCGATCTGACTGTCATCACCGGTGACATGGTCGATGGCTCACCACAGGCCAGAGCCAGCGACGTCAAGCCACTGCAATCGCTGACAGCCAAATACGGTGTACTGGCCATACCAGGAAACCACGAATATTATTCCGGATACCAAAGCTGGCTGTCGGCATTCAATGGCCTCGGGCTACGCATGCTCATTAACCAGCACGTTACCATCACCCACGAAAATCAGCAGATTGTGGTGGCAGGCATCACCGACCACGCGGCCAGCCGCTTTGGTCTTCCCGACCCGGACATCGCGGCGGCCCTGGAGCAGGCGCCGGCAAACAAAACCGTCCTCCTGCTTGCCCACCGCCCGATAGGTGCGTCTGCTCATGCACAGGCCGGCGTGTCGCTGCAACTATCGGGGCACACACATGGCGGCCAGATTTTAGGCGCGCACGTGCTCACCAAAATGGCCAATGACGGATTCGTCAATGGCTTATATGACGTGGATGCCATGAAAATGTACGTCAGCATGGGAACGGGACTGTGGAACGGGTTTCCGATCCGGCTGGGACGCCCGTCCGAAATCACACAGATCGTGCTTCGAACCAAAAGTTGAACAAGGCTGCCAAGTTTGAATAATCCACCGGCTGGCCGGACACACGCAATACATGCCTGGCCATATCGGCACCTTGCGGATACAAGACCGGCTGATGCCTTATAGAACAGATTCCATCATAGCTCCGAATAAAGAGATTGATCAATCTGCTCACCGACCTGCCGTACATTCCGGACAACGTCAACAACATCTCCCCGCCTGCCGCAATCACCTTCCTGAAAGATTACATATGTGAACTGCACGCCGGTAAAGCCTGCGCCTAGCCTGACGCAGTTCATGTCCTCTCTTCATGTCCTTTGCTCATGAAATTGTCATAAATTTCTTTTGTGATTTTTCACAAAATATTACACCGCCTTGTCATTATTTTTATGGTAAAGTGATTTTCAGCTAATTGTAAGATTCAATATTCTGCTTACACTAGGCGCCACCGGTGGATCCATCATTGCCGGTGTAGACAACATTGAGCGCAGCCCTTCTAGGCAACTGCCCAAGCCACGCCAATCATGCCCTTTCTGTCCACGTCTATTGACGGGACATTATCTGCAGCACCCTTCGCAGCACCTCGATATCCAGACGCCACGGCGTATTTGCGCGCAGCATTCGTCTTTGTTTGACATTAATTTTGTTTGACAGCAAGGGATTCAGATGACCAATCTCAGCCAGAACCAGGCCAGCCCCCAGCCCCAGCTTTCTGTTTTTGACGCCGTCACTATTGTTGTCGGATTAGTCGTAGGGATCGGAATCTTTCGTACGCCCTCGATTGTTGCGGCCAATGTTGCCTACGAATGGCTGTTTATCCTGGTCTGGATTGTTGGCGGGCTTATCACACTTGTGGGTGCCCTGTGCTACGCCGAACTGTCTGCGGCGCACCCTCATGCCGGTGGTGAATACCATTTCCTGTCGCGCGCCTACGGTCGCTCCGTTGCCATGATGTTCGGCTGGGCGCGCTGCACCGTGATTCAGACCGGCGCCATCGCGGTGGTCGCCTTCATGCTCGGCGACTACGTGGCGCAGATTGCGCCCCTGGGGCCCTACGGCCCTTCGATCTATGCGGCCGTCTCCGTTATTGTCCTGACCGGAGTCAATTTTATTGGCACAACCGAAGGCAAGAACCTGCAAATTATCGTCACCTTCATCGAAATTGCAGCGGTCGCCGCTATCATTCTGGTTGGGCTTCTGGGCTCGGGACAGGCGCCGGAACCAACGCAGGCGAGCGCCCCGGAAACGGCCGCCCTTGGCATGGCCATGATATTCGTGTTGCTCACCTATGGCGGCTGGAACGAAGCGGCCTATTTGACTGGCGAACTCAAGGACGCGCCGCGCAACATTGCCAAAGTGCTCACGCTGGGCACCTTGATTCTGGTGACGCTTTATGTCCTGACCAACCTGGCGCTGCTCTCGATTCTGGGCCTGGACGGGCTGCGCGCATCCAATGCCGTTGCCGCAGACATGATGCACGTGGTCGCTGGTGAGCCCGGCAAAATCGCAGTAACCCTGGCCATTATCGTCGCGGCAATCTCTACCCTGAATGCGACTATTTTTACCGGCGCCCGGGTTTTTTATGTGATGGCGCGCGACATGACCATCCTTCGGTGGGTTGCCGTCTGGGACAGCCGCGGCAAAACCCCTGCCAACGGCCAGATTCTGCAAGGCACCATTGCTCTGGCGCTCATCGCCATGGGAGCCATCACCCGTGATGGTTTCAAAGCCATGGTGGACTATACGGCACCGGTTTTCTGGGCTTTCATGCTGCTGGTCGGGCTATCGCTGTTCGTGCTTCGCTGGCGCTATCCTGAGCGCGCCCTGCCCTACAAAGTCCCCTTGTACCCCATCACACCCATTCTGTTTTGCCTGACCTGCCTGTACATGTTCTACGCCAGCGTCGTTTACACGGGCGTGGCCGCGCTGATCGGCCTGGGCGTGCTGGCCGCGGGCGCTCCCATTCTCCTGTTCCGGATCAGGGACGATCAGGAGCCGGACAACCCACAAGCACAAACTGAAATTACCGCTCTGAAGTAATCATCTCAACAGGAGAGAATCGATGACTATGCCTGCAAAACCCCTGGTCGCCGCGATACTGCTCACCATAATGGTGAGCTCACCTCTTGCGGCACAATCCGCCCCCTCTGCGTCCGACAACAACGCAGCCGCTGAACAATATACGCCGTCTGTCGGGCAACAGGGCAAGGACGTCATATGGGTGCCGACCTCACAAGCGCTGATTGACCGCATGCTTGAGATGGCCCGGTTGACCGCAAATGACCGGCTAGTTGATCTGGGCTCGGGCGATGGCCGACTGGTCATCACCGCTGCCAAGCGCGGCGCAATCTCGCGTGGCATTGAGTTCAACCCGGACCTGGTCACCATATCAAAACGGGCGGCACAAGCAGAAGGCGTGGCGCAGCAAGCAACCTTCGAACAGGCAGATATCTTCGAATCCGATTTTTCAGATGCCTCTGTGGTCACGCTTTTCCTGTTACCCAGCCTGAATCTTCGCTTGCGTCCGACCTTGCTGGACATGAAGCCCGGCACGCGGGTGGTTTCCAATTCATTTGCAATGGAGGCTTGGGAGCCGGACGAATCAGTAGAAGTAAAAGAGAACTGCACCAATTACTGCCATGCTTATAAATGGATTGTTCCGGCCAAGGTGGCCGGTACCTGGAAACTAGGCGAGCGTGAACTTCAGTTGAAGCAGACGTTCCAGATGCTGGACGGAACGCTGAGCGATGGCGCCGACAAACGGCGCATCAGCAATGCGCGCTTGAACGGGGCGAACATTACCTTTTCCGTTGACGGCCAAACATACTCGGGCAAAGTAGATAATAAACAAATGCGCGGAACGATAAACGGCAAATCTGACTGGACGGCGCGACGGGTATCCATGCAGTAAGATGCGATAAACATCTGAGCTGATAAACACGTTCACGCCTGAGATAGCCGCAAACCGCTAGATCACAAAGGCCCTCACCCCAGCCATCACAGCATGCTAATATTTGCCAAGAGCCAGTATTTCTTCTCTATAGAACAGTAAACAGGTGTCCAATGACTACAGTGCGTACACGCAGCCAGAAGCGTGAAGATTTTTTTCAGTTGCATCAGACCGGCTGCTTCACCATCCCGAATCCCTGGAATATCGGTACCGCAAGGTGTCTGGAACAGATGGACTTTGCCGCGCTGGCATCGACCAGTTCCGGACATGCCTATGCAAATGGCATGCCCGACGGAACACAGTCGCTAGATATGGTTCTGGCCCATCTGAGCGAGTTGGCTGCTGCTGTGAATATTCCGCTGAATGCCGATTTCGAAAATGGCTATGCCGATGATATAGAACAGATGCAGCAAAACATCATCAAGTGTGTTGCGACCGGTGTTGCGGGGCTGTCCATTGAAGACGCGCCGCAGGGTGGCGCTGATGGTTTATATGATGTTACCGTGGCGGTCTCGCGCATCAGCGCGGCGCGCGCAGCCATTGATCAGACCGGAGAGCGGGTGCTGCTCACGGCCCGGACCGAGGGCTTTATACGTGGGGCACCCGATCTTGAACAAACCACCCGGCGCATTGCTGCATTCGTCGAGGCGGGCGCAGACTGCATCTACGCCCCCGGCATAAAAACCGTGGAGCAGATCAGCGCAGTCGTCAAGGCAGCCAATGGCGTCCCCGTCAATGTATTGTGCGGCAGTGCGATGAGCATGACGGTTGCCGAGCTTGAACAACTCGGCGTGCGTCGGGTCAGCGTAGGTGGAGCGCTGGCGCGCGTGGCCATGGACAGCTTTCTGCGGGTCGCACAGCAGATCGCGCAGGAAGGCAGGTTCGACGGCTTCGGCGGCATCATTGGCGGCGCGCAGCTGGATCGCCGGTTTGCGCGTCAATCCGACTAGCACAATTGCAGTGCAGTGCGTATGCGGCCGAAGTAGATATGCCGACCTCGCATGTCATTAAAGATTTCGGATAGGGCATCTAATTAGATCAGCATCGATATGCGCTACCCTTGCCCATATCGATTGGTCTATTCCCGTGCAGTGACAGCCTGCAGTTCATGCGCAAATCGCAGCACAGTCACGCCCACCTTCAACTGACGCAGGGACGGCATGACCAGAACACAATTGTCATAAGGCGTGACGATAGGCTTGTCGTTATCCTTGCCAATCTGCGTGCCTGCATGCGCAATACACTCCATTCCCTGATATGGCTCGGAAAACGACAAGAATTCTGACCTCGCCACGACCGGCGCAGTCACTTGCAACACCGTTTGCGGCCCTTTGTGCGCGAGCGTCCAATGACCCGGCAGGTCGGCGGCACCCACGATGCCCGACTCAAGCAGAAAATGCGCGACCACGTTTCGCGCCGTGTCGACAGAAGACGGATCGCCGTGATACCCGCATTCGATCAGCAATGCCAGCGCCTGCGATTGCGGATCGCCAAATTGGGCGAAGTCGCGCATGCGCGTGCCGTCCTTGTGCCCTGCATCCATAATCACATGTTGCGGCACACCCATTCGCTGTGCCAGATCCACATTGCGTTTCAACATTCCGGTCATCATCAGTGGCAGGCTGGGTTCATGCATGGAATGGATATCAAGCAGCCAGTCTGCCGCCGCAACCCATTTTCTGAGTTCGAGCGCTCGCCGGCGTTCCTGCGTGACTGGCTGCTCCAGTTTGTCGCTGGCCCAGACACGGTTCATGTCTTCGTCAACAAAACGGGCGGCATCGTGCGCGGCCACATCCAGCGTATCGAATGCAGCCAGATTGCAAAACGCCAGCACCAGCCGGCCTTTTTTCGGTCGCAAGCCAGCGGCCAGCAGTTCCTTCAACGCCCAGGCGCCACAGATTTCATTGCCATGGATCAATGCCGTGATCAAGAGCGTGGGGCCGGCATTGCCCGAATCAAACGCCCATACGCCTGGTGTATCGGTATTGCCCAGACGCTCTGCAGACAGGTCCGGCACCGCAATCTCAAACCCTGTACTCATGGCCGCCCCGTTGCAATATGGGCCGTTTCGGCAAGTTTCTTGAATTTATTGTGCTCTGCCTGAAAGAATGAGGCCAGGTCGGGCTGCGCGCGCATGACATTGCTGCCGGTCGTTCGGTATTTCTCCTGAAATGCCGGGTCCGCCAGCACCTGCTGCAGGCTGGTCTGCAATTTTGTGACCACCGCTTCGGGCATGCCTTTGGGGCCGAACAGCCCAAACCAGACGCTGATGTCCATGGCCTTGAGAGCAGGATTTTCAGCCAGTGCCGGAATATCGGAGGCAAACGAAGAACGTTTTGCGCTGGTTACGCCGATAGCCGTTATCTGGCCCGACTGTATTTGCGGCAACGCCGAAGACAAGGCAAACACGCCCAGAGGAAGGCGCCCGCTGGTCAGATCTGTTACCAGGGGGGCAACGCCACGATAAGGCACATGCAGAAACTTGGCCCGGGTTTCGGCGTTGACCATTTCACCTGCCATATGCAACGAGGTGCCTACCCCGGATGAGCCATAGCTGTAGCTGTCCGATTTTGCCGACGTAGCCACTTTGACCAGATCAGCGGTGTTCTTGATATCGGTCTTTTTGGAGGCGGCCAGCACCAACGGCTGATCACCGATCAGGCCAATGGCCTGCAAATCAGTAATACCGTTATATTTAACCGCCGGATTCACCAGACTGGCAATCACAATTTCATTGAGCGAGCCCACCAACAGCGTATAGCCATCCGGTTTGGCGCGAATCACTTTTTGAGCGCCGATTGTGCCGCCTGCGCCACCCAGGTTTTCAACCACCACATTGGCGCCTATTTTTTTGGCCAGCGTTTCGGCCACCACCCTGCCATTAAGATCGACGCTGCCGCCGGCCGGATATCCCACCACAATCGTGATGGGGCGATCCGGGTACGTCAACGCCGCTGCAGCCTGGCCGCTTATTGGCAGCAAAACAAACGCACACAGGGCACAGGATGCCGTTCGCTTAGCTTTATTACTTAACTTTTTCATGACAATGTCTCCGTTGAAATTCTTATTGCCTCTATACTAAAGGCTGAAAAACACCATCATTGTGCTTTTATTGCACAATGACGTGCAAAATAAAACAGCAAGGGCCTGTTGCGCAACGCTCTGTTTCAACCAGTCAGGCACGCTTCGAACCCCTATTGATACGGTGGCTTTCCCATGGCAGAAACCAAACTTCTGAAAGACCTGATCGCTTTATCCAAAACATGCAGTTTTACCAAGGCGGCAGAGTTGCGCAACGTGACCCACCCTGCTTTCAGCCGGCGCATCAGGGATCTGGAACACTGGGCCGGAGCAACACTGGTTGATCGCAGCAAAATTCCCGTCAGACTCACGCAGGAAGGGCGCGAACTGCTGGTGACGGCCGAATACATCGTTGCCAGACTCAACACAGTGAGCAAGAAATTAAAATCACCCGGGCAGGATACGAGCCATGCGTTGCGTATTGCGACCGGCCGCTATCTGGCCAGCACGCTGGTGGCGGACTGGGCCTGCGAAATGTCAGATGTCATTGGCAGGGAACTGTCTGTTGCCGTGTCTGTCCAGATCAGAACCGGGTCAACGCCGGATATGGTCACCCTGCTGCAACGAGAGGAAGTGGATTTTCTGTGCTGCTACGAGCACCCCAATTTATCTATCCCGGTCGCGACCGCCAGTTTCCAGTACCTGCAATTGGGTGCAGACCGATTCGTGCCCGTGTGCAGCGCCGCCAAATACAGTGAGACGGCCTATGATCTGCTTGACGAATTCACGCCCATCCCTCACGTAACCTATCTCAATACATTGTCACTGCACCATATCCTGAGCGACCATCTGCGTGCGAGCAGTTATGCGCTGGCGCCGGTGGCCTATTGCGATTCAGTGGAAGTGGCCTGGGCGTTGATCAAAAAAGGTCGTGGCATCGGTTGGCTGCCCTGGTCCGTGGTTGCGCAAGATTGCACATCAGGAACACTGCGCGTCTTGGGCGGCAGGCAAAATGAAGTGCCTTTCGAAGTGCGCCTGTATCGCTCCAAGGAACCCCTGTCTGTCGCAGCAGAGATGATCTGGGAAAAAACCACGCGCTGACGTAGTTACTGTCGACTGGCCGCAAGTGCGCAATAGGCTGCAACCTCGGGCATCTGCCTGACTTTGGATTTGAGCATTTTTCCTGTAGCGCCCAGAGGGATGGCCTCCACGAATATGACCTCATCCGGTATTTGCCATTTGGCAATCTTGCCTTCATAAAACTGTAGCAGTTCGTCCCTGTCGAGCGCCATTTGCTCGCGCCTGACAACCACGATAACCGGGCGCTCGTCCCATTTGCGATGACTGACACCGATGCAGGCAGCCAGTTGCACGGCAGGATGCGCCATGGCAATGTTTTCGATATCAATCGAGCTGATCCATTCGCCACCGGATTTGATCACATCCTTGCTGCGGTCTGTGATCTGCAGATAGCCATCGGCGTCGATGGTCGCCACATCCCCTGTGGGAAACCAGCCGTCCACCAATGCCGCATTGTCTGTGCCGGGGAAATAGTCGCGCACCACCCAGGGCCCCTTGACATGCAAATCGCCAAATGTTTTGCCGTCCCACGGCAATTCCCCACCATCGTCACCAACAATTTTGAAGTCAATCCCGTACAGCACCCGCCCCTGCTTGCGCCGCAGTTTCATTTGTTCTTCCTCAGGCAACATCAGGGATTTATTTTTCAGCGTACACAGCGTTCCCAGCGGGCTGGTCTCGGTCATTCCCCAGGCATGTATCACCTCGACCCCATACTGCTCCTGAAACGCTTGTATCATGGCCGGCGGGCACGCCGACCCGCCAATCACGGTACGCTTGAGGGTGGAAAATTGCAGGCCTTCGCCTTTAACATGATCAAGCAGCATCTGCCATACGGTCGGCACACCGGCGGCAAATGTCACCCCCTCCTGTTCCATCAGTTGGTAGACCGACTTTCCATCCAACAGCGGGCCGGGGAAGACCAGCGTACTGCCGGCCAGTGCCGCCGCATAGGGAATGCCCCAGGCATTGACATGGAACATAGGGACCACGGGCAGAATTACATCCCGAGCCGATATTGCCATGGAGTCGGGCAGCGCAGCCCCATAGGCATGCAAAAGCGTTGAACGATGGCTGTACATGACCGCTTTCGGATTGCCTGTGGTTCCACTGGTGTAGCACATGCTGGAAGCGGCATTCTCGTCAAACTGCGGCCAGTGATAGTCGTCCGATTGTTCTTCGACCCATTGCTCATAACTGATCAGGCCGGGTATTGCGCTGTCCGAGGGCAACGCGTCACGGTCGCATAGCGCAACATAATGCCTGATCGTCTGGCATTTTCCATGCACCGCCTGCACCAGAGGCAGAAAGCTCAGATCGAAGCATAAGACCTGGTCACCGGCATGATTGGCAATCCAGGCGATTTGATCGGGATGCAGGCGCGGATTAATGGTGTGCAACACCCTGCCCGATCCACTGACACCGAAATAAAGTTCCAGATGCCGGTAGCCATTCCAGGCAAGCGTGGCCACCCGCGCAGAAAGCGGCAAGGCCATGGCGTCAAGCGCACGCGCTACCTGCCGGGAACGGCGTGCCACATCGCGCCAGTGATAGCGATGCAAATCACCCTCAACGCGGCGCGAGACAATCTGACCATCGCCATGATGGCGCTCGGCATGAACAATTAGCGACGATATCAGCAATGGATGCGGTTGCATCAGGCCCATCTGTATTTCATCTGTCATAAGTCTCTCTCTTTTGGATTTATTCTGTCCACCCTCACGTTCGATGCTTGCCCCGGCGAGCCAATTGCCAGATCCGCCCAATGCAGCACCCGCTACGCGATTATTGTCCCACAATTGTTCAATTATTCAATTGCCGATTCCACGACGATCAGCCACCGGCGGGTCATATATGCCGCCGCCAGAGCTATTCCCGACACAGATCAAATAACAGACTTCATCTTCCGACCCTGCGATAGCGATCAATAAGCAGCCACAAGGTAACAACGCCTTCATGCCGCCGATCACGGTTGCGTGATCGCTTCCCGCTCCAGCAACTGGCGCTTGCGTTCTACGCCCCAGCGATAGCCTGAAATATCGCCATCGCGCCTGACCACGCGATGACAGGGAATGGCAACGGCAATGCGGTTGGCGCCACAAGCCTGGGCAACGGCGCGCACAGCGGTGGGCGCCCCGATCCGCTCGGCAATCTGACCGTAACTGACGGTCGTACCAACTGGTACATCCCTTAATGCCTGCCACACTCGCTCCTGAAAAGCCGTACCACGGACATCGAGCGGCAGGTTCAGGCCCACAGACGGCGTCTCTACAAAACCGATCACTTGCGCCACCAGACGCTCAAAGGCGGCATCGCCCCCAACAAGCTGGGCCCTGGCAAACTGATCCTGCAAGTCGCGCAACAACATATCGGGATCATCACCCAGCATAATGGCGCAGATGCCACGGTGGCTTTGCGCCACCAGAATGGCGCCCAGCGAACATTGCGCGATGGCAAACCGGATGACAGCGCCTTGCCCACCAGCCCGATATTCCCGGGCGCGCATACCCAGCAACTGCTCGGACGCTTCGTAAAAGCGGCTGTTGGAATTGAAGCCTGCCGTATAGATTGCGTCTGTAATCGACGTGACTGACGATCCCAGCTCATCGCGCAATTTCCTGGCACGCCAGGCCGATGCATAGGCTTTCGGTGTGACACCGGTTTCAGCCTTGAAAACGCGATGAAAATGAAATGGACTCATATTGGCTTGTGCCGCCAGCTCATCCAGGCTGGGCGGCGTTTGCGCCGATTCAATTTGTCGACAGGCCCTGGCCACCAGGTCAGCACGTTCGTCTGCGGCGGCAGTCCGGTCCGCCCGCGCGCGGCGGCTGGCGCGATAGCCTGCTGCCTCGGCCTCTTGCGCCGTATCAAAAAAAACGACATTTTTTCGCTGTGGCAGGCGGGCCGAAGAACTGGGCCGACAATACACCCCCGTGGTCTTTACACCATAGACAAATTGTCCGTCCGCATCTCGATTGCGACTTTGCACGGCCTGCCAGCGAGCTTCATCGGAAGTAAATTGGGCGTGTGCTTGGGTTGATGTCATGATCGATCTCCTGGAAGTATGGCCGTCATGATCAGAATAGAGGTCAATTCAATCGCAAGCAATCGTTTTCTTGCGATTGAATTATCAGAAAACGGCACGGTCGGCAGCGAACTCTCGGGCGTCCGCCTGCTCGCTATATGAACGCATATCGACAAATGTAATCGCGGCCCGCCGGGGTGCCCTGCTCTCATCGATATCCCGAATATACCAACTGATATATTAATGTTTCAATGGCACCAACCTCATTATTTTGCCCCCAAGGTAACTCACCATGTCAAAACGTACCTATGATTCGCTGCGCAGCGCCCGCTGGTTTGCCCCGGATGATTTGCGCTCTTTCGGACACCGATCCCGCATCATGCAAATGGGCTATGCGCCAGAAGATTGGGAGGGCCGCCCCGTCATTGCCATCCTGAACACCTGGTCGGATATCAATCCCTGCCATTCGCATTTCAAGCAACGAGTGGAAGATGTCAAACGTGGTATTTTTCAGGCCGGAGGCTTTCCCATAGAATTGCCGGCCATCTCCCTGTCGGAAAACTTCGTCAAGCCCACCACCATGCTGTATCGCAATATGCTTGCCATGGAAGCCGAGGAACTGCTGCGCAGCCATCCGGTAGACGGCGCGGTATTGATGGGCGGCTGCGACAAAACCACGCCCGGGCTGTTGATGGGCGCCATCAGTGCGGGACTGCCCTGTATTTATCTGCCTGCCGGCCCCATGCTGCGCGGTAACTGGCAGGGAAAAATTCTGGGATCGGGCTCGGATGCGTGGAAATACTGGGATGAGCGACGCGCCGGCAAAATAAGCAAAACCGAATGGATTGGCGTAGAAGGCGGCATTGCCCGCAGCGCAGGCACATGTATGACGATGGGCACCGCCAGCACGATGACCGCCATCGCCGAATCCATCGGCATGACGCTACCCGGCGCATCATCGATTCCCGCAGTCGACGCCAACCACATTCGCATGGCGGCCGCTTGCGGTCGCCGTATCGTCGACATGGTATGGGAGGACCTAACGCCGGCGCGCATTCTGTCCCGAACCAGTTTTCTGAATGCCATCGCCGTATCAATGGCCATGGGGTGCTCCACCAACGCAGTCATTCATCTGATTGCCATGTCGCGTCGCGCCGACTGTGAAGTCACGCTGGATGACTTTGATGCGGCCAGCCGCAAGGTGCCGGTCATTGCCAATGTACGCCCCAGCGGCAGTACCTATCTGATGGAAGATTTTTATTACGCGGGTGGCCTGCCAGGTCTGATGCGTCGTCTTGGCGACCATGTGCAGGGTGGGACAATGACCGTTACCGGCCAGACACTGGCAGAAAACATCAAAGACGCGCAAGTGTATAACGACGACGTGATTCGTCCCATGGACAACCCGTTGTATCCCGAAGGCGCACTGGCCGTGCTGCGCGGCAATCTGGCGCCGTCCGGCTGCGTGATCAAACCCAGCGCGTGCGCACCGCAGTTCCTGCAACACACCGGCCCCGCGCTTGTCTTTGACGATTATCCAAGCATGAAAGCAGCAGTGGATGACGAAAATCTGGATGTCACGCCCGGGCACATTATGGTGTTGCGCAATGCCGGCCCGCTGGGTGGCCCGGGGATGCCCGAATGGGGCATGCTACCGATCCCGGTCAAGCTGATCAAACAGGGCGTGCGCGATATGCTGCGCCTGTCCGATGCGCGCATGAGCGGCACCAGCTACGGCGCCTGTATTTTGCATGTGGCGCCCGAGTCCTATGTCGGCGGCAATCTGGCGCTGGTGCGCACCGGCGACATGATTACCGTTGATGTTCCCGCCCGTCGTATCCACCTTGAAATCAGCGATGGGGAACTGGCGGCAAGACGAGCAGACTGGATCGCGCCCGAACGCCGCTTCGAACGCGGCTACGGCTGGATGTTCTCGCAGCATATTCTGCAAGCTGATGCCGGTTGTGATTTTGACTTTCTGGAAACCAGCTTCGGCGCCCCCAACAACGAACCCAGCATTTACTGATCAGGAAATCATCATGGCCCTTGACCCACAAGTTCGCAAACAGCTGGCGATCGTCAGCACCGCCACACTGTGTACTGCCTTGTATAAGCGCGGCCTGCGTAATCAGTTCATTCAGGACGTCCATCCGCTCAACCCCGATTTGCCGAACATGGTAGGCGAGGCTTACACGCTGCGCTACATTCCGGCACGCGAAGACCTCAACCCCATTACCGTCTTTCAGGATCGCAGCCATCCGCAACGGGTTGCGGTTGATCAGTGTCCGCAAGGCGCGGTGCTGATGATAGACAGTCGCAAGGATGCGCGGGCCGCCTCGGCCGGCTCCATTCTGGTTTCCCGGCTGATGAAGCGCGGTGTGGCCGGTGTAGTCACCGATGGCGGCTTTCGTGATTCACCGGAAATTGCCAAGTTGCATATTGCCGTCTATCACAATCGCCCGTCTGCGCCCACCAATCTTACCCTGCATCAGGCGCTGGACATCAACGTGCCTATCGGCTGCGGCGACGTCGCTGTTTTTCCCGGCGATGTCATCGTCGGCGATGCCGAGGGGGTCGTTGTCATCCCTGCGCATCTGGCGCAGGACATTGCAGCCGAGGCAATAGAAATGACCGTGTACGAAGATTTTGTCACCGAAGAGGTACTCAAGGGCCGATCCATTATTGGGCTGTATCCGGCTACCGACGAACAGGCAAAAACCGATTTTTCCGCCTGGCGGCAGCGCAACGGCAGATAGCATTTTGAACGCAAAAAAATCAGCAGCGCTGCCAAAGCGGTCTGTGCGCAACAGGTACCGCTTACCGTTGATCAACGGGTTTATTGATCATCTGCGGCCCTGAGCGTATTAGTATTGAGCATGCCATATGACCTATTACATCGCGATTGCAGCGGTCACATTACCGCCCATCGGCATAAAACATGATACCGACCACGCCACTTGATCGCAGCCGCCAGGCAGCGCCGCAACTGTACCAGTTACTGCGCCAGAAAATCATTGCTCTGGAATGGGCTCCAGGCGCCCTGCTTTCACGCGCCGAACTGGCCGACTGCTACGGGGTCAGCCAGACACCGGTACGCGAAGCATTGCTGAAACTGGCTGCAGAAATGCTGGTGGATATCTATCCACAGGCATCGACGCGGGTCAGCCTGATTGACCTCACATTGGCCAGACAAGCCCATTTTCTGCGCCAGTCCCTTGAGCTGGAACTGGTGCGGGAGTTGGCCCAATCGCATGAACCGAGCTTAATCGGATCATTGCAGGCGCTGGTACAGCAACAGGACGCCTTGCGCGCCGCCAGAGATTTGAGCGCTTTCAGCCAGGCCGATACGCAATTTCACCGTGTGCTTTTTCGAGCGGCAGGAAAAGACGCATTGTGGCATCTGGTGCACAGCAATAGCGGACACCTGGACCGACTGCGTCGCCTGCATCTGCCGGTATCCGGCAAGCTGGAACGCATCGTCGGCGATCATCGACTGATTGTGCAGGCCATTTCCGGCCATGCGCCCGAGCAGGCGCAGCAGCGCTTGCGCGAACATTTATCAGTGACGCTTGAATACGTAGAACAGATCCTGCATGCGCACCCGCAGTGGATTCGGATGGACAACGAAGTCACAACAAGGCCGCCTGCAGAGTATTGAGCAGTCTGGCGGTGCCCACATCAAGCCAGTAAAAGCGAAAGCCTTGACGCGCATTCAAGTGGCGCCAAATCACATTTTGATTGCCGATCCTGCCCCCTGCCTTGACTGCGCACGGAAAATCGACCATAATGCTTGACTCTTTGTTTGTTATTACTTAGGCGCAGTAGCAAAGCGGTTATGCAGCGGATTGCAAATCCGTCCAGAGCGGTTCGACTCCGCTCTGCGCCTCCAGTATTCTTGCGGGTTTCAGAGCAATTAAAAAAATAAATCTGCTCCGCAAAAACGGGTTTTTCCGCAAAATGGATCTTTTCCCCAAAAAAATCTCACTTATTAGAGCGAGTCAGAAATAGCTGGCGCCTTGCCAGCGAGCTCACATATCGCTATTACACAACGGGTCGCCAAGCCAGTTCCTGGCTCTGTACCCTGACTCATCAGGCCCTGGCGCAAACCCAACCCCGTTGATACAAACGGGGCGATTTCCTGTCAATGGATTTGCTGATATTAATAAAATACTTAATGATCAGCGGCATATTCCCATATAGTGTCTTAATCAGAAGATACCGCAAATTCCCGAACATATCGGTACGCTAATCTTCGGTGGTAACGGTAGCGCTCATTCCCGCAAGAAATAAGCATATAACTATCTTGCGCCTCGCAGTTCCTGCTTCAATAGTGACGACCCTGCCGGCAGCAAGGTTACCGCGACGCCGCCGCCGCAGACATCCTTAAAATAGTGGGTCGTGCCGTTTGGATTTTATTGATCTGCGGCGTAAGATACCCTTTTCGCACTCAGTGTCGTCACCCGGGCGACTTTTTCATCATGGCCTCGAACCCTTCTACGCTTCCATCTCCTGCGCGATCGCAGATCAACCTGGTTCCCGCCGCAGTATCAGCTGCGCTGATCGTGCTGGGTCTTATTTATCTGAATGGCACCGTCAGTGGCCGGCAGGCCGCGTTGTGGATCGTGGGCATCCTGCTGGGCGCAACGCTGTATCACAGCGCCTTTGGTTTCACATCGGCCTGGCGCGTATTTATTTCAGACCGGCGCGGCGCCGGGCTGCGCGCGCAGATGCTGATGCTGGCGTTTGGCTGCCTGCTGTTTTTTCCGGTGCTGGGCAACGGCACGCTGTGGGGACAGAACGTCAGCGGTTTTGTCAGCCCCATCGGCACATCGGTATTGGTCGGCGCCTTTATGTTCGGAATCGGCATGCAAATGGGTGGCGGTTGCGCCTCCGGTACGCTCTATACCGTTGGCGGTGGCAGCACGCGCATGATTATTACGCTGATCGGCTTCATTATCGGCTCGGTGATCGGCGCAGCCCATCTGCCCTGGTGGGCCAGCCGGCCGTCATTCGCGCCGTATTCCATCGTGCAGGAATGGGGCGCCCCTACTGCATTGCTTAGCAGCTTCGTATTATTTCTGGGCATTGCCCTGTTCACCATCTGGGCTGAAAAACGCCGGCATGGAACATTGATTTCTTCTGCCGTTAGCGCCGGTAAGGCACGCGGCTGGGGCAGACTGCTTTCGGGCCCGTGGCCACTGGTTATCGGTTCTATTGCGCTGGTCTTGCTCAACTTTGCCACGCTGGCCTTGGCCGGACGCCCTTGGGGAATTACCTCTGCCTTTGCCTTGTGGGGCTCGAAAATATTGATGGCCGTTGGCTACGACGTCAGTACTTGGGGCTTTTGGCAAGGACCAGCCGCTGCCTCCCTGGCTGCCCCCGTGCGCAATGACATCACAAGTGTCATGGATATCGGAATCATTCTGGGAGCGTTGCTGGCGGCCAGTCTGGCTGGAAAATTCGCCCCAGTCTGGAAGTTGCCCACTCGATCTGTGCTGGCAGCGATCATTGGTGGCCTGCTATTGGGCTATGGCGCGCGCCTGGCTTTCGGTTGCAATATCGGCGCCTATTTCAGCGGCATTCTGTCGGGTAGCCTGCATGGCTGGCTGTGGCTGGTGGCGGCCTTTGCCGGCAACGTGATTGGGACCAGAATACGCCCCTTTTTCGGTCTCGCGGTAGAGAAAACATCGCAAACTGCCTGTTGAGGGAAATCTTGTGATTTACATTTGATCCGCGTAAAAACTTAATAGAAGTCAACGATTACGAAGACGTGGCGATGTTAACATTGCCACGTCTTTTTTATTTTAAGACAGGGCACGCGGAATCTCTGGGGCGGAGATCTTTGAGACAGGATATTTGAGAGGATCTCTGAGGCGGGATTTTTTGGCGCCGGTTTCGCGTAATAAAAAGAGTCTATCCACTGTGCCGGTAGCTGCAACCAGCAAAATTCAAAACTGGCTGCTGGCTCGGGATGAACAAACCGACTTTTCAAGGCATACAAAATGAACGCTATTTCTTCATTGCTTGTCTTGTGTTGCCTGATACTCCCGGTCACCGCATGCACCCCGTTCTCTGGTGCAGGCATCAATTCTCAGACCGGCCTTTCGGGAACACGCCAACCAAAACCTGACCCATTTACTGCAAGTGACTCATCGGCCGGCAGCACCAGCCCACCTGCTCCCGCATTCACGACATTTGGCAGCAGGCCTGCTGCCTGGCGCGCCGTCATTGACGGACCTTTGTTGCAGATAGAGCTGTCTGCGGTCGAACTGGTCACGCTCACGGCCGAACGGTTTAACGACAAACGTGGCATCAATGTCATTGCGACGGATTACACAGTCAAACAGCAAAACAGACGTCGCAAAAACAAGGTCAATCTGACGATCAACAGAAAACCCTGTGTAAATGCCCAGGGCGCCTACGACCTGAGCGCCATACTATTTTATAAGAAGAGGAAATATACCGGTTGCGCGGTCGCCGGCACATCCGGCACAGAACATTGACACGCTGCAATGCCGCAGGGCTTGGCGTTTGATCCGCATCCATGCCATCAGCCGTGTTGTTGCTGAAAATGCGGAAGCCGAGCAATGAATCCGGTCTCGTTCTATTGATGATTGATGGCTTCGCTTTGCTGCCTGCTACCACGCATCGTGTCCGACCTGAACAGGCGCCGCCTGGCGGTGCGCAGGTTTATCACAACCACATCTGTAATAAACCTGGCGCTCACCGCGTGACTACTGCTGTTCGTGGATCTCTACGCGGCGGTTTTGCGCACGCCCCGCTTCAGTGGTATTGTCGGCCACTGGCGCCTGCGTGCCCTGACCTTCGGTTTGGATCTGCTGCGCCGGCACACCGCGCAGGATCAGATAGGCTTTGACCGATTCCGCCCGACGTTTCGACAACGCTTCATTACCGGACTCGCTACCGGACTCATCCGCAAAACCAACCAGCCGCACCGATTTTCCACTCTCTTCCAATTGCTGCGCATACTGGTCAAGACCATCGTGGAAACGGCTGTCGACCTGTGCGCTACCAGAAGCAAATTGCACCTGAGGCAGCGTTGCTGGCGCGGCCGCGGCATCGGGCGCCACGGCTCCGGCCTGGACGCCGTCCGTAACGGGCTCGACGGCAACGGGAGTTTGGTCAGCACTGTCGGCTGTTGTTGTAGTGATGTCGGTCTGCGCTGCGCTGGCGCTTTCAGAACTGTCCTGTTCCGCTGCGCCAAATGTCGTGGTTTTACCAGAAGACTCCGTGGTCGTTGCAGACGGTGCTGCCCCGTCGCTGGCTGGCGCGATGCCGGACTGGGTATCGGCAGGTTCATCAGCATTTGCTTCTTGCGGCTGCGCTGGCTTGGACTGGTCGCCTGACGAATCGGGCCCGGCAAAGGTTGTGGTTTTGCCAGTGGCGCCCGCCGGTTCAGGTGTTGTAGCAGCAGGCGGTGTGTCCGGCTTGTCTGCAATGGGCGCGGGCTCGGCGAAAGTTGTTGTCTTGCCCGGTGCGGCATCATCAGTTGTGGTGCTGTCAGTTGTGGCGTCGCTTGTTGCAGCAGTATCAGTTGCGGCACTGCTTGATCCGGCTTGTTCGACCGTTGCGCTGGATGCCTCCGGCGCAGTGGTGGTCGTCGCCTCGTCCTCTGCTGCTGACGCTGGCTCCTGATCAGACTTGGTCTTGTCTGCGCCTGTCGCCTCTGTCTTGGCATTGTCTGTATTGACCTCTGGCGCAGACGACGTGGCTTTTTGCTCGGTCGTCTGAACAGCAGAACTGGCGGCATCTGCACTTGCGGCACCGGTAGATGCTTCGGACTGCGCTTCGGGCTCCATGGTGTCGCTGGCCTGGCCATAGGTCGGGCCATTAGTCGAATCGTTACTCGCCGTATCGGCGGCAGACTCGGACGCAGGCGTTGCTGCCGCATCCGGCTGGACGCTGCCTGTTGCCGGTACGACCGCCTGCCCGCTAGCAGATTGGGACTGCTCGCTTGCTGGCTGCTCGCTAGCCGGCGGGACAGTCTCTGTGCTCTCTGTGCTCTCTGTGCTCTCTGTGCTCTCTGTGCTCTCTGTGCTCTCTGTGCTCTCTGTGCTCTCTGTGCTCTCTGTGCTCTCTGTGGCAGCCGGCGCTGCGGATTTGTCCGCGTTCTCGGCCTGCGTGCTTTCCGGTTTTGTGCTGTCTGCCTGCATGCTATCTGTCTGCGCGCCCTCGGCGGCAGCTGGTGCTTCCGATTGCGTCGAATCCGGGGCAGGGAAATTGGCTGAAGGCGTTGTAGCGGCTCCCGGTTCTGTAGCCTTGCCATCATCGCCGGTCGTGGCAGCAGGAGTGTCAGCTTGCGGGTTGGCTGGCGTTGCAGCGGGAGCCGTTACCGCATCAGGTGCAGGCGCGTCGGTTGCAGACTGTTGCTGGTCTGCCGGTTTGGCGTTTTCGGTCTCTGTCGTATCCGATTGCGTGCAGCTCTTGACCCAGGCGGCACCAGCCAGCACCACGGCCAGCGTCAGCACCCATTTGAACCAGCCATTTGCTGGTTTTTCATTTGCCATTGTGTCCTGTGCCGACCCGTGCTTGCCGTTTTGCGACGAGGCAGCGGCATTGGCGTCCACGGCGGCCAGCGCATCCGGTCCGAACAGGCCTTCCAGGCTGTCTTCACCGAGCGCAGCAAGCGCCGGCGCATCCAGCTGGGCGCTCACGTGCGGCGCCTGGGCGGCCAGCAACACCGGCAGGCTTTGTGCCGGCGCGCTTTCAGTCGTAATATTGTTCTTCAGAAAGGATAGTACAAACGGCACGACAATAGACAATAGCGATCCAACAGCCTTGGTATCCAGGCCGGTTGTCACTTCCAGATGGGTAGTCACCGCTACCTGTTGCGGTCCCAGTATGGTTGCCTGCTCGCTTTCGCCTAGCGTCACAATCTGTGCGAACTGATCGTTGGTCAGCACCGTCGGCGACAGGGCGCTGGAGGTCAGGTTTGTCTGGGTCTGGCTGTTTTGAATGTGAGCTGCCAAGGCTTGCGCACCCTCGGGCTTGCCCGCCTGCCGCGCCATCGCACCGATCACCATTGCGACAGCCTTGTCGTAAGCGGTGGTCGCCTGCTGGCGGGAAATATCCAGATAACCGGAAACCTGCGCAATCAGGCTGTCACGAATCGGGCCATTAAAGAACTGACTGAAATCGACACTCATGGAATCCTCATACCTTTACTGGAACTGAACGGGCCGCTAGCCGGGCGCTTGCGGTTCCATAGTATCACTTTATTCAGCGTCAATTAAGTATGTTGACTTGACCCGGCAGGACAGGCCGAGCGATATCCGGCAAAGGCATTTGTCTGCCTGCTTGCACAGCCGCAAAAAATGCGTCCAAGCCCCGCGCCGAATCATCGAAAATGCATTGTTGGCCTTAGCCTTCAGCTCGCGCAGCCTTCTGGCGATGATAACGCAGCGTTCCGGCATGGAGCACGCGATCGTCGGGCAAAATCTGATCCGGCGTATAGGTGGATTGATTAATGATGCGTGCATATATCGGATCGAAATCTATCTGCGCCAGTTCGAAAAGATCATCCAGTTCGTTGATGACAAAATAGCTTTTCTGCAGATCGTCGATACGATAATCCGTACGCATGACCCGTTCCAGGTCAAAGCCGATGCGGTTGGGCGAATCATCTTCCAGACAGTACTGGCTTTCGGTAAATGAAGAGCTGATGCCTGCGCCATAGATGCGTATGCCATCCTTTTGCTGGACCAGGCCGAACTCAATGGTGTACCAGTACAGGCGAGAGATGAATGGCAGAATGCCGTGCTCGAGTGCTTTTAACCCGCCCTGGCCATAGGCCTGCATAAAGTCTGCAATGGCCGGGTTCATCAACATGGGCGCATGCCCGAAAATATCATGGAATACGTCTGGCTCCTGCAAGTAATCCAGCTTGTCTTTTGAGCGGATGAACTGGCCTGCCGGAAAGCGACGGTTGGCAATATGAGTGAAAAACACGTCATCGGGCACCAGGCCGGGGACAGCCACGATCTGCCATCCGGTGTGCTTCATCAGCAGATCGTTCACGCGACGAAAATCAGGAATTTCATCTGCGGTAATGGGCATTTGCTTCATGCAATCCAGATACTGGTCGCACACACGCCCGGGCAGCAATTTGCTTTGCCGTTCATAAAGCGTTTTCCAGACGCCATGCTCCTCTTGCGTATAGGCTTGCCAGTTTTGATCGATGGTCCAGTCAGCCGACGGCGCACTCGCCTGCGGATCGGCGCAACCGTGTTTTTCTACGGGACTCAAATTTAGCGTTTTCATAAGGTGTCTCCAGATGTCACTATTATTTGGAAACAATATCACGCACATCAAATCAGGGTGAATTCATGCTGAACTTTGGAAAATAACGCAATTTTTCATTTTTTATTTCTATTTTTATAGAATTTATTTTATTTTCTATTTCGAAATAAGGCCGCCCAGTACAGAAAATGCCAAGGCCAACGCGTAAGACCTGTCCGCAGTACACGGACAAGGTGGCAAAGCATGCCGCCACAGCCCACGGGGCAGCCTGTTGGTGCCATCCTCTACTGCGTATATCGAACGCCGCCGGACAAATGTCAGAGCGCATCAATTGCCTGGGCCAGTTTGACATCTCTTTCTGTCAAGCCATCGGCATCGTGCGTCGTCAGGCGAATATCCACCTTGTTGTAAACATTGCTCCATTCCGGATGGTGGTTCGCCTGTTCGGCCAGCAAAGCGACTTTTGTCATGAAGCCGAAGGCCTGGACAAACGAGTCAAAAGTAAATTGTCGACGCAACGCTTTGCCATCTTCATCCAGCCCCCACCCATCGAGCGAGGCCAGCGCAATGCCAATATCTGCGTCATTCAATGGTGTCATGACAAGCTCCTGTTGCCATCTGCATCCTGATGGCTTGATCGTTGATAAACTGTTTTTTCTTATAGTAATGCAAAGCGCCGGTCGCAACAAGAAGCCGGCCAGACCCACTTGCTCCCCCCGACTTGCGACCCCGCTCTCCCCCATTTGCAACCGCACTTTCTTGCCGGTATTACGCCTCATGTTGCCTCTGGTCACGCGACTGACGTTATCATCGTATGAAAGTAATAATGCAAAGGAACACCGATCATGGATGAACAGGTTCTGGGGGCCATGCAAAAGTGGCCCAATGTGCCGGCGGTATATGGCTGGCTGTCGCTCAATGCCCAGGGCGACTGGCTGCTGCATACCAACGGCGGTGCGCGCGAGGGACAAAGCGGCGAAAAAATTGCCAATGAACAGATCCGCCTTTTCATGAACCGCAACTACGCGACAAACGAGGCTGGCGAATGGTTCTTCCAGAACGGCCCGCAACGGGTATTTGTCGATCTTGCCTGCGCTCCCTATATTGTCCGCCTGGCCGACGATATGCAAACGCTGCTCACCCATAACGAACTGCCCGTCACCCGGATCAGCCAATGGCTGCTCGATGGGCAGGGCCGACTGTATATGCAGACCGAACACGGTGCAGCAATGCTGGTTGGCCGCGACATGGGCCTGTTGAGCACCCGCCTGCAGGTCATGCCCGAGGCCGGCACGCTGGCGGCACCAATACCGCTGGATCAGAATCATTTGCAAGCGCTGCAAGACGGCAGCACCTTGCGGGTGTCCCTGGACGGCACGGCCGATTGGACGGCGCCCATGCAATGGCTGGAAAGCGCACATATTCCGGCAAGACTGGGCTTTGCTCGTGAGCCGGCAGCCGGCTGATGCTTTTTGCCAATAATCGGGCATTATTGTTTACACTATGCCTGAATCCATCGCACCAGAAAAAACACCATGACGTTACCCAGCGCTTTGCACTATTTTCCTGCCCCCACGACCCAGGCTTTCTGCAGCCAGTGTGGCAATCCGCTGACGCGTCTGGTTCCGCCTGATGATAATCGCCAACGCGACGTCTGCAATCATTGCGGCGCCGTCCATTATCGCAACCCGTTGATCGTAGTTGGTACCGTTCCGATCTGGAACGATCAGATCCTGCTGTGCCGCCGGGCCATTGAGCCTCGTTACGACACCTGGACCCTGCCGGCAGGCTTTATGGAACTATCGGAGACGACCAGCCAGGGTGCCTTGCGCGAGACCGACGAGGAAGCCGGTGCAGATATCAGGCTGGGCAGCCTGTTTACCGTCCTGGATGTGCCGCGCGTCAATCAGGTGCATATGTATTTTCTTGCAACGGTCACAAGCGATCGCCTGAACCCGGGGCCCGAATCGCTGGAAGCCAGGTTTTTCAACCTGGATGAAATACCCTGGGATGAACTGTCGTTTCGCACCGTTACCCACACCTTGAAGGTCTACCTGCAGGACCGGGCCAGCGGCGTATTTACGACGCATTATCACAGCATAGAATAAGCAGTTGCACCCGGGTTCTTCGCCATTATGATTACACTGCCCTGCCTTGACAACGGCGAGCCATTCCCTCCGGCCTGCCAGGCATTGAAAGAGCCCGATGGCCTGCTGGCGTTTGGCGGTGATCTGTCCACGTCCCGCCTGTTGCAAGCCTACAGACTGGGTATTTTCCCCTGGTATTCGGCCGACCAGCCGGTACTGTGGTGGTCTCCTTCTGCGCGCATGGTGCTGCAGTGCGATGCCTTCAGGATTTCGCCAAGCCTGGGCAAGCTGCTCAAGCGCGTTGCCCGTCACGAGCGCCAGCAAGACGCCGCCATCAAGGTAACGACCGACACGTGCTTCGAAGCGGTGATGCGCGCCTGTGCGGCACCGCGCGGCGTGCAAGCCGGCACCTGGATTACAGATGAAATGATCGCTGCGTATACGCAATTGCATCGCCAGGGCTATGCCCATTCAATTGAAACCTGGCAGGACGGGCGGCTGGCCGGCGGTCTGTACGGCATTGGCATCGGCCGCATGTTTTATGGAGAATCCATGTTCTCCACCAGCAGCAACACCTCCAAAATCGCCCTGGCCTGGCTGGTGCGTTTTCTCAAAGCCAATCAGGTAACCTGGATCGACTGCCAGCAGGATACGCCCCATCTGGCCAGTATGGGCGCGCGCCCCCAGCCGCGGGCGGCGTTTCTACGCCATGTGTCAGAGGCAGTCAGCCAGCCAGCCGTGCTCTGGCCCGCTGGCCAGATGCTTGGTGACGGAACTATCGTTCCCCCGATGTGAGCAAATACATTTTTAAGGTATAGTTGGCAAAAACGCCCCACAGCCGGTAACCAGCCATGAGCGATATCCACGATCCATCCTTCAACGTCCTGCAGTTTTATCTGACCGCGCCCTATTCCTGCAGCTATCTGGACGGAAAAATGGCGCGCTCACAGGTCGTCGTGCCCGGGCACCTGATTCGCCCGCCGGTTTATGCCCAGCTGCTGCGCAATGGCTTTCGCCGCAGTGGCCTGTTTACCTACCGCCCCCGCTGCGACCAATGCCGCGCCTGTATTTCAGTCAGAATAAACTGCGCGCAGTTCGCGCCCAACCGCACCCAGCGCCGCATTCTGAAACGCCACGACAATTTGCGGGCCAGCATCCGCCCCCTGGAATGGGACGAAAGTCATTTTGACCTGTATAAGAAATACCAGGCTTCGCGCCACGCCGGTGGCGGCATGGACGACGACAGCGCCGAACAATATGAAGAGTTTCTGCTGACCAGCCGCATCGACTCGCAACTGGTGCAGTTCCATGACGAGGACCAGGTGCTCAGAATGGTGTCCATCATCGATGTGACCGATGACGGGTTATCCTCCGTATACACGTTTTACGATCCCGATTATGCTGGCAGCCTGGGTACGTATGGCATTTTGTGGCAAATCGGTCATTGCAAAGACCGGGGCCTGCCGTGGTTGTATCTGGGCTATTGGATCGCTCAAAGCCGCAAAATGGCGTACAAAATCAATTTCCGGCCTATCGAGCTTTATATTAACCACCGATGGATCGACAGTGCAAACATTGACCTGTCTGAACTATCCTCTTTTTGATTCGCCATGTCACTTGCCTATCGCCTTTATCCGCTGATCCGCCCGGTCCTGTTTTCCATGGACCCTGAACGGGCGCACGAACGTACCCTGGAAGGCTTGAACAAATTACATCAATGGGGCCTGCTGAAAAAGGTACTCGATGCCAGGCCCAGTGCCCCCTTGCGCATGCTGGGCCTGAATGTGCCCAACCCGGTCGGGCTGGCCGCCGGCCTGGACAAAAACGGCGCCTATATTGACGCGCTAAGCCATATGGGTTTCGGCTTCATAGAGGTAGGTACAGTAACGCCCAAGGCGCAACCGGGCAATCCAAAACCGCGCATGTTTCGCCTACCGCAAGCCAACGCCCTGATCAATCGCCTGGGTTTCAATAACCAGGGGCTGGAAGCCTTCCTGGCCAATGTGGCCCGCAGCGAATGGAAAAAACGCGGCGGCATTCTGGGCCTGAATATCGGGAAAAATGTGGCCACCCCTATAGAACAGGCAGCCGATGACTATCTGCTGGGGCTAGCCGGCGTATACGCGCACGCCGATTATGTGACCGTTAACATATCGTCGCCCAATACCCAGAACCTGCGCGCCCTGCAACAGGTAGACGAACTGACCGGTTTGCTGACCGCGTTACGCGAAAAACGCAAGGAACTGGCCGATAAACACGGGCGGGCCGTGCCCGTTGTGGTAAAAATCGCGCCCGATCTGGACGCCAACCAGATCGCCACCATTGCCGGGCTATTGTCGCAATACGAGATTGATGGCGTCATTGCCACCAATACAACCTTGTCACGCAAAGGCGTCAACGGGCTGTCCCATGCCAAGGAAAAAGGCGGCTTATCCGGCATGCCTGTGCATGAAGCATCACTCAAAGTCATTCGGGGTCTGCGGCGGGAACTGGCTGCCGACTATCCCATTATCGGCGTGGGCGGCATTATGGAAGGCGCTCAGGCAGCAGAAAAAGTGCAGGCGGGGGCCAATGCCATTCAGCTCTACACGGGACTGATCTATCGGGGTCCCGTGCTGGTGGACGAATGCGTCAGGGCAATTGCACAGATAAGCCAGCCCGGCGCAGCCTGACTGCTTTTCGAACATCCTTTTCGAATACGCAAAAAAATAGCCCCTCACAGTGAAAGGGCTATTTTTTCATCCCGGGCGCCGCCGAAGCGCTCGCCCGTTATTGGCGCAGATTAAGCCTGGCGGCGAGCAGTTGAACGGCTTGCCGTTGCTGCAGCTTTGGTGGCTGTCTCTGTTGCCTTGATGGTTGCATTGGTTGCCGCAGAGATATTGGACTCAGCAACTTCAGCAGCCTGCTTGGCAGCTTTGTTCATTGAATCATAGGCAGTAGATACCGTTGCCAGTGATGATTTCATCAACGCAACAGCACTTTCAGAACCTGTAGGCGCGTTTTTGGCCAGTTGGTCAATGGCTTCGGAAACCTGTTGCTGACCTTCGGCAACTTGCGCTTCTGTCAGTTTGATCAGTTCATTGTTGACGCCAGAAACGATGTCATACACGTGTTTGGTGTATGCGACGGCTTTTTCTGAGTTGGGCTGGGCCAGTGAAGACACGTAAGCAGCAGCTTCTTGTGGGTCTTTCAGTCCAGCAACTTGCTGAGTTTGTTCTGCAACTTCACCCAATGTCGCTTTGATTACTTTCAGGTTCAGGTCAACCAGCTTTTCAAAGCCGCTGAACAGGGAACTCTGAACGGCAACAGCCGCGTTCATTGTAGATTTTTGACGATCAAGAATTTGTTGTGGAATGGCGCTCATGATGATATATCCTCGGTAGATAGTACAGTGTTAAGTTACACAGGGCCTGGTGCTCGTGCACGATAGGTATCTGCTAAAACAGTTTGCTGCATCGGCGGCAATGTTCTTTTCACTTCCCGGGCTACGACCACCCACCCTTTTTATTGTTGCATTGCACAATTAAAATTATACACGTCATTTTCAGCAGGTCAAGCATTTTTTGTGCAATGCAACAAAATCCGCTTTGTCCATCTGTCAAACTGCGATACTTGATTGAATATTATATGAATGTTATGACTGCACCATGACACGCAAGAGATGCCTGACGGGATGTTCAAGTAGGCGTCATCGTCATGCTACAGGCTATTCGTAACCCAGGGCGGCAGATATTTTTGCTGCAGTGCCTACCAACATTTCCACCCATTCTTCCTGCAGACGCTCTGCCGGCGCGGAAATGGAAAGCCCGGCCACCAGTTTGCCCGAATCGTCGTAGATCCCGGCAGAGATGCAACGTACGCCCAGCTCGAGTTCTTCGTTATCACGGGCGTAGCCATGGCGACGTACAAAGCTCAAGTCGCGCTCAAGGCGATCCAGATCAGTCAGGCTGTTGCGGGTGTTGCCCGATAAGCCCGTGCGCGTAGCGTAAGCACGCACATAACGGGCGTCGGACGAAGCCAGAAAGAGTTTACCGACAGAGGTCAGGTGCAGTGGCGCCCGCCCGCCAATGGCCCGCACAACCTGCATGCCCGAGCGTTCGCTCCAGGCGCGATCAATATAGACAATGTCATCGCCCTGCTGGATGGACAGGTTCACGGTCTGCCCTGTCAGATGGTGCAGGGTTTGCAGATGATCGTGCGCCACATCGCGCACATTCAGCCGATCCTTGACCAGCGCACCCAGCTCCAGAAGCCGGATACCCAATTGATACATGCCGTTGTTGACACGCTCGACGTAGCGACCGACCGCCAGATCGTTCAGTATGCGATGGGCAGTTGAGGCGTGCAGCGCCGTAAGTGCCGCGATGTCCTTCAGGGAAACTGGATGCGGCTGGTCTGCCAGCACATCCAGCACTTTCATTGTGCGTTCCAGGACCTGGATACTGATGCCGGAGACAGCATTCGTCTTGTCGGAATCGGACGCAGCCTGCGTAGTTAAGAGCCGGTTAGCCATGATGGAGGGATTCAAAATATTGCGGTGCAATATATTTTATATCATATTGTGAAAAATGAAAACCCGACAATGTCGGATTTTCTTTCGAATACGACAATAAGGCCCTTTATACGGGTTTGTCCGCATGAAAACGGCCGCCCACGCGCAAGATCTCACCTTTCAAATAATCGAACGCTGCAGTGGCGGCCGGCTCTTCGCCTTTGACACCCAGATCGATATAAGCGCCCGCGCCCTTGCCCATGGTCGGCAGGCTGAAAGTGCTGATGCCGGCCCAATTCGTTTCGATATGCTCTAACGCCGGCGTGATCCGCGATTCGGGAACACCGTAGGCCAGGATGTTGTGCGAGACCAGTTGGCTCAGGTGCTGATAATCCGCATAACGGTTATCCAGGGTCCACTCGACCATGGGCCAGGCCATTTCCGGGAATCCCGGGACAAAAGTATGGTCCTGGATGAAAAAGCCCGGAATGCGATTATAGGGATTGGGCACAATCTGGGCGCCAACCGGGAACACCCCCATGGCCAGCCGGCGCTGGTTCTCTGGCGAGCCAGGATCATGCGTACCGCGCCCTTCCAACGCAAGTTGCTCAAAGCGTTCGGTGATCAGCCTTTCGGCTTCCGGATGCAGGGCCAGCGACACACCCAGCGCCTGCGCGACCGCCGTGCGGGTTTTGTCATCGGGCGTAGCGCCAATGCCGCCACTGGAAAAAACAATATCATTCGACGCGAAACTGCGTTTGTATGCAGCAATCAGGGTTTCAAGATCGTCCGGCAGGAATTCGGCGCGCGACAGTTGCATGCCTCGCGCGGCAAGCAACTCGATGATTTTGGACAGATGCTTGTCCTGACGCCGGCCGGAGAGGATTTCGTCTCCCACAATGATCAAACTGATTTTACGTGCTGCCTTATCGTTCATAATGCTCATCCTGTTGTTGGCCCGTCTCGGGATGACGCTATTCTAACGCTAAAGATTGGACTGTGACGACAATAGCGCCGGGCTGTTTCGACGTTGTTCGGCCAGTGCAGCCAGCCCATGGTGCGCATAGACCAGGGACGTAAAAACGGGCAATACAATCCAGGTCAGGGGAATCAGGTTGACCGTTGCACAGATTGTGCCGATCAGCCATCCGCCACCGCGCCGGCCGGCGATAATCTGCGCTCGCTCCTGCCGCGTGGCATGTTCGACCAGCGCATCAAACCGCAACATATGGGTAAATGCATAAGCCCACCAGAATACATGCAGCAGCACGGCGACCGGTGGGATAAGCCACAGCGGCAGCGTAATGACCCAGCCAACGATAAAAACCAGCATCACTTTGGTCGAATTCATCAGGCTTGAAACAAAGACCTGACCGCCGCGGCGATCCAGTTCCGGATAATCGGTGCGCGCCACATGGCCTACCACCATGGGCATGACCAGCACAGCGGCAATCAGCAGACCAATACTGCTGCCTATAGTGACCATGATCACAAACACCAGAATATGAACCAGATAGATAGTCATGGAAAGCAGCCCGACGCCAGCCATCCCGCTTTCGATGCCAGTCATCATTTCCGACTGCGTGACAAACAGATTCAACCAATCGGCCACCGGCTCCCACAGGAACCGCGCAAAAAACAGCATGACGATCAGCGCGGCGGCAAACGGCAGCAGCAGCGCCAGCAACATGCGTGGCTGCAGCTGTGAGACCATTGCACGTCCGAAAGCGCGGCCGACGCCTTCGTATGGCGATGGCACGCTTTCTGATTGCTGTCCGAATGGTGTACTATTTTGCATAACTTTCCCTTTTGCGCGATGGCGTAAATGGTTTCAGATCCAACCGTTACCTGTTACTTATTACTCGTTACCCGTCACCCGTTACTCATTTGCAGACCCATATGTTCATTCAAACCCCCGGCCAGCATGTTCCCCAGTTGCTCCAGGCGCTGGACAATCCCGACACATGGCTTATTGCCTGTTATTGCGCAGCCTGGTGCGATACTTGCGGCGACTACCACGAAGCCTTCCAGGCCATGAGTGAACGCTACCCCCAGCATCTGTTCCTGTGGATCGACGTTGAAGACAATCCCGAACTGCTGGATGATCTGGACGTTGAGAACTTCCCTACCCTGCTGATTCAGACCGACGGGCAAACCCGGTTTTTCGGTACCATGCTGCCCTACATCAGTCACCTGGAACGCATGCTGCAGGCCGTGGGCGACGATCCCGACACACGCGCCGACGGGCCGGCCGATATGCGCACGCTGTTGACCGCCTCGGCCTGAGACAAGGTCAGCCGAGCCAGGCGCAAGGCCAGGCAACACAGCGACAGCCGCGCAGCACCATCGATGCCCGCTTGCCGCAACCTTGATTTAAACAGGAATGTGGGAGTCGTGAGCCGCGGTTTCAAGTATTTGAACGCGGCTGAAACATGAGTTTGCCGATTAGTTTTCGGTATTGGGACGGCCGCCCAGCAAAACGGCCAGCATGGGTTTGGGACCATGGCCTTCAGCACGCCGATTTACCGAAGTATCGGATTCGATATTTTGCTTGGTCGGCTCGTAAGGGCGAAAGAAAAAGTCGTCAATGGGCGTAGCCCGGGCGGCAGGAAATGTTTTCTTGTAACGTTCGGGCTTGCCGGTTGTGGTCCGCGCCGGGTGATGTCCGCGTGCCAGAAAAACGCTGGGGATGGACAGTACGCCCCTTGGCACCGGCGTTTTGATCAGCTTTTCGATATCTTCCAGCAGGCGTTCTTCGGTTTGTGTGTAAAAGGCGATGGCCTCGCCCTTTGCGCCTGCCCTGCCGGTGCGGCCGATGCGGTGGACATAGTCTTCGGCGTTATACGGCAGGTCCATATTGATTACGCAAGGCAATCCGACCACGTCCAGCCCCCTGGCCGCCACATCGGTTGCCACCAGGACGGCAATCTCGCCAGACTTGAAGCCCTCAAGCGCCTTGATGCGCTCGGCCTGGGAGCGGTCGCCGTGAATGGACTCGGCATTGATGCCTTCACTGACCAGTTCCCGGGCGACACGGCTGGCGCCGATTTTGGTATTGACAAAAACAATGACCTGGCTCAGGTTGCGCGATTTAAGCGTATACAGCACCGCTGCTTTCTTTTCGTTTGGTGCAACCGGGTAGGCGATCTGCGTGACGGTTTCGGCCGTGGCATTGCGCGGCGCCACATTGATTTCCACAGGATTGTTCAGGAAATTGCGCGCCAGCTTGCGAATATCGTTACTGAACGTCGCCGAAAACAACAGGCTTTGGCGTGGTTTGGGCAGCAATCTGACGATCCGCTCCAGATCTGGCAGAAAACCCATATCCAGCATGCGGTCGGCTTCATCCAGCACCAGCACGCTGACCTGGCTCAGACTGACGTTTTTCTGTTCGATATGGTCCAGCAGCCGTCCCGGCGTGGCGATCAGCAGCTCACAGCCCTTGCGCAATTGGTCGCGTTGGGCATTCATATCTACCCCACCAAAAACAACAGCCACGCGCAAGGGTGAGCTGTGGCTGTAGCGTTTAACGCTTTCTGCGACCTGATCGGCCAGTTCGCGCGTGGGCGCCAGGATCAGGGCGCGTACCGGATGGCGGGCTGGCGACATGCTGCTGTTGGCCATGGGCATCAGCCGGTGCAGCAACGGCAACGTAAATGCCGCTGTTTTGCCGGTGCCGGTCTGGGCCGCGCCCATGATATCGCGCCCGTCCATAATCAGCGGCATGGCCTGTTCCTGGATGGGCGTTGGCTTGGTATAGCCACTGGCCATCACCGCCTTTAGCAGATCGGGGTGCAGGCCGACCTCGGTAAAGGATTCAAAGGTAGTGGTTTTGCCGGAGGTAGTCTTATTGGCGTCGGTCATTAAGTGTATGTGAAGGAACTGAAAATTGCGGCAAGCCGCGAAAACGTCATTTTACTCTACTCATGTACCCATCTATGCCCATCGGCCCGGAAATAGGGAGAAAGCCTTAGAAAATCCAGCGTAAAAGCCACAAGACGACCATACCGACAGCAATCATGAAAAGAATATTACGCACTCGCAAAAAAGCCAGCGCAGCGACGAGCGCCGCAAAAAACTCGGCCCCGACCTGCGGCCACTGCCCCACAGTCCAGGGCAACAGGCTAGGCACGATAATAGCCGTCAAGGCGGCAACCGGGGCGTAGCGCAGGCCACGGCTCACGGTCTTGCTCAAGGGGAAATACTGGCCCAGCATGAGGTAGCCAGCCCGGGTCAGCAGGCTACCAATGCCCAGCAGCACAATGATAAGCGCTATATAGGTGTCACTCATGTGCGTATTCCTTTGCTCATGGCTTTCTCGGACAGGATGCCGGCAGCGATCCCGGCCACAATGGCGATGAACAGCCCCATGCGCAGCGGCAGCGCCTGGCCCAGCCAGGCCACCGCACCGGCGACCAGCACAGTCACCAGCATGGGCCGGCCCTTGATGAGCGGGATGACAACGGCCATCAGCGTCAGTACTCCCGCAAACTCCAGTGACCATTCACGCGGCACGCGATCGCCGATCAGCACACCGGCCAGGGTACTTAACTGCCACGCTGCCGCAATCGCGGTCCCCATGGACAGATAGGTCCATACATATACCGTGCGCCGTTTCTGGCGGACATGACGGAACAGGCTGACAAACACCACATAATTGATATCGGTCAGCAGATACCCGAGCACCAGCCGCTTGAAATGGGAATATCGTTCGAAAAACGGATAAAGCGTCGCGCCGAATATGACAAACCGGATATTGACGATGAAGCCGGCCAGAAATACCATCCATACCGGGGCGCCAGCGGCCATCAGCGGCAACGCCGTGAGCTGAGCCGAACCGGCATACACCCACAGCGACATGATCATGGCCTGCCAGAAGGACAAGCCGTAATTGACCATGGCCACCCCGGACACGAACCCCCATGCGGACAACGCCAGCAGATGAGGAGCGACAGCCCGCATCCCCAGCTGGACGGCCTGTCGGCGCGCCAGCCGGTGCGCGTCGCTGGCGGCAGGCAAAACCCGCGCTAAAAGAGTAAACGGGGAAAACAAAATAGTTCCTTGTGCTGTACAATACGCTGTGCGACGGCGTATGAACGGATGCCCGGTAGCGGCGTAGACAATGAAGATATGTTGGGAATTCTAGCAAAAGCAACGCGCTCATCCTCATTGCACCCACCCCAGGGCAGAAATATAATACGTCAGCACCAATCGGCCAGAGCAAAGTGACGCTGCGCGGCAACACTCGGGCTGTTTACCATCAAATACACGTGCGCGCCGTTTGTACAGCGCGCATAACATGTCTTTCCGCATTTTTAGGAAGTAACTGATGTCTGCACAAGTACAAACGGCACCCATCGAGGTGTCTGCAAGCGATCTGCCTGTTTATTGCCCTGGCCCGAATGCCCCGACCTGGAGCCTGCATCCACGCGTTTTTCTGGAGGTAAGCAAAACCGGCTCGGCAGCCTGCCCTTATTGCGGCACCGTATACCGCCTCAAAGAAGGTGAGAAAGTGCATGGGCACTAAAAGCACTGCTGCGCCCAAGCGCGCGGTCTTCGCCAGCCCCGAGGAGGTCGAACAGGCCTTCTATGAAGCGCTGCGCCTGGGAGATGTCATGCGTGTCATGCATACCTGGGCCGATGATGAAGAAACCGTTTGCATTCATCCGGGCGGCGAGCGCCTGACGGGCACCAGCGCCATCCAGGCTTCCTGGCAGGAGCTGCTCAATAGCGGCCCGCTCCATATTCATGCCCATCATCCCGTGGTTATTACCTACGGCATGACCGTCATACATATTATGATCGAGGAAGTTCAGGCCAATACCCCGCGGGGCAATCGGGAACTGCTGTTTTATGCAACCAATGTGTACCATAAAGGTCGCACCGGCTGGCATATGGTTCATCATCATTCAGCCCCCGCCCCCTCTGACGTTCTGCTATCGGAAATGCACGACATTCCCAACGTGCTGCATTAATCCACCTGCAACACCGTCCTGTCGGGCGCACCCGCGATCGCAAAGGACAAGAATAACGCCTCTCACCCCTGGCCCGGCCATGCTTGCCTGCCTGAAATTTCATGTGCCTGACTCAACGGAATCACTGGACCTGCTGTGACTGCCCGACTCAAACTTGACGCCTGCCCTTCCCCGAACTGGCAATGTGAAGGCCATATCCAGACGATTGCCGCCATGCAGTGGGGACGCCGACCCCAACAGCGGTTCGTACGCCAGCGACTGGATACACCCGATGGTGATTTTCTGGATATCGACTGGGCCGGACCACAAGCGCATACCCATTGCGAATTCAATGGTCGGGCACTGGTCATTTTTCACGGACTGGAAGGCAGCAGCCAAAGCCATTACGCCCAGGCTATTGGCGCGTATTTTGTTGAACGCGGATGGATGGTTGCCGTGGCGCATTTTCGCGGCTGCTCGGGCGAGCCAAACCTGCGGGCCCGTTCTTATTTTTCCGGCGACTCCCAGGATATTGACTTCATCCTGAGCCAGATACGCCGCCAGTTACCCCAGGCGCAATGGCATGCAGCGGGCATTTCCCTGGGAGGCAACGCCCTGCTCAAATATACAGGGGAACAAGGCCAACATCTGAGCTGGCTCAATGCTGTAGCAGGCATTTCCGTACCGGTAGATCTGGTGGCCACCGGCATGCGGTTGCAAACCAGCCTGATGGGTCGCTATGTGTACACCCCTCATTTTCTGGCCTCCATGCGCGGCAAAATACAGCAAAAAGCCAGCGCCTTCCCGGACGCCGTCAACTGGAACAAAGCGCTGCAGGCACGCACGCTGCTAGAGTTCGATGACGCCTATACTGGGCCTGTGCACGGTTATCGCAGCGCACTGGATTACTGGTCGCGCTGTTCAAGCCAATATTATCTGCAGGATATTCGCGTACCGACGCTGCTATTGATTGCGCGCAATGATCCCTTTATTCCCGAAGCCAGCCTGCCCGGCCCTGCCCAGGGCAGCGATCACGTGCTGCTGCACTACCCATGCAGTGGCGGCCACGCCGGCTTTGCCAGCGGTTCGGGACGCGGCGAGCTGACCTGGCTGCCGCGCCGAATCGAACAGTTTTTTACGCAGAACCAATAAGGTCCTCGTGCGAGCCGTCTTGCCGCTACGCAACGCACCAACCCGGTAAGGACTGGCATTGAGTGCGCGTCGTGTATTGCCACGATCAGCACCGTCTCATCAGACAACGCGCCACAGCCCGCGTCACACGGTCCTGAGCTGCTGCTGCGCCAGGCGCATCTCACGCATCTGCCTGCCGGTTTTCTGACGCCCCTTGGCAGATAGGCGCATCATGGTGCTCAGGGCAAACAGCAGGCCGAAGGTTTCGACCATCGCCGCCGGAATCCACATGGTCAGGCCCCCAATACTCTGATCGGTTATCGCAGACATGGGCAGCGCCCGTCCACAAAGATCGAAGAGCGGATAGATATCGGTAGTAGTAAATGTGATGACTGCCCCCACGATCATTTGCGGCAACATGGTGATGATGGGCGACAGAATGCGCGCGCCCGGCGAGAGCACAGCCGGGGAGCCCGAAGCAATCGTCCATTGAAAGAAACGGCCGACCCATGTCTTGGCCGTGAGCATAGGCGCGACATAAGGGCGACGATCCAGGATCAGGTTCCAGTACATGAACCCACTGACCACAACCGACCAGTTCATGAGCCGGTACAGGCGCCAGTCGAGCATGGAGTAAAACTGGATGGTCGGCAACAGCCAGAACAACACCAGAAAGACGAACAGGAACGGGACCAGGATTTTATTGGTCAGCACACCGGTGATGAATCTGCCGGAAAAACTGCGACGATAATCGCGCAGCCAGACGCGCGCGCGCAGGGGAAGACCGGCACGCATCACCTGCCCGGGATAGGCGCCCATAATGAGCAAGGGGCCCAGGTGATGCAATACAAGATGCTGAATGCGGTGAATGAAAAACATGCGCTCGGCATAATAGTCAACATGCGTATGCAGCGACAGATAAAGCACCACAAAACCTGACCAGAACAGAAGCTGTCGCGCAAGCGTGACGCGATGCACGCGTGTGCCGCGCACAAACAGCCAGCCGGCAAGGAGAAACAGGGCAATCAGCGTAGGAGAAAACTCCCAGGGGGCAAGCCAATGCATCAAGTCCAGATCCATCGAATAAAACCTCTTGAAGATGTCGGCGCCGTATCATAAACGGCATCCCGGTCACTAGCAGGTCATGTGCAGGCAGGTGACGTGCGCCACAACCATGGACAGGGTGAACATGGAAACCATGCCTGCAATCAGCAAATTGAGCAGCGCCATCAGCCCTGGCGGCACACCCGACGGTTTGCGCCGCACCTGATTGACATTATAGAGCGCGTCGAATTTTTCATCGGCGCGCAGACAGTAAACAGCCGACTCAATGAAACCTGCCCAAAGCGGGATGAACAGGAAGAAAAACGGAATGGAGTCCCACCACACGGGCTGGGTGAACGACCATGCCAGCATTGCCAGACTGAACAGCGTAATGACAGGTGCAATGGGGCGCTTCAGATACCAGCCCTGCAGACTCAGCACGCCAAAAAAACAGGCCAGAAACCCGGCAACAGTTTTGGAACGAAAATGGTTTGCAGGCCTGGCCCGCCACAACTGATTCAACATTTCTGATTCAACATTTGCACTATGTCAGGCACGCTGCCAACTTTGAAGGCTATATTGTACGACAGGCGGGCTCACAGGTGCGTGTGCCGGATTTTTTCAGGCAAAAGGGTAAAATAGCGGCATGGAAAATGTTGACTTCGATATTGCAATCATCGGCGCCGGCCCCGTAGGGCTGGCGCTGGCTTGTGCCCTGGACAAACTGCCCGGCATCAGGCCAACGGTCGCCCTGTTCCAGGCCGACCATCCGGTCATGCATAACCCGGCCCGCGACACGCGCGTGCTTGCTCTCAATCACGGCAGCCGGGTCTTTCTGGAGCAATTGCAGGGTTGGCCCGGCCAATACGCTGCCATTGAAACCGTGCATGTCTCGCAAAAGGGCCGCCTGGGGCGAACGCTCATTACCCACACCGATTTTGACGTTGCTGCGCTAGGCTATGTGGTTCCCTATCGCGCGATTCACGCCAGCCTGCAGCAGGAGGTGAACGTCGGTCACACCTTGCGCCTGGCCGGCGCGCCGGCCACTGTCGCCAATGAACCAGACAGCGCCACAGCCAGCGTCAGCCAGAACGGTAAAACCTATCGGGCGCGCATTGTCGTGCAATGCGATGGCGCAAAGCCGGACACGCAACTGCGCGACTACAACCAGCATGCCATCATTACGTCCGCCCGCGCCGCCCTGCCCAGACCAGGCTGGGCCTGGGAGCGGTTTACCTGCGAAGGCCCGCTGGCGGTCCTGCCGCACCCGGTCTTTGCCGATGCCCAGTCGATCGTCTGGTGCACCAGCCCGGCGCGCGCCCGCGAACTGCTGACAGCAGACGACGCCAGCTTTTCCCGGGCACTCACCGACCACTTCGGTGACCGCCTGGGGCCCTTTTCCGTGCTGGAGTCGCGTCATATTTTCCCTCTGGCCCTCAGCGTTAGCAAGAACACCGTAAACGGCCGCATTGTGACCATAGGCAATGCGGCCCAGGCGCTGCATCCGGTGGCGGGCCAGGGGCTTAATCTCGGGCTGCGCGACGTTGCGGGGCTGTTGCGAGCACTGCAACCGTGGCTCATCGACCCTGCCCAGGATCCCCAGCCGGCATTGGCCGTCTTTGCTGGGGCGCGTCGTGCTGATCGCGGCATCACCCGTCAACTGACCGATTTCATGCCACGTATTTTCACCACCGGCAACCCGCTAATCGAACATGCCTGCGGGTTATCTTTGCTGGCGCTGGACCTGGCCAAACCGTTGCGGCGACCGCTGGCCCGCCACCTGTTGCAGGGTTATCGTAACTAGGCCAGCGGCTTTGCCGGCCCCGCGGGCCAACCTTGGTTAAAATGTGTCCATGCAAATTGGTAACTGGTCCCTTCCCAATCCTGTTTTTGTTGCTCCCATGGCGGGCGTGACCGACAGGCCTTTTCGTCAGCTGTGCAAGCAGTTGGGGGCCGGCTATGCCGTATCGGAAATGGCTGCAAGCAATCCGGCATTGTGGGAAAGCGTCAAGACATCCAGAAGGCTGAATCATGATGGCGAGATCGACCCGATCGCGGTACAAATCGCCGGTGCCGATCCGGCCATGCTTGCCGAGGCTGCCCTATTTAATATTGGCAAGGGGGCACGCATCATCGACATCAATATGGGATGCCCCGTAAAGAAAGTATGCCATGTCGCCTCGGGTTCGGCGCTGCTGCGCGACGAAGATCTGGTGGCGCGCATTCTGGAGGCGGTCGTGGCTGCCTGCCGGCCCTTTGACGTGCCGGTCACGCTCAAGACACGCACCGGTTGGGACCGGCAAAATCGCAATGCCTTGCGCATTGCCCGGCTGGCGGAAAACGCGGGCATTGCTGCGCTGACCCTGCACGGCCGAACCCGCTGTGATCTGTATACCGGTCAGGCCGAATACGATACGATCGCCGCAGTCAAGGCTGCCATTGGCATTCCGGTGATCGCCAACGGCGATATCACCGATCCGGTCAAGGCACGGTATGTGCTGGATTACACCGGCGCCGATGCCATTATGGTGGGCCGCGCCGCTCAGGGCAATCCGTGGATATTTCGCGAAATCAATCACTATCTGCAAACCGGAACCTTTCTGCCGCCGCCATCGTGGGAACATATGCGCGATGTGCTGCTTGCCCATCTTGACCATCACTATGGGTTCTATGGTGAATACACCGGCGTGCGCACCGCCCGCAAACATATCGGCTGGTATATAAGCAGTCTTCCGGATGCAGAATTGTTTCGGCAACAAATGAATCGCCTCGAAAGTTGTCAGGAGCAGTACAATGCAGTCAATCAGTGGTTCACCAAGCTGGTCAATGAATCGGCACCGCGGGTTCCACAAGCTGCAGTCCATTAAGTCAGAACAACAAGAACTTCCCCAATACCGCCACTATGAACAACACACAAGACCTTCAGGAATGTGTACGCACAAACCTTGAACTTTATTTTAAAGAACTGGGCGACGGCGAAGCCGGCAACCTTTGGAACATGGTCACAAGTTGCGTAGAGAAGCCGCTGCTTGAAGTGGTCATGCTCAAGGCCGGACATAACCAGTCGCGCGCTGCAGACATGCTGGGCATTACCCGCAACACGCTGCGCAAGAAACTGATTTCTCATCATTTACTGTAATTATTCTCTCATGACTATCAAGACCGCTTTGCTTTCCGTATCGGATAAAACCGGTATCGTGGACTTCGCCCGTGCGCTTCACGGCCGGGGTGTAAAACTTCTGTCAACAGGTGGCACCGCGGCGCTACTGAAAAAAGAAGGGCTGGACGTAACCGAGGTTGCAGAACATACCCAGTCTCCCGAAATTCTGGATGGCCGGGTCAAGACCCTGCACCCGCGCATCCATGGCGGGCTGCTGGCGCGACGCGACAGCCAGACGCACCTGGACACACTGAAAACGCACAATATCGATCCGATCGATCTGTTGGTGGTCAACCTGTACCCCTTTCGCGAAACCATCGCCAAGGCCGGCTGCACCTTTGCCGATGCCGTTGAAAATATCGATATCGGCGGACCGGCCATGTTGCGCGCAGCTGCCAAGAATCACGGCACGCGCGAAGGTGGCGTAACCGTTGTGATTGACCCGTCCGATTACGAAGCCGTGTTGCGCGAGCTTGACGAACAGGGCGGCACGTCATACGGATTGCGTCTGTCCCTGGCGAAAAAAGTGTATGCACATACCGCTGCCTATGATGGCGCCATTGCCAACTATCTGAGCGCGATTACCGAGGCCGAGCCTGAACAGGAAAACGAACCTGCCCGCCAAAGCTGGCCTGAGAACCTGACCATTCAATTGCGTCAACATCAGGCGCTGCGTTATGGCGAGAATCCGCATCAGTCCGCCGCGTTCTATCTGGACGCAAGCGTGCCGGCCGGTGTACTGGGCAACTATGTCCAATTGCAGGGCAAAGAACTGTCCTATAACAATATTGCCGATGCCGACGCAGCCTGGGAGTGCGTGCGCACCTTCGCAGCGCCCGCCTGCGTGATCGTCAAGCACGCCAACCCCTGCGGCGTTTCCGTCGCCGAAGACGCGGCCGGCGCCTATCGCAAGGCATTTAAGACCGATCCGACGTCTGCGTTTGGCGGCATCATCGCCTTCAACCGCATCGTAGATGCAGCGACCGCACAGGCCGTCAGCGAACAGTTCGTCGAGGTTCTGCTTGCACCCGAATACACGCCCGATGCGCTGGTCTTGCTGGCCAGCAAGAAAAATGTCCGCGTCCTGACCGTTGCCCTGGGCGATGGTCAGAACGCCTTTGACGTCAAACGTGTTGGCGGCGGCTGGCTGGTACAGAATCCCGATCACAAACCGCTGGCAGCGGCCGACTGCAAAGTTGTCACACGCAAGCAGCCTACAGCGCAGCAGATGAATGATCTGCTGTTTGCCTGGAATGTGGCTCAGTTCGTCAAATCCAACGCCATTGTCTTCTGCCGTGAAGGCATGACTTACGGCGTAGGCGCCGGCCAGATGAGCCGTATCGACTCTGCCCGCATCGCCTCGATCAAGGCCGAAAACGCCGGTCTGTCGCTGCAGAATACGGCAGCCGCATCCGATGCTTTCTTCCCGTTTCGCGACGGGCTTGATGTCATCGTCAAGGCGGGCGCCGATTGCGTCATTCAACCCGGCGGCAGCATGCGTGATGATGAAGTGATCGCCGCAGCCGACGAGCACGGCATTGCCATGGTACTGACAGGCACCCGGCACTTCCGTCACTAATTGCAGTTGTCATAAAGCCCCGGCCCGTGCCGGGGGCAACTCCAGGGAGTCATTGATGTTGCGGATTCTTGGCATTGACCCGGGCCTGCGTCGCACCGGTTTTGGTGTGATAGACGCTGCCGGCATGCGCATCTCCTACGTGGGCAGCGGCACCATTGTGGTCCCCTCGGATATCCCCCTACACGAACGCCTTAAAGTCATCCTCGATAGCATACGCGAGGTGGTCGATACCTATTCTCCCACCGAATCCGCGCTTGAAAAAGTCTTTGTCAACACCAACCCGGCCTCGACCCTGCTGCTGGGCCAGGCCCGTGGCGCAGCCATGTGCGCGCTGGCGGATCGGCACCTGGATGTGACTGAATACACCGCTCTGCAAATAAAAAAGGCAGTGGTCGGTAACGGCCATGCGCAAAAAGAGCAAGTCCAGCATATGGTGCAACGCCTGCTGACGCTCAACAACCTGCCCGCCCCGGATCCGGCTGACGCACTGGCCTGCGCCATCTGCCACGCGCACGCCGTGCCGCTGGCGTCGCGCTTGGCCGATCAGGATGCACTGCTGGGTGCCCGGCGTGGTCGAAGCCGCCTGCGCGCTGGCCGGCTGATAGATTAACAACGACAGCAACGCAAAGGGCGTTTTGCCAGCACCTTGCCGTGACAGGACCGTTTCAGGGGCGCACTCCCGTTTATCGCTCACCGCCTCTGTCCTGGTCCTTATATGTTGATATCTGCAAAACGTTGCACTATGACACTTATGAAAAAATCACAGCACTCGTAGCGCGAACCCACTGCACAACGACTGGTGTATCAGAAGCATGACAGCATTCTGATGTCGCTCGAACCAGCGGGGCGATCGATCGCCCTCGCCTGCGATGGTAGTGCTGATAACTGCCCGCAACGTTTGCCAAGCGTACTTGAGTAATCACTCTGTTTTTCAAGCGGGAGGCGACAAGGTTGTGTACCATAGCTCTTTGACTTTTTCTGATGATCCCTGCATAAAACAGGGTCTGTGGAGTTCCTGATGATCGGACGACTGACCGGCCTGCTGATTGAAAAACAACCACCGGGCCTGTGCCTGGATGTCAATGGCGTGGGCTACGATATCGATGTGCCCATGAGCACTTTCTATGACTTGCCCGAAGCGGGCGCCAAGGTCACGCTATACACCCATCTGGCCATCCGCGACGACGCGCATGTCCTTTATGGTTTTCTGCGACAGGACGAACGCGCCACCTTCCGGGCCCTGATCAAGGTCACCGGCATTGGCGCACGCACTGCCCTGGCGGTGCTCTCGGGCATGAGCAGCGCCGATCTGTCGGCAGCGATCGCCCAGCAGGACACCGCCCTGCTCACCCGGATACCGGGCATTGGCAAAAAAACGGCGGAACGCCTGCTGCTGGAGCTACGCGGCAAGCTCGATGCCGTTGCACCAGCCACGCCTGCGGCCACCAGTCAGAACGATGTGCTTAACGCGTTGCTGGCGCTTGGTTATTCCGATCGAGAAGCGCGAGCGACGGTCAAATCGTTGCCGGCTGATCTGGGCGTTTCCGAAGGCATCCGCGCCGCGCTCAAAGTACTGTCCAGCTAAGTATTGCCAACATGGCGTGCCATAAAGCCGCCATGATGGCGTCCTCAAAACCGTACATACAACTGCCCATAAGCGCAGCCCATAGACATCACTCATAGACGCCGGCATGAGAGACCACTGCCCCAGGTCGATGCCGTACCGGCACGATATCGACCCGCAAAGATAACCCTGCACATGATTACGCTGTCCTATACTGTATGCGATTACGCTGGTGCTGAACGCATGGGCGTGCGCCGTTGTTTTCCCCTGTGCCGTGTCCCAGCACGCTGACACCAACCGCGACCATTGACAGCCACCCAGCGGCCAGATTCCCTAGGGTTTGCACTAGTCGCAATCGAATTGCACTGTGCGCCGCAAATATTGCCGTAAAGTTACCCGATAATTTTATTTCGACCTATAACACCCACTTTGGGGGACAATATTATGCGCGCTCACTGGATCAAGAAAACCCTGGCAACCAGCCTGCTGTCAGCCGTTGTCATGGCGCCAGCCATGGCAGAACAAACACTGAAAATGGCCTATGCCCTGTCCAAGACTTCACACTATGGTGTCGCAGCAGATGCCTTTGAACAATCCCTTGGCAAAAGCACCAGTGGTCAGTTCAAAGTTCAGCAGTTTCCCAATAGCGCCCTGGGCGGCGAACGGGAAGTAATCGAAGGACTGCAGCTGGGCACCATTGACGCCGCCGTTGTGTCAACCGGAGCGACACTCAATTTCGTTCCTGAAACGGGGGTCATTGATATCCCTTTTCTGTTTCGCGACCTGGATCACGCCCGCAAAGTGCTGGACGGCCCGATCGGCCAGAAGCTGCTGGCCGATTTCCCGGCCAAAGGCCTGATCGCGCTTGCGTGGGGTGAGCAGGGCTTCCGCCACCTGACCAACAACGTGCGTGCAGTCAAAACGCCGGCTGATCTGAAGGGTTTGAAAATTCGCACAACGGAAAATCCGATCCACATAACGGCCTTCCGAAAGATCGGCATGCTGCCTACCCCCATGGCCTGGCCGGAAGTTGCCACCGCCTTGCAGCAAGGCACCATTGATGGCCAGGAAAACCCGATTTCCGTGATCGTATCGGCCAAACTGTCGCAGATGCAAAAACACCTGTCGCTGACAGCACACGTCTACGGTCCTGCCCTGATCCTGGTCTCTCCCTCGGTTTATGAAGGTCTGTCCGATGAAGACAAGGCCAAATTCAAAGAGGCCGGCCTGGCCGCAGCCAAAGCCATGCGTGCATTTGTCGACGACGTGGAAACCAGTGGCGTTGAAACACTGAAAAAAGAAGGCATGCAGGTGCAAGACAAGGTTGATCACGATGCCTTTGTCAAGGCGGTGGAGCCGGTCTATCCCGAGTTCTACAAAAAATTCGGCAAGGAACTGGTCGAATCCATCCGCAATACCAAGTGATTCTTTGCTTGATCACGGAGGCCTGAATGAACGCATTGACACGCTTGCTGGACAGTACCCTGTTTCGTCTAATTTCCATCATTGCCCAGCTATTTCTGGTGTCAGCAGTTTGCGCCTCTTTTTACCAGGTGATCGCGCGCTTTATCCTGCAGGAACCATCGGACTGGAGTGAGGGCTGGACCCGCACTGCCATGATCTGGCTGGTTCTGCTGGGCGTGGTGCTGGCCTGTCGGCAGGGCGCCATGCTCAAAGTGGAAATGCTTCATTCCTTGCTCAAAGATCCCTGGCAACGCCGTCTGGAGCATCTGGTCATGCTCATTATGGCAGTCTTTTTCGGATTGATGACCTGGATCGGCGTGCTCATGACCTATCGGGTGCGCTTTCAGACCATTCCAAGCCTGGGCATCTCCATTTCCTGGATTTATGCCGCCATTCCTGTCGGGATGGCGCTGGCCTTGCTGGCTGTCATTGTCCATTGGGCCAATGCCAGAAAAGAGTCCCAGGAAGAAGATCTGACGCTGCTGTAACGATCCTGGCCGTGATTCGGGGCCTGCATCCCGTAGCGGCCTGTCCGCAGGTACGTATAAACGGGCGCCTTCCCGGGCCCGGGTCCCGATACTGAATCGCAACATGATGTTGTTGTACCTCGGCTGGTGTTGCAGGCCATGACCGGTTTTTTGCTCCGCCCACATTTCCACCGCCTTCGAGACAGATTATGTCGCAATTGATGATTTTATCCATGCTGGTCTGTTTTGCACTGACCATCCCGGTCGCCGTTTCCATCGGGCTGGCCAGTCTGCTCGGCGTATATGTAGCCGGTATCAATTGGCTGGTGATTGCCCAGCAGATCTTTGCCTCGCTGGATAAATACCCTCTGGTGGCCATTCCTTTCTTTATTCTTGCCGGCAACCTGATGGAGGCCGGCGGCATTTCGGACCGACTGGTCAATTTTGCCAAGAGCCTGGTCGGTTCGGTACAGGGCGGGCTGGCCATGGCATGTATTATTACATGCATGATTTTTGCCGCAGTGGCCGGCTCCAGCGTGGCCACCACATTTGCGGTAGGCGCGATCCTTATACCAGCCATGGTACGCCACGGCTACCCCAAGCCGTTCTCGGCTTCGCTGCAGGCAACAGCCGCCGAACTGGGCGTGATCATCCCGCCTTCCATTCCCATGATTCTGTTTGCGGTCTCCACCGACACCTCGGTGGGCGAGCTGTTCATCGGCGGCATCCTCCCGGGCGTACTGATTGGCGCAGGGCTGATGCTGTATGTCTGGATTTATGCCAAACGTCATGGCTATGGCAAGCAGGATGCCGATGGGCGCTTACCCATATTCAAAGCTTTCCAGCAGTCGTTCCTGGCGCTGCTGATGCCGGTCATTATTCTGGGCGGTATCTATGGAGGCATATTCACGCCGACCGAAGCATCAGTGGTTGCCGTAGTATATGCGCTGATCGTTGGCACCCTGGTCTATCGCCGTATTTCATTTGGCATATTGACCGAAACACTGCACCGGACCGTTATTTCCACGGCGATTATTATGTTTGTCATTGCCAACGCCGGCCTGTTCGGATTCCTGCTCAATCGCGCCGGTGTACCGAATATGCTGGGCGAATGGCTTGGCCACATATTTACCGACAAAGTCGCTTTTCTGCTGGGCGTCAACGCCGCCCTGTTCATAATCGGCATGTTCATTGAAACCTCCGCATCCATTGTGGTGCTGGCGCCGTTACTGCTGCCAGTGGCCCAGCAATTTGGGATAGATCCGACGCATTTTGGCATTATCATGGTGGTCAATCTTGCCCTGGGCATGATTACGCCACCATTCGGCGTCAACCTGTTTGCCGCATGCGCCGTGGCAAAGCTGCCCATAGAACGACTGTTCAAGTCATTGATTCCGTTTGTCGGCGTCATTTTTCTGTGTCTGATCCTGATTACCTACGTGCCGTGGATCTCCCTGGTTCTGCGTGATCTGGCATACCGTTAACGAGATACCGCCAAGGATCGATCATCCCGGGCAGCGCAGCCCGGCGAATCAGGTAAAATAGGCCCAGACCCTCAGTCTTCAAGAAGATACCGCTGCCCCATGGCCATTCAAAACGACGCGCTCACCAGCGCTGCCCCTCGCATTGTCTCTCCGGAGCCCATGACCCCGAACGAAGAGTCCATTGAGCGCGCCCTGCGCCCCAAGGCATTGGACGAATATGTCGGCCAGGTCCGGGTGCGGGAACAACTGGAAATTTTCATTTCGGCTGCGCGCATGCGCAAGGAAGCGCTGGACCACGTGCTGCTGTTCGGCCCGCCCGGTCTGGGAAAAACCACGCTGGCCCACATCATTGCGCGGGAAATGGGTTCACAGCTGCGGCAGACATCCGGCCCCGTGCTGGAGCGACCCGGCGATCTGGCAGCCATGCTGACCAATCTGGAAAAAAACGACGTCCTGTTCATTGACGAAATTCACCGGCTTTCACCTGTTGTGGAAGAAATTCTGTACCCCGCACTGGAAGACTTCCAAATTGACATCATGATTGGCGAAGGCCCGGCCGCGCGCAGTGTCAAAATCGACTTGCAGCCGTTCACACTGGTGGGCGCCACGACCCGTGCAGGCATGCTGACCAATCCGCTACGCGATCGCTTCGGCATCGTCTCGCGCCTGGAATTCTATAACACCGAAGAATTGGCCCGCATTGTTTCACGCAGCGCCCATCTGCTCAATGCCGGCATCACGCCTGAGGGCGCCCACGAGATCGCGCGCCGTTCGCGCGGCACCCCGCGCATTGTCAACCGGTTGCTGCGCCGCGTGCGCGACTATGCCGACGTGCGCTCCAACGGTGTCATTGACAATGCCGCGGCAACGGCAGCCCTGGCCATGCTCGACGTCGATCCGATGGGGCTGGACCTGATGGATCGCAAGATTCTGGAAACCATTGTGCATAAATTTGATGGCGGACCGGTCGGCATTGACAATCTGTCGGCGGCCGTGGGCGAAGAGCGCGATACGATTGAAGATGTGATCGAGCCCTACCTGATCCAGCAGGGATACATTCAGCGCACATCCAAGGGGCGCGTGGCGACCCTGACTACCTGGCAGCATCTGGGTTGCACGCCGCCGGAAGGCCCGACCAAGCCGCTGTTCTGAACACCGGGACCGAGACCACCGGGGCTGCAACAGCCCCGGTCCTGCCGCGCAGCCTACCTCTCAGGTTATGCCTTCGTTTCAGCCTCCACTACTCTTGGTGATCTGCTAAGCCATGTTAATCTACCAGCGGCGTGGATTAACGCCAAAACGCCTTTTGAATGCCGTGGAAAAATTGCTGCTGTGCCGGTAACCGGCAAGCATGGCCACTTTTTCCACCGATTCGCCCTGCTCCAGATAGCGCTGCGCCATCTGCAACCGATATTCCTTGACGCATGCCATGATAGACGTATTGAATTTCAGTTGAAATTTCTTTCTGAGCGCACTCTCGCCCATGCCGGTAAATTGCGACATTGAGCGTATGGTGTGCAATTGCCAAGGCTCCCTGTGAATGTATTCGCGCAGCGCGCCCAGTCGCTCATGGTCCTGTCGGCTCAGTCTGTCATTGTTCTGCCATTCTGCCGGCGCGCTGGGCGCCGCCCTGACCCTGGCCAGCAATTGCAGGCCCAACGCCTCGTAAATCAACGAACTGACACTGTCGTCCTGCGCCATCTGCAATTGCAAGCGCACGTTGTCCAGAAACGCATCATCCTGTTCGGCTACCGCAAACGTGGGCGGTGCCGCATCCAGTATGGGTAGCAGTCTTTCGGTATAGGCGTTCTGCTCAATCTGCGTCTGGTCCACCAGCACATCCAGCGCCGCCAGCCGCATCCCAGGCAGGTAATGGGTCTGCATGCGCTCATTGCGATAGCTGGTGTTGATACCGCAAGCCGGTCCCACGGTTTGCAAGGGCGAACGTTCGCGCCCGATGCGCAACTGGCCGTTGAGCAGCATGGCAAAAGAATACGCCTCCTGCACGCGGGACTGGGCGTGATAGGGCACCAGAAAATGCATATCGGTATGCAGCAGCGTCACGCCCTGGCACAGCGCGTATTCGCGCACCTGCCCGTAAGCCAGGGTCTCCTGGTGGCGGCTCGGATCCTGCACAATGGCCTCGGGCAGGTAATGCGTTACCCCGTGCTGCTCGCCATATTGCACAAAATCGGCATACGTAAAGGTTCTGGTCATTGATTTGGGTACTCGTGTGTAGACAATTTTGCAACAAAAAAACTGTGCTTTCTAACATATTTAATATGAATTATGACATTATTTCTATAATTAACGAATTATAAATAACAATCATTCTTATTTGTGTTGCTTATTGTCTTTAAGGATATTTTTCTATCATGACCCCGTCCATGGTTCGCTTTTCAGCGGTACCTCGCACTCTGTATGCCGCAGTACTCGCTGTACTCTCTGTTTCCGGCGCCCATGCCCAGACGCAGCAGGAGCAGGTCAAAACGACGCCAGTCGCCCAATTGGGTATTATTCGTGCGACCAGCGACGCGACTTCAACCGAACCCACCATTGGTTTTCAATCTACGGTCAGCCGTGCGGCCAGCCGGGCCGACATGGACTGGATCGAAACACCGCACTCGGTTTCATCTCTGACACGGGATCGTATTGATGCCATTGGCGCTTCCACTGGAACCGATGCGCTGCGCTATACGCCCGGGGCCTTTACCGGGCTGGTGGGCGGCGCTACCCGCTACGATTACATCAGCCTGCGCGGCTTCAACGAAAACAGCACCGACAACCTGAATCTGGATGGGCAAAAGGTACTGAGCGACTCGGGCACCTATAGCTCGGTACAGATTGATCCATACACCCTGGAGCGTATCGACGTTTATCGCGGCCCCACAAGCGTACTGTACGGTCGCAACTCACCGGGCGGCCTGGTCTCCTACAGTTCAAAACGGCCGCTGGATGAGCCGTACCACGAAATCACAGCCGGCATCGGCAATATGGGGCAAACCCATCTTGGCTTTGACATGACCGGCCCGATAGACAAGGAAGGCAACGCTGCCTATCGCATAGTGGGCATCACACGCAACAGCAAGACCCAGTTCGACAACAACCGGGTCGAACGTTATACGTTGGCGCCGTCCCTGAAATTCAAACTGGGTGAAAACAGCCGCCTGCTGTTGCAGGGCTACTTCCAGAAAGACCCCAGCACTGGTTTTCATAGCGGCTTTCCGGCAGATGCAACAATCAATACCGATCATAATGGCCGCCGCATTTCCCCGGAATTCTCGGATGATGATGAAGGCGGAAAATTCAGCCGCACGCTGTCCATGCTGGGCTACCAGTTCGAACATGACTTCACGCCGAATCTGACATTCAAGAACTCGTTCCGGATGACCAGCCTGAAGTCCAAAATGGCCCAGTTCTATGGTTATGGCTGGTACGATGAAAACTCGCTGAACCGGTACTATTCCGGCGGCTATGAAGAACTCGAAGCCCACCAGTTCGACACCAGCCTGACGGCGGTGTTTCATACTGGCGCGGCCGCACATGAAGTGATCGCCGGCTTTGACTATCAGCATCGCAATGCCAGTGGTCAGTGGGATTCAGGCACGGCCAACCCGCTTGATGCGTTTGATCCGGTCTATGGAAACCCGGGTTTGAATATCAACTACAGCGAACCGTTTGACCGTACGCTGGAACAATTCGGCATGTATTTGCAGGACACAGTCCGCTATGGCGCGCTGACCGGCCTGTTCAGCATTCGTCATGATATTGTGGATCTGGACAACCGCAATTCCCTGCTCAATACCAAATCCGGCTACAAGGGCAGCAACACCACGTTTCGCGCCGGCTTAAGCTACGCCTTTGACAACGGCATTTCGCCATACGCCAGTTACAGCGAGTCTTTCAACCCCAACGGCTACACCGACATCAACAATCAGGTGCTGCCGCCAACCGAAGCCAGGCAATATGAAGCGGGCGTAAAATATCAGCCGACCGAACATGTCATGCTGTCTGCCGCCTACTATGACCTGAAACAGGAAAACGTCGCAGCACGGCATTCTTCGGCTACCAGTTACTACGTGCCGCTGGGCGTGGTGCATTCGCGTGGCATCGAGCTGGAAGCCAACGCCAATATCACCGACAACTTCACCGTCATGGCCAGCTATACCATGAACAACATGAAGCTGAAAAAAGGCGACAATGCCGGCAACCGGCCATTTCAGGCACCCAAGCAAATGGCCAGCCTATGGGGCCGCTACAGCATGAACAACGGGCTGGCCCTATCGGCAGGCGTTCGTTATGTTGGCAAGAGCTGGGCGGACAATGAAAACACAGTGCGGGTTCCCGCATATACCCTGCTTGACCTGGGTGCAGAATATGACCTTGGCCGCATGAATTCGAATCTGAAAGGGGCCACCGTGCGCCTGAATGTGAACAACGTCACCGATAAGACCTATGTGGCATCATGCGCCACCACCAACTTCTGCTACTATGGGGAAAAACGCAATATCAAGGCGACCTTCAGCTACAAATGGTAATCCAGGAAGACATCTCCTTCTATGAGCAATTGCAACAGGCACTTGGGCGCCTGTTGCCCGTTTCAACAACGCCGCTGTGCGGCCCCGCCGACCTGACCTTTGGCCAGGTGCGGCAGGATGTATTGCAATTGCTATTTGACGACGTAGCGCGGCTTCATCCCGAGGCCGGTCGCCACTATTGGAACGCCCATACCTGGCGCACCTGCATGTGGGTGCCTGTGTATACAACCATTCTTGCCTACGAACATCATCGCTGCCTGGTCGATTCTCGCCGGCTGCAGCTGCACTTTTCCGAAGGCCTGGCCCAACAGGCCTATTTACCCGAAGACGCAATTACGCTGAATATTGCGGATGAAACAGAGCCGGCCGCTACGCTGGCCGACAGTCTGGAACAGGTTCGCCTGGCCTTGTGCAATATCACGCCAGTGGCCGCCAAGCTGGCGGGGCGCCATACCGCAGACAGCGTGCTGGCTGCATTGCTGCTGTACTACCATGATCTGCCGCAATACAGCACTGCCCATATTCGTGCCCGTGGCCATGTCTGGCTGCAGGCTATCGGCCTGCCGGCAGAAAGTGGTTATCTGGATATTGATATGAGCCGCTACAGCCTGCCGGACCGGCTGTCGCTGAACCGTCGCGTCTGCTGCCAATACTTTCGCTGTCCGAATGCCAAACTGTGCAGCAATTGCCCCAAGATCCCCATGGAAGAGCGCCTGCCGCTATTGGCCAGCGAATGGGCAGAACACGATCGCGCGCACGCACAGGCAGCGTCAGAAACCTAAATTGCCGCAGACTGCGGCATTACTTTTGGTTATTTCTCGTTGTTTCTTTACGATTACTGTCATGCAGTGCCAGGCACGGATCCGGCAAGCGGCCACTCATTGCGATGTCCCCTTTACCAATGTCCCTTTACCAATGTCCCATTAACAACGTCCTTTACCGGTACACTTCTATCCGCGTGCCTTTGCCCGCATTCCTTTATTCGAGCTCGTCCAGGAACGTCAGTATCGCCTCGCCATAGGTATCCAGCTTGTGCTGCCCGACGCCATTGACGGCCGCCAAGTCGCTGAGTGTGCTCGGTTCCAGTTCGGCAATTTGCGCCAGCGTATCGTCCTTGAAAATCACGTAGGCCGGCACGCCGTGTTCCTTGGCAATATCACGCCGCCATTGCCGCAAGCTTTCAAATCGCGATTGCGCTGCCGCCGACAGCACGCGAACTTCGCGCTTACCACGGGGCATGATATTGCGCGATCGTGCCGCAGCGCGGGCAGACTCCTTGCGCATCATCAGCACCTGCTCGCCCTTGAGTACGCTGCGGCTTTTTTCGGTCAACGCCAGCGTCCCGTAACCATCACCATCGACCGTGACAACATTGGCCGCCATCAGCTGTCGCAACACACTGCGCCAGCCCTGCTCGGAAATATCCTCGCCAATACCGAAGACAGACAGGGTGTCATGCGAATGCTGCGCCACCTTATCGGTACGCTTGCCGCGCAGAATATCAATCAGATGCCCTGCCCCGTAACGCTGATCGCGTTCGCGATGCAGGCGATAAATAGCAGACAGAATCTTCTGGGCTGCCACGGTGCCATCCCAGGTTTGCGGCGGCGTCAGACAGACATCGCAATTGCCGCAGGGCTCTGATTGCTGCCCGAAATAGGCCAGCAAACGGGTGCGCCGACACTGCACGGTTTCGCACAGGGCCAGCATGCCATCCAGTTGCGCCCCCGAGCGACGCTTGAAAAATTCATCGCCCGTGGAGTCGTCAATCATTTTACGTTGCTGCACCACATCCTGCAGCCCATAGGCCATCCAGGCGGTGGCCGGCAAGCCATCCCGACCTGCCCTGCCGGTTTCCTGATAATAGCCTTCGACCGATTTGGGCAGATCGATATGTGCTACGAAACGCACATCGGGCTTGTTGATACCCATGCCAAATGCAATCGTAGCAACCATGACCACGCCGTCGTCCCGCAAAAAGCGTGCCTGTCGCTGCGCCCGCAACTCTGCCGGCAGGCCCGCATGATAGGCCATCGCGTCAATGCCCTCCCGACAGAGAAACTCTGCCGTGTCTTCGGTTTTATTGCGCGATAAGCAATACACGATACCCGAATCGCCCGCATGCTCTTCGCGAATAAAGCCCAGCAGCTGGCGGCGCACGTCATTTTTTTCGACAATGACATATCTGATATTGGGACGGTCAAATCCTGCCACGAAATGCCGTGCCTGCGTCAGGCCCAGCCGTTGTGCAATTTCATCGCGAGTCTGTGGCGTCGCTGTGGCGGTCAGCGCAATGCGGGGCACATCTGGCCATTGTTCCTGCAGGCGGGACAGGCCCAGGTATTCAGGACGGAAATCATGCCCCCATTGCGAGACGCAATGGGCTTCATCAATCGCAAACAGGGCAATGCGCCCCCGTTCCAGCAGGCGCATGCAGCGGTCGGTCAAGAGGCGTTCGGGGGCGACATAGAGAAAATCCAGTTCGCCACGCGCAAACGCGTTTTCCACCTCGCGAATGGTCTCCCATTCCTGGCTGGAGTTCAGAAAGGCCGCGCGTGCGCCCAGCTCGCGCAGGGCATCGACCTGGTCCTGCATCAGCGCAATAAGCGGAGAGACCACGATGGCGGTTCCCGGGCGGATAAGCGCAGGCACCTGATAGCACAGCGATTTGCCGGCGCCGGTTGGCATAAGCACGAGCGCATCGTGGCCTGCGACCAGATGTTCAACAATGGCCTGCTGCTCGCCACGAAAGGAATCGTAACCAAAAACACGTTTCAGGACAGACAGCGGGGTGGTGGAATCAGACACTAGAAATGAGACACAAAAAATATAAGCCGGTAATTAACTGACAAAGGTTTAAGCCGCAGCGACCATGGGTCCGCTGTCCGGCACAGGTATAAAGCTATTATAATCGTTATACCGCTACGGAGAGTTCGATATGAAAATCACACATGTGCTAACAGGGGCTATCGGTTGCCTACTTGCCGTTGCTGCGCAATCTGCGCTGGCAAAAATCCCGGTGTATGTCTTTGGCAATACGCCCAATGACCCGATCGGTACCTACATCACGGCGCAGATCCGCAACCAAATTGCCAGCTCGCCCACGCTTACCCTGGTCAACGATATGAACCAGGCGGTCGCCCGCTTAAATCTGCAAAGCGCAGACCCCACGCGCGAGGGCCGATTTACCGCCATTGCAGAAAATGTGGACATCGTCAATGCCGCCTCGCCCATCAATCCCTGGCTAAACATCCAGCAGCACATCCGTATCTGCCTGTCTGAATCCAGCGGCAGCTGCGCCACCACCATTGTAAATGACCTGACCTCCGTGGCCCTGCAATATGGCCCGCCCTTGCAGCAAAAGCTGGGCAGATAGGCGCGACAGTCAGCCGACAGGCTGACTTCACGGCCCTCCCAGACGCGGCCTCATGAGTCCAGATGCCGCGCAATTGCTATACCAGTTCTCTGTTGCCCTTGCGCCAGACAAGGACAGCGATATACTGTTGCATCGAATCGAACATCACAGGACCTGCGGGTCCGCAAGCGAATCACACCATGAATATTGGCATTGCCGGCGCCGGGCTGTTGGGGCGCATCCTCGCCTTGGTGCTCTCACGCCAGGGACACCAGGTTTCCGTATTTGACCCCGCCACGTCCGCACAGGCACGGGTAGCGGCCGGCTGGACTGCCGCCGGCATGCTCAGTCCCATTGCCGAACTCGAAAGCGGCGATGCAGACGTATTCGACATGGGCTTGCGCTCCATCGAGCTGTGGTCGGCACTGGTTCCCACGCTGCGCCTGCCGGTGCAATTTCATGTGCGGGGCAGCCTGCTGGTTGCGCATCGCGGCGATGAAGGGGCGGCAACGCGCCTGACCTCGCTGCTGGATGCCAAAGCGCCGCAACATGCGCGCCCGCAAATGCTCACACGCGATCAGTTGCAGTCACTGGAACCTTCGATCCAGGGCCCCAGCCACGCCTGGATGCTGCAAGGCGAAGGACAGATCCATACGGTCCAGGCCATGCAGGCGCTGGCCGAATCTGCTGACAACACCACCTGGCACTGGGGTACCCCGGTGATCAGCTTGAAACCCGGGAAGTTGCAGACAGCGCAAGGCGTGCATGCATTCGACTGGGTATTCGATGTGCGCGGCACCGGCGCCCGGGAGCGTCCTCACGCCAACAGCCATCAACTGAACTGTCGCAATGTGCGTGGCGTACGGGGTGAAATTTTCTGGCTGCAGGCCAGTGGCCTGACCCTTAGCCGGCCTGTTCGCCTGCTGCATCCGCGTTACCGTGTGTACATCGTGCCGCGCGCACCCGATACGGTTGTGGTGGGCGCCAGCGAAATCGAGAGCGAAGACCGCTCGCCGGTATCGCTGCGCAGCACCGTGGAATTGCTGACGGCCGCTCACAGTGTGCTGCCCGAGCTGGCCGAGGCGCGCCTGATCCACACCGAGGTCAATTTGCGGCCTGCCCTGCTAGACAATCTACCCCGTATCGAGAACGAACAGGGCCTGACACGCATCAATGGATTGTTCCGTCATGGTTGGCTGATTGCGCCCGCCGTCTTGGAAAAGGCCCTACAATCAATATTTGAACCCGATTTCAATCTGATTCAAACAGCATGAGCACTCTTCACATTTCCGTCAACGGAACCAAACACAACATCGCCAGCGGCACCACGCTGGCCCAGCTGATTGCGCATTTGCAAAGCACGGCCGGCCAGGCCGATGACCCCGCCGCCGTTGCCACTGCGGTCAATGAAGTTTTTATTCCCCGACCCAAGCGCGGCGACACCGTATTGTCCGAGGGCGATCAGGTATTTACTTTCAGCCCTATCACCGGCGGCTAACCCAGCTGCATCACGATTATGAAACCATTTGCTATCGCAGACACATTGCTGGAGAGTCGCTTCTTTCTGGGCACCGCGGGCTACCCGTCGCCCAAAGTATTGCAGGACGCAATCACTGCCTCGGGGGCCGCGGTCATTACCGTCGGGCTCAAGCGGCAGCTGACGCCCTCGGCAAGCGGCGGCGCCGGTGCGGCGCTGGACAATTCCTTTTTTCAGATGCTCAAAGACTCCGGCCTGCATCTGCTGCCCAATACCGCAGGCTGCAAAACGGGGCGTGAAGCGATTACGCTGGCGCAGATGGCGCGGGAAATTTTTGGAACGCACTGGATCAAACTGGAAGTGATCGGCGACGACTACACGCTGCAGCCCGATCCGATCGAATTGATTGGCGCGGCCGAAGAACTGGCCAAAGACGGTTTTGAAGTGTTTCCCTATTGCACGGACGATCTGGTGACCTGCCGTCGCCTGCTGGATGTCGGCTGCCGGCTGTTGATGCCCTGGGGAGCACCTATCGGCTCCGGGCAGGGTCTGACCAACCCGCATGGGCTACGCATCCTGCGTGCACGCCTGCCGGATGTCCCGCTCATTGTCGACGCCGGTATCGGCTCGCCCATGGACGCGGTGCAAGCCATGCAAATGGGCTACGATGCCGTCCTGCTTAACTCGGCCGTATCCCAGGCCCATGATCCGGTGAAAATGGCAGAAGCATTCAAACTGGCCGTGCAGGCCGGACGCATGGGCTTTGAGGCAGGCATCATGGCCAGGCAAGACATGGCTGTTCCTTCCACACAAGTCACCGGCCGGCCGTTTCTACTGTAACCGCGCCGATTATATCGGCAGCGCCAACAGCGCCGCCCCATAGGCCGCCATCCCGGCCAGTACTGCAAACCCCGCATTGCGGGTAAGCCGGGCGCACACGCCTGCCGCGACCAGACCGCAAAAATAACTCAGCACGCTGGTGGCGCCGGTGGCCTGCTGCAAGTCGGAGTACACCACGACCACAGTCATGGATACCAGCAGCGCCGGCCCCAGAATAACAAACCGGCCCGAGGCCAGGCGGCCAAAAATAGTCGACTTGCGCATCAGCACAAATGGCAAGGCACGCGTCAGCCAGGTCACCACGGCCATGACGACGATGGCCAGCCAGAATTCAGTCTGTCCCATGAGGTTCTCCATCCCTGTCTTTATGCTGTGCGCCACCATCGCTTGCGGCAGCAGCCTGGTCGCCGGGTACATAGCACAACCAGGCACTGACCGTTCCGGCCAGGATGGCAGGCGTTGCTCCGAAGTAGATAAGAAACAGCAAGGTCATCACAGACGCAATCAATAGTGCGCGCAGCATGGGACGTTTCACGCTAAGCAGTGCCAGCGAAAAAAACAGGGCCACAAGGGCAAAGCGCAATATCTGATCGACCTGCGGAAACTGGGCGGTCAGACCGGACCCGGCGACCAGCCCGATAATTGTCCCGCCAATCCAGGCCAGCCACGCGGTCAGGCCCAGCCCGACATACCAGGCAAATTGCGCATTGGCCGGCTGACGTCCCATCGCATGAAAAGCGGTAGCGAACACTTCATCGGTCAGCAAAAAGGCGGCCTGCAAACGCTTGTGCAAGGTATGTGGCAACCATTTGGCGATGAGCGGACCGTAGAGCAGATGGCGCGCGTTGAGTAATGAAACCATGGCGACGATGCCGGGCAGCGGTGTGCCCAGTTTGATGGCGGCAAGGATGAAAAACTGCGAAGCGCCCGCATAGACAAATACCGAGATAAGCACTGTTTCCCAGAACGACAGGCCCACGCCCTTGGCCGCGATCCCGTATGCCATGGCCACCGGCACATAACCGAGCAGCACCGGCACACCAGCCCGAACCCCCCGCCAACCATTGTTTAACACTGACATTCTGAGCGCCTCTCCTCTATCAGATCGCTATTACATCACAGGTATCGGGCTAAAATCCTGCGGTGACCTCAGGCTGCCGCAAATGGCCGACAACAATGCGGCCGGCGGCAAATGCGGGCAATAGCTTGTCAAGCAAAAACCGAACCGTGCGCGCACGATTCAAATGCAACAGCATGTAGACATGGCCGGCACACAGGACGTATCCGGAAGGCCTAGCGGTGCCGGCAGCCGCCGTACCGCGCGAGTTGGCAGGCGGCGCCACGCGTGGCGTAAAGCGACGGCAAGCAGTTTAGTTTTTATTTTCGGCCGCTACATAACTGAGTGTCCCAGCCAGCGATGCAACAGCCGGGTGGTCCAGTGGATGGCTTATCCCTTCTTCAACGGGCACAGATGGATAATCGAAAGGACTCACGCCTTCCAGGCATGCAACGTTCACGCTGATCTGCGACGGATCTGAGCGCCTTCGATGGTGGGTATAGATGCCGCAGCGCGAGCAAAAATAGTGCTCTGCAGTCATGGTATTGAACTGATAACGCGTGAGCCATTGCCCGCCGGACTCGTAGGCAATATCGCCAAGACCGGCCGTGACCACAACGGCCCCTCGCATAGCGCAATAGGAACAATTGCAGCGCCTGACATTGCGCAGCCCGTCTGCGATCAATACGGTAAACCGGACTGCACCACAATGACAGGCGCCGTTAAGCTTGATACCGTCATTCAATGCCCTCTCCTTTTTTCAAAGTTTTTCCGGATCACCCGTTGCGATCAGGTTCTGGCGTTGCGCAACGACGGCCGGCCAGCCGGCCCGTCTGCGAGGAGATAGCCGGCCGACGCATGACAGAAAAATCAGTCCAGCAAGCTACGCAGGACATATTGCATGATCCCGCCGTGACGATAGTAGGCTGCCTCGCTGGGCGTATCAATGCGCACGATCGCCTCGAACTGCACGCCATCGGCCTGCACCCGCACGGTTGCGGGTGTGATGTCCTGGTTCAATGTCACGATACCGGTAATGTCAAAGGTTTCTTTTCCTGTCAGGCCGAGCGTTGCCGCATTCTGTCCCTCTGGAAACTGCAGCGGCAGCACGCCCATGCCCAGCAAATTCGATCGGTGAATTCGCTCATACGATTCAGCAATCACAGCCCGCACGCCCAGCAATGCAGTCCCCTTTGCCGCCCAGTCGCGCGACGATCCCGAGCCGTATTCCTTGCCGGCAAGAATGACCAGGGGGATGCCCTTGTCGATATAGGATCGTGATGCGTCGAAAATGGTCGTCACCGGTTCGTCACTGCGCGTAAAGTCCCGAGTAAAGCCGCCTTCGGTGCCCGGAGCCAGTTGATTGCGAAGGCGTACATTGGCGAACGTGCCGCGTATCATGACCTCATGGTTGCCACGCCGCGACCCATACGAGTTGAAGTCTTTGGGATCCACGCCATGCTCAGTCAGGTAGGCTGCGGCCGGCGAGGTTTTAGCAATGGAGCCGGCCGGACTGATATGGTCCGTGGTGACCGAATCACCCAGCATGGCCAGTACCCGCGCGCCCTGTATGTCCGAGACCGGTTCCGGATGGCGCGGCATATTGTCGAAGTATGGCGGTTTGCGCGCATAGGTAGAGGCCTCGTTCCAGTCGAACCGCTCGCCTTCAGGCGTCGACAAAGCCCGCCAGCGTTCATCACCGGCAAAGACATCAGCGTAGCCTGCGGTGTACATGTCGGACATGATGGCGCCATCCACCACTTCCTGCACTTGCGCAGCTGTTGGCCAGATATCACGCAGATAAACATCTTTCCCGTCACTGCCCTGACCCAGCGGCTCGTTAAACAGATCAATGTCCATGGTGCCGGCCAGCGCATAAGCCACCACCAGCGGCGGCGACATCAGATAGTTCATCTTGACTTCAGCGTGGATGCGGCCTTCAAAATTCCGGTTGCCAGACAACACTGACACCACCGAGAGATCATGATCTGTGACCGCTTGGCTCACTTCGGGAATAAGCGGACCGGAGTTGCCGATACAGGTTGTGCATCCATACCCCACCAGGTTGAATCCCAATGCGTCAAGGTAGCGCGTCAAACCGGCGCGCTCGTAATAGTCGGTCACGACTCGGGAACCCGGAGCAAGACTGGTCTTGACCCAGGGCTTGCGCTGCAGGCCTTTTTCAACCGCCCGTTTAGCCAGCATCGCCGCCGCGATCATGACCGTCGGATTGGACGTGTTGGTACAGGACGTAATAGCGGCAATCACCACCGAGCCGTGATCGATCTGGCCTTGCGTGCCGTCGCCAAACGTGATGGGAATCGGCGCGCGCGGCTGGCTGTCGTCTGTCGATGCTTGTTCTACATGATCGGTGGGCAGGGCCGAAGACGATTGGGACTCCTCATGGGCCGGCGGATCCGATGCTGGAAAAGATTGATCGACAACCTTGTCATAGCCGTGAGGTTTCTGCTCCGGTTCCCCGATAGACGAGGCGAGCGCCCCGTGAAATGCCGGTTTCGCATCTGACAGCGCGATGCGATCTTGCGGGCGCATCGGACCGGCGATGGAGGGGACCACCTGCGACAAGTCCAGCTCCAGTTTTTCTGAATAGCGTGGTTCGGCTTGCGGATCATGCCAGAGTCCCTGCGCCTTGGCGTAGGCTTCGACCAGTGCAATCTGCTCCTCGGAGCGGCCCGTAAACGCAAGATAACGCAGGGTTTCTGCGTCAATGGGGAAAATGGAAATTGTCGAGCCATACTCCGGGCTCATATTGCCGATGGTCGCCCGGTTGGCCAGGGGCACCGCCGCAACACCAGGCCCATAAAACTCAACGAACTTGCCAACGACGCGATGCTTGCGCAACATTTCTGTAATCGTCAACACAAGATCGGTGGCGGTCGTTCCTTCTGGTAACGTTCCGGTAAGCTTAAAACCGACCACGCGCGGAATCAGCATGGAAATGGGCTGGCCCAGCATGGCCGCTTCGGCTTCGATTCCGCCCACGCCCCACGCAACAACACCCAGACCGTTGACCATCGGCGTATGGGAGTCGGTCCCAACACAGGTATCCGGATAGGCCACTTTCATACCATCGTCATCGGCGGTGAAGACCACGCGCGACAAGTGTTCCAAATTGACCTGATGAACAATGCCGGTGCCGGGGGGCACGACTTTGAAGGCCTGAAAAGCCTGTTGTCCCCAGCGCAAAAACTGATAGCGCTCCAGATTACGTTGATATTCGATCTCGACGTTGCGCTCGAACGCATTGGCCTGCCCGAAAACATCGACAATAACCGAGTGGTCAATGACCAGCTCTACCGGCGCCAGGGGATTAATGCGCTTCGGATCTCCACCCAGGGCATGCATTGCCTCGCGCATGGCAGCCAGATCGACGACTGCAGGAACACCGGTGAAGTCTTGCAACACCACGCGGGCCGGAGTAAAGGCGATCTCACGATCCGGTTGTGCCTGCGGGTCCCAGCCGGCAAGTGCTCGAATGTCTGCCGCCGTAATGTCCTTGCCATTTTCCGTACGCAGCAAATTCTCCAGCAGTATTTTCAGACCGTAAGGAAGCGAGGCAACATCCAGGCCTTCTTCCTTTAACGCATCAAGCCGGTAGATTCGATATGATTGCTCTCCCACTTCGAGTACGCTGCGAGCGCCAAAACTATCCATACTTTTCATGACGTTTTCTCCTTGATCATAAACTTGCCTGGTCTGCGTTCACATCGCAAATGTCGATTGCTGCGCGAGTGGGACGCGGCTGTCATTGCCGGTTTCCTGATACGGACTCACACATGGGAGGCACCTGCGGCGCGAACCATTGGTTCGGCTCTGCAGCTATTGCCTGCGACGACAACTGGTGCAAGACAGCGGACACATGCACCCCATCGGCCTGATACCGACGCACGCAAGCACACTGTCCGAATTGTCGTCATCAAAAAACTGATTTAATGCTTCCCCTGTTAAACCGCCTGTTAAGCCACAGCGGTTAAGTCACATCTGTTAAACCACGTCAGCGACGCTGTTTGCCCAAGCAGAAACGCTCTTGTTTCCGCCTGTCGCAAGCACGCGCTATGGGCACCATCCTGAAGCGGCACCCCATACAGGGATCATGCCATAACTTGGTGAGGTATACAAACCGGTCTGCCCTTTGGCGCATAATGCATGCGGTTGCTGTCCTTCTCACAGCGAGTACGGCGCCAGCAGACGTCAGATCACACACTTGACGACTGATCTGAGGATCAAATTAAGGAACTGGCCAAGAATCTGGCCAAGGATAACTTCTGAGGATATGACCAGGGAACAGACTGAAGTGCAGAGGATGGATCAGGCTATGCGCAGTGTACGGACCGGACCAGCGGTCCATGGCACGAGGATAGCAGCCTCGCCCCGGTGGCGTTATGCCAGACTCTCCGGGGCGACATGAACAGGCTGCTATTCCCAGACAACCAGCAACTTGCCCTGCTTGAATGGATGCGGCATGGTCTGGCTGTAAATGCCATAAGTGGCATACAGGTGCTCGCGCGTCAGCACCCGGTCGGGGGTATCACAAATGACCAGCTCGCCATCGGCCAGCAGCGCAATGCGATCACAATACTGTGCCGCCAGATTGATATCATGGACTATTACCATGACGCCCACTTCATCCTTGTGCGCCATGTCCGACACAATGCGAAAAAACGCATGCTGATGCTTCGGATCCAGAGCCGAGGTAGGCTCATCCATCAACAAATACCGCGTCTGTCCATCATGGCGCCGGGTCAGCAATTGCACCAGCACCCGGGCAAACTGTACCCGCTGTTTTTCACCGCCGGAAAGCGTCACCCATGACCGGTCAAGCAGATCCTGAACGCCGGCAGTGTGCGCCGCGCGCTGCAACAATGCATTTGCCTCGCCTGGATCCAGTTCCGGAAACGGATACAGACCCATCTGAATAATTTCCTGGATGCCCAGATCAAAGGTCAGGCCACTGCCCTGGGGCAGCACGGCCCGCTGGCGCGCCTGCTCTCGCGCCGTCTGCGAAGCGGCCTCATGACCGTTGATGTAAATAGTACCTGTGTCGCGGGTGCGAACCTCCTGGCTTTCCTGCGCCAGGATGGACAACAATGTCGATTTTCCAGCGCCATTGGCGCCAAGCAACGCCAGCACTTCACCCCGTCTAATTTCAATTGAAATATCACGCAGCACCTGGCGCTGGCCGCGTGTTGCGCAGATGTCGCTGCCGCGCATGCATTGCTCCATGACAGTCATCGCATATTCCTTTTTACCAGCAGCCAGAGAAAGAACGGGCCGCCGATGAGGCTGGTCACCAGGCCGATAGGCAATTCTGCGGGTATGACGACCACGCGCGCCAGCCAGTCTGCCATCACCAGGGCCAGGGCACCGCCCGCCATGGATGCCGGCAGCAGGTGACGATGATTCGCTCCCATGATCATGCGCAGGCAATGCGGCACGACCAGCCCGACAAAGCCGATGCCGCCGGTCATGGCCACCAGTGGGCCGACCAGCAGCGCAATGCCCACGATCAGACTGCGGCGCAGGTGCTTCATGGAAAATCCCAAATGTGATACTTCGCGCTCGCCAAGCAGCAATGCATTTAGCGCACGCCATTCCCGGCACAACAACACACAAATCACGAGCGCCCAGGGGCCGAGCAAGCCGATCGTACGCCAGTTCGCAGACGCCAGGCTGCCCATGCCCCAGAAGGTAAGATCACGCAGTTGGGTATCCGTCGCAATATAGGTAAGCAGACCGATCAGACTGCCGGAAATGGCATTGATGGCAATACCGGCCAGCAGCAATCCGGCCACACCGGCATAACGCCGTCCAACCAGATAGGCCAGCCAGGTACTGAGCAAGCTACCCGCGAACGCAGCAAAGGAAACGACCCAGAAACCTGCGGCCGTAAGCACAATGGCCGAGACCGCGCCCAACGCCGCACCGGCCGAGACCCCGATCAATCCGGGCTCGGCCAGTGGATTACGAAACAGCGCCTGCATGACCACGCCCGATAACGCCAGCGCCGCACCCGTGACAATACCGAAGACCACCCGCGGCAACCGGATATCCAGAAAGATCTGGCGTAGCAACTGGGTTTCATCACCCTGCCCGCCCGTGAGCACCGGCCACCATTGATGGACCGGAATGACCACCGCCCCGCTGACGCTGCCCAGAATAATGGCGGCCAGCAATATGAGCAGCAAGATGGTAAAGGATTTCCTGACCCTGCCCTGATCCGGCGCAGCGTTAATTTGCATAGCCGGCAGCAGCCTTCAATTGCGAAATCGCCAGACCGACCCGCGGTCCCATACCCAGCGCGAGCAAATCATCCATCACCACAATGCGATTATTTTTGACCGCAGGCGTAAAGGCGATGGCAGGGTCCGACTTGAATTTGTCGATGCCGCCCGCCGCTTGCAGCGAGCCGCTGGTGACGATGATCATTTCCGGTTTCAGCGCCAGCAAGCTCTCTGCAGACACCGGTTTATAGCCGCGCTGAGGCTTGAGCACGTTTTCCAGACCGGCCATTTCCATGATCGCACTGGCCGTTGTATCGCCACCGGCCATCAGCTTGGCCCCCGTACGATTCAGGATCAGCACGGTGCGCAGGCTGTCGCTGGGCCTGGCCTGCGCCTGCTTCACATTCGCCTGGATCTCGGCGGCAAGCGCCTTGCCTTTTTCCGGTACGTCCAGGGCCTGGGCAATCTGCTCGATCCGTTCGTACAAAGAATCAACTGTCGGTTTATCTGAAACGGTCACCACCTTGACGCCGACCGATCGGACTTTCTCCAGCGAGGCGGGCGGGCCGGCATTTTCAGAAGCGATCACCAGATCGGGCTTGAGCGACAGTACACCTTCGGCCGGCACAGCGCGATAATAGCCCACGCGCGGCAGTTTGGTGGCTGCCTCGGGATACAGGCTGGACTGATCATCGGCGACCAGCGTATGCTGCATTTTCAGATCGTAAATGATTTCCGTCACCGTGCCGCCCAGAGACACGATTCGCTGTGCCTGCTGCGCGCTGGCGCCACCACAGAAAAAGCTGGCGGCGGCCAGCACGGCAAGACAACGGGTGACGGCATTTTGTTTCATTGGGTGATTCCGTTTTGTTGGTTCGGCCATGCCATCAAGCGGCCAGCGGTTGCTTGCAAAGCGATTCAAGCAGCTCGCGCCATTGCCTGATCTCGGGCACGCCAGGCTTGCGCGCGCCAAAGAACTGCACAATTTGTTCACCGTCTTCGGAATACCCTTCCAGCGAAGTTACCCAGCCGTCTTCGGTGGGTTTGTTCACGATCCAGGTGCTGTGGATGGCCGTGGTGTTCAGATGCAGATTGAATTTCGGATCCAAAATATTGAACCAGGGGCCGGTACGCATGAGTTTTTTGATCGGACCCGAGTGAATCTGGATCATACCTTTATTGCCGACAAAGCACATAATGGGCAGATCCGATTCGGCCGCTTTTTGCAGCATGACTTCGACAGCGTCATTGTCTACGCGCTGCGCCAGATCTTCGCCTGCGCTCTCCAGCACCTGCACGCGAGGCAGATTCCATTTTTTCAACAGGCCCGCAAAATCGTGGGTATCGGTCATGCCCAGCCAATCTTCGCGCAAATGCGCGGGCACTTCGCTGGCATAGGCTTTTGGCGCCGCAGGGGTCCGGTCAACCGGTGTGGGCTCCTGATTGGCGGCACGGAATTTCTCCACCAGCGCGTCATATGCCGTCATGTCCGAATTTTCGGTGCAATACACCTTATGCAAGGCCATGCCTGCGCCGTCAAAAAACTGGATACTCTTGCGGCCATTTTGGGTCACGGCCCAGGCATATTTCCAGCTGGAGAAAAATACCCGCAAGTCAAGATCGGCGCCCAATACCAGACCGACCGGGCCATTGCCCACCTTGACCGATTCATAGCGCCCGTGGCGTTCGTGAACACACCATTCATTGCGAGTGAGCAGCATGACTTCGCCCAGCGTTTGCAGTTCCTTGAAAATGGTCTGCGCCGACCCGTCCAGCAGAGTGGCGTCAATATCGCCACATTGGGCGGCAACCAGTTCCATTTCACTGACGTTCAGTTTTTCTGCCGCATTGCGTACGCGCATTTTGGGCTCATCCTGCACTAATGCGTCATAACGGGCTTTCAAATCAGTGCTCTGTTGTGTCATGGGTATCTCTCTTGTAGTAGCTAAACGGTTTTGACCGGACAATCTTGCGATGGCCCGGCCAGTCTGAAAATCTTCGTCGGTCAATATTGATAGCTGACTGACACCCGCACATAGCGGCCTGCTTCGGAATAATAATCTACCGGACGAGGGATGGCTGCTGTGCCTGCGGTGGGCACGCTCAGTGCATTCCAGTATTTCTTGTCAAACAAATTGATCACGCTGAGCTGGAACTTGACACCCTTCAAGCTGGCAGGCGCCCACCAGCCGTGTACGTCAAGCGTACCATAACCGGGGGCCTGAAAATCCGCATTTCGGGCTTCTGCCGTGGGCTGCGGATATTGCACTTTATCGCGTTTGTTTGCCAGTGTCCATACCGTCTCCGCCCCCCACTGCGGCGTTCTGTAGCCCAGTGCCAGTGTGCCTTTGAGAGGCGCGACCGAATTCAGATGCTGGCCGGTTTCCAGGTCTTTGCCAACCGTCCATGCAACCGTCGCCCTGGTATACAGGTTGTCGTTGACGTTCCAGTAGCCCATGGCTTCTGCGCCGTAAATCCGGACGCGATCGCGATTGGCATAAGTGGTCACGCCCAGCGGATACAGCCCCTGTTGGCGCAATGCATAGAACGGCGAATCGGGACCGACGGGAACGTCTTTATCGATGAAATCCTTGTATCGTGTCTCAAATATATTCAAGGAACCGCCGACGATCTGCCCCCTGGCCTGAAAACCCAGTTCCCAGCCACGGCTGCGCTCGGCCTTCAGATTGGGATCGCCCTTGCGCATGTAGTTGGCGGCAGACCCATACTGCAAAAAGAGCTCCGGTGCCGTGGGCGCCCGGTAGCCATAACCATAGCGGGCTGTCACACGATAGATGTCCGACGCGTTCCAGGCGAACTCGAGCGAAGGAGAAATCTGATTGCCGCTACGATTTCGCAGTTCACTTTCATAGCCGTTCTGGTTGGATGCAAAACCGCCGCCGGTCTGCGGTTTGCGCGACCAGCCATCGTAACGCAGGGCCGGAGTCAGTTCGAACTGGCCGTCGTTCCATATGAATGCATGGCTGGCAAACAGCGACCAGTCGCGGCTTTTGACTTTGGGCGTATCACCCTGGTTGGAATGCAGGAAGTCGCAGGTGCGCGGCCCCATGGGCGCAGGCAGGCCAGCTGGAACGACAGGACAATTATCTACACCGGCCGAGTATTGTTCATAGGTGTCGTCAGCAAATGTACCGGCCACGGTCCAGTGACCGCGCAACGCGGCATCGCCCCAATAGCCGCCCGCACTCAGATTGAGGCCCCAGCCCTTTTGCTCGATGCTGTTATTGCGCTCGTACGGTCCGTAAGGATATCCGTAACGGAACGGATTCCCAGGAATTGCTACGGCACGCGGGTCAAACACTTTATTGCGAATGGCTTGTTGATTCTGCTCCAGGGTGGTCTTGCTCCAGTACAACTGGATTCCAGCCTGATCCAGGGCTGAGTAAGCCTGCGTTGCCTTGTAGTTATAGTCTGCCCAGATACGGTCGCGTTTCATCCTCTCGGTCAGCTCATTATTACCGATTGCATAGGCGGTGGTATTCTGGTCATGCATCTGGTCGATATCGCGATCCAGCCTGAACGTGCTCGCTCCCAGGCCAAGCGTGTGGCCAGGCGCCAATTCGTGCTCAAGCCGCAGCCCCACGTTCTTGCTGGTATAGTCGGCAGGATTCATTTTGGTGCGCGCCGCGCCGTAGCCACCAATATCGCCACCATTCTCGGCTTCGCTACCGGTACGGATGCCGTACTGGATCAGCATTTTGGTTGACGCGCCCAGCCGGGCTGCGAACGCGATATCGCCGCCAATGCTGTTATCCAGGCCATCATGCGTGCCCTTGACCAGCAAACCGATATCCTTGCCGTCGGCCAGCAGATCGTCCGGTCGCAGGCCGCGCAGCATCACCGTGCCCGTCAGGGCAGAAGTATTGCCAGCACCGGCGCCGCGCACCACATCAACGGAGGAAAGTGTATTGAAGTTGATGGTCTCCAGGCCTCCCTTGACATCGCGGCTGCCATCAAACAACCACGGCACCGGAATGCCGTCTTCCAGGATGCGGACCCGATTGCCGTCCAGGCCTCGCATATTGACGCTTTTATTGCTGCGATTGAAATTCAGCCCGGGAATCAGCCGCCCCAGGTCAGACCAGTTCTGAACCTGTCTGTCGGCAATCTCGGCCGCGCTGGTGGAGGTCTCCCAACTGGCGGCCGCAGCCTCTGCCTGCGCGTGGACCACGCCCAGCTTCGGGATGGCCGGATTCGAAAACGCAGCGGCGTTACCGCTCCCAGTCATGGCCTGTCCATGGGCAACGCCAGTGCAAAGCAACGATGCAAGTAGGGTCAGGCGAAAGGACGGAAAGGAGGCTGTTTTCATAGTTGCAAGATAGGTAAAGAAGATCCCGGCATACCGAATGCGCAAAGCCAGAAGCCGGGGATACATGTTGAAATAACTGAAACCGAATAATACTATGAATGATAATAGTTATCAATACCATTATTATTAAATAAATAAGATTACGCTCAATCAAGCTGCCTCCAGCACCCCGCTTACACAGTCGTCGCCATCTCTGATCGACAGAAAACAACAGCCGCGCTTTTATATTGTCATTGCGCAAAAATGCCCAATATACGAATATATTGGTAACCCGGAGCCGATCATGGACAAACCCCCGCTTATTCACCACGCCCCTGCCCCTCATTGGGTCGGCAATGCCTTTCACGTACGGTCCATGTTCTCCTATGGACAACGGAACGTGAATCCCGATCCGTTTCTGCTGCTCGATTATGCGCAACCGCGGCATTTTTCTCCCAGCCAGGAGCGGCGGGGTGTGGGCGAGCATCCGCATCGCGGCTTTGAAACCATCACTATCGCCTACAAGGGCGAAGTGGCGCACCGGGATTCTTCGGGTGGCGGCGGCATCATAGCGGCGGGCGACGTCCAGTGGATGACAGCCGGCGCAGGCATCATGCACGACGAATTCTTTTCCGAAGCGTATTCAAAAAAAGGGGGAGATTTCGAAATGGTGCAGCTGTGGCTGAATCTGCCGGCGCGCGACAAAATGACGCCGGCACGCTACCAGAGCATCACGGCCGACGATATCCCGACCGTCACCCTACCCGATGAGGCGGGCACACTGCGGGTCATTGCCGGTAGGTACAAAGATTATCAGGGGCCGGCAACCACGTTCACACCGGTCAGTTTATGGGATATCAGCCTGCAGGCGCGCAGCAGCACCACATTCGAGCTGCCGGCGAACCACACGGTCATACTGCTGGTGCGCCATGGCACCGTAAGTGTAAACGGCAGTGTCGACGCAGGGGCCAGCCAGCTGGTCACATTTGCCCAGGATGGCACGACCATCACCATCCAGGCAAAAGAGGCGGCCGCCCTGCTGCTGATGAGTGGCGAACCTATCGCCGAACCGATAGCCGGGTATGGTCCGTTTGTAATGAATACCGAAGAACAAATCCGTCAGGCGCTAGCCGATTTCAACGCCGGGCAGTTCGGACGTCTTGGGCAGGCCCAGGACCGCTCCGCGACCGAATAGCTGACCAACAGCGGGCCCGGCAATGGCGGGGCCCGCTGCGCGCCAGGAATGCGCCCGTTCACTGCCGCGCCGGGGCGCTGACAGGCAACCAACCGGCGCCACTGGTTTTTACAGCGACAGCGCCTGTTCAGAGACGACGATGCCATCGGCATCGCTATACAGATACTGCCCAGGGACAAAACGGACATTGCCGAAAGTGACCGGCACATCGATCAGGCCCATGCTATTTTTACCGCTTTTGCGCGGATTGGTGCCCAGCGCCTTCACGCAAAAATCCATGGCGTCAATCTGTTCACTGTCCCGGATGGCGCCATACACGATGATCCCTGACCAGCCATTGTCCTGCCCCAGCTTGGCGATCATATCGCCTACCACGGCACAATGCAGGGATGCGGCCGCATCCACCACCAAAACGGCTCCCTGACCTGGTTCGGACAGGACCTGACGAATGAAGGTATTGTCTTCGAACACTTTGACCGTACGAACCTGCCCCGCGATGGCGCGTTTACGGCCGAAGAGTCTGAACTGGGTATCGCAGGACGGCAGCGACGGGTGCTGATCCATAATATCGCAGGTGATCAGCGCAGCAAGGGGTGAGGCAGACATGGCAAACTCCGGTAATGAATAGACTTGGACAGCCATTGTTATACCAGATCGGCGCAACAAAACGCATCCCCTTTTGTCGAACCGGCGGCTTTCGGGATCTAGCGGGCGGTCCGACCGGCAACAAGGCAAACCGCTGCGCCGGCGCTAGCCTCCTGAATACAGGGCGTCAATCTCGCGGCTTGTGGCAGGATGCGGCGCCGAACTGGGTCCGCCCGGAGGCAAGTGGGCCGATGGCGCGGACCGTAGCGAACCGGCGGACGTGATTGGCGAGCCCGTTGCCACAGCCTGTTGTGGTATCCGGGCGTCCAGCTCCTGCAGTAGCGCCTGATACTCAGGATTCTGCCGCAGCGTCTGGCGGCCGGCCTCAATGAGCGCGTCCACATCCTTGCGGTTGACGGTGAACAGCGTGGGAATGCGCAGCAAATGCCGGCGTGGCACGGACAGTCCTGCTGGCGCTTCACGCAGGCTGACGGGCACAACGTGCAATTGCGCGTCGGGTGCCAGCAACGCCTGCAATTGGGGATTGAGCGATTTTCTCAACGTAGCCCAGTGCCTGCCGGTGTCCTGCACCATCTGCATGGTCTGCGTAGTGACCCGGCCAGACGTACTGAACATGATCGTGTCAAAGACATCCGACAGCGTGGGGACATTTTCGCTTTTGTCGATATTGACGCTGGGGTCGCGCTCGGCGTTGATCACCACAAAGGCCACTTTCCTGACGGTGCCCTTGCTGATCTGGCCACGGCGCAACTGGCCGATACCGAGCGTGACGCGATCCATCAGCCCGCGCACGCCCAGGTTATCCGATAGCCCCCCGTCCACCAAATGGATATAGGGCCGATTTTTGCTGTCCAGATAACCCAGGACATCCGATCGGTAGGCGCGCATCCGGTAATCGCCTTGCAGTCTGGATACCTGCTCGCGTTTTCGGGCAGAATACGCACATTGTCCGGCATAATTTTTCAGCGTCAGCGGCGACAGCACCATTGGCACGGCGGCCGAGGACGCCACCGCAAACGAGAGAGGAATCTTGCGGATATCGGCGCACATCGTAGCCAGTTGGTCTGGCGAAAATTCAAAACTCGTGCCCTGGGATAAATCGGTCGCCAGCACGATCAGGTCTGCATGCGGATTGCGATACAGGTCTTCGTAGGTTTTGCCTTCATAGAGCATATCCAGTTTCTGCGCCAGCACATGGCCACGGCCGACCGTAGGCGAGACCGCAGCGGCAAAATTTTGCGGACTGAATATGGCGGACACCAGACTCTGTTGGAAATCCTTGTACAGATATTCGTTTTTAAACGCCGGGAAGGTCTTGCTGCCATTGAGCGCATAATAGGCAGCAACGATACTGCCTCCCGATACGCCACGCACCACATCGACCTGGCTGAGCAGCGTTTGGGTATGGCCGTTCCACCGGATCTGTGTGTCGGCCAATTCCTTGAGCACCCCGTAGCCAAATGCGGCCGCGCGCGCCCCGCCCCCGGAAATGCTCAGAATGATGACAAAGGACGGATCGGTCCTCTCGGTAAGCCGCGCCGTGTCAACGCCGGTGTCAGGGGTGCCCGGCGGCAGCGGCGGATTACGCCACGGCGTCAGCGACGAGCAGGCAGAAAGCGCCGACAGCAAAACAATGAAAACAAGTTTAGGAATCCACATGGCAGCCTATTTATGTGCAATGCTCCAACCCGACACCATCAGGCCCATACCGACAAGCGCCAGCAGCAGCCCTGCCCACTCCAGCCCCGACAACGAACTGCGGTCTACCAGATTGAGCCATAGCACCGAGACCACCACATAGACGGCACCATACGCCGCATAAACACGGCCCGTGGCCACCGGATGCAAGGTCAGCAGCCAGGCAAACAGGATAAGCGAGGCCAGGGATGCAATCAACACCCACCAATGGCCATCGCGGCGCAGCCAGAAATAGAACAGATAGCAGCCGGCAATTTCCGCAATGGCAGTCAGCGTGAAAAGAAAGAAAACTCGCAGCACAACCGTCCCCTGATGGATTCGAAACTGTGCTGATCATACCGCGTAATACCCATTAGCGTCTGTCAATAAGGCGGCTGCACCAGCTGCGTCGCTGCTCGATCCAGCAAAGGTGATTACTCTGTCAGGTGCATGACTGCGTGGTGAGGCGCCTGCGGCTCCATACAGGCCTGACCTGCGACACCTGTTCTAACCGCCAGCAGTCGTGGCCGGCCGATCGTCCGCAGCGCGGCAATTGATCAATACCACGCGCTCACCCGCACGCAGCAAGCCGCAGCCCAGAAACCCCTCAGCAACGCCGGCCGCCCATGCCGTGGGGCAAACTTTATTTAATCACACCGCACACCATGCGCCCGCCCCCACCGCCGAGCGCCTTGGGATGGTCAGAATAGTTATCGCCGCCCTCATGAATCATGAGCGCGTGCTGCTGCACGTCGGACAAGGCTTTGAGTCGCGGAGCCAGCACCGGATATGTCGATGTGCCATCGGCCGCGACAACCAGCCCCGGCAGGTCACCCACATGGCCCTGGTCACTATACGGCCCTTCATGCTTGCCCGTTTTCTTCGGATCCAGATGGCCGCCGGCAGCCAGGGCAGGCACCGTTTTGCCGTCCTTTTCAGCAGCATCACAACTGGCATTCTCGTGAACGTGAAAACCGTGCACGCCGGGATCAAGCCCCTTGAGATCGGGCGTAAAGAGCAGACCAAAAGGCGTTTCGCTGATGATCACCTGACCCATCTGGTTGCCCGTTGCCGACGTGGTCGCCTCGTTCATGGTCACTTTCAGTTCGGCGGCACTTGCCGTGGATATCATGCCTGCACTTAACATAGTTGCCAGTAACAATTTTTCCAATCTCATGGCGTACTCCCTCAATGAAAATCAACAAAGTAAAAGGCTAACATCCAAAACGAAGCGATCAAATCAATGTTTCAATTGCTTATAACTGGATGCAAATCTGTCATGAACGCCGGCATCAATGATAGCGGCAATCGCTGGCAATCCATGTTCCGGTCCGCAAGCCAAAAGGCGGACCGAAGGCGCCCGTTCCTTGCCGCCGCCCAGAACTGTTCTCGCGCGACTATCAGAATAGAAAAGCCAGGGTTTCAAAAAGACAAAGCATGCGCTAAGGGTTTTACCTGTGTGGATTACTGTATATATCCTGTCTAATAGCTAAAAAAACGAGATGGGGACAACATGAATTCGGATTTAATCCTGATCGCTTTACTGGACGGTCTGTCATACGCCGGCCTGCTCTTTCTGGTATCGCTTGGACTCACGCTGATCTTTGGCGTGATGGGCATTCTTAACGTCGCCCACGGCGCATTCTATGCCTATGGCGGGTATGCTGCTGCAACACTCATCGCCGTTTATGCACCAACCACAGAGTCGGCGATCCTGCCATTGCTCTCACTGTTTCTGGTGGCCATTATTGTTGGCATCATACTGGGCTCGATTGTGGAATTTGTGCTGATACGCAGGACCCATGGCTACGATCCTATTCTGAAACTGCTGTTGACGTTCGGCGCCTTTCTTATCTTTGAGGATCTGCAAAAATTCATCTGGGGCGCGCAGCCCTATACCGCCAGCGAAGTGGTCGGGCGCCTGGGAAATATAGAGATAGGCAACATCACCTATACCACCTACCAGTTGTTGATCATCCCCGGCACGGCCCTGATTGCGTACGTGGTCCTGGTCTATTTTCTCAGGTATACAAGGCTTGGCAAACAGATTGTTGCCATTACCCATAACAGCGAAGTGGCTACCGCAATGGGAATCAATGCCAGGCGCATCAGCTATTTCACATTTGTCATAGGCACTATTCTGGGCGTGCTGGGCGGCGCGCTTGCATCGCCCACCACTTCCCTGGTCCCGGGCGTTGGTGCCGATATGGTGGTCTTGTCTTTTGCGGTGGTCGCCACCGCCGGGCTGGGGCAGATTACCGGCGCACTTATTGCCGCAATACTTATAGGCGTAATACGGTCGTTCTCTATCTATCTGGCGCCGGAAGTAGAAGTCGCTGTGCCTTACATCATCATGGTGCTGGTACTGGTATTCAGGCCTAACGGATTATTCAAAGTTGCACAGGCCAGAACAATATGAAAATTTATACACTCAGTTTGATGTCGGCACTGCTCGTGCTGCTCTGCGGCTACCTGGTGCCCTGGACCATTACTCCCCTGATCATCGGCCTGACCTATGCCATTGCGGCACTGGGCATTTCGGTGATGCTGCGCGCCGGCCAGGTGTCATTCGGCCATGCCATGTATGCATCGATCGCCGCGTACAGCATTGCTTTTATCTCCCGATTGCGTCCCGAGACCGATGTCATCGTGCTCATCTTGTGCAGCGTAGTGATCGCCACTTTGTTCAGCGCCTTAATCGGCATGTTTGTTGCCCGGTACCGGGGTATTTTCTTCGGCATGCTCAATCTTGCCTTAAGCATGGTGCTGTTTGCCCTCACCACCAAATTCTACGATATTACCGGTGGCACTGACGGCATTCGCGTCAGCAGGCCGACCGTGGCGGGCATTGTGCTTGACCGAAGCGCCTTCGAATTTACGCTGATGTGCATTGCCCTGGCCGGTTCGCTTCTCATAGCCTGGGCAGTGCAGCGCTATTTCCGCTCGGGCAATGGCCAGGCGCTGGCAGCAATCAAGACCAACGAAACCCGGCTTGAGTATCTGGGCATTTCACCCCGCCACGTGCTATGGAAGGGCTATATATTATCCGGCGCCGTGGTGGGGTTTTCCGGCGCCATCCTGGCCCTGATACAGGGACTGGTCACGCCGGAAATCGGCACCTGGCTGCGTTCAGCAGAGTACGTGTATATCACGATTCTGGGTGGCGCCGCCCATGTTGGCGGTGCATTTATCGGCGCCGCCATCTTTGAAACCGTCAAACTGCTTTCTTCGGCCTATTTCCCCGGTTTCTGGCAGGCCATTCTGGGGCTGACGCTGATCCTGGTTATTTTCGTCGTGCCTAACGGGGTGGTAGGTCAAATCATGCGAAAACGCAAACTGAAGCGAGCCTAGGAGAAGACAAGCGATGGAACCATTAGTAAAGACGCAAAATCTCAGTCTCGCATTTGGCGGTGTGGTCGCGGCCGACCAGATCAATTTTGAACTGCATGAAGGCGAAAAGCTGGCAGTCATCGGCCAGAACGGCGCCGGCAAGACCACTTTTATCAACATCTGCACTGGATATCTGAAGCCCGATTCTGGCAACGTCTACTTCGCCGGCAAGGAAATCACATCCCTGTTGCCCCGAAAGATTGTCCGGCTCGGCATGGGAAGATCCTTTCAGCTTCCTCAGCTGTTTACCGAACATACCGTGCGCGAATGCATTCAAATTGCGGCGGCGAGCAGAAATACCCGCCTGAGCTATTTTCAGCCATTGAGTCGTCTGGCCGACGCCCGTGAAGTGGATGAAACACTGGAACTGGTGGGTCTGTCGCAGGACGCCAGTGCGCTTTCGGTGGACCTGCCGGAGGGCAAGAAAAAACTTCTGGATGTGGCCATGGCCCTGTCGCTGCGTCCGCGCCTGCTGATCATGGATGAACCGACCAGTGGTGTGGCATCAGAAGATAAACACAGCCTGATGCAACTGGTCATGGACGCGCTTGAGCAGCGCAAGGTGACCAGCTGGTTTGTCGAACATGATGAGGACATCGTCGCCCGCTATGCCACCCGCGTTGCGGCCTGGATTTCCGGCAAAATCGCCGCCGACGGCAGCCCGTCCCAGGTGCTGAACAATCCGCTGGTCCGCAGCGCCGTGCTCGGAGACCATTGATGCTTAGCCTGAATAACGTAAGTGTGGATCTGGCCGGCAATCAGATCCTCAGAAATATCACAGCAACGTTCGATAGCGGGCTGACCATCGGCATTGTGGGACGCAATGGCGCAGGTAAAACCACCCTGCTGCGCGCCTTGATGGGTCTGGTCAAAGTGCGTAGCGGCGACATCCGGTTTGATGACGCCAACCTGACCGCGCTTGCGGGTCACGCCAGAGCAGCGCTGCACATTGGCTATGCGCCGGAAAACCGGGTTATTTTCCCGACATTGTCGGTAGAGCAGAATTTGCGCCTGCCCTGTGAAGTACAGAACATGAGTGCCAGCGCGATCAAAGCACGCCTGGAGTGTGTGCTGCAAGCCATACCACAACTGGTGCCCATGCTGGATCGCTCGGGATCGGCCTTATCGGGCGGTCAGGGCAAGATGGTGGCGCTGGGCCGCGCGGTGATGATCGGCACAAGGCTGCTGCTTCTGGACGAACCCTTTCAGGGCCTGGCGCCGCGATTGGGCGCCGAATATACCGAAGCCCTGAACCGGTTAAAGCAGCTTGAGCCCGAACTGAGCATCGTAATGACAGAATCAAATATCAAGCTGCTGGGAGATATTCCAAACCAGATATGGAATATTGAACGCGGAGAAATGAGCTTATATGGAAATCAAAGGACAACTGAAAATGCCGCAAATGATCATTAATGGACGCAAGACAAATGCAATATCCGGGCAAATGCTGGATGTAATTTCGCCGGTGGATGGCACCGTTTTTACCCAAATTCCACGAGGCGATGAGGCCGATGTCGACCTTGCGGTCAAGGCAGCCAGAATTGCGGCTGAAGGCCCCTGGAAAAAATTCACGGCACTCGAACGCGGTCGACTCCTGGTCAAATTAAGCGGATTGATTCTGGAGAACGCAGAGCAACTATCCCAGCTGGAAGCCAAGGATACCGGCAAGGCGATTTCCTCGGCACGAAACGATATTCAGGTGATGGCGCGCTATTTCGAGTTCTATGGCACCGCGGCCGACAAGGTGCACGGCGAGGTTATTCCCTTTTTGAACGGCTATTCGGTGCAAGCCATCAGGGAACCCCTGGGTGTGACTGCACATATCATTCCCTGGAATTATCCGGCGCAAATGGTCGGCAGAAGTGTTGCGCCCTCCCTGGCCATGGGCAATGCATGCGTTGTCAAACCGGCAGAAGACGCCTGCCTGTCGGTGATCCGGGTTGCCGAACTGGCGCTGGAGGCGGGCCTGCCTGCGGGGGTATTCAATGTGGTCACCGGTCTGGGCGAGGAAGCCGGCGCCAGCCTGTCGGCGCACGAAGACATCAACTTCGTTACCTTCACCGGCTCCAATGAAGTGGGCGTGCTGGTGCAGAAAGCCGCCGCAGAACATGCCGTCAAGTGCGTGCTGGAACTGGGCGGGAAATCCGCTCATGTGGTGTTTAACGATGTCAATATGAAGCTGGCCGTCCCGGCCATTGTCAAAGGCATTATCGCCAACACCGGCCAGACCTGCACGGCAGGCAGCCGTCTGTTGATTCAGCGCGATATTTTCAACGAATTCATCGGCCTTGTTGCCGAAGAATTTTCCAAAACCAAAGTGGGCACGCCAGACATGGATTTGCACTGCGGCCCGGTCATCAACAAGTCGCAGTTTGACCGCGTCAACCGGTATCTGGAACAAGGTAAAAAAGACGGCCTGAAAATACTTGCGCAGGGACAGATTGAAGCCGGTGTTCCGGACGGCGGCTATTACGTGACGCCAACCCTGTTTGTTGCCGACAATCATGACAGCGATCTGTTGATGCAGGAAATTTTTGGACCGGTTCTGGTCGCACTGGCTTTTGATACCGAAGAGCAAGCCGTACATCTGGCAAACATTACCGATTACGGCCTGATGGCCGCCGTCTGGAGCGAGAACGGGGGCATCCAGCAGCGGGTAGCCAAAGAAGTGAAATGCGGACAAGTGTATATCAACGGCTTTGGCGCCGGCGGCGGTGTCGAACTGCCCTTTGGCGGCGTCAAGCGCAGCGGACACGGGCGTGAGAAAGGTCTGGTTGCGCTCGAGGAAATGAGTACGACAAAAACCATCATTCACTATCACGGTTAATCCACATCACTCTATAAGGGAACTATACAACATGGCTGTTCTGGATAATAAAATCGCTATTGTCACCGGTGCCGGCAGCGGGTTTGGGCAAGGCATTGCCACTGCTTATATCGATGAAGGCGCAAAAGTCATTGTGGCCGATATCAACGAAGCGGCCGCCTTGCGCGTTGCCGGCGCGCTCGGAAACAATGCCAGTGCGTTTACCGTCGATGTCTCCAATGGCGAGCAAGTCCGGGCACTGGTCGCGCATTGCGTGGATACTTTCGGTGCTCCCGATATCGTGGTCAATAACGCCGCCATCACCCACAAGAACCAGCCCATGCTTGATGTGGACGAAGCGATGTTTGACCGAATGTTCGATGTCAACGTCAAGTCGATTTACCATATGGCCCAGGCAGTCGTTCCCGTTATGCGCCAGACGGGTGCCGGCGTCATCCTCAATATCGGCTCAACAGCAGGGATAAGGCCGCGTCCCGGCCTGAGCTGGTACAACGCGTCCAAGGGCGCTGTCAATGTGCTGTCCAAATCCATGGCGGTCGAATTGGGCCCTGACAATATCCGGGTCAATGCCATTTGCCCGGTCATGGGTATCACCGGCATGTTCGAACTGTTCATGGGCCTGCCCGACACGCCAGAGAACCGCGCCAAATTCATTTCATCCATTCCGCTGGGCCGGTTTTCCACGCCCAAAGATGTGGCCGCAGCCGCCGTCTTTTTGGCCAGCGATGCCGCTGCGTTTATGACCGGCGTCGAGTTGCCGGTCGATGGCGGCCGAACTGTATAAAGAAAACATGCGATGAAAATCAAAGCAGCCATATTAAGGGCAATGAGCACGCAGTTGCCTTATGCGCAAAGCCGGCCATTGAGTATTGAAGAGGTGGAACTGAGCGCGCCCGGCGACGGCGAACTGCTTGTCAAAATGCAGGCCAGCGGCCTTTGTCATTCGGACCTGTCGGTCATCAATGGCGATCGCCCAAGAGGTATGCCCATCGTGCTGGGCCATGAGGCCTCGGCCACCGTCATCGAATGCGGGCGTGCAGTCTCCGACCTGAAACCTGGCGACCATGTGGTGATGGTGTTCGTGCCCAGCTGTGGTTGCTGCGCACCCTGCGCCGAGGGGCGACCCGCATTATGCATACCCGGCGCCATCGCCAATACGGCCGGCACCCTGCTATCCGGCGATAAGCGCCTGTCCCAAGGTGGCCAGCCGCTAAACCACCATACAGGTGTTTCGTGCTTTGCAGAATACGCCGTGGTTTCCCGACGTTCCTGCGTCAAAGTCAATCGCGATCTTTCCCACAGGGAAGCGTCCCTTTTCGGATGCGCCGTTCTCACCGGCGCCGGCGCCGTCATCAACCGGGCCAGATTGCAGGCCGGTGATACCGCTGCCATCGTCGGCCTGGGCGGCGTCGGCCTGAGCGCACTGATCGCGGCGGTGGCCTCTGGCGCCAGACGGATCGTGGCTGTCGATCTGAGCGACGATAAGCTGGCGCTGGCAAAAACGCTGGGGGCAACACACTGCATCAATCCCAGAGTGATCAAGGACAATAGCGAGCTGATCGCGCAGGCCGGCGGTTGCGTAGACTACGGCTTTGACATGGCTGGCGCCGTGCAGGCATTCGAGACGGCCTATACGCTGACCAAAAGAGGCGGGGCGACCATTACATCCGGCCTGCCCAATCCCCGGGCCAGCTTTGCGCTGCCGCTGGCGCAAATGGTGGGCGAGGAAAGGACGGTGCAAGGCAGTTATCTGGGATCCGGCGTACCGTCGCGGGACATTGAAAAATATATAGACCTGTATGTCGCAGGAAAGCTTCCTGTGGACAAGCTGATGGGGCAGACCTTCACACTGGACCAGATCAATGAAGGTTTTGATCACCTTGCGTCAGGTAACGGACTGAGAGACACCATCCTTTTTTAGAGTGCAATAACAATCAGGAGACATAACCATGCTAAAAAAAACCATGCGACTTATGGCTACGGCGGCAATCGCCGGCATTGCCATGAGTACCAGTGCTTTTGCCCAGGAAAAACCAGCCGAGATCAAGCTGGGCATATCCACTTTTCTTTCCGGCTCTGCTTCGGTTTTCGGCGTACCGGCACGCCATGCGGCTGATCTGCTGATCAGCGACATCAATGCGGCCGGCGGCATTGACGGCGTCAAGATCGTGCCCACCTATATTGACGAAGGCGGCGGTGGCGAAAAGCTGCTTTCCGAGTATCGTCGCCTGGCAGAGAACGGAACCCGCGTCTTTCTTTCTGCCATTTCCAGCGGCAACTGCAACATCATTGCACCGGTGGCAGAAGACCTGAAGACACTCAATATCTTGTGGGACTGCGGCACCGAAAAGGTACTGGAAGAGAAAGAATACAAATACGTTGTACGGACCCAGGCCAATGCCACTGCTGAAATGATCGCCTCTGTCCTGTATCTGCTCAAGACAAAGCCGGACTTCAAGACACTGGCCATCGTCAATCAGGATTACGCCTGGGGCCGTGATTCCAGAGAGATTTTCCTGGCTACGCTAAAACGCTTCAAGCCTGACGTGCGTGTAGTCGCGGAAATGTTCCCGAAATTTGGCGCTGCCGATTTCTCTACGGAAATCAGCCGCCTGCAGGCATTACGGCCGGATGTCATTCTGTCCACATCCTGGGGCGGAGATCTGGATAACTTCGTGCGCCAGGCTTCGCAGCGTAATCTGTTCAAAAACTCCACGTTCGTGCTGCCGCTTGCAGAAAGCTCGCTGGAACGCCTGGGCAGTGCACTACCGGCAGGCGTGATTGTCGGCGCCCGTGGCGACCACTACTTCTTGCATCCGGAAACCAAAGATGATCCGAAGCACCAGGCCTTTATCAAGAAATTTCGTGAAAAAACCAATGCCTATCCGATTTACTCGGTCTACCACATGGTGCAGGCGATCCATGGCCTGAAAGCCGGTTACGAAAAAGCAATCAAGGATAACGGCGGCAAATGGCCGAGCACCGAACAAGTGGCCGCGGCTATGCACGATGTGCAATTTACCGGCTTTGGTCGCAGCCTGAAAATCGATCGTGCCGACGGCCAGGCTTACGAAGCGCAATTGCTCGGTATTACCAAGAAAGTGCCTGAGTACCCTTTCGCAGTGCTGGACAAGATGATTATCTATTCTGGCGACAAACTGATCGCGCCGGCCGGCAAAAAATCCATGGAATGGCTCAGCACCGTCGAACCGACAGCGCTCAAGGCTGAAGAAGGCAAGCAATACGATCACTGAAATCCGCAGCCGCAACTGTCAGGGCGCACCGAACTATTTTCCTGCTTAACGCTCTGACAGAAAATCGCTGCAAGCAACCTCGCTGCGCCCCATCGTCATGGATATCGACGCCGGGCCGCAGCGTTTTTTATGTCGTATCAGGCTCTTGAGGCATGACTAAAGGCATCGGCGCATGCTACATGGCAGAGGGCGTCGGCGCCGTGTGCGCGTTTACTGGTCGCGCACTTTCGCACCTCGTGCATGCGGCAGGAAATGCCAGAAAATCGCTGCAGAGATAAAGCCAAAGCCGCCTGTCAACGCGATACCGGCACCCAGTGATACCAGCGCAGTCATGCCCGACAACAGAAAAGGGCCGGCGCTGCTGCCCACGTCGCTGATCAGCCGCCAAAGCCCCAGAAACTCGGTGCGCCCGTGATCGGGAGAGGCGTCCGCCCCCAGCGTCATATTGATCCCTGAGCCAAAACCATTGCCCAACCCCAGCAGCATGGCAACCACGATAAAGGCGAACACGGTGGTGGTAAATGGCATGATCACAAGTGAAATACCCATGATCAGGGTGCAGGGCAAAGCCACCCACAGCCGTCCCCAGTCATCCATGATCTTGCCGGCAGGATAGAACATCAGCATATCCACCGCCGAGGACAATCCAAAAATGACCGAGGTTGCTGTCGGGCTCAGGCCGATATAATCGGCCCACAACGGGATCACAATCTGCCTTGCCGCGCGCATGGCGCTGATCAGCAAGACAGCCAGGCCCAGCGACATGAACACGCCGGCATGCTCGCGGGCAATACGCGCCATGCGAGGTTTGGCCGCCGACAGGCTTTGCACCCTGGGTTCGACCTTCAGATCCGGCATATAGTAGGTCAGCACCGTTGACGCGACCAGGGCAGCCAGCCCCACCCAGTAGGCGCCGGACAGCCCCACAAAATGCATCACTGCTGCCCCCGCGAATGGCCCGGCAAACATGCCGATGCGGTTCACCCCGCCCAGTACCGAGAGCGCCCGGGCGCGCATGTAAAAAGGCACGGCCTCGATCATATAGGTTTGCCGGGCAAGAAAGAAGACAGACGTTGACACGCCGATCAACAACGTCGCCAACGCCAGCAGCAACGCATGATTGGCAAAAATGCAGAGCAACAGGGCAATGATGGTAATCGCCGACGCACCCAGCAGCGCGCTTCGCTCGCCCACACGCGAGGTGATCAGCGCAGCGGGGATATTGGCCAGCAGTGAACCCAGACCGATCAGCGCAATGATCAAGCCCGCCAAGGCAGGTGTAGCGCCCAGATCGCGGGCGCTCAAGGCAATCACCGGCAAAATCGCACCGTTGGCAAATCCGAAAAGCAGCGAAGGGCCGTACGCAGGAATGGCAATACTTTTTAAACTGAAACTGCTGTCTGCCATGCGGCTGTCCTTCGTAAGGCTTGATGATATCCAGCATTTTACCCGGCGCAATGGCAACCGTTGCAGCAATGCACGTCTTTGGACGCATGACGCGCTTGCGTATTCTGCAAACGCCCGGACATACACCGGGACATCAATCCCTGTTGGTGACGCCGGCCGGGCATCAGCCGGTGATCCTGGCTGGCGATGTCTGGCATTCGTATGCAAATTTCAAACACAATCGTGTTCCCGGGTTCAATACCAGCCGCAAGCAACCACTTGCATCCATGCAAAGACTGCACGATCTGGCAAGAACCACGGGCAAGCGCATTGTTATCGGACATGCGCCGGAAGATTTTGCACCGATCAGCCAGAACCGCGAGTGATGCCCGAAAGGGTGAGATCGCGGCGTCATCAACAATGGCATTGATCAAATCGCACCCTATACTATTTTTGTTATCGCTTTTGTTCCCGTCTTCATCTGTATAAAAGGAAAAACACGAGGCCCGGATTAGCTGATATGGTCAAAAACATAAAAAACCGTCCATATCAGTGGCCTGTGGACACACTCTGACCATATGGCTAAAACATGGGCAAATTATTAAATTTTTGTCCATATCGGTTTATCTTGCCCGAAACGCAGAAAACGGGCGGTTTTCACAGAGCAAGACAATAAAACGAATACGCTGCAGGCATACAAGACCCGGCAATAGAAAACCGCTACTCTATTTCCGGGCCAGCGGCTACGCTGGTCTTTTAAGGGTTGATGAATCGCTCTTCAATCGTTGGCACGGAATGATGTTCATGCGTAATAAGCCATTGGTCATTGCGTTTTTCTAAACCGACGGTCAGGCGAAATTCAAGCGGACCGGCTGACGTACCATCGCAATGCATCTTGCACGTAACAAACGCAACATTCTCGCCGGCCGTTATACGCAGATCGGACGGTTCATAGGTGATTGGCCCCCTGGGATTGGCATAGAAAAAATCCCAAGTGCCGTCGTAGGCATTGATACCCTCGAATACATCTGGAAAATCGAACATTAACAGGTCTGCGGCATGATGCTTGAGAATTCCCTTGCGATCGCCGGTGCTGACCGAATGTGCCCAATCGCGGACAATGCGTTCGACTTGTTCAGTTTCAAGACTGGCCATTCTAGATTCTCCTCGCTGTTGGTCGGAAAACTTTCACTCATTGCAATTTTACGCTCATAAAGCGCGCGCTTATCGTGCATAAGCAATCAGACTGCCATCCTTCAGGCTTGCCCCGCCCTTACTGCTTTAGCTGGGCCCCACGGCATGTCTATGGCGTTGATCCCTCCGATAAAGCACTCGACTGCGGGATCGCTTGCTTTTCCCGACCCAGCATAAATAGCAGCACACTGACCAGCAACGCTGCTCCGAGGTTATAGCGCATTCCGGACACAAAGGCCGAGGCGTAGCGGTCTGCTTGTGCCACTTCACTATCGTGCACTGCCAATGCCATGCCAAACAAAATACTCACCACTGCCACACCCAGCGCGGCACCGACCTGCTGGACCGTTGATATTACGCCAGAGGCCATGCCTGCCTGCGCTTGTTCTACGAATCCCAATACCAAATTCAACAACGGCGTCATGATGACTCCCTGGCCGGCACCAACCACAATCAACACTGGAATCAATCGCACAGGTTCCAATGTCGACCCTGCCACCTGCACCTGGGCAATCAGCAACCCGATAGAAATTGCATAGACAATCGCACCCGCAACAATGGCGCTGGTTCCCCACCGCGCAACCAGGCGCGGCGCGGCCAACGAGGCGACAACAAAACCCACGCTACAAGGCGCGAAGATACTGCCTGCGACAAAGGGATCCAGTCCCAGTCCAGACTGCATGAGCAGCGCAAAACACAGGAAGAATGAACTGGAGGTTGAATAGACCAGCAGCACCAATAATGCACCCAAAGCGAAACGGCGCTGCGACAGTAAGCGCATATCCACCAACGGCAGGTGACCATCGGCGCGCCGTCGCTCCTGTTGTCGATAAAACAGAGCCAGTAGCACGCACGCTGCTGCCAGCGCCCACAGGCTCCAATCAGGCCAGTCGTGCCCCGGCCCTTCAATCAACGGCACCAGCAATAGCGTGAGCCCGGCGCTGACCAGCGCCACGCCGGTCCAGTCCAGCACCGCGCGCTGCGGTGCACGGGATTCTGGTATGTAGCGAGCCCCAATGATGGCAAACAAGCCAATCGGCACATTGATCAGAAAGATGCTGCGCCAACCCAGACCGAACAAATCAGCGTGCACCAGCCAGCCGCCCAGCACCTGGCCTGCGATAGCTGCAAGGCCCAAGGTCATGCCCAACAGTCCGAACGCACGGCGACTCTCGTTACCATCGAAATTGACGCGGATCGACGCATATACCTGCGGAAACAACAAGGCAGCCGTCAAACCCTGCAATACCCGCGCACCGATCAGAAAACCTGCAGTAGATGCCAGCCCGCACAACGCCGAGGCCAGCGTGAACCCGGCCATGCCGATAACGAAAAGACGGCGGCGGCCGAACAAGTCGCCCAGCCGCCCTCCGGTAATGAGCAATACGCCAAAGGCCAATTCGTACCCAGCCACGATATAACCGATCTGCGCGAAGCTGGCTCCGAGACCAACCTGTATGCGGGCAATAGCCACATTAACCACGAACAGATCGAAAATCGTAACGAAACCGGCTAACAGCAGCACGGACAGACCGAGCCATGGTGGCGTATCAACAGCGTTCGCCGACACTGTCGACAAAGGGGAATTCGAGTTCATCTTGCTTATCCAGAGTAACGATGCAATCATTGTCGATCTTCTGTTAAACAATTACAATTTAACTGTTTATACTATTACTTAAAGCAATGAGATAACCAATGCGAACCATGGAACGAACGCGTAGCGATCTAGCCGTTTTCCTGCGAACACGTCGTGAACGCCTGTCGCCCACCGATGTGGGACTGCCCAGCGGTGGACGGCGCCGCACACCGGGGCTTCGTCGCGAGGAAGTAGCCGCGCTTGCCGGTGTTGGCCTGACTTGGTATACCTGGCTGGAACAGGGCCGTGATATTGGCGTATCTGCCGGCTTTCTGGACAACCTTTCGCGAGTGCTGAAACTGGATGCCTCTGAGCGACGGCATCTGTTCCTGCTGGCACATGAAAGACCTCCTGCAGAACCGGGCAAAACCTGGTGTGTGGTGCCACCGCCTGTGCTGCGGCTAATGCATGACCTGGCGCCGCATGCGGCATACGTTCTAAATTTGCGCTGGGATGTACTGGCGTTCAATGCTGCGGCAGACCAGCTTTGGCAATTAGGATCACATTTGCCCGGACGCCGAAATCTGCTTTGGCTGCTCTTTACAGATCCCTTCGTACGCGAGCGGCTGGATGTTTGGGAAGACCAGGCACCACAGATGCTATCGAGCTTTCGTCGTGACTTTGCCCTCGCTACTCAGGAAGCGGACATTCATGAACTTGTAGATGAACTGAAACAGGTGTCGCCTGAGTTCAAAGCGTGGTGGCCAAAGCACGAGGTACACACCGGCTGCAACGGAACACGCAAGCTGATGATCGACGGCAAGGCCGAGTCGTTTGAGCAAACCTCGCTAACCATTGATGCAGATCGGCATTTGCGGTTAGTCGTTTATGCAAGGCAAAAAGTTGATGCTGCGACCGATCAGTGGCCGAAACAATGACACGTTGTAGATTCGAAAAATAAAAAAGCCGCTACTCCATTTTCAGGCTAGCGGCTAAGATATTCTTTCTACAAGATTTTCCTGGTGGGCTGGGCGAGACTCGAACTCGCGACCAATGGATTAAAAGTCCACTGCTCTACCGACTGAGCTACCAGCCCAGGAAAGAAAAAGATTATGAAGGAATTCGAACTTGCTGTCAATACTATTTGCATAATTGCGACAAAGAAATTAAATTTTTTCTTTGTCGCAACGGGCACAACGACTTTTAACGTTCGCGCGAGATACGCACTTCTGCGCCACGACGTTTTACTTCAAGACCATCAGACTGAAGAATCTTCAACCCTTCCAGGCCTTTGATATAACTGGAGCCCTGCATCTGCATGACACGAATCTTGTTGCGCATGACAACCGGGTTGTGCGTGGGCATGCCGAACATCCAGACCTCATCCAGGATGCGCGCCGAGTTGAACTCACCCATATGCCGCAGGACGGGCCCCAGACAGAGCATATGGCCTTCACGACCAAAGACCGGCACCGAGTCTAGCCCGCACTCAACCGTGAGCACCTGGCCGCCCTCATAGCGTTGGTTCAGGTTCAGGTCCCACCAGGCATCGCCTTCGGGCAGATAGACATTCACCGACGAGCCTGGCTGCAGCACCGGTGCCACAAGCAGTGCCGGACCCAGCATGTATTGCTGGTCCCAGGCACGTGCCTTGGCATCGTCAGGATACGCCAGCGCCATCATCCGCTGCACCGGCAGGCCGGTGCGTACGGCATCTTCAATGACGCCATTAATATATGGGATCAGGCGATAGCGCAGTTCAAGCAATGTCCGGATCTTTGTCTGGATGTCTTCCGGATAGGCACTGGGCAATAATGCCGGCGCGGCCTGAAAGGCGAACCCGGCAGAAAACACGCAAAGGCCCAGCATGCGCAGATACAGCGTCGCGTCCAGCGGGGTGTCGCCATCCAGTTGCTCGGGATTACCCAGATCGTGCGTGACCGCGATCACGCCGCTGGCCTGAATCGACAGCCCCTGGCGCAACCACTGCGTCAGCCCGTCCCAATCATTGGCCGATGCCGGCGTTTTTTGCCAGGCCACGCGCTGCACGGCCATAATCAGATCTGCAGAAGGCACTACGCCTTCTGTAGGCGTCTTGTTCATGGAAACAGCATCGAACAGTGCCCGGCGCAGCAACAGTGGATACAGCTCTCTGAGCAGCGCGCCCGATTCGCCATTGCGTGCACTGACCGCATCGGGGATCTCTACCGGAAACGAACTGTGGAAAGCGCTGACACCTTCGTCGACCAGTTGATGATGCCGCTCGACCCAGAACGCATAGGCATCCTTGTAGGTCAGGTCCAGCAGACCAAACGGCACATTGCCGTTTTCCGGTACACCGTCAAAAACAAACGCATTGCCATCGTCGCCGGTCAGCAGCCAGCCGCGATCTTCAAGATCGTCGAACAGAACCGATTCACGCGGTACGCCTGGGAAGGATGGAACACAGATTTCAAAAAACTTTTCGCGCAACGCGCCAAGCGTGCGGCGCGCATCGTCCATGCGGCTGCCATCCCATTCCAGCACCAGCTTGTCTGCCTGAAACTGCACCATGGAAGGCTGGGCAAAATCCAGGACATCCAATGGAAACTGGGACTGTCGCAGCGCTTCGGCCTGTGCAACAAAGTCTGGCGTAGACTGGCCCGGCTGCTGCTTGAGCCATGAACCCATGGCCCACAACGGCGGCTGGCCGGCACGACCGGTTAGCGCGGAATATTGATTGAAAATTTCGGGGACATCGCCAGCAAACAGAAACAGGTCAAAAACCGGACCATCCATAAAAATCTGATAGGTGCCCGGATTGTCTTCTGTGCCAGGATCGTGCATGACCCGCTCAAGCGAGTTCGCGTATATTCCCCAGCCCCTGGGATTCCAGGCCAGCGGCAAATAACGGAAGTCGTTCAGGTCGGACACCATTTCCACGCCGCGGCGGTTGAAGTCGCCAGCGGTTTCGCCAAGCCCGAAAACCGGTTCGTTGTCCGGCAGATCGAACATGACCGACCAATGGGCAGGCTGTCCGGCTTCGGACTCCATGACCAGCGGCGTCTCAAAGCCATCATCGGTGCGCAAAATACATGTATCGCCACGGAACAGCGAAATGTTCAGCGGACTGTTGCAGATCACCAGAGAGACGTCGCCCTGGGTGAAACGCCAGCCAGACTCATCAATCAGCGACTCGGTGAGCATGTCGCCGATGCACTCGTCGCGAGCGATGGTCAGTGCCTGGCGCTGCTTCTGGCGCGCGGTTTGTTTTTCTTCGGAGAGCCTGTCGGGCAACCCTGCCAGGATCCTGAATACGCCCGGGCCGTGGGCCTCGACGCGCAACAATAAATCAGTGTCCGTAGAAAACTCGGCATGCGTTGCATGAGCGGACTTGAATACAAGACGATCAAATTGAATCACGTGAGTTCTTTTCAGTGAGGGGGAATACCGGGGCATGGAAACGGGCAAGAGATTCCCTAAAAACGCTTATTTTGACTCATTTACCACACAAAATAAAATCAATTTCGGGTTTTGGCTAAAAAACAAAGCGGATGCGGCCGTTTTTCAAGCGATTTTTTCAGCGCGGCGCCACCGCCTGCAGCAAATCTCGCTCCAGCGGAACTGGCTCTGCATTGAGCATGGCGGCGATAACATCGCCGGCCAATGCCGACCAGGTCAGGCCATGGGATGCGTAGCCGCAAGCGAGCCACAGCCCGGGCGCGTGGCGCATTGGACCAAAAGCAGGCAACCGGCCCCGGATAACCGCCCGGCTTCCGGCCCACCCGGCAAACACCGGGGCATCGTCGTGCTGCGCTGCCTGCGCATGGGCTGGCAGTGCATTGCCCCCGTCGCCGCTACTTTCATCGCCTGCCTCACCGGACGAGGCCAATGGCGACAATCCGGCAATGGGCGCGTGCGCCGCCATTGCATCGACGACCGGCTGCAAGACGGCTGGCGCAAGCGCCGGCGCCAGTTTGCTCACGATTTGTTGCTGGCCGCGACGGGTACATCCCTGCCTGACCGGTTCCCGTTCGTAGGTGCTGCCCAATACGCATTGCCCCTGCACCGCCGGCAGAAAATAGCCTTCTGCGCCAATCACACTGACTGGCACCTGCGGCAGCATTGCCGCCGGCACATGCATGACCTGTCCGGCCAACGTATCCATGGACATGATCGCTGGTATGGTCGGCTGCCTGCGTCCTGAACGCAAGGTATGGTGATCCAGGCCGCTTTGGGCCAACAGTGCCGGCGTATGGGCGGCGGCCGCCAGGATAACGGTATCGCATTCGGCCACGACCACGGACTCCTTGTTCTGATGAGACCGCAACTGCCAGCCTTGCGCCCCTTTTTGCAGCGAATCAATCTGCACGCCATGGCAGACAATATTGGGATGGGACAACAACTTGCGGATCAGATTGGGGGGTGAAACCGTCATGCCTTTGACAAAGTACGCGCCGTGGCGAGTGACGCCGACGCCGGCGCGCGTGGCGGCCTGCGGCGGCGCTGTCAGGCTGACCCACCCTTCGGGGTAGGTCATGGCCTGCACAGCCTGTAGCAGGTCGCGCGCATGCCCTTTGCTGCGTGCCAGCTCCAGCGTACCGCTACGCGAGACGATGATATCGGCGTCAAAGTCCGCCCAGCGTTGATGGGCGCGATACACCCCGGCTCGGCTCAGTCGCGCCTTGAAATTATCATCAACGGAAATAAGCGGCGTGAGGGCCGCGGCAAGATGGCCTGCCTGGGGTCCCGACTGATCATGAGCCAGTGCCGGATCGGTCACGTGCACGTGCCAGCCGCGCAATGCCAGCGCATAGGCCACGCCCGCACCAGCAAGACTGCCGCCGACCACCCATGCGGTGCGTGCCGGCGCGACCAGTGGCTTGGCCGGTTTATGCAGCCGCGCCAGCAGTACCTGCCATGGCTGGCTCAATGGATGCAAAGCCAGGGCCCGCGACCCCTTGTTTCTGATCGCTTGTTGTAGTTGCTCAAGCACCGGCTGGGGTGCAACCACGGCCAGATCTGCCGCTGCAATACGCAACACACTGTCGGCATAGTGCGCAATTTCGGCGAGCCGGCGGGTCGAATCCACCAGCACCAGATCCACAACGGCAACCAACTGCGAGAAAGTCTGGCTTACCGGACCGATCAGGCGCGTCACCGTGAGCCGGTGCGCCGGCGCATCGAACCGATGCACCCCGGGCAGCAGCGGCACGCCTGCATCATCAGAGGCAGCCAGCAGCCCGTCCAGGGCTGCACATGCGTCATCGCTGTTTGCCGCAAGCGGGGTTCGCGCCGCCGAGGTAGACGCCAGTGCGCCTTCAGTCGTAACCTTCGTCTCTGACGAGGCGATGGCCGCGGCTTCAAAAAACACCAGATGCAACTGCGCCTGAGCTGGTGCGTGACGTTGCCAGTGCGCCAACAAGGTCGCTGCAACGTGAGCGCCATTAGCGGCCAGCACCAAGGCCGTAAAGGTGTTCTCCTGCTGCATGCTTTTTTGCAAATGCACCATCGCCTGCTCCAGCACCGCACTGAAATTGTCCAGCGCACCTTCCATCAACCCTTCTCCCTACCGATACTTAACAGACAGGCGCGCCCGCGGCGGCCTGCATTGGGCCACCATGCATCGCCGTCGCGCCATTTACACAAAGTACACAAAGAATACCCGGTTTTGCCGCAATGCGAACCCGGGCAAAGCTATTCATTTTATAATCGTCCGATTATCGGGATTTATCCCGGCTGCTGTTCCGATTCAAATCCAGACGGAGTATCACGCATGTCTTCTTCCCTCATCGACTTCGGTATTGCGCTTGATGCCGGCATCAAGGCAGCCCATGCGGGAGCCTCGGTACTGCAGGCCTATTCGCATCGCCGATCCGACCTGATCATCGATCACAAAGCCAGGAATGATCTGGTCTCCCAGGCCGACAAGGAAGCAGAACAGGCCATTCTGGATACCTTCGCCCAGTTGACGCCCCACTTTGGCATTGTTGCTGAAGAATCCGGCGGCAAACCGGAAGGCGTTGCCACCTGGTATATTGATCCGCTGGACGGCACAACCAATTATCTGCATGGCATTCCACACTATGCCGTCTCGCTCGGGCTTATCGCCCATGCCGGTACGGTGCTGCCTCAGGCATCCGAGCCGCTGACCCGCGATACCCCGGTCGTTGCGATTGTATATGACCCCAACCGCGAAGAGTTGTTTACGGCCGTGGCAGGCACCGGCGCCTGGCTTAACGGTCAGCGTATCTCCTGCTCAAAAACGGCCACGCTGGCCGATTCACTGCTTGCAACCGGATTCCCTTTCCGCGACTTTTCCTTCGAAGATCAATACACCCCCATCTTTGACACAGCGATTCACACCACTCGCGGCCTGCGCCGCAATGGGGCCGCTGCACTGGACCTGGCCTGGGTCGCTTGCGGACGCTTCGATGGCTATTTTGAAATGGGCCTGGCGCCGTGGGACGTCGCCGCCGGTGCATTGCTGGTGCGGGAAGCGCAAGGTCGCGCAGACGATATGTATGGCAATGACCCCTGGCCCATCAACGGGTTTGTGGTCGCCGCGGGCAACGGTCTGTTTCCGGCACTCTCGGCCATGATTACCCCTCATCTCAAACCGCGATAGCCTAACCGGTCGTTACAGTCATGGCGCAAAAAAATCAGCACCCCTCCGAAGCCGTCCTGGTCCATGTACCGCGCAGACTCGACACCGAGGATGCGCAGCTTGCGCTCGAGCGCATTCAGGAACTGCTGAAAAAGCACGCCATTGTCGAACAATTAGTGCACCGCCAGGAAGCCGGCGATGAGCAGTCGACGCTGGTCGAAGGCCTGATCCGGCGCCAGCATGAAGCCGAACTGAGCAATACCCTGAATGCCCTGCATCCGGCAGATATCGCATTCATTCTGGAATCGCTACCCACCGAAGAGCGCCAGCTTATCTGGGGCCTGGTCAACTCCAAGTACGACGGCGACATTCTGCTGGAAGTAGACGACTGGGTCCGGGAATCGCTGATTGCGTCCATGGATCGGGCCGATCTGCTGGCTGCAACCGAAGACCTGGATGCCGACGAGCTGGCCGATCTGGCCGCCGATCTGCCTCCGGACATTGTGGCCGAGGTACAGAAAGGCCTGACCGAAGCCGAACGGGCGCAACTGCTCGAAGCAATGGGTTACCCCGAGGGTACGGTCGGCGCCATCATGGACTTCGAAATGGTCCGGGTGCGCGAGGACGTCACCCTGGAAGTGGTCCTGCGCTATCTGCGCCGCCTCAGTGAACTGCCGGATCACACCGACCAGATTTTCGTGGTCGATCGCGGCGATCAGATTCTGGGCGTGCTGTCCGTTTCCCGCCTGCTGGTCAGCGACCCCGATACCATCGTGAAAGACGTCATGAACACCGACTACCTTTCATTGGGTCCTGATGACGAAGACCGTGAAGCGGCCAGCGCATTTGAACGTTACGATCTTGTTTCCGCACCAGTGGTGGACCAGCAAAACCGGCTGATTGGCCGACTGACCATTGCCGAGGTGGTGGACGTGATCCGCGAAGACTCGCAGGAACAGGATCTGTCACGTGCCGGTCTGCAGGAAGAGGATATTTTTGCGCCTGTCTCCAGCGCGATCCGCAACCGGGCGCCCTGGCTGTTTCTGAACCTGTGCACGGCGTCGGTCGCCGCCTATGTGGCTTCCCAGTTTGAAGACACCGTCAGCACCATTGTGATTCTGGCTTTTCTTATGTCCATTGTGGCGGGCATTGGCGGCAACTCAGGCAACCAGACCATGACACTTGTCATTCGCGCTCTTGCCATGGGCCGTATTACCTCCAATAACGTGAAATCGCTGCTGCGACGTGAATTTGTGGTGACATTCCTGGTAGGCATTTCAGGCAGTCTGGTCGCCGCCGCCTTTGCATGGCTTGTCTCGCGCAGCCTTTCCATTGCGGCAGTAATGATGGCGGCACTGGTCTGCAACATGCTGATCGGCGCCATGCTGGGCGTCCTGATTCCTTTGACGCGGGACCGCTTCGGCAAGGATCCGGCCATGGGGTCCTCGGTGCTGCTCACCTTTGCCACCGACTCGCTTGGCTTCTTTGTCTTTCTGGGACTGGCAAACCTGTTTCTTATCTAGCAAGCATCTGCCGTCGTTGTCCGGCATGACGCGCCGCCCAGATTATTCACCGCCATCCGCATAACAAAAAATCCCTCACCGCTTTTGAACTGTGAGGGATTTTTCATTTATGCCTGCCATCGGAAGACATGGCGTTTATTTGAGTCGACATCAATCGGTGCCGTCAATCTGTTGCGACATGGCTGTGTGACATTGAACGTTGATATCAACCTGCCATCGAATATTTTATACATCGTCATTCCCATCCCGATATATACAACTTCATGCACAACACTGCGCTTCCCACACCGCCCTGCACCGACACGCGCACGCGTGCTGTGCAGGAGCCAGGCCGGTGTTGATCAGCTCAGCTTGCCGTGGCAATGTTTATACTTTTTACCACTGCCACACGGACACGGATCGTTGCGGCCAACTCTGCCCACCATGTTTTTGACGGTGATACCACCGGCAGACACATCGCCCTCTTCATTGATTTCGGCATTGGCCAGCGCTTCATCGTAGTCAGAATGATGAAACTGCATATTGGACACATGAGACTGCGCGGCATCGGCCTCGGCCTCTTCAACCTGTTCTGGCGACTGGATCTGCACGGTCATGAGCACGCGCGCGGTTTCATTCCGAATGCGCTCCAGCATGCCTGAGAACAGCTCGAAGGCTTCGCGCTTGTATTCCTGTTTCGGGTCTTTTTGCGCATAACCGCGCAAATGAATACCCTGACGCAGGTGATCGAGTGAAGACAGATGCTCACGCCAGAGCGTATCGATGGTTTGCAGCAGGATGGCGCGCTCGAAAGAGACCCATTGTTCCTTGCCGACCAGCGCCACTTTGGTTTCGTAGTTCTCGCGAGCCTGTGCCAGCACCGCTTCGACGATATCCTCGTCGCCCATGCTGTCGTTTTTTTCGAGCATGTCGATCAGGGGCACGCTAACCTGCCATTCGGCTTCCAGCGCAGTCTGCAATGCAGGAATATCCCACTGCTCTTCCATACTTTCTACCGGCACATAAGTGCGCACAAAGTTGGTAATCGCCGCATCGCGCAGGTTGGCTACCAGCGGGCCGGAGTCGGCCTCTTCCAACACATCATTGCGCTGACCGTACAGTACCTTGCGCTGGTCGTTGGACACGTCGTCATACTCAAGCAACTGCTTGCGGATGTCGAAGTTGCGACCTTCCACCTTGCGCTGCGCCGATTCAATGGAACGCGATACCATCTTGGCTTCTATCGGTTCGCCATCGGTGCCCAGCCGGTCCATAATGGCGCGCACGCGATCGCCCGCGAAAATGCGCATGAGCGAATCATCCAGCGACAGATAGAAGCGAGATGAGCCGGGATCGCCCTGGCGTCCGGCACGGCCCCGCAATTGATTATCGATACGACGCGATTCGTGTCTTTCGGTACCGATAATGCGCAAGCCTCCGGCCTGCTTGACCTGTTCGTTGACCGGCAGCCATTTTTCACGAATGGCGGCAATACGCTCCTCTTTCTGGGCTGGCGTGAGCGTATCGTCTGCGCGCACCAGGGAAATGGCTTTCTCTATGCTGCCACCGAGCACAATGTCGGTACCGCGGCCAGCCATATTGGTCGCAATGGTGATTTTGCCCGGCTTGCCGGCTTCGGCAATAATCTCAGCTTCACGCGCATGCTGCTTGGCGTTGAGCACATCGTGCGGCAGATTTTCTTTGTTCAGCAGTTCGGACAGAACCTCAGAGTTTTCAATGCTCGTGGTACCGACCAGCACCGGCTGATTGCGTTCGTGACAATCGCGCACGTCCTTGATGATGGCAGCGAATTTTTCCTGATCGTTCTTGAAAATCTGGTCGTTCTGGTCATCCCTGACCATGGGCAAATTGGTCGGAATAATGACCGTTTCCAGGCCGTAGATTTCCTGGAATTCGTAGGCTTCGGTATCGGCCGTACCGGTCATGCCGGCAAGCTTTTTGTACATGCGGAAAAAGTTCTGGAACGTGATCGAAGCCAGGGTCTGGTTCTCGTTCTGGATCGCCACCCCTTCCTTGGCTTCCACGGCCTGATGCAGACCATCGGACCAGCGGCGCCCCGCCATGAAACGTCCGGTGAATTCATCCACGATCACGATTTCACCGTCATTGACCACATAATGCTGGTCACGGAAAAACAGATTGTGGGCGCGCAATGCCACCATCAAGTGGTGCATCAATGTGATATGACGCGGCTCGTACAGCGACTCACCCTGCGGCAGCATGCCCAGGCGAGTCAGAATTTCCTCGGCGTGTTCGTGCCCGGCTTCGGACAGGTAAATCTGCTGGGATTTTTCATCCACCCAGAAATCGCCTTCCGGTTCCGTTTCCTGCGGCTTGGGTTCGGACGCCATGCGCGTAAGCATGGCCGGAACCTGGTTCATCTTGACATACAGTTCGGTATTGTCATCGGCCTGGCCGGAAATGATCAGTGGCGTACGGGCTTCATCGATCAGGATCGAATCGACCTCGTCGACTATGGCGTAGCTCAATTCACGCTGGCGCCGGTCTTCAGCGCGATATTCCATATTGTCGCGCAGATAGTCAAAGCCGAATTCGTTATTGGTACCATAAGTTATATCGGCGCGATATGCAGCGACCTTTTCTGTGTTGTCCTGCTCTGGTACCACCACACCCACGGACAGGCCCAGAAAGTTATACAGTCGACCCATTTGCTGCGCATCACGGCGCGCCAGGTAGTCGTTGACGGTGACCACATGCACGCCCTTGCCCGACATGGCATTCAGATAGACAGGCAGCGTACTCATAAGCGTCTTACCTTCACCCGTGCGCATCTCGGCAATTTTACCGTAATGCAGGGTGATGCCGCCGATCAGCTGCACATCGAAGTGACGCATGCCCAGTACCCGGCGCGAGGCTTCGCGCACAACAGCGAAAGCTTCGGGCAACATGGCGTCCAGATCTCCGTCCTGCTGATAGCGAGCCTTGAATTCCTGGGTTTTCGCGGCCAGCGCTTCATCGGACAGGGCTTCGACGGTTTTTTCCAGACTGTTGATTCTGGAGACCAGTTTGCGATACTGCTTCAGAAGACGATCGTTACGGCTGCCAACAATTTTTTTGAGTAGAGAAATCATTCTGCTTTCAGAGTAATCAGGAAAACTTCAATGGGTGTTCTTCCTGACAGGTTAGTGAGTCATCACGAGAAAATCACGATAGTTTAACGCATACGAGGCCGGGTAGTGATTCCGGAAGGCAATCTGACGCGCTCTTTTGTATCCGTGACGATTTTGCTGCTGAGCGCTGCCGCCCCCACCTGTTCTGCCCGTTGAAGCAGACTGTCCGGCGCCGTGCTGGCCACAGCAGTAGACGAAGACATCTGGCTCAGAAAGGCGATCGGGTCTGTCGGCTCGCCATCGACCCGCACTTCGAAATGCACGTGAGCGCCGGTAGAGCGCCCGGTGCTGCCGACCTTGGCGATGACCTGTCTTTTGGCCACCAGATCACCCGGCTTGACCAGCAGCTTTGAATTGTGCGCGTAGCGCGTGACCACACCCTTACCATGATCGATGTCCACGACGTTGCCGTAAGCACTCATCCAGCCCGCGGCCACCACGATGCCGGCAGAGGCCGCATAAACGGAAGTGCCGGCAGGCGCGGCAAAATCAACCCCGCTGTGCAGCATATGACGCCCGGTAACCGGATTCTTGCGCCAGCCGTAAGTGGATGAAATTCTTGCATTGTTCATGGACACCGGGATGGCCGTTGGGGTGCGCTGTTGTTGTGCACCCTGCAGTTGCATCGCCAGATCGGCGGTTTTGAGCATATCATCGCCACGCGATAAGGCGGTCTTCAGACTATCGAGCTCACGCCCGAGCTCTTCGGCAGAGATCACGCTGTTGTTCTCCGACTCCAGATCTTCCATCGGCTCGTCACTGGCCAAGGCGTTCTGGCTGAGCAGCTTGTGCAATTCCGAGGTCTCGGCATCGGCACCGGTACTCACGGCCAGGCGCTCGCCCAACCGGGCGATGGTGTCTGCCTTGGCCCGTAACTGCCCGATCTGTGAAGCCATCACATTCAGATTATGATGGATTAAGGCCGCATCACGCAGCGCTTCGGGTGTAGACTCCACAGAAGCGACTTGTTCGTGCATGGGCAGCGATGGCAGCCCAAAATGGCGTTCCAGCAAGGCGCCGGCTGCAACCGCCAGGCCCAGGCTGAGCATGGACACACTAAACGTCCATACTTTCTTTGTCTTCACAGGAGTGGTATTCTGCGAAGCATGTTGCTCTTCTTTCAATTTCGTACCTGTTTAAAATAATGGCTCTGTTTTACAAAAAAAACGGTGCTTCGCGCCGCGATCGAGGCGAAGGTAAAACGGCCGCAAATTGGTTGGGTCATGACACCCGCCGGGGTCGGTTGCTGGAAACAGCTGAACAGTTCAACCTGATACAGGGACTGATTGCACAGGCCCTGCAACTTCCCGTGGGTCATGCATGTCGCGTGGTTGGGCTGGACAACGGCACACTGATTATTGCCGTTCCCAGTGCTGCCCACGCAGCAAAAATTCGACAATTGACTACAACTATACATCAGCTGCTGGTCGCCAAAGGGCAACGAGTGGATCAAATCCGCATAAAAATCCAGGCCGGGCTCAAGAGCGCCGCGATAACGGCGGCTTCAACACCCCCGGTCGTCAGTCAAGCGTTGGGCGAACAAGCGCGCGACGCCCTGCTTGAACTGCAACAAACCACAGACAACCAGCAATTGGCGGACACACTGGCCCGGATTCTTGAAAAAAATCAGGCCAAACGCCAGTCCTGACTGACGGCATCGGCGCCGGCGGCTGCCGAATCATAGGTAATAATTTCATAGGCATCCGGCTGCGACAGCAGCGTACGCGCCAGCTTGTTATTTAACGCATGGCCGGATTTGCAGGCCACATAACGGGCCAGCAACGGATGGCCGATCAGATACAGATCACCAATGGCGTCCAGAATCTTGTGTTTGACGAATTCGTCATCGTAACGCAGGCCGTCCGAATTCAGAATCCGGAATTCATCCATGACGATGGCATTGTCCAAACTGCCGCCACGCGCCAGACCGTGTGCGCGCATGGCTTCTACTTCCTGCGCAAAACCGAAGGTGCGCGCACGGGCTATTTCCCGCGTATAGGAGTCGCGTGCAAAATCCACCTCGGCAAAACTGGCCGTTGAATCAATGGCCGGGTGATGAAAGTTGATCGAAAAGGCCAGGGAGAAGCCAGCATAGGGCTCAAGGCGAGCCCATTTAGCGTTTTCTCCTTCGCCGTCCTGTACTTCAATGGTTTTCAGAACACGCAAAAAGCGCTTGGGCGCATCCTGCTCTTCGATACCGGCCGAGCGCAACAGGTACACAAAGGTCCCGGCGCTACCGTCCATAATAGGCACTTCTTCTGCGTTCAGATCGACGTGGATATTGTCAATGCCCAGGCCGGCCAATGCCGACATCAAATGTTCTACTGTTGACACGCGCACATTGCCATTTTGCAGCACCGAAGCCATTCGGGTATCACCCACTTTGTCCGCAAGGGCGGGCAAGTCAACGACCTCGGGGGTGTCTACCCGATGGAAAATAATGCCGGTATTGGCTTGAGCAGGCCGTAAGGTGATCTCAACCCTGCGACCTGAATGCATGCCGACGCCGGTGGTTTTCACCAGGTTCTTAATGGTTCTTTGTCGTAGCATCGTATTCTCAACTTACAAAAATGTAACAATATTCATGGGAGCATCCGTAAAAGGATGTCGTGGCTGGCGGTTCACCTTGACCAATTAAATGGGTAGCAAGCTGCCTGATGACGGAACCAGACACACATGTGACGCCGTCCTTTGAACGTGTAGCAAGCAAGGTGCGACGCGCAGAGAGTGGCGGCCTGTAACAAGTGGGGCGCCAATACTGCATTGCAGCCGGTTTGTTGCTTGCGCTGGGCTGCCAAAGCCAATCGTCAATACACGATGCCCGCAGACACGTGTCGTTTCCGAGTATTTTACTCTGATTTACGCTTAAAAGCCCCTGATTGACGGTGCAACTGTTTCAATCGGCATCTGAAGTCGGCTGGCTGCATCGACAAAAAAACGACCTCGAAGGGTCGTTTTTGCTGACTGGCGCCATATCAAAGGAGCGAACGGGTCCGGACCGGGCAGCAGCCCGGACGCCGTGTTGGGAAGAAAAACGGCAATCAGTCGGCTTGTTTGCGCAGGAACGCCGGAATGTCGAAACGCTCGACGCCCGAAGACTCCATTGCTCGAACCTGCTGTTCAAATTGCGCCTTGTTAGGTGCAGCGCCGCCACGACCAGAACGAATCACGGTAGGCGGCACGGGTGCGCGGCCACCGCTAGGCTGATTCAGGAAGCTGCCACCGTACAGATCGGTGTTGCCGCCATGCGTTCCGGTCAATGCTTCAAATTCAACATCGGAGCCGTTATTGACAACCAGTTCCGGCTGCTTGCGACCCAGACCCGTAGCGACAACGGTAACACGCAGCTCGTCGGCCATATCGTCATCATAGGCGCTACCAACGATAATAGTGGCATCTTTGGCAGCGTAACTGCTGATGATTTCGTTGATCAGACGGGTTTCGCTCATTTTGAGTGAACGGCTGGCGGTAATATTGACCAGCAGGCCACGTGCACCGTTCAGATCCACGCCTTCGAGCAGCGGGCACGCGATCGCATTTTCTGCGGCAATGCGAGCACGATCCGGACCGGAAGCGACAGCAGTACCCATCATTGCCTGGCCATGTTCACCCATGATGGTTTTCACGTCTTCGAAGTCGACGTTGATATTACCCTGAACATTGATGATTTCTGCAATGCCTGCGCAGGCGTTATACAGCACGTTGTCGGCTTCCTTGAAGCAGTCGTCCTGGGAAGCGTCGTCGCCCATCAGTTCATACAGCTTTTCGTTCAGCACCACGATCAGGGAATGAACGTGTTTGGACAAATCGGCAATGCCTTCTTCGGCAGCGCGCAGTCGTTTGGTTCCTTCGAACGAAAATGGTTTTGTAACGACACCAACGGTGAGAATACCCAGTTCCTTGGCCACTTCGGCCACAACAGGACCCGCTCCCGTCCCTGTACCACCACCCATACCGGCAGTAATGAACACCATGTTTGCGCCATTGAGCGCGGCGCGAATTTCTTCGCGTGCTGTTTCTGCTGCTGCACGACCCTGTTCAGGTTTGGCGCCTGCGCCCAAACCACTGCGGCCCAGACGAATCTGAACCGGTGCTTCGGTCCCGATCAGCGCCTGCATGTCTGTGTTTGCGCAGATAAAATCCACGCCCTTGAGGCCGGCCCGCATCATGTGTGAAATGGCATTGCCACCTGCACCACCCACGCCAATCACCTTGATTACGGTACCGCTGTTACTGCTATCGTCCAATAATTGAAAGTCCATATTCCCAACTCCTGTATTCCGAAACGTATTAACGAAAAGTGCCACTGCGTTTTTCGGAAACCGTCTCAAAAACAATGCCAGCGCCTGTCTCGCATCGTACTTGAACCGTCTCCATGGCCACCTGCCCGGCCATTGTCTGGCAGTTGATCCGCCCTGCCCGGCGGTATATCGACAACCTTCTGCTACTTTACTGCACTGCTGTCACGGTGTCATGCAAGCCGCTACACATCGCGTTAACAAAACACCATAAGGGACATGAAACACGCCCCTTTTTGCAACTACTGAAACAAACGTCTCAGCCTCTTGCGTATTCTAATTCATAAACCACTCTTTCATGCGGGAAATCATATCTTTTAGCGTTCCATTTTGTTGCTTAATCTTACCACCACGCAAACGCTGCACGCGCGCTTCTGTCAACAACCCCATGACTGTGGAAAACCGCGGGTTGCGGACCATGTCGGCAAGACTGCCGCGATAGTCGGGAACGGCAACGCGCACCGGCTTGAGAAAGACATCTTCGGCCAGTTCGACAATGCCTGGCATAAGCGCAGTGCCACCGGTCAATACAACGCCTGAGGCAATCAGATCTTCGTAGCCTGAGTCCCGCACAACCTGCTGCACCATCATGAACAGCTCCTCGATACGCGGCTCGATAACAGCCCCCAGGGTCTGTCGCTTGACGCGACGTACATCGCGATCGCCCAGGCCAGGCACTTCGATAAGCTCATCGGGATTGGCCAGCACCTGCTTGGCAATCCCGTAACGCAATTTGATCTCTTCGGCATCTGGTGTGGGCGTGCGCAGCATGGCCGCGATATCGCTGGTTACCTGATCACCCGATACCGGCAATACGGTGGTATGACGAATTGCGCCACCGGTAAAAATGGCGATGTCGGTCGTGCCCGCACCGATATCGACCAGCACGACACCCAGTTCCTTTTCATCGTTGGTCAGGCAAACCATGGACGAGGCCAACGGCTGCAGAATCAGGTCCTGTACTTCCAGACCACAACGACGCACGCACTTGACAATATTCTGTGCGGCGCTGACCGCACCGGTCACAATATGTACGCGCACTTCAAGCCGGATGCCGCTCATGCCTACCGGCTGGCGGATGTCTTCCTGCGAATCGACGATAAATTGCTGGGTCAGCACATGCAGCACCTGGTGATCGGTAGGGATGTTGACCGCCTTGGCTGTCTCGATCACGCGCGCCACATCGGCTTCCGACACTTCCTTGTCCTTTACCGCGACCATGCCGCTGGAGTTGAAGCTGGTAATGTGGTTGCCGGCAATGCCCGTATACACTTCACGGATTTTGCAATCGGCCATCAGCTCAGCCTCTTCAAGGGCGCGCTGAATGGAATTGACCGTGGATTCAATATTGACCACAACCCCTTTGCGCATACCCTTGGATTCATGCTGTCCAAGTCCGATTACTTCAAAGCGCCCTTCTTCAGGCAAAGCTTCAGCCACCACTGCCACCACTTTGCTGGTGCCTATGTCTAAAGCAACGATGAGGTCCTTTAGGTCACGAGTCATTTTTTCTCTTTACTATCCGATTGTGTTGTCGCTGCCGGCTCGAAGGTGATGGCAAAGCCTTTGGTATAACGCAAGTCCACCTGGGCTATCTGCCGGCCGGCTACCTTTTCTTTTAAAACAGGCCACGCCTGAACAAAACGTTCAATCGTAGATGCGAATGATACCGCACCCTGCCCGCCATGCGGGTTTAATGCATCGGCCCCGGGATCCCTGCCCAATACCAGTTTGGTATTATCGTTCAATTCTACACGCCAAGCATAGCGATCACTAAGCGTAATCTCATCTACACCCAAATTTAGCGGCGCCAGCCAGCGCACCAATTCGGCATAGCGCTGTACCACGAGCATTTCGGATCCGGACGGTCCGTTAAACTGTGGTAAATCCGCATCCTCGGGCAGCTCCGCCTGGTTTGCAGTAAATACTTCACCCCAGGTATTGATCATCTGCCGCTCGTTCCAATAGGCAAACGGCTCCTGCTCTTCGATCTTGAGCAGCAGACCGTCGGGCCAGACGCGGGTAATATCGGCATGACGCACCCAGGGCGACTGCTCGAACAGTCTTTTCGACTCAGGCAGATTGATGGTAAAGAAATTGCCCTGCAACTTGCCCGCAATGGTCTGCTGGATACTTGCCGGCGACACATATTCCAACTTGTTGCCTTTCATCGGCTCGATCACGATGCGGGTCAGATTGAACATGGGTCGGTGAATCAACCAGTAACCACCGGCGCCCAGCATTACCACTACCGCCAACAACATGACCAGGTTGGCGACAAAATTGGTAATACGGGCGCTTGGCGTAATCATTTACAGTCCTGGCTCCGTCACGGGTTTGGTGCGCTGGATCTTGCAACTGGCCTGCGCCAGGATCTTCACGCACAAGTCGGCATAACTGACGCCTTCGGCCTTGGCGCCCATGGGCACCAGCGAATGCGGCGTCATGCCCGGAGAGGTATTGACCTCCAGCAGAAAATAGCGATTGTCATTGTCCAGCATCACATCGACACGGCCCCAGCCCTCGCAGCCTACGGCGACAAACGCCTTTTCACATGTCTGCCGGATGCTGGCGGCCAGATCCTGCGGCAGGTCAGCCGGACAATGATATTGCGTCTCGTCCGAAACATACTTGTGTTCGAAATCGTATTTGCCATCGGGCGCCACGATTTCGATAATCGGAAACGCCCGCGCCGTGTCGCCCTTGCCCAGAATGGCAACGGTCAGTTCGCGCCCGACGACGAATTTTTCGGCCAGCAGTTCGCTGTCAAACTGGAACACCTCGTCAAAGGCGACAGTCAGCTCTTGCGGGCCGGCCACTTTGCTCAGTCCCAGCGTCGAGCCTTCATGCGGTGCCTTGAGAATAAAGGGGTAGCCCAGCATCTGACTGGCGCCATCCATATCTTGGCGGGTCCGCACTTTGCAATAAGGCGCCGTCGGAATGCCTTGTTCAATCCAGATGCGTTTGGTCATGATTTTGTCCATGGCCAGACCGGACGCCATCACGCCGCTTCCTGTGTAGGGAATGCGCAGCAGTTCCAGCGCCCCCTGCAGGGAGCCGTCTTCGCCATACCGGCCGTGCAGGGCAATGAAAACACGGTCAAAGCCGGCCGCAGCCAGTTCTGCCAGGGAATGCTCGGCAGTATCAAACAGGTGGGCGTCAATGCCCTTGCTGAGCAGGGCTTCATATACGCCCTTGCCTGAAACCAGCGACACAGGCCGTTCCGCGGACTGGCCGCCATACAGCACCCCTACCTTGCCAAATTCATTGCTCATTGCGCTCTCCCAACTGTCCGGGCACCTTGTTGATTGACCCGGCACCCATGACGATGACCACATCACCGTCGCGAACAAAGTTGATAATGGCCTGCGGCAGTTCGGCCACATCTTCGACAAAAACCGGTTCAACCTTGCCTGCCACGCGTAAAGCGCGCGACAGGGCCCGGCCATCGGCAGCCACAATGGGTTGCTCGCCTGCGGCATAGACTTCGCTTAGCAGTACGGCATCGGCCCGACTGAGCACATTGACAAAGTCTTCGAAACAATCGCGGGTGCGTGTATATCGATGAGGCTGGAAAGCCAGCACCAGCCGGCGTTCGGGCCAGGCACCGCGTGCCGCCTCGACCGTGGCGGCCATTTCGATGGGGTGATGCGCGTAGTCATCGATCAGCGTGTAGGTACCGCCGCCATGATCCTGCGGAACGGCAAAGTCTCCGGTGTAGGAAAAGCGGCGCCCAACGCCGTTAAAGCCGATCAGGGCGCTCACGATATCCTCGTCGGCCAGCTCCAGCTCTGTGGCCACCGCAATGGCGGCAAGCGAGTTCAGCACATTGTGGCGGCCGGGCAAATTGAGCACGATATCCAGGTCCGGCAGGCGTTTGGCCGGGGTGATCCGCCGCTCAACGGTAAACGCCATGCGCGTTTGTCGAGGCTGCACGTTGACCGCCCGGTACATCGCTTCTTCACCAAACCCATAAGTCACCAGCGGGCGCGAGATAAACGGAATAATGTTACGAACGTTGCTGTCGTCGACACATACGATGGCGCTGCCATAAAACGGCATGCGCTGGGTAAATTCGACAAAAGCGCTTTTTAACCGCGTCATGTCGTGGCCATACGTGTCCATATGGTCTGCATCGATATTGGTGATGATGGACATGACCGGCAACAGATTCAGAAACGAGGCGTCCGACTCGTCAGCCTCGACCACAATATATTCACCCTGGCCCAGCCGCGCATTGGCGCCGGCCGAATTCAGGCGGCCGCCAATCACAAAGGTAGGATCCAGGCCGGCAGCGGCCAGCACACTGGCCACCAGGCTGGTGGTCGTGGTTTTGCCGTGCGTGCCGGCAATGGCGATGCCGCGTTTAAGGCGCATCAGCTCTGCCAGCATAATGGCGCGAGGCACCACGGGAATCCGCTTGGCCCTGGCCGTGAGCACCTCGGGGTTGCTGTTGGCCACAGCCGTCGATGTAACAATGGCGTCGGCCTCGCCGACATTTTCGGCGTGATGGCCGATAAAAATCTGCGCGCCCAACTCTGCCAGGCGACGGGTCACCGCCGACTCCTGCAGATCCGAGCCGCTGACTTTATATCCGAGATTGACCAGAACTTCGGCAATACCGCTCATACCGGAGCCGCCGATACCGACAAAGTGAATGTGTCTAATCCGATGTTTCATGTTTTTCCTGCGCTCGCGCGCTCGCAAATATCTGCAATGGTCTGTGTGGCCTGCGTTCTGGCGCAGGCTCGGGCAGCCACTGCAGTCTGCATCAATTGATCACGAGTACGACTTTGTATCCATTCGGCCAGCCAGGCTGCGGTAAATTCGCGCTGGGGCTGTGCCCAGGCCGCATTGCGGCCGGTCAGCCATGCAGCATTTGCCGTCTGGTGGTCATCGATGGCATGCGGCAGCGGCACAAACAGCGCGGCCACCCCAACCGCTGCCACTTCGGCCACCGTCATGGCGCCGGCACGGCAGATAATCAGGTCGGCCGACATCATGGCCGTGACCATATCATCGATGAAAGGCAGGCATTCTGCGCTGACATTCGCCTGTTTATAGGTGTCCTGAAGGCTGGCAATATGCTGCTCGCCGGCCTGATGCATGATTTGCGGACGCTGCCCCGGTGCGATCAGCGCCATGGCGGCGGGCACCACAGTATTGAGGGCCTGCGCACCCAAACTGCCGCCCACCACCAGAATACGCAAGACACCCTCGCGCGCACCATAGCGCACACCCGGTTCCGGCGTATTGGCCAATTCACCGCGCACAGGATTGCCCACCATCTGCCCGCCAGGCAGCACGTCTGGAAAACCCGTCAATACGAAAGCCGATATTTTAGCAAGCCAATGGTTGGCTGTGCCGGCCACGGCATTCTGTTCATGAATTACCAGCGGAATATTGGACAGTCTTGCCATCAGGCCGCCAGGAACGGCCACATAGCCGCCCATGCCCAGTACGACCGCAGGCCGGCACTGCTTGAGGGCGCGTCGCGCCTGCAGGCATGCCTTGCCCAGCATGAATGGCAATTTCAACAGCGCCAACGGCCCCTTGCCTCGCAAACCGGCAAAGTGCAATGGCAGCAGAGGAATCGCCGCAGCCGGCACCAGACGCCCTTCCATTTTGTCCGGATTGCCCAGCCACATGACCTGCCAGCCCCGCGCACGCATTTGTGCGGCCACGGCCAGACCGGGCATGATATGCCCGCCGGTCCCGCCTGCCATCACCAGCAACGTACGTGAATCGGAATGAACGCTATTCATCGATATTCTCGCAAGGGCCTTCGGTCAGGGCGCTCTCCCCGCATCATCAGGCGACTCTCATAATCCACGCGCATCAAAATGGCAAGGGCCACCAGATTCATCACAATGGACGAGCCGCCATAACTGACCAGGGGCAATGTCAGACCCTTGGTCGGCAGCAATCCCAGGCACACGCCAAGGTTGACCAGTGCCTGCACGCCCATCCAGATGGACACGCCCTGCGCCACCAGGCCGCTGAATTCGCGATCCATGGCGATGGCCTGCCGGCCAATTTCAAAGCCACGATGCACAATAATCAGAAACAGCACCACCACGGAAATGATACCGACAAATCCCAGCTCTTCACCCACCACAGCCATAATGAAATCGGTATGTGCTTCGGGCAGGTAGTGCAGTTTTTCGACGCTGGACCCCAGCCCGACGCCGAACCATTCGCCACGCCCGATGGCTATCAGCGAATGAGCCAGCTGGTAACCGGTAGACTGCACCGTTTCGGGGTCGAACGGGTCCAGATAAGCGAAGATACGCTTCACACGCCACGGCGCCATCAGAATCAGCAAGGCAAAGCAGCCCAGCAGCACGACAACCAGCAGCAGAAACAACACCGCACTGATGCCGCCCAGAAAGAGAATACCCACTGCGATTGAGACGCTGACCATAAAGGCGCCCAGATCGGGTTCGAGCAACAGCAAAATACCGACCACGCCCAGGGCCACCATCATTGGCGCAAAGCCACGCCAGAAATCATGCATGTACTTTTGCTTGCGCACGGTGTAGTCGGCGGCAAAAAGCAACATGGCCAGCTTGGTCAGTTCGGACGGCTGAAAATTCAATGGCCCCAAGGGAATCCAGCGATACGCGCCGTTGACCTCATTACCGATATGCGGAATAAGCACCAGCACCAGCATGAAGAGTGACACGAAAAACAGCGGGAGGGTAAATTTCTCCCAGATATGCATGGGCAGGGAAACCGTAATCGCGAAACCCACCAGACCGATTACAATGAAAACGGCATGGCGTACAAAAAAATAATAGCGGGTGGAATTGGAATACTTGGGTCCGTCCACCAGGGCGATCGAGGCAGAAAACACCATCAGCAAGCCGAACATCAGAAGAGCAACAACTGCAGCTACCAGCAGCAGATCATAATTGCGCATTCTGGTGCGTCCAGGCTTGACCGCATTGACGCTTGCTCTCAGGTCGCCCAGCAGACTCATGCCACTTCTCCGTTATCAAGCGCCAGCTCATGCACGGCAGCAGAAAAGACCTGACCGCGATGCGCATAGCTTTTAAACATGTCGAAGCTGGAACATGCAGGAGACATCAATACCGCGTCGCCCTGTTGCGCCAGCTCTAGGGCCTGCCTGACCGCCGCTTCCATGGATTCGGCGCGATGGCAGGCTACGCCGGTCTGCGCCAGCGCCTGTTCAATGACTGCCGTCGCTTCACCAATCAGAATGACCGCACGGGCGCACCTTCGCACGGACGCAGCCAGCGGAGAAAAATCCTGGCCTTTGCCCACACCGCCGGCAATAAGCACGATATCGCGTCCCATGCCCTCGAGCGCAGCCACGGTTGCACCCACATTGGTGCCCTTGCTGTCGTTGAAAAAATCAACGCCACGGATACTGCGTTCAAATTGCGTCCGGTACAGACCGGCGGCAAATTCCCGCAGCGTATTGAGCATGGGCCCCCAGCCTACCCCCAGCTCGCGGCACAGAAGCATCGCGGCCTGGGCATTGAGCATATTGTGCTGCCCGCGAATCTGCATGGCGTCGGCTGGCATCAGGCGCTTGATCAGGCCCGGTTTGCGCCTGGGTTTTTCGACATTTTTCTTGCGCCTGGCGCCGGGCGTTTCCGGCAATTCGAAGTCATCCTTCTCGCTGGCGGTAATCCAGGTCACGCCGTGCGCGCCTTCCATACCGGTATCGCCCACCAGTACGGGGGCATCTGCACCAAAGCTGCGCATCTGGACATCATTGATATCGGCGATCATGGCCACGACGGCTGCATCGTTGCGATTGATAATCGCAACCCGGCTGGCAGCCAGCAGGCGCGCCTTGGCAGCGGCATATTCCTGCATATCGCGGTGCCAGTCAAGGTGGTCCTGCGTCAAATTCAGTACGGTGGCGGCATCCGGCGCCAGTGACTGCGTCGTCTGCATCTGGAAACTGGACAGTTCCAGCACCCAAACCTGCGGCAGCGACTGCGCGTCCAGCGCCTGCATGAGCGCGGTCAACGCCGACGGGCTGATATTGCCCGCGGCGATGGCCGTTTTGCCCGCCGTTTCCAGCATGGCTTGCGTCAGCGAGGTAACGGTGGTTTTGCCGTTGGTTCCGGTAATAGCCAGCACTTGCGGCTTATAGTCTTGCGCAGTTGCAAGATCGGCCAGGGCCAGCGCAAACAGTTCGATTTCGCCGATGACCGGGATCTGCCGTTGCTGCGCCTTTGCCAGAAAAGCTGCCAGCGCCGGCTCCGACGGTGCAAGGCCGGGACTCAGGATGATCTGCTCTACGCCTTCGAGCGCGGCATCGGTGAACGCCTGAGCACCCAGAAAACGCGTGATATCGCCCTGGCCCTGCTCGGCAAGCGTGGCAAGACCTGGCGGGCAGTCCCGCGTATCGACAATATGCAGTGCCGCATTCTGGCGCAGGCACCACAATGCCGAAGCCAGCCCGGTTTCACCCAGGCCAAGAATCAAGACACGAGATGGAAAAACGGCCACGCCGCCTGTATCGGTATTCATCGCAGTTTAAGTGTTGCCAGTCCCAGCAGAACCAGCATCATCGTAATAATCCAGAAACGCACCACAACCTGGGTTTCTTTCCAGCCACCCACTTCAAAATGATGATGCAGCGGCGCCATGCGCAATATTCGCCTGCCAGTACCGGTTTTTTTCTTTGTATATTTGAACCAGAACACCTGGATCATGACCGACAGCGTTTCGGCCACAAATACGCCGCCCATGATGAAAAGCACGATTTCCTGGCGCACGATCACGGCGATCGTACCCAGCATGCCGCCCAGTGCCAGCGCGCCCACATCGCCCATGAATACCTGGGCCGGATAGGCGTTGAACCATAAAAAGGCCAGACCGGCGCCGCCCAGTGCGGCGCATAGCACCAGCACTTCGGACGCGCCCGGAATATATGGAAAGAGCAGGTATTTGGAATAGTCCACACGGCCGACCACGTAGGCAAAAATGCCCAGCGCGCTGCCGACCATGACGGTTGGCATAATCGCCAGGCCATCGAGCCCGTCGGTCAGGTTCACGGCGTTGCTGGCCCCGACAATCACCATCCAGGTCAGAATCACAAAGCCGAAAACACCCAGCGGATAGCTCACGCTTTTGAAAAACGGCACGATCAGGTCAGCACGGGAAGGCAGCGGCATGGTGAAGCCGCTGCTCACCCAGGCCCACATGAGGCGGAAAATGTCGGCATTGGCGGGCGCCGAGACGGCAAACGTCAAGTACACAGAGGCAATCAGGCCAATAATAGCCTGCCACGCGAATTTTTCGCGCGAGGACATGCCTTCCGGATTACGATGAACCACCTTGCGGTAGTCATCGACCCAGCCGATGGCGCCAAAGCCGAAGGTGACCAGCAGCACAACCCAGACGAAACGGTTGCTCAGGTCTGCCCATAGCAGTGTCGCAACACCGATAGCAATCAGAATCAGCGCGCCACCCATGGTCGGTGTGCCGTTTTTGACCAGATGGGTCTCAGGACCGTAGCTGCGCACGGCCTGGCCGATTTTGAGTTCGGTTAGCTTGCGAATCACGTGCGGCCCGGCCATCAGCCCGATAAACAGCGCCGTTGCGCAGGCAAACATGGCCCGCAACGTAATGTATTCAAAAACACTCAGGACGGAAAATGTGGGCGAGAGCCACCGGGTCAGTTCATAGAGCATGACCGGCCTCGTTCTTTTTTGACCAGGACAGCAAGTCCTGCACTACCCGTTCCATCCGCATCGATCTAGAGCCCTTTACCAGTATGCTTGCGGGCTGTCTCGCAACGACCCTTTCTGCGATTTTATGTATATCTGTCATATGTTCTGCCGCCTGGCCACACGCCTGCGCAGCCAGCGCACTGGCATTCCCATATGTAAACACATATGAAATGCCTTTATTACGGGCGTATTGCCCCATTTCCTCATGCATTTGCGGCCCGTTCTCGCCTACTTCGGCCATATCGCCCAGAACCAGCACGGTTGGCGCAGGCAGCGCGGCCAGAACATCGATCGCTGCAATTACAGAGTCCGGATTCGCATTATACGAGTCATCGACCAGCGTCAGGCCGCCGGACAGCGTATGACTGCGCATTCGTCCCTTGACCGGGGCAAATGTCTGCAGGCCGTCACGGATATCCGCCAGACTAATGCCTGCTGCATGGGCGCAGGCCGCTGCCGCCAGACTATTGCGGACATTATGGGCGCCGGCGATGGCCAGGCGCACATCAATCTGCCCGACCGGGGTTTTCATGACAAACGAAATGCCAAGTGCATCGGAAACCACCGACTCGGCGTAAAAATCGGCATCGGCCGTCTGCCCAAAGGTCAGCACGCGACGCTCGCCGGCCAACTCCTGCCACAAATCGGCGTAAGGCTCATCGGCTGGAAAGATTGCGGTACCATCGGCCGGCAGGGACAAAAACACCTGTCCGTTTTCAATGGCCACGGCCTGGACCGTGTGCATGAATTCCTGGTGCTCGCGCTGCGCATTGGTCACGACTGCGATACTGGGTTCACATAGCGCGGCCAGTTGCTCGATTTCACCCGGATGGTTCATCCCCAGTTCCAGCACCGCCATCTGATGTTCCGATGTCAATTTAAGCAGGCTGCGCGGCACGCCCCATTGGTTATTCAAATTGCCTTCAGTCGCAAAGCGACGCTCAATGCCGACGCCAGCGGCCAGCACGCAAGAGATCATCTCTTTGGTCGTGGTTTTACCATTGCTGCCGGCCACGGCAATCAACGGCAGGCAATACTGGCGACGCCAGGCATGCCCCATACTCATCAAGGCAATCGTGGTATCGGCAACCAGAATTTGCGGCAGATCCACCGCCGGATCGCGGCGGCTGACCAGTGCAGCGGCAGCGCCAGCCTGCCCGGCAGCGCCAATAAATTCATGGCCATCATGCAGCTCGCCGCGAATGGCAACAAACAACCCGTTCTCCGGAACATGCCGGGAGTCAGTAGAAATCTCGGGTCGATCGCGCAACAGCAACCCCAGTCGCGACCACTCCAGATCGTCAAAAGGCTGGCGTTCGTGGTTGATTTCCTGATAGGTTTCGTGCCCCTTTCCGGCAACCAGCACCACGTCGGCAGCGGATGCCTTCAGGATCATTTCGATAATCGCGCAGCCGCGATCGGGCTCGGCGCGTGCGCCTTGCGGCATACCCTTGAGAATATCGTTCAGAATATCGCCGGGCGCTTCGGTGCGCGGATTATCACTGGTCACCAGTACCTGATCAGCCAGACGCGCGGCGATCTGCCCCATGATCGGGCGCTTGGACTTATCCCGATCGCCCCCGCAACCGAAAATGCATAAAAGCTGCCCACCACGGGCCGTGGCGACCGGCTGCAAGGCCTGTAATGCGCGTTCCAGCGAATCAGGAGTATGCGAGTAATCGACCACAACCAACGGGCGTTTGTGGCCCGCGTCGGCACCTGCCGGCGTAACGGTCTGCAACCGTCCGGGCACCGGAGTAAGCAACGATACCAGCCCGGCGCTTTGGCGCAAATGAATGCCCAGGGCATCCAGCACGGCAACGACAAGCAGAATATTGGCAATGGAATGCTCACCCAGCAGGCGCGTGGTCAACTGCGCATCGCCACCGGGCGTGCGCAACGTAAACACCAGGCCATAATCGCGAAACTCATGTTCGACTGCCGTGAATGTCGCCTGCGGCGCGGCCTTCAGTGAATAGCCCGCCCTGGCATGCGCCGTGGTTTTCGCAAATATGCGTTCGCCGGCCTCATCATCCATATTCACAATGGCATGACTGAGCCCCGGCCAGACAAACAACGCCCTCTTGGCCGCTTCATAGCGCGCCATGCTCTGATGATAGTCCAGATGATCCAGCGTTAGATTGGTAAATGCCGCCACCTTGACCTGCAGTCCGTCCATGCGACCCTGCTCGATACCGATGGAAGACGCTTCCATCGCCACATACTCAACGCCGGCAGCGCGCATTTGGGCAATTTGCCGGTGTAGCGTGAGCACGTCGGGCGTTGTCAGATAGCCGCCCAGATTGGTTCCGTCAGGCATCACCGTTCCCAGTGTGCCGATGGTGGCGCAGGATTTGCCGATAGCATTCAGCGCTTCGGCAATCCAGGTAACGCAAGAGGTTTTGCCATTGGTGCCTGTGACCGCAATGACCGAGACCGCTGCCGAAGGATGGTCATACCAGCTATCGGCAATCTCGCCCAAATGGGTTCGCAAGCCGACTACCGGCAATACCGGAACGGCATGCCCGGCATCCAGCAATGCCTGGCCCTGGTTCGTGCTGGCGACATCGGCAATCACTGCCACGGCGCCTTTTTTTATGGCATCGGGAATATACGCAAGGCCGTTGACTACGCTACCTGCACAAGCAACAAAGACATCCCCTTTCTGGATGTCTCTGGAGTCTAGCCGTAAATCCGCTTTATCCGTGACATGGCCGGCAAGCCATTGCGCTATCTGTCGGCCGTTCATCCCTGACTCCTCTTGGGTACGGTATTTCGCGCCTCAAGAGGAGCTGGCTCGATCGGCGCATCGGGTGGGACGGCCAGATACTTCAGCGTATCTTCAATGATGGAAGCCGCCACCGGCCCGGCAATCACGCTGCCGTAGTAACCGCCCTTGCGCGGTTGATCAAGCGTGACGGCCACGATAATCCGTGGCTTGGAAATGGGCGCCATGGCCACGAACGAGCCTCGATAGTCTTTGCGGCTATAGCGACCATCGACAATTTTACGGGCGGTGCCGCTCTTGCCACCGATCCGGTATCCCATGACCTTGCCCTGAATCTTGGTACCTTCCGAGCCGGCCGCATCCTCCAGCATCTGACGAACAGCGCGGGCGGTTTCCGGTTTATAAATCTGGATACTGGTCGGGTTAGCCCGGTTTTTCACCAGGGACAGCGAAATCATATCGCCGTTGCGGGCCAGCGCTGTGTACGCATGCGCCATTTGCAGCAACGAGACCGACAGGCCGTAGCCATATGCCATGGTCGCCCGCTCAATAGGACGCCAGCGCTCCCAGGGACGCACGCGTCCGGAAGCGGCGCCAGGAAAGCCCATATTGGGCGCCTGTCCGAAGCCCAGCGCATTGAAGACTGTCCACATTTGCTCTGAGCGCAAACGCTCGGAGATCATGGTCATGCCGATATTGCTAGAACGACGGATGATGCCGGCCACGTCCAGTACGCCATTGCGCGTGCTTACGTCTGTAATGGTTGCACCGTGATAACGATAGGTGCCGTGTCCGGTATTGAATTTGGTTTTCGTGGTCACCGCGCCGGCATCAAGCGCCAGCGCGGCCACCAGCGGCTTCACGATAGAGCCGGGCTCGAACGTATCGGTAATAGCCCGGTTGCGCAAGGCGGCGCCCCGCCGCTCCTGCTGATTGTTGGGATTGTATGTGGGCAGGCTGACCATTGAAAGGATTTCACCGTTCTGCGCGTCCACGACCACTGCCGCACCTGAAGATGCTTGATGATCGGCGATGGCCTTTTGCAGAGCCTTGGAAACCAGAAACTGCACGCGACTATCAACGGTTAACTCCAGATTCTGCCCATCGCGCGCAGGCTCTACTTCCTGCATGTCGCCAATGATTCGACCCAGGCGATCACGCAGCACTTTGCGCAATCCAGGCTGGCCCGACAACTGCTTGTTGAATTCCAACTCGACACCCTCAATACCGCGATCTTCGATATTGGTAAAGCCCACGATGTGCGCCATCAGTGAACCTTGCGGGTAGGAGCGACGGGTTTCAGACAGCAGTCCGATTCCCGGGATTTTCATTTTCTGAATTTCGGTAGCTGGCTCCATGGCGACCTGACGGCGCAGGTAAACAAAGGTTTTATCCGAACTGCTCAGGCGTGTCGTCAAATCTTTGAGCGACATATCCAGCAGCCGTGCCAGCCGCGCCAGCTGTTCAGGCGTGGCGCTGCGGGTCTCTTCAGGCGAAGCCCAGACCGCTTTTGCCGGAATACTGGTCGCAAGAAACTCGCCATTGCGATCCAGCACACGCCCGCGATTGGCCGGCAGTACCAGCGTGCGTTCATAACGCTTGCCACCCTCGGCCTGCAGAAAATCATTGTTCATCGTCTGCAGGTAAAGCGATTTGGCAATGACGGTGGTGAACCCCAGGCTGATCACGACAAACAGCAAACGCGCACGCCACTTGGGTATCTGCACGTGCAGCACCGGGCTGCTGCTGTAGTAGTGATGCTGGGACGGGCGCTTACCAGGCTGGTAACCGCCACGTGATGTTTTTTTTGATTTGAGCAAATCCAGATTCAGCTTCATTGCGCTCCCCTTGGCGCCGATGTGGCAGCAGATTTTTCCGTGGCTGTTGCCGCTCGGGCAGTGCCTGCATTCATTTCTGATTCTTTGATGAAAACGGTCTGATTAATCTGCGGGGTCTGCATACTGAGTTTATCGGACATCACCCGGTCTATATTGGCGCTGGTGGTCAGCTGCGCACGCTCAAGCAGCAGGTGACGCCAGTCCACTTCCAGTTCACGCTCGGCGGCCTGGGCTCGACCAATATCGATATAAAGTAAACGTTGCTGATAGCGGCTGGACACCAGGGAAATGGCACTGTACATGAAAAAACCGATCAGAAATATCAGTGCGAGGCGGGCCACGATCCTCTCCTTTTCTGTGTATCCATGCCAGGCAGCGTCGCGCGGACCGCATTTTCATGCGCCTGGTTCCAGGCCGCATCGGTGCGTTCGGCAACACGCAGCACAGCAGAGCGCGAGCGCGGATTACCGCGAACCTCACTCTCCTCGGCCAATACCCTGCCCAGATTCTTCAGAACCGGCTCGGGCATTTCACTCTCACGCAAAGGCATACGGGCAAGCTCGGGCGGCAGCGACGAGGCTGCGGCAAAACACTGCTTGACCATGCGGTCTTCAAGAGAATGAAAACTGATCACCGCCATTCTTCCTTGTGGAGCAAGTACCTTCAGAATTGACGCGAGGGTGTCCGCCAGTTCCTTGAGTTCTTCATTGATGTGAATCCGTATAGCCTGAAAGGTGCGTGTGGCCGGATGTTGACCTTTTTCCCGCGTACGGACGACGTTTGCGACGAGCTCGGCAAGTTCGAGCGTTGTGCACAAAGGGCTGGATTGGCGGCGAGCATCAATCGCCTTTGCAATCTGGAAAGCAAACCGTTCTTCGCCATAATATTTAATGACCTCCTTCATGTTGTCCACACTGGCCTGGGCCAGCCACTGTGCGGCCGTCTGACCGCGACTTGTATCCATCCGCATATCCAGTGGGCCGTCCCGCATGAACGAGAAACCCCTGGCAGCATCATCAATCTGTGGCGATGAAACGCCTAAATCCATCATGACGCCATCGATCTGCGTCACACCCTGCTCGGCCAGTGCCGGCACCATGGTGGCAAAACCATCATGAATCACCGTGACCCGGGCATCCTCGCGACTTAACTGCATTGCTGCTTCTATCGCGCGAGGGTCCTTGTCAAACACAAACAAACGGGCACTTTTGCTCAGGGCGGACAACAGCAGGCGACTGTGCCCACCCCGACCAAAAGTTCCATCTACGAACACACCATCGCGCTTTGCCGGTGGCGCCCACTGCCTGACTGCGGCAGATTTGGCGTAAAAATCGGCAAGTACCAGCGCGTTGACGGTTTCTTCATACAAAACCGGCTTGTGTTCGTACCCTGCTTCTGCCATCACAGTGAAAAATGCTCAAGACTGTCAGGCAGACCCTTGGCCAGATCCTGTGCCTGTTGCTGCGCAAAGATCGTGGCATCCCATAAATCAAAGTGCTTGCCCATGCCCACCAGCACTACATCTTTCACAATGCTGGTTGCCATGCGCAATTCCGGCGCAATCAAAATGCGGCCCGAACCGTCAATTTCGACGTCCTGGGCATTACCCAGCAACATGCGTTGCACGTGACGGGCCGACATGGGAAACGCCATGATGGCCTCGCGTTTCTCTTCCCATACCGGCCGCGGGTATATAAGCAAACCGCCGTCAAAGTTGCGGGTGACGGTCAGGGCGCCGTCTGCGGCCTCGGTCAGGGCGTCACGATACCGGGTTGGAATGGTCATCCTCCCCTTGGCATCCAGCGTGAGCGCACTGTTTCCCTGAAATATCACTTTTATCCCACAATTTTGCACAAAATCCTACTTTTTCCCACTTTAAGTGAATGCGCGCAAATGGTCAAGTTCTATTTAGTGACTTTTTCCAATCACAACAAAGACTTAGCCAACTTCGCCGAAAACGCGAAATTTTTGTTTATAAAAATCAGGGGGTTAAAATTAATTACAGGAAAATGTCAGAAACAGTCGCTAATTTCGGAATAATTATTAGCATTTATTAACATTAGCGACATGTGAGAAAAAGAAGACAGGAAAGGTCTGTAAGCCGGATTCTGTAAACCGGTTTCCCGGTTGGCAATCATTCCTCTGGCAACCTTATTACTAAGGCACTCAAGCCATCTACCCGCATGCTTGGACGAGCCGCCCTTCGTGACGAATCACACGCATGCCTATTTGATGTTGCTCCGGATAGAGGTTACCGCGTTTCACCCTGACGCGCTGTCACCCTTCTCGGATGACGTCGTACGGAAGTCGCCGTATCAGTGCGATTAAGCCCGCGCGCCAGTCTCGTCTCTGTGGCCCTGTTCCTCGGTGGCGCAAACCACCGGACGGCTGTTAGCCGCTATCCTGCCCTTCGGAGTCCGGACATTCCTCGATACTGATGTACCGCGATTGCCCAACCTTTCCTGCGGCCACTATTGTAACCGTGATAATGCCTTGCTAGCCAGCGATATCCACAAGTGGGTCCACGAATAATGCGACAATGTTGGTATTGTTCAATTTTCGGCTCTCTCAAGCTTTCTCTTTCAGGTTCGCAGTTTCCCTATGGCAGCAAATACGCTCATCACCCTTCTGAACGCACAATTGGCCTTCGGCCACCATGCCCTGCTCGATCACGCCTCGCTTACCATCAACGAAGGCGACCGCATCGGCCTGATCGGCCGCAACGGCGCCGGCAAGTCGTCGTTACTGCGCATCCTGGATGGCCGCGCCGACCCGGACGACGGGGAGGTCTCGCGCCTGAGTTCACTGCGCTCGATGACTGTCGAGCAGGAACCCGAGCTGCCTGAGGACAGTACGGTATACGACACTATTGTCGGAGATTTTCTAAGCACGGAAGATTGGCAACGCCCGACGCGTGCAAACATGATCATTGAAGAACTGGGCCTGTCGCCGGACAGCCAGATCGCAGGCCTGTCTGGCGGCACCCGCAAGCGGATTGCGCTGGCACGCGCCTTTGTGGAACAGCCCGATCTGCTGCTGCTGGACGAGCCCACGAACCATCTGGATTTCCAGGGTATCGCCTGGCTTGAAAAACGCATTCTGCAAAACCGTGGCGCCTGCGTTGTCATTACCCACGATCGACGCTTTCTGGATGCGGTCACCACCCGGATCGTAGAGCTTGACCGAGGCAAACTGCACAGCTATCCCGGCTCATTCAGCCAGTGGCAGGTGCACAAGGCAGAGTGGCTGGCTGCCGAAAGGTTGCAGAACGAGCGTTTTGACAAGGTATTGGCGCAGGAAGAAGTGTGGATACGCAAGGGCGTCGAAGCCCGCCGCACCCGCAACGAAGGCAGGGTCAAACGACTGGAGCAATTAAGACGCGATCGCAGTGAAAGACGCGAGCGTGTCGGCAACGTGAACTTTGCGGTGACCACCGGCGAGCGCTCGGGCAAACTGGTCGCTGAACTGGAAAACGTGGGCAAGACGTTCGGCGACAAAACCGTGATCCGCGACTACTCCACCACGATCATGCGCGGCGACCGGATCGGCATTATCGGCCCCAATGGCGCCGGCAAAACCACGCTTCTTAAAATCATTCTGGGCAAACTTGCGCCGGACAGCGGCAATGTCAGACTGGGCACCAACCTGTCGGTGGCCTATTTCGACCAGATGCGCGAGCAACTGGACGACAATGCCGTGCTGACCGAAGTGATCAATCCGGGCAGCGAATGGGTGGAAATCGGCAATCAGCGCAAGCACGTTATGAGTTATCTGGGCGACTTCCTGTTCTCGCCAGCCCGGGCCCAGTCTCCAGTCTCCAGCCTGTCGGGCGGTGAACGCGCCCGCCTGCTGCTGGCGCGCTTATTTGCTCGGCCGGCCAACGTGCTGGTCATGGACGAACCCACCAACGACCTGGACATTGAAACACTGGAATTGCTGGAAGAACTGCTGCAGGAGTTTTCCGGCACCGTATTGCTGGTCAGCCATGATCGCACATTCCTGAACAATGTGATCACCCAAACCATTGCCTGCGAAGGCAACGGCCAATGGCGCGATTACGTGGGTGGCTACGACGACTGGCTGGCCCAGCGGCCGGCATCCATACAGGAGCAGCAGGATAACGCGAACGCGTCAACATCGACAAAGAACGCCTCGGGCCAGACGCAGGCGAGCGCACGCAAGGATAGCAAATCGGGCCGCCTGAGCAACTGGGAACAACAGGAACTGGACCGCATCCCCAAGGAAATCGTTGCATTGGAAACGGAACAGAGCGAGCTGACCCAACATCTGTCGGAGCCTGATCTGTATGCCGATGGCCCGGAAAAAGCCGCCGGCATTCACGAGCGCTTGCTGGAAATTGAAGAAGCCCTGTTGGCAAAGCTGGAACGCTGGGAATTGCTCGATAGCAAGAAAGGCGGCTGATCAGCCGTTGACGATGGCAATCGACAGGCCATCCCAGCCTTTGCTGCCCACGGTCTGAAAGGCCGTGGCCGACAGCCGTTCATTGCCGGCCATGTCATCAAAGAAACGACGCAAACCCTTGATATTGCTGCCCTCCGAATGGGCGTCCACGATCTGCCCCTGGCGCACCACATTATCGGCCACGATAACCGTGCCCGGCGCCGACAGCTTTACCGCCAATTCCAGATAGCGAGGATTGTTTTCCTTGTCGGCATCCATAAAGATGAAATCGAACGGCGCAGCGCCTTCGTCAATGAGCGCCTGCATCAGATCGGCCGCGCGCCCCAGGCGGATCTCGACCCGGTCATCCACTGCGGCAATACGCAGGCTTTCCCGCGCCACTCTCACATAGTTTTCGTCAAAATCCAGCGTCAGCAGTCGACCGTCAGGCCCCATGCCCAGCGCCATCCAGACGGTGCTGTAGGCGCCCAGTGTGCCCAGTTCCAGAATACGCTTTGCTCCCTTGATACGCACCAGCAAGTTTAGCAGCTTGCCCTGATTGGGCGCCACCTGAATCGCCGGCATGGCGTGCGCCTCGCAATGCGCGAGCACCTTGGCAGGAATGGTATCGTCCGCCAGAAGCAGACTGTTGAAATAATCATCGACCGCAACGTAACGCTCGGGGGTAATCTGAATTTTCATAGCATTAAGACTCTAATAACAAAAGTAGCCGACAGCGGTGCCGGACAGGCAGGCGCATGCCCAAGACCGACCCCATTCTTGCGAACGCCGCTCGCATTGGTGCTGATGACCCAGGCCATCAGCCTATCTGATCAATCGGAAAACGACCAGTTCAACGTTTCACCAGCTGCCAGCGGCACCAATTCGGTGGCGCCATAGGCAAGCGTCAACGGAATCTCAAACGCCTTGCGCTCCAACGTTACCGTGCCCGTATTGGCTGGCAACCCGTAAAAGGCTGGCCCGTTCAGGCTGGCAAAGGCCTCCAGCCGGTCCAGACGCCCCGCCTGCTCAAATGCCGTGGCATACAACTCCAGCGCATGCAATGCCGTATAACAGCCGGCGCAGCCACAGGCATGCTCCTTAAGCCCCCGAGCGTGCGGTGCGCTATCGGTTCCCAGGAAAAAACGATCGCTGTCGCCAGTGGCTGCAGCCACCAGAGCCAGGCGATGCGTTTCACGCTTCAATACCGGCAAACAGTAATAGTGTGGCCGGATCCCACCGGTGAAAATGGCATTGCGGTTATACAGCAAATGATGAGCCGTAATCGTGGCCGCGACCGGCCCTTGCGCCTGCGTCACATAATCGACGCCTTCTTTGGTCGTAATGTGCTCGAACACCACTTTGAGCGATGGATAGCGCTGGCGCAGCGGGATCATTACCTGATCGATAAATACCGCCTCGCGATCGAACAGATCGACCGTCTGATCGGTGACCTCTCCGTGCACCAGCAAGGGCACGCCATGTTTTTCCATGGCTGCCAGCGCCTTGTCGCACTGATCCAGCAAATTGGTCACGCCGGCATCTGAATTTGTGGTGGCGCCGGCCGGATACAGCTTGACCGCGTGCACGAAATCAGAGGCTGCGACCTGCGCAATGTCCTGCGCCGTCGTGCCTTCGGTCAGATACAACGTCATCAGGGGGGTAAAGGTGGCGGAATCACGCCCTGCCTCGTGCAGCGCAGAGACAATACGGTCGCGATAGGCCCCGGCCTGTTCCACTGTCGTTACCGGCGGTCGCAAATTAGGCATGATGATGGCGCGCCGGAACTGGCGCGCAGAATGTGCGACCACGGCTCGCAGCGCCTCCTGGTCCCGCAGATGCAAATGCCAGTCGTCTGGCTGAATAAGGGTGATGGCAGTATCTGTAATCAGCATAATGGTGGATGTCCTTTTGATGACCAATACTATACAGAAAACCGAGGGGAAATTTCGTGCTGGCGTATCGGCCGCATATAGAAGCAAAGACAGTGGCCTGATCGGGCCGGCTGCATTTTGAGCAAATTTTGAGCAAATGGAGCTTTTCCACCGCCTGATACGAGCACAGCAGATCCAACCGACTGGCCCAGGCAGCGACGGTTACACTGACCGGCAGCTGAACATAACGCCGTGGAGCCCGCACAAAGCGGCTCGTGCACGACAATGCTAATAATTCTTAACAAATCGACCATTTTATAAAAAAACACAAAAATCACTTAAAACTCACCCTATTTCGTCTAATTTCTTTTATTTTGCTTTCAAAAAACAATATCTGTAATTTCCGCCAATTTCGCATAAAAAAAAACTATGCAAGAGGCAAATTACACGTTATTCTCTCCCATGTACGAATATACACACGCCTTTATGGAGATTTACAAATATGGCAACAACTTCAGAAAAACCAGCCCGTAAGCCAAACGCAGCTTTCATGAAACCGCTGACTCCCAGCGCTGAGCTGGCTCAAGTAATCGGCAGTGATCCGTTACCTCGTACAGAAGTGACCAAGAAAATCTGGGAATACATCAAAAAACACGATCTGCAGGATCCTAAAAACCGTCGCAACATTAATGCCGACGCAAAACTGCGGCCCATTTTCGGTAAAGATCAGGTCAGCATGTTCGAAATGACAAAACTGGTCAGCACACATCTGAAATAATCAGCTGTGCATTGCCGGTTAAAAAACGAATCCTGTGGGTTCGTTTTTTTTCGCCCTTTTTTAACGAACCCGTTGCATGACGCTGACTGCAGTCACTATGCCATTGCGGCCGGCAACCAAGGCATTATCATGAGCCGCTTTCGACACTGCGCATAAAAATCCGGATCACATTTGTCAGGTGGGCATGCATAGCCTGCCTGGCACCGTCTGCATCCTGCTTTTCCAGCGCAAGCAATATATGATGATGCTCCAATTGAGATCGCAAGGGCATATCGTCCGGTGTGTACAGCTGCTGTAATCTGCCAAACAGCTCGGTATACTGTTTACCCAGAAGATAGCGCACAAAAAAAGCGTAGGCACCATTTTCGGCCGCTTCGGCAATACGGATGTGGAACAGCCGGTCACCGATATGATCCTGCGAGCGATTGAGATTGTCCTGAACGTTCATCAGATACGCATCTTTAATGGCCTGCATTTGTTCGTCGCTGCGTCGCCCGGCTGCCAACGCTGCAATTTCCGGCTCCAGCAATAGACGTGCCTGCAACAACTCAAATGGCGTCACCTCAGTCGACATGGCAAGGTGAGGTAACAATTTGGGATGAACCGGCGGGTCTGCATGATTCACCTGAGCCGGGCCGCGTTGCCGCACATACACACCACTGCCCAGCCTGACCTCAACCCAACCGGACACCTCAAGCGCAATAATCGCTTCCCGCACAGAAGTGCGACTTACCCGTAACTGACTGGCCAGTTCTCTTTCAGGTGGGATACGACTGGACACCGGATAACTATTATTCAGGATTTTTTCGCGGATGCTTGCGGCAATCCGTTGGTAAACGCGATCACTTTCCATGTATGACTCTAATAATTGATCGAAAAAAACTTGCAAACCACCAAAATTTCGCCTAAATTGTACAGACCAATAAATTTGGTCCGACCAATTTAGACAAATTTAAAGGTTGGTCTGATCAGTGAAGCACATTATAGCGTCACAGGAGACACCATGACAAAGATCACCCAAATGCAAGTGCTGGACATCCGCTTTCCGACATCAACCTTGCTGGACGGATCCGATGCAATGAATCCCGACCCGGATTATTCAGCCGCTTACGTCATCCTGCACACCGACAGTCCATCTTTGGCCGGTCATGGTTTGACCTTCACCATAGGCAGGGGCAATGAGATTTGCTGCAAATCCATTGAAGCGATGCGTCATCTGGTTATCGGCCTTGATATGGATAGCGTCAGATCTTCCCCCGCCGATATGTGGCGCATGCTCACCGGCGACAGCCAGTTGCGCTGGATCGGCCCCGACAAAGGTGCAATGCATCTGGCCACCGGCGCAGTCGTCAACGCCGTCTGGGACCTCTGGGCAAAGATGGAAGGCAAACCGGTATGGAAGCTGGTTGCAGATATGAGTCCGGAACAACTGCTCGATTGCATTGACTTGCGCTACCTGACCGATGCCATTTGCCGTGATGAAGCTTTACAGTTGCTCCGCGACCGTGCTCAGGCCAAGGCAGAACGAGAAGCCTTGCTTCAGGCCGAAGGCTACCCCTGCTATACGACATCAGCCGGCTGGCTGGGCTACAGCGATGAAAAGCTCGCCCGTCTGTGTCAGGAAGCGATCGATCAGGGCTTCAATCACATCAAACTCAAAGTCGGACATGATCTGGAAGACGACAAGCGCCGTGTCCGCATTGCCAGGGACATTATCGGGCCGCAACGCAAGCTTATGATCGATGCCAACCAAATCTGGGAAACCGAACAGGCCATCGACTGGGTTCGGCAATTGGCTTTTGCCAACCCCTGGTTTATTGAAGAACCCACCAGTCCCGACGATATCGAAGCGCACCGTCAAATCCGGCAAGCCATTGCCCCAATACAGGTAGCCACAGGCGAAATGTGTCAGAACCGGATTATGTTCAAACAGTTTATGAGCCGCCAAGCGATTGACATAGTGCAGATTGACGCATGCCGCATGGGTGGAGTCAATGAAGTGCTCGCCGTACTGCTGCTGGCCGCGAAGTTCAAGCTTGCAGTATGCCCGCACGCCGGTGGCGTCGGGTTGTGCGAATACGTACAGCATTTATCCATGATTGACTATCTGTGCTTTTCCGGGACACGCGAAGGGCGCGTCACCGAATACGTGGATCATCTGCATGAGCACTTTGAGCATCCCTGCGTGATCCGTAATGCGGCATATATGCCACCCACTGCCCCCGGCTTCAGTATCGAGATGAAACCAGAATCTCGGCGCCAATATCTTTTCAAACCTGATCTGTGCGAATCGAAAAATACTTAAGGGGACAGTTTTATGATTGATACGCATGTTCACTTCTGGAATTACAACCGTGATGAGTTCTCCTGGATTGGTGACCATCAGGTATCGCTGAAACAAAACCGCCTTCCGTGCGATATAGCCGCGCTCACCGCTGAACGCATCTCAGGTCTCATTGCGGTGCAGGCCAGGCCCACGCTTAGCGAAAATCATTTTCTGCTGCAACTGGCACAGGACTTTCCCATAATCAAAGGTGTCATAGGCTGGTTTGATTTTGATGCCAGCATTGAGCCGCAACTGGAATCGGCTGCCAATCATGCCTTGGTTAAAGGCTTTCGCCACCTGATTCAGGATGAGCCCAAGCCCTCAGAGTATCTGCGTGAACACTCCGGCCTGCAACACGGCGTCCGATCGATGCAGCATCACAATTACGTTTATGAAGTACTTGCTCGCCAGGCCGATCTGCCCGCCGTAGTCAATTTCTGCATGCGCCACGACAAACACTGGCTTGTCATTGATCATCTGTGCAAGCCAGAGTTTGCGTGCCAATCAGCATTTGAATGGTGGCACCTGCATATGCGTAAGCTCGCCACTTTGCCTCATGTCGTAGTAAAAATATCGGGCCTGGTTACAGAAGCAGGAGCACACGCCACTGCCGCCAATCTGCAGCCTTATATCGACAGTGTCTGGACGCTATTCGGTCCGGAGCGCCTATTGTGGGGCTCCGATTGGCCCGTATCGTCTGCGACCCATTCATACGACACCCTGCTGGACTACTGGAAAGAAAACACAAGCCATCTCCCGGCAGCAGATACCAACCAGGTACAACTGGGCACCCCTGTAAAAACATACCAACTGTAATTGAAGGATGAGAGAGACAAATGGATTTGAATTTGAAAAACAAAGTCATTATCGTAACTGGGGGTGGATCGGGCATTGGCGAAGCCATCAGCCTGACGCTGGCAGAGGAAGGCGCCATTCCCGTCATCTTCGCGCGCTCGCCCTTGCCACAGTCGCTGCAGGAAAAACTGGCTGAGTCGGCGTCAGGATATGCCTTCCAACAACTGGATCTGATGGATGAGGCCGCGTGTCAAGCCGCGATCAACGCGACGGCAGCGCAATATGGTCGTATCGACGGTGTGGTCAACAACGCCGGCATCAACGATAATATTGCGCTCACAGCAAGCGTAGATGCGTTCCGTCAGTCGCTGGAAAAGAATCTGGTGCACTACTTTACAGTCGTTCACCATGCCCTGCCCTATCTGAAAAACAGTCAAGGCAGCATCGTCAATATCGGCTCCAAGACTGCCATCACCGGTCAAGGGCAAACCAGCGGCTATTGCGCTGCCAACGGTGGACGACTTGCGCTGACTCGCGAATGGGCTGTGGTGCTGCTGAACGATAAAATCCGGGTCAATGCCGTGATCCCTGCCGAGGTAATGACGCCACTATACGAATCGTGGATCGGCGGTTTTGATAACCCGCAGGAAAAGCTGGCAGCAATCACAGCCCGCATTCCACTGGAAAAGCGCATGACCACACCACGCGAGATCGCCAACACCGTGGTCTTCCTGCTGTCGGACCGGTCATCGCATACCACAGGCGAATGCCTATTCGTGGACGGCGGCTATACCCACCTTGATCGTGCCATTGCCTGATGCGGAGGTAATACATGACTCATCAGCGATATTGCCTGGCTCTGGATCTGGTAGACGATCCGGAAAAAATTCAAACTTATATAGCACACCACAGAAATATCTGGCCTGAAGTTCAAGCCAATATTTACGCTTGCGGTATCGTTGATATGCAGATCTGGCACATCGGCACCCGCCTGTTCATGGTCATGGAAGTTGACGACACATACAGTCCTCAGCACGCGGCCGCTATCGCAGCGACCGAGCCCAGAGTAAAGGAATGGGAAACCCTGATGTGGCAGTTTCAAATACCAACGCCGTGGACGCCTGCAGGCGAAAAATGGGTAGCTATGGAAAAAATATTTGACCTGAAAATGCAATAAGTCAGGTCGAAACATTACATATGAAATAGTCATTCAAACCATACCAACAAAAAAATCAAGATCAACAACGGAGATATCAATGAAACACGCCATCACCGATCCTCGCTACCGCACCGGATTCATTTTGGTTACTACACTTTTCTTTATGTGGGGGCTATCCTATGGACTACTGGATGTGCTCAACAAACACTTCCAGGATGCTTTGCATATTTCCAAGGCACAATCCGGGCTGCTGCAGGCCGCATACTTTGGCGCCTATTTCGTCATCGCGTTGCCCGCCGGGATGTTTATATCAAAAAAAGGATATAAGGCCGGCATCATTACCGGTCTCTCACTCTACGCGATTGGCGCATTGCTATTTGTGCCAGCATCCAATGCCATGACTTTTCCCTTTTTCCTGTTCGCATTGTTTGTACTGGCTTGCGGCCTGGGATTTTTGGAAACGGCAGCCAATCCCTACTCATCAGCACTGGGAGCACCGGAAACAGCGGAAACGCGGCTCAATCTATCCCAGTCCTTCAACGGTTTTGGCCAGTTCTGCGGTCCGCTCATTGGCGGTCTGTTTTTCTTCGAAGGCACGTCTGCCGAACAGCCAGCAGCCCAGAACGGCGCAGTTACTATCACGTATGTCGCCATTGCCGTTGTTGTCTTATTGTTGATCATTCTGTTTGCTCGCACCAAACTGCCTGATCTGCGCGAGGCAGAAAGCGCGCTCGACGAAAAAAACGCATCGGCCAACCAGCGCTCACTTACCTCACACCGGGAGTTTATCGGCGGTGTGATTACTCAATTCTTTTATGTTGCTGCTCAGGTGGGAGTAGGCGCATTCTTTATTAATCTCACCCTGGAGACTTGGAATGGATTTGAAGCCAAAGACGCCTCATATCTGCTCTCGATAGGCTTGCTGGCATTTATGATCGGCCGCTTTATCAGTACCGGTATCATGACACGCATTCCGGCTTCTCGCCTGTTGGCTATCTACGGGGTTATTAATATAGCGCTTTGCGGCGTTGTCATGACCGGCCTTCCTGGTGTGGCCAGCATCGCTTCCATCGGCATTTTCTTTTTCATGTCCATCATGTTTCCCACTATTTTCGCCATGGGCGTAAAAAATCTTGGATCCAAAACAAAAATTGGCAGCTCGTTTATGATTATGGCCATCGTGGGTGGCGCTGTAATGCCTTATTTTATGGGCAAAATTGCTGATGGCCATCATACCGCGCTATCCTACGGCCTGCCTTTAGTGTGCTTCATTATTGTGGCGGTCTACGCCGCACTGTATGACAGACTTAGCATCAAAGCCGCATAAGTGATTGGCGTATGCACATGCCTGGCAAAGTGGCCAGCACAAGCTGGCCTTATAGGCAGCACTTTACGGTGTAGGTGTCTCAAAATTAATTATGCGGCCCCGTTTACGCCCGGATGTACACCCATCCATCCTGCTGCAGCCGGGCAAGCTCAGCAATAGCACCATGCGGGAGCACCTGCAGCGGCGCTCTGTTCTGGCGAGCTGCGCGGTTCAGGGTGTTGGGACATAACCAGGTAATGGCATCAAGCTGCTCCTGCGGCTCATCCAGGGCAGCAATAACCGCCTGGGCATTGAGCACAATTTTAACGTGTGCGTCCGGCTGCTCGCGCAGCAAATTGCCGGCATTGCTGCGGGCACGCTGCAGCGCATCTGCGGTTGGCGCATGCAGCACCACTTTCAGAACAGCTTGATCAGTCATCACTATTTACCTTGAAAAAGGCCATTATCTCATCGTTCAACACCCGGTGCGAGTCGTGCCCGTTCGTACCCTGCTGCCCGCAATAATCAGGGCACATAGCAATACCAACTTCACCGGCAACCACGCTGACAGCACTCCAATGTTGAGCAGCCCAGGCTTAAAGGGCGGATGACGTCCGCCGACATCCACCTTCACATATGCGCAGACAATAAAAACAATAGAATTACTGATAATCATTATCATTATTGTTATATAATTTGCCCTTTCCAAATTGATTGAAGGTCAGTTCATGAGAACCACTCTGCCTGCGAGGCTCGTTCCCTGCGCCGAAACAACATCGCCGGTTTCGGCCTCGCTCATGAACCGGCTTGTGCTCAATACGCTTAGTATTTCTGTTATGGGATTGCCACTGGCCGCTTACGCTCAGAGCAGCGTGCTGCAGTTGGCCCCTATCATGGCAAGCGGCGCCGAGGATGCGCTTCCCTCTGCCTACGCCGGCGGCCAGGTCGCGCGCGGCGGCGGTCTGGGCGTGCTGGGCTCTTCAGATGTCATGGATACGCCTTTTAGCACCACCAATTACACATCACAATTTCTGAATGACCAGCAGGCCCGTACGCTGGCAGACGTGGTAGTCAACGAAGCCTCTGTTCGGGTGATGACGTCCACCGGCAGTTTCAGCGAAGACTTCCAGATCCGCGGCTTCAAAGTCGACAGCGGCGATGTCGGCTTGAACGGGCTATATGGCCTGGCCTCTTCCAACCGCATGCCGACGGCCATGATGGAACGGGTTGAAGTGCTCAAGGGGCCGGGTACGCTGATGTACGGCATCAGCCCTGCCGGCAGCATAGGCGGAAACATTAATATCGTTACCAAGCGTGCCGACGATGAACCGTTGACCCGCGTCACGACAACGTACGAAAGCAAATCAATCCTGGGCGCACACCTGGATATGGGACGCCGCTTCGGAGATGACAAGCAATGGGGTATTCGCTTTAACGGCGTATACCGCAATGGCCAAACAAGCCTGGACGAAGGTCGCCAGAAACTTGCCCTTGGCGCCCTGTCGCTGGACTACCGCTCGGAGAAACTGCGTTGGTCCCTGGACACCTACGCGCAACGTGAGAACGTTGACAACTTCCGTGCCCAGACCGGGTTCCATCCTGATATTGCAAACATTCCCGCAGCCCCTTCCGGTCACCGCGCCATCTATTCAGGCGCCGATCTGACGATTCGCGACTCGACCATCACCTCGCGATTGGAATACGATATCTCCGACCGGCTAATGGTATATGCCGCGGTAGGCTACCACTACGGCGCCAGCGAGCAGGATTTTCCTTCTGCGCGTACGACTGACGCCGTCGACGAGTTGGGAAACTTGCGGGTCATCAATTCATGGTACGACGCCTACTCGCGCAGCAAGACGGCTGAAATCGGCGCGCGTGCGAAATTCAATACCTTTGGTGTAAGCCACCTGGTCACCCTGTCCGGCTCCATTCTGAAATCAGAAGCGGGAAGCTTCTACCTGTCGGCGCCATTGAGTCAAAAGATCGACTCCAATATCTACGATCCGGTGCAGCTAGTCCCCATGACCGGCGATCGCCAGTCACCAATCAAGACGTCTGAAACCGAGCTCTCCAGCATTTCCCTGACTGACACGTTGTCGTTTGCCGACGACCGCATCCTGATTACCGGGGGCCTGCGCAGACAACAAGTGAAGTCTGAAAACTTCAATCCCACTGGCGCCGTCACGTCCTCCTATAACGAAAGCGCAGTCTCGCCGCTTTTCGGTATTGTCGTACGCCCGTTGGACAATGTGTCGATATACGGTAACTTTACATCAGGCCTGAGCACGGGTAGCACGGCCCCCGTCGATGCAGCCAATGCCGGCGAGGTGTTTGCGCCATATAAGTCCAAGCAGTACGAAGCCGGTGTCAAAGTCGACTGGGGTCGCGTCATGACCACGGTCTCGGTTTTCCAGGTAGATCGTCCAAACGCGATTACCGACCCGGACACCAATATCTACAGTTACGATGGCGAGCAGCGTAATCGCGGTGTGGAATTATCTGCTGTCGGTGAAGTGACCGATGGTCTGCGCGTTATGGCCAGTGCCACTTTTTATAATGCCAAACTGCGTCGCACCGCAGGCGGCGTCAATCAAGGCAACCAGGCCAATGGTGTGCCAAAGCGCACGTTCAACCTGGCAGCCGATTGGGACTTGCCCTGGGTACCCGGCTTGAGCGTGGGCGCACGCGCCATTCATACCGCAGCAACACCCTACAACGCTGAAAATACGCTCACCCTGCCATCGTGGACACGCTATGACCTGAGTGCACGTTATCGCACGACATTCCAGGGCCGCCCGCTCACATTGCGTGCCAGCGTGGAAAACGTACTTAACAAGAAGTATTGGCTATCGAGCAGCTCACGCCTCACCGTGGCCACTGCAGCAGCGCCGCGCACCGTTCTGCTCTCGGCAGAGATGGAGTTCTAGACGCAATCATCCCGATGAATTGGGCTCGCAGTGACACCTGTCCAATGCAGCGTGCTGCGCATTTCAAAGCCGCAATCGCCGCCCAGGCACTGAGCACAACGTCAATCCGCATCCCTGGTGCTTCGTGCTGCAGATTGCCGGCGTTATTTCGGGTACGTTGCGCAACGGCCGCAAGGGGCATCACGCACCACTAGCAGAATCGCCTGGTTGATCAATGCGGCAGCAATACCACTTTGCCCGAAGCGATGTTCCCCCGATCCAGCTCGGTAAATGCGGTCACCCCCTCATCAAGGGAACGCGTCTCTACCCAGGAAAGATCCCCAAAGGTTCCATTGTGCAAAGCATTGACGGTGGCATACATGTCAGCCATGGTATAGGTATAGGTTCCCAGCAAGGTGATTTCTGCAAGGGTCAGCTTGCGCATATCAATTTCGCTGCTCCAGTCCTGCAATCCGATATGCAATATCGTGCCGCCTGGTCGCACACTGCTTAGCGCAGTATTGCGTGTGGGTTTTGCCCCAACCGCATCCACAACCAGATCGTAGTAATCCTGCTCGGGCGTAGTCGCTATTGGGTCGATGGCGACGCATCCGGCATGTTGTTCGGCCGATGCCCGTCGCAATGCATTGGTTTCTGCCAGGTCCACCTGTTTGCAGCCGTATGCGCGCAGCAAAATTGCCGTCAGCAGTCCAATTGCCCCGCCTCCGATCACCAGCACCCGCCCCTCGGGCAACGGTCGATGCATTTTCTCCATTGCCAGATTCAGTGCATGCAACACCGTGGCGGCCGGCTCCGTCAAGGCCGCCACCACGGATGTCATATCGGCCGGAATGGGAACTACCGATTTGGCAGGCACGGACATAAATTGCGCAAACGCACCGGCGCGCGACATTCCCACCATGCCGCGATTGCTGCATAAATTATCTCTGCCCTGCAGGCAATATTGGCAAACCCCGCAGGTTATCAGCGGGTTGACCGTCACCTTCTGACCAACTTTGATTGCGTCCGTTGCGCTTTCTGCCACGGTGGCAGCCAGCTCATGCCCCAGAATAAGTCCAGGCTTGCGTCGGGGATCATGACCATGGTAGGCATGCATATCAGATCCGCAAATGCCTGCAGCTTCAATACGCAGCACCACTTCCCCTGCATGTAATTCGGGCAGGGGTCGCTCTTGTAGCGCCATTTCATTGGGTGCGGTGTAAACCAGTGCTTTCATTTGATAAAACTCCTTGTGTGCAGATCCGGCGCCTGCCGGATCTGGTACCGAATCAAGATATTGAAGTTTGCGCGGCGCCTGCCGGTTCCCTGCGTGCGTATGTGACCTGATCCGGCACATGCCGGGCAATCCACCGGGTGCATGCGACACTAAGCAGACCGGCTGCCAGTACATACAGGCACAATAACCATGGATCGCCGCCATTGATATCGGTCAGCACGGTAGCAACAATGGGCGTGAGACCACCAGCCACAACTCCGGCCAGTTGATACACAAATGAAATCGCGGTATAGCGCACCTTCGCATCAAAGCATGATGAGAAAAATGACGACATGGTGCCAAACACCGCAGCATGGAATATGCCAAACGGAATAATAATGGCAAGCCAGACCAGATAGATATTGTCAGAGAATGTCTGCATCACATAGAACGCAGGAAACGCCGACAGCGATGCAAACAGTGCGCCCAGCCCGTATACGCGGGCCTTGCCGACGCGATCAGCAACCGCGCCCCAGAACGGGATAAAGCAGGTCATCAATGCCGCGCTCATCATCACGCCCAGTAGTGCATGCGTACGTGGCAAATCCAATTCACGAGTCAGATAATTAAGTGAATAGACACCAAACACATTAAAAAATACACCGTCGATCATGCGCGCGCCCATGCATGCCATTATCATGCGAGGGTATCGGCGCAAAGTATCAACCAGTGGCAGCACGGGCTTTTCAGTGCTTTTTTCTGTGGTCGCCTTTTGTTTCATCGCTTCAAACTCAGGCGTCTCGGACACATGATTGCGGATATAACCGCCCACCAGCGCCATCAGGCCGCTTAACAGAAAAGCGACGCGCCAGCCCCAGGAAAGAAAAGCCTCGTTGCTCAGTTGCCATGACAACAATCCCACCACACCAGAGGCCAGCACCAGCCCCAGCGACATGCCAGTTTGGGGAATGCTGCTGAAAAATCCGCGTCGCGCTTGCGGCGCGGATTCATAAGTCATCAATACCGCCCCACCCCATTCTCCACCCAGGCCGATGCCCTGCACGATGCGAAAGAACAGCAATAGAATCGGCGCCCAGATACCGATCTGGGCATAGGTCGGAATAAAGCCGATCGCGACTGTGGCCCCGCCCATCAATAGCAGCGTGAGCATCAGCATTTTCTTG